>JBBRYX010000017.1:0-111465 GCA_038237225.1 Tepidisphaerales bacterium | reverse complement strand
GTTGCCATCGAAGTTGGTGTCGCCGTAGAACCAGGAGATTCCGGGATCGACGCTGGTTCCGATGTTGGCGTCGATGGCGGTGTAGTCTTGCGCGCTCACTTGGCCGTCGTAGTTGGTGTCGCCGATGTAGGTGTATTTTCCTGCGATGGCACCCGTGGCAATGGAATTGCCGCTGCCGAAGGGGTAGTCGGTGAAGCCTGCGAGGGCGTTGTTGAAGAGGGCGAGGATGGTGGTGCCGGTGTGGATGGTTTGGCTGGTGCCGGAGACGATTCCTGTTGCGGTGGAGTCGGGTGCGGCTCGGTAGCCGTTCAAGACGAGGGCTTGGATGTCGGCGAAGTTGCCGTTGTTTACGACGAGATCGTTGTCGTTTAGATCGAGCGCTGCTGAGGAGTCGATGATTAGCGTGTTGAGACGGCTCACGCCACTGTCTCCGCCGTTGGGCGGGATCATCATCCGCCCGGCCGCGACGTTCAAAGCGTCGGCGCGAACGTTGTTTAGCTTGACGCTGCCATCGCCCAGCTTGGTGATTGCGATGCCCGAGGCGGCGGTCATTGTCCCGGTGACCGTCAGCGTTGAGCCGGCAGCGATGTTGAAATTCGTGTTGCGGTTGAGGTTGAGCGCGGAGCCGATTTGATGTGAGCCTTGGGTCAAATTGATGTTGGTTATTCCACCCGCGCGATCGAGCGTGATTGCGGAGCCGGCGAGGGTGTAGGAATTGCTGCTGGCGAAGTTGATTGTCCCGACCGTTTTGGTTCCGTCGACGGAGACGGCGATGCTGTTGAACGGGGGGCCGGACTGGAAGGAGAAGTTCGCTTCGGCTCCGATACCGCCGGCGACGCCGAAGTTCCAGTTTCCGGCGCCGGACCAGACACCGGCGCCGGTGTTCCAAGTGGATGCGTTGTAGATGACCTTTAGTGTCGGGCGATTTTCGGGTGTTGAATTCTGGAGAGAATCGACTCGCTGAACCGTGAACGGCGAGCCTTCAAGCTCGGCCTTGAGAAGCCAGCCGAAGTTCGTGGATGGGTTGCTCATCCAGCCTTGGATATCGGTTGCCATTTGAGTGCCGGTGAATTCGGCCAAACCGTTTCCGAGGCTGGCGGTGCCGCTGATCGTGGGTGAAAAATCTCCGCCGGGCGTGGTCCAAGAGGAGGTGTTGTAGAAGTTGTGGATCCAGGTTGCATCGCCCGGTGCCGCTGGGACGCCGCCGCCTCCGGGGTCCCCGGCATCGGAAGCGCCTTCACCCCAGTTTTTCGTGAGTTTGTGCAACTCGATGTTGGCGGTGCCTCGCGCCTTGGAGACGTTCACCGTCATTGATGCGGATGTTACGATCGCGTTAGTTGGCACGGCGGCGGGAAGATCAAATGCAATTAGGCCGCGGCGGACGCTGAGCTGCGCGTTGGCGCCGACGAAGAGATAAGGACCCAGACCGCTGCTGAGTTCTGTCGGCGTGTCGTTCCACATCGAGTTGTCTTTGGCGGGATTGAGCGAGGCTTCACCCGCCCATGCGCCGCGCGCGACGAGCGCGATCGCCGCCAGCAAACACCGCTTCCGCATGGACTTTCCGGAACTCATTTAAGATCTCTGAACAACTGGGAGACATGGTCGTTGAAGCGACCAAGCCGGTTGGGAACTCGCGGGTGGAGGTTGGTTGATTAGAAATTTCATTCAACGACTTGCCTGATTAAACCGCTTGCGCCGGGCGCCTTCTCCGACCCGTGAAAATTAATGCAAATCCGACGAGTCCGAGGCTCGCGGGCTCGGGGATGAACTCGAAGATTTGCCCGGTGGCGCCGGTCGGGGCGAGGACTGTGGACGCCAGGAGATAGATTTCGCCGTTGGGTCCGCGGCCCATTCCTTTGACGAACATGCCGAGCGGCAAATCGCCGTTGGTCTGCGCGAACTCGCGGATGTTTCCATTATTCAGATCAGCGAAAAACAACCGTCCCTGGGGTGAGCTGAAGGACTTGGAGAAATCGCCGAAAACATATTTGCCTTCGAGGAACGGCATCTTGGCGCCGTGATAGACAAACCCGCCGACGATGGCGATGCCCTCATCATGGTCATACTGCGCCGCCGGATCGAGCAATCCGGCGGGGGAGCCGGGCTGGCTCGCGCCGATAGTGCCATTTGAGGGGTTGAACGCGAAGGTTCCCTCTTTGACGTTCCATCCATAATTTCCGCCGAGCACGACATCCTTGTCGATCTCCTCGATGTTGTTCTGCCCGACGTCGGCGACGATCAGGCTGTTGCCGTCGAAGCTGAAGCGGTATGGGTTTCGGAAACCTCTGGCATAGATCTCCTTAATCCCGCCGCCGGCGGCAAACGGGTTGTCCGCAGGGATGCCGTAAAGTCCGTTGGCGGAGTTGTTTCCGTAAACGTCGATGCGGTGGATCTTGCCGAGGGGCGAGTTGACGTCCTGGGCGTTTCCGATGGCGGGATTGTGTCCGGTGTTGGTGCCGCTGTTGAAGTCATTGGAACCGCCCCCGTCGCCTTCACCGAGATAGAGGTAACCGCCGGGCCCGAACGCGATGGATCCGCCGTCGTGGTTGAACGATGGGTGATCGGTGCGATAAATGATCTGGCGGGTGGAGACATCGACCAGGTTTGGATTGGCGAGGCTGATCTTGTAGCTCACGAGCGCCTGTTGGTGATCGAGCGATCCGGGCGTGGTCAGGGGATAGGTGGGATTTGGCGCTGTCGGGAGACTTTCCCACGTAAACAAACGGTGAAAGCCGGTGCTGGTCGAATCATTGAACTTGGGATCGAACGCGAGACCGAGCAAGCCGCGCTCATCGTAGCCGGCGCGCATCGGGACGATTGTGCCGATGAGGTCGAGAAACGGGGTCGGCAGCACGGCGCCGCCCTGCACGATTTTGATTTGGCCCGGCTGCTCGACGACGAACATGCGGGAGGCATCACCGGGCGCGAATGCCAGATCCACCGGCGCGGTAAGACCGGAGGCAATTGGGTTCAGGCCGATCGGTGTCGCGGTCGCTTTTGGAATGGGAGTCGGAATGGGTCCCGGGGGCGGCTGTTGCGCGAGCACGCAAAGAGGCGAGCAAAGAACCACAAGGACGGCTTGGACGAGCCGACGAGACATAAACCCTCCAGAGGTTTAAGCAACAAAAGCGCCGGCAGCTAAACCGTTTGCAGCGCAGCGTCATTGTCTCTGATCTGCCATAGGAAATCTCGCAAAATCTTCTCGTATTCCATGATTTTAGAGGGATGGGGCATGGATTGGACATCCTTATTGGCATTTGGCTGATTCTTTCGCGGGCGCGAAGTTTTCAATCGCGAAATCCGAAGCACGAAACTCGGAACAATCACGCCAAAACAGCAAGAAGAAAACTCCAAACGCCCGATTTAAAGAATTGGCATTGGGTGCTTGTTTCGGATTTCGTGCTTCCGATTTCGTATTTGGTGGGTTTGACAAGGGTGGAGTGTTGACGGAGCGCTAGCGCGTTGGGAACTGCAAATCCTTTACTTCCAACTCGACATTGGTGTACCCGTTGTAGGTGTTGAGGGTGGGCTCGAAGGCGAGGTCGATCTTGACGCCGGATTGGAGTCTCTCGAAGAGACTGCCGGCGTTGAAGGCGATGGCTTTCATGGTGGCGTTGCCCTGGCGGATGAAGAGTTGGAGGTGATCGCCGGTCTTCCCCACCCGCCTCGGTGCGGCGGCGAGTTCGGCGCCCTTGATGCAGAAGACGGGCTTTCGGTTTCCATGTCCGAAGGGCGCGAGGCGGCGCAGCTCATCCACCATGGCGGGGGTGACGTTTTTCAGTTCCGCCTGGGCATCGAGCTTGAGCTCGGGGATCAGATGCTCGGGGCCGAGATGTTCGTTTGCATACGCGCAAAAGCATGATTGGAACTTTTCGAAATTCTCCGGCAGCACTTTCAGACCGGCGGCCATCTCGTGACCGCCGTAGGATTGGAGATGTTCGCCGCAGGCTTCCAATGCCTTGGCGAGATGGAATCCGCTGATTGATCGGCCGGAGCCTTGACCGATGCCATGTTCGTTGAAGCCGACGAGCAGCGTTGGGCGGCAGAATCTCTCGACCAACCTCGACGCGACGATCCCGATGACGCCCGGGTGCCACTGGTCGGAGGCGAGTACGATAGCGCGGCAGTTGTCCTGGTCCATTTTCTGCTCTTGAACCATCTCGATCGCCTGCTCGACGATCTGGCGCTCGATTGCTTGCCGCTCGCGGTTCTGCTGCTCGAGATAGGTTGCGATTTCGAGCGCCCGTGCTTCATCCGCGAGCGTCAGCATCTCGACGGCCAACCGTGCGTGGCCCATCCGTCCGCAGGCGTTCAGGCGTGGCGCGAGCAGGAATCCCACATGAAAACTATCCAGTTCCTGGCCGGTCAATCCTGCCGATGCGATGAGCGCTCGAATCCCCGTGAGCTTGGAAGCCTTTAATCCGCCCAAACCGAAGCGGCCGAGGATCCGGTTCTCGCCAACCAGCGGGACCACGTCGGCGATCGTGCCCAGCGCGGCCAGCGCGGTCGCTTCGATGAGATAATTTCTAAACTCCTCGCTGACACGAGCCGCGCCGTTGCAAGATTGGCCAATCGCCCAGGCGAGTTTGAAGGCGACGCCCGCGCCGCAGAGATGCGGGTTGGGGTAATTGACTTCATGGCCGGCATCATCGCGCAACAGGCGCGGATGTACGATTGTGTAAGCCTTGGGAAAGATGGGGTCCCGGGCGGTTTGACCATCCGTAAGCGAGGGCGGCGCCTGATGCCATTCGTGATGATCGGTGATGATCAGATCCACCCCGCGTTCTTGAGCGACGCGGCCCTGCTCGACGGCGGTTACGCCACAATCCACGGTTACGATCAGTCGGGCGCCGCGATCGATGATTTCGTTGATCGCGGCGGTGTTCAGGCCATAACCCTCGTCGATTCGGTGGGGGATGTAGAAGTCGACATTCCCGCCCAAAATCCGGATCGCGTGCCAGAGGATGGCGGTGGCAGTGATCCCGTCAACGTCGTAGTCGCCGTAGATGACGATCTGCTGGCGGTCGCGGATGGCGTCGGCAATCCTTGCCGCGGCCTTATGGATGTTGGCGATCAAGCCGGGCTCATGCAGGCACTTGAGGGTTGGTTGAAGGAATCTAAAGCAGTCTTCGCTATCCGTAATCCCGCGGTTGATCAGGACTTGCGCTATAACCGTGGAGGTTTTCAGCCTCGAAGCCAGCTCGGTTGCCCCTGCATGCACGGGGGCGATCATCCACCTTTTTGGGCGCATCCGCTGTCCGATCCTCGTCCGTGAGTGTGGTCGCATCCGTGAAGCCCGCCAATTTTACGTGGTTTGCCGGTCTTGCTCAACCTACCAAGTGGGACAAAGTGCAAGACCTGACCGGCTGAAAGCGGGCCGCGCCGCTGAAATGGGCGTTCCTGGGGATGTTTGAAGAAATTCAACGAGACCGATTTGCGATAAAATTCGGGTCTGCGGGAATCTTCGTGAAACTTGGACCGTTATGAATCACACTATTACTTGAACGGTTAGGTTCGGCAGCGATAATTGCGGTAGGCGATTTCCCGTCTGAAGCCGGGCAAGAGCGGGCCATTTCACACTAAAGAGGCTATATGTTGTTGAAGTTCTGGGGTAAGCGTCGCGGAAAATCTGTCCCTGCCAAGAGGGCTCGCACTGTGGCGGCAGCGGTTGAGCCGCTGGAGGCACGGCGGCATCTGGCGCTCACCGCCACCGGGATCGATCCGGCCAACATGGGCAAGGGCGATTTCATCTGGCAGGTGCCGACCGCGATGAAAAACGTTGGCGCCAAGACCGTCCTCGGGTTGGCGCAGACGATGAAGAGCGCGGGGTTCCGCTGGGTTATCTTCAAGGCGGGTGATGGGGACAATGGTCCACTGCTCAATTACGGCGACGGCAAAGGCTCGCCGACCGTCGGGTCATGGACCCAGTTCAACCGCGAGCTGATCGATACGTTTCACGCTCAAGGCATCAAAGTATTCGGCTACCAGTTTGTCTATGGCGGCGGTTCCACCACGGGTCGCGGAAGCTCCAGCATCCCTGCGATTGAGAAGAAGGTGGCCTTGGACATCCTTTCCCTTGGGGCGGATGGACTTGTCATTGATGCGGAAGGGCAGATCGAAGCGGTCCCGAACAACAGCGCGATTGCGGAGGATTACTGTCAGGCCGTCCGCGCGAAGTATCCCAACACGTTTATGGCGCTGTCGTCGTTTCCGTATATCAGTCTGCATACCAAGATCCCGTGGGAGGCTTACAGCAAGTACGTGGACGTTCATATGCCTCAGGATTACTGGGTGACGATTACCCGCGCGAATAACTCGCCGGGCAAGATGATTTCGGACATGAACACCGAATGGAAGAAGCTGTATGATGGATTCCGCGCGAAAGGTCATCCGGAGTGGGCCCGGCCGATCGTTCCGACGGGTCAGGGCTACAACACCGCAACGGAGCGCACGACCACGAGCATGATCAACAGTTGGTATCGCGGTCTGATCGACGACGCCAGCGGGACCAGCCCGGGGGGCTACCAAGGGACCAGCTTCTGGTCGCTGCAGGCGCACACGCCGGACATCTGGAAGGGGATCGTCAACAATGACATTGGCAATCCGGGCGGTATTGTCACCGGGCATGTTTTCAATGACTTGAACGGGGACGGCGGGCAGGCCAGGGGACAGGAATCGGGCGCGCTGGGTTGGACCGTGTACGAAGATGCCAACAAGAACAGTCAGATGGATGCGAACGAAGTTCGAACAGTCACCGATACGAAGGGAATCTTCCAGCTCTTCTGGCTTCCCGCGGGCGATCATATGATTCGGCAGCTTGCGCCGAGCAGCGCGTATCGGCAGACGACGCAGGATTCGTTTACCGTCACCGTGCTGGAAAACGAGACATCACTTGCCGGGAGCTTTGGCGTTACGCAGAACCCGCTCATTCGCGGGAACATTTACAACGACGGCAACGTCAACGGCGTTCGCGACGCGAGCGAGCAGGGGATCAAAGGCGTTCGCGTCTGGATCGACTACGATAAGGACGGCGTGCTGGATAAGAAGGAGCCGTGGACCAAGACCAACGGCAACGGAAGCTACAGCTTCACGACGTCCCTAGGGATCCACCAGATTCGGCATCTGCCGCTCGCGGGATTTCGCGGGCTTGCGCCCAACCGGGGTTATCGAAAGGTGACCGTCGCGGCGCGGGGCGCGAGCTATACCGGCTTTAACTTTGGCGACACCAACCGGGTGCTGATCAAGGGCGTCGTCTTCAACGATAAGAATCGCAACGCAATCCGAGATTCGGGCGAGTCGGTTCGGGAGTCGACGCAGATCTTCGTGGATGCCAACGCCAACGGCGTCTTTGACACGGGCGAAGTGAACACTTCGACGGATGCGAGCGGCTTCTATCGGTTCAATGTCGCCGCCGGCACGTTCCGCGTTGTCGCGACGATTGCCAAGGCCACGTTTACCCGTCCGGCGGGAGGGTTTTATCTGTTCACGCTGAAGAGCGGACAGACCGAAACGCACAAGGATTTTGGTTACATCGTGGCATGACGACCAGACGATCCGGCGAGCGAAAATTCAATAAAACAGGGGCCGGTTTTACGACCGGCCCCTGTTTTTTGTATGTGCGGGGATTCTCGATGAACAGCGGTCCGGAGAGGGCACGCCGGACCGCTGTCGGAGGGAGAGAGATTCGTGCGCATCCCGATCCTGCGCGTGGTGCATTATATATCTACTTCCGGCGTGCCTGCGAACCGGAAAAATATTCTCGAGTGTGTTGAGCCTGCTCAATCGATGATGGCGGAGCCCACGTGCACAGGGACCAGACCTTTTTCTGTGCTGCCCGCCCGGGCGCTGACAGCTTCGACGAGGCCGTTCGCGACGATGATGAGCGCGGCCCCGGCGATTGCGATCGTTGCCAAGCCGCGGCCGGTCATGATGAGGGCGAAGAGAGAGGCGAAGATCGGCTCCATCAGGTAGACGAGCGCAGCGCGGGAGGGGTCGATCCTGGGCTGAAATCGGAACTGAAGGCCGAATGCGGCGAGGGTGGGGAAGACGGTCAGCAGCAGGACGTTCAGGCCGACGTCGCGGTGCATGAGCAGAGCGGGAGCGCGGGCCAGCGACGATCGACCCTGTGTGAGAAATAGACAAATGAAGATGCTCGTCAGGCCCACGACCAGGAACTGCCCGGCGGTCACGCGCGACGCCCGTTCCGGAGTGATGAGGTAGTTGATGATGATGATGTCGACCGAATAGGAGACGGCGCAGGCGACACCGAGCACTTCGCCAACGCCGAACCCGCTGGGCGCCGCGCCGGTCATCAGCCAGACGCCGGCCGTCGCGAGCACGACTCCCATCCATATCATCGCACGCGGCGGACGCCGCAGGATCAGCGTCATCATCATGGGCACAAAGAGAATGGTGAGGCTGGTGAGAAATGCGCTGACGGCTTCGGATGTCCGGTCGAGGCCGAGATGCTGGATGACCATCCCGGTGGAGAGCACCAGGCCGAGGATGATCGAGCGGCTGACGTCCTGAACTTGCCAGCCTCGGCGCGCGGAGGGGAACAACATCAGCCACAAAAGACCGCCCGCCGTGAAGCGCATCGCGAGCACCCAGATCGGCCCCAGCGGCGCGCCGGGTTGCAGGCCGGAGGCGGCATTGATCGTCTCGCCCGCGCTCTTTGCCCAGGTAAATCCGCACCCCCAGAATACGGTAGCCAGGATCAGCGCCAGCATCGCCGCACGGCGACCCGACGCGCTGTTCCGCGATTGCGCTTCATCGCCGACGTTGTCGCTGCGTGTATTCATGCCCGATCAATGAGGCGGCATCGTACAGTGCGCGCACGCGCGATGCGAAGTCAACATGGTTTGAAGGGATGATGGAAGAGCTCCCGTCCCCCTTCTTGTTCCCCCGGATTTCGTGGTTCGACGCGGGATTATGGAAGAGCTCCCGTCCCTCTTCTTGTTCCCCCTTCTTTTGTTCCCATGCGCGCAGGGGATCATGGAAGGGCTCCCGTCCCTCTTCTTGTTCCACCTCTTTTGTTTTCATGCGCGCGCGTTCGATGGGATGTGCTGAATCGCTACAGAGGCAGGCCCGATCTCTGTGCCTGAAGAACCCAGTCGGGGGTGCTTGCGAGGTAGATGTTCACATATTTGGCGCGGGAGAAATAGAAGAGCGCGGTGCCGCCTTGGACTGTTACAGCAACGAGCGCGAGTGTGCCGTAGAGCAAAATCAGGATGAGCTTTGTGATGTCGTTGATGGAACCGACCATGCTGGAGTCGGCGAGTTCCGGGGGCATTTGGCTGGCGAGAATGCCGGAGTATTGGCCGGGATCGCGCAGGCCGACGAAGAGAGTGTACGCGGCGTAAGTGAACAGGGTGAGGCCGAAGAAGAGTTGGTTGATCGCAAGGCGCCTTGGGGCGGTCGGATCCAGTTTCTTCAGTTCCTGCGCGGCGCGGAATTCCACAATCGCGACGGTCACCATGGCGATGCCGACGAGCAGGCCGGGCCAACTGAACGACAGCAGCGATCCGAGAAGAGTCAGCGCGCCGAAGATCCCGACGCTCCAGAAGTCGAAGTAAGCGATCGTAATGGCGCGGCGGATCTTTGCGCCTCGCGCGCGGGCCTCGGCAAGCGCGCGGAGCTGATCGGGAGTCAGGCCGGGCGGAATAGAGGAAGGCGTCGTCACTCTCAGGAATTATCGGTCGATTTCGGGCAACGCACCAATCGCCGGGCGGCTTGACGGAAGAGTCAATTCATGGACACTCGCGCCCGATGGGCGGTAAATCCTGCTTAAAAGGAAGCAAAACATGGCGAGTTTCGATCCTGATCCCAAATTGAAGTTTACGTTCGGTCTGTGGACGGTGGGGAACGTGGGGCGCGATCCGTTTGGGGGGCCGACACGCGAGCCGATCAACCCGGTGCAGATCTGCGACATGCTTGGCGACGTCGGCGCCTATGGCTTGAACTTTCATGATAATGATCTGATTCCGATCGACGCGACAACCGGCGAGGCGGACCAGATCAAGAAGGATTTTAAGAAAGCGCTCAAGAACAACGGGCTGGTTGTGCCGATGGCCACGACCAATCTGTTCTCCGATCCCGTTTTCAAGGACGGTGCTTTCACCAGCAACCACGCGCGGATTCGAGCTTACGCAGTTCAGAAGACGATGCGGGCGATGGACCTTGGCGCGGAGTTTGGCGCGAAGACTTACGTGTTCTGGGGCGGACGCGAAGGAGCGGAATCGGATGCGACGAAGGATCCGCTCAAAGCGGTGAAGCGATTTCGTGAAGCCATCAACTTTCTCTGCGAATACTCAATCTCGCAAAAGTACGGCTACCGGTTCGCGTTCGAGGCCAAGCCCAATGAGCCGCGCGGACATATGTATTTTGCCGTCACGGGATCGTATCTCGGGTTTATCCCGACGCTGGATCATCCGGAAATGTGCGGGGTCAACCCGGAGGTGGCGCACGAGCACATGGCGGGCTTGAACTTTGTGCACCAGGTTGCGGCCGCGCTGGAGGCGGGGAAGCTCTTTCACATTGATCTGAACGATCAGGAATTCGGGCGGTACGATCAGGACTTCCGCTTCGGTCAGGCGAATCTCAAACACGCGTTTTTTCTGGTGAAGCTGCTGGAGGATTACAAGTACAACGGCCCGCGACACTTCGATGCCCACGCGCTGCGAACGAGCGACTATGAAGATGTGAAAGCCTTTGCCCGCGGCTGCATGCGGACCTACATGGTTCTAAAAGAAAAATCGGCAAAATGGAACGCGGACCGCGAGATTCAGGGGCTTCTCAAGCAGATCAACGTGGAAGACCCGATCGGCAAGCTGACGAAAAGGTTCAGCGACGGGAATGCGAAGAAGCTTCTTGCGGCGCCGCTGGACCGAGTGGAGCTGGCGAAGGCGCCGCTGCCGTACGAGAAGCTCGATCAGTTGACGATGGAGCTGTTGATGGGAGTGCGGTAAGAGCTACTTAAGGGATGCCAGGTACGCCAGCAGGCTGCCGAAGTCGTCGAGGGTCATCGGTTCGGCCAAGCCATCGGGCATGATGGAGCCAGGCATGGGGATTCGCTTGGTGATGGCGGTCTTCTTGATGACGGAAACTTTGCCGGTGAGGTCGCGGAGCTGAACGTCGTCGGCGGATTCCTTGACGGGAAAGCCGGCGTATTCGGTGGCGCCGGCCTTGTCCTTGATGATGATGCGCTCGGACTGGAAGCCCTGGGCGATCTTGAGGCTGGGGCGGAGGATGGATTCGACGAGATGGGCGGCGGGGAATTTGGCGCCGGCGTCGCCGAGGTAGGGGCCTTTCTGCTCTTCGTGAAGATCGGTGGTGTGGCATTTCACGCAGCCGGCGGATTCGAAAAGCTGGCGCCCGCGCGTGGGGGAAACGCCGGTGATCTTGGGAAGCAGCTTGGTCATTTCCTCGGGATCGAATTCCATGGCGCGCGATCGAACGCGCGCCTGAATGCCGGAAACGGTCGAGTGGTTGTCGAGCTTGAACAGGAAGACGTTTTTACCGGCAATCAGCGGCACGTTCTTCTTGTCGTCATTCGCCACGAGGCCGCGGTCGGCGTCCTTCGCGAGGACGGATTTTCCATTGAGCCACACTTGCAGTCCATCATCGGATCCTGCCGAAAGCTGAGCCATGGTGGCGACGGGGCTCTCGATCGTCGTGGTCAGGTACATGACGGAGCTTGGCGCCATGTCGAGCGGTTGTTTGCCTTGAGGATCTTTCACAACCAGGGGGGTCCACTTAATTTCCTTGCCGCCCACGCTGAACGGGTGGAACGGGCCGCCGGGCGTTTCCTCAGGCGGAAAAGCGGTGTGGAAGGCGCTTGCCGCATCCTTCGCCGGGAGCGACTCGGTGCGAAGATATTCGGAGATCACGCCGGGTTGTTTCAGTTGGGAGAGCAGCGTGCCGGCTTGCGTGGTGGGAACGCGCGGGTCGGCCAGGAACTTCTGCGCGGCGGTGACGAGCTTGTTGTACGCTGCGTGATCATCTGATTTTGAAGCCTTCACGCTCGTCGCAACGAGAAGCTCTGCGATCGGCATGATCTGATCGTCGGCGGTGGCGTTGGGCGCGATCTCCGAAAGCGCCGTCACGATCGGGACGGGATTGGGATCGCGACAGGCCATGGCGAGAAGATCCTTCACGGCACCGGCGTCGCCCAGATGTCCGAGCGCGACGGTGGCGGCCTGCCGGATGGGTGGGCGCTGATCTTTGATGAGCGCCGTGATGCTGTCGCGATAAACTTTCGCGTGTTCCGCGGGCACGTGCGCCAGGGCATTGAGAAGCGACTCGACCTGGTTGGCATCATCGGAGGTGAAGAGCGCCGAGTTGCGCTGCCGAACGTTCGCGTCTTTCGAACGGAGGAGCGATGTGGCGGCGGCGTTGCGGGTGTTCACTTGCGTCGACCGCAAAAGCGTGCCCACGGCGGTGACGTTGTCGGCCGCCGGCGCCTTCGCGGAGAGCGATTCCGCCAGCTTGTCGAGCAGGCCACCGGGAAGATTTTTCGTGGTATCAAGTTTCTGAAGCAGGCGCACGATGACGGGCTGCGCGGTTTCGATTGCTCCGAGCGATTGGGCGGCGCTGTTGCGGATGTCGCCCGGGAATGATCCGGTGAGAACGAGATATTCGAGCGCCGACAACGCTTCCGGCGACTCGCTCTTGCAATCGATGAGAGCCCGAGCCGCATCGTCCTTCAGGGCGACGCCGCCGACGATCATGCGCGAGAGCGTGGGAACCGCTTCAGGAACCTGTGCGAGACCGCATTGAAAGATCGCAACCTTTGCGGTGGCTGGATCGGGATCCTCGATCGCGCGCCCGAGCCGTGCGGCCACCGTTTTGGTTTGCGCCCAATCGATCGGCTTGAAGTGCGGGCCGCGCGTGTCGGGTCGCGGCGTCCACCAAGAGCCGTCCCAGGGGGCTTCCACTTTGTATAGACAGGCGAGCGTCTTAATGGCCTGCTGCCGCAGCGCCGTGGATTTCTGCGCATCCAGAAGGGAAGAAACGGCTTGAACGGTCTTCGGATCGTGGAGGGTGCGGAGGGTGCGAAGCGCGCCCGTGACGATCTCCGTCGAAGTTTTCGGATCGAGCCCCGGGATGCAAGCGTCGATCGCTTTCAGGCGCCGCAGGGCTTGCTGAGCAGCATGCCGGACCATCACGTCCGGATCGGCGGTCAACGTCAGGAGCGCCGTGCCAAAGGAGGGCACGTGCATGTGACCAAGCGCGATCGCCGCCTGCGTGCGGACCCGCGGGTTGTTGTCCTTAAGATAGCCGACAAAGATGTCCGGCTTCATGTTTCTTGTTAGATCGTCGCGATCGGCGAGCGCGCGCAGGGCGTATTCGCGGATGTCGGTTAGTGAGGCAAACGTACCCAGTGAGCGCGCCGCGTCGTCGCCTTGAATGCGGGCGAGGGCGAAGAGGGCGGAGATGCGGCCGGGAAGGCCGCCCGGCTTCATGACGACGCGGGTGAGACTGTTGACGATGTTGGAGCGCTCGGCGGCGAAGGCTTTGCCGCTCTCTCCGGCGCGCTCGATGGCGGGCGGAGCGGGAGAAAATCGCGCCACCAATTCGCACAGCGCTTCGCGACGGCGAATCTGACTGGGAGAAACGATGAGGGCGAGAAGATCGTTGGAAGTCGCGGTCGTGAGATCTGGAACCGGCGGCAGGGGGCTTGGATTTTTGTGCTGGATTTGGAAGATGGCTCCCACCTTTCCGGCCGCGCCCCAATCGCGCCGGCCCCAGTCGGCGAGATACATATTTCCCGCGGAATCGACGTCTACATCCGTGGGGGTGATGCCTTTGCAGAATTGATTCTGCGAGATGGCGAAGGTCGCGCCGCGGCGGACGAGATCGTGCTGATAGAGAATTCCCCGCGTCCAATCGCAGGCGTAGAGACAGTCGCCGTAGCTGCCGGGGAAACCCGGTTCAGCGATGTACATGGCGCCGGTTGCCGAGCCTGATCCATACTCTGCCATGCACGGAATCATCTCGTCGGGGAAGTTGATGTAGAGGCTGGGATACCCGTACTCCCCATCCCGCTGCATCTGCGTGACGCGGCTCCACCAGCCGCCGCCATCGTTGGTATTGTCTCGCGTGAAGAGGTCGAGAGTTGGAGAGACGGCGACATCAAACGTGTTGCGCGTGTGGTGGGAAAAGATCTCGAGATGTGTACCGTCGGGAAAAACGCGGACGACGCCGCCACCATGAAGTTCCGCGGCAATCGATCCGTCCTTCGCGGTCGCTTTGACGATGCCCTTGTCGCCGATGGAGATGTAGAGGTAACCATCAGAAGCCATGCGCACGCCCGAGGGCACGTGGTGGACGAGACCCTCGGGAATCGGTCCGAGGCCGGTGATGAGATCGTCGCGCGTGTCGGCCACTCCGTCGCCGTTGGTATCGCGGAAGGCGGTGAGAAAGGGCGCGTGGACGACATAGAGCAGGCCACCGGCGAAGGTCATTCCTTGCGGGGAATTCAGCTTCTCGCAGAACGTGGTGATCTTGTCGGCTTTGCCGTCGTTGTTGGTATCGATGCAGAGCTTGACGCGGGATGTTCCCGGGGCGACGCCGCCGCCGGTGTTGTATTCATCTTCGCTGGCGAAGACTTTCCCATCGGGTGTGACGCACATACTCGCCGGACTATGGATGTCCGGCGCCGACACGAAAGGGCGGATGGTGAATCCTTCCGGCACGGTGGGAAGAGTCGAGTGCTCCTCCCCCGCGGCCTTCCTGGAAATATCCTCTTCACGCTTGGAGACATCGGGATTCGGCGCGACGTCCGCCTTCTCCTGATCCAGGAGCCACTTCAGCGCGCCGGTGACATGACCGCGGTAAGCGGGGTGGCTCCACATGTCGGGACGATGGCCGAGGGATGTGTAGAAGACTTTGCCTTTGCCGTAGGTCTTGCACCAGGCGATCGGGATGAACTTCGGCTTCTTCAGCGCCGTCTTCTCCATGTCCAGCGACAGAACGACGTGAACCTGCGACGGGTCGAAGTTTTTCTGAAGATAGATTTCCTCCTGGTGGGTGAAGTCCCTGGGGAAATCTTTTGTCGCGGGATGTTTGTCATCCAGGACCTTGAGCGTGACGACGGTTTCCTGATGCCAGGGATGATCCTCGAACTCGCCGTTGATGATGTTGTTGTAGGTGTCGTGGAAGGGCGGCTTGTGAAAGGTGTCGGTGGCGGGGTGGATGCCCATGAACGAGCCGCCCTCCTTGATCCACTGATCGAAGGCTTTGAACGCCTCCTCGGTCATCGGCAATTCGCCGGTGGTGTAGAAGACGATGAGCTTCGCCGACTTGATCTTGTCCGGTGTGAGCGTGGAAGCCTCGCGGGTGTTCTCAACGATGAAGCCGACCTTCTCGGCGAAGGTTGCGAAGTTCTGCTCGACGATCGACGGCTGATCCTTGTTGCGCTTCACGACCTCGTGATCGAACCCGGCGGATTGGGTGAGGAGAATGGCGCGCGGTTTGTCGGCCGCGGAAGCGGCGCAAGGCGCGAGGAACAGGAAGGTGCAGAACAGAACCAACAGTCGTCGCGACATCGAGTCCTCCAGATAAGAGGAATACTGATAAGCCCGGGAAATGTTGGGGATTGTAAAGGTTTGCATCTGTTGATGCGCTGCCGCCCGCATCAGCGTTTGAAGCAGGGCGTTTCCGCGGTGGCTATTCATATTGGCGACGCAACTTCGCAAGCTCGGCCTTCATGTTTTTCAATGCTTCGGCGGCGTGTGGATCGTTCGCGAGGTTGCTCATTTCGTATCGGTCGCTCTTGAGGTCATACAGCTCATCCATGGCAGGAAATTCATCATAGTGAACATACTTCCAGCGTCTGGACCCACGCGAGTGTGTGCTGATTATGCTCTGCATGGGCAAGACCGTACTGGCCATTGGAGTGAGTGTAGAGACCCGAGAGAATCACGGCGCGGCTGGGGGAGCACGAGTTGACGGTGGCGAAGGCGTTGGCGAAGCGGGTGCCTGCTCGCGCGAAGCGATCGAGGTTTGGTGTGTCGACGGTAGCGTTACCAAAGCAGGCGCCGTCGAGGCCGTGATCGTCGCCGATGAGGAGGAGGACGTTGTGAAGACGCTGGGTCGCCGGTTCGGCGGCGCGGAGAAGTGGAGTGAGAAGCAGGATGAAGAGAATGATGTAATTTCGCATTCCTGTGGCACGGGCATCTTGCCCGTGTTTGGATCGCTACACGGGCATGCCCGTGCCACGAGTTATGGTTTGGCGGCTTTGACACAGCGGAAGCCGAGGTTGTTTAAGCCGCTGTCCGGTTCTGTTTTATTGCGTGCGGCGACGCGGTAGCCGAGACAGTAGTTTTCGGCGCACAACCAGGAGCCGCCGCGGATCGAGCGTTCTTTCCCGGCGTCGGGACCCTTGGGATTCTCGTTGGGCGATTGCTTGTAGTAATCGTCCGCGTAGTAGTCGCTGGTCCACTCCCAGACGTTGCCGGTGATGTCGAAGAGTCCATACGGATTTGCGGGAAACGATCCGACGGGGGCGAGTCCCTTGAAACCGTCTTTCCCGTCGTCTTCAAAAGGGAACATGCCTTGCCAGGCATTGGCCATTTGCTTGCCGCCGGGATAAAGGTCGTTGCCCCAGGCGAACTTCTCGTCGTGCTTTCCCCCGCGGGCAGCGTATTCAAATTCGGCTTCCGTGGGCAGCCGCTTGCCCGCCCACTTCGCGTAAGCCTCCGCATCGGCGTAGGAGACATGAATGACGGGATGCTTCGGATCCGCTTTGGAGTCCGGGCCTGTCGGATGCCGCCAGTCCGCTCCATCGGACTTGGTCCACTTGCCTTCCCTGGGATCGAAAACGCCTGACCAGCCGAACTTCTCGGCATCCGTCTTGAAGTGCGTCGCATCAACGAAGTTGCCGAACTGCTCGTTGGTGACTTCATGCTTGTCCATCCAGAAGGCATTCAGTCTGACTTCGTGGACAGGCCGTTCGAATGGGAACCCGTCGTCGGTTCCCATGCGGAAGGAGCCGGCGGGAATAAGGCACATGTCGGCGGGTTGGGTGGAGGGGGGAGGATTTGACGCCAGCGCGCTGGCGGCGGCGCAGAAAAAGAAGATGACAGATACGAAGCGGATCACGGAGTAACAGTATAGCAGGGGCCGCGACCGCCGCGACGCAGGCGTCGCCCTTACAGGATGCGCAGGTTCGTCGTTGACGAGCCGACTCGGAGTTTGAACTCACCAGGTTCTACACGGGGCTCGAAATTGGCGTCCAGCATGGCGATATCCTTGTTCGCGAGCGTGAACGTGACGGTTTGCGTCTGGCCCGGGGCGAGGTGGACCCGGCGGAAGTCGGTGAGGCGATGGATCGGGGTGGCGAAGGAGCAGATGGCCGGTTCGATATAAAGTTGGACGACTTCTTCGCCGGCGCGGGTGCCGGGTTTGGAAAGGTCCGTATGATTCTGGAACATCATCAGTATTTGCGTAGCGGTCGGGGCGAAGGCCCACATGGGACGACGTTTCAGAATCACGCGCTCTGATTTAGCCGTCGGGCTCGCCCGGCGCGTCCATCGCGCTCGGGAGATCAAACCGTCGGGTTGCTCTAACTCGGCGGCAGCGCTGGGGCGGCGGGCGCGTCAAGGCTGCGCTTTCGCTTGCCCCCGGTTTTGTCTACGGCTTCTTCTTTCGCGGCTTGGGTGCCGCGCGCCATCGCGATCACGCCGGTGCGCGCGAGTTCTTTGATGCCGTAGGGACGCATAAGCTCGACGAGCGCTTCAAGCTTCTCTTCCGCTCCAGCAATCTCGACCATCAGGCTTGCCTTGGCGACGTCCACCACGCGCCCGCGGAATAGATTCACGATCTCGATCACTTCACTCCGTTGCTCGGGGCTGACCGAGACAGTGATGAGGGCGAGATCGCGCTCGATGTAGGCGGTTTCCTTAAAGTCGCGGACCCGGGCGACGGGAACCAGCTTGGCGAGCTGCTTGCGGACCTGCTCAAGGGTGTTGTCGTCGGCGTTGACGACGACGGTCATGCGGGAGAGCTCTGGGTTCTCGGTACGTCCGACAACCAGCGAATCGATATTAAATCCCCGGGCCGAAAACAGACCTGCCACCGACGCCAAAACGCCGGGTTCGTTCATCACCAATGCCGAGATCACGTGCCGCATGCCAACTCCTGATGCTTGATTTCAGCGGGGATTGTCGGGCGATAGAGGCGATTTGCAAGGGAGCTTGCCACGCGCACTCATCGTGCTACAATCCGCCGCTCAAATTTGGAGTCTAAGACGACATGCCTAAGCGAATGAACAATCGGGACGGTGGCGGCGGCCGCGAGAGCCGCGGCGACAAGGCGGACAAGTTTCAGTCTTTCAGCCGGCCCAAGCTCAAGATCAATCGAACGAGCGCGAGCGGCAAGACCTTCATCGACTACAAGGACACCGAGTCCCTGAAGAAGGTGGTCAGCAGCAACGGGAAGATTCTTTCCCGGAAACGCACCGGCGCCAACGCGATGGAGCAGCGCATGCTTGCTCGGGCGGTTCGGCGTGCGCGCTATTTGGCGCTGCTGCCGTACGTGAGCACTGGGACGTAAGTTATCAAAACAAACCGACAGCGAAGCAGACGCCTGGACTGGAAGGTCCGGGCGTTTTCGTTGCGCAAAAAATCGCCGCCATCCCTGGCGGTAGGGACGGCGGCGTTAAAGTTGCAGGCTCCTGGCATGCAATCACAGGGTATGCAATCACATCACACGGTGCCGACGGTCTTGATCAATTGATCGAGTAGGTTGATATGACGCTGCTGGGCTGGGATCAACTGATTTTCGATCAACTCCGCGCTGGTGAGGTCAATCTCATCGAGGCCCTCTTCGTAATCTTTCAGGCCATGCTCTTCGCCTTCTTTGAGAGCCTTGAAAACGGAGGTGTCGCCGAAAAGGTTTGCGACGCCCGTGGTGAGCTTCGCCCAAGTGCCCCAAGCGCCCGAAGAATCCGAGGCTTCGCCACCGAGCTCGCGAATGCGGTCGCGAAGCGATTGCGCGGCGCGGCCATGTTCCTGCTGAATTTCGCGAAGCATCCCGACATCAGGAGCATGGGCATCGGTGGATGATCCGGCTTTATCGATGGCCATCCGGTAGGTTTCGGCGGCGGAGATTTCGCCGCGGAGAAAGCTGTTGAGTTGCCGGCAAACTTCAGTCCCGTCGGGCCCCTGGAATTCCTGAAAGCTGCTGGTTCCGCTGCCGTTGGTGTTCCCGCTGCTCATAAATCTTCCTTTTGACAAACTTTTGACGATGTCCGATTAAGTGAAAGCAAGCGGTGTGCCGAGAGCGAAAAGTGCCGGAAAACCAAGATAAGAAAGAAGCCCAGCCATTGGAGTGGCTGGGCTTGAATGTCGCACTGGGACAATCGTGTGCGGGTGCTTACTTCTTAGCGCCGAGAATCGCATCTTTCGCGGCCTTGGCGATGCGGAACTTCACCTTCTTGCGCTTGGGGACTTTGATGGTCTGGCCCGCGTTGGCGCCGAAACGCATCACCATTTCGCGCGCTGGGCTCTCGGCGAGAACCAGCTTACCGATGCCGGGGATGACGAAGCTGTTCTTCGCCTGCTTGTAGGCCAACTCGGCCTGGGCTTCGAGGAAGTCGCGGACCTGCTTTTTGCTGATGCCGACGCTCTCGGCAAGGCTGGTGGCGATCTCGCTCTTGGTCAGGGGCTTTGCGCCCGCGGTTGCAGTCTTGGCCATGGAATCGATCTCCTTTCGATCACCCGCCTCGGGTCACGAGTGCGGGATGGAAGTGTTGTCTGGCTTAATCCACTCGCCGCCCATTTATCGGCAAAGCGGTCAAACCTGATCCCTCAACGGACCCGGTCACGGATCCAACTGAAACAAAAACTAGCGAAAACTCGGGGGTTTTCAATGGGGCTGCTAAAAAATCCCTGAATCTCTCGGGGATTTCGATGTCTCCGCCAAAGCCCTCGCGCTTCGACCCCACCTCGGCGTGGTGAACTCCGTATCGTACCCAGGAGCCGGATCGCTTTGAAAACCACTGTAAAATCAGGGGTTTTGACGAGCGCTGCTACGTCGCGGGCGTGTCGGGATTTGTTGCCGCGGGGAGAGCGGGGAGCGTTTGCACGGTAGTCTCGGCACGAGGTAGCATTTTTTCATCGTTCAAGATTTCCGTAACATAATCCTTGATGCGGTTGTCGTTGAGCAGTTGGCTCATCAGGACGCGACGATAGCCGGTGGCGCGCATTTGCTCACGCAAGGCATCGGTTCGCTCCTGCTTCAGCTTTTCATTTTGTGCGTAAAGAGCTTCTTCGAGGGCTTCGTTTTCCAGAAGCAACGCGTACATCGCATCCGATTTTTTCGAGCCGGAGGAGAACAAGCCGCCAAGTCCCGCGGCCTTCTTGCGATAGTCCTCCACCTTCTGGCGAAGCATGCGCAGCTCATCCGCAAGCTTCGCGTTTTCTTCGCGGACGTTCGCAAGCTCCTGATCGTACAGCGTCTTGAATCCCCGCTGGGCGGTGAACAGTTCCTGTTCCCGTTGCGCGATCAGTTTGGTGTTGGCAACGTTCGACACCCAGCGACCGAAACGGTAGCCGAGAATCAGCAGGACGACGCCGGCGACGGAGTAAAGGATGATGTCTGCGGTAGTGTTTCCCGTATGGGGCATGGCAAACCCATGGTAGTCGCGTTATCACGCTGAGAGAATGCTTGATCCCATGTTGGCCCTGATCCACGTTTCGCCCGATCTGCATGAGATTCTGGAGATTCCGGGCGAAGGGCGCAAGCTTCAGATCATGCTGATCTTGTTTCAGCTTGCGGCGATGCTGATCTCAGCAAAGTTGCTGGGGGCGCTGGTCGAGCGAATCAAGGTGCCGGGGGTGATCGGCGAGCTGCTGGCGGGCGTGATCCTCGGGCCGTTCCTGCTGGGGAAGTACATTCCGATGCCCCTGCACGGCAGTTGGATTCCGCTCTTTCCGCCGCCGCGGAATGCCGCGCAGTGGCCGGTGAACGAGCACATTTGGACGGTGGCGCAACTGGCGAGCATCGTGCTGCTGTTCATCACCGGGCTGCACACGGATCTGAAGCAGTTCCTGAGGTATGTTCTGCCCGCGACTCTGGTGGCGTTCGCCGGGGCGTTGGTGCCGTTCGTGCTGGGGGTGGGCGTTGTCTATATCCCGATGTTCAGCGCTCTGGCGACCGCGCATCCCGCGGAGAGCCCGCTGGTGCCGGCGCTGTTTATCGGCGTCATTTTGATGGCGACGAGCATCGGTATCACCGCGCGCGTGCTGAGCGATATTGAAAAGCTCGATACGCCGGAGGGCGTGACGATCCTTGGGGCGGCGGTGCTTGACGATGTTCTGGGAATCGTCGCGCTTGCGATTGTCGGCGGGATCGCGGCAACCGGAGCGGTCTCCGCCTCCCAAGTGGGCTGGATCTCCATCAAGGCCCTCGGCGTGTGGATCATCCTCACCGTGCTGATCCTCGCCCTCGCCAGGCCGATCGAAAAATTATTCACGCAGATTCGATATGGCGGGACGATGCTGGCGCTGGCCTTGGCGCTGGTATTCATCGGCTCCGGCATCGCGGAATTCTTTGGGCTCGCGTTCATCATCGGCGCGTATTCCGTGGGGCTCGGTCTGTCGCGAACGCGGATGGCGCACACGCTGATGGAGTCGCTTCGGCCGATCAACGATTTCATCGTACCGATCTTCTTTGCGACCCTTGGGATGCTCGTGAACTTCAACGCCATGTTCGCGGATTGGCGGGTCGTGGTCTTCGGGCTTGTCGTGACAATCGTTGCGGTGGTCGGGAAGTTGATCGGCTGCGGCGTGGCGGCGCTGCCGGTGGGTTTCAACGCGCGCGGCGGATACCGGATCGGGCTGGGGATGCTGCCGCGCGGTGAAGTGGCACTGATCGTCGCGGGCGTCGGACTCAGTCAGAACATCATCGGGCAGAACGTCTTTGGCGTGTCGATCATGATGACGCTGCTGACCACGATCGCCGCGCCAATTTTTCTGGTGCCGGCGTTCAAGACCGGGGGCAGTGGGCGGCGTCGGCCCCAGAGTGCAAACAAGGGTCTGCCAGCCGATTCCTCGAATCCAGCCGTCGGTATTTCGTGCACCAGCGACCTCGCGCCTCTGCTCATGACGCGCCTTCTGAAAGTTGCGGAGGAAAACGGTTGGGAGCCAAGCTATGAGCGTGCGGACGAGCAGATTTTCCTGCTGCGATCGGGCGCGGATGCCGCTCAGGTGAGGCTCAGCGACAGCAAAATTGAGATTGACGCGAGCGGCTTACGTCAGCCGGAATTCGAAACGTTCCTGGACCAGGCGCGGCGCTCGATTGTCGCTGACGCCGAAACGATCCAATCGCGTCCCAATACCGTCATCGAAGTCCCCGGTGATGAGGATCGCCGACGGGATTTGCATCGAACGCGGCCGTGATCGGGTTGGTCTGATCGGCGTATTCTTGATCCGATTCAACCCCTTGGGGTGAAGTCAATAAATGCACTCGATCTGGGGGTGCGACAGGACATAAACCGGCCTCTGCCAGTACAATTCGGTTGTTCTTAACTCCTGAATTCCCTTGCACTACCGCACGATCCTGTTATCGTTCCCGCGGGCCGAGGAGTGCATTTCCACCTCAGTCATTTCGGATAACCATTTACAGGGAGCGAACGGTGCTGGAGGGACTGGAACCGCGCCGCATGCTTGCGGCAAATCTCGATTCCGCGGGGCAACTTAACGTGATCGGAACCAGCGGCGCGGATACCGCAAATGTCACGCGCGTCGGGTCCGACTTCACCGCCACGCTCAATGGCGTGAGCAAGAGCTTCCCCGCGGTCAAGGTCAGACGAATCCTGATGGACGGGCAGGGGGGCGCGGACACACTGAAGATTGATGAATCGGTCAAACTCGACGCCACGCTTTATGGCGGCGCGGGTGATGATTACCTCCGCGGCGGTGGGGGGGCTTCGACACTCAGGGGCGACGACGGCAATGACACCCTCGACGGTGGCGGGGGGGCCGACGTTTTCTACGGCGGCGCGGGCGTCGACGTCGCCGACTATTCCTCCCGATCCGACAACCTCACCATCAACCTCGGCTACGGCAATACCGACGACGGCGGCAAACGCGAACACGATGACGTCAAGGAAGACATCGAAAACGTCTGGGGCGGCTCCGGCGACGATCGTATCAACGGATCCAACTCGGGTAACACCTTCCTCGGCAACGCCGGTGAGGACACGCTTGTCGGCAACGCGGGCAACGATTCGCTCCTCGGCGGCGAAGGCGACGATTTCCTCGACGGCGCCGAGGGCAACGACACCCTCAACGGCGGGAAGGGCAATGACACGGTCGTGGGCGACTACGGCAACGATGCCCTCGCCGGCGGGGATGGGAATGATTCTCTGGAGACCTTCAGTTGGCTCAATCAGAGCTGGCCGAAAACCTGGACGCTGAACATCACGTTCGACGGCGTCGCCAACGACGGCATCCTCAAGAATGGCAACGCCAACGAAACAGACAACATCGCAGCCGACATCGAAACGGTGATCGGCACACCCGGCGCCGACAAGATTGTCGCCAGGGACAACGTCGCGCGCAAGTTGCTGGGCGAAGGAGGCAATGACACCATCACCGCCGGTTCCGGCAACGACACCGTCGAGGGTGGCGACGGGGATGATCTTCTTGACGGAGGAGACGGCGACAACCTCATTAAGGGTGGGATCGGCGACGACCGACTATTTGCGGGGTCAGGCGCGGACACGATCATCGGCGGTGACGATGCCGCCGCCTCAAACGCTTTGGGTGCCACCCGTGATTGCTTTCGCAAACACGATCGTGGCTGGGATCGCAATGCGGTTAACGGCCCGCAGCGCAGCGACAGGGACACCCTCTCCGCCGGCGACGGCAACGATACCTTGCTCGGCGGTGCCGACAGCGACAACATCATCGCCGGGCCCGGCGACGACAACATCGACGGACAAACCGGCGACGACCTGCTGGCGGGCTTCGAAGGCAACGACGCGATCAACGGCCGTGAAGGCAACGACACCGTCACCGGCGGCGATGATAACGACACCATCGAAGGTGGCTTGGGCGTCGATTCGCTCCTCGGTGACGATGGCAACGACACCATCACCGACGACGGATCAGCCGATCCCAACGCCCTCCCGGCTGTCATCCGCGGCGGTGGAGGAGATGACTTCCTCAAGGCGCGCGGCCTGAACCAGGAGATCATCATCGGGGATACCGGCAACGACTCGATCGATGGCGGCGACGGACCGGACATCCTCGACGGCGGCAACGGCGACGACACCCTCTTCGGACATCAAGGTAACGACACCATCGCCGGCGGCTATGGCATGGACGACATGCACGGCAACGAAGGCAACGACCTGTTCATCAACGACGATGGCGAAGCCGACACCATGCACGGCGGTGACGACTTTGATTACTACCAGTTCGACCCCTCGTTCCTCGACGAAGTCACGGCAGTCGAAACGATCTACGATCTGCCTGACCTGGACCAGCAAACGATCCTGGGCGCAGCGGCGGCAGATTTGTTGCTGCCGGCAAAACTTGGGGAAGGTATTGCCTTTCAAAGCGGTGGAGGAAGCGTCGTTCTGGAGAGTTCCGCTCCCGCGAAGACGTCCGGCGGGATGGCGGCGCTTGCCGTCGTGAGCGGCGGCCGCCTCAGCGTCGGCGGAACCTCCGGGAACGACTCCATTTCCATCTTGCTCAACGGCACGACAGTCACCGTTGTTGAGAACGGCGTCACCTTCAACTATGCCGCCAGCTCGATTTTCAGTATCTCGGTCGATGTCGGCGCGGGCAACGATCTGGTTGTGCTCGAGAAATCGGGAGGCGCCAACGCCGTCAGCATCAACGCCACCTTGCTCGGCGGAAGTGGCAATGACACCTTGCGCGGCGGGTTTGGCAATGACCTCATCGGTGGCGGCGACGGCAACGACTACTGCATCGGATCCTTTGGCAATGACTCCCTCGTCGGCGGCAACGGCGACGACAACCTCAACGGCGGCTCCGATGCCGTCCCCAATAACGATGGCCGCGATACCCTCGAAGGCGACGGCGGCGCAGCGGATTACGCCGACTACTCCAACCGCAAGGTCAACCTCGTCCTCACGCTCAACAACAGCGGCGACGACGGCGCGGGCGAAGGCGATTACATCAAGTTCGACGTCGAGAACATTCTCGGCGGCCAGAAAAACGACCTGCTCATCGGCGACGGCGGCGCCAATCTCCTCTCCGGCGGCCTCGGCCAGGACACCATGAAGGGCGGCGGGGGCAACGACCAGATCATCGCCTCCGTCACCAGCGATTACGGCCTGTCCGACAGCGTTTTCGGAAATGCCGGCTACGACTCTCTCTTTATCGAAGACCGCATCCGCGACAACTTCAACGCCATCGTCGGACAGGATTTCTTCCGTCAGGAAGCCGGCATCGATTTTATTGTCGCCGATCAGACGTAACACCCTCCGTACCAGAAGTAACAAAGGTGTAGAGCGATGCTCACTTCTCCCGTTCAATCGGTTCATTCGCGACGCCGCCGAACCGCGGCACGTTGCATTATTTCCGCTGCCGTTGCGGGTCTGCTTCCCGCCGTTACATCTGCCGCCGATCGGTTCTGGGACATCAATGGCGCGAGCAATGGCGCTTCGGGAAGCCCCACGGCCGGCGGAACGTGGAGCCAGGGGGCCAGTGTCTGGAGCCCGAGTTCCACGGGAAACGTCTCGACGGGCATCTGGCTCAACGATGGCAGCGCCACCGCGGTCTTTGCGGCTGGTTTCAATGCCACCGGAATTTACTCGGTCACGATCGGCGCCAGCTCGGCCCTTGCATTTAACGGGATGCGGTTCGAAGAAGGCACTGTCACCCTCATCCCGAGTGGGACTTCCACGCTAACGCTCGCGGGTGCGGGCCTGGATGTTGCAATCGGAGCGACCGCAACAATTGCACATGCCTTGGGTGGGGCGACCGGTGTGATCAAGAACGGACCTGGTATTCTCACCCTTGGCGCTGCCAACAATTACACCGGCGGCACCACCGTCTCCGCCGGATTTCTCAACGTCAGCGCCGACACCAATCTCGGAAACTCCAGCGGCACCGTCGCGCTCGCCGGTGGAACGCTTGCCGCCACAAACAGCTTCAACTCCGCTCGCGGATTCTCCATCGGCTCAACCGCCAATTCCGGTATCGACGTCGCACCCTCCCAAATCCTTACTCTCGCCGGCGTCATCAGCGGCGGAGGTGGCGGTCGTTCTCTCGTAAAGACCGGCAGCGGAACTCTCGTTGTCACCGGCGCCAGCAATTACAGCAACAACGGAGCCCTCAGCGTCCAGGCCGGAACGTTAAAGTTAGGCGCTACCAACGCCCTCCCCACCAACAGCCAACTTAACGGCTCGTTCAGCGGAACCTTTGACCTGGCCGGCTTCAATCAGACTCTTCATATTTTCGGCCCCGGCGTCGTGACCAACAGCTCCGGCACCGCCTCCACCCTTACCAGCAACAACACCTCTTCCGGCCACGGCTACAATGGCACCCTCACCGGCAACCTCGCCTACGTCCAGAACGGCACCGGAACCATCAGCTTCGGGGGAACCGCCGCCAATACCTACACCGGCGGAACCACCGTCAACGGCGGCGCGCTCGAACTTGGGAAGACCGCCGGCAACGCCGTTGGCGGCAGCATTGCCGTTAACAACTCCGCGACGCTTCGTTTGCTCGCGAGCAATCAGATCCCCGACAGCGCGGTCGTCACGCTGAACTCAAGCGCGACGTTCAACCTGAATGGCTCCAGTGAGACCTTCGCAGGCCTGGGGGGCTCATCTTCCAGCGCGGTCGTGACCAACAGCAGCCCGACCGCGTCGACGTTGACGCTTGCGGTGCCGACGGCGGGGGACATCCTTTATGGCGGGACGATCAGTGGGAACTTGTCGCTGGTGGTCAACAACGGCTATGCCACTCAGACTTTCAATCAGCCGCTGACATATACCGGAACGACGACGATCAACAACGCGGGGGGCATTTACACGAATGGAACGAACATCCTTCCGACGACGGGCGCGGTGATCATCAACTCGGGCGCCGGGTTGAATCTAGGCGGGAATGCACAGACGGTCGGCACGGTCTCCGGTGCGGGGGACATCCAATTGAGCAGTGGGACGCTTACCACGAGCTTTGCGAACGCCAACGCGACGTTCAGCGGTCATATCGAAGGAGTGGTCGGGTCGGTGATCAAAGCGGGGAGCGGGACGTTTACGGTATCCGGCGCTGTTGCGAATACGCACGCGGGACTGACGAGCGTCAACGGCGGGGTGATGCAGCTCGGGAAGTCGAACAACATCAACGCCGTCGGCGGAAATGTCACCGTCAACAACAGCGGCACGCTCTTTTGGCTCGCTAACGAGCAGATCCCTGACACCGCCACCCTTACCCTCAACTCCGGCGGAACACTCAACCTCAACGGCAAAGCCGAAACCGTCGGCAGCTTCATCGACAACGGCGGGGCCACCGTTACCGGCGGCGGAAGCGGCGGAATCTACATCAGCTCCGGCGATCTCAGCCTCACCGACAACACCGTTATCGCCACCAACGTCGGTCTTGCCGGTAACGTCAACTACACCGGCAGCATCAGTGCCGCCACCATCAGCGGCAACCTCACGCTCACCAGCGCCCTTGCCCAGCACACCTTTACCATCAACAATGCCGCCGCCGCCACCGACACGCTCGTCAGCGGCAACATTTCCGGAACCGGAATCGATAAGACCGGGCTGGGCGCTCTGAAGCTCACCGGCGCCAACTCCGTCGTCGATTCTGTCACGGTGAATCAAGGTCAGTTGGACATTGCCGGCGGGCTCACGATCAGCAGCGGTGCGCTGACCGTGGGAGGCACCGACCCGGGCACGTTGAGCATCAGCGGTTCGGGTGTTCTCACCGCAACCGGTGGGAACGATGCGGTGCTGGGGCTTAACGGCGCGGCGATCGTGAACCAAAGTGGCGGCACTGCCAGCTTCACCAACGTCCTGAAAATGGGCGCGAACCTCGGCGCGAGCGCCACCTATAACCTGAGCGGTGGGAAACTGCTCGTTGCCGGCGAGATCATCGGACTCGGCGGCGCAGGCGCCTTCACCCAATCCGGTGGCACCCATAGCGTCACCGGCGGGGCAAGCCTCGTCGTCGGCAGCCTGGCAGGAAGCGCCGGAATCTACACGCTCAACGGAGGAGTTCTCGACGTCTCCGGACCTGCCCATATCGGTTACACCGGAAATGGAACTTTCACCCAGTCGGGCGGGTCCGCGACATTCAATACCGGTCTGACTCTCGGCACCAACAACGGCGGCACCGGTTACTACAACCAATCCGGCGGCTCGGTCACTGTCATCGGTGGCCGCGTTCGGTTGGGATCAGTGGCGGGCAGCAGCGGATCGTATACCCTCAGCGGCACCGGCTCGCTCAATACGACCAGTATGGACGTGGGCTACAGCGGGCCTGGAACCTTCGTACAGACCGGCGGGACCCATACCGTCACGAGCGACCTCGTGCTGGCAAATTCGCTCGCTCCAGGGCTTTACACGCTCAGCGGCGGAACGCTCAATGCCGGACTGGAAGCCATCGGCGGCGGTCCGGTTTGGACCAACGACGCCACCTTTGTCCAGAGCGGCGGCACGAATACCGCCGGTACGCTGACGCTCGGTGGCTCCGGCGGAAGCAGCGGAATTTATCAGCTCTCCGGTGGATCCCTCGTCGTCACTGGCAACGCCAGTATTGGGGTTAGCAGCCAAACCAACGCACTGGCCAACTCCTTTACCCAAACCGGAGGAACCGCGTCCATCGGCGGTAATCTTGCCCTCGGCACGGTCTCCCCAAGCGCCGGAAGCTTCAACATCAGCGCCGGCGCCGCTTCAGCCGGTAACATCTACGTCGGCGGCAGCAGCACCACTCCCGCGGGGAATGCCACACTCAGCATCAGCGGTTCCGCCTCCGTCTCCACCCTCGGCGTCTTCAAAATCTGGAACGTCTCAAGCACCCAGTTCCATCTCAACGGCGGCTCCCTGACCGTCGGCACGCTCGATACCCAAAACTTCAATGGTCACTTCAACTGGACCGGCGGGACCCTCACGCATCTCTCCGCACTCACCATCGAAGCCGGCGAAGATCTCGGCGGCAACGTCACCATCGGCGCCGGCAAGGTCCTGAACACCTCCGACTTCTTTATCGCCTCGAACGCTGCCGCCACCTTCGCCATCTCCGGCGGCGGCGTCGTCAACTCCACCACGCCCGCCGGCATCGTACAGCTCGGCGGAAACAACACCGCCACCGCGACCATCAGCGGCGCAGGCTCCGCATGGAATGTCACCGCAACCGAATTCCGCGTCGGAGACTTCGGCAGCGCTTCCCTCGCTCTCACCAGCGGCGCCGCGCTCAACGTCACCGGCGACATCGCCGTCGCCCGAACTGGCCTCAGCAGCACTCTTTCCGTCAGCGGTTCCACGCTTGCCGCCACCGGATCCGTATACGTAGGAGGCTCCGCTCTCGCCGCCGGTGGAGTCGGATCGTTCATCGTCACCGCCGGCTCAATCGCCAATATCGGCGGAACGGTGAAGGTCTGGAACGGCAACTCTTCGCTGACCGTTGGCGCCAACTCCACGGTCAATGCCAACGCCTTCGACTTCGCCAGCAACACAAACTCCGTCGCCGCGGGCGCCCTGCTCAATGTTGGCGCAGGCGGCGCGATCCTTCGCGGCAGTTCCGGCAGCAGGGTCATCGTCGACCTTGCCGGTGATGCCGCCAACCCCGCCCGGTTCGTTCTCGCGGGCGATCTCTCGCTCAACGGCACGATCGGCACGGCCTCGATCACCAGCTCGCCCACCGGTGGACAACTCCGCGGCATCCTCGATCTGGCCGGTGGTTCACGCAACTTCGACGTCACCAACGGCCCCAACCTCAATGACCTGATCGTCTCCGCGCGCATCACCAACGGCGCGATCACCAAGAGTGGACTCGGAAGCTTTCTCATTTCCGCGCCCGCGGATTACACCGGCCCCACCAACGTCAACGCCGGCTCCATCATCCTCGGCGTTGCAAACGCGCTCCCGGCGACCACCGATCTCGCCATTGCCGCCGGCGCATCCTTCAATATGGCTGGCTTCAGTCAGACGCTCGGCTCTCTCGCGGGCGGTGGCAATGTCGCCCTCGGCGCCTCTGCCACAACAACACTTACCGTCGGCGGATCCGGATCGCCCACCATCTTCGCCGGACCCATTTCCGGCTCCGGCTCCTTCGTCAAAGATGGCACCGGCTTGATGACCGCGAGCGGATCGCTCGGCTTCACCGGCAGCCTCACCGTCAACAATGGAATCCTCGAGCTCTCCCCCGGAAACACCTTCGGCGGAGCGGGCCAGTCCATCAACTTGACCGGCACCGGTCCCACATTCGGCACGCTCGCCGTCGGCGCGGATTCAGCGATGGGTTCGTCCAGCAACTCCATCAGCTTCACTGGAGGACATCTCCAGATCACCAGTACCTTCGGCACCAACCGACCCATCACGCTCGGGCTCGGCAACGGAACCATCGACGTCCTCTCCGGCGTGACGTTCTCGCCGAGCTTCGCCATGAGCGGCACCGGAGGCTTGAACAAAATTGGTGCCGGGACTCTCTCCCTTGTCGCCAACGCAACCTTCTCCGGAAACACCACTCTTCTGGAAGGAACCATTCGAGCCTCGGGCGCCTCCTCCGATCGCCTGCCCGCCGCAACCATCCTGACCATGGCTACCGGCACAACGCTTGATCTCAATAACAATGCTCAGTCCATCGCAACCCTCATCGGCGACGGAACCATCGCTCTCGGCGGCGCGACTTTCACCACCGGCTCCGGCGATTCCTGGACCGCGTTCGCCGGCTCGATCAACGGTACTGGTACGGTTGTCAAAAACGGTTTGGGAACACTCTACCTCACCGGAAATTCCAGCTTCACGAATTTTCTAACGGTAAACGCCGGCGAAGTGGCGCTCTCGGGAAGCGCCAACACCTTCGGCGGTGATATCAGCATCGCCGGCAGCGGCGCCGTCAGCGCCAATTCAGAAGCGGCGCTCGGCAACGCCGCCAACATCGTCAAGATCGGTGGAATCTTCTCCGCCACCGGCACCTACACCACCGGACATCCCATTCAAATTGGAAACAGCTTTCCCACCATCGATGTCGCACAAGACCAGATATTCACGCTCGCGGCAAATCTATTCGGAAGCGCCGGCGTCGGTAGCGGACTCCATAAGACCGGCGCGGGATCCTTCAACGTCACCACCGACACCTCGATGACGCCACAGATTCTCTACGTGGATGCCGGCGTCTTCAGCCTCTCTGGAAACGGTGCTGTCACCGGTGTCTCATCCAACGTCACCATCCTTACCGGCGGTACGTTGGCGCTTGACAACACCGTCACCAACAACAACAACCGCATCCTTAATACCACCCAGCTTGGCTTGAACGGCGGAACATTCCGGTTTCTGGGAACGAACGGCGTCAACTCCTCCGAATCCGTCGGCGCACTCAGTCACAGCCCCGGCGCCTCAACGGTTGCGATCTATGAAGGCGCCGGCGGCACGAGCACCGTCACGTTCTCCAGCCTCAGCAACAGCGTGTTTCCCCACGCCACCCTGAACTTCGTCGCCAACGGCTTGGGCGCTACAGACAAGGTCATCTTCACCGGCAAGACCGCCGGTTTCATGGGCGCGCGCTACACCATCAACGATACCGACTTCGCCGACTACGACGCGACAAATGGTGTGACCCTCGCCGCAACCACCGGCAGCTTCACCTCGAACGCCCATGTATTGCTAAATGCGAACACCACCGCGCCCGCCGCCACCATCAGCACCCTCTCGCTCGATGCCACCAGCAATCCCGTCAACGTCACTCAATCCGGCGCTCTCGATCTCGACGGCATCCTCAAGTTCGGCTCCCAAACCGCGTCCATCTCCGGATCAACCCTTGCCAATAACTCCAGCAACTATCTCTACATCCACGCCTCTGGTGCCGATCTCACCATCAACTCCGCGCTGAAGAACGGTTCGCCCGGAAACATGTCCCTGGTCAAGAGCGGCGCCGGAACCGTGATCCTCACCAGCACCGACACGACCAACCACAACATTCTCGGCGGCTTTTACCTTAACGACGGGACCATTCAGGTTTCCTCAGATGCGAACCTCGGCGCGAGCCTCGCCAACGGAAGCGACTTGAACTTTCTCGGCGGCACGCTCGCCACCACCGCCTCATTTGCATTGAGCAACCAGCGCACGCTGACTTTCAATCCCAACGGCGGCGGCATCAATGTCGTCGCCTCGGGCACCACGCTCACCGCAGCCACCAGCAACCAGCTCGTCGGCGCCACAACGACCTCCTGGTTCAACAAGACCGGCGCGGGCACGTTCGTCATCTCGAACACCAACCAGAACTTCAAAGGCCCTGTGAACGTCCAGGCGGGGACCCTCGAACTCCAGAACACCGGCGCCCTGGGCGGCACCGGGCCCACTTGGTCCACCATCACTCTCCAGCCCGCGTCATCGCTGACCTTAAAATCCGACGGCCCCTATCCCGCCAACTTTCACTCCGACATCGTCGTCAAAGACAACACGTCGCTTACGCCGGCAACGATCAACACCGATCGCTTCACCGCCGGCACGGGCGGCGCTTATCAACTCGGCGGCCTGAAGATCGGCAACTCCACCCTCGTCAACGCGGGTGGCGCGGGCCGGCTCCAGTTCACCAACACCGTTATCCTCAACGGCAACGCCACCTTCTCCAATTCCCGCGACCTGATTCTCACCGGGCAAGTCACCGGCACCGGCACACTCACCAAGACCGGCATCGCCAATATGGTCCTCGGCGCCGATCCCAATGATCTCAGCGCCGCCCCCGACACGAAGCACAACACCTACGTCGGCCTGACCACCATCGCCAACGGCACGCTTTACCTCAACAAGCAGCCCGGCATAAACGCCATCACCGGTAACATCGAAATGGCCGGTGGTAATCTCATCCTCCTCCAGCCCAAGCAGATCGCCGACACTTCCCTCCTCACCCTCACCGGCGGACAGTTCGACGTGAACGGGCAGAACGACGCCGTCAAAAACATCGACGCCAAGGGCACCGCTCAAGTCAAAGTCGCCGGCGGCGGGTCACTCACCGTCAAGGACACGAAGGTCAGCGAAAACGCGACGCTCACCATCAGCACTCCCGCCTCCGGCTCTTTCACCGGCGGCGAAAATTTCGGCAGCGGATCCAGCCTCCAGTCCATCGACTCGGGCACCTACTACACCGATTCGCTCGACGTCTCCGACGGTACGGTTCTCGTCAACCCTGGCGGTGTCCTCAGCATCGGAACCGCACTGCATTTCAAAGGATCCGCAAGCCCCGCCATCACACTCGTCTCCAACTCAAACACCCCCGGCAAAACGCTTCTCGGCGGAAACGTCGATTTCAGTCAAGGGACCGGCACCGCGCAATTCAACAACTCTGGCTCGCCCCCCATCGCCGGAACCGTCGATCTCGGCGGGTTCTCCCGTACCTTTACCGTCTTCGACGCTGGCACCACGCTCGCGCTCACCAACGTCCGCCTCACCAACGGCGGAATCCGCGCCCAGGGCGCCGGCACCCTCCGACTCACCGCCGACAGCGATCTCACCGGCGGCATTTCCCTCGCCGGCGTGCTCGAGGTCACCAGCCCTCAAGCCATGGGCACCGGGCCCGTCTCCCTCTCCAACAATCCCACCCTGCGCCTGCTCTCCGATTCCCCAACCACCACCTACGGCAACGACATCTCCACCACCGGCGGCAGCGCCACGCTCTTCGTCGGGCCCAACACCGGACCAACCACCGGAACCGCCCGTCTCGGCCGCCTCACCACCGGCGCCGGCGAAATCACCGTCACCGGCGCAGCCACCGGCAAGCTCGAATTTGCCGGCAACGTCGCCCTCACCGGCGCGCCCACCTTCACCAACTTCCCCACGCTCGAATTCTCCGGCGCGATCTCCGGAACCTTCGGCATCACCAAATCCTCCACCGGCTCCGGCGTCATGCGCTTCTCCGGCGCAGCCGCCAACACCTACACCGGCAACACCGTCGTCCAGGGCGGCGTCCTCGAACTCGCCAAGTCCGCCGGCGTTGATGCCGTCGCCGGTAACATCAACGCCCAGAACGCCACCGTCCGCTGGATCAACAGCGATCAGGTGAAAGACACGGCCACCCTCACCACCGTCACCCCCAACAGCACATTCGATCTCCTCAACAAAAACGAAACCATCACCAACGTCGTCACCGCGGGCGGCACCTTCACCGGCACCGGAATCCTCTCCGTCCTCGGAAACGTCACCGCCAACCCCAACGCCTTCACTGCACAAATCGCCGGCAACCTCTCGCTGCCAACGCTCGGCGTTGGTCCATCGCACACCTTTACCGTCACCAACAACACTACCAACGGCACGACCACCACCCTCAGCGTTTCCGCCGCGCTGCAAGGCCTCGGCCCGATAACCAAGGCCGGCGCCGGTACCCTGATTCTCAGCGGGAACAATGCCGCTTACAGAGGAAACCTCACCGTCGCCGCCGGCACCCTCGGACTCGGCGCATCAAGCGCCGTTGGCGCCAACGACCTGATCCTCGCCGGCGGAACCGTCTCCACCACGACCACCGCCATCACTACAACGCGCGGCATCAGCGTCTCAAGCTCCGGCTCATTCAGCACCCCAGTCTTTAGTGCCACGGTTGGCTCGATCTCCGGTTCAAGTGTCGCCACCTTCACCAAGGTAGGCGCGGGTTCTCTCACCAGCAGCGCTCTCGCGGTTGGCAACGTTGCGGTTAACACCGGCACGCTCCGCGTCGCCCCCCGGTCCTCCACCGGCAATAACTCCGTCGCGCGCCTCGTCACCCTTTCCGTCGCGCCGAACGCCACCTTCGACCTGAACGACAATGACCTGGTCCTGAACAGCGGAAACTTCGCGACCGTTCAATCGCTGGTCTTTGAAGGCTACCGCGCGTCGGCCGATCCTGCCGCTACGGGAATTGTCTCCAGCGCCGCGCAAGCCGCGGGCGGCGCTACCATCCTCGCGCTATTCGAGAATTCCCTTGTCGGCTTCGTCGATTGGCCCTCAGGCAGCGGCAAAACAATCACACCCGCCGCGATCGTCGGTAAGTACACCTACATCGGCGACACCAACATGGACGGGCAGGTCAGCGCGCAGGATTACACCGCCATCGATGCAAACATCGGCACCAGCCAGCCTCTCGGTATCTCCTGGTTCTACGGCGACACCAATTTCGACGGCAACATCGATGCAACAGACTACACCGGCATCGATGCCGCGCTTGGCCTCGGCCAGGGTCTTCCGCTCGCCGCCGCCGGCCTCTCAATCGCTTCTCCGATCGACCAACCCGCCGGACTGCTTCACGTGAACGGCCTGGAGCTCGCCACCGGCGACGCCTCCTTCGGCTCCTCCGCGATCGCCTCTGTCCCCGAACCCGGCGGCGCCTCATTGATTCTTATGGGAACCAGCGCCCTCCTGTGCCGCCGCCGCAAAACCGTGACGCGCCGATGATGATCTTTTGCAGACGATCCCGCGCACTGTCTATCATCATCCCCCGCGCCATGCGATCCTTCATTTCCCTCGCCATCATCGCTCTTCTTCTGTCGCCGCTCGCTGCATTAGCTCAATCCGACGCCGGTGGCACAGAACTCCAGCGTTTCGATCGCCAGCTCGAGCAATTCCGCCGCGAGCAAACGTCCATTGCCGATGTCCCACCGGAGCAGCGCGCTCTTTTCGATTACGGCGCCATCTTCAGCATCAACTACTTCTCCATCCCCGACCCCGCCAGCAGGCCTCACGGGTTGCGCCAGTACGCCGTCTTTCCCTGGGCGCGCCTGAGTCTTGATGGCGCCCACGAGTTTTACGCTCGCGGCATCTGGGGCTACAACGACTGGAACTCCGGCGAATCCCTCGACGGCCGCGGCGACGAACCCATCGACGCCGATCTCGACGTCGGTTTCTACCGCTTCGATCTCGCCGCCCAGGAGCGCGCTCATCACCGCGAGCCCGGCTACGATCTCTCCGTCAAAGTTGGTCGCGACATTGTCTACTGGGGCAACGGACTTACCCTCTCGCAACGCATTGATGGCGCCGTCCTCGCGGTCGGGTTCACCGGCTTCGACCTCCAACTCATCGCCGGTGTCACCCCCACCCGCACCGTCGACTTCGACTCCAGCCGCCCCAACTTCGATCACAACACCTCCCGCGGCCTCTACGGCGCGATCCTCTCCCGTCGAATCAACAAGCACCGCCCGTACCTCTACGCCCTTTCTCAACAGGACTACAACCAGGACAACGTCGGCGTTCAATCCGGCATCGCCACGCTCTACGATTACAATTCCTGGTATCTCGGTACCGGCGTCACCGGCGCGCTCACCGACAAACTTATCTACGGCGTCGAGGTTACCTACGAAGGCGGCTCCACCCTCTCCAACAGCTTCATCACCACGCCCAGTGGACTTCAGCAGATTCCCCAAACCGAGGACCGCATCCACGCCTACGCCGCCGATGTGCGCCTTGATTATCTATTGAGCGATCGCCGCACCACCCGCTTCACCTTCGAAACGATCGTCGCCTCCGGCGACTCCGATCGCCTCCTCTCCTCCTCCAATACCTTCGGCGGAAATCGCCCGGATACCTCCGATCGCGCCTTCAATGCCTTCGGCCTGCTCGACACCGGACTCGCCTTCGCCCCACAGATCTCGAACCTCCTGATCTTCAGAATCGGCGCCCTCACCTTCCCCCTGCCCGAATACAAACGCCTGAAGCGCCTCCAGATCGGAACGGACTTCTTCATCTACAACAAGCTCGCCACAAATGGACCGATTGACGAACCCACAACCGACGGCCGATACCTCGGCTGCGAACCCGACTTCTTCATCAACTGGGAAATCACAAGTGATGTCACCGTCGCCTTCCGCTACGGCATCTTCTTCCCCGGCGACGCCATCCCCGACCCCAACGACTCCACAAGACAATTCATCTCCGCAGGAGTCACCTATGCCTTCTAAAAAGACTACCTCACAGCATTCAGTGGGGCAGACATTCCTGTCTGCCATGCGTGCGCAGCACGCATATCTTCTCTTCACCCTTCTATTCTTCATCGGCTGCCAATCCACCCCCGTCCCAACATCCATCCTCCCCCAGCTCGCCGCCAACGACGATCAAACCCAACTCGACTTCTGGCACACCCTCGCCACCAAAAACCTCGTGAGCAACGACGAAGCCCTCCACGGCCTGCTCCTCTTTCTCCACAACCAGGACAACGCTACCAATTACAGCGACCGCGTCGCGACGCTCAAACGCGCCAACATCCTCCCCAGCAACTTCAACCAGCCCGAAAACACCGTCATCACCCGCGGCACCCTCGCCACCGCGCTCGTCAACGCGCTGAATCTGAAATCCTCCTCCGTCAACCTCCTGCTCCTCGGCTCCAACCCCCACCACGCCACCCGCCAGCTTGAATACGAAAACATCTACCCCCCAAGCTCCCCCAACCAGATCCTGACCGGCAGCGACTACGTCGGCATCATCGGCGCCTGCCGCGACTACTCCCACGGCAACCCCGCCGATTACCCCGCCTCAGTAATGCCCTCGCAAATCTCCTCACCGCACCCCCAACTTGCCGCCGTATTTCCCCCTGTAGGGGCGACACTTGTGTCGCCCTCTTCTCCTGACCCGGTCGCACCGATTTTCGCCAACATGCTCGTCGACCAACTCACGCTCCAACCCACCACCACAACAACAACAACCTCCCCCTCCACTCGCGCCACCATCACCTCCGTCGAAGGCCTCGCCAACTACCGCGAAAACGAAACTTCCCCTTGGAAAAAGGCCGCCACCGGAATCGAGCTTTCCGAATCCGCCGAACTCCGCACGGGTCCCAACGGCGCCATCCAGCTCCGCATCGAACCCGACCAAACCATCGCCATCGACCGCCTCACCACCGTCAAGCTTCTCAAGATATTTCAGCAAGGCAACAAAGCCGCCACCGACATCGGCATCAAATACGGCCGCACAAGATACGATCTCGAAGGCGGTGGCCTCGAACATCAATCAACCTTAAGATCCCCCAACGCAACCCTCGCCGTCCGCGGCACACGCGTTTCCCTTTTCGACCAGCCTCCCTTCACCCCCCAGGCCGTCTCTCTCACCGGCCGCGCCCAATTCGCCGGCTACCGCAAACAACCCACCGCCTTTGGTGCAGCTGGACAAGGCAAAACCGTCATCACCACCGAAAACAACAACCCCGCCGAACTCGCCCTCCGCGCTTCCACCATCGATCCCGTCCTCCAAGGCGCTCGCACCCAGTCCGAAGTTCCCCTCGTCGAAAACCTCATCTCGCGCGGCGCAACGATTCTTCTCGACCGCACCTCCGGCCTCCGCATCGTCCGCGGCGGAACCGTCCCCCGCACCGATGCCGAGCTCCGCCCCCTCCTCCCCGGCCAGCTTTCTTTCGTCCTGAGATGGACCGGCAACACGAACCTCGACTTCGCCGTCTCCACGCCCAACACCACCGCCACCCGCGGCGGCGAATTCGTCTACCCCGTCGCCGGTCTCGCCGTCGCATCGTCCGGTGGGCGCACCGCCTTCGACCACCAGGGAGGAAAAAACGGCGGCATCGAAGTTGTCTTCTTCAACAAGAACATCACCCCCGGCATCTACTCTCTCGCCGGTCCCAACGTCGGCACCCAACCCGCCGTCGCCACCATCGACGCCTTCTACAACGGCCAGCGCATCAACCTGTTCGACGGCCTCACCCTCTCCCCCACAATCACCCAAACCGTCGCCCCCGGCCAACCCGCCCTCGCCCTCGCAAGCGTAGGCTCCGACTTCCCCTTCACCCCGCCGCGCGCGCCGCAGCGGGTGCGCCCTCTTGCGAAGACCTTCATATCGTTCGAAAATCCCCCGAAAGCAGTCATGGTCGGACCGAAACCCACCGCCGTAGCGAAGCCTCACAGATGATCTTCTTTGCCGAACTCTGAACCCCGAACCCCGAACCCCCCTTGACCTATTCGGAAAGAAGACTCGCCGCTCGAACTTTCCTCCTCGGTATCATCCTCACGCTTTTCGTGATCGCCCTCGACAGCATCGGTGCACTACTCCCACTCGAGCATTTCCTCTATGACCTCCGCGCTCGCACCTGCCAGTTCTTCGCGCCGCCGCCCACGGATGATCTCGTCTACATCGACATCGACGATCAGTCCCTCGACGCGATCGGCGAATTCCCCTGGCCGCGGGACACCCTCGCCCCCATCGTCGACGAGATCCACCGCGCCGGCGCCAAAACCATCGCGTTTGACATCATCTTCGACAAGCCCCAGCCTGGCTCTGATCCCACCCTCGCCGCCGCCTGTCGCAAGTTCAACCAGGCCCTGCTCCCTGTCACCTTCGACCTCGGCACCGGCGCTGCTTCCGCCGCTTCCGACATGGTGCTCAACGTCCTTCGCCAGGACCTCGAGCTCTCCGCCCAGCAGGTCATCCAGGCCCTGCGTGATCGCGGTAGCGCCGCACCTGATCTCGAAGCCCGCGTCCAGCGCGATTTCCCGGATGCGCTTCGCGATGCCATGTATGACGGCATCGTCGCCCAGGTGCCGGACGATCCGCTCCCCAATCCCGACCGACTTCGCCCCATCCTCCTTCCGCGCACCAGCCCCGTCATCACCGACTCGTATTTGCTCCGCCAACTCACCGCCCAGTGCCAGCGCGTCAGCGCCGAACGCGTCTTCCGCCGCTTCGCGCGCGAACCGGCGCCGAACGAACCCGAACTCCTCCGCGCTCGCCGCGTCATGCCTCCCGTCGCCACCATCGGCGACGCCTCCACCGCGACCGGCTACGTGGATTACGTCGTCTCCGACGGCGTCGTCCGCACCATGCCGCTGTTCATCAACTACAGGGACGGCCTCTATCCCCAGGCTGGTCTCGCGCTCGCGTGCGCCGTCCTGAACATCGACCCGAAAAACCGCTCTCAGGTCGAGCTTGCGGATGATGCCGTCACCCTTCATCCCAACGGTCGCGACTCCATTCGCATCCCCACGCGCCGCGTCCAATCCTCCCCCACGCAGCGCGGGGGCAACGCATTCATGGACGTCCCCTGGTACGGCGACCCAGACTGGGCCGCCATGTATCGCCGCTTCAAGAAAAATCCCCACGTCCTCATCAACGACGTCTGGCAGCTCGCCCAATCCCGCCGCGCCCTCATCGTCAACAACAACCGCGCTGATGAAGCCATCAAACCCTTGATCGAAGTGCTCCGCCCCGACGCACTGAAAGCCTACTTGGATCATCCATTCGCACCGGAGGATTACCCCGTCCGCCAGAAACTCATCGCCTCCCTCTTCGATGAGATGAGGACGCAGGAAGGCTACATGGAAACCTACCTCGCCAAAAATCCCGACGGTTTCAGCAACGACACCGACAAGACAATGTGCCGCGCCATCAATGCCGCCGCCGAGATCCAGTCCCGCGGCCCCCAGCTTCTCGACATGATCGCGCGCCAGGAAAAATTCCTCCGCTCGCGCCTCGAGAACCGCGCCGCCCTCATCGGCTACGTCGCCACCGCCGTCGCCGCAAGCGACTTCGTCCCCACGAGCCTCTACCCCCGCTGCCCCGGCGTCATCGTCCACGGCGCCATCGCCAACGGCATCCTCACCGGCGAGCTTTGGCGCACCGCGCCTCCCTGGGTTACCTGGCTCGTCACCATCCTCGTCGGACTTCTCACCGCCGCCGCCGCCAGCCTTCTCTCGCCCTGGAAAGCTGCCGCCTCCACGCTCACCCTCCTCGCCGCGTATTTCTCAGCCAATGGCCTGCTCCTCTTCGATCGCATGAACCTCATCGTCGGCGTCGCCGCTCCGATCGTCGCCGTCGCCGCAGTCTGGTCCGGCTGCACCCTCGCGCGCCTCCTCATTGAAGGCGCCCAACGCCTGCGCATTACCCGCCGCTTCCGCGCCTACCAGGACCCCGGCTTCGCTAACTTCATCATCGAGCACCCGGAGGAGGAAGAAAAAATCCTCAAGGGCCAAACCCGCGAGTTGACCATCTGCTTCACCGATCTTGCCGGCTTCACGAGCCTCTCCGAACAACTCGGCCCCGCCATCGTCAACGTCATCCGCGAATATCTCACCGGCATGGTCCCCGTCATCCACCGCCGCGGCGGGCACGTCGATAAGTTTTCCGGCGATGGCATCATGTTCTTCTTCGGCGCCCCCCGCCCCAACCCCAATCACGCCGCCGACGCCGTCGCCACCATCCTCGACATGCAGCTCGCGCTACAGGCCTACAACCGCAGGCTCGCCGAGCAGAACCTCCCGCCCGTCGCCATGCGCGCCGGAATCGCCACCGGTCAAGTCATCGCCGGCGACATCGGTAGCGCCGAACGATCCAACTACACCGTCCTCGGCGACGACGTCAACCTCGCCGCCCGCCTCGAATCCGCAAATAAAACCACCGGCACCACCAACCTCCTCACCCAATCCACCGCCGATGCCCTCAAAAATCAGTTCCTCCTCCGCCCCGTCGGGAATCTCCAGGTCATGGGCAAACTCAATGCGGTCATGACTTACGAAGCCCTCTGCCCCCTCGCCGACTACACCGATTCCCAAAAGCAACTCGTCACGCTCACCCGGCAAATGATCGAAGCCTTCCAGCAATCCCGCTTCCAGGATTGCATCAATCTCGCCACTCAACTCGAAAACGACATCGCCCCCGACAAGCTCGCCGCCCTCTACCTGACCCTCTCCCGCCTCCACCAATCCTCCCCCGCCCCCGAGCCCTTCGAAGCCAAGATCATTCTTTCAGAAAAGTAACGTCACGTAGATGCGCGTAGCCGTCGGACCGTAGGTCCACTCGTCATATCGTAAGTACGATCTTCCCGCTGGACCCTCCCCCCATCACCTCCTCATGCGCTCGCGAAGCATCCGCAAGTGCAAACTCCCGATCCACCACCGGCTTCAAAACCCCGCTCCGCAGTCCCGCTCCAATCGCCGCGTGCATCTCCTCATGCTCCTTCCCTTGCGCCGCTCCATAAAACACACCACGAATATCCGCCTCGCGCGACATCGCATCCCGCGGATCGACCTCCACCTTCCCGCGCGATCCGATCACGCAAACCTTCCCACCCCTCGCCAGCAAGGGCAGATCCTTCCCAAGATTCACATTCGCCAGCATCTCCAAAATCACCTCAACGCCCTTCCCCCCAGTCGCATCCATGATCTTCTCCATGTACGCGGCATCGTGATGATCCAGCGTCACCGCCACCCCCATTTCCTCCACCATCATCCGTCCCTTCGCGCTCCCTCCGGTCCCAATCACCCGGCACCCCATGCCCACCAGCATCTGCACCGCCGCGATCCCCACGCCGCCCGTCGCCCCGTGCACCAGCACCACATCGCTCGACTTCACATGTCCCCGCTGATAAATCGCCCGATACGCCGTCCCATACGGCACACCAACCCCCGCACCCTGCGCAAACGAAACATTCTCCGCCAGCGCATGCACCCGCTCCGCCTCGCACAACGTCAACCCCGCATACGTCCCGCTGATCGATCCCGCCACATACACTCGATCCCCCGCGCGAACATTCTTCACCCCTTCCCCCACGCTCTCGACAACTCCCCCCGCATCATTCCCCGGCGTCCAGGGTAGCGCCGGCTTCATCGCATACGTCCCCGACCGAATGTAAGTCTCCACGGGATTCACCCCCGCCGCCCCAACCCGCACCACCACCTGCCCCGCCCCGGCGCGGGGCTCCTCAACCTCCTCCAACTTCAACACCGATGGGTCGCCAAACGCCCGAACGCATATCGCTTTCATCCCTGCATTCTAACCTGCTCTTGACGCCGCTTGCGCCTTCGCGGAATTCCTCAAACCACCGTCACTTCGCCACCACCACCGGCTGCGTCTCCGCAATCCCCGGATCCGGAAAATCCCAAGGATCGATCCCACCCAAAAAATACTTCTTCGGCAACGTCCCCACATGCAAATCCACAAACAAATAGTTCGAACCCAACTGCAACCCATGCTTATACAAGTCCACCCGAGTCTTGTAATCCCAGTCCTTCCCGGGTCCCGACGGCGGGTCCATGTAATAATCGTTATAGTCCGTCCGCTTCTCTCCCATCACCACCACTTCGCTCGGACTCCGACCCGGCACCTTGTTCCCAAACTTCACGCCCTTCTCCGATAAATGATTGTTCAAAATATACGAATGATCCTCAGCCGTATCCGGCATCTCCGGCCCGTCGTTCGGACACTTCAGCGCCGGCGGATTCCACACCGCCGGAGTAAATACCACCGTCGGCCAACGCTGCTCGCGGGGCGTCCCCGCTCCCAAACGCGCGGGGAAAATCTTCCCCCGATTGTTGTTACCCCAGATCACCAGCATCGCCCCCACCTGCCGCATGTTCGACTGGCACTGCACCCACTTCGCCTGCGCCCGCGCCCGCTGCAATGAAGGCAACAGCAACGCAATCAAAATGGCAATGATTCCAATAACAACAAGCAGCTCAACCAGCGTAAACCCAGACTTCCCTGTACGATGAGACATTAACGTACCTCCAAATGCCCTTACACCCCGCGCCCGTCTTTGTTGACCCTACCCCTCCCCCCCCCGATGACCCGCGACCGAACGGAGCGCTTCCCCCTCGTCCCTCACAGCCTCCTCAAATGAAACCCCCCATCCACATCAATCACCTGCCCCGTGCTGAAGGGAAGCAGCCCCATCGCCACCGCCGCCACATCCACCCGCCCAAGTTTCGCGTGCGTCTCCTCAACAATCCTCTCCCGCTCAAGGCGCAGACCAATGTCCCCTCGAACGATGATCCCGCGCCGTCCGATCGTCGCCACTTCCCCAAGCGTCTCCTCCGCCGTCGAAGCGTTCGCAGTGAACCCAATCGCGCAATCAAACCCCCTCCGCGCCAGCTCCAAAACAATCCCCTTCCCAATCCCGCGCGATCCCCCCGTCACCATCGCCACACCCATAGCATCTCCCATTCGTAGGGCCCGCTTTAGCGAAGCGGATATTGTTCTTCCCCCACTATAAACTCACCCCCACTTTTCCACTTGCCCCTTTCCCCCAACCAAACCTACAACCAACACCACAACCGCAACTGACCACGGACAACCGACATCTGACAACTGACAACTGACAACGGACAACGGACAACTGACACAAAACATGCTCATCTGGATCGCCTTCATCCTCCTCATCCTCATCCTCCTCGCCCTCGATCTCGGCGTCTTCAACCGCCACGCCCACGTCGTCTCCGTCAAAGAAGCCCTCGGGTGGTCCGCGCTCTGGATTTCACTGGGTTTACTTTTCTCCGTCTTCATCTACTTCGCCTACCAAAACCACTGGCTTAAAATCGGCCTCGATGCCGCCGGCAGCGTCGCCCTCGACCCCATCGACAAAACGCCCCTCGAAGGAAGGTCTGCCACCCTCAAATACCTCACTGGCTACGTCATCGAAAAATCCCTCAGCGTCGACAACATCTTCGTCATCGCCGTCATTTTCGCCTATTTCGCCGTCCCCGCGATGTACCAGCACCGCGTCCTCTTCTGGGGAATTCTCGGCGCCCTCATCATGCGCGGCCTCATGATCTTCCTCGGCGCGGAACTCATCTATCGATACCACTGGATCATCTGGATCTTCGGCGCCTTTCTCATCTTCACCGGCATCCGAATGCTCTTCATGTCCACCAACCATGCCGACCCCTCCAAAAACCCGGTCGTCAAACTCACCCGAAAACTCCTCCCCGTCACCGACCAATATCACGGTTCCCACTTCTTCGTCCGCGTCCCCCCGACTCCCTCGCCCGGTACTCCGGGAGAGCGCGGGGGTGAGGGCAGCCCCTCTTCATCACGTTTCACGTTTCACGTTTCACGCTTCGCCCTCACCCCTCTCGCTCTCGCCCTCATCGTGATCGAAACCACGGATCTTCTCTTCGCCATCGACTCCATCCCCGCCATCTTCGCCGTCACCGGCGACCCCTTCCTCATTTTCACCAGCAACGTCTTCGCCATCCTCGGCCTGCGAAGCCTCTACTTCGCCCTCGCCGGGATGATGAACAAATTCCGATACCTCAAAGCAAGCCTCGCCATCGTCCTCATCGTCGTCGGAATCAAGATGCTCGCCTCCGAGTTCTTCAAGCAACTCCTCGGCCCCAACTTCAACCTCTATCTCCTGGCAATCATCTTCCTCATCCTCGCCTCAGGAGTCCTCCTCTCCCTCTACAATCCCAAACCCCAAGCCCCAGGCCCCCCATAACAAAACGTCATCAGTTCCATCGCCTTTCATCCGACGAAGTTTTAGCCGCGGGCGGAAGCAGGTCGGTCCCGGCTTTCGGAATCGCTCACGCATCCCCTCGCCTCCAAAACGGGTGAAAAGAAGAGGGCCGGGAGCCCTTCTTTTCTTCTCCGCCGGACGAAGAAGAGGGACGGGAGCCCTTCTTTTCTTGTCCGCCGTCTCGCAATTCCCCTTCACCCGGTGCGGAGGGCTCAGGAGAAAAAAAGAGGGCCGGAAAAAAGAAGAGGGACGGGAGCCCTTCTTTTCTAGTCCGTCGTCTCGCTATCCCGCTTCACCCGATGCGGAGGGTTCACACTCGATTCCAATCCCAACCGCCGAATCATCAGTTCCTGCCACCGCCCCGCTCCAAACGGTCGCCCCCGTCGAATGCTCATTCGAACCGCCTCCTCCCCATCCGTCTGCGCCGTATTCAACAAGCTCAAATAGTCCCGCGGAACTTCAATCGGCCACTCGTGCAATCGCCCCTTCAGCAACGACTGCTCCGCCAACCGGTCCGTGACGCTCGAATACCGCCACAACTCCGCACGCTTGACCAGCCCCGCACGCAGCGCATTCCTCTCCACATAACGCAAAACCACTAACAAGTGCAGGTCTTCCTCAACCGGAAACGCCTTAAACCTTCCCTGGTACAACGGCCCCAGCCCCACCAGATTGCGATGATGCCGCCAACGCTGTGCGTGCGTCATTGTCATCCAATGCATCATCCTCGACAGTGCCCCATCCTCCTCCGGCCACAACACCTGATGCCAATGGTTCGGCATCTTCCGTCCCGCTGGCGCTGCTTTGCTGGGATGCCTACTGGCATCATCCTCAAAAGCGTTGGGCCATCATTCCGGCAGCGGCCGCCCCTTCGTCTCCGGCGCGATCCAGATCAGGATCATCCCCAGCACGTAGATCATCGATACGATCGCCCCCATCTTCGCGTAGCTTCCTCCGATGGTGCCGCCGTAAATCGCGCCAACCCCGGCGAGAATGCGCCCGAAGTTGAACGCGATTCCTTGCGCCGTCGCCCGCACGCGTGTCGGAAACAGTTCCGGCAGATACAGCGGAAGCCAGCCATGAAGCGCCGCCGTCGAGGCGCCGACAAGGAACGACATCGCCAGGAAGCTTCTGTCGTACTGATGGAATCTTCTAAACAAAACCTGGCAGGTGATGAGTGAGCCCAGGCAAAGCAAAGTATACGCCAAGCGACGATTCAGCACCGACGCGATCAGCGGCGCAATGAGACATCCGATGATCGCGCCGATGCCCAGCGCCATAACGACGTTCCCCTGCGCCGCATCGGTCTTGCTGGGCATGCCCCCGACCCATGCCGGGATGTTCTGCACCGCGCCCCACGTGCCCAGGAGCGCGATCGACGCGAAGACGATCGCGAGGACGGCCTTTCGCGCCAGCCTCCGGTCGCCGAACAACTCCGTAAGCGGCCGCGAGGGGCTGACCTTCTGCGTCTCCTGCCACTTGTGCGATTCCGGCACGAACATCCGGATGATGAACGTGAGCAGGGCGGGCGCAGCGCCAATGAGCGCAAAAAGGCGCCAGTTGTTCTGATCCACCTTGATGAGTGCGCCAATCAGCCCGACCATCACGAACCCCACGTTGGCGGCCGCGCCAATCATGCCCGCGAGCAACGGGCGATATCGCGCATCCCACACTTCCATCACCAGCGCGACGCCCAGCGCCCACTCGCCTCCCATGCCGATCGCCGCGAGAAATCGCAATGCCGCGATTTGCCCCGGCGAGTTCACGAAATAGAGCAGACCGGTGAACGCCGAATAGACCAGGATCGAAAACGCCATCGCCTTGACGCGCCCAACCCGGTCACCCATCCAGCCGAACACCAGCCCGCCAAGCGCCGCCCCGAACAGGAAGCAGGCGTTAATGACCTGGTGCCACCACTTGATCAAGTTCTCGTCGGCCGCGCCGACAAGCAGCTTGCCCAGTGCCGAGCGCGCGATCTGCGGGAAAATCCCCATCTCCAGGCCATCGAACATCCAGCCCAGGAACGCCGCGAGAAGCACAAGCCATTTCCCGCTCGAACCGTGCCCAGAGCGCTGCTGGGGAATCATCGCCGGCTCCACGTGTTGGGTCGACATATTACTGTTCCCCGGTCTTGATGGAGGGCGGGTTGACAAAATCGGCATACGCGGGAGCGAGCGATTCGGCCGTCGCATCCGCATGTGACTTGCCATCAAATAGGATCACGCGATACCGCAGCTTAAGCGGCTCGTGCTCTTTCACCGTCCCCTTGAAGAACGCTCCGAATCGCCCGTACGGCCGCGTGGAATACGTCGTGGGCTTCGGATTGGCGGGATCGTCCAGGTGAACCACGAGATAGGGATTGCCCGTCACGGAAAACCTGCACGCCGCCCACGGAGTGTCCGACCAGTTATCGTCTTTGATCAGCTTCGCGCTCGCCGGGCGAACATATGTGGCCCCGCCCTTGTGTAGCGAGGGCTTGGTTGTTCCCGGTGCCGCCGCCACCTCGTCTGCCGCCCGGAAATGGAATCCACCATGATGCGGATCGCCGCTCAATTGAATGTCGCCGCCGAGACTCTGCACCAAGATGCAGAAATCCATCACGGTCTCATCAGGGGCCACGCGCCAGACGGTCACTTCGCGCGTGTCGCGAATGACCGGCTTGCCATCCTTCGCTTCCCAGTTGATGGTGCTGGCCATCCGTGCCGCGACCGGACCTGCGAACTCCCTCTCCTGAATGTTGGCGACGTGCCGCTGATCGACGTCCCGGCACGTCCAGAAATTTCCATATTGCGTGCTATATCCCAAAAACAATCCGCGGTGGTGCGTTTCTAACCCTCCAGGACCTTTGGTGATGTAACCTTCACCGTGCATGCCGAAGACGTGATGAAAGGGCTTGGCTGTTTGATCGCGATTGGCGGGATCAAACGGTTTGTTCATGTAGCGGTAGATGGGCTGATCGCCGAAGAGAAGATCGCGATAGCCGTCGCCGTCGGCGTAGTGGAATGCCGCCGCCGGTTTGGCTTCGGCTGATTCCTGAAGCTCGTATTTCTTTACTTCACTCGCGGCCAGATGGGGTTCGATCCATCGCAGCTCGAGCCTTCGCGCTTGTTCGGGCTTCGCGGGGACATTTTCTACCTGCACCAGGATATTGTCTGGAGAGAGTTGCGCGACGCCCGTTCGGACCAGCGCATCCGCGTCGGCGTCAGAGATTTCCTTTCCCGCGGTCAACGTGTCGGTAATGGGTGTATGATCTCGCGCCGTCTCACCGGCATTGACCGTTAAAGAGACTTTCACCGCCGCGGGTGCCGTGCCCGCCAGTGCCAAAGCTATGGCAAATACTCTCGCAATTTGCATGATCCCATATCTAACATAATGAACGCGATTCACCACCGATTTGTACTCTGGGCTTTGATTCTGATGTCTCTCCTGGCGTGTCGTGCGGGCTGGGCCGCGCCGACGGAAGCATCGGACAGCCCGCCGGATGCGACGCCGGGGCCGACCACCGCGCCCGTTCCGTTTCTCACGGGTGAAGAAGCGATCGCGACGATGCATCTCGCGCCGGGCTTCCGGATGGAACTGGTCGCGGAAGAGCCCATGGTCGAGCATCCGGTCGCGATGACCTTCGATGCGGATGGGCGCATGTGGGTCGCGGAGATGCGCGGCTATATGCCCGATGCGGAAGGCACCAATGAACGCGCGCCTGTCGGTCGAATTTCGATTCTCGAAGACACCAACGGCGACGGCCGCGCCGACAAACGCACCGTGTTCCTCGATAACCTTGTGCTGCCCAAGGCCATCTCGATCGTGCGCGATGGTGTTCTCGTCGGTGCCGCGCCAAACCTCATCTACTGCCGCGACACCAACGGCGATGGTGTTTGCGATCAGCAGACCACCATCGCCACAGACTACGGCGGGAAGAACAATCCGGAGAACGACGGCAACGGTTTGATCCCGACGCTCGACAACTGGATGTACAGCGCATCATACCCGCTGCGACTCAAGTTCTCCGGCGGCAAATGGATCGCGGACCCGATCCCCTCCTTCGGGCAGTTCGGAATCACGCAGGACAACTACGGCCGGCTGTTCCACAACACCAACAGCGATCTCCTCCGGGGATCCGTTCTCGCGCCGCACTATGTCGATCGTAATCCCAACTACCGCGGCGCCGGGGCCAACGAACAAATTGCAAAAGATCAGGCGATCTGGCCGTCTCACGCGACCGCGGAGAATCGGGGCTATCAGCCCAACACGCTTCGCGCTGACGGAACCCTGCGGAACTGCACCTCCGCCTGCGGCCCGTCGGTCTATCGCGGCGGACTTTTCCCCGCTCCGTACGACAACGCCGCCTTCATCTGCGAGGTCACGCCCAACGTCATCAAGTGCGACATCATCACCGACAACGGCGGCGGGAGGCTCAGCGCGAAAAACGCTTTTGAAAAGAGCGAGTTCATCGCCAGCGAGCATGAACGGTTCCGCCCCGTCAACTGTCTGACGGGACCCGATGGGGCGCTCTACGTCGTGGACATGCACCACGGCCTGATCCAGCACGCCACGCATCTGACGACTTACGCGAAGAACCAATATCTTGCGCGCGAGCTTCAGAAACATCTGATGACCGGGCGCATCTATCGCATCCTTCCGAAAGGCGCGAAACCGTTCCCCAAGCCGGAGCTTTCCAAGGCATCGCTTAAGGATCTCCTCGCCACGCTTGCTCATCCGAACGGCTGGTGGCGAGACACCGCCCAGCGCCTGCTCGTCGAGCGCGGCGACTTCCATGTTGTGCCGGGTCTCAAGAAAGTCATCGCCGGCAGCGACAATCCCCTCGCTCGTCTGCACGCGCTTTGGACGCTGGAGGGTCTGAACTTCATTGATCCCGCCACGGTCAAGGTGGCCTTTGCCGATCGCGATTCCAAAGTCCGCGCCGCCGCCATTCGCGTCTCCGAACCCATCCTGAATTCCGCCCGCCGCACCGACATCGTACCGGCGCTGATGAAGCTTGCGACTGATACCAACGTCGATGTTCAGCTTCAATTTGCCCTGACGGCGAGTCCCCTTGGGACCCCGGAATCGGATGCCGTGGTCAGCCAAATCCTCTCCCAGCGCGCGGATAACATTTATATTCGCGACGCGGCGATCACCGGCCTCCGCGGCCGGGAGATAGAGTTTCTTCAGCATCTTCTAGCATCCGCTTCCGCGGACCGGGTAGTCAACCGCGATGTCCTGAAAGCGCTCGCCCAATGCATCACCGCCGAAGCCAAGCCGCGGAGAGTCAATCGACTTCTTGACCTCCTTTCGAAACAGAATCAATCCACCCAACTGGCCCTGCTGGAAGGTTTCCCCAAGCCGTTGAAGGGCCGCCGGCCCCGCCCCATCATGCTCGACGCTGAGCCGGCGTTGCTTGTGTCTCTTGGCAAGACTGCCGCAGATCCGTTGAGAGCGTCGCTCGCCAACGCCTTCGAAACCATCCACTGGCCCGGGCAGCCTGGGTACGTTCCGCCTCCTCCCCCGCGCGCCCTCACCCCCGCCGAGCAACAATGGTTCGAATCCGGCAAACTGGTTTACGCCAACACCTGCAACCAGTGCCACAAACCCGATGGCCGCGGTCAGGAAGGGCTCGCCCCTCCGCTTCTGGATTCGGAATGGCTGCTCGGGCCCGAATCACGTCCAATCCGCATTGTCCTCGCGGGGTTGCACGGACCCATTGGCGTCGCCGGCAAAACCTACAATTTGGAAATGCCTTCCTTTGCCGCGCTCAAAGACAACGACATCGCGGCCGTCCTCACCTACGTCAGAAGAAATTGGGACCACACCGCCGACCCCGTCGCCCCGGAAGCCGTCAAGAAGATCCGCCAAGATCTCTCTGGCCGCTCCATGCCTTACACCGAACGCGAACTCCTCAAGATGAAATGACTCCCCGTGTCACGGGCATCCTGCTCGTGCGCGCGATTGCGATAAGGCAACCCTCAAGACTGCTCAAGATCCGGTAGCTTGAACAAACTCTTCGCATTCCCGTACAACAACTTCCTCGCCACCTTCTCGCTCCCCGACAACCTCACAATCGCCGAAATCATGCCCGCCCCCGTGCATGTCGGCGCGAACCCCGCCGAATCCGCACAGTCGCTTCCGTACATCATCTGCTCCTGATGACGTTCGATGAAACCTCGCGCGTGCTCTTCGTCCCGAATCAGCGCATTGAGCCCCGAGCCCGCCGACATGTCCGCGTAAAAATTCGGATAGTCGCTTAGATACCGATCCGTCAGCCCGCCCGCAGTCACCTTGCCTTTTGGATACAAATTCGTCTGAACCTTGTACTCGCGATCGATATTCCCCCAGAATGTTTGCGCGTGCCCGATGAAAGTCACCCTCGGCCACTTCTTCAGCACATCCCCAAACCGCTCGTAGCCGGTGTTGAACGTCTCAAACTGAAAGTGCATGAGGATCGGCACCCTGTACTCCTGCGCCAACTCATACAGCCCCTCCATCTCTTTCGAATCCACCGGCAGGTTGAACTTCTGCTCCCCAATCCCCTTCGCGCCTTGCTTCAGCCACGCTTCGATCGTTTTGCGCGCGTCCGGCAGATCCGGCACCTCGTTCGCCATGAAAAAATATTCCCCCGGATGCTCCTTCACCACCGGCATCACGGTCTCGATCGTCCCCGCCCCGGCATACAAACCATTCGCCCTTCCTTTCAACGTCGACGGCGAGTCGATGGAACTTCCGGCCGGTAACAGAATCGTCTGGGTCACCCCCATTCGCTTCTGATGATGAATCATCGCGGCATCGGACCGCCCGTGATAAGTCGTGTGCTGGTGAATGTCGATGATTGGCCCCGCCCACGGGCGAGTCGCGGCTTGGGTCGTCGCGGGCTGATCTGCGCCAGAAGCAACGCCGCATGCCGCGACACCCGCAGCTGCCGTCGCCGCTAAGAAATCCCTCCGAGTTACTTGTTGCATATAAATCCCGTTCAAGCGGCCATCGGTTTGATCTTCTTTTTCAATGTAGTCTGCTTCACCTGGCTTAACTCCCAGTTCATCTGAAGGTTCATCCAGAATTGCGGGCTGGCGCCCAGCGCGATCGACAACTTCACCGCCATCTCCGCACTGATCCCTCTTTTTCCCCGGCAGATCTCATTGATGGTCTTGCTCAGTACTTCGATGTTCGAAGCGAGCGCGGTCTGCGTGATCCCCCGCTCTGCCAACTCATCAAGCAATACTTTTCCGGGATGCACTGAAATCATATGTCTCATAACCACTCCACGCTTCAATGATAATCCACGATCTCCACGTCCTGCGCGCCGTCAGCGTTCCATCGAAAGCAAATCCGATATTGATCGTTAATCCGGATGCTGAATTGTCCTGCTCGATCGCCAAGCAGCTTCTCCAGCCGATTACCTTGAAGCGTCACCAAGTCATGCAGCGAATCCGCCGCATGCAAACGAGCTAGCTTCGTTCGCGCCTGATCTTCCAACGAAAACGGCAACCGTCGCATCGACCGTTTGCTGCGCCGAGCGTAATTGATATCTTCGGTCGCGCGGTCTCTAAAGCTTTGTATGGCCATCCGCACCCATTATACCACCTGATGGTATATAGCACGCGCGGGTTACGCAATTGGTATTATCGCACATGAAGATCCGTCTCCTGCTTATTCTTGGCGCCTGTTTGACAGGAACTACGCTCGCCGCTGGCCCCGCCTCCGCGCCTTCCGTCAAAGCCGAAGAGCTGCCGCGTATCAAACCGACAGAGCCGGCCGACGCGGCGAGGACATTTCGGGTCCGACCCGGCTTCCATATCGAGCTGGTCGCGGCCGAGCCGCTGGTTGTCGATCCCATTGCAATGTGCTTCGACGAGAATGGGCGGCTATTCGTCGTCGAAATGCGAGATTACTCCGAGCGTCGCGCGGAGAAGCTTGGACGCATCCGAATGCTCGAAGACATCAACAACGATGGCGTCTTCGATAAGTCCACCATTTTCCTCGAGAACCTTCCCTGGCCCACGGCGCTCTTCTACTACAACGGCGGCCTCCTGGTGGGCGCTACCCCCGACATCCTTTACGCAAGAGATACTGACAATGATGGGAAAGCCGACGACATCAAAAGAGTCTTCACGGGTTTCGGCGTCACCCAGCAAAAGCTCAACGTTCAAGGTCTCTTCAACAACTTCATCTGGGGACTCGATAACAGAATCCATGGTTGCAGTGGACACGACGGAGGACTCATCGAACGCCTCTCATCGAGCGAGAGCCCAGCGGCTCCGCCGCGGGAACCGCTGGATGTGCGCAACAAAGGTTTCGTCATCAATCCGCGCGAGTGGTTGATGTCGACGGAACATGGAGGAGGTCAATACGGTTTAAGTTTTTCACCGACCGGCGAACTGTTTACCTGCACCAATTCCAGCCACTGCGAAGTGTTCATATACGACGGCCGCTACGCCGGGCGCAACGCCGCCTGCACACCGCCCGATCCGCGCATCTCCATCGCCGTTGACGGGCCCGCCGCCGAAGTCTTTCGCATCTCTCCCGAAGAACCCTGGCGCGTCATCCGCACCCGCTGGCGAATCGCAGGTCTGGCGCCAGGTCCCGTCGAAGGCGGGGGACGCTCCGCCGGCTACTTCACCGGCGCGACCGGCATCACCCTCTACAAGGGCAACGCCTACGCCCCCGAGTACGTCGGCGATGCCTTCATCGGAGACGCCGGCGGTAACCTGGTCCACCACAAACGCATCTCGCGCTCCTCATCCTCTCCTTCATCTCGCCCGCGTGTAGCCGTCGCCCCGCAGGGGCACCTGTCCGCGCACCCGTCCGATCCGCTCGTACCCCTCGCCTTCCGCCCCCCCGAAGAACAAACCATCGAATTCTGCGCCTCCACCGACACCTGGTTTCGCCCCGTCGATTTCGCCAACGCGCCCGATGGGTGCCTGTACATCGCCGACATGTACCGCGAAACCATCGAGCATCCTTGGTCCATCCCGCAGTCGATCAAGCAGTACCTCGACCTCAACTCCGGCAACGATCGCGGCCGAATCTATCGCCTCGTGCCTGATGGTTTCACTCAGCCGAGTCCCGCGCGGCTTCGCTCCGCAACAACCGAGCAGCTCGTGCAAACCCTCGCCCACCCCAACGGCTGGCACCGTGAAACGGCTGCTCGGTTGATCTTTGAGCGCCAGCACCAGTCTGCCGTCTCTCCCCTTCGCGAAATGCTCAAGAGCAGCCCGAGCGCTCTCGGCAAACTCCACGCGCTCCACGCGATCGACGGTTTTACCGCCCTTACTGAGGCCGATTGTGTTCTCGCCTTTGACAGTGCCGATGAAAACGTCCGCGCCCACGCCATCGCCCTCAGCGAGCAGTTCATCCATGACCGAAAGATTTCCGACGCGTTATGGACCCATGTGAAGTCGCTCGCCGCTGACCGGTCCATCCTCGTCCGTCAGCAAGTCGCGTTCACGCTTGGCGAAATCGATCACCCCGATCGCGCCGCCGCGCTTGCCGTCATCGCACGCCAGGATCTGCGGAGCAGTTGGATGCGCGCTGCCATCCTGACGTCCCTCGCGCAAGGCGCTGCGGATGTCCTGCTCGATCTTTCGCATGATGCTTCGCTGGCGCGATCAGATGCCGGCCGCTCCTTCCTCGCCGACCTCGCGCTCACCGTCGGAGGCTCCAACCAAACCCATGACGTTGAACGAATCGTGAGTTTCGCCGCCAAGTCCGCAACCGAAGACCCCGCCCTCGCCTTCTCCATCGCCACCGGCCTCTGTGAAGGTGCCAGCCGCGCGCGTGTCGTCCCCCCATCCCGCCGGCTCCTTGCTCCGCTTTTCGAGAAGGCGGTGGACATCACCCGCGATCCCGCTGCCGCCACCGGGCGCAAGCCCGCAATCGCATTTCTCGCCCATGACGACTACGACCACGCCGCCCCGGCGCTGTTCGGGGCACTCGACACCGCGGGGGATCAATCCACCCAACTCGCGGCACTGACCGCGCTCGAACACTTCCCCGGTCCACAATTCGCGAACGAGATTCTTCGCCGCTGGAACAAGCTCTCGCCGCGCGTCCGATCGGAAGCGGCGTCCCTGCTTCTCCGCCAGCCTGACCGCGCGAGATCACTTCTGCTGGCCATCAAGAACAAATCGATCAAGCAATCCGATCTTGATGCTTCGCAGATCAACCAGCTTCTCGCGAACAAGGACGAACAGGTCCACGATCTTGCCGCCCGGACGCTTTCCGCCCCCGCCAAACGCGCCACCGTCGTCGAATCCTTCCGCCCCTCCCTCAATCTCGATGGCGACGCTGCCAAGGGTCATTCGCTCTACCAGCAGCGCTGCATCTCCTGTCACCGTGCCGGCTCCGAAGGTTCGCTCGTCGGCCCCGATCTCGTCACCGTCAAAAACGCCGGCAAGGAAAAGCTCCTCACCTCGATCCTCGACCCCAACGGCGAAGTGGCGCCCACGTGCATCGCCTACTCGGTCGACACGACCGACGGGCAGAATCTGCTGGGCATCCTCACCAGCGACACCACTGCCTCGATCACGATTCGCCAAGCCTACGGCAAAGAGTTAACGCTCCCCAGAAATCAAATCAAGCGCATGACCAGCCAGGGCAAATCGCTCATGCCGGAAGGACTGGAACAAGATCTCACCGCCCAGCAGTTCGCGGATCTGCTCGAGTACGTCGCGACCTCCCCCGCCCCGCCTCAAAAGCGCTCCCCGTAGGACGCACATCGCGAAGACGCTTCAACAATTGTTAATGAGAAGGCTGCTTATCCCTTGGATTCGCCCGCAACAACGTCAGGCAGCGCGATCCATATTCGCTCACATACAAATTTCCGGTTTGCATGTCTTCCGTCAGATCCAGTGGATTTCGTAAGCCACCCAAGCCCGGAATCGTGCAATCATCCGCATTCACGTTCCCCTCCGTGTCCAGGTGCAGCACGATGATGTCGCTGCCGAAATTGTACCGGCACACCATCATCGTCTTGTCGAGCTTCCCGCCGAAGGCCACGTCCTTGTATTCAATGGCGCCGTTAGCGGACACATGCCGCCCGAAGACGTACCCCGGTCGCTCCCAATCCACATCAGGCTTCGTTCCCACCGGATACAAAGGCATCTCCGCATAGTCATACCCTTCCGTCGGATTCCCGCCATTTACTACAAACTTCTTATAGGCTGGGTTCGGATGTCCATAATACTTCCCCGGCGTGATCCGAAAGAGCCAGTCATTCTCATCCAGCGGGATATCCTTCAGTGCCGGCACTCCCGCACGTCCTGGTGAATTGCCGTCAGCCGATGATCCGTTCACCGGCACGTACAACTGCCCGTTCGAGTGCCAGACCAGGTCGTAGCCGAGCCGCACGCCGTACGCGTAGATCGTCAGCGGCGCCCCTGGTGCATACGGATCGTACGAACCTCCCGCATCCGTCGTCTTCGCATCGATCACGTTTCCCGGCATCCACTTTTTCAGATCCAGGCGCAACACCGTCGCAGTCAGCAGGTGCTCCTCGCGCATTCCCCAGATCGCGTCCGCATCGCCATACGCGCTGTTGCTCGGCTGACACCAATACAGGGACCCATCCGGCCCGATTGCCGGCTGATTGTTCATGTGATCCTTCACCGACCGCGGCAGATGAATCACTACATCCTGCACGTTTTCCAGATCCCGCCCGCTTATTCGCGAAATCTTCCCGGAGAAATCCGGCACATCCTGAAAGCCTCCCCATCCATGCGACGCCCACAAGATTGGATGATCCACAGTGGAAGCCGGATCAAAACAAAACCCTGTCAGAACCCGCGACGCGCCCTCATGTTTCACCAGCGCGTCAATCACCTTCGCAGCTCCCAGCGTCCCATCCGCCAGAACGGGGAATTTGAAGATCCTCCCATCATCCGAGGCCGCATAGAGCGTGCGATCGCCAGGCAAGGGACTCATCACACAGCACGTGAACCCCACCTTTTCCGCCGTCGGCAGCGCGATCTTCGCGAAGCGAAGTGAAGGATCCGCCTGCCCGGCCGTCGTGAACGAAATTTCACATTGCCGCAGCGCCTTCCCAAACTGATCGGTGATCCCCGCCGTCAGCACCAGCGTGTACTGCGTCTTCCCCGCAAGCGGCGCCAGGGGCTTCACAACTAGAGTTGTCCCCGAGTTTCCGATCTCCGCCTGCATCTCCACCGTCTGTTGATCTCTCGTTCGCACCAGCACGATGTTCGCCGGCTTAATCGTCCCCGCATCCAGCGGACCATTCGGACTTTTGAAGTTGACCACCAGCCGCGCATCGACGGCGACTTTCGTTTCTCCATCGCACGGCGTCGACGAAACCGCCTCTGGTCCGCTCAGCTTCTCCCAATAACCCGGCACCACGCCACAGAGCGCGCGCGTCTTGATCCCGCTGCCCTTCGCGACGAACCCCATCGCGCTTATCGTCAGAACGAGCAACCCAATGATCCAGATCCCTCGGGTTTTCATGAAAGCTCCGGGTCGAAAAGCCCCGCCGACTAATCTGTCATCGTCAACGCCGGTGACTTCTCATCCGCATGTTTCTGCACCTCGCGCAAATGCGCGGCAATTTGCATCAGATGTTCGTCCTCAAGCGCTATGTTTCCGCCCTTCGCGGGCATGAACATTTTCATCACGCTTTTCGGATCATCCGGCTTCCGCCCCACGCGCAAAAACTCAACGAGCGCCTCATCCGTCGAATCCGACACGAATCGGCTCACCGTCAGCTCTGCGCCCTGATGCGGCAGACCCCGGGCGTTAGCGCCATGACATGCCGCACAACCGCGCATGTACAATTCCCGCCCGCGCTCAGCACCGGGGGCAACCGAAGCACTCACGCTCACAAGCTGCGGCCGCACCGCCGCCACGTTGCGCATTACCCCAAAGCTCAACACCACGACCCCCCCGACCATGGACCCGAGCAGACATCGGCTGGTCCTCATTGCAACTCCATCCTATTCCGCTCGTACGGCGTTTCGTCAGGCGGAACGAGAGTCGCTTATACAGAACCTCCACACTTCAACTCACGCGCAAAATCGTCAATTTGCGACGATCGCGAGAGCCCATAATCTTTGCCGCGGTTATCGGTCGTGTCCGAGAAACTCAGGCCGAACATCGCTGAGAACGGCGAATTCGTTTCTCCACTTTCGGACAAACTCGGGATCAATGTCCGCACTGATGATTCGTTCCGCCGCGCCGGCATCGATCAGCACATGACCCTTCGGGTCGATGATCATGCTCCTCCCCGGATACGATAGCCAGGAGTCATTACCGGCGCGGTTCACGGCGGCGACGTATGCCTGGTTCTCAATCGCCCGCGCCTTCAGCAGTGTCACCCAATGCTCTTCGCGCAGGCTCGGCCAGTTCGCGATCACGACGAACAACTCGGCGCCTTGCCTCATGCCGATGCGGAAGATCTCCGGGAAGCGCAGGTCATAGCAAATGAACGGGCAGACTTTAATTCCGTTCCAGTCGAACGCGACGAGGCGCTCCCCGCTTCGATAGTGAATCGCTTCCTTCCCCGGCGAGAAGCATTGCAGTTTGGTGTACCGCGCAATCTCGATGCCCCTGGCATCGCACACCATCGCCTGGTTCAAGCCCTTTCCGTTGGCATCACGCGTCACAAGTCCGCCGACCACGGTCACGCAATAGTCTTTCGCGATCTCGGGGATGAACGCCTGATCCGCTCGGGTCTGATCATCCGCCACCGTATCGACGTTCATGCTGAAGCCCGTCGAGAACATTTCGGGCAACAACACGAGGCTTCCGCGCTCGGGCGGCACTGCGTCGAGCATGTGGCGAATCCTGGCGTGATTCGCGGGCTTGTCCTCCCACGCGATATCAAGTTGACAGCAATAGATTCGCATCGCTCCTGATGCCGAAGCTCTTTTTTCCCCCTACGGGCCAAGGCAGCGTGTTGGGCTGCCTTGGCGTTGTCTTGGAGGTCGAGTTTGGAGGACCCGCGGCAGCGCCGCTGGGCTCTCGTACGCTCGACCTTGTGTTGTTAGAAGTCGCCGCCGCCTCCGCTGTCGCCTCCGCCGCCGCTGTCACCCCCGCCGCCAAAGTCACCCCCGCCGCCGGAGTCCTGGAAGCCGCCGGAGTTGGAGGAAAAGTCGCTTGCGCCGGTGTCGCCGAACGCGCCGCCGCCGCCGCCGGATTGGTCGGTGGGAGGGGGTGCGCCGTAGGACTGGTTGTTACCGAACATGCGTCCCCCGATCCAGCTTCCGAGCAGGCCGCCGAGGATTCCGCCACCGATGCCGCGGCCGAAGCCACCCCCACCTCCGCCGCCATATCCGCCTTGACCGTAGCCCGGAGGATAATTTGGATTTTGGCCGGGGTTTTGTTGACCGGAGTTTGCGTAGGAATTATTTCGCCGGGCCATGAACCAGCGGACGAGCATCAGGCCGAAGAAGATTAGCGCGCCCCAAAAGATGATTCGCCCCATGGAGGGGCCGGGGCTGACCGGTTGCGTGCGTGTGACGGTGCCGGCGGGAGAAGATGATCGCGCGGGTGCGGCAGTCTGACTGGCGCTCAGTGAGCTTCGGAAGACATCGACGGCACTGAGAAGGCCTTCATCGTAGCGCTTGGCTTTGAAGTCGGTCAGAAGTGTGCTGCGCAGTCGATTGCGATCTTCAACGGTGAAGGCTTGCCTGCGCGTGGTCTCCCCGACATCCACCTGGAGATACGAGGGATCGCGTGTGATCAGGACGATCGCGCCTTGCACGCCGGCGGCTTTGCCTTGTTTGTAAGCCCATTCCCTGAAGAATTTATCTTTTTGGTCGGGGGAATAGCTGCCCTTCTGGTCATCGGGGATGGTGGAATAGGTTTCGACTCGGAGATCCTTGCCCAACTGACTGCGGATCTCGGCAAGCTGCTGGTTCGCCTTGTTGACGGCATCCGCGCTGAAGAAGCCGGCGTTGTCGACGACTTGCGCGGCAGCGGCAAGTGCCAAGCTGGCGGGAGAGAGGACGAGAATCGCGGTCAGCGTTTGAAGCAGTGAGTTTTTCATATGGGCGGGTTCCTCGTCAGGGTTTCAGCAACTGCTGTACCACTGAGTTCACGGTAATGATACGTGTGCTGGAGCCGGTGGCTGTTAGAGTTACCTCAATTCTTTGTAACGGAAGCAGGGGAAGAACGCGCTGGGGCCATTCGACAATGACCAGGCCGTTTTGCTCGAGAAGTTCGAGGAATCCGATGGCGTCGAAGTCATCGGGGCCGGTGACGCGGTAGGCGTCGAGGTGGTAAACGGGGATGGGGAGCGCGTCATAGATATTGAGCAGGACATAAGTGGGACTGGAGACGATGTTGGGGTTGCCGCCGAGACCGGCGACGATGCCGCGGACGAAATGGGTTTTGCCGGCGCCCATTTCGCCGGAGAGGGCGATGGTGGCGCCGGGTTGGAGAGATCGCGCGAAATTGGCGGCGAAGGATTCGGTCTCGTGAACCGAGCGGGTTTTTTTCACCACGGAGAGCACGGAGGATACGGAGGGGGAGGGAGTCATAGTTGGTGCTCCCACCCTTTGGGGTCTACTGGAACCAAACCCTCCTTTGTAAGCATCTGAATCGAATCGCCTGCAACGAATCGTCCAATGACTTTGGTGCCGGAGAGGCCCGACGGTGATGCAAAGAGAAGCTCGTGATCCTCGCCGTCGTGTAGTGCATGTTCGAGTGGCGAGATGTGGTCCCGGCGGAAGAGCTCAAACGCATCCCGGTGGATGGGGATCTCCTCCGAGTAGAGGAGAGCGCCAACTCCCGATTCATCGCAGATATGACGAAGGTCGCGCGAGAGGCCATCCGAGATATCGATCATCGCATGAATATCGCCGGTTTTGGCGATGCTTCTCGCTAATTGGATGCGCGGCTCAAAATTCATGTGCCGGCCGAGGATGGAGCCACCGAGGGGGCCGGTGACGTAGATAAAGTCGCCGGGCTTGGCGCCGGATCGGGTGATGGGTTGGATGCCGGCGCTTCGACCGAGGATGGTCACGGTGAGGGTTAGGGGATGGGGCCAGGAGGCGGTGTCGCCACCGACTAAGGCGCAGTCGAAGAGGTCGGCGGCTTCTTTCATTCCCAGATAAAGTTCCTTGGCGTAATCCAAACTTGTCCCCTTCGGTAGCGCGGAGGTGGCGAGGGCGGCGGCGGGGAGGCAGGCCATGGCGGCGCAGTCGGAGAGATTGCGGTTCATGGCTTTCCTCCCGATTGCGCAGGGGGAGTGGATGGCGGAATCGAAGTGGGTGCCGTCGAGGACCTGGTCGACGCCGACGAGGAGGAGGTCAGAAGCGTCCCATTTGAGGACCGCGAGGTCGTCGCCGGCGGGGAGCTGGACGAGGGGGGATTTGGATTGCTGGGAGCGGATCCATTTGATGAAGTCGAATTCGCCGGGCATTGAGCGGTGGATTGTAGTGTTGTGTAGTGTTTTGGAGGGTTTTGTGGGAATGACGAATGGTTGAATGAGTGATTGACGAATGAAGAGGGTGAATCGGAGTCGCGAGACATCGCCGTGAGTATCCGTTTGTATCCGTTTGTATCCGTTTGGATGCCAGGGGCGCGTGGATCATCGGGAGTGGGGGCGCCGGCGGCGTTAAGATAACTTGCAGCCCTTTACACCGAAGAAGATTTGGAACTGTTAAGTTTCCAAGCACTCAGGGCGATTTTACCCTAACATGAACCGTAAATATACAAATAAACTTCAAGTGACGCGAATTTTTTTGTTGAATTAAATTGATTTTTAGATTAATAAACTTAAATGGCGGCAGGATGGATTGAACGGCTGACGGATGAGGACCTGGCGTTTGTGAAGCGGTTTGTGCTGGCTTCGGGGTCGCTGAAGGATCTGGCGAAGGAGTATGGGATTTCCTATCCGACGATCCGGCTGCGGCTGGATCGGCTGATTCAGAAGGTGCAGATTTTTGAGAGCGAGAAGATCACGAGCGAGTTTGAGCGGACGCTGCGAGTGCAGGTGGCGGAGGGGAAGATTGACCTGGCGACGTTCCGGGTGGTGATGGAGGCGCATCGACGGGAAATCGAGGAAGGTCTAGAAAGGCGCATGGGCGGGTCGCCCATGTCACGCTGAGGAGAGGCGATGTGGCGAGCGATCGTGGTGTCGGTGGCGGTTGTGGCGTGGATGGGAGGGCTGGCGCGAGCCCAGACGAAGGCGGTGTGTGAGGTGGTGGTGGTGGGGACGCAGCATTTTATTTCGGACATGCCGGAGGGGTATACGCCGGGACATTTAAGGGCGCTGCTGGTGAAGATTGGGGCGGATGTGGCGGCGGTGGAGGCGCCGGCGAATGTGGGAGCGCCTTGGGAGTATGCGCCCTATGAAGCTTTCCAGGTGACACGGCCTTTTGCGGAGGAGAAGGGTTGGAAGGTTGTGCCGGTGGGTTGGAATGACGATGAGTATGGACAGGCGATCGGGGCGATGATTGGGGGGTTTCAGTCGGCGGGTAAGGGCGCGGAGTATCAGAAGGTGGAGCAGGCGTTTGGGAAGAAGGCGAACCGCGTGGCGATGGGGCGATGCGAGGGGATGAATTCGGAGGAGAGTTTGAGGATGTGGCGGGATTATCATGCAGCGCTGCATCGCATGAACGGAGGGGAGACGGCGTGGGAGGCGCTGAATGAGAAGATCATTGAGAACGTGAAAAAAGTGTGCGCGGAAAACGCGGGGAAGCGGGTTGCGGTGGTGTTCGGGAGCGCGCACGCGTATTACCTGAAAGATCATCTCGCGAAAGTGGATGGGGTGAAGGTTGTGGAGGTGGGGAAGTATTTTCCGCTGACGGTGAAGGAGATTGAGGCGCAGACGCGGCCGGTGGATTATGTGAAGGCGCTGCGGCTGTTGAACTTTGAGTCGCTGGCGCCGGGGGCGAGGGCGAAGCTTTTGGGGATCTTGAAGAAGGTGGAGACGTATCGGGAATTCGCGAACGATTATCACTACTTTCGCGGGAAATACCTGCTTTTGACAGGGGCGTTTGCGGAGGCGGTGGATGAGTTTGAGATGGCGGGGAAAGCGGGGGAAGAGGCCGTGATGGCGTTTGATGGGAAGGCGCGGATCGGGGAAGTGGCGCGGCTGCACGCGGCGGTGGCGCGGTATCACTCGGGGAAGAAAGAGGAGGGGAAGGCGGGGGTGGAGGCGGTGGTGAAGGATTCGAAGACGACGGAAGGGACGAAGACGTGGGGGCGGCAGTTGTTGTCGCAGATGTGATTGGGCGCGCATGGGCGAGACGCCCATGCCACGATAGGAGACTCCATGTGGCGATTAATCTTGTTGGTGACGTTGATGGGGTGGGCGGGGTCTGCGTTTGCGCGTGATGTGAAGTTTGAGAGCGCATCGCCGGCGGCGACGCGGCCGAGCGACGGGGATGTGATGGTGGATTTGTCCAAGGCGAACTCGGTGAGGGTGCTAGCGTTGGATCAGCCGAGGATCAAGGACGCATCGTATTCGGTGGTGGGGGAGGTGAAGTATACCGACGTTACAGGCGAAGGTTACGTGGAGATGTGGAGCACGTTCCCGGATGGCGCCAGGTATTTCAGTCGTACGCTGGCGATGCAGGGGGCGATGAAGAAGCTGGAGGGGTCGAGCGGCTGGCGGTGGTTTGAGTTGCCGTTCAAGAGCAAGGAAGGCGTTTATCCAACCCGCGTGGACGTGAACGTGGTGGGGTCGGGAGGGAAAGTGTGGCTGCGCGGCGGCAAACTGGCCGAGGGAATTGGGGCATGGAGTGCGGCCGACCCGAACGCATGGTGGGGCGAACGCCAGGGCGGATTGGTGGGCGGGATTTTGGGCGGATCGCTGGGTGTGGCGGGAGCGCTGGTCGGGCTTCTCTCGGGGCTGGGGCGGGGGCGGCGCGCGGTGATGGCGCTACTCGGCACCATGATCATCATGGGCGTGATGCTGCTGATCACCGGACTTTTCGCGGTGATCATGGGGCAGGGGTGGGCGGTGTATTATCCGCTGCTGCTGTGCGGTGTGATCTGCTCGGCGGTGGCGGGGGGGATGATGCCTGGGATTCGTAGAAAGTATGAGGAACTGGAGATGAGGAAGGTGGGGGCGATGGATGTAGGATGAGGGAGGGGGATTGCCAATTGCCGATTGTGGATCGGTTTTGGGGTTGTTGAGGCGGTTTTGGGAGGTGCATGGGCGGAACGCCCATGCCACGCTGAGAGGGAGGGGTAGTTGACCGGGGTGGGGGGATGTTCAACAATGTATCCGGATGGTCGGATGGGTTGTTGTGCTGGAGTGGGTTGACTTTAGATTGGGGAATTGGTGATTTGGAATTTGAGATTTTCAATTTGGATCTCAGGCGAGGATGCTTATGCGGCGATCGTTTTTGGATGTGATTCGGGAGCGGGTCGTCGTGTTGGATGGCGCGATGGGGTCGAACCTTCAGTGCCGGCATCTGGATCATCAGCGGGATTGGATGGGGCATGAGAATATTTCGGAGGTGTTGAATTTCTCGCGGCCGGACATGATCCAGGAAATCCACGAGGCGTTTCTGGAGGTGGGGTGCGATGGGGTGGAGACGAACACGTTTGGGGCGAACAAGATTGTGCTGGCCGAGGCGGGGATGGCGGAGCGGGTTTTTGAAAATAACAAGGCGGCGGCGGAGATTGCGCGGCGGGCGTGTGAGAAGTTTGAGACGAGCGATCGGCCGCGGTTTGTGTTCGGGGCGGTGGGGCCGGGGACGAAGCTGCTGACGCTGGGGCACACGACGTGGGATGTGGCGCTGGATTCTTATCGCGAGCAGGTGAGGGGGTTGCTTGCGGGTGGGGCGGATGTGCTGTTGATCGAGACGCAGCAGGACATGCTGGTGATCAAGTGCATTCTGGCGGCGGCGAATGAGGCGATGAAGGAGGCGGGGCGAAGGTTGCCGATTGTCGTGCAGGCTTCTTTTGATACGAATAACGGGAACCAGATGCTTACGGGGTCGGATGCTTCGGCGCTGGTGGCTACGTTTTTGCCTTATCGCGAGATTGATGTGCTTGGGGTGAATTGTGCGTTTGGGCCTTATGAGTTGGCGGAGAGCACGCGTTATATCTGCGAGAACTGGCCGCGGTATGTGAGCGCGCTGCCGAACGCGGGGTTGCCGATTATGGTGGATGGGAAGAGTCATTTTCCGATGGGGCCGGCGGATTACTGCAAGGGGGTGATGCGGTTTGTGGAGGACTTCGGGGTGAACCTTGTGGGGGGGTGTTGTGGGACGATGCCGGAGCATATGAGGTTGTTGTGTGATGAGGTGGGCGTCGGGGAAGGCAAGAGGCAGGAGGCAAGAGGCAAGAGGGGGGAAGAGAAGAGCGGCGAAGCGACGAAGCGACGGAGCGACGAAGGGGGGAAGAGGGGGAAAGAGCGCACGGTGAAGGGGCGGGCGCAGATTTCTTCTTTGGTTACGGCGGAGGATATTCGGCAGGACAATTCTTATCTGATCGTGGCGGAGCGGACGAATACGAATGGGTCTAAGAAATTCAAGACGCTGTTGCAGAGTGAGGATTGGGATGGGCTGGTTTCGATGGCTCGGGATGAGGTGCGGGATGGGTCGCACATGCTGGATGTGTGCGTGGATTTTGTGGGACGGGATGGGGTGCGGGATATGCATGAGGTGGTGCGGCGGTTCGTGAATGCGCTGCCGGCGCCGATCATGCTGGACAGTACCAATCCGAAGGTAATGGAGGCGGGGCTTCAGCTTGTGGGGGGGCGTTGCATTTTAAACTCGATGAACCTGGAGGATGGGGAGGAGCGAGTGGCGGAGATGTGCGCGCTCGCGAAAAAGTACGGGGCGGCGATCGTGGCGGGGACGATCGATGAGGACAAGATCAACGCGATGGCGCGGACGGCGGAGCGGAAGATCTCGATCGCGAAGCGGATCCGGGACCTGGCGGTAGAGAAGTTTGGTTTGCGGGATGAGGATCTGCTGTTTGATCCGCTGGTGTTGCCGATTTCCACGGGGATTGAAGAGGATCGGGGGAATGCGCTGGAGACGATTGAGGGGACGCGGCGGATTTCGCGGGAGCTTCCGGAGTGTCATACGGTGGTGGGGCTGAGCAATGTTTCGTTCGGGTTGAAGCCGGCGGCGCGGGTGGTTTTGAATTCGGTGTTTCTGCATGAGCTGCGCGAGGCGGGATTGACCGGGGCGATCGTGCATGCTTCGAAGATCCTGCCGCGCAACAGAATCCCGGATGAGCAATGGAATGCCGCCCTGGAGTTGATTTATGACAAACGGCGCGAGGAGTTTGATCCGCTGACGCATTACATCGAATTGTTCGCGGAGGAGGACGAAAGAAGGGGGACGGGAGCTCTTCTTTCCTCGGATCCGTTTGAGGGGCTGTCGATTGTGGAGAAGCTGAAGAAGCACATTGTCGATGGGGAGAAGCGGAATCTGATCGAGCATTTGGAAGAGGCCCGGGCGAAATACCCTCCGCTGGAGATTATCAATAACATTTTACTAGCCGGTATGAAGGTGGTGGGGGAGCTGTTTGGATCGGGGCAGATGCAGTTGCCGTTTGTGCTTCAGAGCGCCGAGACGATGAAGGCTTCGGTGGGGCATCTGGAGAAGTTCATGGAAAAGGTGGAGGGATCAAGCAAGGGAAGGATTGTGCTGGCGACGGTTAAGGGGGATGTGCATGACATCGGGAAGAATCTGGTCGACATTATTTTGTCGAACAACGGCTACACGGTTTTTAATTTGGGGATCAAGCAGCCGATCCATGACATCCTGAAGGCGGCGCAGGAGAAAAAGGCGGATGCGATTGGGATGAGCGGGCTGTTGGTGAAGTCGGTCAACGTGATGAAGGACAATCTGGAGGAGCTGAACGCGAGCGGGGTGAAGGTGCCGGTGCTGTTGGGTGGGGCCGCGTTGACGCGCGAGTATGCGGAGGAGGATCTGGCGAATCTGTATCGGGGGCCTTTGTTGTATTGTAAAGATGCGTTTGAGGGGCTGAGCGTGATGGATGGGATCGCGGGTGGAGGTGTGGGAACGCTCATGGAGGCGCAGAAGACGCGGGCTGAGAAGCGGCGGAAGTTGAAAGAGGGGGCGGTGAAGCCGAAGTCGTTGGACGCGGCGGATGTGAAGCCGGTGTCGAAGGTGAATCCGGTTCCTGTGCCCCCGTTCTGGGGGGCGCGAGTGGTGAAGGACATTCCGTCGAAGCAGGTGTTTCCGTACATCAATGAGGTGGCGCTGTTTCGGGGGCAGTGGGGATTTAAGAAGGGGAAGTTGAGTGAAGAGGAGTTTGAGAAGGTGACGGAGGAGACGGCGCGGCCGGTGTTTGAGGGGTTGAAGAAGCGCGCGGTGGAGGAGGGATTGCTGGAACCGAAGGTGGTGTATGGATATTTCCCGGTGCAGTCGCAGGGGAATGAGTTGATCGTTTATCGACCGGAGGGCTTTGTAGGTGCGACGCTTGCGTCGGCCGACAGCGGGAAGGGGGCGACACAAGGGGCGCCCCTTCAAAGAGAGAGGGGGAACTGCAAGGAATGGATGCGGTTTCAGTTTCCGCGGCAGGAGGGTCGGCGGCGGTTGTGCGTCGCGGATTTCTTCAGATCCGTTGAGAGCGGCGAGATGGATGTGCTCGGGGTGCAACTGGTGACGGTGGGGGATCGGGCGACGGAAGTGGCGGAGACGTTGCGGGCGGAAAATCGGTATCAGGATTATCTTTATCTGCACGGCTTCGGAGTCGAGTCGGCCGAGGCGCTGGCGGAGTTGTGGCACAAGCGGATGCGGCAAGAGCTTGGGTTTGGATCCGAAGATGCGCCAACCATGCGGGAGATGTACCAGCAGGGATATCGCGGCGGGCGGTATAGCTTTGGATATCCGGCGTGTCCGGACCTGGAGCAGCGGACGAAGATTGTGGAGTTGCTCAATCCGTCGGAGATTGGGGTGATCCTGAGTGAGAATTACATGCTGGTGCCTGAGCAGTCGACGGATGCGATTGTGGCGCATCATCCTGAAGCGAAGTATTTCGACGTGTAAACGCGCGGGCTCGAGAAGTGTAACTGATATTATTGGCATGGCATCGGCGCAAGCAGTTCCCCTCCGTTTCCATCCGATCAGCACGCCGCCCAGATCGATCGTGATCCGGTCATTGCCATCACTGCCCGACCGCTATGGGTTGGAGGTGATGGTTGTTGGCGCTCCCCGCACCCGCAGAACCGAATCCATGGTGTCGAAGAAAGCCATATCCGCGACGGATCCATCCGAAAAGACCGAGAGGTACTTCCCGCCCTTGCTGACGATGGTGCCCGAGGAAAGACCTTGAAACCCATCCCGCACCAGCACCAGACGGTCGTTGGTTTTGTCGTAGGTATAGATGGATGCGCCGGTCGCATCGTAGATCAGGTTGTTATAGAGCCCGACTTTGCCCTTGGACAAAAGCGTGCGGGTGGTCCACCTGGTCCCCGAGAAGCCGGTAAGTTTCAGGTCGCTCGTGGACGCGTCGTAGAACGCGATGGTCGGCTGCTTGCTGTTTTTCGTATACGCCAGCGACAGGAAATCCGCCCCTCCTTTGGTGACGGCAGCGGTTGCATAGCCCCACTTGTTTCCCGGACGATGCCGCGCCCACAGCACCTGCCTGGTGTCCGATCGCACATAAGCGCAGACAAACCGATTGGTGTTCGGATCAATCGCCAGCGACCCGCTTCGTCCGACATCGCCGGTCCGCTGCACCGCCTGAACGCCCCACGCGCCGCTGGTCATGTTGCGCACGGCAAACTTCAGATCGCCATGCGTCTTGTCATAATAAATCGCCGTCGGCCGCCCGGAATCATCGAACAGCATCGACGGGTACAGACCGATCGAGCCGCGCGATTCAACCGTCTCTGTTTTCCAAACGCTTCCCTGCTTCAGCGCGAACTTGAAATCTCCATTAGTTCCATCGAAGTACGCAATACCCGGCCGCCCGTTTCGATCCGACGCGATCGACAAATACACCCCCGCATTCTTCCCTCCATCCACAACAACCGGATCTGCCCAGAGTCCGTTCGGCGCACGATAGGCGTACTTCAGCGACTGCGTCGCCGCATCGAAGTACGCGACATGCAACCCGCCGCTATTGTCCCGGAACACATCGTTACCGCGAGCGCCCGCGAATTCATCCGGCCGCGGCGCGTTCGCATTCCCCGCTTCGTATTGGGTCAGCGCATAACCCAGCGGCGCTTCGACCGGCTGGCCCGCGACAACCACGTCCCCATCATCCGCCAGCGCAATCTGCCCGACGGTTCCACCCGCGATGTCATTGGCGCCGGCATCGCCATCGTCCGTGTACACGACATTGGAAAAGTTCCCCGTGTTGTTCACCCACGCGATTTCAAGCCCGCGGCCGCGCTTGGGATTGTTCCCCAGGATGAAGAACCGTCCATCCGATTTCGCCGCCATGTCCAGCGGCCCTTGCAGATCGTAACCGGCTTCCGCTTTTTTATTTACGTACAGCGCGCCGGACGGCGCGAAGATGCCGACGATCAGTCCTCCATCCGCCACATCGCTTGATGCCAACGCCAGGGTCCCATCCGTCTGGGCTGCGAACGTCGACGGCGCAACAGATTTCACGCCGTTCGCATACTGCGATCGCACCACGCCGCCCGATCCGTAGGCGGAGTCGAGCGTTCCATCCGAATTCAGCCGTGCGACTGCGAACATCGCCGTCCCATAGCTGAACGGGGTCGTAGTACCGGTAACCGGATCAAAGCCGCCCGGCGCATAACTTTTCGATCCGCCCGCGACGATCACGTCTCCATCGGCCAGCACCGCGAGCCCCACCACATTGTCTTCGAGGTTCGGCGCCAGCAGATTGGTGGTCCCGAGCTGAACGTTGATCGATGCGCTCGATCCCCATCCACCGTCCGCGGAGCTGTCGCTGTTCAGCCGATAAATGCGCGCCTTGGTCGTGCCTTTGGAATTGTCTTTGAGCACCCCGGCGATCAGCACCCTGCCATCCGGTTGCACCGCGATCGCCTGCGCCGAGAAATTCGTTGAAGGCGTCACCGTCGCGGCGCCACCGCCTCCATAGGTGGCATCCAACACGCCGTCGGCCGTGAAGCGCTGCAACCCTGTCTTGAAGGATGCGACACCCAGCACATAAATCTCTCCCGTGCTGTTCACCGCGAGCGCCTTGAATTCGAGGCCGGTGATGACCGCGCGCCCGCCGGTTCCGAAGGTCGGATCCAGTTTCCCGTCCGCGGAATATCGCGCCAGACCCGCGCTTCCCCCCGCCACAATCTTGCCGCCCGCCACCTGCAGATCTTTCACCACCGGCGCTGATGATGCATTCGGAAATGGCGTTACTACATGCCCCATTTCCCCGAACCCCGGCACCAGTTGCCCGAATGCCAGCAGTTGCCTCGGCTCCAGCGTTTCCAGAATCACATTCACATTGTTCCGCATAAACACGCACCGGCTTCGCCTGCCTAGAGACGACGTTGCCACACAAGATATTACACCCTCAGACGCAAAGCGGCCCCCGCTCGTTTTTGCTGAGAGAGGGCCGCGCGTGCTGATTTGTGCCGTGAAATCAGACGGCTGATGTGGGCGCCCCTCGCTCCTTCACCACGCCGTTCACGGCATCATAAAATGTCATATCCGCGATCCCGCTCTCGGAGAACACCGCCGCGTAATTCCCGGCGTTCTTCACGATCGGCGTCACGACCAGACCCGACGGGCTGTCATCCACCAGCACGAGTTGATCGTTGGATTTGTCGTACGCGTAAATGTGCGCGCCGTTGCTGTCATAAATGAGCGTGTTGTACAGCCCGATCTTGCCCTTGCTCGCGAGCAGACGCGTCGTCCACTTGATGGTTGATCCGGTGCTGTTCTGCGTCGTCAGTTTTAGATCCGCGCGGTTGGCATCGTAGTACGCAATCGCCGGCTTGTTCCCGAAAAACGTAAAGCTCAGCGACAGGAAATCCGCGCCGCCGATTGTCTTCACCGCCTGTCCGACCGACCACGCCCCGCCCTTCAGGTGCAGCGCGTAATTGATGGCGTTATTGGTGCTGTCCGCATAAGCCACCGCGAACCGTCCCGTCACCGGATCGATCTGCAGATCGCCGGAGCGCCCAACATTATTGCTCGATTGGATCGTCTCGAACGACCACTTCTTCGTCGTGACGTTGCGAACCGCGAACTTCGCATCCCCCTTGGTCTTGTTGTAATACAGCGCCGTCGGCCGCCCGCTGTTGTCGAATTTCATCGACGGATACAACCCAACCGATCCGCTCGACTGCACCGTCTCCGTCTTCCAAACGCCGCCCGCGATCCTGGAAGCAAACTTGAAGTCGCCGTGCGTTCCTTCGAAGTACGCGATGCCCGGCTCTCCCCTGGCGTTGGCGCCGATGGACAGATACTGTCCCGCGTTCTCGGTCGCATCGACCGTCACCGGATCTTCCCACAAGCCGTTGGGGTTCCGGTACACGTACTTCAGCACCTTCGCCGCCGCATCGAAGTATGCAACGTGAATCCCGCCCAGCGCATCGCGGAAGACATCATTCGCCCGCGCGTTTGTCCATTCATCCGGCCGAGCCGCTGCCACATTTCCTTCATCCATCTTCAGAAGCTCAAAACTCTGCGAAGAATCATTCGCCCGCCCGCCGACGAGCAAATCACCATCCGCCGCGATGGCGATCGCGCCGGTGCTGTCCTCGATATCAACCGTGTCCTTTTCCGTGTCATCGGTGTAGATCACGTTCGAGAACACGCCATTGCTTGTGACATACGCAACCTGCAACCCGTGTGCGCGGACCCCGTTCTGCCCGAGGATGAAGAACCGTCCATCCGATTTTGCTGTCATCTCGACGGGCGTTCCAAACTCGTAACCCAGGTCCGCTGTCTTGTTGAACGCCACGCGACCGGCTGAATCAAACTTCACCACCGTCAACGCTTTCGGATTGGCCGCGATCGCGCTGGTCGAATCCGACATCGCCGTCGACGCCGTCGGCAGGCTGACATCCGAACCCGTCGCATACGTGCTTCGCGCAACACCGTTCGTCCCATACGAATTATCCGGCAACCCACCCGTCGTCAGCCGCGCCGAAGTAAACATCGTGTCGCCGAACGTCGCCTCGACGAAATCACCGTTCGAGTCCGCGAAGCTCGGCGCATAAGCATGTGAGCCGCCCGTGATCAGAACCTTGCCATCCGCCAGCACCGTCAGATCCGTCACCGTGTCCTGAATCGTCGGCGTGAGGAAATTTGAAATCCCCATCTGCACATCCGCGATCCCGCTCGCGCCCCAGGTGGAGTCGCTCGTCCCATCCGCCTTGAGCCGGTGCACGCGCGTCTTGGTGCTGTTCCCATCATCGGTCGAGTAAACCCCGGCCACCAGAATCTTCCCATCTGACTGAATCGCCAGCGCCTGCGGCGAGAAGGCTTTTCCCGCGGAGTTCGCCGTCACCAGCGCCGTCCCACCCGAAGCGAATCCCGAATCCAGCAGCCCCGCCGATGTGTATCGCAACACGAGAATCCCCGCCGACCCCGTCCCCAGCACATAAACGCGGCCACTGGAATCCACCTCCATATCGGTGAACCCAATGTTCGGCAGCTTCACTCTTCCGGTCGATGTGCCAAACGTGTTATCCAACTGCCCAGCGCTGGTATATTTTGCGATCCCGCCCGGCCCCGCCGCCACGATCCCACCAGCGGCAACATGAATCTCCCGAATCTGCGGCGACTGACTGGGATTGGTGAACGGCGTCAGCGCCTGACCGTTGTTCCCGAACAACGTGTCCAGATGCCCGAACGCCATCAGCATTCGCGATTCCAACGCTTCAATCGCGCACTTTCCAACTGAACCCATGCCGCTTCTGGTTTGATTCCTCACGATACGCTCCCTGATTTGAAGTGACGGCGCCCATTCGCCGCTGAACAACTGACGACGCAGGCTTCCACGTCGTTACAACCCGCCTATTTCAGCAAATAGAATACGTTCCCCTCGGAATGATCCCAATAATTCACCGCCCATCGCCCAAAATCGGCAACTGCACCCCCACGCTGCGGTCGCGCCCATCATCCAAGCCCGGCGCGGCTCCGATAAAATCCTTACCCACGCGCTTTACGTCCCGCAGCGGCGGCTTCTCCAGCGGCTTGAGATCGGGCGACTCACTTCCTTCATGGAGCTTCAACACTTGATAATACTGATTCCGCTGCGCCGGCACCCAACCCGCATCGCGCAGCAGCCGGCAAATTTCGCGCTCGTTCAATTTGTGAGTCGTCCCCGCCGCGCTCACGACATTCTCCTCCATCATCACTGATCCCATATCGTTCGCACCAAAAAACATCGCCAATTGCCCGACCTTCGGCCCCATCGTCACCCACGACGACTGCAAATTCGGAACGTTGTCGAAGTACAACCTAGCAATCCCCAGCATCCGCAAATACTCATCCGCCCCCGCCATCCGCACGACGCGGCCGCGCAGGATGTCTTCATGGGTTGAATCATCAAACGCCCCATGCACCTCCGGATCCCACTCTTTGGCCCGCCCCAGCGGCGTATTCTCTCGCTGAAACGGCCAATGAATGAACGCTGTGTAGGAACCGGTCCGTTGTCCGTTGTCAGTTGTCAGTTGCGAAGAACCAAACACGCCACCCCGACGCTCCTTTACTTTATCGATCACCCTGTGCGCCCGCTCACCATCAGCCACGGACGACGAACAACGGACAACGGACAATGCGGAAGCATAATCCTGCATATCCCGCAGCGCCGCCATATGCTCCATCCGCTCCCTCGCAAACTCAATATGCCCGATCAACATCGTGCATGAACTATTCATCCCCTCCTCATGCGCCACCCGCATCACCCGCAACCAATCGTCTCCCGAGCACTTCCCAATCCCAATCCGCTTCCGCACCCGCGGCGAAAAAATCTCTCCGCCTCCGCCCGGAATCGTCGACAATCCCGCCGCCTTCAACCGCCGGATCACATCCCGCACATCCATCTGAAAAAACCGCTCGAACTCGACAAACTCCGGCGGCGAAAACGCGTGAATGTGAACGGTCGGAAATTCCGCCCGAATGAACCGCAACAACTCCTCGTAATACTCAATGGGCAGCCGATCGTTCATCCCCCCCTGCATCAAAATCTGCGTGCCCCCAATCGCCACCAGCTCCCGGATCTTCTCCCCAATCTGCTCCTGATTCAGCGTGTACGCATCGCCGTCTTCATGATCCCGCCGAAACGCACAGAACGTGCACTTGGCCGTGCACACGTTTGTGTAGTTGATGTTCCGATCGATCACATAAGTCCGGTAGATCTCCGGATGCATCCGCGCCGTGACCGCGCTGGCCCACTCGCCTAGATCATGAAGCGAAGCCTTGTGATAAATCTCCAGCGCTTGCTCATTGCTCAAGCGCTGCTTGCCCGCAATCACGGGATCGATATTGAACGAAAACACAGCCATAGAGATCAAAGTCTATGACCAACCCCACCCGACGCAAAGGCTTTCAGCCAAATTGAAACCAAGCGTCAGTCAGCAGTGTGGGTGGGCGTCTCGCTACGTCTGGCCCATGCGCTTCTCCTACGGATTCGCCCGAATCTCTTGCAGCAATTCCCCATGCGCCACCGGGCCCGCAGCCAGAAACGGCACCTTGGCGCCCGCATACGCTCGCAGATCAAACGGAAAAATCGCCTTCCCCGAAAAGTCCGTCATCACGCCCCCCGCCTCCAGGACGAGCGCCGCCGGCGCCACGCAATCCCACAGCTTCCCATTGCAGGTGATCGCGGCATGCGCCACCCCCGCCGCCACCATCGTCGCCTCGAGAGCCGCTGAGCCCAGGATGCGCATCTTCCAATCGGTCTGTCCCAAAAAGTGATGCGCCCAGTTCGGACACCGCCCCGATTGATCCAGCAGGTTGCTCGTGGACATCACCAGGGAACTTGCCGACAGCGCATCCGCCGGCGCCGACAATCGCTTCGATCCAAGCCAGCAACCCGCGCCGCGCGCGGCGGTATACATCTGATCGCGCGTCACATCATATACCACCCCCAGCACCGGCTCCCCACGATCCAGCAGTCCGATGCAAACCGCAAACATCCCAAGGCCCGAGACAAAATTATTCGTCCCATCGATCGGATCGATGACCCAGTTGCGCCCCATCGGATCGTGACACTCCACGGTGATCGATTCCCCCGTCTCCGATTCCTCACCGATCAGCCCATCATTGGGAAACCGCCGCCGCAGGCCCGCCACGATCAATCGCTGGCTGGCCCGATCGGCCTCGGTCACCGCTTCATCCGTGGCCGCGGAATGCGTTTTCGTCAACCGCTTCACTTTCCCGTATTGGTCAAGAACGATCTTCCCCGCCGCACGGGCAAGCTCCACCGCGTACTGCAAATCATGGCTCAAATTCATCGCGCGCAGACAGTAGGGCGCGCCGCGTTCAAGAGCAAGGGATGTTCCACAGCGCCCGTCGCCGGCGCCATCCGCATACCGCCATCGCAATCAGGACTGCTCCCCCGGGATACACCGCCGCCGGCAGCGGAATCACCGCCGCCGTCACGTTCAGCGTCACCGTTCCATTGGTCAGCAGCGGGTTCGATCGTGTCTGCCCCGCGAAAGTGCTTGCCAGAAACTCATGTTCACCCGCCGCCAAAAATCCCGTCGCCATTTTTTCCCCGCCCGGCTCAGGGTTCTGGAAGTTATAGAAAAAGCCAAGCTTCGTTCCGTCGATCGAAGCATCCGAGCGCGTTCCGTATTCGGGAAAGTTCATCACCAGTTGGTAGGTCGCCGGAGAATCAACGGTGAACCGGATGGTCGCCTCTGCCAACCCGCTTCCTCCCAGCCCGCCGAATGCATGAAGATCCACCGCCAGCCGGCCGATGGAGTCTTCCGAGCTGATGTCCCATCTCACCGATGCATCCTCTTTCGAAAATCCGATCAATTCGACCGATGACGTTCCCGCCGTGATCGGCCCCTGCTTATCAGAGTCGTGGGGATCAATCACGTCGGTGAGATGCACATGTCCCGTCCCCGATACCCCCGTCAACACCGGCCCCGCGCTGGCACTTCCGCACGCAATCAAAAGCGCAACCCCACAAATCGAAGCCGCAAAAATCCCGGTCGAGGCTCGCACCAATTGTCGCATACGTATCGCCTTGTAAGTGGATCACTTCACGATACCCATGAACTGCAACTTTTTGCAATAAGCAAAGTGGCGTCCCTAACGCTTACCGCCCCGCTCCATCCCGCTCCAAAGCAGCAGCGTCCCCACCGCGACCGGCGTAAACTCAGGATCCTCCATCGCTTGAGCGACAGCCTCCCGGTCACACGTCACCGCCACAATGCCCCGATGTTCCGTCCGATCCAACCCCTGCTCGATCTCCGCCTTCGTCCGATTCGACTTCACCCAAAACACCAACTCCGGGTGTCTCAGCCCCAAATCCTCCACCATTCCCAGGCACCACATCTCCCCCACATCCTCTTCTTTTAACGACAACTCTTCATCAAGTTCCCGCATCATCTCCTCAAAGACATCCAGCCCTTCAAGCGCCCCCGCAAACGGATGCACCCGTCGCGGATAATACGCCACCGAATCATTCCGCTTCCCAAACAGAAGCCACGCATCCGCCGTCTCTAGCGCGCAGCTTAGTCCCACCGCGTTGGCGAGAACTTCCTCCCCATAACGATCCGCAAGCTCCCCATGCTCCAGATTCGTCCCCAGGAAAAGTTTGTAGCTCGTGGGCGACAAAACCAGCTCCACCTTCTCGCCCGCGGTCCACTCTTCCAGGCGACACATCGGCCCATCAAAAAGCTTCTCCCTAAGCCGCGCCGATGCACGTGCCCACTCCCGCTCGATCATCGCTTCCACTTCCGGCAGAATCTTTCTCCCTGAATCGCCCCATAGCGCTTCAACATCCCCGCGCCCCCATTTCCCGCTCACGATCACTCGGACACGATCACGCACATTCGCCACCGCTTCCCCACTTCACGGCTTCACCGCCGCAACCGCATCGGGCCTCGGGATCAACATGGACCCAGACAGCGTTATGATGAACGTGCTCCCGTTCCCCATGTCGCTCTTCACGCTAATTCCTCCGCCCATCGCCTCGATGAGGCGCTTGCTGATCGCCAGCCCCAGCCCCGATCCCTTGGACCGGCTGGGATCCGAGATCTGGTAGAACTCGTCGAACACCTTGTTCAGGTTGTCCTGCGAAATCCCGATCCCCGAATCCGTCACCGCGATCTGGATCCCATCATCGGCCAACCGTCGCGTGGTCACCTTCACGATTCCCTTGTCGGTAAACTTGATCGCATTGCTCAGCAGATTTCCCACCACGCGCCCCAGCTTAATCCGATCCGCGCGCAGCCAAACCTGCGGCATCACCCGCTCTGCCGCCAGTTCCAATCCCTTCGCCGCCGCCAGCGGCATCACCTGCCGCACCTCTTCATCTAACAGCGCGCCCAGCGGAAAATCCGACTCCCGCAACTCCAGCTTGTCCGTATCAAACCGCGTCACATCCAGCACGTTCGTCACCAGGTCCACCAACGACAAGCTCGATGCGTGCAACTCTCCCGCCAGCGCTTGACACTCGCCCGCCAACGCCGGTTTATCCGCCGTCCTCTTGATCAACTCCGCCAGCAGCGAAATCGCATTCGCGGGCGTACGAATATCATGGCTCGCCGCCGCCAGGAACCGCGTCTTGCGCACGTTCGCTTCTTCCGCCTCGCGACGCCGAAGGTCGATCTCGCGCTGAAGCATTTTCATCGGCGTGATATCCGCCTTCACGCTTACCGCGCCGACCACCTTTCCATCCCGCTCGCGCACCGGCACCGCGCTGATCAGCACGTTGATCCGCCGCCCACCCGCCAGAATCCACTCGTTTTCCTGCCCGTGTGTCTCCCTTCCTGAGCGAGCCGCGATCACGATCGGATGATCCTCGATTCCAATCTGCCGCCCATCCTCGAGCGCCACCAAATGCCCAAACGCTTCCTGCACGGACAGCGGCGTCTCCGGCGGAATGTTCAACATCGCCGCCCCTGCCGGATTGGCCCGAACGGTATTGCAATTCTCGTCGCAGATCATCAGACCGAACGGCACCGCGCGCAGCACTGCCGACAACCGGCTTCGCTCCCGTTCCACATCCTCAAACAAAATCCCGTTATCCAGCGAAATCGCCGCCTGCGCCGCCAGCGACTCCGCCAGCGCCACATGCTCGTCGCTCCACGAGCGCTTTACCCGGCTGTAAATCTCCAACGTCCCCACCGCCTTGCCTCGAATGATCAGCGGCGCCGAGAGCACCGCTTGCACCGCTTCCCCAGTCGCCGGCCTCGGTAACTTCAGGTCCGGGCGCAGCGACACGTCCTCCACATACCCCGTCCGCATCTGCGCCACCACCAGCGAGGCGAATGAATCCTTGTACGCAATCTTCTCCTCAATAATTCCCTCCGCCCCGAATCCATAATGACATCTCACCGTAACGTGATCCCCATCCTTGACGAGAATCGCCGCTGCCGATTCAGGTCCATTGATCAAGTGCCACAGCGTCTCGCAGATCCGTTCCATGATCTGCCCCTGCGTCAGCTCCACCGTCAGCGCCCGCGACAGATCCAGCATGGTCTCCAACATCTGTTCCCGCTGCGCCAGCTCCTCGTTCGCCACCCGCAGCTCTTCGCTCTGCCGCTCCAATTCCTCGCTCTGGCTCTGAAGCTCTTCGTTCTGCCTCGCAATCTCTTCCTCGCGCGACAAAAGATCCTCGTTCGTCGCCCCAAGCTGTAGATTAAAACCCTCCAGCCGCGCCCGCGCCCCGATCACCAGGTGCACCACCCCGGTGATCACCAGCAGATCCAGCACAATGATGAGCGCATCCGCTCCCGGATGCAGGTTAATTGCCCCCGGCGCAGCGGGTAACACCACGAAAATCTTGACCCACGTCAGAATCGCGAACAGCCCGGCCGTCATCCACAACAACCGCCGATCGCGCAGCCAGATAAATGCGATCAGCGGCGCGCCATATCCGATCGGGACCACCCGATCCGGAACAAGCATCAGACGGATCCACGCCATTACCGCCAGCAGCAACAGCGCGATCGTCACGCTCAGCCACAGCGGCTTCGCCTGGACTCTCTCCTGGGCATCTTGCAGCATGAATTACCCTCGGTCCCGTCGATAAATACACGGCGACACCGCGCTCAAACGCATCGCCCCAACCGGCCGCTCCGCTTTCCCCAACACCAAATGTCCTCCCGGGCGCAGGATCTGTTCAACCCGCTCCCACAATCCGCCCGCGCTCTCGGGACGAAGATACATCGCCGCATTCCTGCAAAGGATCACATCCCACCAGCCCGGCTCACAAATCTCCACCATGTCCGCCGTCCGAAATTGCACCGCATCTCTCAACCGCTTCGAAATCTCATAGCGCTCCCCCGCCTTCACAAAATACTTCTCCAGCCAAGGCGCCGGCACATCCCGCACCGCCTGGGCGTCATAGCTGCCCGAACGCCCCCGTCGAATCGCGTCGCTCCGGCAATCCGTCCCCAACAAATACACCCCGTTCAGAAGCTTCATCTCCTCCAGCAGCATCGCGATCGAATACAGCTCATCCCCGTCCGAACACGCCGCACTCCAGATCCGCGCCGGCTTCGACCCGTTGCCCAGATGCGACAAAACGTGAACCGTCAGATAATCAAAAACCGAAGAGTCCCGAAAGAACGAAGTCACCCCAATCACCATCGCACTGATCGCCACCGGCACCAGCGATTCATCCCGAACCAGCATCGCCTTCGCATCGCGAACATCGCTCGCCCGCAGCGCCCGCAAACAGGCCGCCAATCGCCGGTGCAGCGTCTCCGTTCGATAATGGCGCACATCGAGCGATCCCCTTCTAAACAACCATCGCATGAACGAGGATTCCTCCGCCGAAAGTGTTCCCTCGGTCTTCTGCTGTTCATGAGGCCCCGCAACCGCCGCCCCAAAATTCAGCGCGCGCCGAACGCCAAGCCCCCTGGCGAAAACCACATGACGAAATCTGCCCGCGCGCAGACGTTGCACGATCGCTGCCGACACCGATTCTCCCAGTCAGAATGCCCGTTTCCCGGGAATGCCCTTGTGACCAACGAACGACGCAATTCTATTTTACACGATCCCCCACGTTTCCCAAACAACAATTGACCAAGTCTCTCAAACCCCGGTGCAACGCCCATTCTTGGCACAATGTCCTCCTGAGAGTGTGTAAAAAAAAGCTGACTGTAGCACGGGCATCTTGCCCGTGCCTGTATCGCCAACACGGGCAGGATGCCCGTGCTACTGGAAAAGATCACAAACTCTGAGTCATCACGTGGCTGCGCCACACCCACGATGCATGAAAAAAACCGTCATCCTGAACGGTACTCCGTGAAGGATCCTGCTGGATCGGTGATCGGATGCAAGATGCTTCGGATTATCTGCTCTGAAAATGTCCGCGCATTGCGCTGAATTGTCATGCTGAGGTAATCCGAAGCATCTGGCATCGATTATCGACCGACCCAGATCCTTCACGGAGTACCGTTCAGGATGACAGTCCCATTTCATCGATCGCGGGTGCGGCGAAGCCGCATGATGACTCAGCATGAACGATCTGAATAGTGAAGTCTCCCATCTCGATTTACCGGACGATTGAGAACGCCCGATTTTCCTTAATTCGGACGCGCCGGTGGTCGTGTTTTAGTTATCGGAACGCGCCGCGATACTGGAAGGATCGTAGGGATCGGGGGGATTTTGCCTGGATTCACTCGCATGCGTTTTCTGCCGATCTTGCGGATGGTATGGCCGCTGGGCGTGCGCTCGCGGTTCATGCGGATCGGTAAAGGACGACATGACGCCGCAGTCGCATGCACATCAGTTGCTGTTCTGGCAATACCTGGCGGTCCTGCGCCGGATGGAAACGCCCGTGCCGCCGCGCCGGCGGATGCAGAACCCGACGTGTCTGGAATCACTTCCGCCGCGGGTCCTGTTGGCGGGCAATCCGCCCAGCCTGGTCGGATGGTGGCAGGCGGAGGGAAACGCCATCGATGCGGTCGCGACCAACAATGGCGTCCTCGTCAACGGCGCCACGTTCGGCGCCGGTCGAATCGGAACCGCCTTCCGCCTTAATGGCGCAAACGATTTTGTTCACGTCCCAGCGCCGGCGAGCCTCGTGATGACCAATGCCGTCACCCTGGATGCATGGATCTATCCCACCGCCAACGGCTCTGATCCGATGCAGGGCGGAATCATCATGAACAAGGAGGGCGAGTACGAGATCACGCGGTTTGGCGACGGGAGCGTGCGTGCCGCGTTTGCCCGACCCAACGGAACCTGGAGCTGGCTCAATTCAAACGAAGTTGCTCCGCTGGATGCGTGGACGCATGTTGCCGTCACCTTCAGCAGCGGCAACGTGGCGTTCTACATCAACGGCTCCTCCACCGCGAGCTACAATAATGGAGCCAGCACGATCGGGGATGTCGATCCCGCGCTTAATGATTTTCGAATCGGTGGCCGCCAATCCACCAGCCAGTTTTTTGCCGGACGAATTGACGAGGCACGGATCTACAACGCGGCGTTGACCGCGGCGGAGATCTCGCAGATGCACGCGAGCGATACCGCGGCCGGCAACAGCGCCCCGAGCCTTCGATGGAGCAACAACCTCGCTACGATCGTCGAAGATGACACAAGCAACCCCGGCACACTCGTCTCCTCGCTGATCTCCGGCGGATTGGCGCGTGATGCCGATTCGGGCGCGCTTCAAGGCATTGCGGTGACGGGTGTGGACAACACCAACGGCGCCTGGGAGTACACCACCGATGCCGGATCGAACTGGAGCAACTTCGTTTCCCCCGCCGCCGCAACGGCGCGGCTGCTACCTTCAGGCGCGGGCGCGCGCATTCGTTTCGTCCCCAATGCGAACTACAGCGGCACGGTCAGCAGCGGCATCACGTTCCGCGCCTGGGATCAAACCACAGGAACCGCCGGCGCAACCGCGGACGTGACGATCAACGGCGGGTTTACCGCGTTCAGCGCCGCGTCCGCCAGCGCAAGCATCGCGGTTTCGCCGGTTAACGATGCACCTGTCAACATTGTTCCTGGCGCTCAAACAATCGCGGAAGACAATGCTCGGATTTTCTCGGCTACGAACGGCAACGTGATCGGAGTCATCGATGTCGACGCCGCAAACAACAGCATCCAGGTGACCCTGAGCGTCACCGCCGGGTCTTTGACTCTAGCGTCGCTGTCCGGGATCACGTTTACCACCGGCAACGGCATCGCGGATGCGACCATGACCTTCACCGGCGCCGTCGCCCGCATCAACGATGCGCTCGATGGATTGACCTATGTGCCACCCGCCAATGCCAGTGGTGTCTACACGCTGAACCTGACCACAAACGATCTGGGATATAACGGCACCGGGAGCGCGCTTGGGAATTCTGACAGCGTACCCATCACCGTGACGGCGGTGAACGATGCGCCGGTGAACACGCTCCCGCCTTCTCAAAGCGTCGCCGGCGGCGGCGTGCTCAATCTGGGTGCATCCAGCGGCGCGGTGATCTCGATCGCCGATATCGACGCCGGATTAAATGCCATGCGTGTCACTCTTTCGGCGTCCACAGGAACCTTGACACTGGCCAGCACGGCGGGCCTGACGTTCACCTCCGGCGACGGTAGCGCGGATTCGACGATGACCTTTCAAGGGAACATCGCCGCCATCAATAACGCGCTCAACGGGATGGATTACTCGCCGCCCCTGATCCTCCTGGGAAACGCCTTCATCAATATTACGACGAGCGATCTCGGATCGAGCGGCGCCGGTGGAGCAAAAACGGACGCGGATACCCTGACCATCGGAACGGCGCCGGGCAACAGCGCGCCGGTCAATTCCGTGCCTGCCACGCAGACCATGAGCGAGGACGGGAACCTGGTTTTCTCGGCCGCGGGCGGGAATGGCATTTCCGTCGCCGATTCTGATGCCGGCTCGGGGCTCATGAAAATCTCGCTCCAATCCACCAACGGGAAGCTCTCCCTCAGCCGCATCAATGGCCTCACGTTTTCCGTAGGCGATGGGAACCTGGATCCATCCGTCACTTTCACCGGCACCCTTGCAGACCTCAACAACGCGCTGGAAGGGCTGGTGTTCACCCCGAACGCCGACTTTAGCGGGGCACCCACCCTCAACATCACGTCCAACGACCAGGGAAACAGCGGTTCCGGCGGCGCCAAAACCGACACGAGCAGCGTGAACATCCAGGTCATTGCCGTGAACGATGCGCCGGTGAATGCCGTTCCCTCGACGCAGACCATTCTCGAGGACACGCCGCTGGGCTTCTCGAGCGCGAACGGCAACGCGATTGTGGTGAGCGATGTGGATGCCGGTCTGGGAACCATGCAGGCCACCGTCACCGCCACCGGGGGCGTCCTGACCCTCGGTTCCAAGAATGGGATTGCATTTCTCGTGGGCGATGGCGACGCCGATGCCACCATCACCTTCAAGGGCAAGCTCGCCAAAATCAATGAAGCGCTGGCGGGATTGATCTTCATTCCCGACGCCGACGCCAGCGGGCAGGGTTCAATCGAGATTATTACGAGCGATGAAGGAAACAACGGGTCGGGCGGGACGCGGCTGACGGGCGACAGTTTCCTGATCAATATTACGAGCGTCAACGACTCCCCCGCCGTCAATGCGCCCGGCGCGCAGACCGGCTATGAAGACAACCCGCTGATCTTCTCCATCAACAGCGGCAACGCGATCATGGTTTCTGATGTCGACGCCACCGCATCCGGCGTAGAGAAGGTAACTCTGTCGTCGGCGCAGGGCGCCCTCACGCTTAGCACCACGGCTGGACTCATGTTCGTGACCGGCGACGGCGCGAGTGACTCCACGATGGTGTTTACCGGCACCCTGGCCGCGATCAACACCGCGCTCGATGGTCTAATCTTCATGCCGGCGCCCGGTCTGGTGGGCGCAGCCAGCATGCAGATTAACGTTAACGATCAAGGTTACACCGGCGCCGGCGGCGCCCAATCCGCCTCCGCGACGGTGAACCTCACTCTGAATGCAACCAACCAGGCGCCGACGATCAGCGTACCGCCGACTCAATCGGTCGATGAGGACACCGCCCTCACCTTCTGGAGCGTCTTCGGCAACGCGATCACCATCGCGGATTCCGACGCTGGCTCGGGCGCGCTCCGCGTCACGATCTCATCCACCAACGGCGCGCTCACCCTCGGCGGCATCAACGGTCTTAGTTTCAACGTCGGCGATGGCTACGGCGACGCGACCATGACCTTCACCGGCACCCTCGCTCGGATCAATGCCGCGATCGACGGAATGACCTTCCTCCCCGCCGCCGATTTCAACGGAACCGCCGTCGTATCTCTTACGGTAAACGACCAGGGCAACACCGGCTTCGGCGGGCCGCTGACCGCAACCGCCAGTGTCAGCGTCAACGTCACCGCCACGAACGATCCGCCCGCCATTGGAGATCCAGGCAATCAAATCATCAACGAGGATGCGACGCTCATCTTCACCGGCGGCACCAAGATCAACATCTCCGATGTTGATGCCGGAAGCGGCACCTTGACGGTCTCACTTTCGACGCCAAACGGCAGGCTCACGCTTTCCGGAACCGCGGGCCTGACGTTCACCACCGGCGATGGCGTCTCCGACGGAACCCTGTCGTTCAGCGGAACGCTTGCCGCGATCAATGCGGCACTCGACGGCCTGACCTTCGTGCCCGCCGCCGACTACAACGGCTTCACCTCGCTGCAAGTTTATGTTCAGGACCAGGGAAACACGGGTCTCGGCGGGCCCGCCACCAAAACGAACTCGATTTCGATCCAGTTGCTTTCCGTTAACGACGCCCCAGTGAATCAATTGCCGGCATCGGTGGTCGCACAGGAGGATCAACCGCTGGTTTTGTCCGGCACGAACAAGATCACGATTACGGATGTTGACGCGGGTAGCTCCACCGTGCGTGTCAGCCTCTGGGCGACCAATGGCCGCCTCACACTCAACGGAACGACGGGACTCACGTTCATCGCCGGAGATGGCGCCGATGATGTCATGCTGACGATCGACGGCACACTTTCCGCCATTAACGCCGCGCTCGATGGGCTGAAGTTCGATCCCAACGCGGATTTCAATGGCGCCGCCCGGATCCGAACCCTGAGCGACGATCTCGGGAACTCAGGCGCCGGCGCTCCGTTGGCCGACGATGACACGCTCTCCTTCGCGGTCACGTCCATCGATGATTCGCCGACCAGCGCGGGGCTCAGCGACATCGTGGTGGATGAGGACAGCCCCGCCGGCGTGCTCGATCTGCCGACCTGGTTCAGCGATATCGATGACCCGTCCAGTTCACTGGATTACCTGCTGGTCTCCAACACCAACGCGGGTCTCTTCACTTCCGCGGCGATCGATCCCGCGACGCACCAACTGAAGCTCGCGTATGCCAGGGACGCAAATGGCGTCGCGCAGATCCTGATCCGAGCGACCGATTCCAGCGGAAAGTCCGTCGATGTCCCGTTGAACGTGCAGGTGAATCCGGTAAACGACGCACCCGTCGTCGCGGCAAACACCGGACTCGATATTTCCGGTGCGTCGGCGGTGACGATCACCAAACAATCGCTCCGCATCGAAGATGCTGACAACACGGCCGCGGAACTGACGTACAAGCTGACCAGGATCCCGACGGGCGGATCGCTCGCGCTGAACAACGCCGTCTTGAAACTGGGTGGCTCCTTCACGCAAGCCGACGTTGATGCCGGCCGGCTCGAATACCGCACCGACGGCGGAAGCGGCAGCGATCGGTTCGACTTCATCGCATCCGACAGGAGCGGCGCGGCCACTGTCAACACCAGGTTCGTCATCACCCGGACTTCCGGCGGCTCGTCCGGCACTCCGCTGCCGCCGCCCGTTGTCACGCCACAGCCCCCGGCCAGAGTACCGACGCCGGATCCATCTATCGACGATCCGAAAACCGATCGCGACCAAACAAGCGGCGGCTACGCGCAGATCCCTCTGCCGCCGTTCGGTCACACGAGCGCTCGCCCGCCAAGCAGCAAGGGGACCGGCGGCGGGACGGGTGATGAACCCGCTGCCGCGCCGGCAGACGTCGACCCGCAAACGGCCGCTCCCGCACCCGACCTCAAAGCCGATGCCCCGATCGCATCAGGAAAGGCGTCCGCGCCCGCCGCTGTCGCGCCGGCGGAGGCCGCGCCGCCAGCGGCCGCGCCTGCCCCAGCGCCTGCGGCTCCCACCGTCGCAAACAACGCGGGTCAGACTTCAAACACAGTCGCATCCGCGCCGCGCCTCGCGACGGTTCCTCCGGCGGCGCCCCGACCGGCGCCCGCCCCGGTCGCACCGCAGCTCACGCCGGCACAAAGCGCGCAGCAAGTTCAATTCGTTACCGAAGCTGGCAAGCTGTGGACGGAGCTCGATGAGTTCCACAAAAAAATGACCGAGGAAGCCAGCACGCTGCACCTCGTCGCAGGGACCGCATCCTTCGTCACGTTCGGCATGTCGATCGTCTACATCCTGTGGACCATTCGCGCCGGCTACCTCGTCGCCAGCCTGCTCTCGACCATGCCCCCGTGGCGCGTCATCGATCCGCTGCCCATCCTGGATCACTTTGAAGATGAGACCGAGCGTCGCCGTCGGCGGGCGCTGGAAGACGGGGAATCGCTGGAATCGCTCGTCGACCGTCCGATGGTTGAACGAGCCGAAAGTTTGATAGGAGAAGGGTCATGAACCGACTTTCAGCAAGATGGCGAATCGCCTTCGGGCTCGTGGCGCTGCTTTCGAGCGTCTTGATGCTGGCGGTGGCAATCGGGATGGTCCCGAGCCGGCGCGAGCTGATCGTGGAATCGCGCGCCCGGCTCTGCGAAGCCGTCGCCGTCTGCAGCTCCGTCCTGGCAACCCGCGGCGATCGGGCCGGCCTCGAAGCGGCGCTTCAAGGCATAGCCGGACGCAACGCCGAAATCCTCTCCGCCGCCGTGCGCGATCAGAAAGGCAACTTCGTTGCGGTCGTCGGCGATCACGAATCCGCCTGGCAGCAAAAGAGCTCGCAAGAAGCGGTCGATTCCTACGTCTACGTCCCCATCATGGCCAACGATTCGCGCTGGGGAACCGTCGAGATTCGCTTTAAGCCCATCGCCGGCGGGACTGGAATTTGGGCCTACGTCTTTCATCCATCCGTGAAGCTGGTGGTGTTCGTCTCCGCCGCGTCTTACCTGTTCTTCGTGATGTACCTGCGGAAGATGCTCCAGCACCTTGACCCATCCAAGGTCGTGCCCGGACGCGTTCGATCCGCGCTCGACACGCTCACCGAAGGTTTGCTCGTGCTCGACAATCAGGAGCGCATCGTTCTCGCCAATCACGCCTTCGCGCGCCTGGTTGGCAAAACCCCCGAGGAACTTTTAGGCGTCCGCATTGCACAAATGCCGTGGGTCGAACATGCCAATGAGACAGCGCCCAAGCCCTGGGTGGATGCGCTTCGCGAGAAATCCGCCCAGAGAAACGTAATGCTGCGCCTGCGCGATAGCGCCGGCACCGTCCGCACTTTCGCTGTGAACTGCTCGCCGGTGCTCGGTCAGGACGGCAAATACCGGGGGGTTCTCGCCAGCTTCGATGATGTGACGGAACTGGAATCCCAGAAGATCGAGCTGCACAAATCGAAGGAGGTCGCCGAGGCCGCGAACCGCGCCAAGAGCGAGTTCCTTGCGCGAATGAGCCATGAAATCCGGACGCCGATGAACGCGATCCTTGGCTTCGCCGATATTCTCCGCCGCGGCTACGAGGAGAATGAAGCGGAACGAAAGGAATACCTCGACACGATCCACTCCAGCGGGCAGCACCTGCTCGAACTGATCAACGACATCCTCGACCTCTCGAAAATCGAGGCAGGCCGTTTGCAAGTCGAGCACACGCGGTTCTCCCCTCACGAAGTCATTCATGAAGTGATCACGGTGCTCCGCGTGCGCGCCAGGCAAAAGAACATCTCGCTCGATTACGACTGGCAAGGCGAACTGCCGGAGACCATTGCAAACGACCCAACCCGCCTGCGCCAGGTGGTCACGAACATCGTCGGCAACGCCATCAAGTTCACGGAGAAGGGATCGGTGAAAGTCCTCGCCCGTCACGTCGACGACGACGGCGTCTCGAAGCTGGCTATTGAGATCACGGATTCCGGCATCGGCATCCAGGCCGACTCCGTGAACAACCTGTTCCAGCCCTTCTCCCAGGCCGACACCTCGATCACGCGCCGCTTCGGGGGCACGGGTCTCGGCCTCGCCATCAGCCGCCAGCTTGCCGAAGCCATGGGCGGATCGATCGCCGTCAGCAGCGAGTACGGCAAAGGCAGCACCTTCATCATCACCATCGAAACTGGTCCCCTCGACGGGATCGTCATGCTCGAAGCGATGCCGATCGGGCTTCGCGAAGACAACGACGAGGAGAAGACGCTGCGTCTCCCCGCGCTTCGCGTCCTCTCGGTCGACGACGGTGAATCCAACCAAAAGCTCATTTCCGTGGTCCTCCACCGCGCCGGCGTCCTGGAAGTGGAACAAGCGCGCAATGGCCGCGACGGGTTGCAGAAAGCCCTCAGCGGCAAATACGACGTTGTCTTGATGGACATGCAGATGCCCATCATGGACGGCTACACCGCCGTCACCGAGCTGCGCAAAACCGGTTCGAAGGTCCCCGTCGTCGCCCTCACCGCCCACGCCATGAAGGGCGAAGAAGAGAAGTGCATCGCCGCCGGCTGCACCGCGTTTTGCCCGAAGCCGATCGAGGTGGATGTGCTCCTGCGGAAAATCGCCGAGGTCACCGGCTCCGTTGTTGAAGCCACGCCGGTCGCATCGGCAATTCCCAAAGCGCCAGCGCGACGCGGCTGGCAAGGCCCGATGGAATCCACGCTCCCCACCCACGACGCCGATTTCCGCGAAGTGGTTGTCGAGTTCGTCGATCGCCTGCAATTCCAGCTCAACGAGATGCAAAATGCCTGCGAAGTCGGTGAGCTTGATCGCGTCGCGTCTCTCGCCCACTGGCTTAAAGGATCGGGCGGCACCGCCGGCTTCGACGCCTTCACGATCCCGGCGCGCCGGCTCGAGCAAATGGCGAAGGAGTTCAACCTCGACCAAGTCGAGCAACAGATCGACGAGTTGAAACAGCTCGCCTCTCAAATCGTCGTGCCCGGCGAAATCAATGAGCCGGTTAAACAGCAAACTCCGTCCCTTGGATAATGATGATTCACCGAGAGAGAGAACAAAGCGATTCAAACGACTCGCGCGTCCCGTTCATGGGCAGCGAGCCGCCGCGCCGATCGGTCGATGCCACCGCGAAGATCATGATCGTCGATGATGAGCCGCTGAACATCAAAGTCGTTCGGAAATACCTCCAGCTGGCGGGCTACGAACGGTTCATCACCACCACCGATTCGCCAAATGCGTTCGCGATGATCCGCGCTGAGAAGCCGGACATTGTCCTTCTCGACGTCATGATGCCGCAGGTCAGCGGCCTCCAGATCCTCGACGCCGTCCGAACCGATCAGGCCCTGGCGCACTTGCCCGTCCTGATTCTCACCGCATCCACCGATCAGCAAACCAAGTCAACGGCTCTGGAACTCGGCGCTACTGACTTCCTCGCCAAGCCCATCGACGCCAGCGATCTCGTCCCCCGCGTCCGCAACGCGCTGATGGTAAAGGCGCATCAGGATCATCTCGCTCGCTATTCAGAACGGCTCGAGCACGAAGTGTCGCTGCGAACCGCGGAGTTGGAAGCGTCCCGCCTGCGCGTCGTGCACTGTCTCGCGCGCGCTGCCGAGTATCGCGATGACGACACCGGCCGGCACGTCATCCGCGTCGGTCGATACGCCGGCATCCTCGCCCGCGAACTCGGATTCACCGAAGGTCACGCGGCCGTCATCGAGCTTGCCGCGCAATTGCACGATGTCGGAAAGATCGGCATCCCTGATGCGATCCTCCTCAAGCCCGGCAAGCTCACGCCGGAAGAATTCCACATCATGCAGGAGCACTGCGAATATGGCCGCATGATCATCGACCCGCTCCCCGAACATCACGATGAGGCCCGCCGGGTGCAGGAACGTCTCCGCACCGGCCCGGTCGAATATGGCTCCCCTCTGCTGAAAATGGCCGCCGAAATCGCCATGACCCACCACGAACGCTGGGACGGAAACGGCTATCCGAATGAGCTTGCAGGCGACCAAATCCCCATCGAAGGCCGGCTCACCTCCGTTGCCGATGTCTTCGACGCCCTTTCCAGCCGCCGCCCGTACAAGCCGCCGTTCGCCCTGGAAAAATGCCTCACGATCCTCAAGGACGGAAGCGGCACCCAGTTCGACAAACAAATCGTCGATGCCCTCATCCACCGCCTGCCCGACATCATCCAGGTCCAGGGCCAACTCGCCGACGCCGCATAGGACAAAATCAAAACTCTTCCCAACCTTCATCCGCGCGACCTATGCGCGAAAAGGGCTATTTAACCCGCCCCGAACGATTGCGAAGGGGGATCAGGCACTGTATTTTAATCATGTCGATCGACTTGCCGCACTCGGGAGTGGTTCCTTGCACCCGCTTTCGCATGCGAATGAATGGGCAAAAGCGAGCGCGGTCGGCCCCGATGGAGCGGGCGTCAATTCAGCTTCGTGCTGCCGAAACGGGATGGAGTTCCCGTCAAACGCATCGCGATCTCCATCCCGGCTGGGTTGAATGAAAATTCAACTCTCCCGAAACGTCCGCTTCATGCGGTTGGACAACCCTTTAGCCGCCGGGCTTGCCCGGCGTAAACGCGGTGACGACTGAGGCGCGTGGAACGCGCTCTATCGACGCCGCAGGAGATCGTCACGTGATTCTGGATCACTTGCTCGGCATGTTCAGCGTCGACATGGGCATCGACCTCGGCACATGCAACACACTCGTCTGCATCAAAGGGCAGGGAATCGTCTTAAACGAGCCTACCGTCGTTGCCGTCAAAAAAGGCACCAACCGCGTCCTCCAGAACGGTAACGCCGTCGGGATCGTCGCCAAGGAGATGATCGGCAAAACGCCCGAATCCATCACCGCCATCCGCCCCCTCAAGGACGGGGTGATCAGCGATTTTGAGATCACCGAAGCCATGCTGCGGTATTTCATCCGCCGCGCCCAGGGCCGAAACCATTTTATCCACCCCCGCGTCGTCATCGCCGTTCCATCGGGAATCACTGCCGTCGAGAAACGCGCGGTTCTCGATTCAGCCGAGCGCGCCGGCGCCCGCCGCGTCTTCCTCGTCGAAGAACCCATGGCCGCCGCCATCGGCGCCGGGCTTCCCGTCACCGAACCCACCGCCAGCATGATCATCGACATCGGTGGCGGCACCACCGAAGTCGCCATCATCTCCCTGGCCGATGTCAGCGTCTGCAATTCCGTCCGAACCGCCGGCGACGACTTCGACGAATCCATCGTCGGTCACATGAAACGCACCTACAACATGGCCATCGGCGACCAGATGGCCGAGCGAATCAAAATCGAAATCGGTTCCGCATGCGCCAACGGCGTCGATGACACCACCATGGAAGTACGCGGCCGCGACATGATCTCCGGTCTGCCACGCAAGACCGTCGTTACCGCCCAGGAAATCCGCGAAGCACTTCAGGAACCCGTCCACAGCATTATCGAAGCCGTCACCCACACGCTCGAACAAGCCGCCCCCGAACTCGCCGCCGATCTCGTCGACAACGGCATCACCATGGCCGGCGGTAGCTCCCTGCTCCGCGGCCTGCCCCAGGTCATCAGCAACGCAACAGGTCTCGACGTCCGCCTCGCCGAAGATCCACTCACCTGCGTCGCACGAGGCACCAGCGTCTATCTCGAAAATCTCGAACTCTGGAAAGACACTCTCGAATCCGACGCCGACGATCTTTAGGTCTTCCGTAGCATGGGCGTCCCGCCCATGCATTTGACAAGAACATGGGCGAGACGCCCATGCTACGAAAGTGGACACGGATGTCTGCATTGAAATTCAATCAGGTTTTCGTGGGGCTGCTGATTATCAGCACGCTTTCGGCCTTCGTCATCAATCCCAAATACACCAACCGCATCCGCAACTTCCAGGGCCTCTTCGCCCCCATCGCCCTCCCCGTCCGCCACCTCGCCGCCGCCGCAAACGACCGCTTCTCAAAGCCTCACGAACCCGATCACCGCGATCTCACCGTCGTCCGCGCCGAAAACGACGACCTGCGCATCAGCGTGATGGCTCTCATGGGCCAGCTCGAACAGCTCAAGCAAACTGATGAAGAGCGCCGTCAGCTCGGCCACCTCCGTCCCCTGTGCAGCACCATGAAAGTCGCCGGCGACGACACCGGAACCAGCGAGTCCCTCATCCTCCCCCCAACCACCGGCGACACCATCATGCAGGGCATGGCCGTCGTCTACACCCAAGGCCTCGTCGGGCGGATCGACCGCGTCGGACCCGCGGGCTCGCAGGTTCAGCTCATCACCGACAAGACCTTCCGCGTCACCGCGCGATTCCAGTATTGGGTAAAGGAATCGGATGGTTCCCTCACCGGCAAATATCGCGACACCGCAACGCTTGCCGTCGTCCAAGGCGCCGGGAAAGGAACAATGTTCATCGACACCATGACCGCCAAAGATGCCGGCAAGCTCCAGATCGGTGATGAAGTCGTCCTCTATGACGCCGCCTGGCCCACAACCCTGCGCGGCCAACGCCTCGGCCAGATCAGCAGCATCACCTCGCGACGCGATGCGCCGCAGTTTTTTCAGGTCCACATCAAACCCATGCGGAACCTCAAGGAACTCCAGGAAGTACAAGTTCTCACCAAGGTCGCCCCCACGGCTCGATAAATCATGCGCTGGATCAGTTGCTTCATCCTCGCCTACATCGCCCTCGGCATTCAGATGGGCATGGGCGAGTTCGTCCGCGTCCGCGGCGCAGCCCCCAGCATCGTCGTGCTCGCGGTCATCTTCATCGCCCTCAACGCCCCGCGCGATTCGGCACTCCTCGCCTGCTTCGTCATTGGCGCCCTCCAGGACATGACCACGCTCGCGCCCCTCGGTCTGTACGCGCTATCCTATTCCATCGTCGGCATGTTCATGGTCAGCACGCACGATGTCATCTCCCGCAATCACCCCGTCACCCACTTTTCCATGGCCTTCGTCGCAAGTCTCATCGTCGGCGCGGTCATCTGCGTGCACGGTTGGGTCCGCGGACCAACCGTTCCCCTGGCCGGTCTGTTCACAAGCGCGCTGTACACCGCGATCCTCGCCCCGATCGTCCTGGGGCTTCTGACACGAATCAAAAAGCTGTTCGCGTTCTCCCGCAGGCGCCTTAGAACCGCCTGATGATTTGGCATGGATGCCGCATCGCGGGAAACGCAGGGATGGAGCCCCCATGTTCGAACGTCGCCTGAAGGTCCTGTTGTCCATCTTATTTTTCGTCGGCCTTGTCCTTCTCGGCCGAGCTTTTCAACTCCAGGTCTTCGCACACGAAGCGTGGCAGAAGGAGGCCCTCGGGCTTGGTCACCGCCGCCATCTCATCGAGACCGTGCGCGGCACCATCAAAGATTTCCGCGGAATCGAGATTGCCGTCGATCAGCCCTGCATCGACGCCTGCGTCGATTACGGCGCCATCGCCAAAGATCCCGCCTGGATCAGGAGCCAGGCCTTCAAGCGCCTCGCCGCCACGCAGCCCGGCGTCTATCGCCGCGCGGATGAAAAAACTCGCGTCCTTCTGATCCAAGGCGCTGAAGCCAAGGTGAGGGAAGACATCGATCAGATGTGGAGCGCGCTCGCAAACGAGACCCGGGCGCCGCTCGAGAAAATTGAAGAAACCCGCCAATCGATTCAGCAGCGCGTCGAGATCCGCGAGCGATTCCTGCAGTTCAGGAAATTCTCAAAAGCCAGCGATCAGAAGAAAAGCGCCACCGCCACCACCGCGCCCTGGTATCAGCGCGTCCTCTCTGCCGGGACGAACGACAACGTCGATATCGACAGCTTCGAAACTCGATCGGACGATCAGCAACAATCTCACCCGATCGTCCGCAACATCTCCTCCGACACCTACACCCGACTGGCCAAAGAGATCGACCGTTATCCCGGCCTCGTGCTGCGCGAAGGTTCCGTTCGCGTCTACCCGCGGAAGGACGCCGCCTGTCACGTCCTCGGGACCGTCGGAACCGTCGACGATAAGGAGCTCGAAAGCGCGGCCAATGAAGCGCGCGAGGAGTGGAACCGATACCTGTCCAACGATCTCGCCGGTCGCGGTGGCTTAGAGCAGCTTGCCGAGCCCACCCTCCGCGGCACGCGCGGCTACGTCGAGTTCCCCGCCGGTGAACCCGACAACATCGTCGCCGAACAAAAATCCATTCGCGGGAAAGACGTCCAAACCACCCTCGACGTCGATCTTGTTTCTGAGATCCAATACTTTTTCAACACCGCCAGGATCGCCGACAACACCAACCAGGATCGGCCCCCGCTCAAGGTCCCCATGCACGGCGCCGCCGTCGTCATCGACATCGCCACCAGCGAAGTGCGCGCGATGGCGTCCTTCCCCACGTTCGATCCAAACAAGCTGATGGAGGACTACGATAAGTACGCGAAACAGTTTCTCGACGCCCCGCTGATGAACCGCGCCACCCACGCGACGCTCGAGCCGGGATCCACCGTCAAGCCGCTCGTCGGACTCGGCGCCATCACCGATGGAACCTGGACTGTCCAGAAGGGAATCCCCTGCGAAGGCTATCTGATGATCGACGGCAAGCGCCAACTCGACGGCAAGTGCTGGACCATGGGCTTCCGCAATGATCCCCGCGTCACTTCAGAACAACTGGCTCACCATCGCATCCCCTCTGCCTTCCCCCACAAGGGCCGCTACGGAAACCCCGACGGCTCTCTCGTTTTCTCCGATGCCCTCGAGCGAAGCTGCAACACCTACTTCGAAACCCTCGCCCATCTTCTCGGCCCCGAAAAACTTGGCGCCTGGTTCGACCGCTTCGGCCTCGGACACGAAACCGGACTCGGAATCGCCGAAGCTGCCGGGCTCATTCCCCACGCAAGCGATCGCTTCCCGCCCTCGCTCGTCTGGTTCAGCGGCATCGGTCAAACCCGCGTGCGCGCCACGCCCATCCAGATGGCCAACGCCATCGCAACCGTCTACCGCGACGGAATCTGGATGAAGCCCAGGCTGCTCGTCGGCAACGTTGCCACCGCGCCCCGCGCTCGGCGCAATGACCGAGTCTTGCCTGATCGCCTCGACCTCCATCTCTCGCGCGAAGCGCTCGCCGCCGCGAAGGAAGGGATGCTCCACGTCATCAATGAGCCTTGGGGCACCGGCTACAAAGGCGCCTATATGGAAGAAGTCCTCCTCGCTGGAAAAACCGGCACCGCACAGGGTCATCCGGAATATAAAGTCGATGCCGAAGGCCATCGGATCAAAGACACCCACGGCGATTTGATCCCCCTCATCCCCGCAACCTATGACCATCCCACCGACACCCCCTGGTATCGCGGCTGGGGCGCGGAAGGAACCCATTTCAACCACGCCTGGTTCGTCGGCGTCGCCCCCGCGGATCATCCCAGGATCGCAATCGCCGTCATGGTCGAACACGGCGGCTCCGGTGGCGCCGCCGCCGGCGACATCGCCAAACGCACCCTCCTCGCCTGCGCCCGCCACGGTTATCTCAAGCTCCGACAACAACCCAGGGAGTCCGTCTCCTCCCGTTAGTTATCAATGACGATCCCGGGCTTCCCGTAGCACGGGCATCCTGCCCGTGCCCAGGACGCACACCTGCTTTGCCCATGCCACGGTGAAATCTCCGCCCATTCGACTATCTTCAATGGACATAAGAGACTCCTCGTTTGAACCGAATCCGGAGCCTGTTGCCGTGACCGACCCGAATCAAGAATCTCAAGAAACCCTCCACCCACCGCGCCCGGTGACTTCAACCGGCTCACGCCGCGCCTGGGGCGACCTCCGCGTCCGCTTCTGGTGGCTCTGCGCCCTGGCCCTTACCGTCGCGATGCTCCTCATCGGCTCCAGCCGAGTCACCGCCAACTTTCGGGAACGCGACCTGATCCAGACCGGAATCAAAGTCACCGCCACCGTCGTCGGCATGGACGGCAGCACCCGCGTCGGGTGGACCCAGCCGCGCTCCGACAGCCACGAAGTCCGCCTGCGCGCCAGGATGCCCGATGGACAAACCGCCACCCTCACCGGCACCCTCGCGCCCGGTCCCGGCGTCCTCAAAATCGGCAGCGAACTCGAAATCAAACTCGACCCCAACCAACCCTCCCGCTGGACCGACCGCACCGAACCCCTCTCCTGGCCCGCCGAACTCGTCATCCCCCTCTCCCTCCTCCCCATCGTCATCCTCCTCCTCGCCATCGCCATGTTCCGCCGTTCTCAAGTCCTTCATGTCTGGCGCCACGGCCAACCCATCCAGGCCATCGTCCACGACATTCGCCACTCCGCCATGGCCCCCCGATCCCGCCTCGTGCGTTACACCATTCCCGAACTCGCGGACCACAGAATCTTCTCCACCCTGATCCCCACCAACACCGGAATCCCCCACGAAGGCGAAACGCTCGACATCATCGCCATCCCCAATGCCCCCCAACGTTCAGTCGTCGCAAACCTCTATGCGCAATAAACCACCAGCAACTGACAACGGACAACGGACAACGGACAACTGACAACTGACAACGCACAATGTTAAAAACCCTCTGGCAACAACTCGCCATCACCGCCAACTGGCCCATCCTGGCCGCGGTCGCGCTGTTGTCTTTCCTCGGCTCCTGCAGCATCTGGTATTACCCAAAAGCCGACGGTATCAAACAACTCATCTTCGTCGGCATCGCCACCGGCTGTATGCTCCTGATGCAAGGAATGAACTACCAGAAGGTCGGCCGATTTGCCTGGGGATTCTACATCTTCAGCCTGCTCCTCCTTCTCTACACCATCATCCCGTTCACCCACGTCCCGCAAAACAGCCAAGCCCTCTTCCGCGTCCCCAAACGCGGCGGCGCATACGCTTGGATCAACATGGGCCCCCTGAGCCTTCAGCCCGCCGAGCTCACAAAAATCGCCTTCGTCCTCGTCTTGGCGCGCTACCTGCGCTTTCGCTCAAACTACCGAACCGTTCTCGGATTGCTCCAGCCTTTCGCACTGGCGCTCGTGCCGATTGCGCTGATTCTCAAGCAGCCGGATCTCGGAACCGCCCTCACTTTCATCCCCGTCCTCTTCGCCATGCTCTTCATCGCGGGCGCCAAGCTATTTCACCTCGCATCCGTCCTCGTCCTCGGCTTGCTCGTCGCGCCGCTGCTCTGGTTCTCGGGCGAGCACGTCATGAAATCCGCTGCCGCTGGCGCCCCCGCGGAGGTCTGCTCGATCTGCCCGAGCATCTCCGTCATTCGTCACCTCCCGCAATTCGTCAAGCACTATCAGCGCGAGCGCGTCTACTCCATGTTCGCCGATGACAAGGAAACCCGCCGCGAACGCGGCTACCAGCAGCAGCTCGCCCTCACCGCAATCGGCTCCGGTGGATTCACCGGCAAAGGCATGGGCGAATTCACCGTCGGCCGCCACGTCCCCGAAGCCCACAACGACATGGTCTTCGCTCTCATCTGCGAACAGTTCGGCTTCCTGGGCGCCGCCGCCGTGCTCGGCGCCTACGCTGTCCTCTTCGCCGCCGGCATTGAAATCGCCGCCCACACCAAAGAACCCTTTGGCAGACTCGTCGCACCCGGTATTGTCGCGCTCCTCGGAGGCCAGGCCTTCCTGAACTTAATGGTCTGTCTCAAGCTCATGCCCGTCACCGGTGTAACCCTCCCCTTCGTCAGCTACGGCGGCAGCAGCCTGGTCGCCAGCTTCCTCGCCGTAGGTCTCCTCCTGAACATAGGACAAAACCGCCCCTTCACCGTAGCCCGCACCCCGTTCGAGTACTAACCCACCATGCACCCACTGGAACGGGAACATCCGCGGCTGCTGTGGATCGGTGTACCACTTCTCACCATTGCCATCTGCATCTTCACCTGGCGCACCTGTATCCGCCCCGGCGCCTGGCAATGGGATTTCGCGATTTACTCCGCCGCGTCCCGAGCCTGGGGTGCCGGCCAAAATCCCTACGACGAGCAACTCCTCTACAGCAACTGGAAACAAGACGGCACACAATATTTCCACGACATCTCCTGGCTCCAATCCATCGTCCCTCCCACCACCCTGGCCCTCATCTACCCGTTCTCCGCCCTTCCAAGAAATCTCGCCTTCTGGTCCTGGTATCTCTTTAACTGTTTCGCGCTCCTGATCACCATCCTCGCCCTTGTCGACCTCACCCGCCTCAAATACCGCCATGTAGGGGCTACACTTGTGTCGCCGCCTTCCCCACTCAGCACTCATCACTCAGCACTCAGCACTCCCCTGATCCTCGCCTCCTGGATCCTCCTCCTCGGCCCCATCCAATCCGCCATCGCCGCCGGCCAACCCGCCATCGCCGCCGTCGCACTGATTGTCACCGCCGCCTGCTGCGCATCGCGCAAGCGCGACACCCTCGCCGGCATCCTCCTCGCTCTCGCCGCCGGCTTCAAACTCCAACTCGCCGCCCCGTTCATCCTCTATTACCTCTACACCTCCCGCTGGCGCATCGCGTTGACCGCATCCACAACCTTCGCGCTCATCGCTGCTCTCGCCATCCTCCGACTCAACCTCGGCCACGTCTCCTGGCTCTCCGATTGGACCCACAACATCCAACGCGCTTCCACCCACGACGGCCCCAACGACTTCACCACCGGCAACCGCAACCGCGACCACCTCCTCAACCTTCAAGTCCCCTTCTACGCCATGTTCACCCACCGCGCCATCGCTCACGCCCTCGCATTCACGATCACCGGAATCGCCGCCATCGTCTACGCATTCCAACTCCGTCGCCGGAAGCACGCGACTGACGAACTCCTTTTCCTCGCCCCCCTCGCCATCCTCACCCTCCTCCCCATCTACCACCGTTACTACGACGCCTCACTCCTCGTCATTCCCCTCGCCCTCTGTCTCCCGCGTTGGCGCGACCGCCGCGCCCAACTCATCCTCGCCATCCTTCTCGTCTTCCTCCTCCCCGTAGGTTGGGCCGTCAACCTCGTCCGCCACAACCTTCTCTCCTTCACCATCACAACCTCCCACTTCTGGAACCTCTGGATCATCTCCCTCTGGCCCTGGCTCCTCCTGCTGATGCTGATCGTGCTCTTACTCATGTTGAGAGATGTCATCCTGAGAGTCTGTGAAGATTTGACTGTAGCACGGGCATCTTGCCCGTGTCTGTATCGCCAACACGGGCAAGATGCCCGTGCTACAGGAGAAGTTCACAAGCTCTGAGGGTACCCCCGAAGGATCTAGCTGCGACAACTCGCGGCTAGATCCTTCGGGATTACCCTCAGAGTTTGTGACAGTTTTCAACAGTGGCATGGGCGTCTCGCCCATGCGTTCTTCTGAAGAACATGGGCGAGACGCCCATGCTACTAAAAAGTCACAACCTCTCAGGATGACAACAATCACACCCTTCGCTACATTGCCGATCATGCGCCGCCTCGCCCTCGCCCTGCTTCCGCTCATCCTCTCCGGCTGCTCATCCATCAAATCCCCCATCCCGCGCTCCGCCACGGAAGCCGCCATGTTCGCACCCGTCACCATGCGCATCCACCCGATTTTCACACAGGTCAAAGACTGGACCGGCGACAACAAACCCGACGGCGTCGAAGCTCTCCTTGAATTCACCGATCAATTCAACGATCCCACCAAAGCCGCCGGAACCGTCATCTTCGAGATCTACGCCTACCGCGCCTATCACGCCGACCCCCGCGGCGACCGTCTCCAAAACCCCTGGATCGGCACCCTCAGCACGCTCGACGATCAACATGCCCGCTGGAATCGCACCAGCCGCACCTATAGTTTCCAACTCGAGTTTCCCCAGCTTCGCACCGATCGAAGCTACGTCCTGACCGCCACCTTCAACACCGGGCAGACACGTTTCATGGACCAACTCATTCTCGAAGCCCAGCCCAAGGAGCCGGAGATTGTCGCACCCGCCACCATCGCCCCCGCAACCCAACCGGCTAATCAACCTTGAGCCGGTGCCCACGCTGATCGCGCGGCTCCGTAAAGAGCTCAGCGCCGATTTCGATTTCTCCAGCCCCATCCGCATCAGCCGAGCACCCGGACGCCTCGACGTCATGGGCGGCATCGCCGACTACACCGGTTCACTCGTCTGCGAAATGCCCCTCGACCGCGCCGCCGCCGTCGCAATTCAAGAACGTGCCGACCGCCAGCTCCAGGTCTTCAGCTTCAACCTTCTCGACGATCACCAACCGTTCACGCTTCGCATTCCTCTTGAAGCCCTCGCGACGAATTCCGTCGACGATCTCCGAAAGGAATTCAACGAACCCGGACGCAAGTGGGCTGCCTACATCGCCGGATGCCTCTTCATCCTCCATGAACAAAACCTCATCAACCTAACGGCGTGCCCCGCTTCACCGGGGCATGTCCCCCGATCCATCCAAGGTCTCAACATCGCCGTCTACAGCACCGTCCCCCTCGGCGCCGGCGTCAGCTCCTCTGCCGCCCTCGAAGTCGCCACCATGATGAACCTCATCGGCCACTTCAACCTCACCAATCGCCTCGAGCCGCTCCAAGTCGCCGCCCTCTGCCAACAGGTCGAAAACCGAATCGTCGGCGCACCCTGCGGCATCATGGATCAGGTCACCAGCTGCTCCGGCACCGAAGGCCAACTCCTCCGCCTCATCTGTCAACCCCACGAGCTTCAGCCTCCTCTCCCCATTCCCCGCGGCATGCGATTCATCGGCATCAACTCCAACGTCAAACACTCCGTCGGCGGCGCCGCCTACACCCGCACACGCTGCGCCGCCTTCATGGCCCACGCCGTCATCCTTCAATCCATGCGCGACATCGGCAACGCCGCCAATCGCGAGCTCCAAGCCGATCCCATGCACGGCTACCTCGCCAATCTCGACCCCGATGACTACAAAAAAATCTTCCGCCCGCGCCTCCCCGAAAACATGAAAGGCGGAGAGTTCCTCCTCAAATTCGGCTCCACCATCGAGACCGCCACCAAAGTCCAACCGGACACGATGTACCCCATCCAACACGCCGCCGATCATCACGTCCTGGAAGCAAGAAGAGTTCAACACTTCGTAGACTATTTACAACGAGCCGACGCCGAGACTGACCCCAAAATAAGAGGCCCCCTCCTCGACCGCGCCGGTCACCTCATGTACGCCTCCCACCTCTCCTACTCCAACGACGCGATGCTCGGCGCACCCGAGTGTGACTTGCTGGTTGATCTGGTGAAAAAACGCGAACGACAAGGCCTCTACGGCGCCAAAATCACCGGTGGAGGTTCCGGCGGCACCGTCGCCGTCCTCCTCGAAGACACCGACCGCGCCACTGCCGCCATCCAACAAATCCTCTTCCAATACGAAACCCAAACCTCCCTCAAACCCGAACTCTTCAACGGTTCCAGCCCCGGCGCATGGAGCACCCAATCACTGATCATCTAAAAAAGACGCGTTCAAACTCCGAAGGTTTAGCCGCGGGCGGAAGCCCATCGGTCGATCCGCAAGTTTCGGACGGTCCGCTTCAACACACCGGTGATTCCCGCCCCAACTCACGGAACTCCCCCTATAATCCGCCCGGAGGTCCAATGATTTTCCCCGCACTTCTCGAACCCCTCGAACGCCGCTCACTCCTCTCCGGCGTCACCCTCATCACCCACGGTCAGGGCGGTAGCGCCAAAGGCGACGTCGCCCGCGCCGCCAACCTCATCGCCGCGCGCGCCGGCGGCGCTTCCCAATACGTCATGACCCTCGCCCGACCTTCCGGCGAGATCATGGTCAAGTCCTTCATCCGCGACCCCGGATCCCCCGATCCCAACACCACCGCCAGCGGCGAAATTATCATCAAGCTCGATTGGTCCGATGTCGCCGGCGCACAAACCGACGACATCGCCGACCCAGTCGCCAAGTATCTCCTCAACGAAAAACCCACCGGCCACGCCCTCGTCGAACAGGAAATCGCGCTCGCCGGACCAAGTCGCGGCGCATCCATCTTCTCCAACCTCGCCGCCCATCTCGGTCGCGCCGGCGTCTGGGTTGACCATCTGACTTTTCTCGACCCCGTCCCCATCCCCATCTACGACCCCGCCATCCTCGTCACCGACAACGTTATCTTCGCCGACAACTACTGGCGATCCGATGGCTCACTCAACACCACCTTCGACGGCCAAGCCGTGGATCGCGCCTACAACACCAAGCTCACCGTCATCGACCGCACGCACGACATCGACGCCCACGCCTCCGTCGCCGCCTACTACCTCGCTACCATCGATCCCACCACTCCAATCGCCTCCCCAGTCAAGCGCGCCTGGTACGAATCCCCCTACCCCGCGCGCGACAAGACCGGATTCTATTTCTCCCGCCTCGCCGGAGGCGCCCGCCCCTCCCGCGGCATCGCCGGATCCCATGGCGGAACCAGCGATCGCGACAAGCTGAAACGCGCCGGCCTCCAATGGTCCAACGTCGACGACCTCAAACTCATCGGCAACGACTTCTCCATACCCGCCGGTCAGCAGATCAAGGTCTCCATGCGCTACGACGACGTCGATAGCACCAGCAACCTCGCTCTGTATCTCGACAAAGATCAGAACCCCTACAACGACAACACCGCCGCCCGCATCACCAGCCGAACCAACAAGAAGCACGGCATCGCGCCGATTAACCTCTTCGGCTCCACCGTCGAAGCCGGCGCGGGAACCTATTACATCTACGCGAAAATCAAGGACAAAGCCGGTCACACCCGCTACTCCTACCTTCGCCGAACCCTCAGGCTCACCAAGCCCACTGATGCGCAAAAGTTCGCCTCCATCGCAAGCGGCGCCCTCTCCATCCGCGGCACATCCACCGACGACGCCATCAACCTCACCGCCGACTCAATCAACCTCCTCGCCACCCGCGGCGCCTTCACGCAACGGTTCTCGCTCACCGACATCAAGTCCATCACCATCGACACCGGCGCCGGCAACGACACCGTCACCCTCGCTCCTGCCGTCCCCGCATCCCTCATCCTCGCCGGCCGAGGCAACGACATCCTCACCGGTGGCAACAACAACGACACCCTCATCGGTGGCATCGGAAACGACCGCCTCTTCGGAAACGCCGGCAACGACCAACTCCTCGGTAACGAAGGAAACGACATCCTCACCGGCGCCTCCGGCGCCGACCGCCTCAACGGCGGCCCCGGTCGCGACATCAGCGACAAAGACACCCAGGACTCCCGCGCCTCAGTCGAACAAAACCTGTAGCCACTTCACAACAACCTCTCGAACCCGAAGTTTAGCCGCGGGCGGAAGCCCGACGGTTCCTTCGCCCACCGCGCAAACCCCCAGAAAATAATCTCACCCTCCCCACCCCTTCCATCCGACAAAAACCCCATCACCACCCGTTTCTGTAACAAGAACCCTTTCTCGCACGACATTAGTTTCAAATGCCCGTCACCTTGTGGGTAGGGCATCAACCTGATAGTCTTTTCTGCTTGATTTCCCGTCCATCCAGGGAGCCTGCGCATTTATGAAGTTGGTCGTCACGATCCCCGCTTTGAACGAGGAAAAGACCATCGCACAGGTCGTGCACGGCGTCCCCCGGCACATTCCCGGCATCAGCGACATCGAAGTCATCGTCGTCAACGACGGTTCCACCGATCTTACCGCTGAAGAGGCCGCTAATGCCGGCGCCCTCGTCGTCACCCTTCACAACCGTCCCGGTCTCGGCAAAGTCTTCGGCGCCGGTTTCGAACGCGCCATGCGCCGCGGCGCCGACATCATCGTCAACATCGACGGCGACGGACAATTTGACCCAACCGACATTGCCAAGCTTGTCCAGCCCATTCTGCGCGGCGAAGCCGATTTCGTCACCTGCTCCCGCTTTTCCGATCCGGCCCTGCGGCCCACCATGCCCGCCGTCAAATACTGGGGCAACAAAGCCGTCACCCGCATCATCAACTGGGTCTGCGGCGGAACCTGCTTCTCCGATGTCTCCTGCGGATTCCGCGCCTTCAACCGAGAAGCCGCCTACCGCCTCACCCTCTTTGGCAAATTCACCTACACCCAGGAAACCTTCATCGACCTGTTCAGCAAAGGCCTCCGCATGGCCGAGGTCCCCCTCAAGGTCCGCGGCGTCCGCGAGCACGGCAAAAGCCGCATCGCTTCTTCCATCTTCAAATACGCAACCAACTCCCTCCCCATCATCCTCCGCGCCATGCGCGACATCCAGCCGCTCAAGTTCTTCGGCGGGATCGCCATGCTCCTCTTCATCCCTGGATCCCTCATCGCAACCTTCATCACCGGCTGGTATCTGTATAAATCAAAGACCACCCCCTTCTCCAACCTCATCCCCATCAGCGGCGTCCTCATCACCCTCGCCTTCATGCTCGGCGTACTCGCGCTATTAGCCGACATGCTCGGCCGGCACCGCAAGATCAGCGAAGAACTCCTCTACCTCGCCCGCCGTCGCATGTACGCCGGCCGCAAGCCCCCGCGCCCCGTGGTCATGGCCAGCATCGAACCCGCCCAGGCCGTCGCCCGGCTCTTCGAAGAATCCTGGGGCGTCGAACCCCTCGAACCGGATGAGCCCCTAAGCATCTCACGCCCCGCGCGCTCCGCCTCCGCCTGATCCGCCTCCGCCCGATCGCGATCCCCATCAACGTGACATCCGCCCGAACTTCCCGACAATTAAGAGCCATGACCCCAGCGCATCCGCGCGATTTCTACGACACCGAATACCACTTCGCCCAGGACGCCGCGCGCCCCGACACCGCACGCATCTGGAACGCCCTCCGACTTCTCCACCCCCTCATGGGCGCCACCTTCCTCGACCTCGGCTGCGGCGCCGGCTGGGCCGCCCGACTCGCCAAAGACGAAGGCCGCGCCGCCAAAGTCATCGGCCTGGACTTCTCCCGCACCGCCCTGACCCTCGCCCGCCGGCACGCCCCGCAAGTCCTCTGGATCCAGGCGGATGGAACCCACCTCCCCATCGCCGACAACTCCATCGACCGCCTTTTCTGCAACGGCTCCCTCGAGCACTTCCCCGACATCAACCAGGGCCTCGCACAAATCACCAGAGTCCTTCGTCCCGGCGCCAAAGCCGTCCTCATCGTCCCCAACTTCTACGTCCGCACGGAACAACCCCTGGAGTTCCGCACCCACTACTGGGGCTGGAAAAATCTCATGCAGCGCGCCGGCCTGATCGTGGAATCCACCCACACCGACTGGGGGCCCCCCATCCCCCCGATCTTCAAGAACGCGAATTTGAAACGCGCGATTGCCAGGACCGCCGGCAAAATCCTGTGCGCCATCCCCTTCATGCAATACCAGTTCATCTTCCGCGCGAAAAAGCCTTAAGCGCCCGCGAACCGCCCGCGGATATTCTGGATGTCCCCTTTACGGTCTCCCGGACCGCAGGTGAAGGATACCGCCGCCGCGGTCCGCTCCAGCGGCGGGTTATCTCCGCTGCCACCGAACGGTCAAGGGAAGCTTACGATCGCGCAGAGCCACGCGACCAACGCGAGGACGACGGCAGCACCCGACGCCCTCCACCCGATGCGCAGGCGCCGGCACACCCACCAGCAGGCGCCGGCGACGGCGGCTATCAGCGGCGGCAGGAAGTAGCTGAGGTCCCGCTCGATGAGTGCCCATTCCGGGTTGTACGGGGGGTGGCGAAGCACCCACGCGATGCGGATCGAGGTCGCGGCGACGTGGAGGGACAGGAGCATGCAGACGCAGCAAAGCGCCCATCCCAGAACGACGCGACCTCGCCGCGATGGAGATGGCGGAGCGTAATCGAGCGGTACTGCCATGGCGGAGATAACGTAATGCCATCGAGCGACCGCGACGGCGCCCGCGCGACGCTCGACCGCAGGTGAAGTATACCGCCGCCGCGGTCCGCTCCAGCGGCGGGTTATGCGGCGGCCGGAATCGCCGTGAACCCGTCAATCGCGCGTGATACCGATCCGACGCGGCCTCACTATCTGGGGGAACGCCAAAATGATCTGGGTCGCAAAGAAACAACCTGTCGCCAAATACAGTCCGGCGTCCACCCACGGCCCAGCCGAGTTGTCTTTGAGCGCCCACGAGGACATCATGAGGGCTACAGCACATACCGACATTCCAACGATCATTTGTACTGCAACACGCATTGGAGATCTCCTATTGATTTGGGACCGTACGCCCATGGAACCTTCCCGCTCATTCTATCGCAACGGCAGTCCGCCGCATAACGAAATGCCGTTGGGAGGGCCCAAGGGGACGGGAGTCATTTTCCGCCAAACCCTTTGCGAGTTCGGATCAGCCTATCCGGAAATGATTCCCATCCCCCTCGCCGCGCCGTCCCCCTCGCCGCGTCCTTGGCGGGTTATGCGGTGTCAGGGACTGCTTGGACGTTGGTTGATCATCAAGTCGCTGAGATCAAATGCCTCGCTCGGATTGGTTACCCCAAAGAGCTGCTGCTTCAGCAGATCACCGCCGAACCGCTTGGGCGTGGACTGCATGCCCTGATGTGAAGCCGTTGCGGTGAACTCCGGCCCTATCGCGTGCGCCGCGACGGCCACCGCCAAGAACCACCGCCGCTCTTCGCCGCGTTGAAAGCGGCCTTGCCGATCCGTCCTGACCTCCCGAGACTTCTCACCGGGCGAGTCTGCCCGAGCGATGCTGACCGTCGCGCCAGCAATGGGTGCTCCGGTGATGTCTACGACGCGACCACTCACCCGCGGGACGACAGTTGCCGTTGCGGAGAAACACCCCGCGAGAGTCACCGCGGCGAAGAGAATGGAAAGTTGGCAGAGCTGCGGACGCCGCATCACTAGGCTTGACCTGACCCGCGCGCAAAATGACGTGCCGGGGGATTGGCGTCGCGCGACGCCATGACACGGGATAGTGTAACACGTTGGGGCTGGTGGGGAAGTCTACAGGGGACCTCCACATGATCCATGGCGGACTTTCAAAGGGAAATTCTAAGATGTCCCCTTTTCAGTTTCCTGTCCCCTTAGTTCCCTCTGTCCCCTTAGCTCCCTCCGGTCCACTGCATTGGCGGGTTATGTCGCAGCCGGGCGCGCGCTCTTGCGTAGTCATCATGTCCTCCCATGGTCAGGCCTTTCGGGTTCTCATGCGGTGGGCCGCCTCAACGGTACAGGCCAAGCCCAGGAAGCCGAAGAAACCGGCAAAACCGAACAGACGCTCCCAGCCTGGCATGAAGCCCAGAGCGCTGAGGAAGCCGAACGGCGCACTCCCGCATCCTAATCGATGTGCGACCCCTTTATCCTCGCCTCTGCTTGACCGGCGCGGCGGCGCAAGTTAGCGTCCCGGAATTGCGAACAATCCTCGTCATCTTCGCGCTCTGGGTTCTTGTCGTCGAGCCGACGTTCAGAGCATTTGAGCAGATGGAGCAGCACTCGTCTGAGTGTTCTAGCGGCGAGGCTTTCGGCGACGCCGATCAGCTCATTCCGCCCGGCCAGGTCGTAGCCCCGTGCTGGGTCAACGAGCATCGTCCGGTGACGCTGGCGTTGCCGCTTCCCGATCTCGCTGGATTGGCGTGGCTGCTTCAAGCGACCGCTCCTGCCAACGCACCGACGCCACTTCCCGCTGAACTCTGTATGCCTTTCCCGCCGCCTGCGCTACCGCTGCGCTTGTAATTCGCCACCACCACATTGACGCCGCGTCCTGCGCCTTCTGTCGAAGGCCCGTTGTCTACTTTCAAGGAGCATCATCGTGCGCAAGTGGCACCGTTGGATCGCACTTCCCTTTGCAGTGCTATTACTTTCCGTCGCCGTAACCGGAGTCCTACTTCAATTCCAGCAATTCTTTGGGGAGGAGGAAGCCCAGAGGGAGAAGCTGGCGACGGTGACGTCGGCCTTCTCGCTGGACACCACCGGCGCTGACGTCGCGGCGAAGTTCGACCGTGCCCGCGCGGCGGTACAGGCTAAGGTCGGCACCGCCAGGCTGGATGCCTTTGAGGTTCAGTTAAAGGGCGACCATCCGACCGTTACATTTCATGTCGTGGGTTCTGCTGCTCGCAAGCTGGTGATCAATGCGGACACCGGGGCGATTGAAAAGGATGAAACGGACGTGCGTGAATCGTTCATCCTTCGCTTGCACACGGGCGAAGTCTTTGGCGACGGCGGCGTGGTGCTTGGAATGTTTTGGGGGACGGCTCTTGTCGTGCTGGTGGTTACGGGCGGAATTCTCTACTGGCAAATGTATCGGGCACGCGCACGGGTCAAAGGCTGGAAGGCCATCTTCTGGCTGCTGCCACTGGCGTTGCTGCCACCGAGTCTGGCGTTCGCCGGATCTCCCTTCCTTACCGATGATCCCGGCTTCGCTCCAAAGGGCTGGGAAATTAAGCCCGCTTTGGTGTACGAAAGCAACGTCAATGCGAACGTCCTCGCGGCCCCGATCCTCGATCTGAACTACAGTATCGTTGAACACTTCAAACTGAACCTAACGCTGGCGGAAAAGACGGTCTGGCCTAAAGACGGCGGAGCGCATACAGGTCTTGCCGACACTGATTTCAAATTCAAGTGGCGCTTTCTCGATGAGCGGCTTGACCCCTGGATTCCCGCATTGTCGATGGCGCCGAACGTCACTTTTCCAACTGCGACAAACGGCGTGGGTACCCGCGGCTGGGGCGTGCGTTTCCCGATGCAAATCGGCAAGACGTTCGACAAGCTCTACGTCTATGGTGAAGCCGGGTATCAATGGGCGTTGAGCGATGAGAGTGACAACCGATTCATCTACGGCGTGGCCGCGCAGTATCAGTTGGCCGATCATTGGAACGTCGGGGTTGAGTTGAACGGCACAGATTTGTTAGGGATCGCAGGCGACTACTCGGGCGTCGTCCAAGTCGGCACGGTCTATACATTCAATGACCACGTTCAGTTCCAAGCCACTGTGGGTCGGACGATCCGGGATGAGGATAGTGGCGGGCCGCAACTGCTGGTGACGGCGCTGTTGCAGTTCAACATCTGATCGTTAGGAAATGCTAAGGGGTCGCACATTGATACGCGATGAAGGACCGAGATAAACTAAAATTCGATGTGCGATCCCTTAAAGAGGATAATGGGTCACGCCTGAATCTCGCAATCAGGAGGGACCGGTTGGGTTCGCTCCAAATCCCTTCGACGTTCCATCGAGGCCACGGGATGCGCTGTTTGTGGCTTGCGATAGGGTTTTCGAGGCTTGCGGAACTCCACTTAAGGCTTGCGAAACGCCTCCGCGTCCTTGCGATACTCCTCCGCGCCCTTGCGATGCGCCTCCGAAGGCTTGCGATGCTCCTCCGCGTCCTTGCGATGCTCCTCCCAAGGCTTGCGATGGAGCTCCGCGGGGCGTTATTGGGAACCCGCGCTGAGACACGGAGGCAAAAGGCACGGAGGCACGCAGGCGGAAGGGACGAAGGCACGCAGGCACGGAGGCACGAAGGGAGGGACGAGGCAATCAGGCAGAGAGTGGGGAGAAGAGGGAGGGATTCACTCAATCCCTTCTTCCCTTCACCCTCACTCCGTGCCTTCGTGCCTTCGTGCCTACGTGCCTTCTCCCATCGTTGAGCTTCGCGCTCTCTGCTCTTGGATCAGTGGGTTGCGGGGGGGCGCGGGGGGGCGCGGGGGGGCGGGGAGATTTTCCGATTGTGCGGGTGGGTTGGTTAAGTGGGTCGCGCGCTTCGCCGATTCGAGAGGTGTGTGATGAACCATCGGCAGCGGGTCGATCAATGGGATCGGCGCGGGTGCGGGGGGGCGGGGGGGATGGGAGATTTCTTTGGGGCTTTGGTCACACGAGCCCATGGAGTTCATGATGAGTGTTGTCCCCGTTAAGCAGGTCGAGAAGATTCAGTGGTATGAGGATCGCCTGACCCAGTGGACGGCGCAGGCCGTTCCCATCGGGTCGACCGCCCCGGTGGTTGCGGACCTGGCGACTAAGACCAGCGCGGCTCGAGCGGCCTTTGATGCGCAGCAGTTGATCTTCGCGCAGGCCAAGGCGAAGACGTTGACGCTGAACCTCGCCGTCAGTGCGATGGGCGTCGCGGGCGCGGGCATTCTCAGGCAGATTCGGGCCAAGGCGGACATCGCCGGCGGCAGCATCTACGTGCTGGCGCAGGTTCCTCCACCGGCGATCCCGACCCCGGTGCCGCCCCCGGGCATGCCGACCGATTTCACGGCAGCGCTCAACCCGGTGGGCTCGCTCAAGCTCAACTGGAAGTGCGCGAATCCGGCGGGCTCGCAGGGCACGACCTACCAGGTGTTCCGCAGGATCGGCAGCGCGAGCACGGGCGCGGGGGGGGCGTTTACGTTCATCGGCAGCAGCGGGGTCAGGTCGTTGACCGATGACACGCTGCCGGCCGGCGCGGCAGTGCTCACCTACCGGATTGTCGCCGTGCGATCCACCTCGATGGGCACGGCGGCGCTGTTCCTGGTGAACATCGGCGTCGGCGGAACCGGCGAGATGACGGCGAGCGTCGCCGAGAGTCCGCGCCTGGCGGCGTAGGTCACCGGGGGGGAAAGCGTGAATCCGTGAATCCGTGAAACATGAAACATGAAGAGGGCCCGCTTCTTCATGTTTCATGTCTTGGCGGTTTTAGGTCTTGAGGTCCATCCCAATGGAGCAGCCATGATTCCGATCTTCAATCCTAGAAAGCCGCCGCACCACCGCATTCGCGCTCGCGCGATCATCGCGCCGACGCCCTCCGGTCCGCTCACGGTGACCAGCGTCACCGGTCTCGAAGACGGCATCTATCGCTTCGCGTTCAGCGGGAGCGTTTCGCTTTCGGGCGGGGGGGGCGGCGATGTCTCGGCGATCGAAGTCGGCATCGCCGGGGATGATCTGTGGTTCCCCGGCGGCGATCCGGTGGTCGTGAGTGCGAACGTGATTGATGTGGGGATCGGGTCCAATGGGTTCACCGACTGGAGAATTCTTTCGCAGCCGGCGGCGATCGTGCAGGCGGTGGGTGTGCCGGTGAGCGGCGTCGTGGGGTAACTGAAATGCAACCGCGGAGACGCTGAGGCGCGGAGGAAGACGCGAAGAAGAATTGATGATTGGGCGATTGAGTCAGGGGGGGTGTGGGGTGGTGTGCGGGGGGGTGGATCGGGGCGCGCCGGGGCGCGAGGGCGGGGGGGGGCGGTGCGGGGGCGGCGG
>JBBRYX010000016.1:0-113397 GCA_038237225.1 Tepidisphaerales bacterium | reverse complement strand
CGAACCTTGGAAATCCGTTGAAAAATATGGCCGTCTTGCCCACCACGACACCGCGCCGACTCAGGTCGGCGCGGCGTTGGCTGGTGAATCCAGCATGTTTTTCAATGTAGCGGAGAGGGGGAGATTCGAACTCCCGCTACCCTTGCGGGCAGACCGGTTTTCGAAACCGGCGCATTCAGCCGCTCTGCCACCTCTCCTGAATTGCTCGGCGAAGCCTATAACGCTCGGACTGTCGGGTCAATAACACGGGTTCGCCCGATAAGCGGCTAAAGTGGGGGCTCGTCTCAACCGATGCCGTACGAGAGGAGTTTGTATGGCCGAGAATGAAATGCCGCCGTCGTCTGAAGCCGGCAATGAGCGTCGCGAAGGGCAGGGCCCCGATCGCCGGAACAGCGTGGTGGATCGCCGCGTTGGGATGGATCGACGGCAGCGGACGAGCGCGGAAGCCGGTTACACGGGTCCGCAGCGCCGGCGCGGGGAACGCCGCGAAGATACCGGACTTGAGCGTCGTCGCGGGCCGGGGCGCCGCCGTTCTGATGATCGCAAAGCTGCCGAGGAAGGTGAAATGACCGCGGAACAATTTGAATTCGTTATGGCGATCGAGACCTACAAGAAGGTCAACAAGCGCATGTATCCAACTTGGACCGAAGTGCTTGAGGTGATCAGCCAGCTTGGGTATCGCAAGGCGTTTCACCGCGATATGAACCTGGAGAATTGTCCTGAACCCGATCTTACTGCGGTTCCGAAACCGGAAGCGGCTTGAGATCTGGCGCTCCGCGCGGACGTTGACCGCGGACTATCGGAGTTTAGCTCGTTGAGGAACTGCCAGCTCTAAAAACCGAAAGCCCACGGCTCAGCCGCGGGCTCGATCTTTCCCACCCGTTCTCGCGCCGCCGGTCACACCACCGGTCGGCGCCTTAACAAGCGCGCATCCCTGCATTCACCCAAACTTATCCGAGCTCGCCCAGCAGGCGGTCCACCGCCGCGTCGAGCTTCGCATCCGTCTCGTAGGTCCCGGCCTGGATCTGCTGCTTGATGTTCTGCACCAGATCGACGCGAACGTCGCCGCTGGCCTTCATGGTCTTCAGCAGGTGACCCGCGCCCGAAACCTCCAGCCGATCGGTCGCTCGCATCTGCTTCGCAGGCTCCGCAGGCAGTTGCTTGCTGACCGGCTGAGACACAATCTTCTGAACCGGCGAGTTGCTCCCAATTCCGTTGATCATTTTGATCTCCAAGGGAAAAAAGTTCCTGTCGGCCGACGACTCCATCGACGAAGCCGACACTCAAGGTATCGACCCCTCCTAAGTGTTTTCTTCAGACAACGTCCGCTTTAGGTTATCCGTTGTCTGCACAAGCACTTACAGAAGACGACTTCGCCAAATGTCTGCAAATATTCCGGCCAATCCCCGTCGGCTTCGAAAAACCTATCAACCTATTTTACCCAAATTGCCCATTTTAATCAGACTCAGCCGCCATACAGTTATCGTCCCAACCTTTTATGGGACATCACAATTACCGGACGACGCTTTTGCCCAGCAGAATTGATTCGGCCAGTCTGCTCGTCATCACCGCATTCCGGTAAACCAGCGGAAGCAAAAATCGCAGGTTCTGCTGCGGTCCGCGAAGGTACTCGCCGAGGGTCGTTCCCCATTCCTCGCGGTAGGGGGCAAGCGCATCCTGAAGGTGCGGCTCCTTCAGAGCTTTCCGAATGGTGTCAACCGCAAACACCGATGACCAGCAGTTGGGATAGATGTCCTCGAGACATGCGGTGAAGAATCCACCGGCCGGGCCGATGAGCAGCGTGCGATTGCCGATCGGCTCGCGGTTCAGTGCACCGGCCGCCGGCACTTCCATGGAGAAGATCTTCTTCTCTTCGATCAGATGCTCGCTGCTGATCAAGCCATGCGCGCGAAGCACCCCTGCCCACAGTTGAAGTAATTCCTTCGGCGTCTTCCCGCCGCGGATCGGCTGTTCAACCGTCAACTGAACTTCGTCTTTCCCCGGTAGCATCCACGCCCATGTCAGCGCGCCCCCAAGATCCAACGACATCGGCACCAACAGCTTGGCCGCATCGGCTCCGATCACGGTTTCGCGAAGACGCACGAACGAATAGCGGCGAATATCTTCCTCGCTCCAGGGCTCTGGCAGCGCAAGGCGGCGGCCATCCTCTCTCTCCAGCGTGCCTGCAAGCAGCATCGCCCGTGCGCGCACGGCTTTGCCATCCGCGTGAACAACCATGCCCGAATGATCCACGCTCTCAACATGCATCTTTGACGGCGCCAGCAGTTTCGCCCCCGCATCCTTCGCCAACTCGGCCATCGCCTTGCGAAGTTCCGAGTAGATGCAAATGCAACCCATCGATTGCTTCGCGCGATGCTCGCTGCGCATGTCCGGCTTATCCGAAACGAACTGCACGCCCCACACGCCCGTCAGTGAAAGCTTCTTCTTGAGCTTCGCAAGCGATGGGTGCAGGGAGAAAAAGGTCGGGTTGATCAGCACCAGTCGATCCGGCCAAGGCTCCGATGGAATACAAATCTGCGTCACCTCCGCAGCCGGTTTGCCGGTTCGCAGAAGCAGCGCCGCCAGGTAAGCCGAGGGATGCTGCCCCAGCACCAACACGTCGGCGTGAACGGATGAAGACTTGGCCATCGCTACGAATTCTAGCGGGTCCAGGCATTTCCGGCGATGGACCAACTTGTCAGGCGTGGCTGATGGCATCCCTTTGTACGGCTTGCCAAGTCAGGCTGCGACCGATAGCTTGCATCCGCTTATGTCCAGCGGCCTGCGCGCGGTTTTGTTCGATTTCGACGGCGTCATCGTCAATAGCGAGCCGCTCCACTTTCTCGCGTTCCACGATGTGCTCAAGGCCGAGCATGTCGAGCTCACCGAGGAAGAGTATTACCGCGAGATGATCGGCTTCGACGACACGGGCGCGTTCCGCCACATTTTTCAGTTCCACCATCAACCGCTCGAGCCCAGGGTGCTGCTTCGCCTTCTCACGCACAAGAGCGAAGTGATGATGGAATTGATCCGCTCGCGCAAGCACGAAGCGCTTCCCGGAGCCGCGGAGCTGATCCGATCGCTCTGGCGCGATTATCCGCTGGCGATTTGCTCGGGCGCGCTCCACGAAGAAATCGAAGTCATGCTTGAGGGCATCAGTCTTCGCGACTGCTTCAGAACGATCGTCGCTGCCGAAGATGTCACCGTGGGCAAACCCGATCCGCAAGGGTATCTTCTCTCGGCGCACAAGCTGTCGGAAAAGATGACTCGTGCGCTGAAGCCCGGCGAGTGTTTAATTGTTGAAGACGCACCGACCGTGATTCGCTCGGTAAAAAGCATTGGCTTCCCCACGCTCGCAGTTGCGACGACCTACCCGCTGGAAAAACTGTCGGATGCCACCTACGCGGTTCAGACGCTAAACCCGTCCGAGGTGAAGAAAAAAATCCCATCCCTTAAGATGATGATGTAGGGGCGACGCCTGCGTCGCGGCCCGCTCGACTTGCTACTGTAGGGGCGACGCCTGCGTCGCGGTTCGCTCGACCTGCTACGGAGAATGATATGAAACGCATTGCTGCCATCGTCGCCGTCGGCTTTGTCGCAGCGTTGTTCTGCCCACCATCGCTTCTCGCGCAGCATGATGCTCCAATCGCCGCGGACGCGCCCTCCGCTCATTCCGCCGCACACGTGGAAGGACCGACCTACCCGCACCCCACGTTGCCGGGCGACGCGCGGTGGGCGTTTCCGGTTGTCATGCTGATCGCCGTGCTGTTCGTCAGCGCCGCGTGCATCGGATGGTATATCCGGCTAGAGATGCCGGAAGAACTTCCGCCGACCCACTCCCACGATGAGCCGCCCGGCGCCTCGGGGCACCACGGCCATGGCGGAACCAAAAACCCCTCCCCCGAACACGGGCATTAGCGTGGGGGCGACGCTTGCGTCGCTCCTACAAAATCCAAATCTGTGACTTGCTGTACGGACTCCACCTAATTTTCCTGCGCCCTGGGTTAGCGGCCCCGCTTGCGGGGCGCCGGTTTCGAACGGGAATCAGGCGCGAGAACCAGATGCGATCCGATCAATCCTTCGGCGCCTGCACCGTCTGACCCGCGGGCTCGGCGGCGTTCTGCGAACCCGCGCTGTCGTTCCCAAAGGTCGGCACCTTCCAATCCTTCACCGGCGGGATCGGACCCTTCGGCACGGGGGGTGAAACCAGCGCGCTCTCATCTTTCAGCGCGGGACCGGGAATGATCCCGATGCTCCGCAGCGCCGCGTTCACCTCATCATCGGTTGGCTTGAGCGCATATGCCTTGCGCAGCGGAACCGCCGCCCGCTGGTTCTGGCCAAGCTGCGCCATGTACAGCCCATACTCCTTGAGCACGGCAAAGTCCTTCGGACTCTTAATCATCGCGCGGTTGTACGCATCCATAGCCGAATCGGCATCGCCGCGGTTGCGATAAATTTTCGCAAGCAGGAAGTAATCGGCCCCGGATTGCGTCTGCTTCGCCTTCATCTCAATAACGTTCGTCTCCGCATCGCGCGTGTCGCCCCTGGCGATCAGGCCTGCCAGCGCATCCATCGTCCGCAGCCGGCCCTGCTCGTCTTCCTGCCCCGCGAGCGTTCGCGTTTGCGAATCCATCGACGACTTGTAGTTCTCGATTGCCTGGTGGAACTGGTTCATCTTCTCGTAGCAGACGCCGAGAGAATAAAGCGCCTTGTAATCCCGGGGATCCTGCCGCGCCGCGCTACGGAACGTTCCGGCCGCATCGGCATAGCTGCGCTCCGCGAGCTGCTGGTCGCCTTGCCGGCGCAAGTCTTCATTGTGGCTGACAAGGTCCGGAACCTGCGCGCAGCCAACCATCAGGGATCCCACAACGATCGTCATAATGCGGAACGAGGAAGAAGTGATCACGGCCACCTCCATGTAGCGTTTGACTTGTTTCGGGGCGCCCTACATCCACAGGCGTACTGCCCCGACCCATTCACGACCCAAGACCCTAAGGTATCCCCACGCGCAGGAATTGCAAGGCCCAGCCTTCAACCTTGTGTGATAAGACTACAATGGCCCTTATGACCGTGGAGCGGGATGAGTTTTCAAGGATCGACGCCGGTGCGGCCCGGCGCGCCGAGAATTCGACCCTTATCAAGCAGCCCGGCCGTCCTTACATCCCTGCCCTCGACGGCCTTCGCGGGCTCGCCATCCTCGCGGTCATGCTCTACCACTTTTCCGGCGATTTTAACTTCGGCCCCTCAAGCTTCGGCATGTGGTCCCTTCGGACCCTCCGCGCGGGGTGGATCGGAGTAGACCTCTTTTTCGTTCTCTCCGGGTTTCTCATCAGTGGGATCCTGATCGACACCGTCCGCTCGAATCGCTACTTCCGCAATTTTTACGCCCGCCGAATCCTGCGGATATTCCCGCTTTACTACACCGCGCTGTTGATCGTCCTGTGCGTGATTCCGTTTCTACCGCGGGCCGAGCAGCTTCAGCACGATCAGCCTTGGCTCTGGCTGTATGGGACCAACATCCTGATCGCCCGCAAGGGTTTTGCGGCAGTGACAAGCCCGTGGCTGGGAGTTGGTCACTTCTGGAGCCTCGCGGTCGAGGAGCATTTTTACCTCCTCTGGCCGATCCTCGTGTTGCTTTTGCGAAGGGGCCGACTTCTCCCGATCGCGTGCATCATTCTTGCTGCCGCCTCCTTCACCGCGCGCTTCGTCAGTGCTCGATACTCGCCGGTAGGCTATGTCCTGACACAGCTTCGCCTCGATCCGCTGCTGATCGGCGCGCTGCTGGCCGATCTCACTCGTCGCCCGCGCGCAGATGCGCTCACGCGCCGAATCGCACCGTGGCTTGCGATGATCGCCGCCGTGGGCCTGGCGATCCTGTTTCTTCGGTTCAAGGGTTTCGATCCCTACCAGCCCGATGTGCAGCGCTACGTGTTTGTCCTCCTCGACGTCGTCTTCGCGTGGATGACGCTGTATGCATCAGCTCAGGCAAGCGGATTCCTCGTGGCGCGGCCGCTCCGGTGGCTCGGCAAGTACAGCTATGGGCTCTACGTCTGGCACGGATTGTTCCACCGGCCGCTGGCGAATTTGCTTCCGACCGCGGGGCTCGTGGCCCGACTCCAGGTGCCCTACGCGGTTGCATGCCTGGTGCGAATCGCGGCTTTTTCGAGCGTCGCCCTGACGGCGGCGTGGTCAAGCTACCATGGGATTGAGAAACACTTTCTCAATCTGAAGCGGCTGTTTTCCTATGAAACGGTTCCCGCGGGGGCGGGGGCAAGCAGCGGGATTGATGAGAGGGTGGGCGATGCCCAGCCTACAGCTTCTGGATCACGTCAGGTGTCGTCAACCAGTCCCGTTTGAAGATCGAGCCTAGTTGCGGCGGCGTGGTTCCCCACTTTCCCTAAATGTCATATCATTCCAGCCCGATGCCCTTTGCCGCGATCGAACAGATTGGCCGGAACACCAACAACGCGCTGGCGATGCTGGGAGATTTCACTGTGTTTGCGGCACGGACGCTGCGCTGGCTGATCGTGTGGTGGACGAAGTGGAAGAACATTCGGCTGCTGTTGCCGCTGATGTATGAGGTTGGAGTGCGCTCGATTCCGGTCATCAGCCTGACCGGGGCGTTCATCGGGATGGTAATGGCGATCGAGACGTTTACGCAGTTCAAGGCGATCGGTCAGGAAGAGCGGATGGGAAGCGTGATCGCGCTGTCGGTGGTGAAGCAGATCGGGCCGGTGCTTGCGGCGGTGATGCTGGCCGGACGAATCGGCGGCGCGCTGACGGCGGAACTTGGGACGATGAACGTGACGGAGCAGCTCGATGCGCTTCGCGTGATGGGGGCGGATCCGATCCGATACCTGGTGGTGCCAAGGTTTCTAGTGTGCCTGCTGCTGCTGCCGATCCTGACGATTTACTCGGATTTGCTGGGGATTTTAGGCGGTTGGCTGGTTTCGGTTCGCGGGCTGGGGATTGCCAACGAGCCGTTTTGGTCGAATGCGGCACAGGGCGTGGAGACGTGGCAGATTATGGAAGGGATCATCAAGAGCTTCTTTTTCGGCGGAGCGATCGGGATGATCAGTTGTTACAAGGGGTTTACTTGCGGATCGGGCGCTTCGGGCGTCGGTCGCGCCTGCACTGAAAGCTTCGTTGCGAGCTTCGTCGCAATCATCGTCCTGAACTTCTTCTTCGCCCAGGTTTCGAAGGACTGGTATTTGGCGCTTTATGGCGCGAAGAGTTTGTTTGGTTGAAAGGATGGAATGAAACGTGAAACGTGAAACGTGACAAGAGGCCTTTGTCACGTTTCACGTTTCACGTTTCAGTTTCCCATGGCTTGGATCGAACTGAAAAATGTCTCCAAACGATTTGGGCGGCTGGTGGTGCTTCGCCATTTGAACCTGTCGATCCAGAAGGGCGAGAGCATCGTCGTGATCGGGGCGTCGGGGACGGGGAAGAGCGTTTTGCTGAAGCATATTGTGGGGTTGCTTCGGCCCGATGAGGGGGAGGTCTATTTTGATGGCAATCGCGTCGACCATCTGCCGGAGCGCGACCTGATGAAGATCCGGGAGCGATTTGGATTCTTGTTTCAGATGGGGGCGCTTTTTGATTCCCTGACGGTCGAGCAGAACATCGCTTTTCCTATCATCGAACACACGAACAAGTCGGCCGATGAAACCAGCCAAATGGTTGACGAGAAACTCCGGCTGGTGGGGTTGCCGGAGGTGAAGAAGAAGATGCCAATGGAGCTTTCCGGCGGGCAGCGAAAGCGCGTGGCGCTGGCCCGTGCGATTGCGATGAGCCCGGAAGTGATCCTCTATGATGAGCCGACCACTGGGCTGGATCCGGTGCGATCGGACGTGATCAACGAATTGATTCTCAAGCTTCAGCGGGAGCTTAAGGTGACGAGCATCGTGGTGACGCACGACATGGCGAGCGCGTTCAAAGTGGCGGATCGAATCGTGATGCTGCACGAGGGGCGGCTGATTTTTGATGGGACGCCGGAGGAGATTAAGACGACGGATAATCAGGTTGTGCGGCGGTTTGTGACGGGGGCGGCGGATGAAGAGGAGCTGGCGAGCTTGAAGCAGTAGGCGAGTCGGGAGGTTAGGGAGAGAGGCGTGTGGCCCTGGTGCAATAACTGGATCGTGCCATCCCGTTTTTCCCGCACGACACAATCCCGGCCCGCCAGGGCCATCCGCTCGTGACGGCGATCGAGCTGCAAGATCCGATTCCGCCAGCTCACGCACCAGTCGTTGCTCACACGCCGCTTCTCCTGGATCGATCAAAAGGGTCAGGAAGGTTTTTTACGAAAAACCTTCCTGACCCCTTTTATTTTTTCTGACTCCTTTTATTTTTTTCAAATCGTCGCGCGAGCCTGATGGTGTCAGGGGGGCTCTCGCCTTTTCCTCAGTCCGCGAACGGATTCTCCGCGGTTGTCTCCGCGCCTCGGCGTCTCGGCGGTTGCATTGCATTTGAATTTGTTCAGCCGCGGTCGAGTCCTTAAACCTTCCATCCCGTCCGCTTCGCCGCCGGCTGCGTTGTGGCGCCTGCGGGTTGCGTGGAGGAAGGGGCGGTTGGCTGGCTTGTCGGGATGAGCGGATTGTTGGGAAGATCGACCGGCGTTCCTTCGACATCGATCAGCTTCACCGCGCCCGTGTACTTCGGAATCGGATATTGCCGTTGAACGGTGCGCGCCTGCTGTCTCAACTCGTCCAGCTTCGCAACTTGGTCGGCGCGCTCCTTCGTCAGTTTCGTATTCTCACGCTGCAGATCGTAGTAGGTGTTGGGCAGAATGATCTGGGCATTACTGTATTGCCGGCCGGCGCCGTACTGATAGCCGTTGGCCATGCTCTCGTACGTTCGCATGCTGCGCAGGTTGTCGGAGACGGTCGTATCAATCGTGGCGATCCGCTGATTAGACGCATCGAAGTCGGCGGAAAGCGCGTCCAGCTTCGACTTCATTTCCTTCTCGACGGCCTTTAATTGCGCGAGCTGCTTCGCGTTCACCCACTGCGCGCCCCAGCGGTACTGTCCTTCCTTCTCCAGCTTCGCGGCAAGTCGTTTGTCCTGCTCGCTGAAATGCTGCGAGACTCTCTGAGCGATCGGCGTGCGGAGATATTCGGCGGGCATTGCATTGAGAAGCTCCGCCACGTTGTTCAAAACTTCCTTGGTCTGCGGGGCTGCGAGCATCGCCTGATCGTAAAATCCCAAGGCCAGGAGGAACTGGTTCTGCCGGACCCCAACCGTTCCGAGGTTGTTGAGATTGGGCGCGTGATTGGGGAGCTGCTGGTTGGCGAGCTCGAACGATTTCTTCGCCGGAACCACCTGGTTCTGCCGGTATTGCAGCAGGCCTCTCAAAAAGTTGAGGGCCGGATTCTGCGGGTCGATTGCTTGAGCTTTGGTCAGCCGCGACTCCGCTTCCGTGAGCTGACCCGACTTCACAAGCTGACGGATCGAGTCGGCTTCGGCGATGGACTGCTCTTTAAGACTGTCGCGTTCCTGGGTCGTGATCCATTGGTTCCCGACTTTGATCAGCCCGCGCGATTGCCGGTCCTGCCAGGTGGCCAGATCTTTCTCGGCGTCCCTGGCGGCGTCCGAGTTTTCGCTCTGCGCGATGAAGTTCTGGTAACGGGAAATGATCTGCCTGATGTCAGCCACGTTCTCAACCGCGCGGCGAAGGGACGCCAGCTTGTCATCGACCGCGGTTGCTGTAATTTCGCGACCGACGAGCGAAATCGATTTGACGGCGTCTGAGGCGACCGTCGTGGTCTTGCCATCAGACGTGATGATGGTCCAGCCGCCCGTCGACTTCTTCACGGAACCGTCGAGCGTGGTGCCGTCCTTCAGATGAATCAGATCGGCTTCCAGGAAAGGCGTCAAAAGAACGAGAGCGAGGATCAGTGGGAGGCATCGCATGATCAGACCCCTTTTGTAGAACGAAACAAAATCTACAGTGCAACTGACCCATTGTAGCGTCATCGGGTTGGCACGGGGGAGGTAATCTTTGCGGTGGAACCCCATTCTCCGCTTTGCACCGTTGAATTAAGCAGGCGGGCGATCAGTGCGGCGGTTGCCGTTTGATGGGACGCGCCAATGCCTTGACCGGTTTCAGGGTTGAAGCACTCGTGAAAGAGTGGGAGCCCCGCGTTCCCGCCGGGCAGCAGCTTGAGCAATCTTTGCTTCAAATCTTCGGCGATGAAGTGGAGATCACGCTGAATCCCGGAGCCGGTGGGGTATTCGACGCTGAAGCCGCCGCCGTGGATGCGGTGGTAACGGTGGAGGGATTGGATCACGAGGTAGTTGAGAGGGAGCCAGATGGGACCGCGCCAGTTGGTGTTGCCGCCAAAAAGCGTAGTGTCGGAGTCGGCGGGGCTGTAATGCGCCTCCAGCTTTTTATTTTGGATCGTCGCCTTGAAGGGGTGATCCCGGTGGAACCTGGAAAGGGAGCGCAAGCCGTACGGCGAAAGGAATTCGGATTCGTCGAACGCGTATCCCAGGATTCGCTGGAGGTTTTCTGGTGAAAGAACCGCGGCGGGAAATTTCCTCAGCAGCCCGTCATCGAGCACCTGGGCGGGAAAGAGAGGGGTAAATCCAAAAATGGAACGCAATTGGATGGGAACATTCTGGTTATTCCCGCGAAAGCGGCCGTAGTAGAAGCCGTCTCGATCATTCCACGCTTCGCGGACGTGAATCAGGAGCATTTCGAACTGACCCTGAAGTTCCACAAGATGCTCCGACTCCAGCTCGGCGGCGATGGCAACCATGGTGGCGGCAAAGAAGCTGAGCCAGGGGAGAGCGCTCGTCATCGGAGGCGTGCGGCGGCAATCGAAGGCGCCGATATTGTCGAGCGACAGAAATCCATCCGCCTGCTGATAATGGGCGATCCAGTGGTTGAAATGGTCGAGAAGTTTCGGGAATGCCTGCGCCACAAACGTGCGATCGCTGGACCCGCTGACCCTGTCAATGCGCCAAAGCGCGTAGGCGAGCATCGGCGGCGTGAGGTCGGAGAAATTGAACTCGGATGCCGGAAGCGCGCCGCTCGGGTGCATGTACCGATCCGTGAGGAAGAGAAGGAGTTGGTGCCTGGCAAATTCAGGATCAACGTCCGCCAGTGCGATGAGGTGAAATGCAAGGTCCCACGTCGCATACCACGGATACTCCCACTTGTCGGGCACCGAGATGATGTCGCTGTTTTTAAGATGAAGCCACCCATGGTTGCGGCCTTGCCAGCGCTCCGGCGGCGGAGGAGGCTGCGCGGGATCGCCTTGAAGCCAGTCCTGAACATCGTACTGATAGAACTGCCTGGAGAAGAGCACGTTCGCGTACGCGGACCTTGCCAGGCGCTGCTCATCCGATGAGAGTTTCGCGGGAACGATCGACTTGTAGAAAGCGTCACTCTCTTTAATGCGCTGCTTGAAGAGCTTCTCGAAGTCGATGGAGAAAGGAGGACTGCTCGCGTCATCACTCGGGCGGAGCCGCAAGCGCAGCACGACGCTCGCTCCAGGCGCCAGTTCCATCCCGTAATAGGCCGCACATTTGGTCCCCAGGTTGGCGGCGTTGATCGCTCCCCCCTTGCCGCGAATCAAATACTCGTGGAACGCGTCGCGGACGTTGGGATAATAATTCTCGGCATCGAAGAGACGGGAAACATTCGATTCATTCTCCGTGAAGAAAAACTTCGGCGGCGAGCCATCGACCGGTTCAGCATCGAACACAAAATCCCCCAGCGACTGGTGATGGCACGCGACGGATCCCTTCGGCGCGAGGTGCATCTTAGGCTTGCGCGTGGACGCCTCCGGGAGTGATCCCCACGCCCAGGTGTTGCGGAAGTAGAGTTGCGGAAGCAGATGAAGCGTGGCCGATTCAGGCCCGCGGTTCGTGGCGGTGATCCTGATCAGAATGTCATTCGGCGACGCTTTAGCGTATTCAACCTGGACCTCGAAGTATCGGTTCTCCTTGAAGATCCCAGTGTCCCTTAGCTCAAATTCAGGATCTTGTAATCCACGCGACTTATTCGCATCGACCAATTGCTGATAAGGGAATTTCTGTTGAGGATATTTGTAGAGCGCCTTCGTGTAAGAGTGCGTCGGCGTGGAGTCGAGGTAAAAGTATTCTTCCTTCACGTCTTCACCGTGATTCCCCTCCACATTGGTCAGTCCGAACAGACGCTCCTTGAGGATGGGATCCTCGCCATTCCACAGCGCAAACGAAAAGCACAGCCGGCATTGGTCATCGCAAAACCCCAGCAGTCCATCTTCGCCCCAGCGATACGCTCGCGAACGGGATTGGTCGTGCGTGAAATAGTTCCAGGAATCGCCATCCGGCGAATAATCTTCGCGGACCGTCCCCCACTGCCGTTCGGGGAGGTATGGCCCCCAACGCTTCCAGGATTGCGCAGGTGGCGCGACATCAGTCAAGCGGAAGTTTTCGGGGGTCAGCGGACGCAGCGTCATTCCAGATGGGATTATAGACGAGAGGTGACAAAAGCCGGGACTGACGCGGTTGCAGGGATTGGCTCATTTCAGCAGAGCGCGGAAGCCAGCCTGCTCGAAGTGATGATCCGTGGTCAGCGCCTCCGCAATTTTCCGCTCCTTCATCATGACAAACGCGCACGCAGACGCAAAAGCAGCTCGAGAAAGACAGACTTGTCATCGGCGCGCGAGAGAAAGTTAGCCACCTCGAGAAGAACATATTCGCGGGTCACCGTAGGGCCACGATGAGATCCTGCCAGTTTGACGGCGGCAGCATGAGCGACATCGGAGGGATTCACTATCGCAATGTAGAAAGAAGTGTCGACGAAAAGCGAATTCATTTGCGCTTAGGGGTCCCGTAAAGGTAATGATCATGATTAAGAGCAGCATCCGGAGGCAAATTGTGAGCTTTGCCAATCACGGAGGCGAGCGTATCGATGAGTGGCGGTGGGCGACCTTCGACCGACGGCCGGGCCTCGGGGACAATAACTTCGACGCTTGTGCCCTCCGGCAATTCGATCGATGCATCGAGCACGATGGTGCCATTCTTAATGGTGCCGCGGTAAGTCATGCCGGCGATTATAGCACTTCAATGATATCAGTTGGAACATGTCTCCGCGCGCGGCGGCGATCAAGGAAAGAGGTCCGGTTCAAAACTTCGGCCCAGGGAACGAAGAACAAATAGCACAGCATGAACTGCACGAACCAGACACCGATGATCAGGCCAATAAGGATCTGGGTGATGAACGCCAGCGGAATGATGAATTTCTTTGCCGTCCGGCTGAATAGCGCCAGCGGAAAGAAAAGTTCGCCCAGGATCGTGGCGGCAGCCAGAGGCTTATATAGGGCAGGATGGCGCGCGATGGTCAAGCCCCAGTGGGTGATCGGCCGGTGCCCGAGATGCAGGTGCTGGGTGATCAGATTTGCGAAGTTGTCGGTGGTGATCCAATCGAGACCGGAGCGCCTGAGCTTCGTGACGCCGGCGCCGAAGAAGACGAGGGCGAGCAGAATACGGCAGAGCTGAAGGGGCCATTGGTATTCACCGGAGGGAGTGACCCCTGGCTTCCGACCGGGGCTATTCCGCAGGCGGGTTCGAAGGAGGTGTTCGAGGGAATAGGCTTCGTCGCATCTTGAAACGGCAAGAACAAACGTGATGAGCACCAGAATGGCATCGCCGTGACCGGTCTTGCCGAAGCTGCTGGGAAGCGCGAACAGGTAGAGAATCCAGAGCGTCGCCGCCGCAAGCGACACCCGCGTCAACAGCCCGAGCATCGCCAGAAGGAACAGGCCCATCGCGGTGAACTGCATCGTTTTCAGCCAAGGCTCCGAAACAATCGACAGCCCAAGCGCTCGGTAAAGCCAGACCTTCCGATAGAACGCATGAGCAACGTTCGCCCAGCGCCAGTAAGGGTTGAGCGAGAGGTGAACCAGCATCCCGCCACAGAAGAGGATCCGGCAGATCGCGAGATCCCGCGGACCCTTGGGGGCGAAGAAGAAGTTGTTCCAGCGATCAATGAGCCGCATGAGTCGTGGATGCCCGGCGCGGCGCCTTTTTAGATTTGCTGTATTCGGCAAGCAGTTTACTTTCAAGAATCTCCGATTCCCCGCTGTCGCTCAGGCGAGAAGTTTCCTGGTAAACACGAACGCCTTTGATCGCGGCTTGGTGCGCCCCCCTACGCTTCTCCGCCTGATAAGCCTCGAAGAACTTCTTGAGCGCCCGGCGAAGTTGCGCCGGCGCATCCTCACGTCGCGAAAGCCGGGTGAACGTCTTGCGCAGCCAAGCCGCGTTCATGGGTATCGGTTTGTTGTCAGTGGCCCGAATGCCAACGATTTTCAACGTCGTGAAAGAATCGCTTTCATGAAGCATCGAGTACATCGGGTAAGAACTGAACGGCCAATGCTCGGTCGAAGCAATGATCTCATAGAGGTGGATGCCGACGAGCGAGAGGATCAGGAAGCTCGCGAGGATCATGCGCGAGCGGGAGATGTTGTAAGAACTGAACGAAGCGGAGTTCATTTTCATTCGCATGGGCGAGACGCCTGCATCGGAACTTCCAACCGGCCAACGGAGTCCGGCAACCCGCCTTCCCGGTTTCGCGACAGCCACAGGCGCCGGTGCTCCTCGATCGTTTGAGAAAGCAGCGCCGTCAGATCAGGAGACGGCTTCGCGTCTCCCTGAACTCGCAAGCGTCCCCTCAGACATCCGGCCAGAACCATCTTTGCATTATTTCTCAGTTCATCTTCGATCAGTTGCGCATCCTCACGCTGCATCCGAGATGAATCCAGTGGCGACAGCGCTTCCCGCACTTCTCCTTCAGTATCATCAAAATCCTTTAGCGTGAGCGGCTCGTAAAGCTTCTTCCGCTGAGCGTCGCCGACAAGCGACCAGAAGATTCTCGAGCCGTTGGCAAGAGGCTGCGAGAATTGATAAACATTACCGAGTTTGATGAGGACATCCGCCACCACTCGGGCCGGGTCTTTGAAGATGTGAAGATCCATCGCCCGCGCCAAATCCAGGTCCTCGTTCGATTCCAGACACCACGAATACGCAGCCCCCGCCGCAACCCCGGGATAGCTGATGGGGAGATATTGGAGGTGCCCGATGTCGCCCCAATCGGTGTTCAAGTATCCGATTGCGCCGTTGGCTAACCCGCTCGCGGCCGCACGCTTCAGATTCGAAATCGCGTTGTCGAGCCTTCCCGTAAACGAGCACCAACTGCTCGTGCCCGGCGCCACGTAAAACGGCACCTTCGCATCCCTGAAAGCCGCCGTCTCCTTCTCAAACGGATGATCCGACTCATAGCCCCAGTTCAGCGCGATCAAGTCCCGCGGCAGCTCCTTAATCAGCTCCGGCTCGTGCAGGATAATGTCGCCCCAGAACTGCATCGTGCGTTTGTGCTTCTTCGTAAGCTCGTGGATTTTCAGCAGAAAATCCAGGTACACGCGATGTTTCCCCTTCTCCTCGCAAAGAGCCTTCGACTTGCCCAGCCCCAGATCAAACGTTTCATCGCAGCCGACATTGAAGAATCTCGACGAGAAGTTGGGCAGCAACTCATCAAAAAGTTCTTCGATCAATCGGAGGCTCCGCGGATCGGCCGGATTCAGCGAGAACCCCCCGGGATGGCGGTAACCCCACGGAAACGTAAACCCCTCCGGACATTCCGCCAGCGACTCATACCGCGGATGTTTGAGCCAGCGCTCCATGTGGCCAAACGAATTCTGGTTCGGAACCAGATCGATGAATCGCGCCTTGCAATATCGGTCGAGCTCCCGAATCTCGTCCGCGGTGATCGGAGAAGCGTTTTCCCAAACCTCCTGGTGATTGCGATAGGCGAAAGTGTGTTCCGTGTAGAGCTGAAGTTGATTGATCTTGAGCTCAGCGAACAAATCGATCAGCGACAGAAGCGTCGCCAGCGTCGGCACCTTGTCGCGCGAAATGTCGAGCATGATCCCGCGCGTCACAAAATCCGGCGAATCCTCAATGTGAATCGCGGGCAGCGCTTTCGGAAACTGCCGTCGCACCTGAACAAGCGTCTGATGCGCGTAAAATGCCCCTTGTTCAGTTGAGGACGCGATCGCGATCTGCGTGGGCGAGACGTCGAGGTGATACCCCTGCGAAGCAAGTGACGGATCCAACTTGTGAATCGCTTCAACATGCGCCGGACAAAATCCGGCAAGGCGATTCAGCAGGCGCGGCATCGGAACGAGAACAAGTTCTTCTGACATACCGCCACAGTTTAGCAATGGTCACTCCATCCCTCACTCCCCCCCCTCCCGAACAACCTCGCGAGCGGATAAAATAATGAAATGCGAACGTTCACTGCATTGATCCTGCTGCTCACAATAAGGACCTGCCTGGCCGCACCGCTCGATGATGCCGATCTCGATCGGCGGATCGAGAATCTTCGCAAGGGTGATTTCATAGTGAAGCTTCTCGATAACGCGGGAAATCCTCTTCCTGGAAAGATTTCCTATCGACTCGTGCGGCACTCCTTCTTGTTCGGAACCGCCGTGAACGCAGATCTGATTCAACATGGCTCGCGAGCCGACGTCGAGCAGTACGGAAAGATCGTCTCCAGCTACTTCAACTACGCGGTGGAAGAGAACGACATGAAGTGGCATCACATGGAGGCCAAGCGCGGCATCCACGACGACGCGGGCGCCATCGCCGCCTGGGACTGGTGTCACGCGCGCGGAATCCCCATGCGCGGACACTGCATCTTCTGGGGAATTGACCAATGGGTCCCCGGTTGGGCTAAACAATTAAATCGCGATGAACTTCAGATCGCCATGAAAGACCGCCTGCGGCATGTGCTCACCCTCTTTCATGGAAAGATCGATGAATGGGATCTGAATAACGAAATGCTTCACGGCGACTATTTCGCCCGCAAGCTCGGCTTCGCAAACGGCACCGCCTACTTCAAGTGGGCCAAAGAGATTGACCCAGCCGTGCGCTTCTGCGTGAACGATTACGGCATCATGCAGGGGAAACGCACAGCCGAGTTTGTGCAAAGCGTCAAAGACATGCTCCGCGACGGCGCTCCCATCGGCGGTATAAACGATCAGGCGCATTTCTCAAAAAACGTCCCGGAGACCACCAAGCTCTGGGCCTGCCTGGACGCCATCGGAATACTCGGCCTCCCCGTGAAGGTGACGGAGTTTGATATCGATACCACGGATGAGCAACAGCAGGCGAAAGACACCCGCCGCTTCTATCGCGTCTGCTTCGCACATCCCGCCGTGGATGCGATCGTCATGTGGGGATTCTGGCAGGGCAGGCACTGGCGCCCGGGCGCCGCCCTGTGGCGCAAAGATTGGACGATCAAGCCCAATGGCGAAGCCTATGCGAAGTTGCTGGACGAGGAGTGGATGACGAAGGGCGAAGCGGATGGGGTGGATGGCCGGATAAAATTCCACGGATTTTATGGGGAGTACGAGGTGAAGTCTCAGGGAAACATCGCAAGAGTTGTTCTGACGAAGGACAGGAAAAGCGCCGACGTCAAATTCTGAAACCAGATTTTCCTAAGAGAGCTGCTTCCGAAACCGAGCGATGCTCGCCGTAAGGATGACGATGCAGCAGATCGTCAATCCGAGAATCCACGGGATCAGGTCGATCACATCCGCCCCGCGCAGAACGATTCCCCTGAGGATTTCGATGAAATATGTCACCGGCAGCGCGAACGAGAGAAGATAGATCGGCAGCGGCATCTGCGCACGAGGAAACACAAAACCGCTCAGCAGCACCGACGGCAGCATGATCATGAACGCGAACTGCGTCGCGCTCAACTGGGTCTGCGCAAGCGTCGAAATCAACAGCCCAAGACCCAGCGAGCAGACCAGAAACAGCACCGCCAGCACCATCAGCAGAAACAGGTTCCCCGCGATCGGCACCTTGAAGATAAACACCATCGCGAGCAGAACCAGAATCATCTCCAAAATCCCCAGGATCGCGTACGGGATCAGCTTCCCGAGCAGCAGTCCGGCCTTCCCCACCGGCGTCACAAACAGTTGTTCAAGCGTCCCCAATTCCCGCTCCCGCACAACCGCGAAGCTCGTCAGGAACAGCGTCACCAGTTGCAGGATGATCCCCACCAACCCCGGCACAAAAAACCTCGGACTCAACAGGTCCGGGTTATAAAGAAGCCTCGAGCGCATCTCGATCGGGAACGCGAAATTCCCACCCGGATCACGAGCCGCCGCTAGCTGATTCGATTCCGCCTTCGATTTCCCAATCGCGATCGAACGGTTCAACCCCAGCAGGTTCACCGCGCCAAGCGCCGTGGTCGCGACTTGCGAATCGCTTCCATCAATCAGCACCTGAACCTCAGCGCGTTCCCCACGAACAATTCGATCCGTGTAATTCTGCGGAATTAGAATGCCCACCTTCGCTCGCCCCGCGGTCAACGCGCGGCGAAACGATTCCTCATCATTCACGCGCTCCACAACGGTGAACTTCCGCGTATTCACGAACGCTTCCACAAGCTCCGTCCCCTGCCGCCGCCCATCGAGATTGAAGACAACGGTGGGGATGTGCTCGATCTGCACATCGATCGCAACGCCAAAGATCAAGGTCTGGATCAGGGGGATCATCAGCGCGAAGAACAACGTCGCGGGCTGACGGCGGAGGTGGACGAACTCCTTTCGCAAGATCGCCATCAGCCCATGTAGCGGTCGTGACTTCACGCGTTCTCGCATACGTGCGACTTGTACGGGCGACGCCTGCGTTGCGGTCGCGTCTTCCGGTAGGGGCGACACTTGTGTCGCCCGCATTTCCCCCTCTCCCGCCACCTTCCCTTCCCCCCGCGCCCTCTCCGCATTCTGCGTCAACGTGACAAACACATCCTCCAACGTAGGATCGATCTCCCGAGAAGTAGCAGGATCCGCCTTGAAGTTCGCATCCGCTAAAACGTGAATCGCCTCCCCAAAGAGCGTCGCATCCAGAATCCCAGGCTCCTTGCGCAATTCCTGAAGCCGAGTAGCCGCATGCGGCACAGTCAGCTCATAACGCTTCGTCCCCGCCGGTGTCACATCCGGAAGCTGCTTCAACTCCTCCGGCTTCCCCAGCACGAGCAGCTTCGACATGTAGATGTACCCCACATCCGTACATCGCTCCGCTTCATCCATGTAGTGCGTCGTCACAAACAGCGTCACCCCACGGCCGCTCAACTCAAACAGCAGATCCCAGAGCTGTCGCCGCGCCACCGGATCGATGCCCGCGGTCGGTTCGTCGAGAAAAATCACCTCCGGCTCATGGATCAACGCGCAAGCCAGCGCCAGCCGCTGCTTCCACCCACCCGACAAGGTTCCCGCCAACTGATCGATCTGATCGCCAAGATTCGTCAGCTTCAGCACGTCCTCTTGCCGCTGCGCCACCCGATCCGGCGCAATTGCATAAACCCGCGCGTAAAAATCGAGGTTCTCCCGCACCGTCAGATCCGCATACAGAGAAAACTTCTGCGACATATACCCGATCCGCCGCTTGATCGGTTCCGCCTGCGTGGCGCAGTCAAATCCAAGTACGGATGCGCTTCCCCGCGAAGGCTCGAGCACCCCGGTCAGCATCCGAATGATCGTCGACTTCCCCGACCCGTTCGGCCCCAGCAACCCAAAGATCGCCCCCCGATTCACCGCAAACGAAACATCGTCCACCGCCGTCAGCGCCCCAAACCGACGCGTCAGCTTCCGCACCTCGATGATTGCGCTCGACTCCATATCATTTCTTCTTCGCGGTTTCGAATTTGGTTCGGATTTCGTGCTTCGGGTTTCGGGCTTTCATTCGAGCCACACATCCGCCGACATCCCCGGCCGAAGCACATCCAACCCTTCATCCAGCGTCACTTTAATCCGAAAGACCTGCTTGCTCCGTTCCTCCGGCGTCTGCACATTGTTCGGCGTGAACTCCGCCTGCCTCGCGACGAACGACACATGCCCCGCAAATCGCTTCCCCGGAAAACTATCCACGCTCACGCTCAGCTTCTGCCCATCGCTCAGATTCATATGATTCTCCGGGACATAAGCCCGAACCCACAAGTTGTTCAGCGCTGTAAGGGAAAGCACCGGCGCATTCGGCGCCGCCATATCCCCCGGTTGCAGGTCGAGCGATTCCACGAGCGCATCCGCCGGTGCTTTAATCGTCAGTTCCTCGAGCTGCCTGTCGATTGCGGCTCCCGCCGCGGCCGCCGCCTGCACGCTCGCCTCCCCCTGCGCGATCGCCTCCGGCCGCGTTCCCGCCTTCAAGAGATCAAGCTCCGCTTGCCGCTGCCCAAGATTTGCCGTCGCGGCCTTCAGCTCCTTCTCCGCTCGGTCCATCTCCTCAGCGCTGACCGCATTCTTTTCAAAGCTCGGTTTGATCCGGTTGAAGGTCGCTTGCGCCAGATCGATCTCCGCAGTCGCGAATTTGAACCGCGCCTCCGCCGCCGAAATCTCCTGCGCCCGAGGCCCATGCTTCAACTCATCCAACCTTGCCCCAAGCTCCGCCACCGTCGCCTTCGCCTGCGCGCGGTGTTCAAGCAAGTCATACGGCGCCAGTTCAACCAGCACCTCACCAGCCCTCACCCGCTGCCCCTCAAACGCCGGCACCTTCTGCACTCTCCCCCCCACCCGCGACCCAATCCGAATCTCATCCGCCTCGATCAACCCCGAAACCTTCAACGAAACATGCCGATGCTGGCTCCAAAATAGGAGCGATACCCCAGCAACGGCAACAAGAGCAATGCTGATCACGCGACGCATGGCCTACTCCACCCCCCCCTACCGTGCTCATCGTCGCTGGAACCCGTTAAGTTCTCAAGCAACGGCGTTTGCGAACTTCAGGTACTTGAGTTGTTTGCGTCGCTTGCAGATAATTAGTTGTCCTTCCCGAAAGGCTCATTCACATGAGTTGGATTGAAAATCGCTTTGAAGAAGGTCTCATCGTCACAAGCCTGGACTTCGCCATCAACTGGGCGCGAAAGAATTCCCTCTGGCCCATGACCTTCGGCCTCGCCTGCTGCGCCATCGAGATGATGGCCGTCGGCGCTTCTCGCTTCGATCTCGATCGTTTCGGCGCCGGCGCCTTCCGCGCATCTCCCCGGCAGTCGGATCTGATGATCGTTGCCGGCACCGTCAACTACAAAATGGCCTCCCGCCTCAAGCGCCTCTATCACCAGATGCCCGACCCCAAATACGTCATCGCCATGGGCGCCTGCACCGTCGGTGGCGGACCTTACTTCAAGTACGGCTACAATGTCGTCAAGGGCGTCGACCTCGTCGTCCCCGTCGACGTCTACGTCCCCGGCTGCCCCCCGCGCCCCGAGGCGCTCATGGAAGGCATCATGCGCCTGCAAGATAAGATCAGCGCCAAGACCATCGGTCTCCCGCGCGGCGCCAAGCAAGCCGCCGAGGATCGCCCGCTCATCGCCACCGCGCCGGCGGCTGTTTAAATCTCCCAGACGCGGAGATGATGAACTGATGTGCCCCTCACAACGGCATTGATGTTGCTTGCTTTCCTGGAACAAGGAGTTCTCCATCATGCCCGACCCGCGCACCCCAGCCGAGCAACCGCAGAAAAGTGAAATCCACCACGCCACCGAGGACGCCACGTCCTCGCCTTCCAACGACCAAAAATTGAGAAGTGAAAAGGAAAATCCCTCGACACCGCCACCCGCGGGTGATCTACCGGAACATTCTTTCGAAGAACTCGAAAAAACCTTCCCCGACGGCGTCCGCGTCCGCCGCGATGAATCCGACGTCGGCGGGCCAATCGACATTGAGATGGATACCGACTAGCGCAAGTCATACCTAACTTTGGGAACTCCCCGACATCCCGCCAGGTTTTGCCGCGTGGCGAACGCCCGCGGTTCCGCGGTCCAGGATCGTTGACCCATCCCCGTCCTTCGGCTACATTTCGCGACCCTGAGGCGCTGGGGGACGTATCAATCCTCAGGTCATCTGCCCCGTTAATCACGGTTCTTACTGAAGTTAGAGGAAAGTCATGCGAGCGAGCGAAATCCGTCGAGGTCAGGCCGTCATCATGGACAGCAAACTTTACATCGTCACCGCCGCCGATCACAACACCCCCGGCAACCTCCGCGCCAAGGTCCAGTTCAAGATGCGCGATGTCAGCAAGGGAACCATCCAGGACAAGCGCGTCGGCGCCACCGACGACATCGAAACCGCAACCCTCGATCGCCGCCAGGTCGAGTATCTGTACAGCGACAACGAAGGTCATGTCCTGATGGACCTCGAAACCTACGACCAGAACACCATCCCCAAGGAAGTGTTCGGCAACGACATCAAGTACCTCAAGCCCAACACGCCAATGATGGCAATGTTCCACGAAGGCAAAGTCGTCAGCTACGAACTCCCCAAAACCGTCGATCTGAAAATCACGGAAACCGCGCCCGGCATCAAGGGCGCTACCGCCACCAATCAGATGAAGGATGCGACGCTCGAAACAGGTTTGAACACGCGCGTCCCCCCCTTCATCGAAATCGGCGAAGTCATCCGAATCAGCACCGATGGCGGCGGTTACCTGAGCCGCGCCTGATCTTCCTAATATAAACCCAAATCCGAAGACGATCCCCGTGAGCGGCCCCGCTTGCGAGGCGCGGCTTCGCAACAACGCTACACTAAACCCCCACCGCCTCCCGCTTCTCCATCAATCCACTCATCTCCGCCGTCTCCCGAGCATGATCGATCCCGCTCTTGATCGGCACGATCACATCCATGATCTCGCGAAGCACCTTGATCTGCGACATCGTCGCGTCAATCTTCGCGATCTTCTCCTGCGGGTAATGCTCAAGCACAGGATGCGTATCCCGCTCGTACACCTCCAGCCGATGCTGAATCACCTTATCGTTCGCATCATCAAATCGATTCTCTTTCAAGGCTCGCCGGCGCAGTCGCTCCACCATCTTCTTCATGTCCGCGCACACAAGGTAAATCACCTTCACCACATCCAGCGTGTCATCGAGAAACCCCGCCTGTTCGCGATTGCGCGGAATCCCGTCCAGCACCAGAATCTCCGTCTCCGGATGGAACTGGTTGATCATCTCCATCCCCTTGATGTAGTTCTTCCACAACTTCACCGTGAACTCATCCGGCACCAATTCCCCGCGCGATGAATACTCCCAGAAAATCCTCCCCATCTCCGAGCGCAGATCCAGCGAACGAAACACGTCCCCGCACGCGCTATGGTAAAACCCCGGAATGGCGCTCAGGATCTTCCCCTGAGTTCCCTTGCCCGATCCGGGCGCCCCGAACAGCAGAATGGCCTTGTACCGCATGAAGCTCCTTGTAAACCGCGCGTACTCCGAATTTTAGCCCGAAATCGCCCGCCGTGGGAAGAGCAATCGCCTCACGGCACCGGTCCCCGCCGGACTTGGTCTCTTCCCAGCCCCCACCATCCCCATAAACCGCACAAAACCCGCCTTTGCGCTCCTCATCCCACGGCCACCGTCAGCCCCCATTCTCCAACCGCCGCGAGTCGATCCAGCCAGCTACTCACCACGGTCGCGGGACGGTTCATCACCTGCGTGTAGATCATCGTCGTCTTCAGGCTCGCATGCCCCAGCACCGTCTGCACCTGCCGAATCTCATACCCCGCCTCCAGAACGTGCGTCGCGAAACTGTGGCGAAAGGTGTGACGCCGCCAATCGCCGCCGGGCCCCCACGGCGGTAATGCGCTGAAGAAGTTTCATGGCATTCCTTCCTTTCACCTACATAAGACCTGAAATGGCGCGAGGCAACAGGGAATGTTTGGTGCGCAAACCCGGGCTGCCGCTATACTGGCACCATCACCGACCCGACACGTTAACGGGTCTGTAGACCAGTGATTAGGAGTGATGCCGCACGGGAACAACTCAAGGAGATCGGCCATGTCGAACCGCGTAAACCGCAGCAATGGTATCATCACCGTAGCACTATCCCTCGTGCTCGCGCTGAGTGGAGGATGCGCCGGACCCGCGACGGCCGGTCGCACGGCGGCCGGTCAGAAACCGTCGCTCGATCTGCCTCACAACGTGCCCTTTACGGGCGTGCAGGACGTCTTCAGCCGGAACGCAGTCGGCGATGCGATCGTGATCACGGCCATGCACGGAACGGCCCCAACCATCGCGATCGGAAACACCTATCGAATCGACGGCGCGTACACGCTGGCGTCCCGCGACGCGGCGACCCTATCGGCGTACCAGACGGACACGCAGCCCGGCCTGCCGCACCGGCAGATGATTCCCGGGCAATCCGTTCGAATCGAGAAAGGCTCCGGTACGTTCACGCTTTACCTGAAGGTGGAGGACCCGGGCTGCCCGCACGTCAGCTTCTATCCAGACGGCGGTGGTGAGAGCTTTGCCGGGGAATACTTTGGCAGCGGCGACTCGTTGCCGCCGGCATCTTGGTTGGTGAAACCTCAGCTCGCCGCACGCTGAGAAGTGCGGGATAACCCGCCGCTGGAGCGGACCGCGGCGGCGATATACTCCCCTTGTGGCCGGGCGTCGCGCGGGTGCCGCCGCGGCCGCTCAACGGCATTATGTTATCTGCCTACTAGGAGGTTCTATGGATCGTGATGTGATTCGGCCGCCTTTGTGGGTCCGTTTTCAACTCCTCGGCATCCCGGACCGTACTACGGCGATCGTCGTCTGGTGGTTGCTACTGATCGCTTCGATCGGCGTGCCCATCTATTGCCTGAAGACGGGTCATGTGCGAGTCAATTTGCAGTTGCCGGTCGCAGTCTCCCTTGGTCTGCTCTGCTGCTTTTCCAATATCTGTACCGGAACGGCAGTGCGGTGGATGGACCGGCACGCAGCTTGGGACGGCAGATAACCACCCGCTGCAGTGGACCGGCCCGGCACAACGGTCCTTGTGATTCGCGCGCGTGGCCGGCGCCCGCCCGGCCATTGAACGTCGGTCCGTTAGGCCCCACTCATACTTACAAATTATGGCAACCAAACAACCGAAAGTGCCGTGGCGGATACTGAAAGGCCCGGAGCACAGCTACTCCCTTACGGGAGAGTCAGCTCTCGGAGCTTCCGCTTCGCCGTATCCACCGAAGTCGAAGACACCGACACTCATTCGTTTCACACATTCCAACTGTTACGGGCCTGTTGATGCGGACATCTTTGTTCGCATCGGCGACCCCAAATCGCCTCTGGGACTCACCGATTTCGATACGGTGTCCGACTGGCGGCAGGCGAAGCTCGTTGCAGATACCGTCTGGAATGACAAGAGAGAGGAGTGGGTTTCGCGCCCGAAGAAGATGGTTGGCGAGATGTCTTGGCAAGCGACGTATGAGGCTGAGGTTCAGTTCGCACCCGGCAAGCATTTGATCGAGATCAAGTTCGTGAGTCCGATTGAGCATGTCTGCTCGATTGTGCTGTCGAACTGGGAGGTGAGCGTCAGGTGATGACCGCGTGGCCTAACCATGCGCTGCAGTGGACCGTGCGGGCTTGACGGTCCTTGTCGTTCGAAAGGTGGTCGCCTGCCCGCCCGGCCATTGAACGTTGGTCCGTTATGCGACTTAAGGTAAGGGCGATGAGCCACAGCATATCACACGTCGTACAACGTTTGTTTGCGACGCACTTCGTGCAACTTGAAAAGATGAAGCATTTGGTGCCTCGCAAAATTAAATCGCAGTGTTCCAGCCGTCGCATGACGATTGCCGAGGTGGTTTTCGACCCGCTGCAAATTGAGAAAGTGAACGCAAAGTTCAAAGGTAGCGGGTTTTTATTTGATGATCCTATGCACGTTATTGCGGTCAACGATGACGGGTCGATCCTGCTTTGGGGTGGCGCTAATTCTGTTTTTCATCTTCGCCCCGGCGAGCGAATCAGGGGAGCGCTTGATGAAAAGCATTTGGTTTTCGAAGATATCCGTCATTTGACAGATCTCTTTGGAATCGAGGTAAAAAAGAAAGATGTCGACGAGATGATATCCAAGTTGAAGGCTCGCTGGTCATCAGCGATCCGCGAGCGGCCATCCGGCGACGCATAACCAAACGCTGCAATGGACCGGCCCGGCGGAACGGTCCCTCCGATTCGCAAGCGTGGCCGGCGCGTCTCCCAGAAGGCGGGCGGGCATTCCTTAGGGCGGCAAGAGTGGACGGTGGAGACCTATCGAGGCGGCCTGCTGTTTGGCATGCGAAGCATCGTGTATGGGATCGAGCCCGACGATCCGACGCCCACACAATTCGTGTACGAATCGACCCCAGTCGCGCAGCAGTCAAGCGATGTCAACGCACGCGATACTTTCTCGGGTCGGCTCGGTTTTGCTAGCACCCGTTATAGTCACGTTGTATCGGAATCGCCCGTAGTAACGCGGTTCGGTCAAAGCATCGGACTGCCCATCTGGCTGTTCACGTTGTGTTTTGCTGTTTGGCCGGTTCGTGTGGTGCTTGCGATGGCAAAACAATCGGCGTTGCGCCGACACGGTGCCTCGCAATCGGGGCATAACCAAACGCTGCAATGGACCGGCCCGGCCCCGCGGTCCTCGTAGTGCGATAGGTTGCCGGTGCCGGGCCGGCCATTGAACGTTGGAGCGTTATGCGGCGGAGGGACGATATGCCTACCGCACATCTGATAGTCGCAGCGGCGCTTGCCGCGCTCGTGCTCCAGCTACCCGGCTGCGTGAAAGTTTCGACCGGCAGATACGCGGTCAACGGGCGCGAGGCGAGCACCCTCGTCGGGCCAAAGGGATCGGGGAAATCGATCGAGATCGGCAGCACAACCGCAGCCAGCGTGCGGCGCGAGTTGGGTGAGCCGCTTCTTAAATACGAGAACGACGGAACGGACATCTTCGAAGCGGTTCCACGATATCGCTGGGTCTTTAATCCTTGGCCCGTGGCGCTCATCAACCAAGCGCAACCCGGCGACCCGCGCGTGCTGGTGCGAATCGATTACGACGACCGCGCAGTCGTTCAGGGGTACGAGACGGCTACGACGGGAGGTCCCGTCATTCGCGAAACGGTGCCGGCAGATGTGAAGCGCGCGTGGCCTGATCTGCGCCAGCGGACGCCGGTGGCTTTCGGCATGAAGTAAGGATTGCCCTAAGTCGCACGTCGATTGACGAACTTCACTCCCGCATCCTAATCGATGTGCGACCCCTTATCCGCGCATAAGACCTGAAATGGCGCGCGTCAACAGGGAATGTTTGGTGCGCAAACCCGGGCTGCCGCTATACTGCCCCCATCACCGACCCGACACGTTAACGGGTCTGTGGACCAGAGATTAGTAGTATGCCCCTTAAGACCTCAGACATGCTGCCGTGTCCGCCGCTTGAGTTGAGCTTCGGTGCCGTCTCGCTGGCGTTCGTCGAGGTCGTCCCAGGCGACGAGACGAAAGGATTCGCTCCGTCTTATCATTTCCACATCGTTCTGGAAAACGGCCGCGAGGCGGGGCACATCAACTTCCGAGTCGGCGACAGCCAACACGTTAGATTCTGTGCCGGTCACATCGGTTTCGAGGTGATCGAGCCGTGCCGTGGCCACGGGTACGCGTTTCAGGCGTGCCGTGGGATAGAGCCGTTCGTCCGGACGATCTATTCGGCGGTCATCGTGACATGCGATCCGACCAACGCGGCGTCTCAGCGGACCATTGAGAGGCTCGGCTGCACCTTCATTGATGAAGTGGTTGTTCCCCCAGATGATCCGCATTACCTCCGAGGCTCGCGGAGTAAGCTCCGCTACGGGTGGACGCCGGGCGGGGCATAACCAGCCAATGCAGTGGACCGAGCCGGCGGATATCCTGCTTGTCGCCCGGAGCCGGCGCGGCACTGATCGGCCTCACGTTATCCCCTTGCAGCCAACTGGCGTTCATCTTCGCCCGGGTACGGTCGCGGACGCGAACGATCTTGTCCGCGTGCATTTCGTCGCCATTCACGGTACAGCGTCAAAAGCTTATCCGGCCGATGTCCTGTTCTGTTGGGTCGTCGCGCCGGATGATGAGCAGCGATGTGCCGTCACACGAGAGACAATCGAACGGGGCGATGAATTATTCGTCGTCGCGGAGGTCGACGGGGTCGTCTGCGGCTTCGGATCAATTGTTCCCGCGTCGGAAGAACTCCGCGCGGTGTATGTCGATCCGAGCATTGGTGGCGGCGGCGTAGGTTCGGCAATTCTTCGCCGCTTGGAGGAATTGGCGTCGGACCGAGGACTGCCTAAGTTGCAGATGGACGCTTCGATCAATGCGGAAGGCTTCTACAGCAAGCACGGTTATGCGGTCTCGCATCGCGGAATGCACCGCCTGGCTGACGGCGTTGAGATGGCGTGCGTCACTATGAGCAAGGGCATAACCACCCGCTGCAATGGACCGGCCCCGCGTTGAGCGATCTGGTAAACTGAAATTCGGCCGGCGCCGGGCCGGCCATTGAACGTTGGTGCGTTATCCCGCCTTGGCGATGCTCCTCAGCTGGCTCGCTCGAGTGCTTGGGGGCATGTTACATTCCTGGAGCCGACCATGGCGAAGAAGCAAGCGAAGAAAAGCATCAAGCGGAAGTCCTTTTCGTACGCGGACATTCGTGGCGTCGAGGAGTTCAACACCAACGACATTCAAATGCTAGCCAATGCGCCCATTGACACGGTCACCGCCGCCTGGGCGAAGCAGACGCGGGCGAAACAGGTTTTGCGCAATGTGGTGGGCCAGTCGGTGACTGCTTCCAAATCTTCTTATCTTGTTATTCAATTGACGGGCCACCCATGGACGATCATCGCTCAGTGTGTCCGGAATCCACCGAAAACGCTCGACGAGAAGGATGCGAAAACGCTGGCCAAAGCGATGAAGACAAAGGTCATCTTCTTCTCCGAAAGCGACACGGCCGGCTACTGCGAGTACGAGCTTTTTGACGCCGCGGGCAAATCGCGCGAATTGTTCCGAATGTATAATGAGATGGAATTTCGGTCCGATGTACGTGGCCGGAAGGCCCCGCCTCTTGGTCCGTTGTCACTCCCGTTTGTCGATGACTTTTTCCGCTCGCAGGATGCGTTTGCGCCGGCCTGCAGCATTGAATTCTCCGCTGGCCACATGCGACCGGGAGACCAGCTTGAGCTTAAACAGTGGGACCAGATTCCGGCCGATGCGATTGCGCAGATAGACTTTGTCACGAGCTGAACCACCTGAGTGATATGCAACATGGTCAGCGCCGAACCGGCCGTTGAACGTCGGTCCATTATGCCGCGGAGGTAGTCACCGGATTATGGCTAAGAGCAACCTTAATGCGTTTGACGATTGGGCGGACACGAACAAGATTTTCGTCCGCGGTGATGATCCACAACGCATTGCCGACGCGTACGTCTCATGGTGGCAAGCAACGGCGGGCAGGCAACTGACCGCAAGACAGCACCCGGACATGCGGCTCCGCGATTTTGCGTGGGGCCATGGCATCGTTGCGCCGGCGTACCGGGGTTTCGTGACGTTGATCACGGGGCCGGAGCTGCTGTCGCGCGATCAGGTCTTCCACGTCGGCGAACACCTTTCGCGCGCACTGGACACGCTGGTCGTCGCGGCTCCGCACTGGGTCGAAAATGCCACGTTTGGCTACGCGATCTACGAAGCGGGGCAAATGGTATTTGCCCAGGACGGCAAGGACGTCTATGGCGAGAGGGTGGTGAAGACCCGCGGCGAGGCGTGGCTGGCGTCAAAGAATATCGACCTGCCAACCGACGGCGCCGCTGCGTGGGTGTCCGAGCAAATCAGCGAAGCCATCGAGTTGCGGGCCTGGGAATTCACGGACGAGGAGAAGCACACGTACCTCCGCGTGGACGCGCAATAGCGAGCGACTATTTATATTTAGATCTGAAGGACAGAGATCTTCAGCCGACCGGCCGCGGCATAACCCGCCGCTGGAGCGGACCGCGGCGGCGGTATACTTCACTTACGGTCGAGCGTCGCGCGTGCACCGCCGCGGCCGCTCAACGGCCTTACGTTATGCCGCTACGTCGCAATCTGAGACAGCTTCAGGAGTCGGTGGCGGAGGCGCCAGCCGACCGCATACGCGCAACAGCGCTTTACCGTCTGGCCGTGTTCCATGACGGCAATGGACGCGAAGCGCTGGCGATCCCGCACTACCGGCGCGCGATAGCCTTGGGGCTGGACCGCCAGACTGAGACTCGTGCGTTGGCTTGGCTAGCGAGTAGCTTGTACAAGACGGGTCGTGCCGCCGCGGCGACACGGTGCGTCAAACGCGCGCTCGGCGGCACGTGCTCCTCGGACCTGAGACGATTCCTGACGCGGCTTCAAGCTCGCATTGACCGCGTTCACCGAAGGGGCCCGGAATAACCAACCAATGCAGCGGATCCGCGCGAGCGTTATTCTGTTCTTCGTGACTTGGCGTGCGCCAACCGCTCAACGGCCTCACGTTATGCCTCACACAAAACGCCGCTTGGAGGAATCATGCCGCTGGTTTTGGAGCAGGTCAAAACTCCGACCGAAGACGCACGCCTGCTCATCGAAAACTTGGAGGCCGAGCTGAGTGGGCCTTACTCCGCTGAGCAGCGTCATGGGTACAACATCGCGCGGGTCTTTCAGCCAAATATCCTGTTCTTCATCGCGCGACTCGACGGCGAGGCGGTCGGGTGCGGCGGGATCGCCTTTGAAAACGGGCTTGCTGAGGTGAAACGCATGTACGTTCAGCCGCAGAAGCGCGGCAGCCACATCGGCCGAACGATCCTCGATCGCCTGGAGCAAGAGGCTCGCGCCCGCGGAGCGGATCGTCTGGTTCTGGAGACCGGTGACGTCCTGCACGCCGCCATCCGGTTGTATGAACGCGCAGGCTTTACGCGCTGCGCTGCATTCGGTCCGTACGCCGCCATGCGGCTTCATGCCATCGAACGAAGCGTATTCATGGAAAAGGCAGTGGGAAGGCTCTCTGGGCGACACGAGGCCACTCGGCGTGAGGAATAACCAAACGCTGCAATAGACCGGCCCCGCGTCGAGCGTGCTGGTAAACTGAAAGTCGGTCGGCGCGGTGCCGGCCATTGAACGTCGGTCCGTTATACGGCGGGGGTAGTCGTCGCGGATAGCAAATGAGCCCACAGCCACTCGACTATCAGAAGCCGGTGCCGCGCCGTTCGAGAAACCCGATCCACGGCTGGGCGCTGGTGGCCATTGTGCTGGTCTTGCTGGGGCTTGTCGTGATTCCGTCCACGACCGAGCCAGGATGGGGTCCTTCGCTCTTCTTTTGGATCGCGGCATCCGCCGCTCTTGCGATCCATGTTGTGCTTCATCCACCCGCTGCCGCGGACCGGGGCCGCGGGCAAACTTCTGGTGTTCAAAAGTCGCTGGCGCGCGGCCCCGGCCACTGATCGCGCTTCGACTACTGGCGCTGGATTTCCGTAACAGCGGCGGGGGTGATCCTTGCGTGTAGGTTCTGCGGCATCAGCGCCCTACGGCGGCTCGTCGGCCTGCGAGCGACCCCGCCAATGCAGTGAACCGAGCCGGCGGATATGCTTCTTGTAGTTCGAGCGTCCGCACGGCGCCGGCTCGGCCATTGATCGGCATTACGTTATGTCGCAGGGCGTCACCGACGACGATTGGCCGTTGATGGGTCAGGAGTGATTATGAGCCCAAGCTCGCATCATCGCCATGCCAAGGCGGGCTTCACGCTGACAGACCTGCTCGTCGTGATCTCCGGCGTAGGGCCGGCCCTGTGGGTGAGCAGTTACTTTCACGGCCCTTGGCGGACTGCGCTGGTTTACGTTTTGACGTTGGTGTTCGGCATTGGTTTTTGGTGTTTTCTCTTTCTGTGGCTACTGCCTCTGATTGAGCGCCACCGCAAAAAAGCCGACGCGCATTCAGATGATGACAATAGACCAGACGCCGCCTAACCAAACACTGCACTGGACCGACCCGGCAAAATGGTCGTTGTAGGTCGCAAGCGTGGTCGGCACCGGGCCGGCCATTGAACGTTGGTCCGGTAGATTGATCTTCTCCCTCACCTGCAAGCCACGCGCAGCACCGGCCCTCACCCCTCATCGCTCTCTTTCAGCTTCGCCAGCACCGAAAAATCCTCCAGCGTCGTCGTGTCCCCCTTCACTTCATTTCCCGAAGCCAGTTCCTTCAGCAACCGCCGCATGATCTTCCCCGACCGTGTCTTCGGCAGCGCCTCCGTAAACCGAATCTGATCCGGCGTCGCCAGCGCACCAATCTGCTTCCGAACCGTCTGAATCAACTCCTTCTTCAGATCCTCCGAAGGCTTCATCCCGCTGCGCAGACACACGAACGCCGCGATCGCCTGCCCCTTCAATTCATGCGGCATCCCCACCACCGCCGCCTCCGCAACCGATGCATGCGACACCAGCGCCGATTCCACTTCCGCTGTCCCCAGCCGATGACCCGACACGTTCAGCACATCATCAATTCGCCCCATGATCCAGAAGTATCCATCGCCATCCCGTCGAGCCCCATCGCCCGTGAAATAGAATCCCGGCACCTCCGACCAATACTGCTTCACATACCGATCCGGATCATTAAAAATCCCCCGCAACATCGCCGGCCAAGGCTTGCGAATCACCAGCAGCCCGCCCTGATTCAACGGCAACTCCTTCCCCTCCCTATCCACAATCGCCGCATCAACCCCAAAGAACGGCAGCGTCGCCGTCCCCGGTTTCGTCGGAATCGCCCCCGGCAGCGGCGTAATCATCATCATCCCCGTCTCCGTCTGCCACCACGTATCCACGATCGGGCATCGCTTGTGCCCCACCACATCCTGATACCACATCCAGGCTTCAGGATTGATCGGCTCACCCACCGTTCCGAGCATGCGCAAGCTCGACAGATCATGCTGATCCGCGAACTGCCTTCCAGCCCGCATGAACGCCCGAATCGCCGTCGGCGCGGTATAAAAAACCGTCACCTTGTGCCGCTCGATAATTGACCAGAACCGCGAGAAATCCGGAAAATTCGGCGCCCCCTCATACATCAGCACCGTCGCCCCATTACACATCGGCCCATAAACGATGTACGAGTGCCCGGTAATCCAACCCACATCCGCCGTGCACCAATAGACATCATTGTCTTTAAGATCAAACACATACTTCGTCGTAAGGTACGTCCCCAGCATGTACCCCGCAGTCGTGTGAATAATTCCCTTTGGCTTCCCCGTCGAGCCGCTCGTGTAAAGCACAAACAGCAAATCCTCCGAATCCATCGGCTCAGCCGCACAATTCGCACCCGCACCCCCCACCACATCCGACCACCACACATCCCGACCCTCGCTCATCGTCACCTCGTTCCCCGCATGCTTCAGCACGACGACCTTCTGAATCAAATTCGTCTTCGTCAGCGCCTCATCCACATTCTTCTTCAGCGGCACAATCGCCCCGCGCCGCGATCCCCCATCCGCCGTGATGATAATGCTCGACTTCGCATCCTCCACTCGATCCGCAATCGCCTGCGAAGAGAACCCGCCAAAGATCACCGAATGTGCCGCCCCAATCCGCGCGCACGCCAGCATCGCCATCGCCGCTTCCGGCACCATCGGCATATAGATCGTAACCCGATCCCCCTTCTTCACCCCCAACTTCTTCAACCCGTTCGCCAGCTTGCAGACCTCATCCTTCAGTTGCTGGTAAGAAATCTTCCGAACCTCCGGCCCACTCTTCCCTGAACCCTGAACCCCAAACCCTGAACCCTCCACCGGCTCACCTTCCCACAAAATCGCCGTCTTGCTCCCCCGCCCGAGTTCAATCTGCCGATCCAGGCAGTTGTGGCTGATATTCGTCTTGCCGCCCACAAACCACTTCGCGTTCGGCACTTTCCAATCCAGCACCTGATCCCATTTCTTGAACCAGTGCAGTTCCTCCGCCATCTTCCCCCAGAACGCTTCCGGATTGGCGATCGATTCCTCATACAGCCGGTCATACTCCTCCCGGCTCTTCACATGCGCGTTCCCCGCGAACTCCCCCGGCGGCGGAAACACCCGGTTTTCCTGCATCGTCGAGTCAATCGCGGAATGGGACTGCGTCATAGCGCTCTCCTAAACAATCTCTAAACGATTCACCGCCAGATCGTCATCCTAAACAGCCTCCCCAGCGAACGGAAGTTTCGTCCCCGTCAGGAGAAACAGGCGCACTTCCCCATCTTCACTGCTCAACAAGCCCAAAGATGAGTTTTTGATGATGATTCAGCCCCAACGATGAGGTATGTTAATAACGGCTGGGTTGTTCACGGGCTCATTTCAGGCCACTCAACAGAGATTCAGTGACATGACGACGTTGGCAAATCCCCTTGCCATGCCCCTTCAGGCATCGGCAAAGGTCAAATTCTACGAAAAGCTCTGTGCCCTTGCGCAGACCCTCCCGGGGCGACTGGCGATGGTCCTCGTTTTCACCGTGATGCTTAAAGCCACCCGCGTCAACGCTTGGTGGCAGACCGGTATCTTCCTCGCATTGCTCAGCACGCTCCCCATCTACCGCAAACAGATCCTTACCCTCGCCGCCATCACTTGGATCTTCATCCTCCCCCCGCTCCTCATTAACCCACTCTACCCCGATCAATTCACCAAGATCGCTGAGCGCCACAACGCCCTCTCCTGGCTCCGCTTCCTCCCCGGTAGCCACATCAACGGCGGACTCTACTCCCTCCTCATCGCAAACCTGGGCCTCGCCATCTGCGTCGCCATCGTCTTCACCTTCGCATTGACCTACACCTGGATCGCCCGCCGCTATCCCAAGTCCATCATCGGCCGGCGCCCCGTCACTGGCCTGATCGTCCTCATGCTCCTCCTGCTAGGCGTCCAATCCCGCCTCACCGGATGGGTCTGGTTCGCAGTCGCAACCTTCGAACTCATCCTCGGCCACTACATCTGGTTCTTCGCCTACACCCTTTCCGAACCTCGCCCCGGTGGAAAATCTCCGCCGATCCAGATCGGCTACTGGCGCTATTTCTGGGCCGTCAATAAATGCCCCATCGGAAAAGGCGCCCAATACCTCGATCGCGTCGTCGCCAGGAATGATCAAGACCTCGCCAAAATCCAGCTCAGCGGTATGAAGCTCATGCTCTGGGCCATCGCCCTCACCGCCATTCGCATCATCGTCTCAAGCTGGTTGTTCGGCCCGCGCTCCGAGTCTCTCACCCGCATCCCCGGCTGGAATCCCACCGGCTGGCTGCCAGGCTTCGACGACGCCCTCCACCGCGCCATCATCGGTAACCCCTACCCCTGGTCCCTCCGCTGGCCCATCCTCATCGCACACTTCCTCTTCCTGATTCTCGACCTCGCGATCTGGGGTCACAAGCTGATCGCCATCGCTCGCATGGCCGGCTTCATGGTCTTCCGCAACATGTACCGCCCCATGGCCTCCATCAGCATCGCGGAGTTCTACAATCGCTTTCACTGGTACTTCAAGGAAATGCTCGTCACCTTCTTCTTCTTCCCCACCTACCTCCGCTACTTCAAGAAGTGGCCCCGCCTGCGCATCTTCTTCGCCACCGTCGCCGCCGCCGGCTTCGGGAACTTCATCTACCACTTCCTCCACTACGACCGGAACATCTACGAATACGGCCTCTGGAAAGCCTTCGTCGACTACCACCCCTACGCCGTCTACACCACCTTCCTCGCAGTCGGCATCGGCATCTCCCAGTTCCGAGCCCATGGCGCCAAGAAAGATCGCCCCACCGGCCTCCGAAAGTTCGCCGCAATCCTCGGCGTCATGCTCTTCTTCTGCCTCATGTCCGTCTTCGACGAAGGAAGCACCATGCGCCGCATGACCGACTACTGGGCCTACTGGACCGATCTCTTCATCCCCTGACGAACCATCACGACATGGAGCGTCCGCTTTCGCGGACCGGCTATCTCTTCCCCGCAACTTTAAGATTCACCTGCGGGGCCGCCCCGCGCGTTCCCCCCGCACCAGCAGTACTCTACTTTCCTAAATTCATCTTCCGAAGGATCCGGACATGCGCCTTGCCTCTCTTCTGCTTCCCCTCTTCATCACCACCCTCGCCGCCGCGTCTGACTCCACCACCGTCCCCCGCGCCACCTCCGGACCCGCCGCGGATAAGACCGACCCGCGCCTCGAACTCGTCGCCACCTTCCAATATCCCCCCGCCGGCGTCGCCCTCTCCAAAGCCGGCCGCATCTTCATCACCTTCCCCCGCTGGGGCGACCTCCACGACGCCAGCGTCGCCGAACTCGTTAACGGCAACCTCGTCCCCTTCCCCAGCGCCGAAGCTCATACGAAAGCGGCCGGTGAAGCACAACTCCACTCCATCCAGGGCATCACCATCATCGACAACTCGATCTACCTCCTCGACACCGCCAGCGCCACCCTTCACATCCACGACCTCACCACCCGCGCCCTCATCAAACGCATCAACCTCCCCAAAGCCGGCATCCAAGGCAACATCTACGCCAACGATCTCTGCATCGATTCCCATCGCGGTGCCCAAGGCTTCGCCTACATCTCCGACAGCGTCACCGGCGGCATCATCGTCCTCGACATCGCACGCGCCACCGCCTGGCGCCGCCTCGCAAACCACCCCTCCTCCCACCCCGATAAAACCTTCCTCGCCAACGTCGAAGGCGCGCCCCTCCAATCCAGCGACGGCAAGAAAACCCCCATGCTCGGCAACACCGACGGCATCGCCCTCTCCCCCGACCGCAAAACCTTCTACTACAACGCCTTCTCCTCCCACCACCTCTTCGCCATCCCCACCGACGCCCTCGCCAACAAAGACTTCCCCGAAGACGATCTGTGCAAGCAGGTCAAAGATGTCACCACCAAACCCTCCGCCAACGACGGCATGAACACCGACGAGCAAGGCCGCATCTACACCACCGATTACGAATCCAACGCCATCCGCCGGTTCAATCCCGCCACCCCAAACGTCGAGCCCGAACTCTTCGTGCAAGACGCCAGGATCCTCTGGGCCGACGCCGTCTTCGCCCACTCCGGCTACCTCTACATCACCACCAACCAACTCAACCGAATGCCCAGCCTCCACCAAGGCAAAGATCTCCGGCAAAAGCCCTACGCCCTGTTCCGCTATCCGCTCGCTGCATCCACAATCCAACCCGCCGCGACATCCTCCTCTGACCAGCAAGTCGCCGATCTCGCCAAACAATTCGCCGATCGTCTTAAGCGCTCCCGCTACATGGAGCAAGGCGAGCCGCGCGATGTCACTCTCCCCAACTGGAAAGGCTTCCCCACCAATCGCTACACCTACACCGTCAAAGACAAAGACGGCGCCACCAAATCCGCCGACGTGATCATGCTCAATCCGACAGCCGAGCAGATCGCCCGATGGATCGTCACCGCGCTGAACGAAGTCAAAGGAACCTACACCCCCGAAGCCGGTCAAAAAATCTTCACCCACATCCTCGCCCAATCCGGCGGCCAATTCCCCGTCGCCGGCGTCGTCTACGAAGACATCCTCCCCGCCGACGGCACGTACGAAACCTTCTGCTTCCGCGACGGCGTCACCGTCCAAATCGAATCCCTCCCCCACCGCGGCACCGCCCCCCTGACCCCCGCCCAGATCGAATCCTCCCTCACTGGCAAGATCACCCGCATCTACACCTACGCCCGAATCCAATCCACCTCCCCAGACCAATGGATCGCCGCAGATCACACCCCACAAATCCTCGACCAAAATAGAAAGCCCAACCAAAAATGGCTCGACGAAGTCCGCGCCGCCTATCAAAAAGCCTGGACTTCCCCCCGCAACGAACTCTTCATCGCGTGGCTGAGAGCTCAGTAGAGACACCCGTATCTCGTTCTGCCGAATTCCCCACCCTCAATCGACCCCGTAGGGTCCGCTTCAGCCGGCTAATTACTGGTGATTTAGGCTGAGCCACGAAGACACGCAGATCCAAGAATTATCTCCCAGCCGTGATTCCCTTTTCCTCAGGTCTTTTCTCCGCGTCTGTCTCAGCGCCTCCGCGTCTCAGCGGTTGCATTGAATTCATCTGCCCCCTCTCTCAATTCCTCGCCAGCGCATCCGACTGCTTCACAAAATTATCCCCCTGCCATTCGTTGTCCTTCGTCACCATCCCCGTCACCTTGGCCTTGGCCATCGCCTTCGCCTCCGCCTGCCGCTTGACCAGATCCGCGTGCGTCGTGAAGTATTGCAGCGAATGCCCCCTGAACTGATCGATCGTCTCAAACTTGTGCTTCTCCATGAAGCCCAGCAGTTCATCGCCCATACGCTTCACCATCCCATATCCGTACTTCATCACGCCCGTGCAAACCTGCACCGTGTCCGCGCCGAGCAGGATAAATTGCGCCGCATCCTTGCCCGTCTCGATCCCGCCGATTCCCGAAACCGTCCGCCCCTTCCCGCCCCACTCGCCGCGGATGGTCTCCGCGCATTCCTTAACCATCCGCAGAGCAATCGGCTTCACCGCGCTGCACGAATATCCGCCCGGCGTCGTATATCCTTCGACAGTCGGCTCAGGCCGCAGCGTCTCCAGATCCACGCCCATCACGCACAGGATCGTGTTGATCGCGCTCACCCCATCGCATCCCGCCCGCATCGCCGCCGCGCATCCATCCTGAATATGCGTCACGTTCGGCGTCAATTTCGCCCACACCGGCACCTTCGCCGCCGACATGACCCACCCGCACACTTCCTCCATGATCGCGCAATCCTGCCCCATCGCCGCACCCATCTTCCGCTCCGGCAACCCGTGCGGACACGAAAAATTCAGCTCAAACGCATCAACCCCCGTCGCCTGACAACGCTCGACAATCTCGATCCACGCATCCTTGTTGTACTCCTCCATGATCGAAGCAATCACGCACCCCGTCGGATACTTATCCTTCAGCTTCTTGAACTCATCCATCCAAACCGCGAACGGCCGATCCGAGATCAGCTCAATATTCTGCCACCCATAAATCTCCGCGCTCTTCTCCGTCTTCAACCGCGCATACCGCGGCGCGACGTTGATCACTTTGGACGCATCCAGCGAAATCGTCTTCGCGATCACCGCCCCCCACCCCTCATCAAACGCCTTCCCGATCACATTCGCGTTCGTCCCCGGAGGCCCCGACCCAATCACAAACGGATTCGGCAGCTTCAGCCCATTGACGGTGCACGCGAGGGTTGCCATAACTTACTCCAGATTTTGATTCAACTCGCCTTCCGCCGTCGGCGCGCGAGATCCAATCGATAATTCGACTCCATGTTCATCCACGACTCAGCCGTCGTGCCCAGCGCGTCAGCAAGCGCGAGCGCAAACTCCGCGGTGACGGGGCGCCGTCCAACCAGAATCTCCTTCACTGTGCGGACTGACTTTCCAACACTCTGTGCAAGCCGCTTGGCTGTCCAGCGGCGTGCTTCCAATTCCGCTTGCAGAACTTCTCCCGGTGAAACGGGCCGGAAGGGTCGCGGGTTCTCTCTCTTGGTCATTGCCATCTCTACTCAATGATAATCCACCAGCTCAAGGATCCACAGGAAATTCCCTGCCTCATCACTGTCCGGCTTCAGAATCAGTCGCCACTGCTTGTTCAGCCGGATCGAACGCTGTCCCTTCCGATCGCCACGCAGCTTTTCGTATCTCAATCCTTTGTACGCATACAGTTCCATCTCCTTCTGCACCGACTCAATCAACGTCATCGAGCGTAGAAATGCCTTGGTCACATCCTCGCCCAACCGTTCACGACCGGCTCCCGTCGCATGGAGTATTTCCAGTCGCCGATCCACGAATCGATATCGCATCACTCGGCCCGTCCGCCGTCGTCGCTCAACGAGGCCGGCCACGCAAGCACCAGGTAAATCACAAACGCCAGGAAAAACGACAAAAACCACGCATAAGTATAGAGCCGCGGGAAAAACCCATCCGCCTTCGGATCGATCAAAAGCATCACAAACCCCGGCACGCACGGCGCGATCGCCAGCACCAGCGCCGCCACCGCTCGCCAGTTCGTCCCATTCCGATAGCTGTACCGCCCCCTCGGCTCAAACAAATCCCGAAGATCCAACTTCGTCCGCCGCAGCACCCAGTAATCGCAAATCAAAATTCCCCCCACCGCCCCAAGCAGCGCCGAGTACGCCACCAGCCAGTTGATGATGTACCCATGCGAACTCTCCATCAGCTTCCAAGGCATCATCAGCACCCCAATCAGCGCCGTGATCATGCCCCCCATCCGAAAGCTGATCTTCCGTGGCGACAGGTGCGCGAAATCATTAGCGGGACTCACCACGTTGGCCGCGATGTTCGTCGCCAGCGTCGCGATACAGATCGCCAGCATCGAGACCACCAGCGCCGTCTTGCTCTCCATCCGCGACAGCACTTCCACCGGATCCCAGATCGTCTTGCCAAAGATCACCATCGTCGCACTCGTCACCGCCACCCCGATGAACGAATACAGCGCCATCGTCGTCGGCAGCCCAATCGCCTGCCCCACCACCTGATCCCGCTGGCTCCGCGCGTATCTTGAAAAATCCGGAATGTTCAATGACAGCGTCGCCCAGAATCCCACCATCGCCGTCAGCGACGGCACGAACACCAGCCAGAACTGCCCCGCCTTCTCCTGCCCGACCTCAAACTTCGAAGGCCGCGAAAACATCGGCCCAAATCCCCCCGCGCGATCGTACGCCCACCACAGCAAACACAATCCCAGCGCAATCAACAGTGGCGCCTTGATATTCAGCAAAACCCGAATCGTCTCAATCCCCCGGTAGATCACGAGAACATTCACCGCCCAGAAAATCAGAAAGCATAGCAACTGCGCCCCGTTGATCCCCAGCACCGGAATCGGCAACCCCACATGCTCCTTCCCCATAAATGCCAGCGCGATGCTGTAGATCGCCGCCCCCCCGATCCAGGTCTGAATCCCAAACCACCCGCACGCGACAAACGCCCGCAGCAGCGCCGGAATATTCGCCCCCCACGTCCCAAAGCTCGCCCGGCAGTACACCGGAAACGGAATCCCATATTTCGTCCCCGCGTGCGCATTGGCAATCATCGGCACCAGCACGATCACATTCCCCAGAAAGATCGTGAGCACCGCCTGCCACCAGTTCATCCCCTCACCGATCAAGCTCGACGCCAGCATGTATGTGGGAATGCAAGCCGACATCGAAATCCAAAGCGCCGCAATCGACCACACCGACCACGTTCGCTGCGAAGCCGTAGTCGGCGCCAGATCCTCATTCCATAGCGGCGAAGAAGACAGATCCTCCCCCGCCTCATTCGCCTCCAAAACTGGAACCGCTGGTGTCGTCATGTTGGTGACACGGGCATCCTGCCCGTTGCTATTGATTCGCGCACGGGCAAGATGCCCGTGTCACATTCAGCTACTCACGCCATCGCGCACTGCCCGCGCTTGATAAACTGCCCTTCCCCAACCTTCCCGACATACTGATTATTCTCGATGATGACTTTCCCGCGACTCAGCACCGTCTCCACCGCCCCCTTGATCTTAAATCCCTCAAACAAGCTGTAATCACAATTCATATGATGCGTCTTGGCCGAAATCGTCCGCTCTTTCTCCGCATCAAAAATCACAATGTCCGCATCGCTCCCCACCGCGATCGTCCCCTTCTTCGGAAACATTCCAAACATTTTCGCACTCGCCGTCGAGACAAGCTCCACCCACTTATTCAATGAGAACCCGCGCTTCATCGCTCCGTCGTACACAAGAGAAAACCGATCCTCCACCCCCGGCCCACCATTGGGAATCTTCGTAAACGTCTCCCGCCCCAACTCCTTCTGCCCCTTAAAGAAAAACGGACAATGATCCGTAGAAACCTCCTGCAAATACCCCAATTTCAGCCCCTTCCACAACGGCTCAATATTCTCCTTCGGCACCAGCGGCGGCGTAAACACGTACTTCGCCCCCTCAAAATCCGGCCTTTCGTAATAGCTCTCATCGAGATAAAGATACTGCGTACAAGTCTCCCCATACGCCGGGTTCCCCTCATCCCGCGACCGCACAATCTCCATCATCGCGCTCGCGCAGGACACATGCACAATAAACACCGGCGACTTCGCGAACTCCGCCACCTTCACCGCCCGCGCCACCCCATCCGCCTGCATCACCGGCGGCCTACTCACCGCATGATACTTCGGCTCCGTCTTCCCCTCGGATACCAAAATCCGAATCCGCTCCTCGATCGCCTCCCCATTCTCCGCATGCACCAGCGTCATCCCGCCAAGCTCCCCCGTCGCCTTCATCACGCGGTAAACGGTGGGCTGATCGATCATGAGCACGTTCGGATACGCCAGAAAAATCTTGAACGTCGTCACCCCGGCATCATACAACTTCTTCATCTCCGCCTGATCCGAATTCTCAAACTTCGTGATCGCCAAGTGCCAGCTATAGTCGATCGCACACTTCCCCTCGCTCTTGGCGATCCAAGCCTCATGCGCCGCCGTCATCGTCATGCCGCGGGACTGAATCGCAAAGTCGATGATGGACGTCGTCCCCCCAAACGCCGCCGCGATCGTCCCGCTCTTGAAATCATCCGATGAAACCGTCCCCCCAAACGGCAGCTCCATGTGCACGTGCGGATCAATCCCCCCCGGCACCACCAGCTTGCCGGAAGCATCAATCGTTCGATCCGCCTTCATCGGCAGATTCACCCCAATCGCCGCCACCCGCTCCCCCTCAATCAACACATCCGCCACGTAATCATCGCACGCGGTGACGATCCGGCCATTCCTGATCAGCGTTGACATAAACAAAATCCTCGTCCACGAATCCCACGAATCTTCACGAATGAATTAACGCACTATTTTGCCGTTGTCCCCATCAACAAGCAACGCTTTTCCCCGCGCCGCGCCGATCGCACAAGCCATTAAGAACCACGGCGATGATCGGGCCGACCAAGAGGATCGCCAACCCGACCCACGCCATGATCCAACCTTGCCGCTCCGAAACCGCATTGCTGCCAATGAGCAGAGCTGTCAGGACAAGCCCGCTGAGGCAGCCCGTGGTCAGCGCCATCGTGACGTTGCGAGCCCGCATCTGTTTTCCGACGACTGCAAAAACCGTTAACCCATAAAACGCCGCAGGGACCCCCAGAGTTAGAGCGATCGCCAAGTCCGCCGCCCAACCATCTTCATGAGAAGGCAATCCGAGGAGAGCTTCGCCGACGGTTACGCCCGCGCACAGAACCGCCAATTGTCCGCCCGCGTTCGCAAGCGCCGCCGCCAACGTTGAACGTCGCGCAGGCTGCGTCGCGTAGTTCAGCACAGTCGGATTATCAGGGGAACTGGACGCCACGACCCAAAGATAAGAGGTGGTTCCTTATTATCAATTCCGGGGAAGTCTAAAGGGGACCTCCACATGATCCATGGCGGGCTTTCAAAGGGTAATTCTGGATGACCCGTTTTCATTTTCCCTTAGATTCCCTCGGCCGTTCGCCACGAGCGCCATCGGCGCCAGGCAATCAGAACCAGTGCGGTGCCAGCGGCAACAAGAACGAGCGCCAGGTATACAAAGCTCTCCAGCATGTTGAAGACGTAAGCGCCGGGACCCCAGGACCAATTCGGGTCGGTTTGGCTCTCGCGCAACCAGTTGCCGGCAAAGACAGCAAGAAGCCCGCCGAGCAGCAGTGCACCACAACCGGCAATCAGCAGGATGGTGGTCAGCCAAGATCCTGGTTCTTTGCGCTGCGGCGTTCGATAGTCCAACTTGGGCGTCATTGGCGCAGTGGTCTGAGGCACATAACCATAATTGACCTAATCGGCGTGCCAAATACCGTGCCGGGGGATCGGCGTCGCGCGACGCCATCACACTGGAGAGTGTAACACGTTCGCTCGGATCGGGGCCACGCGCGGATGCGCGAAACGCGCGGCGCGAGAAGTCCGGGGCTGGTGCTTGCACCCTTCACAGAGGGGCGGAAGTTATGGGCGGGGTTTGGGGAGAGCCCCAACGGGAGCCGGTGCCCTTGCGGAGCCAGCGGGGTGCCCTTGCGGAGCGGCGGGGCAACCTTGCACAGCGGCTGTGCGGCCTTACGCAACGTTCGCGCGCCCTTGCACCGCGATCGCGCTCCGTTACGCAACGTCCGCGCGCCCTTTCACCGCGGCTGTGCGCCCTTGCCCGACGACCGTGCGCCGTTACACAACGATCGTGCGCCCTTGCACGGTCGTTTGGGAATGGGGTTATTCGGACTTGCGGCGGCGCAATCTTCACAATCCGCACAAACTGATTAAGTCGAGTCGGCGCTGCGCCGATTCACAAGCATGTGGACATGAACCGCTTCGCTGGTTGGGGATCAATGCGATGCCCGCGGCGAATTCAAGCGGTCGGTTCAGGAGGGGTCATCGCTTCGCCAATGATCTCGAACTGGCGCTCGACGGCGGAGCGGAAGTAATCGTCGGCGAGGAACTCATCGAAAGTTCGATTGCCAACGTAACGCGTGATCCGCTCGGCCGATTGCATCATGTCGTGGAGAAGTTTCTTGGGATCATGCGGCATAAAGAGTCACGCGCTCTGCATCGACCGCTTTACGAAAGTAGGGGTTGCGAATCGCCTTGTCGGAGACCAGATCCACGTTTCCGCCAAACAGCGCTTCAAGATCGAACAACAGATCGAAATAACGATCTGCGGCGTTATGGATGGTGAAGTTGTTAAACTCGACGAGGAAATCGAAATCACTGCGCTCGGCGTCAAAGTCGTCGCGGGCAGCGGACCCGAAGACATCGAGCCGGCGCACGTCATACTTGCGGCAAAGCTGCAGCAGGCGTTCACGATGTCGCTCAATCAGGCTGTTCATCGAATCTCATTATATCCACGCGGCACGAAGTCGGAAAAGAGTGAGGTCGTTCCGCGTCATCGGGGCATCTTACCCTTGAACTGACGCAAGCTCCCATCAGCACCGCCATCATCGTCTTCCATTCGTGCAGATTCGTGTGATTCGTGGACTAACTTCTTCACATCTTCCCCGCCACCGTCAACCCCGCATCGATCGCATCCGCGAGCATATCCGCTTCCGCGATCGTCGAGTTCAACATCATCCCTGTTCGGATCACGTTCCCCCAAACCCCGCCCTTGCCAATCAGCACCCCCTTCTTCTTCGTCTCCTCGAACACCGCCGTCGTCGCCAGCGGATGCGGCTCCTTGGTCTTCCGATCCTTCACCAGTTCCAGCGCCTGCATCATCCCCAGCCCCCGCGCATCCCCCACAATCGGATGCTTCTCCTTCAACTGCGCGAATCTTTCGCCTAAGTGCTTCCCAACCACTGCACAATTCTTCACCAGGTTCTGATCCTCAATCACTCTGATCGTCGCATGCGCCGCCGCGCACGAAACCGGGTTCCCCCCAAACGTCGCGAACGTAATCCCCGGATACTTATCCGCCACCTCAGGCGTCGCAATCGTCAGCCCGATCGGCGACCCATTCCCCATCCCCTTCGCACTCGTCAGCACATCAGGCGTCACCTTCCAATGCGAAATCCCAAACATATGATCCCCCGTCCGACCCCATGCCGCCTGCACCTCATCGCTGATGAACAACCCCCCATACTTCCGGGCAATCCCCGCCGCCTTCTCGAAGTATCCGGGAGGAGGAACAATAAACCCGCCCGCTCCGATGACGGTCTCCGCAAAGAACGCCGCGATCTCTCCACCGGTCTCAGTGAGGATCAGCTCCTCGATATCCTCCGCGCACTTCAAGCCGCACTCCGGATACTGCAAGTTAAACGGACACCGATAACAATACGGCGCATGCGCATGATGAATCCCCGGCATCAGATTCGGCGGCTTCTTCCACGAACTCTGCCCACACATCGCCAAAGTCTGCGCACTCCGCCCTGAATAAGAATGCCGAAGCACCACCAGCGGAATGCGACCGGTATAAGTCCGAGCCGCCGCCACCGCCGTCTCGTTCGCCTCGGTCCCCGATGATGAGAAAAACGTCTTCTTCAAATTCCCCGGCGCGATCGACGCCAGCTTCTCCGCCAGATCGCTCTGCTGCTTGTTCGCATACAAGGTGGAGGTATGCACCAGCTCTTTCACCTGCTTCACGATCGCCTCGATCACCTTCGGATTCCCATGCCCCACCGAAACCGTCAGCACCCCTCCAAACGCATCCAGATATTTATTCCCCTGATCATCCCAAACCCAAGCTCCCTCCCCTTTCACCAGCGCCATCGGCTCCTGGTAATACATCGACACCGCGGGAAAGAGATATTCCTTGTGCTTCCGAACCGTTTCCGATGTGCTCATAGCAAAACTTTCCAAATGACGTGTAACTGAAACGCAAACCGCGAAATCTTAACATCGCATCCCAAAAACTTCACGAAAAGTTTCGTGATTTCTTTGGGTTCCCTTCGCTATACTCATGGGGAGACCGAGGTAAACGATGTCGCTCCACGTGAAACTCGAATGGCCTGCCGATCTTGAGGAAAAGCTGCGCCAGCAGAGCTCCAATCTCGATGCCGACGTGAAAGAGGCCTATGCGCTGGAACTGTTCCGCCGCGAAAAACTCAGCCACTATGAGCTCTCTCGCGTCCTCGGCCTCGATCGCTTCCAAACCGACGCCTTTCTCCAACGCCACAAGGTCACCGAAGGCTCACTGACCATGGAGGACCTTGAGGCCGACCGCCAAACCCTGGACCGCATTCTCGGCAAGGCCCGCCGATGATCGTCGTCGCCGACAGTTCCCCGCTCATCGTCTTAATGAACATCGGGCACATCGACGTGCTTCCCAAACTCTTCGAACAGATTGTCATCCCGCCGGAAGTCGCGGTGGAACTGCGGCAATCGAATCGTCCGAACGCCGTTCGCGACTTTGCCGCCTCTTTTCCCCCGTGGCTCGTTGAGCGCACGCCCGCCGCAATCGAAGCGATTCCCGAGCTCCACGCCGACCTGCTGCTCATCGATGAAATACGAGGCCGTCGCGCCGCCGTCCAACGCCAGCTCCGCATCACCGGAACCATCGGCGTGCTGGAATCCGCCGCCGACGCCAGTCTCCTCGATTTGGCTGAGGCTTTCGCCCGCGTCAAACAAACCAACTTCTGGATTTCCCATGAATTGTTGGATGAGCGTCTGAAGCTCCATCCATCGCACGAAAGGCGACCGTAACTGCAAAAGCTTTAAGATTGTGCTCATTGCTTGCGAGCTTCTCGCAGCGCGGCAATAACGTTTTCAATGAACCCGTTTACTTTGGACGTATTCTCAAGGGCAAGCAGTTGACGCAACAGCCCATGTAAAGTGGACTCTTCCAAGAAAGGAACTTGTGTAAACCAGATAGGCAAACCACGAGTGTTCGGAAAACCAATTTGCGATGTGGATGTTTGATTCCACCGCATACCCAGCCGGCGCTCCACACCGCGGAAAGCCCCCCAGATAGCGGAGAATTGGCCATCGTCGTAGAGAATGATGATCTCAGTCCAGTCTTTGTGGGTAACCTCTTCGGCTTTGGGCATTGAATATCCTTCCAGCTTGTCTGCCAGCAAAATCGCATTTCGAGGGGAAACGTATCCATCAAGTACGCGTCAACGATAGGGTCGAAGCTTGATCTCGATTCAGCAAGTGGCTACCAAGCTAATTCTCCTGTCCGTAGCCTCTATGCTACCATGCTTGCCAACGAAAGGGATTGCTGATGAAACGCCGAGTCATTCTCATCATGATGGCGCTTGGATTACTTTTTAGCTTGTCGCCATCGTCTGTTGCGCCGCATTCATTCGCACAAACCACGCAGCCTGACGTGACCGAAAAGTGGCAGAACGGTCTGTTCGTATATTCTCAATGGGGCTGCAAGTGGGAGAGCATCGATGGTGAAAAGCGAGTATGAACGGCAAGAGCTTTATCGCAAACTGACCGGAAAGGAGAAGATCTCAGCGGGCAAGTATGATCTCCTGGATGCGCTTGGAGCATCGGGATGGCATGCCTACCAGGTTCAGATCGTGCCGGGCGCAACTCCCAGTCGAACCGAACATCATTACTTCATGCGACGCCGCACTCAGTAGGGGATTCGCCCGCGGCGCGCGATCGAGCGCCGCTGGCTAAAGCGACCGTACGACCGCTCAAAGCCTGTTCAGTTGTTAGAACAACCCGCTGCATCCTCCGCAACCCGCTATAATGCTTTCTGCATTTCGAGCGGCGAAGTCATTGTTCCAGCCAGGAGTTCCAGTGTCCCAAACCCTCACGCCCACCTCAACCACCATCGAAACCGTCCCCTGCCTCAGCAACGGCAAATGGTCCCCCTCCACCAGTTCCCGCGCCGGCGATGTCTTCAACCCCTCCACCGGTAAGGTCATCGCCAAAGTTCCCTTCTGCACCAAGTCCGAAGTGGACCAGGTCATCGAGGCCGCCCACGCCGCTCTTCCCAAGTGGCGCGAGATCCCGGTCGTTCAGCGCGCCCACGTCATGTTCCGCTTTCGCGAGCTCATGGTGAAGCACGCCGAGGAAATCGCCCGCTGCGTCACCCGCGAGCATGGGAAGACGCTGCCCGAGGCGCGCGCCAGCGTCACTCGCGGGATCGAGGTCATCGAGTTCGCCTGCGGCGTCCCCGCGCTCATCATGGGCCAGTCCATCCAGAACATCGCCAGAAGCGTCGACTGCGAAACCATCCGCCACTCCGTCGGCGTCTGCGCCGGAATCACCCCGTTCAATTTCCCCGCGATGGTCCCCTTGTGGATGTACCCGATCGCGCTGACGTGCGGCAACACGTTCATCCTCAAGCCCAGCGAGAAAGTCCCCCTCGCCAGCGTCATGATCGGCAAGCTGCTGGTCGAAGCCGGCATCCCCGAAGGCGTCTTCAACATCATCCACGGCGACAAAGAAGCGGTTGATGCGCTGCTGCATCACCCGCTGGTGAAGGCCATTAGCTTCGTCGGCTCCACAGCGGTTGCGAAGTACATCTATGAAGAAGGCACGCGCCACGGCAAGCGCGTCCAATCCGCCGGCGGCGCCAAGAACCACCTCATCATCATGCCCGATGCGGACCTGGACCAAGCCGTCAGCGCACTCCAATCCTCAGCCTTCGGCTGCGCCGGTGAACGCTGCATGGCCGGCTCCATCGCCGTCGGCGTCGGCGACATTTCTCCCGCCCTGGTCGAAAGCCTGAGAGATAAGGCGAGCAAAATGAAGGTCGGCCCCACCGACACCGATGAGACCGTGGACATGGGCCCGGTCATCTCCAAATCGCACTTAGACAAGGTCACCAGCTACTTAGACATCGCCACAAACGAAGGCGCCACCCTCGCCCTGGACGGCCGCCTGCAACGGACAACGGACAACGGACCACGGACAAGCGCAGGCTTTTTCTTAGGCCCCACCGTCATCGACCAAGTCCAACCCACCATGCGCGTTGCGCGGGAAGAAATCTTCGGCCCAGTCCTCTCCGTCATCCGCGCCAAGTCTTTGGATGAAGCTCTCGCCATCGGAAGGAACAGCGAATACGGCAACGGCGCCAGCATCTTCACCAAAGACGGCTACGCCGCCCGCCAATTCAAACACCACTTCAACGCCGGCATGATCGGCATCAACATCGGCGTCCCCGCCCCGATGGCCTGGTTCCCCTTCACCGGCTGGAACAAATCCTTCTTCGGCGACCTCCACATCCAAGGCACCGAATCCATCCAGTTCTACACCCAACAAAAAATGACCATGACGAGGTGGTTCGAATCCCACCTTGAAAGCCACCACGACCCCGTCTGGAAAACAAAATGATTCACTCCGCCAACCCTGGATACAATTGAATCTGCTGGAGGTTAGATATGTCACTCGCGCAATTGCTCGATGATCGTGCCCGGGTGGTTCCGCTCACCGTCGAGCAGTATCACATGATGATCGAGACGGGAATTCTGCCGGAAGGCGAGCCAATTGAGTTGATCGATGGAATGCTTATCCGCAAAGACCGGAGCCACAGCGGAGAGAATCCCATGATGGTAGGACACGCACATGCATGGGTCATTCGACGATTAACACTGCTTCTTCGCGTAGTAGAGCGGCACGGCTTCACCTGCCAGATTCAGTTGCCAATCACCCTTTCCCCCGGCAACGAGCCCGAGCCTGACGTCGCGATTCTTCGCGCGGCGTCGGATAACTTCCGCACCCGTCACCCTGGTCCCGAGGACGTCGCCTGTCTGATCGAGGTCGCTGACAGTTCGCTCCAGTACGATCGTATAACCAAGCAGCGCATTTATGCCCACGCCGGCATTCCGCAATACCTGATCATCAACCTCGTCGACAGCATCGTAGAGGACTATCGATCACCCCAACCCGGCACCGGCCGCTACCAGCCGCCGCATCTCATCACCAAGGACGAGACCGTCCAAATTTCGCTGAGCACAGAACACGCGATCGAAATCCCCGCCACCGAGTTCCTGCCGTAATGACAAGCATGGGAAAACAAATGGAGGTGTCCCCCGCCCGCCTCATTGGCTACACTCGCCGATCATGAACCACACGAACATGCTATCGATCGTTCTCGTTCTCGCTTCTGTCCTTGTCCTGGCTGCCGGCGCCCGCGCCGCCGACCCGGCCACCACCCAACCCAGTCCCCTCGACAACACCGTCAAAGACATCGACGGCAAAGACGTCAGCCTTGCCGACTACAAGGGCAAGGTCGTCATGATCGTCAACGTCGCCAGCAAGTGCGGTTACACCCCCCAATACAAAGGTCTCGAAGCCCTCTACACCAAATACAAAGACCAGGGCTTCGTCATCCTCGGATTCCCCGCCAATAACTTTAAGGGTCAGGAACCCGGCACCAACGAAGAGATCAAAGCCTTCTGTATCACCAAGTACAACGTCACCTTCCCCATGATGTCCAAGATCAGCGTCAAAGGGGGCGACCAGCATCCCATCTACAAACAGCTCACGACCGAGAAGGGCGACGTTACCTGGAACTTCAATAAATACCTCATCAGCAAAGACGGCAAAATCCTCCAACACTTCGACAGCAAGGTGAAGCCTGACGATGCCAAGCTGACGGCTGCCGTCGAACAGGCGCTGTCCAAAGATGGATCGCCAAAATCATAAACAGCGCACTTCTTAAGCGTCGCGTGGCGAGGTTACTTCCGCGCCAGCATCGTCTTGGCATCAGGAGCCGAGCACATGTCGGAAAACAACCCCATCGAAGACATCGACTTCAAAGTGCACTTCCTGGATGTCGGACCTAAACCCTACGGCGACTGCATCCTGTGCCAGGTTGGGAAAAAGATCATCCTGATTGACGGCGCCCATCCGGGTGACCAGCATTCCGGCAGCGGCTTCACCTCGATCCCCGATCAGATCGGGAAGATTCTCAACATTCAACCGCCGTACCCGATCTCACTCCTTGTCGTGACTCACACCCATCTCGACCACACCGGGTGCCTCCCCGCCATGGTGAAGGATAAACAGTTGAGCGTTAAATGGGCGCTGGTTGCCGATGAGGAATTGGGCTGGGGTCCGGAAAGCGATGCCGCGGATCCGGCTTTTCGTCTCACCGCGGCGCTGCGGGAAGAACCGATTGACACCATGCGCGACGACGCCGCCGTCGCTGAATTCATCACCGACTCGGCATCGCAGCGCAGCCGCTACCACGACATGCTCGAAACGCTGACAACGCGCAAAACCAAAGTCGTTCGCTACCGGCGAAATCAAAGCGCGAAGATCAACCAATTGGTTAAGGCGTTCTCCGACGTGGGACTGAAGATCCTCGGCCCCACATTCGATCATCTCGAAGCGTGCGCGGAAGTCATTCGCGACAAGGGACGCGACGCGGCACGGGGCGCCGCCGACTACCTTCAACGCGATTCCGCCGCTCGTAATGACCGCGGCGCCGAGGCCCGAGCGTACCGAGAGCTCGTCCGCTCGCTGGATGCCACCAAGTCCAATGCCGCCATCAACGATCAAAGCATTGTGCTGAGACTGAAACGGGGCAAACATCGGGTTCTGCTGACCGGTGACATGCAGTTTGCGGATCCCGAGGTGGATGCCCTAAGCGACAGCATCGAAAAGTATCGCAAGGCTGTCGTTTCCGACGGGGATTACGGTGTCGTCAAGCTGCCCCATCACGCGAGCCGAAATGCCGCCAGCGCGGCATTCCTGGCCCTGTTTCCGAAGACCAAGTTATTCACGATCTCCACGGGCTCGCAAAGTGATGCTCATCCAAGTCCGGAGGCGCTTCAGGCTCTGAAGGAAGCAAATCCAGGCGGTGTGCACTGGATGCGAACAGACAAGAACGGGTGCATCTCTGTATTTCTGGGGGAAAAGATATTTGCGAAGAAGCAGAAAGGTGAACCGGACGACGCCACGCCGAACAACGTGGATTTGCCGCCTTCCGCGGAGCGGCCCGCAACCGCTCCACTCGCACCGCGTCCGATTCCCGTCGTTCCGCAGCGCGCTGCGCCGCAGCTTGCGGATGTGCCAAGTGGGGTTGAAGTCACCGCGCGCATCCCCCACACCGCAACCCGCGTCATCATCACCATCGACGTGCAACCCGGCGCCTTTTCCCAAGCTACCGATGCCCGCGCACTCACCACGTCCAATGGGTATAGACTGGGAGGCGGTCGTCTGTTGCCTCCGCTGCTCTTCGTCACCAGCGCACAAGCGTTGACCCGGAACATCGGACAAGGCGAAACCGCCGCTGCTTTAGGCGCCGTGAATGCGGCGGGACAATCGGTATGCGACCTGCCGGAAGGATGTTCGCTGGACGCCGCTTCCGCGCAGGTCCGCCAACAACTTCGCGCGAATCCTTCCGTGCGTGGCGTCGTCGTTCTCGGTGGTTACGATGTTGTTCCGTCCCAGCGCCTCGACGTGCTGGACCCCCAGCTTCAACTAAAAGTCACCCGAGGCGGTGACCCCGATCGCTTTATCGTCTGGAGTGATCAACTCTACGGCTCGTTGGATGATCAGAGCGCGCCAACGCTTCCTGTTTCCCGCATCCCTGATGGGAAGTCCTCCGAGGTCGTCTCCGCCGCTCTATCTGCATCGCCTCCCGAACAGCTTTCTAAAAAGTTTTGTATTTACAACATGCGGCGGCCATTCGCGAAGGGAATCTTTGACCGCATTCCCGGCACCGGTTCCATTCACGTGTCCGGTCCGTTCACCCACGGCAATCTCTCCACTTCGGACTGGGCATCCCAAGCAGTTTATTTGATGCTCCATGGTGACTACAGCGATGCAACCGCCTTCTGGGGAGAAGGTGTTCCCGGAGGCGCTGAGGCTGTCAACGTGCAGTCCGTTCCGGCTCGGTCGGGCGGAATCGTCTTCACCGGATGCTGCTGGGGCGCGCTTTGCGTGAGCACACCAGCCGGACGAGCGCTCGCCGGAAGACGCATCGTCCCCCGAGCCGTTGACGACAGTCTCGCGCTCAACTTCCTGCTTCGCGGCGCCCAGGCGTTCGTGGGCTGCACCGGCGCCCATTACTCACCGATCGAAAGCCCGTTCCAATATTTTGGCGGGCCCCTGCACCAGGCGTTCTGGGCGCGCCTCTCCAACACAACGGGACCCGCCGAAGCGCTCTTTCTGGCGAAAAAGGATTACCTCTCGGGCCTGCCCCATCGGCCTAACGAGGGCCCCGTCAGCGAGGCCATCGAGAAGAAAATCGCCCACCAATACACCTGCCTTGGGTTAGGGTGGTAATTATGAGACGCAAGTCGTTAGAAGGCCTATCATTACGGTGTCCCGGGAAACTGGTTTTTTGCTGGCGGCAGGTCGATAACAAAGTTAGAATGTTCTTGAGTCCTAACAGGAACGCAAATGAAGCTTTCGAAAGAAGAAGTGCAGAAAATTGTCAGCACCGATCTGGGTGATGAGTACCTCGTCATCGAGTCCGCGCACGAGGCGGACAGCGAGGTCGAGTTTCTTCCCGCCGACGCTGTTTCTGTTCCTTCGCCAAAGGCCAATCAAGCCGCTCGCAAGGGTCCCGCTCACATTGCCGATGACGAGGAAATTGTGATGATCGAACCCAGGCAGGCCACGCAATCATCGTGGGATCGAAATGCCGCGCCCAAGGCCGTTGTGCTTTCCAATTCCAAGAAGCGGGTCATCGGCGTCCAGGGGTAACGATCTCAAATGACATTGAACTTGGCTCACGAGCCGGCGCACCGCCAGCTCGTGTTCTTCTATCGGCCTGACGCTTCGCTATTCCACCGTCACGCTCTTCGCCAGATTCCTGGGCTTATCGACGTTGCAGCCACGCGCGACGGCGGCGTGGTACGCGAGAAGCTGCAAGGGAACGACCGACAGCAGGGGCTGGAGCGGCTCAAGCGTGTCGGGGACGTAGACAACGTGGTCGCTGTACCGGCGGATGGCCTGGTCGCCTTCGGTGGCGACGGCGATCACCTTGCCGCCACGGGCCCTCACCTCTTCGATGTTTGAAATCACCTTGTCGTATTGCAGCCCTTTATTGGCGACGAAAACCACCGGCATGCCTTCATTGATCAGCGCAATCGGCCCGTGCTTCATCTCGGCGGCGGGCATGCCTTCCGAGTGGATGTAGCTGATTTCCTTCAGCTTGAGCGCGCCTTCGAGCGCGACCGGATAGTGATATCCGCGACCCAGGAACAGCCAGTTCTCGCGATCGCAGAAGCTCTTGGCGATGTCCTTCACCAACTGATTCTGTTTTAGAACGGTCTCGATCTGCTCGGGAATGGCGCACAGGGCATCGATCATCTCGACCGTCTGCGTCTGGCTCATCTGCCGCCGGCGGCCGATATACAGGGCGAGCATCGTGAGCGTCACGCACTGGCAGGTGAATGCCTTGGTGGATGCGACGCCAATTTCAGGACCGGCATGGAGGTAGATGCCGGCATCGACTTCCCGCGCGATGGTGGAGCCGACGACATTAACAATACCGAGCGAGAGGGCGCCCTTTTCCTTCCCTTCGCGAAGGGCTGCGAGCGTATCGGCGGTCTCACCGGATTGGCTGATCGCGACGACGACGGTGTTTTCTTCGACGATCGGATTGCGATAGCGAAACTCGCTGGCGTAGGTGCATTCGGTGACGACCTTGGCGAGGTCTTCCATCAGATAGTCGCCGACCAATCCCGCATGCCAGGCGGTGCCTTGGCCGGTGAGGATGATTCGTTTGGCGCGAACGAGTTCCTTCAGGTGATTCGAGATTCCGCCCAGAACGATGCGGCCCTCGCGTTGCTCGGCGCGTCCGCGGAGGCAGTTTCGAATCGCATTCGGCTGCTCGAAGATTTCCTTGAGCATGTAATGCTCGTAGTCGCCGAGCTCGTATTCCTCGAGCTTGTGCTCGAGTTGCGAGATCGTCGGCGAAACTTCGATGTCATCGATCGTCATCGTGCGGAAGCTGTCGGGCTTGAGGATGGCCATCTCGTTGTCGTTGAGATAGATCACCTGCGTCGTGTGCTCAACGATGGCGGAAGCATCGGATGCGACGACATACTCATCATCGCCCACGCCGATGATCAGCGGCGAACCCTTTCGCGCAACGACCAGCGTCTCGGGCTCGTCGCGGCAAACCACGGCGATTCCGTAAGTGCCCTCCACCTCGTGTAGCGCAGCCTGGACCGCGCGCTGAAGCACGCTCTTTCCCTCAGGCACATCGTTCTTGCCCTTAAGCTCTGTGTAGAGATCGCCAATCAACATGGCCAGCACTTCAGTGTCGGTCTGGCTGGTGAACGTGTGGCCCTTTTCGCTCAGGAAATTTTTGAGCGCTGCGTAGTTTTCGATGATCCCGTTGTGCACAATCGCGATGCGACCGGTGTCATCGGTGTGCGGGTGGGCGTTAACTTCCGTCGGCGCACCATGCGTGGCCCATCGCGTGTGAGCCATGCCGAGCTTGGCGGGCGGCAGCGGATCCTGCCCGTTCAGCGAGCTTTCGAGAACGCTGATGCGTCCGACGGCGCGACGAATATGGAGGCCGCCGCGATCATCAATGACCGCGACGCCGGCGGAGTCATAGCCGCGGTACTCGAGGCGCTTGAGGCCCTCGATCAAGAGTGGCTGTGCAATTTTCCGACCGATATACGCAACGATTCCGCACATGAGATAGCTCCCATAATCTGTCGGCTAAACGCGGCGGCGGCTTAACTCTATGATGCGAACGGATGTTCCAGGGACGCTCAAAGGACTCAGTACTATTGCACATCAGCCCCCGCAAGTCCCGGAGCCGCACATTCGCTTGCGCCGCGATAAATTCACGGTCCGATACGAATGACGTGTAAACCGCGGGATTTTCTGGTTCACCGAAGCAATTCCGTCGCGGTCGCCGCCACTACCCGCAAACCCGAAAGTTGATGCTCGTTACTTCGAAGACAAGCGGACGGCAAACACGCGATAAGGTTCCGACGCCAACCCTTCTTTCAGCACCTTCAGCGCCCCCGCGACGTCGCCGGCGATCAGCGCCTTCCCGTTGATCCAGAGCCCGGGAAAACACTCGCTTCGCCAGATTCCGAAATCATCTGCGGCCAGCTTCACGAACTGTCCTTCGCGCAGGACGAAGTAGTCCATTTCCTCTTCGTACGTTCGCCACACGATGTACTCGCGCACGCCGCCGCGCCGGTAAACGTCCATCTTGACGTGCAGGTCGTAGCTTGCGCTGCTGGCGGCGATTTCTCCTACCAGTTCCGGCGCGCCGATCACGTATCCCTCGTCGTCGACCTTCGCCTGCCCGCCTCGCGCTGGATCAATCATTAGATAAACGTCAGGCTGCGGTTCATTTTCAAGATCCAGCCGCAGCGAGCTGTTATCGCCCGCATGCACCCCCGCGGTAACTGCCCAATAGTTCCCCAGGACAACAAGCAAACTGGCATGAGGTTCCCCATGATATCGATGCGATACTGCTGGAGGCGGCATATACACGTTCCCATTGAGGAGTTCTGCCTTCTTCAACCCCGGCGTCAGCTCAAACCGCCGCTCAAACTCAGCGCGCGTTAAGCGATCGCCATGCTGCAGGGGCGGGGTCACAATCGAAGGGCGAAGTGCTTTAATCACAATAGGGCTCATGAACAGCATTATATCGCGTTTTCAGCGAGCGCAGGCAAAGATTCCATGCCCAGCTTTTCCTACAATCCCCTTGAATCATGGATCTCTTCGGCGACATTCGTAAGAAAAACATGCAGCGCGTCGCGCCGCTCGCGGCGCGGATGCGGCCTCGGAACCTGAATGAATTTGTGGGGCAGCAGCATTTTCTGGGGCCTGGGAAGCTGCTTCGAAGAATGCTCGAGGCGGATCGACTGACGAGCATCATCTTCTATGGTCCACCGGGGACGGGAAAGACGACGCTTGCCAATCTCATCGCCGCGACAACCAAAAGTCATTTCGAGCAGATGAACGCCGCGGGCGTTGGCGTGAAGGAGGTTCGCACGATATTGGATGCCGCTCGTGAGCGTCTTGGCAACACCGGGGAGCGCACCGTTTTGTTCCTTGATGAGCTCCATCGCTTCAACCGCGCGCAGCAGGACATTCTGCTTGGCGATGTGGAATCAGGAGTCATTCTCCTCGTCGGTGCCACGACCGAGAATCCATTCTTTGCGATCAACTCGCCGCTCATCAGCCGCAGCCAGATCTTTCAGTTTGCAGCATTGACTGAAGAGGAGATTGGAGCGCTGGTGCGTCGAGCGGTCGTCGACAAAGAGCGCGGGTATGGGTCGCTCGATATTCAGATCGATGACGAAGCCCTCCGTCTTTGGTCGGTCATGTCTGATGGGGATGCGCGCCGCGCCTTGATGGCATTAGAAGTCGCGGTCCTCTCTCAGTTGCAGGAAAGTAGCATGCGCGTCTCGCCGATGGATTCCGACACAGAACATGGGCGAGACGCCCATGCTACGCGGCAAATCAAAATTGATTTGGATGTCGCCGAGCAGTCCATTCAGCGCAAAGCGATCGTCTACGACGGCACTGGTGACGAGCACTATGACGCAGCTTCTGCGCTGATCAAAAGCATGAGAGGCTCCGACCCGGATGCCGCGGTGTATTGGGTGGCTCGGATGCTGGAGGCAGGCGAAGATCCAAGATTTATCGCTCGACGCATTGCAATCCTTGCATCTGAGGACATCGGAAACGCCGACCCCAGGGCGATTCAGGTTGCCGCCGCAGCCTTTGATATTGTAGAGAAGATAGGGATGCCCGAGGCGCAGCTAACTCTTGGACAAGCCGCTATTTATATGGCGACAGCCCCCAAATCCAACGCCAGCGCCCTCGCGATCTGGGCGGCGATGAGCGATGTGCGCGAAGGTCGAACGCTTCCGGTCCCCAAGCATCTTCGAGACACGCATTATAAAGGCTCGAAAAATCTTGGCCATGGCGAGGACTATCAGTATGCTCATGACCACCCCGGCGGGTTTGTCGATCAGGATTATCTGGGCGTGGACAAAAAATATTACGAGCCAACCGACCGCGGGTTCGAGGCTGAGATCGCGCAAAGGCTGAATCTGTTAAGGAACAGACCGATTCCGCCCGATGCCAACGATGGGCCTATGGACGGGTCTAAATAACCGGAGGGCGCGGTATTTGCCGGTCCCAGCCTTCACAGTCGAATCGGGCGACGGATTCTCAACATGGTTGAAACACTCAATAAAGCCGCCATTCGCAAGCAGCTCCGCGACATCCTCGAGCGGATGAGCGAGGCGGATCGTCACGCCAAGAGCCTGAGCATTTGTAGCTGGGTGGCTGCCAGTCCGGAGTTTGCATCCGCTCGGGTGGTCATGTTGTATATGAGCACCCCGCTGGAAGTGGACACCGCGCCGCTGGCGCTTCGCGCGTGGCAGGCAGGAAAAACTGTCGTCGTCCCGAAGGTTTCGTGGGACCAGCGGCGAATGCTGCCGGTCGAGATCACATCCCTCCACGATCAGATGACCAGCACGGGCCCCGGCATTCGCGAGCCGATCGCGGGCCACCCGATGCCGGTTGATTTTATCGATCTGGTGATCGTGCCGGGGCTGGGTTTCACCAACAACGGTTATCGCATCGGGCGTGGGATGGGATTTTACGACCGCTTCCTCGCCCAGCCCGAGTTCGTCGGGCTTTCCAGCGGTCTGGCATTCCAGGAACAAGTGGTTGAACAGCTTCCGCTCCTTGACCACGACATTCCTCTGAGTATGCTGGCCACCGATCGGGGCGTGAGGCGCTTCGCCTCGAATTGCATCAAGAAGGATTAAGTGTTGCCAGTTGCTCGTTGCCAGTTGCTACCGCCGAGGCATTTTACTGGTAACTGACAACTCTTAACTGGCAACTCTGCAAGAGAACATGGAGGTTCTCATGAGCCGAACCCGCCGGACGAGTCGGTTGTTGATTACGGCAACCGCGATCGTCTTTACCCTTGGACTCTCGTTCTGGGGCATCAAGTTTTCACGACATTCCAAACCGAAAACGGCAGCATCGCCGTCGACGCAGCCTGCCGCTGCGCCGATCCTGGCGGCGGCCATCTCGGCGCCGACCGGCGCGCCCGCGCCGGCGACGCAGCCTGTGCCGGCGGGTGCTCCCGAGCCGCAGCCACTGGTGATGACGACGCCGGGGCTCGTTGGGTCCTCGACCCAGCCGGCGACCGTGCGACTGGCGCTTAACACACAATCGCCAAAGGTCTCGGCGGCGGCGTTCACAAGCGCGATCAATTCGCCGGGCACCCCGACGACGCCCGCGCCAATGCCCACAGTCTCGGCGCAGCCGCTCGTTGATGCCAAGGCGAAATTGGATGCAAGCCAGTTGCTCGAGGCCCGGCGGATTCTCAACGCCGCGCTGGCAACGGGCAAGCTGTCGGCGGCGGATACCGCCGGCGCCAAGCAGATGCTCAACACGATCAACGCCCAGGTTGTTTTTTCCAAGCGACCGTTTCCCGAAGATGAATTCGCCGTCATCTACACCGTGAAGAGCGGCGACCGGCTTCAGAAGATCGCCGCGGAACACGAAGTGACATCCGACCTGATCTGCCGAATCAATGGCATCTCCGATCCTCGAAAAGTCCGCGCCGGCCAGAGCATCAAGATCCTTCAAGGCCCCGTCTGCGCGGTCGTGAGCAAAAGTGGTTTCACGATCGAGCTGTATCTCAACTCCCCCGGCGACAAGGGCTCGGTCTACCTCACCAGCTTTCCCGTCGGGCTGGGAAAGGACGATTCAACGCCCAAGGGAACGTGGATGGTCGAGCCACACAATAAGATCAAGAAGCCGACTTACTATTCGCCGCGCGGTGAAGGCGTCATCGCCGCCGACGATCCCGCCAATCCTCTCGGCGGCTACTGGATCGGTCTCACCGGCATCGAAGGCCACGCACTCGACAAAAAATCCTATGGCATCCACGGCACCATCCACCCCGAATCCATCGGCAAAATGGAATCCATGGGCTGCATCCGCCTGAAGAACGAAGACATCGGTCAGGTGTTCGATCTGCTGGTGGAAGGAAAGAGTTTGGTGGTGGTGAAGGAGTAGCCAAGTAAATAAATCGCGAAAAATGTGCGAAGGGCGATCCCACGAGGACGCCCTTTTTTCTTGGTTGAAGTTCTGACAATGCTGTGGAAGGAAAACGCGGGAGATGTAAGCGCGTGCCCGAGTGGATCCGTGGCACCGAAGACATATTCCCCCTCACCTGCGCGCATTTTCACAACGCGGACGCGCGTTTGCGGGTCTTCCACGCGCGTTTGCGGGTCTCCCACGCGCGTTTGCGGGTCTCCGCCGTGCGTTTGCGGGTCTCCGCCGTGCGTTTGCGGGTCTCCGCCGCGCGTTTGCGGGTCTCCGCCGTGCGTTTGCGGGTCTCCGCCGTGCGTTTGCGGGTCTCCGCCGCGCGTTTGCGGGTCTCCCACGCGTGTTTGTGGAGCTCCCAAAGCCCCGGACGCGGCGATTATATTGGTCTGGCGACAGGCGAGAGAGAATTGGCCCTTTTATCAGTCGTTGTGCAACGACGCGCACCACCGATCGCCCCGGCCCGATAACACTAAGAAGGCGGCACACCCTCGTGTGCCGCCTTCGTGAATACACTCTCACCCAATCGCCTCAAAGTGCTCAATCGTTGGGGACCAGCGTCTTCTTAACGGGCTGATACGGGGCCATGGAGCGATCGATGATGTACGCGACCCGCTTCTGCAACACCATCTCCGCTTGCGGCGTCCCGGCATTTTTCCACCCCTGCACGACGACGTAGCAGGTGAAGGAATCCGACCGAGTGGTAATGAGATTGCTGATCCGGCTTAGCTGAAGGAACTGCTCCTCAAAGTCGCCACGAACGCCATCCCGGTTGGGAAGCAGTGGTCCTGGTAACCCGCTGACCGGATCGATTATCGACACCTTAATCCCAGGCGACAGATCACCGAGCCCACCATCAGGATCACCATCGCCGGGTGTGTCAGTTGAATATGTTGCGGTCAAGTAACTTGCAGAGCCAAGGTACTGCATGGTGTACAGCCCCATGCCGTCCGCAAAACCGTGGCCGCGGAAGGGATTGCCGGCGGGATTCGCAGTATCCTTCCAGTCCACCAACTCCGGGGGTCGCAGGTCCGTCATTTCATTGAGTTCGTAAATGCTCTTAAATGGACCGTGCGGCGCCATGATCGGCGCACCCTTTGGCGAGCCCGTTGCGGGGTCAGCGGGATTTGCTTGCCCATCGCGATCACGAAAGTACTCAATTGCGCGGGCCAGTTCCTCATTAAGCTGGCGATAGGTGATCGGCAAGTTATTCGTCTTGCCCACGATGTTCGACATCTGCGGGATCTTGACGTCACCATAATCGCTTGTTGAAGGATCCGCATTCGGATCCACAACCTGTCCGGAATTGGGGTTCACGATGAGAGGCAGCGCCGAGAGCACCTTCCAATTCGCCGTGTTGATGTTGATGAGTCCTTCAACCGGTTGCGAATACTCTGCGCTGTAAGCACGTGCATCGCCGGAGTTCCCGGCAAGCCCGCCGGAGTTCGACTGCGGAATGCGCGGCAACATGTGCCAGAGAGGATCCTTCTTGCCATCCATTGGATCCGAATTCCACAAAAACGAGTCCGCGAAGCCCATCACAAATACAGAGCCGGAATCGTGCTGCTTCGTACACAGGTACACGCAAGGCTTCATGTACAGAGGATTGGGCTGATTCGAGGTAGGAATCACTTTGTTAATCCGATCAATGTATTCCACCATCATTCCCGGCGTATAATGCGTGTTGACCTGCCACGGCTGATGCCGCGGATAATCCGCCATGGAATCATCATGAGGCGCCTGCACGGTGAGGAAATCAAACAGGTGCGTCGCCCAATGATAACGGCGGTAACCATCCCAATCCGCACCTATCGCATCCGCCTTGCCTTGCACGAACGGGCGGAACGACGGATCAAAAGCGTAATCGTTGATGAGAATCTGCTCGTTGATTGTAGGGAAACCCGTTCCCCTTGGATTGGGATAACCGAACAGACCCGAATCGACGTAATCCGCCCGAGGCAACTGGATGTCGTCCGTGTACTTGCCAGCGAACCTTGCGTCACCGCCGGGCAGAAGCGTGATCAGCGGGCAGAAGCGCCCAATCTGTTCGCGACCCTGCGTCGTTCGATCGTCCGCCCGCCATTTCTGCTTCGTCGCAATCCGGGTTGTACCGAACTGAGTGGGATCGACGTTGCCTGTCACCACCGGCCCGACGGTCGGCACCGTTGCGTTCATCTGAACGCGCGGATCATCGTCAAGATCCGTATCTTCGGCAAAGATACTGTCCATGGTGATACTGTTCAGCTCGATTAATCGGGTTGTGCCGTCAAAGTTTTCTCCAGGGGGCGGCTCCGCCGGAACAGTCGCGGTGCCGAAAACATTGGCGTATTTCGGCAAAGGCGGTACTCCGCTCGCGCCCGCATCATCGGGCACCGCACGCGACACCCTGTACGCGCCGATAAATGGGATCTGCAACAAATCTCCATTACGTCCGATCCCGCCAAACGGGAAAAGAGCGTAGGAGGGGAGCTTGGAATCGGCCGTGTAATCCTGTGCGCCTTTGACCAGACCCATCCAACCGGTCGGAACCAGCGAATTCACCTGCCAACCCTGCGCGTGCAACTGGATTGGGAAACGCGTTGGATAGGATGCGGTGATGTTGTTGTTGTCTGCAATGACCGGTGAGTCGGGAGTGGACTGATTCGACGATCCCAGCGTGACTGCGGTCAGAGCTTGGAAGGCCGCAGGAGGCCAGACATCAGGGGCCGCTCCGGCGGCGAAAGTATACACCTCTGTGCCTTGCTGCCGCCCTCTCGTCAGCGATGCGCCCCAAATTGGAGTGGCGCCGGGATAAGCAGTGCCGCTGCTCCAAGTCGCGTTCGAAGGTCCTGCATCGTAACGCCCGGGATAAACGAACTTCCACTTCCCAGGATCATATTGGGATCCCGGTTTGGTAGCGTCGGGAGTCTGGGCGCCGGCGTCTGCGTTCTGCCGCACGTAATGCCAGATCGCAGCCGAGGCGGCCCCGTGCGCCGCATCACTGCCCCCGGTCAACTGAAGGCCGGTGAAATCAAACGAATCGACTGGAACCAGGTCGTTGAGGCTCCAATTCTCATCGAAGAGCATCGCCGAACAAATCGCGTTTTGGTTGATGTCGAAAAGCGGAGGATAGAAGCCGCGTGAGTAGACCCCATCAGCGCGCCGCGGGCGCAGAAGTACCAACTCGCGATTGAAGACAGTGCGCTTTGCACCCCATCCCTCGGACCCGGTACCCACCGTCCAAGTCGTATCTATAAAACCTGACAGTCCCGGAACAAACGCCACGTTTAGCTGTGGGAGCTGCGTACCCGTCGCTCCGCGGTTGTTCAAGGAAACACCCAAATCGTTGTAGGAGCGATCGGTTCCCCTGTTCGCCTGCGGAATATCCGTTGCCTCGGGCAGGCCTGAGGCCTTCGGCCGTTTGGTCGCAGGCACTGCGATCGTTACAGTTCCCGTGACACCATCGTGATAATTCTCCAGCAGGAGATACCCATGCGCCGGCACGATGAGCGGCGCATAGGTATCATTGACATCTTTGATCGGCCAGACCTGCTGCTTTAGCGTACCGGATGGGCCGCCGACCTGGTGATCGATATCGAAATCCGCAATCAAGTCCGGGCTTCCAGGCTGCGATACCAGCGGGTCAGGAAAATCTCCCAGCTTCAGGCGATATTCACCCGTCCCCTTAGTGTCATGGCGTCGATCAATTGCGACCAACTTCCAATTGGTCATTTCAATGTCATCGTCATACGGATTGTAGAGTTCAACCGCGACATAACCGTCGGCACCCACGCCGGGATCCGTGCTCGCGAAAACCTCGGAAATGAATGGCTGTTTCTCGTTACCGTAAACCACCACGTTCACATGTTTGTAAGTGTTCTCCATCACCGCATTCAGCCGGATGCGATGGGCTGTAATGTCGCCCGTGCCATGACCTCTCAGCTTCCTCGGCGGCTGGGGCAACTGCACCGGATCGGTACTCTGCCGGGCCACATAGTACGGATTATCGATCGGCTGCGTCGCCGCATTGCTGCGCACCTGAATCGGGTCGAGGATATCCTTGTCTGAATCCGAATCGCGTAGATCTTCCGTATTCACCGCGGCAATCGCCGCTCGCAGCAACATCTCCTGCAAGGCCGGAAAACGCGGCGTACTTTCATCGAACGGCGCAGTCTGGTCCACCTCAAGACCCGCACTGCCGGTCCCCGTCTTCGGAGTCGCCCGAATGGATGACCGGAACATCCGCGCCGGATGCCAGCCTTGCGGAGGTTTTCCCGTCGTCCCCGTAAAGGGGTAGTCCGCTGCAACAAAAGTGGGCGCAACCTCGTCGAATTTGTTGTAGTCGTCCCCTTCGGCGAGAAACGGAGCGACGGGCTTACTGGATACGAGGACATTCTGGTCCCAGAACTTCTGGCCCACATATGGATCGTTCAAGGTGTAACCATCACCGGGTTGGGCATTTGTGCGATGACCCCAAAGTCCCGTGCTGGCGTTCTTCCCGGTCGCTCCGATCGTGTGTTCAAAAGAGCGGTCAAACGGCGTCTTGGTTCCATCCTCCACTGACATCACGTTCCAGAACGCACGCCACAATTCACCGAAGTTCGAAGTGTTCGCTGAGGCTTTAGGCGCGACATATTCGCTGTACCCGTACTTCTGGCTCGAATTCCAAAACGGCATCTGCTCGGTCCACACCACATCCTGCTTGTTGACGATAGCGGCATCGGACATGTTCGAACCGTTGTAGATCACGAGGGTCTGCCCCGTCGCATCCATGTACTTCTTCGGGTCAAGCAACAGAGGCCCCGGCACCTTCTGGTTTGTGCCGGCATAGGTGAGGGCGCCCACCTGCGGTGAAGGCAAAACTATCCCCAGAGGTATATCCAAGTTCCACAGCCCGCGCATATCGCGCCGCGGCGCTTGGTTGCTGACCGGATTGTGAGTCACGAGCATCGTCCTGCGCGGGTGGAAGAGAGAGAGGAGCGGGTTGGTGTACGCACCGGGGATCTCGCGTTTGCCGCCCGATTCATTCGATTGATCGTAATAGAAATTATCCTTGAACCACTGCCCGATTTGCAGGTCGGTCGCCGCGTAAGATGGCGTCTTTATATCCTTGGTAACGAAGTCGTAGTTGGCCGCGCTCGTATAAACAGAGTCCTTTTTGCCGACGGTCTTCAGGCTCGCCCGGTAGAACAATTCCTCCAGCGGCGAGCGCCCCACGCGCGGATTAATCATTCCAAAGTGAAAGATCAGAGCAGCGGAATCTTCGGACCCGAATGCGCTGTAGGGAGCCATCCTGTCCGGAGTCTGCGCAATGAAATCACGTTCGTAGTTCCAGCCCGGGTTGAACAGACGCCGCCCCAATTGGGCGTACATCGCGTCGCCCACAGAGGTGTACTGAAATTCATAGCTAGGCTTACCATTGCTCGCTACCCACGTGATACGCGGCTCCCGGTTGTCGTCAAAAACGGGCTCATCGTAGAACGGGTCAGCCGGGAACGCCTCAAAGTTTGTCGTGATCCCATCAGGCCCACCGCTGTTAATACCCCACCAGAATCTCTTCAACCTCTGCACTTCTTCCTGTTGCCAATAGGGCTCGGGCACGATACCGCTGCCCTTGATGCCCTGCTTCCATGCAGGATCGAACGACCACAGGAGCGAGCCAAGATCAATGCTGTTCTGAAAGTAGTTCGTCACGAGCCGATCGGCAGTCGTCGAGCTGCTGGTGCCGCTCCCGTTGCTCCACGCAGTCCGTTCCCCACGATAATTTGCATCACCCTCCGCCCACGCGGTGTTAATATTGATGGCTGAGTTGTTGTCGATGATGCGGACGCCGGCGTAGTAGCGAATCCCGCCAATATCTCCCATCGGCAGCTTGAAAAGTCCGGCATCTGCAATCCCATCACCGTCGGCATCCGCCGCGAGAAACGGCTCGGAATTGTTGCTGCTGTTTTTGTACTGTTGATCGGTCACCTGCCCGGTGCTTCCGACAATTGGATCGGGAAGCGAGAGTCGCGGCCGCAGCGCAGGATACGTGTGAACGGTTCCGTCTGCTGCCGTTACGGTCTTAAACGTGGGCTCAAACCAATGCTTCTGAAGCGAAAGCATGAAACCAGGGTTATTCACCTGATCGTCCCGCGCATCGGGAGCGTCAAACTGCCAAAAAAAGTTCTGATTCGGCACCAAGCCCTTGAACCTCTGCGGGATATTCTCGAACAGCGGATAGCTGATGGACTCCCAGACCGGCGGATTGTCATTGATACCGTTGGCCTGAATACTCATCTTCTTATCTTCATGCAACAACCGAGGGTACCGCGAAGCCAGCCACGCGTCGTTTGGATCGGCAATCGGCGTTGCGTGTTTGAGTACCGATGGCTGCTTGTTATCTGAATTCCAAATGTTCATTGACGGCGCGGCCGTCGCAAAGCCATCCCAATTGTCATATGTGGACGGCACCGAAGGGTCAGTGGTGACGCCGCGATAATGCATCCCATCGAACAGATCAGAATCCATCGCGTTAATGGTCATGTTCACCACGCTCTCCGCCGCCAGATCAACCTGGTTGGATAGCGCGTTCTGACGGATGCTGTAGCGGTCGATGCGGGTGGTGGAAATATAGGCTGTGCCGATCAGCGCCATCAGCACCAGAAGCGCCACTACGAGAATCAGCACTGAGCCCCTCCGGTTGAGGCGCAATTGCCTCTCGAGTCGCTCGAGCATCATTCGAAACGGTTTGATCATCAATCGCATGACAGGGTCCTTTACGGCAAAGCAATTACATATTCGAAGGTTTGCGCTTCGGGCAGCCGATTATTCGGATCGTCCAGTGTGATGGTGATGCGAAGCAGCTTGATTCGCGTCAGACTGTCGTCCGCAACGAGCGGCATCACGGGGTTGCTGGAGCTCGGGGAAGTTATGTTCGCAGCATAAGCACGCCTGCCCCCGCCGGAATTGTTTTGTTCCGATCCCACCGGACCGAACGCACAAAAATACCGTGAATCTTGTGCCACCGAGGTGGCATAGTCACCCGTACTCCCGCCCACACCGGCCATTCCCTGCGAGCGGAGATAACCCATGTGCATTCCATCCGCATTGTCGAAGGCTTCCAGGTCCTTCTCGAACGGGGCGCCGGCAAATGTGGGCAGCGGGTCCGGCGGAACTGCCGCGGGATTCTGGATGCCGCTTCCATCCCATCCGTGCCCGGCCCAAGTCCTCATCTTCTTGGTCACCGGATCGGCAGTCTTAGTGAAACCTGTCAGCAGAATGTCACGAACCGGAACGACATCGACAATATCGTTGTTCGTCATAGCGCCTTCACCCGTCCGGCTTTCCCGGTATCCCAATACTCTATCGTCGTTGTCGATATCCCGGGGGAAGCCGTACCAACGAATCTTTCTCACCCAGGTCTTCGGGTCGTTCACGTTCCCCTTCAGAACGTAGTAATCAATGATCCCATCGGTTGGCTGGGGATCTTTCTTGTCGAAGTACACATCCATCACGTTTCCGTAGTCCGTGTTCAGGTACTGCTGCGGGCTCCCGCGAGGCACCTGAACGTCATTGCTCTGCTTGACAAAGTCTCCCGCAAACTCAACGAGGAACTGCGTGCAGTGCCGCAGCAAAACCGGCTGCGCCTGCGCCACTCCTGCCGCATCCATGGGCTTCATGATGTTCGGATTTGCGCGGAACCGGTAGGACAGGGGTTCCCACCAGCGCCAGTTGTAAGCCTGGTTCTGGTAGTTGTAGGAATTGGCACGCGCTATCGACTGCATCAGGATGCTCTTGAACGTACTGAAGTCGCCCACTGCGCAGTCGTAACGCCCCGCCTCCACCGACTGGAACTCCGCCGCCTTGTCCCAGCTGGCGGCGCTCCAGTCCGCCGGCGTATTCGCACTCCAGGGATGCGTGAAAATGCGACCGGTCTTGTCTCGGTTCATTGTCTGATAGTGCGCGAGTGGCAGATATGCCGCGAACTCCTGAGGGTTATTGATTTGTGTTCTTTTCAAAGGCGGGCCGACGAACGGCGGGCGATCGATCGCCGTGAGTAGTTGGCCGTGCGTCGTTCCGGAAGTCTGTGCGCGGTCCACTGGGGCGGGCGCTGGGCGGTTGTCGTCCGTGCCCAGTGTCTTGGTCCCCCTTAAGCTGGTTGGCTCCATCTTATGCCAGTCATTCCAATTCAACGGCACATCCATCGCTACATCCGGCCGCTTCCAACCCGGAGTCAACAGGATCTGCATTCGCCCCACGATCCAGTCTGTAGCGAGATAGTTGTAAGGATTCGTCGCATAAGTGCCCTCACCCGGATAGCTGGGCATCTGCGGTGTCGCCGTATCTACATACCATCCGGTTGTCGGGACGGCAGCGGGATTGGCGGCGGTGGGCAGCCACAAATGACCAAACCATACGTAAGCCTGCTGCGAGGACTGCTGCGCCGCAAAACTCGGGGTCGCCGGACCATACGCCTCTCTGTTGCCAGGGGTTCTTGGATCCACCGCGGTGAAACCATCCGGCAGCGCATCCCCGTCGTTTCCTGTTTGCCGGCGATACAGTCCGTTGGTGAAGAAACCAAGCATGTCGGTTCGGTGGATTCGATCGTTCTGTTGAAACCACCACTTTCGTTCGCCTCGAACCTGATTTGCGGAATACGGCAGATCGGGGCGAAGTGGGGCCTCCCCTTCTGCATTGTTGTTATTCAGGTCGATCGTCATCGGATCGCCATCTCGATCAAACTCCAAATCCTGCTTATGCCGAAAAGCCCTTTGGGCCTGCGAGTCGATGATCAGGAATGGTGTCTCGGCCGAGTGCGACAATGCCTGGGAGATCTCCTGTTGAAGCACGAGTTGGGCTGAAAAGCTGTCGCGCGTGCTCACACCCATCGCCTGGCCTGCGCCAACGGTGGAGGACATGATCTTAAACGCCTGGTTGATCCCAATGATCAGCAGCAGCGTCAAGAAAATCGAAATCATCACCTCAATTAAAGTGAACCCGCAATTGCGATTTAAGCGATGGACACTCACCTGCTCATTGCTCCTTTCGGATCGGAACCACCGCCGTGTACATGTAGATATCCTGCGCTGGACCGCTAAAGATCGGCTTGCCATTCACCGGATCGTTTTTTGTGAAAGTGCGCTCACGCCCTAAAAACACGCCAAGCTGCGCCGCGCCGCTTCCTGTGTTCTCCGTGCTGTCTGCCATGTCGTTGCCCGCAATCAACTCCCACTGACCTGGTGACACCGATGACCCCAGTTGATAAACCTTTCCTGTCTCACTGATCACTACGTATGATCCTTCACTCAATCCACCCCCCATTCCATAGGGATCCGTCTTTGAATCGAGCTGCAGCAGATCGGGGCCGGGACCATCAGATGGCTGGGTCAGGTTCCGGTAATCGTTCGTCATCCGAACGTATGCAAAACGCGGAAACAGGTTGGCGGATGACCATGCACCGGGCTTGGGATTTCCCACGCGCCAGTTCGTCCACTGCTGCGCAACGTCCGGACCGGTTTCAGAATTCTCAAAAAGCGTTCGCCCCCGCGCCTGCGCCAGGATCACGTACACCTGCATGACGGGTGACCAGTAGGAAGGCGGCAGGTTGGGATCCCCATCCCGCCGATAAAGCAGCACAGAACCATATCGAGCATCGTTGGCACTGATCTCGTTTCCACGCAGCCAATCCCACCCTTTTAGCGAATAAACCGGGAAGACGCGCCCCGGCGCCATGCTCGCGGAAGGTTTCAGAGCTTTATAAAAAGTATTGGACTGGGCGCGTGTGAACCATTGCTGCGCGCCAGGCTGAGCTCCTAATCCCGTTGCCGGGAATAACGAATTGCCCACGTGCAGGGGCAATCCATCGGGCAACGTGATGGTGGGTCCCTTCCAATCGCGGTTCATCTGATCCGGGTCCTTGGGAGGAACAAACGCCCACCGATAGAAATCCGCGTCCGGCGCATCCGAACCTACCGCCAGACCCGTCACCTGTCCCACCACGCTTCGCGCTAGCGCCAGCGCCCGCGTCTCATCGCCCGTCAGCTTGCTTTGGCGCACCGCGACCGGAAAGATTGCCGCCAGCATGATGAACCCGATCCCCAGCACCACCACCGCGAACATGACTTCAGGAAACGAGTAACCGCCGCGCGCAAGCGCTCTCCCCCTCTTGCCTCCTGCCTCTTGCCTCTTGCCTGTCTTCATCATCATGATCCGCCTCGCGTCAGCGTTCCGTTATACCGATTGACCAATAGCGGCAAGGCGTTGGCGTCCAGCCACTTCTCTTCTTTGTCCTCGTCAGTCCCGACGAATTTGTTTCCACCCAGTTTCTGCGTCAACTGCATGTCCGGGTCAGCATTCGGCCCGGGATTGGCGTTATGGAATGCATCATTGTCGAAGATCACCAGCCCGAACTGCGATCGCGGATAATGCTCGGCGAAGATGCCGCTGGTTCCGGAATCGATGAACTCCATGTTATTCGGCAGGTTTGGGTTGATGGCCGGATTGGCGGGATTGTTATTATAAAAGAGCAGGTCGCCCATCGGTGTCGGATTCAGCTGCTGCTTCCCATCGTCCAGTTGAATACGGAAGCCATAGGTTTGGGATGTCAATCGGCCATTTGAATCGAACAGGACGACGCCGCCAAAGCGGGCGATGGTTGTGTAGTTGCTGGTATTGGTCGCGCCCCGGCACAGGGTGTTGTAGCCAAGATAACCATCATCCAGGCGCTGCCCGGGTGACGTAGAAGGAGCCGGCTGCTTGAGGACATCGCAATCGTCCACCAGTTGCAAACCCACGCCCGGCGACAGGAGCAGGAAATCCCGTTCCGCAACCAGATCCAGGTAAATCTCGAGCTGAGGGGTGGGCACATTGTTGACCAGCGCCGGTCCGGGCACCTGCTCCACTTCCGCGCAGCTGATTCGATCCGGATTTCGGGGGTCGATGAAAAAGAACAGCCCCATCACCTTCTGATTCCCGATCGCTTCCGTCCGAACCCGCGCCATGAGCGCGCTCAGCTGGTTCTCCGCCCCTTCCAGACTGCGCGTCCCGCGGATCGCATTGAACACCGGCACCGCCAGCGACAACAGCAGCACGATGATCCCAATCACAATCAGGATCTCCGTCAGCGTGAAGCCGGCGCGCACGCGGACACTCTTCCCCTTCGTGCCTCTTGCCTCTTGCCTCTTGCCTTGATCCTTCATCATCAATGCTCAAATGAGTAAATATTATCCTCGCCATAAGGCTTGAGGTTCGCCCCGGTCTTCGACTCATCGGGATCCGTGAAATAACCATCCGGCCCCGCGGACGCCCAGAAGGGCCGGTTGTCCGGCGACTTGATGATCCGCAACGTCGCCTGGCCAGGATTGCCGGGATCAATGATCGAGACGCGAATCCCCTTTGCCGGAACAAGAATGATCGGGTTCCTGAAACCATCCAACAGGATCGGAGGATTCGGCTTTCCACCGGCAGGCGTCAGCTTGCTGATCGCGCCAGCGGACGGCGCTTCCAGAAACGAATCGGCGGGAATGCTCGACAACACGGACTTGCTCGCCGGCGCCGTCTGAAGCAGTCCCATCGCGATCTGCGTATTGGCCAGCGCATCGGAGCTGAACCGCTCCGCGGTCTCGTGCGCAACGGGCCCGAAATCTTTCGCTGCGATCGCATGAAGCGACCCGTAGTAGGGCGCGATCGTATCCTCAGCAGGATTGTATTTGTGCCACAAGTCGAAAGTGACGTTCGCTCGTTTGACGAGGTTACCGGAAACGTACATCTGCCCCGGCTGCGCCTGGGTCCGATCCAGGGGGATCGTCACTTCAAATTCCGCCAGAAGGTTCCGGCAGTTTTCCAGCATGATCTTCGTCTGCCGGGTCTTGCTGCTCCCGATGACATGACCGACCCCGACCACCAGCAGCGCCATCAGGACGATAATGATTCCGATGACGGTGACCAGTTCGAGCACCGTAAATCCGCCGCGTCGCTTTTTCACAAGCACCTCGCTCGCACTATTCGTCTTGTCCACCCGTCCTAAAGCACCGAAAACACTGTTCATGCATCAATAAGGGTGAGCCCTCGCTCACGGCGTCCCCTCTGCCTTTGCCGCTTGCGGCACCGGTATAGAACTGGATGGGTGAGCCCTCGCTCACGGCGTCCCCTCTGCCTTTGCCGTCTCATAGCTGTACAGATTATCCGGACGGGTCAGATACTTCCGATCCGGGCCGGCGGAGAAGAAAAACGACCGGTTCGTCGCCGCCATCCCCACCGCGGGATGCTGGGAGGGCATATAAACGATGGGCCGGCCCCACGCATCGAGCACCGACACTTCATTGTAGTTCGCGATCGACAGCTCGCTGAACGCATTGCTTGACAAATCAAAATACGCCTTCAGAGTCCGCACCAGGGCCTTGTTGTTCTCCAAAGCATCGTCCTGCAACTGCCCCTCTTCCACCGGCTGATTGGCGCGGATGAACGGGTGCACCACCGGATATTTCTCCCGCTCTTTCGGGGGCATGCCCGGAAGCGCCTTGGCGCGATACTGATCCACCAATCCATCGAGCCGGCGGAGAATGTCGATCGTGAGGTTATCCGCCGATCGATTTCGAACATCTCGAGCCAGCGAAACCATCAGCCCCAGCACGATCACGAGAAGGGCGACGGTCGTCAGCATCTCGACGAGAGTGAAGCCGGGGGAGGAAGGCAAGAGGCAAGAGGCACGAAAGCAAGAGTGAGTGCATTTGATCCGAAACCTATTCACTGATTCCCACTTCCCCTCTTGCCTCTTGCCTCTTGCCTTCCTACCTGAAATTCATCACATCATCGCAGCGGCTGACTTCCTGCGCGGGGGATCGCACTTTCGCCGGATCAAGCGACGGACCAAAATTACCATCCGGCCCTGCGCTCCAAAGGAGATAGGGCTCATCGGTCACCGGGGATTCTCCCCCGTCAATGTACCCGTTGGGGAGATTCGCGGAATCGCCGGTGTCGCCGAGCATCATGCGAATGCGATTCTGCGCGATTTTCTGCTTGGCCGCGTCGCCGGGCGTCTCATTCCAGGGCGATGCCGGGTGGATGAAAAGCAACAGATTGTCCCAGGAATTGTACTGCGACAGTGTCGACTGATCGCAGTAATAGCCCGGGCGCAGTTTGGTGAAGGGATCCAGCCCGGTCGCAGGATTTGCAGGAGGCGGGGGTGCGACGTTGGGCAGCCGAATGTTGTTCTTCGCTTTGCGGGCCGGGAAGTACGCGATCGGATGATCCCAAGCATCCAGAATCGCCCCATCCCGATGCTTCACGCTCTCCGGTTGAAGGTAAGGACCCACCACTTTAGCGCCCGCGCGCCCGGGGCCACTGTGACCATCAGTCAAATTGATCGGCATCCAATAGTTCGCGTCGGTGGGCGGATTTGTGCCAGGAAAATCACGGAAGCAAACAAACTCGGACGCCGGTGGGGTATATACACAATCCCCGGCATGGTACTCAGCGCCTGACACATAAAGCTTCCCGCTTGGCTTCACCGCGCCACCCGGGCCAATCAAATAAAAACACAGCGCCGCAAATCCCGGGGTCACATGAACCTGCGTCGCGGGCGTCGGAGGATAACTGGCCAGCGTGGATTCATAAGCCGGGGGCAACGACTGATTGTTGTCCTGCTCCCAGGCCGTCAGCGCCGTGGAGATGCTCTGCATCGTCAGCGCCGTCGTCGCCTTCTTCGCGGTCGTGCGCGCCCGGATCAGCGCCGGCACGGCCAGCGCCATGAGCACCACGATGATTCCGATCACCACGAGAAGCTCGATCAGCGTGAAACCCCGCCGGTGATGCGCTCGCGGTTTGATCATGGGAATACCGCCCCGAAGCTGCAAATATCATCCGCTGTCCCGTACGTCCGATCCGCGCCCGCGCAAATCAGGATGAACCGGTCCTTCGCGCGCGGCAGACCCGGCTTCTTCGGGTTCGTGCTCCCATCATAACGATTCGATGGATCCTCAAAATAAGCGTAGGCATCGTATGGATAGTAATACCTCCGGTTGGGTGTAGCTTCTTCAAGCGAAGCGATGTTCCCGCCTGATCCGCCCGGCATCGATACCGTCTGCAATCCGTGCGGGATCTCGTTTCCGGTCCGCGTGATCCCCGGCGGAAGCTTCGACGGATCCTTGATCTTGGCCGATCGTCCCGCGCCGATGTAGCGCCCCGCGGTGGGTGATGTGTAACCGATGATATCTTTCAGTTGATACTGCTGCTCCGCCGCACCACTGAGCGGACCGCCGGCATCCGTGATCACGTTCACCGGCTCAGCAGTTGCCGCGCTGGGAAGCTCGACACCTTTTCGAGCACGCAGAACCAGAATCGGCATCGCGTCCGGAAACGGATCCACAAATTCCGGAATGATCGTATCCGTCGCCGACCCCGCATCGTCCGCAAACTGTCCGCTGCGCTTGCCGGACACATCGCGCCATGAGAGGTTCTTGTTTTCCCCGAACGGCGAATACTTCTTGGGTTGATTGGGGTTCAAACTCAGCGGCCCGGTGCCGACCAGCGACGGATCGTAAACCAGCTTGAGCGGCCCACCTTGTGGTGGCTGCATGATCTTCAAGCCCCCTAAAAGCCCCAGCACGAAATTTTCCGCCTGGGTGATCCTGGTGTTGTCAAAAGGAACCGTCGTCGTGTCAAAACCCGCAGTGGTGGCGGGGCTGGTGTCCACGATAAACTGCGTGATCGTGTATCCCTGACCGTTGATGCTCGCCGGCCAGGTTTTCGGCGCAGCCGGGTTGGTCCCGCTGTTCTGCGAACAATTGATCAGATCATCCGGAATCGGCCCGGGATACGCCCCGAAAGTTCCGTGATACGCCTCCGCCTGCGACACCAGCACATTCATCTGGTTCTGCGCCCCCGCCACCCAGGCGCTCTTGCGCACCCTGCTCACCACCGGGATCAAGATCGTCGTCAGGATCACGATGATCGTGATCACCATCATCAACTCGACCATCGTAAAGCCGCCCCGGCGGATTCTCTGCTGCTCGTTCATAGCTGCACCTCGGCCGGATTTTCCTGAACCCTGAACCCTACTTCTTCGCCCCGCCGCCGGACATATTGGAAATCAGCGTAATCATCGGCATGAACAGCGCGATCACGATGAACCCGACGATCACGCCCAGGATGACGACCATCACCGGCTCGAGAATCGAGATCAGCGATCCCACCAGCACGTCGACGTCACTGTCGTAGTTATCCGCGACCTTGATCAGCATCTTGTCGAGGTCACCCGTCTCTTCGCCGACATCGACCATGTTCACCACGATCGCATCCACGACCTTGGTCGCGCGGAGCGGGTCCGCCATCGATTCGCCTTCGCGAATCGCATCGTGCACTTTCACCAGCGCCCGGCTGTACACCTCGTTGCCGCAGGTCTCTTTGGTGATGTTGATCGCATCCAGGATCGGCACACCGGCGCTGATCAGCGTGCCCAGCGTCCGGGTGAAACGCGCGATCGCGGTCTTTCCCAGGATGTTCCCAAGAATCGGGATCTTCAGCTTGATCACGTCGGTGGCGTACTTCCCGCCCTCTGATACGCGGATCAGCCGCCACACCAGCGTGAAGACGATCGGGCTCGCGATGACGTACGCCCAGCCCCAGTTGGCGAACCACGTGCTGATATCCAGCAGCACCTGCGTGATGCCGGGGAGCGCCACGCCGAAGTCCGCGAAGATCGACTTAAACTTCGGGATCACGAAAATCATGATCATCGAAACGATGCCCACCGCGATGGTGATCACCACCGCCGGGTAGATCATCGCGCCGATGACCTTCTTCTTCAGCTTGGCGGCCTTCTCCATGAAGTCCGCAAGGCGCGCCAAGATCAGGTCGAGCACACCGCCCGCCTCGCCGGCGTTAATCATGTTCACGTAAAGCTTGTCGAAGGCTTTGGGGAATTTCGCCATCGCATCCGATAACGTTCCGCCGCCTTCGACTTCTTCCCCCACGCCGCCGATGATCGCCTTGAGCAACCCCGGCTTCTGCTGCTGCTCCAGGATCTGCAAGCTTCGCAGAATCGGCAGACCCGCATCCTGAAGCGTCGAAAGCTGCCGGGTGAAGTTCACCAGCGACTTGCGCGAAACGCCGCCGATCGCGAACGGCAGCTTCTTCGCCTTGCCGCCGTATGACTCCCCATCCGCACCCGCCTTTCCGCCCTTCTTTTTCTTCTTGGCGCTCTTTTCCCGAACCTTGGTCGGGAAGAAGCCCTTGCCGCGAATCTTCGCGATCGCCTCCTCATGCGAATTGGCTTCAACCTCTTCCTTAACCTCCTGCCCGGAGGCATTCATTGCTTCAAACGCATAGGTTGCCATAGGTTACAACTCCGGTCGGTGAGACTTCGCTGGATTATACGATCTGTCCACTCCCCCCACATCTCCAGAATCCCTCAGTATTTAATCAATCCCAATCGACCCCCTTCAACCCTTCTCAACATCCAGATCGTATCGCTCCAAAGGCACCTGTTCAAACACAATCTCTTTTCCCCAGATCTTCTCCACATCCACCAGCTGGGTCGCCAATTCCGGGTTCGGCCGCAGGATCACATCCGCAACCTTCACCTCCGCCGGCAGCGACTTCAAGGTCAGGTCTGACATGCTTGAAAAATGATTGTCATGGATCGAAATCATCCCCATCCGCTCCTCTTTCCCGTTCACCCGCATCGCCACCGACATCAAAACGTCGACTGCGCCCTGTCTCAAGTCCCATTTCACCTGCATCGACACCCCCTGCGGCGCCTTCTTTACTACGATTCGCGGGAGACGGACCGCTCCTGTCGTCACCGGATCCTTTGCGGGATCAGTCACAAGTTGCGCAACATCCTCCCCCTTCCCCACCACCGTCACCTTGCGCTTCTCGGTCGCCTGCCAGGTGGCGAGAGGTTTCAGCCACCGCTCTTTCTGCCCCGGGCGGTTGCCAATCCCGACCAGCTCCGATCCCTCCGGCAAAACCCCGCCATCCACGACAAAAGTCAGCTCGTGCTCCCCCTTCGGCAGATCCAGTGCGATCGTCCCGACCAGGTCCGCCGGCCCATCAGCGCTCAGCCAATCCGCTTCATTGCTGCTGGCCGCGAGACTCGATCGTAAACGCGGCGTCTTCCCATCCGCCAGCTTCACCTCGCGCAGCGCTTTCACAAACTTCGCCCCCGACAGATTGAACGGCCCGCCCCACTGCACGCGATAGTTCACGGCCTTCCCCTCCCGCACCCGGCGCGACACCGATACCTTCGGACTGCGGCCGTAATACGCCTGATAAAACGCCACCTGTTTCTGCGATGAAAGCGAAGGCACCACCGCCTTCACAAAGTCCCCGCTCCAATACAGAGCGAACGCACCCATCCACCCCATCCGCGCCCGCTCCTTCCCGATCCACACGATCAGCTCATCAATCGCCTTCTCTGCCTCGGCATTGGTCAAGGCACCGCGTTTGAAGCGCGATTCCAATTCCTTCCAGGTCCAGGGCTGCCCCGCCGTGGTTTTCAGATCCGTCAAAAGCGCCGCATTGGTCTTTGTCGATACCGCCGCCGGACCAGCCACCGGCGTCGCGACCTGCCGGCTGATGAACAAGAGCCCAACGCCGATCAGCACCGCGACCGACAGCAGCACGGACCCCAGCGCCATCGACGTCGGACGATGCGTCACCCGTCCAAAATTGACCGCTCCCGCCGCCGTCAAATCCGCCCCGCACTCCGGGCAAATCCGCGGCCCGTCCGCCTGCAACAGATGCCCGCGAAGATCGTAATCGCACCGCGCACAATGCGGCTCGCTTAACTGCGGCTTCCAGCGCCCGGATCGCGCCGCGAGAATCGCTCCCATCGCCACCACAAACGGCAGAATCACCACCAGCAAGATCGACATGATCGTTGTCTCAAGTCACGCGCGAAAGACTCTCTACACCACACGAACTTCGCGTTTCCGCCCGAGCGTCAGCGTAAGGGTCGAACCTCAGTCTATTCCTCTTCCATGATCGTCTCGCGCACGACCTCTTCAATCGTCGTAATCCCGTCATAAATTCCCATCAGACCCGAAATGCGCAGCGTCCGCATCCCGCGCTTCTTCGCTTCCATGCGCAGCACCTGCGTGCTTGCGTGCTTCACGATCTGGTCGCGCATCTCATCGTCCAGGAGCATGATCTCGTAGATGCCCATTCGCCCGCGGTAGCCGGTGTTGTTGCAGTGATCGCAACCCTTGCCGTAGTAAAACTTCCGGCCCTGCACGTCATCCGACCGAAGCTCAAGCTCCATCAACTGCTCTTCGGTCGGATCGTACAGCGTCTTGCAATGAGTACAGATTTTTCGCACCAGCCGTTGAGCAATGATGCCTTCCAGCGACGCCGTCACCAGGAACGGCTCCAGACCCAGGTCCAGCAGACGCGCGATCGCGCTTGGAGCATCATTCGTGTGCAACGTGCTGAACACCAGGTGACCCGTCAGAGATGCTTCCACCGCGATCTTCGCGGTCTCGTTATCGCGAATTTCACCGACCAGCACGATGTCCGGGTCCTGACGCAGCATGGCACGAAGGATCCGACCGAACGTCAACTCAATGTCGGGCTTGATCTGGCATTGAATCACCCCATCGATGTCATATTCGACCGGGTCTTCCGCCGTGATCAGCTTCGAGCTTGGATCGTTCAATTCACGCAACCCCGAATACAGCGTCGTCGTCTTACCGGAACCCGTCGGCCCCGTAACCAGCACCACGCCGTTCGGCCGATGGATCAGCGCCCGCACCGTCTTGAGGTCGTCTTCGCGTAAGCCGATCTTATCCAAATCCAATTGCACGTTCGACCGATCGAGCACGCGCATCACGACGCTTTCGCCGAACATCGTCGGCAACACGCTCACGCGAAGATCGATCGGCTGGTTGTTCACGTTCAACTCGATGCGCCCGTCCTGCGGGACGCGCCGCTCCGCGATATCCAGGTTCGCCATGACCTTGATACGCGAGCTGATCGCCGGCGCAATGTGGTTCGGCGGCGGCATCATCTCGTACAGCACGCCGTCGATGCGGTAACGCATCTTGAACTCATCCTCGAACGGCTCGAAGTGAACGTCCGATGCCTTGTCCTTGATCGCCTGAAGCAGCACGAGGTTGATGAGCTTTCGCACCGGGTTCGAATCCGCGGCGTCCTTCAACGTATCGAGGTCGATTGACTCGCCGCGATTTTTCAGGTCCTTCAGCGAATCATCGTTCGACAGCTCTCCCAGAATTTCATTCAGGCTCTCCGAAGCAGCCTGGTAATGCTTCTGGATCATCTTCTCGATCTGCTCCGGGTCGCCGATCTTCGCCTCGACCGTGAACCCAAACAGCGATCGCAGGTCATCCAGCGCGCGGAAGTTCTCATGGCTCGCCATGACCACGGTCAGCTTCTTCGTCACCGGATCGTAAGACACCGGCAGCACCTTATGCGTCGTCGCCGTCTGCGCAGGCACCGCCTTGATCGCTTCATCCGAAATCTTGATATTGTCGAGGTTGACCAGCTCATAACCGCGCTGCGCCGCCAGCGCCACGTTCAGGTCCGCTTCCTTGATGTACCCGAGGTCCATCAAGATTCGCCCGAGCGCCCCGCCCTTGCTCTTCTGGAATGTCAGCGCCTCGACCACCTGCTCGCGCGTGACCTTTCCCATCTTCGTCAGCACGCGCCCAATCGGACGTCCTTTGAGTTGATCGATCGGAGGCATTCCCGCATTAGGATCCACCGCTCCCCCACCAGACACCCCACCCGCCACCGGCGCCTTGGCAGGCGCCGCCGCTTGCGGTTTCGCGGAGCCTGCCGCCGCCGGTCTTGCAACAGAAGGCGCACCCGCCCCCACCGTCGGCGCCTTCACCGTCGTCACCGCAGGCTTGTTCGCCCCCACACCCGGCCCCGTCACCGGCGCCGCGGGACGCGGCTGATTCGAATTCCCCGGCTGCGGTACTCGTGACATCAAAACCTCACTTCGAATTCTTAGTCGTTACGTTTTACGTTCTACGTTCTACACAACCTCGTCACGTTTCACGTTTCAGTATTCTCACTTCTTCGCCGCCATCGCCTGCATTCGCGCCCGAACCGCCGCCGCCTGCTGCGCCTTCTCCGAATCGCTCGCCGCCCCCGCGTTGGCGCCCGGCTTCGGCGCACTGGCGCTCGCCATCTCCTCCGCTTCCGCCATGAGCGCCTCATCCTTCCGCGCCACCATCACGCCATTCTTCTGAAGCTTATCCACCATCGCGCCCGGCACCTTGCTCTTATCGATCGCCTCTTCCGCTGTGATCTTTCCCGCCGAGAAAATCTGCCAAAGGTGATCGTCCAACAACTGCATGCCGAACTTCTTGCCCGTCTGAATTTCCGAGTCGATCCGAAAGCTCTTGTTCTCGCGAATCAAATTCTGAATGCCCGGCGTCACGTACATGAACTCATACGCGGCGATGCGACCTTCCGTGTCCGATCGCGGGCACAGCGTCTGCGACAACACCGCGATCAAATTGTTCGCAAGCTGCACGCGAATCTGTTCCTGCGCATCGGTTGGGAACGCGTCGATGATTCGGTTGATCGTCGATGCCGCGCCCGAAGTGTGCAGCGTTCCGAACACCAAATGCCCTGTTTCCGCCGCCGTCACCGCCGCGCTGATCGTCGGCAAGTCGCGCATTTCACCGACCATCATCACGTCCGGGTCCTGGCGCAAGGCGCGGCGGATCGATTCCGCGAAGTTCGGCACATCCACCCCGATCTCGCGCTGCACCACGATCGACTTCTTGTGCTGATGGTAATACTCGATCGGGTCCTCCATCGTGATGATGTGCCGGTCGAAGTTCGTGTTGATGTAATCCACCATCGACGCCAGCGTCGTCGTCTTCCCCGATCCCGTCGGCCCCGTCACCAGGAAAATCCCGCGCGGACGCCGGCAAATCTGCTCCGCCATCTTCGGCAGGCCAATCTGCTCGAACGAGTAAAACTTGTTCGGAATCTGGCGCAGCACCAGCGAGCAGTTCCCCTTCTGCTTGAAGATCGCCACGCGAAACCGCGCCTGCTCCCCATACGCGAAACCGAAGTCGCCCGATCCCGATTCCTCATACTCCTGCTGAATACGCTCCGGCGTGATCGACTTCATCAGCGCCGTCGTATCCTCCGGATCCAGAATCTTCGTCTGCAACTCCCGCAGATGCCCGTGCAACCGAATCGTCGGCGGCTTCCCGGTCGCGAGGTGCAAGTCCGAAGCCCCCCGCCGAACCACCGTCTCCAACAACCGATCAATTTGAATGGTGCTTGCCATGGTTTACTCGTCCGTTGTCAGTGGTCCGTTGTCCGTTGCTGAAATGCAACGAGTATCTTTCGCCGGTCCAATGGATTTCAAATACGCGTTCAATCGCGGCGCCAGCTCGTCCAACATCGGACGAATTTCACTGACCTGCGACTCGGAAATCAAATCGCGAACATACGCCCGTCTCAGCCAATGCTTTACTTCATTCAGGGAACCTCTGCTGATTCGCACGAATCTCCTGTTGTCCAAAAACGAACCTCGTCCCGTTCCTTCCGCGATGTTGGCTCCCACGCTGTCACCCGCTCGCACCAGTTGCTTCCCGACCGTATCCCGATCAAACGCCGGCCACTCCTTCACCAGCCTCCCAAGCGCGTCGGCAAGTTTCTCTGAAATCCTGTAAACCTCGAGATTCTCAAAATCCGTTCTCGCCATCCCGCAGCCTCTCTTTCTTCAGCAACGGACAACTGACCACTGACCACGGACTAGCTCGTCACATTTTCAACCTGCGCCACCTTCACCACCTCTTCCGGCGTCGTGATTCCATTCAACACCTTGATCTTCCCATCCATCAGCAGCGATTTCATCCCGCTTGCCATCGCGGCTTTGCGGATCTTGTTCGTCGGCGCGCGCTCGAACGCCAGGTTTCGAATCTCGCTGTTCAACTGCATCATCTCATACACGCCGATGCGCCCGCGGAAACCCGTGCCGGTGCAGTAGTCGCACCCGCGCGGCTTATACAGCACCTTGTCCTTCATGTCCCCATCGCCGATTCCCGCCAGCTTCAGCCACATCTTGTCCGGCTCATGATCCGGGACCTTGCACTTCGGACACAGCACCCGAATCAGGCGCTGCGCCATGATCGCCTGAATTGAAGACGCGACCAGGAACGGCTTCACGCCCATATCAATCAATCGCGTGATCGCACCCGGCGAATCGTTCGTGTGCAGAGTCGAGAACACCAAGTGCCCCGTCAGTGCCGCCTGAATCGCCACCTCCGCCACCTCGAGGTCTCGAATTTCACCGACCAGAATAATGTTCGGCGCCTGACGCAGCATCGCCCGCAGGATCTTCGCGAACGACATGCCGATGGCATCGCGAACCTGGCACTGATTCACGCCCACGAAGTTGTATTCCACCGGATCTTCCGCCGTGATGATCTTCTTATCCGGCCGGTTCAGTTCATTCAGCGCCGAATACAGCGTCGTCGTCTTCCCGGAACCCGTCGGCCCGGTCACCAGGAAAATCCCGTTCGGACGCTTGATGATCTTCTGGAATGTCTTGTAGTCCTCTTCCTCAAACCCCAGATTCTGCACGCCGATCCGCACGCTGTCCGGCCGCAGAATACGCAGCACCACCGATTCCCCGTGATATGCCGGCAAAGTGCTCACGCGGAAGTCAATGCTCTGCTTATCCACCTGAAGCTTAATGCGCCCGTCCTGCGGCAGCCGCTTCTCCGCGATATCGATCCCCGCCATGATCTTGATGCGCTGAATCAGCGGCCCCTTCATCCGCAGCGGAATCCGATCCCGATCCACGCACTCACCATCAATCCGATACCGCACCCGCACCCGATCCTTCATCGGCTCGATGTGAATGTCGCTCGCCCGGTTCCTCACCGCCTCGGCGATCATCGCGTTCACCAGCTTGAGAATCGGCGCCTGCGTCGGATCATTCGCCGCCGCGTCTTCGCCGATGCCGGTCACATCGATCGATTTATCGATCGAGCGGTCCACCGACTTGTCCATCGATTTATCGAGCGACTTGTCCATCGAATCGCGCAGCCGGTCGATCGTCCGGTCCATCGTCTTGTCGATCGTGCTCGAAGCGGTGGTATTAAACAGCTCGTCCAGCAATCCCTTGATCCGACCCTTCGGCGCCAGCACGGTGCGAATTTCCTTCCCGCCCAATCGGAACCGCAGGATGTCCAGCATCTCCAGATCCAGCGGATCATGAATCGCCACCCGCAGCCGGCCATTCTCCTTGCCCACCGGCAGGATCAAATACTTCCGCATGATGTCATCCGGAATCGAGTTGATCACTTCCGGTTGAATCCCCCCCTTGTCCAGATCGAAATATTCCATGTTGTGCTGCGTCGCCAGCGCCTTGCAGATCTGCGTCTCATTCGCCAGCCGAAGATCGATCAGCGCCTCCCCGATCCGCATGTTCTTCGACTTGGCATGCTCGAGCGCCTTCTGCACCTCGGCGGGCTTGACAATGTCCCACTCAATCAAAATCTCGCCCAGCTTTTTGGGTGCCTTGGCCATGGGTGCTCATCCTTGCTGCAAATCAATCTGTGGATGGATCGCCAAACGGACCCGCCCCGACGTAGGGGCGACGCGTGCGTCGCCCTCCGCGAAGTGGAGCGAACCTATCCATTCAAACGCTCGATAACTTCCTAAGTTCGTCACGAACAGCAACATCCGAGCACCCTCCCGGCTCGTCATTGCCGCCTGATCCTAGTGTACCGTCCCCGCCCCGAACCACTCAACCCTTTTCCGCCGGACCGTCTCGATGGGAGGTTTCCGCTTCATCCCTTTATTTGGAGCTTGCAACTTCTCTTTTGGGAGCTTCTCAGGGGGAAAGGCGAGAAGCCAACCCCCACCCGCAGCGCGCCGCGAAGCGTTCGCGGAGAGGAATGGAGCGTTCGCGGAGAGGAATGGACGGTTCGCGGAGAGGAATGGACGGTTCGCGGAGAGGAATGAAGCGCTCGCGGAGAGGAATGGGGCGTTCGCGGAGAAGAATGGACGGCTCGCGGAGAGGAATGAATGCTTCGCGGAGAAGAAAGAATGTCTCCCGGAGAAGAAAGAATGTCTCCCGGAGACGTCCGGGGCGCTCGCGGCAGGGTGATGAGGCAAGTTTTTTTCGGACGGTGGCCGTTCGCGCTCGCGGGGACCGGTTTTATGGGGCGAAAGATTATTCACCACGGAGGGCACGGAGAGGAATTACTTGACAGACACGGATGAACACCGGTGAGCACAACTGCAGGGCCGGTGTAACGGTGAATTTTTGAGACTCCTTGAAACGTCCCGGATCGAGTGTTGTCCAGCCGAATCGTTTCAAATCGACTTGTGCTCTTTAGGGGTCACAGGAAGGTCAACCGGATAGAACTCACCTACGTAGTGATGGGGTTCTTCTGGGCGTGCGTTGTGCGGTGCGGTTTCCTCCGGGATCACAAGGGATTTCACTCCTGCAGATTGCGCTTCCTCCGCCTGAGCACGTCGCGACGGGCCGGGCGCGCTTTCCTGCTCCCCCGCGTCAGGGATGCCTGCAGTCTCAATCATTCCCGCCTCGGGTACTGGCGATTTCGGAGAGGGGTGAGACGATCTCGTGCCGCTCCTGATGCCCGCCATTAGGGTCCGAAGCAGCTTGATCAAATTGGGAATAATTGCGGTAGCCATCAGGACACTGCCGCCGATCCACAGCGCGAAGATGACGGGCGTCGACGCCCACCACGCGTATTGAAAGGAAGCGCTGCGATGCGCTCCGGAGCCGTTGCTGAGAAAATCCACAACGGAGTACGACGCCGAGGGCGCCGCATTCGTGCCGGTGAAAGGTAGGTCGGCATAAAAGGTGAAGGGTTCGTAAATCGGCGGCCTGCCCGGAAGCCGCACGCAGACCTCCCCGGTGACATACTGGAGTTGCCCACCTTCGTGCGTCGTCGCAGGAGGATAAACGATCAGGTTGCGCAGCGCCGGAAGTCTGTCCAGCCCTACCGTCCCGAACGCCTGGGCGGCGAATTCGTCGGGGCTGAGCGATCGCCCTCGCGCAATTCGCACGTCAGGCGCCCAAAGCACCGTCGTCAGCGCGAAAGTCAAACCAACGAACGTCGCCAGTGCGAGCCAGCGAAGGTGATCGAGGCGTAATGGGAACAGCATGTTCGGCCCTCGTTGGTTCTGCTCCGTGATTTGTGTGGACCAGGCACATCCCTCACTATCGGCTCGGGGTTGTTGTGGGCGACGCCACCTCCAACCATGGGTTCAATCCTCGTCGCGCTTCGCTCGGCATGGCCGAAGCGACATGGCCGTCAAAGAACAGATAGTTTGAAAATCGGCGGGCGCCGTGGCGGTAGGGATCGACCACCTTGCTGAAAGCCTTCCAGTCTTCAATAAAGTAATCACGCTGAAGGGTATACTTTTCCCCCGCGAGAATTACCTCCGCGAACGTCAAGTTGCCCCAATCGCTGTTCCCAGCCTTGGCATGGCGCTGGGCGGCAATGCCGTTGAGGAAGTACGTATGCGCCTCCACCGGATCTTCATCCGTGGGACAGCGCAGGATCGCGGGTGTATACGGAAGGACCGCAAAATGGAGCGGGTCATATTGACGATGATACTTCGAAGGATCATAGGGCGGAGGACTGGGTGCGCCGAGCATGTCAAAAACATACATGGGCCAGCGTTCGTGCGGCGGGTGGGTCATTCCCCGACCATGGGGATTGCCCCGCTTGGGACCCGCCGTGACGGGGTAGAACCATCCCTGGTTCTGCACCTCGTAAGCTTTGAGCGCCTCGCCGACGGACCTCAAGTTCGCCTGGCAGCGGATGGACTGGGCATCCTGTCGCGCGCGAGATAGCGCGGGCAGCAAGAGCGAGCAGAGGGTTGCGATGATGAACAGCGCGACGAGCAGTTCAACGAGCGAAAATGCCTGCCGTCTTTCACGCAGTATCATCAGAAATCTCCGTTAGGTGGCGCTGCCGACTAGCGTTGGCAGTCGCGATGAATTCACATCCTGCCGTGGCTATCGAGCCTTCGAAGGATCACCGTGGCGCGGTGAGGCCGCCCTTGCATTGTCGATCCAATCAGCAACGTCTGGTCCTGTGGATATCTGCAAAACGCGGCCCTGGTTCAACACCGCCGCGACAGGCGTTTTGACGAACCACTCCCGAGTTTCATTCAGCCGTGCATGCTCGGAAGCGACGAAGAGTCGTGGGTCGCCGATCCCAGAGGCGAATGGCGGCATCTCGACCAACACAACGCGCGGGCTGCCGGGTTGAGTTTTCCAATCGGCGGCGAGGCGATCTAGCCGCGGAATCACCTGGGTGCAAACGTCGCAGTCGTGGTGGTAGAGCACGATGACCCATCGTCCCTCATCAAGGCTGGGAATAAAATTGATTTCGTCAGCTAATGGGAACCTGCCGCCTACCCATTGCTCAGGATGAAGCACCACGAGATTCGCGCCCGCTCCCCTTGTCCCATCCGTCCAAGAACGGGTCATTCCGATAAGCGGGAAGGCCCAACTGAGGGAGATGATGAACGCGGTGGAAGCGAGAAGCTTTTTGTGTAGCGGCAGCGACCAAACCTGCGCGATCCGGCCCTTCAAACTGAACAGCATGAGGACTATCACCAAATCAAACCCGCTCACGATCCAAGGACTGATTGGGATTCGGCCAAAGCATCCGCAGTTCTTGAAACCACTGAATGCCATCCGAGCCGAAACCACGAGCAGAACCGTGAAGAAGCCAACCGTGACGAGCCATAAAGCCGGGGACAACGGCCTGCATATAACCCATACGGCAATTGTAAGCTCGATAAGGATCAGGGCCGTGGTCAAAATTGACGCGGGCGCTGTCCATCCGTCAGCTTTTGAGGTTAGCAGCAGGGATGCTTTTGACGCAGCAGAGAACAGCAAGACGCATCCGATCAGCAACCGCATCAGTGCGTGCGGAAACATCCTCCAACATAAAACGTAACTCCTCATCAAGCTTGCCTCATCCGCACTTCTGAACGACGGTCGCATCGCCGGTGTGAACGCCATTATGCTTGTCCAGGCGCGCTAATCAGAAATAGTGACAGTGCATTTCGCTGAAGTTTTGTCGGCCACGATTTTAAGATGCCGTTTCGTGTAGCTGTAGATAATCAGTGGCTCGACGGTCGAGACCTGATCCGCCTTGCCGAGTTGGGTTTCGACGTCGCGCGCCGCGGCAATTCCGAGGGAAGGCAACGTCTGATGCAACCAGATCTCCCTGACTCGCCCATCGCGAAGGAGATAGCCGCCTTCTTTGGTCTTAAGGGTCAGGCCCCCGGCGGCATCGATCGGAGTCACAAGGGCCTGCGGAATCGCCGCGGCAGCGTCACCCAGTTTCACGCCGTGATAGGTAAGCCTTCCCGTATTCAAAGTCCGCTCGGTCAAAGCGGTCGGACGTCGAGTCAGTTCGACTGTTGCCTCAGTAATACTTGCTTCGTTGGGGCCAGCGGTGTCGTTCGATTGAGACGCTTGAGTCGCCGCAGGCTGGACCACCACCGGAGATGGCTTCGAGCAGCTACATGGGGCGAGTCCGGCAAGTAGGATCAGGGCTAGTTTCACCTCGCGCTCCCCATAGATGGATCGGCTGATTTAAGACCTAACGATCTTTCTTACTTGGCGCTGTGGCCGGCTTCACTCCCGTCACCTGCTCGATTCTCTTTTCCACGTCTTGCTCACTTTCCTTCACCGACAATTTGCGCTCTTGCAATTGACGACGAATCACGTCATCTGAAAGCGGTCTGGTAGTGCTTCCCACTTCGATAATCTCATTCATTCGGGTATCAAAGAGTTTGAGACCACCCGGCCAATCAATTAAAAATCGCGAAGGCACATTTTGCGGATCGTTAAGGACATATTTAGCAATGGTAAGCGTTCGGGTAATGGGATGCCGTGGCTTGCCGGAACTGTCGGTGTACTGTGAGCGACGGACGATTTTTTGCGGCAGGTAAGTCTCGCCTTGGCGTTGAAAATCAGAGTTGATGATTTCTTCGAAAGTGCCATCAGCGAAGGTGCCTCGATAGTAGGCCAAGGCATAGAGCAATCGCTTATCAAAGTGCAATTCGTGAACAAGCCCGTTATTTCCTTGAACTTGCAAAATCAGGAGGTTGCGATCCGGTGAGGGGCCCTCCTTCGCGTCGCCGATCGCGGCCTTGGTGAGCCAAGCCTGCTCGCGAAAAAGCCGAAGGCCCAGCGCCAAATCGAGCGTCCACTCTTCGGGAAAATCGATAGTCTCGGAGATGCCACCGACGCGCGTGATTTTGCCGGTCACCCCAAGATCCTCAGTCAGTTGCTCGAATCTGCCGGTGCTTGATCTCGCCTCAATGAGTCGCGCGTTAGCTGGGATCCCTAGATCCATGCACTTCTTCTGCGTTTCCGGCGTCATTACAATCTCGGAGCGGGCGCTTTCGCTTAAGAAGGAAAACGCCCCCTCCGAGATCTCTCGCCGCTTGCGAGGCAGATTCTGAATGATCTCCTTCGGCAGCGGGACATTGGGATCGAAGTCGTAATCTGTCTCCAACCGGAAGGTCGCCGTAAAATTTTGCAGCGCATCGCGCCGCGCATGAATCGCGGCACGGTCTACGGCGTCAGCGAGAGAGGCGGAATCAACGCCTAATACAACGACAGCACAACAGAAGAGAAACGTTCCCGAGACTGCGAAGGAGATCGAAGACGACTTAAGCATCTGCATTACCGGTTGAAATTCGTTCACGTTCCATTCTTCAACAGCCAGTCCAGACTGCGGGTCCTTGCATTACGATGAGTCCAACGCAGTTCGGCAACGAGTAAAAACTGGCGAGGCCACAGCGAACGTTTGGAACGCGCGGACAGGTAGAGGTGCCAAGTTGACATTGGGGAGCGCCAACGATGGGTATGATCTTAAAACTTGATATGCCGCCGGGGAGAACGGCATTGGTGCATGGAAGCGGGCAACCACCCGCAGGTAAACATTCCTCTCTACCTGGATTTACGGCCATAACGCGCTCGGTCATGGTGCCGAGAATAATTCCGGCAGCAATCAGTGCCGCAATAAACATGATCCGACTAAACATTTTTGCTCCTTCACAATTTCTGGAGGTGCGTGACTGCCCCGACCGCCGAGGCGGAACGTTCCTCATTGATGATGACTACCGGTATCGTTAACGTCTCTATGCTTGTTCCCGCGCGGCGAAAGGTGACGAATATTTCCCCCGCCTCATTCCCGCGTTCACCCTTCGCCTCCAATTGAAGTGATTGAATGTCCTTAGCACCAGAGGAAACGACCTGCTTCCAATGATATTCCAAGGATAAATCAGTTTTTATCAGTTGAGGCTCAATCGATTCTCCAGTGGCACAGCTGAACGTCAGGGTCGCCGTGCGGGCGGCGCCGCCGGCAGCGCGGGTCATCAAGAGGCTTGCGGGCGAACAAGCGACATTGTGAGAGGATCGACCTCGAATTCGTACAACCAGACCTTCCGCCGCGGCGCTTGGACTGAAACGAACCTGGCTTTCCCACTCTCCCGGATCTTTGGGCGGCGCGTATTTTATTATGTCCACCGTGACGTCCTTCTGCGCCATCGTCTCTTGTGGATCATTAACATGCCCGCTGGGGATTAGAACGAGCTTGCTCTGTGCCGGCTGAATCTCGATTCGGTCGGGAATCTGCTGCAATATCCTCAGGTCGCCTTTCAGATGGATCACGTAGGAATGATTCGTCCCGGACAGAAGCGGGCCTTCATCGAGGACATGGGGAAAGGCGCGTAGAGAACGATCGGGAGCGAGAAATCCGGTCAGGTACAATGGAATCTCGTGTTGACCGGATTGACCCGAAACGCTGAGCACCGTCATCCGCCGCACCGCAGCGCCTTGACCATTTCGCGGAGCGGTGGGCCAATACTTCATCTTGATCTCAACCGATTCACCGGGCGCAAGAAGCTTTTTCTGCATCGAGACAACTGTGCAACCACAGTCGGACACAGCGGATTCGATGCGGGCGTCGCGGGATGCCGTGTTGATGAGCGTGAACGTGCGCTCGACAACTTCATCACTCCACACCGTTCCTAAGTCGATGATTTGCTGCGGCACCACCAAGCCGTCAATCTCAAACGCTTGCGGCTTTGCGGTGCGATGGCGGAACTTAACCGCCGCTACGGTGAAGCTGAAGGTGGCGATGCCGATAAGCAGAGCAAAGGACAACCACTTGAAGTTAACCTTTCTGAGCAACGGGAATTGGCTTTTCATTGGAGGCGCCTTTCCGAATCGTCCGTAAGAGAGCAGCTGCTTCCTTGACGCCTGGGTGAGACCGTCGAATCCAGTCGTCGAAGGCTTCGTTTGCTCCGTCGGCATCGCCTGTCCTGGCGAGTGCCAGGGCCAGGAACGGAAGAGCGTCCTTGGAGTGATGGAAATGAGAATGCTCCGCTATCTCCCGAAACTTCGGAAGTGCATCTAATAATCGTCCAGAATCAAAAAGCGCCAGCGAGTGGATCCATTCCACTCCGAGACGCTCGTTGTCCTTCAGCTTCTGTTTGTCGATATGTTCGATGGCGACCAAGGCGTCCTGAATCTGACCTTTGAGATAGAGGCATCCGGCAGCACCAATCTTGCCGTGTTGCCGTCCGCTTTCCAAGTCGGGATCGCCTGGCGGAATCCATCGCGCCAAGTCGGTGCATAGAACATAGGCATCGTCAACGAGTTCAAGGTGACCGCTGTCGATGACCTTCCAGAACACGCCTCGGGTGCTGTCAAGTGCAAAGAGCAGTGGCCTCACTTGTGCACCGCTGGCAGCGTTTTTCGCTAATTCTTTGTGCCCTTGGCGCACGCCCGCCGCGTAAATGAGGGCGGTCGTCACGTCATCTCCGGAAGTAATGTGGATTTCGCGCCCGGTGTCAATCAACGCCTGCGCCGACAGGTCGGTGCCCTTCAAAATCTTTTCCAAAGCAGAACGGCTCTCGGGAGAAGCCGCCTTGCCGAATTGCGAGGAGCGTTGCCATTTCTTAATCCAAGCGTAGAGGTGAGGATCGCCGGAAGTTTTCGCCAGAGCGACGTTTGTCTCGCTCGAAAAACGAAAATGCCAGATGCCAACGAGTACAGAAATCGCGATGATAAGACAGATTGAGAAGCAGAGGGCCACGCGGAGGCGATTTGTCGCACATTGCCCGGGATTTCTCGGACCCATACAACCTCCCTTACTGCGCTGATCTTCCAGAAGCGTTCTCGCTTTGTCAAGTTCTTTTGGAGAAGAATGAATAGAGAGGACATAGAGACGAGAGTAATCCCGTTTGGGAGTCGCCTTTCAGAACTCGGAACAGGCAAGAACGCGGAACGGGTTAACAGCAACAATCAGGGGCCGAAAGAGCCGGATGGGAAGCGGCGGTTGTGGTTTTCCTCGTTGTTTTTTAAATTGATTTCGGGATTTCTGTCTTAACCCGCATCCCCTCTTCGCCGACATAACCCCTACAAGACTCGCCGTTGACATAAGCATTGCGGGCAATAGCGCCCCCAATCAATTTAAGGAGCCAGACATGGCAGATTTCATTCCCAGCGTGGATGCGCAATTGCTCGCGTTCGCGCAGAACTTTTCCACGAAAATCAGCGGGACGCCGCTTGTGTTCGGACTGGTCGCGGCGGATGCCACGAACCTGGCGACGCAGGTTTCCGCGTTCTCGAGCGCGCTGACCACGGCGACCACGCCGGGCACGCGGACGGCGGTCACGGTCGCGGCGAAGGAAACGGCGCGGACGACGCTGGTCGCGGATTTGCGCTCGCTCGCCCGCCGCGTGCAGGCGACACTGACGGTCACGGTTGCGCAAAAGACGGACCTGGGGTTGCCGATTCGCGATGTGGTTCCCAGCCCGGTGCCCGCGCCCGCGACCAAGCCGGCGCTGGACCTGCGCGGCATCGACCGCCAGTCGCACCTGATCCTCATTGCCGATGAGACCACGCCGACCCGGCGGGCGCGGCCAGCGGGCGCGATCGGCGCGGAAGTGTACGCGTTCATCGGCGCTCCGGGCGCCACGCCCCCGGCGGACCTCAAGCACTGGGAGTACATGGGGCTGGCCTCCAAGAGCGAGTTCACCGTGAGCTACGAAGCCGCGGATGCCAACAAGCAGGCGGTGATCGTCGCCCGCTGGGTCAACCGCCGGGGCGAGAGCGGCCCGGTGAGCAACCCGATCACGGGGAGCGTCGCGGCTTAAAGATAAGGAGCCATCAGCTATCAGCTGTCAGCCATCAGCCAGAGAAGACATTAAAAACTCTGGCTGAGAGCTGATGGCTGACGGCTGAAAGCTAAACCACCATGTTCCTCAAACGCCCTCCCCGACGCCGGAAGAATCGCCAGCCGCACGGGGTCCGGCCTCCGCCCGCGCCGCCCGCGCCCGTTCCCGCGAACGTGATTCTCGTCACCGGGAGCTTCGGCGACACGCAGACCCTGTGGCACTTCGATCGAGCGATCATGCTGGAGAGCGGGGCGACGTTTGAAATGTTCACGCTTCACGAGGAAGGCGGGCCGGAAGAGACGATTGGCGTTTCGGGCGTGCTCGTCGGCGCGCAGATCATTCAAGTCGTCATGAACGTCGCGCCGCAGGACTACGGCAACGGCTGGTTCTACGACCTCGCGAGCATTCCGCCCAAGGTCAAGACGACGGATGGCGCTTCGATCAACGCGGGGCTTGGCGACCTGACGCTGGTTTAGTCCGTGGTGCGTGGTCAGTTGTTTGTTGCATCAAACCAGAATGACGAAACCCGAATGACGAATGACGAAGCCCGAATAGGGCTTGTTCGTCATTCGGATTTCGGACTTCTTTCGTCATTTTGGTTTCGTGCAGCATCATTCCATGTACCCTCCCCGACCCAACCCACTCAACCCTATTCCCCCGCCGGGCCGTCTTGATTTGAGATTTCCGCTTGATCCGTTTACCACGGATGTTTTGTTCAAGAAGTCACCGAATTTTCCGTGTTCTTCGGTGATCTCCGTGGTGAATGGATTGGGATCTATCGCTCCGGGATCTCGTTCAACCGGTTGATCAGCATGCGCAGGCGGCCGTGGTCGCGGCGGTTGAAGGCAAAGACGAGGCGGTGGAGGTTGTCGAGGGCGGGTTCATCGCGCTCGATGGGGAGCGGGCCGCTGACGCGGAACTCGCCCCGGGGCTTGATGTCCTTGAATTCGCTGGAGATATCCGCCAGCTCTTTGTCGTTGGGCTTGCGGTGCAGGCGGATGACGAGGTCTTCGCGCGTGTAGCGGATCGAGTGGAAGTTGCTGTAGAACTTCGTGACTTCCTGCACGGCTTCTTCGACGTTGTCGGTGATCTTGTAGAGCGCGAGATCGTGCGGGCCGATGAGGCCGCGCTCGAGGAGTTGCTTTTCGACGTAGTCCTGCCACATCGACCAGTAGTTGCCGCCCGGGCGATCGACGAACACGATGGGCATCGGGACGGCTTTCCCGGTCTGGATCAGGGTGAGGACCTCGAAGCCTTCATCCATGGTTCCGAATCCGCCGGGGAACAGCGCGATGGCGTGACTGGATCGGACGAACATGAGCTTGCGGGTGAAGAAGTACTTGAAATTGATGAGTTTGGGGTCGTTGGCGATGAAGGTGTTGGTCGCCTGTTCGAAGGGGAGTCGGATAGCGAGGCCGAAGGAGGGGTCGGCGCCTGCGCCGCCGTGGCCGGCGGCCATGATTCCGCCACCGGCGCCGGTGATGACCATCCAGCCGGCGGACGCCATCTGCTTGCCGAAGGCGGCGGCCTGGGCGTAATCCGCGTGGGATTCCGGCGTGCGCGCCGATCCGAAGATCGACACCTTTCGTGTATCGCGATACGGCGCGAAGATCCGCAGCGCGTAGCGGAGTTCCTTGAAGCTCTTGTTGATCAGTTTGATATCGCCGCGGTTGGTCTTGTCGCGCAGGAGTTTGAGCGCGTTGACGACCACTTCACCGACAAGATCGCCATCGGGCAGTTTCGACAGGTTGGCGACGAGGCTTTCGGCCTGCTGGTTGACCTTGTCGTAATCGTTCTCATCCAGTTGTCGCGTCGGCTGGGTGGTCTCCTGCGACTGCTCTTCGGTTTCGATGGTGTCGGAGTCAGGAGAGACGGGGGGGGCGGGGATTTTCGAGGCGGGGGGGTTCTCTGTGCTCATGGCACTGATTTCTTTCTGCTTCCCTAATTGGGACCTCTGAATAATTCCAAGACGATGGTCGGTGAAGCGACCACGCCGCTGTTTGCCGTGGGTTTATTTGGGGAAAATGTAGCTGGGGGGAGTGCCGGAGGCAAGAGCCGGGGACTGGCTCCGCTTGCCGTGTTTGTTGGAAATGGCGCCTGTCCCCATGCCGGTCGTCAATCGCGACCTCTGTATAACTCAAAGCCATGATCGCTGAAGCGACCCCGCCGCTTGGAATTCGCGAGTTGAGGATGGTTATTCAGAGGTCCCAATCGTCAATGACCCGATCACCCGATCGTTAATCCGAATAAACGATGTTGCCATCACCGTCGATCGTTGCGCAGGCGCGTTCGCCGCGCCAGCATTGCATGTTCACGGCGACCGGGAGCTGGCTGATGTGCGTGTGGGCCCACTCGATGTTGACCGCCATTGCGGTCGTGACGCCGCCCAGGCCCTGCGGGCCAATGCCGGTCTGGTTGATCAGCTCGAGCAGCTCGTGCTCAAGCTGCGCGATCAGCGGATCGGGGCTGTGGGTGCCGACTTTGCGGAAGCAACTGGCTTCCTTCGCCATCGCGGCGGCGACGTCGCTGGTGCCACCGAGGCCGATGCCGACGATGGTGGGAGGGCAGGGATTGGCGCCGGAATCGAAGACGCATTCCAGCACGTACTTCTTCACCGCTTTGATTCCGTCGGCGGGCTTGAGCATGCGCAGGAAGCTCATGTTCTCCGAGCCCGATCCCTTGGGCGCCATCCAGATTTCGAGCTTGTCAGAATCGGGGACGAAATCGACCTTGATCACCGGGATTCCCTGACCGGTGTTGGTCTGCGTGTTCTTGCGCGTGAGGGGGTGCACGGTGTTGGAGCGCAACGGGTGCTCTTTGGTCGCGCGCTCGCAGGCGATGCGGATCCGCTTCTTCACCTCGACCATGTCGAGGTTGTGCGCGAACTTCTGGCCGATGAGAACCTTGTAGATCGCCAAACCCGTGTCCTGGCAGACCATCATGTCCTTTTCATCGGCGAGCTTGATATTTTCCAGGACCGTCAGCATCACCTTCGACGCTGTCTTCTGATTGGCCGCGCTCTCGGCGTCGTAGCCCTTCTTCAGGCCGATGCGAACGTCCTGCGGAATGTCCTTCAGCGCCCGGATGTAGAGATCGCGGCAGGCTTCTTCGATCGTGTCGTACAGCGTATCGGTCAGCATTAGGGTCATGGGGACTCCTCAAATTCTTATTCACCACGGAGAGCACGGAGGAACACGGAGAAGACAAAATCTCTAATGAATTTCCTCCGTGAACCTCCGTGACCTCCATGGTGAATCTTATTGTTGTCACACTCCAGCGGGCTGGAGATCTCTGTCCTGTTCTTTTAATTCGGGCGGCGTCATGCGCGTGAACTTCACGGGCGTGTGCCAGATCTTGAAGTCGCCCTCGTCGGGCTTCATGCAGATATTTTTCAGCCAGGTGACATCTCGTTCAGGAAAATCCGAACGATAATGGGCGCCGCGCGATTCTTCGCGGAGTAGTGCGCTGCGCGCGATCATGTCCGCGATGCAGGCGAGGTTTTCGGTGTTCATTGCCTCGTTCCACCTGGCATTATAGACGGCGCTGCCGGCGCCGGAGGCGGACTTGATCCGCTCGCGCAGGTTCACCAGATCATCAATGCCCTCGGCCATGTCACGGCCGTTGCGGACAACGCCTACTTTATGCCACATCGTGCGCTCCAGATCCGCGCGCAGCTTGAAGGGATTTTCGCCTTCCTTGCGGTCCAGCATCTGCATCCAGCGATGGCAGATTTCCCTGGCTTGAGCCGAAGAATAGTTTCCGGGGTTGGATCGAACCGCGTACGGCGTCATTGCATCGCCGGCACGGGCGCCAAAGACGATCGAATCCGCGACGCCGTTCCCACCGAGGCGATTTCCACCATGCACGCCGCCCGCGTCCTCGCCCGCGGCGAACAGCCCGTCGATGCTCGTGTGACAATCCACATCGATCTTAATCCCGCCCATGTGATAGTGCGCGCTCGGTGAAACTTCCACTCGGGAATGGAGCAGATCAAACCCATACTCCCGGCAGCGATCCACCATGCCCCGGAAATTATCGAGCAGGAACTTATCCCCCATGTGGGTGGCATCGATCAGGACCCCGCCGCTGGGCGTCCCGCGCCCGGCCATGATCTCCATGTAGCTGGAGCGCGAAACCACATCGCGCGTGGATCGCTCCAGCTTGTCCGGTGAATATTTTTCCATGAAGCGCTCGCCGACGTTGTTATAGAGACGAGCGCCGGCGCCGCGCAGGCCTTCCTCGAGTAATCCGCCGGTCGCGATGGATTTGCCGACGAGCAACCCGGTGGGATGAAACTGCATCATCTCCATGTCGATGAACTCGGCATTCTGCCGATAAGCCATCGCCTGCCCATCGCCCGACTTCTCCAGGCTTGGAGAGGAAATCTCGTACATCGTCGCGCCTGCCCCCGTCGCCAGCAGCGTCGCGCGGGCTTTGACCGAAATGAATCGCCCGCGGCGATTGTCCAGCAGCACCGCGCCGACGCAACGGCCTTCATCCATCAAGAGATCCAGCCCGCGCGTTTCCTCCAGCACCGAAATGTTCGGCTGCTCGATCGTCCAATCTCGCAGGTTGGACATGATCTCGATGCCGGTGAGATCCCCCTTGTGAACCGTTCGATCGAACGATTGACCCGCGAAGGGCTTCTGGTGAATCGTTCCGTCCGGATTGCGATCGAACAAGCAGCCGACGCGATTCTCGAGCTCGATGATCCGATCGGGCGAATCGTTCACGAGCGCCCACGCCAGATCCTGGTTGTTCAGATACTGGCCGCCCTTGATCGTGTCCTCAAAATGCTTCTGGCAGGAGTCGGCAGAGTTGAGCACGCAATTGTACCCGCCCTGCACCATTCGCGTGCAGCCGGATTGCCCGAGCAATCCCTTCACCACGATCAAAATCTTCAGCGCGGGGTTGATCGTCGTCGCATGCAGCGCGGCGAGAAGTCCGGCGCCACCGGCGCCGATGATCAGGATGTCCGCGTCAATTTCATCGAACGGAAGCAAGTTCGTTTCCTTCGGGGTTCAAGGGGTTGAGGTATTTGTTGCCGCGGAAAGCGTCCACGCCCCACCACGTCAGCACGAGGCCGAGCACAATCAGCACAACCGTTACCGCAACGCGAAATGGCTTCGTGACGCGGCCAAAATCAAAAATGATGTTTCGAATCCCATTCAGCCCGTGATACAGCGCGATCACCAGAAATGTAATATCGACCGCGACGAACCAGGGATTCCCGAAGAATCTGCGTTGAATAATCTCGAAGGTCAGCCCGTGCGTCCGCACTTCCGCCGTGAAGTGCTCCACCCAGAAGTGCATGATCAAAAGCACGAGGAGCGCCGCTCCCGTGATCCGCTGCAAGTACCAGTTGATGACGCGTCCGTACATCGTTGTCTTCCGTGGCACGGGCATTTTGCCCGTGTTCGAGCCGCTAACACGGGCAAGATGCCCGTGCTACAAATGGTGATTCAATATTCCATAGATGAACATCGGGATTGCGCCGGCTAGAAAAATCACTAACCCGACGCCGATGGCAAAGTACCAGAACGTTTGCCGTTGCTTCGTCAGCCCGACGCCCATGTCCACCATGGTCAGCCGAATGCCGTTCAGGGCATGCAGAATCACTGTCGCGAGCAAGCCTATTTCTCCAAGCTTGAACAGCGGCTTGCTGAACGTCTTGAGCGCGTCATCGAACGTTTCCGGATTCTTCAGATCGCGAATCGTGTGGATGTGCAGGATCAGGTAGAGCACCAGCGCAACGCCGGTGAGGCGCTGAATCCAGAACGCCAGGTTCCCGGCATACCGCCAGCCATACTTACGGATTGTCAACGAAATTGCGCTTGTCATGGAACTTCTTCGGGAACAAAAGAGACCGCTTCATCTTCATGATCGAGTCGGTGAGGTTGATGCCTTTCGGACACGCGGCCACGCAGTTGAACTGGGTATGACACCGCCACACGCCATTCTCATCGTTCAGAACCTTGAGCCGCTCATCGACCATCGCATCGCGCGGATCCATCAGCCGCAGCATGGCGCGGTTGATCGCCGCCGGGCCGAGATACGCCTCGTTGGTATCCGTGATCCCGCATGCGCTGTAGCACGCGCCGCACGTGATGCAATCCCGCTTGGTCGCGGCCTGCTTCCCAAACTCGCTCGTCGGCGGAACGATCGCCAGCGTCTTGCTGTTCTTATCCTTCGGATGCAGCGCCGGCCGAACCTTCTTCCACTTCGCGAAAAACGGCTCCATGGAGACGACCAGGTCCTTCACCACCGGCAAGGTCGCCAGCGGCTCGACCACGATGGTGTCGCTCTTCAGCGTCACCACCCGCGTCTGACACGCCAGCCTCGGCTGCCAGTTCACCGTCATCGCACAAGATCCGCACATCCCCACCCGGCACGAGCACCGAAAGCTGAGCGAAGGATCCTGCTCGCGCTGAATCACGAACAGCGCATCCAAGACCGTCATCCGCTCTTCGAGCTCGACGTGGAAGACTTTGGCTGCCGCCGCCGGATCCGTGCGGGCGACGCGAAACGTAAAACTTGGCATGTTGTCGCTTTGATAACTACTGGAAGAGCCATTGTTGGTGTTTTGCGGGAGTGTGTCAAGACCCTGAAGAAAACGATTGCACTACGGTTTTCGACGTCTGATAAAGCAGGCGAAGTTCAACGGCAGTTCCGCAGCGCGGAAGCCACTCATCGCTTTGCAGGAGCGGAAAATGATGCCGTTGCGGTATGTTCAACTCATGCGCGCCACCTTCTCGTTCCCGACCACCGTCCTGTTCGGCCCCGGCACGACGGTTGAACTTCCGGCCAGACTCGATGAGCTCAAGGCCCGCCGCCCGATCATCGTGACCGATGCGGGACTGGTTCAGACTGAGACGTTCCAGCGCGTCTGCTCGCTCATGCCGAGCGCCCAGGTGTTCTCTGGAGTTCATTCAAATCCGCTGGAGGAGGACGTCGAGGCCGCGACTCGAGCCTTTTCTGCCGCCGCCTGCGACTCCGTCATCGCCGTCGGCGGGGGGAGTGCGCTCGACGTCGGCAAGGTCGTCCGCCTGCGCGCGAAGTTTCCTCAGCAGCCCATCCGGGACCTCGCGACCGTAACGGTGGAGGACAAGCTCGCGCCCTTCATCGCCATTCCCACCACCGCCGGCACGGGCAGTGAAGTCGGCCGCAGCTCCGTCATCACCATCGCCGGCAAAAAGGAAGTCATCTTCAATCCAGAACTACTGGCGGATCTCGTGATTCTCGATCCCGAGCTCACCGTCCCGCTGTCCGCGAAGCTGACGGCCGCTACCGGTGCGGATGCCCTGACCCACTGCATTGAATCCTTCACCTCGCCCACCTTCCATCCGCTCTGCGATGCCGTGGCGCTGGAGGGGATCCACCTGATCGCGCATGCGCTTCCCCGAGTGATGAAAGAGCCGGACGATCTCGACGCCCGCGGCCACATGCAGGTCGCCGCCATGATGGGCGGGATCGCGTTTCAGAAAGATCTTGGCGCCGCCCACTCGCTCGCTCACCCCTTATCCGCTATGTGCGGCGTGCACCACGGCACCGCCAACGCGCTTGTGCTGCCCTCCGTCATGCGCTTCAACGCCGCCCGCAAACCCGGTCTCTATCGCCGCGTCGGCATCGCGATGGAGCTTAACGATCCAACCGATGCCGAGGTCATTGCCACAGTGGAACGATGGTTCGCCTCAATCGGTCTTGCGACGGGTCTCTTTGCCGCCGGCGTCAAGGAATCCCAGTTGCCCGCGCTGGCCGATCAGGCGTATCAAGATAGCTGCCATCAGACGAACCCCGTGCTGGTCTCGCGCGCGGATTTGTTGCAGTTGTATCGAGAGGCGATGTGATCTCATGAACGCTCCAGCCGGACCTTTCATCGATGGGCAAGTGCGCCAGGGAGCGCCTTCACGAATTGAAATCGTGAATCCCGCCAGCGATCAAGCTTGGTGCGAAGTCGGAGCCGCGGACCGCGCGGACGTGGACCGCGCCGTCACCGGTGCGAACGAAACCTTCGAAAGAACCTGGCGCGACCTCTCCCCCGGCAAACGTCGCGAGATCATGTACGCCATCTCCCGGATCATCCGCGAAAACGTCGAGGAACTTGCGCAACTGGACATGAAGAGTATCGGCAAGCCCATCGCCGATGCGCGCGATGAGGTGGCGCTTGGCGCCAGAATCTTCGAATATTACGCCGGCGCCATCGACAAATTTTGCGGCCAAACGATCCCTGTTTCCGCCGGTGGATTCGACTTCACCCTCCGCCAGCCCCTCGGCGTTATCGCTGCCATCGTCCCGTGGAATTTCCCCTTTCCGATTTCCTGCTGGAAGGTCGCGCCCGCCCTCGCGGCAGGCAACACCATCGTCCTGAAACCCGCCAAACCTTCACCACTGTCAGCGCTCAGGCTCGCGGAACTCGCGCTGGAAGCAGGCTTGCCGCCCGGCGCGCTTCAGGTCCTCCCCGGAGCGGGAAGCGAGATCGGCGAAGCCCTCGTGCTTCATCCGCTCGTGCGCAAAATCTCCTTCACGGGATCCACCGCCGTCGGCTCGCGCATCATGAGCATGGCTTCGCGCGACATCAAACGCGTGTCCCTGGAACTTGGCGGGAAGTCTCCAAACATCGTCTTCGCCGATGCTGATCTGGAAGAAGCCGCCGCGCAATCCCCCATGAGCGTCTTCGCCAACGCCGGGCAGGATTGCTGCGCCCGCAGCCGTGTCTTCGTGGAGAAGGCTGTGTTCGAAGATTTCGTCGAACGCTTTGTCGCGGCGACCGAATCGATCGTGATCGGCGATCCCGCTGATGACAAAACGCAGGTGGGACCGCTGGTATCTCAGCAACAGCGAACCACCGTCGAAGCGTTTCTCCAGACCGCTCGCGGCCAAAACCGACGCTTTGCCTGCGGCGGCAACCGACCCTGCGCCACGGGCTGCTACCTCTCCCCCGCCGTCGTCCTTGACTGCGACACCACTGATCGCATCTGGCGCGAAGAAGTCTTCGGCCCCGTCGTCTGCATCCGACCCTTCGACAATGAAGATCAGATGCTCCGAGAGGTAAACGATTCACCGTACGGCTTAAGCGCCTCAATCTGGACGCGCGATCTGAGCCGCGCTCTCCGCGTCGCCCGCCGCGTCGAGAGCGGCGTCCTTAGCATCAACTCCCATTCCAGCGTTCACGTCGAAGCCCCCTTCGGAGGATTCAAACAAAGCGGAATCGGTCGAGACCTGGGGATGGCCGCGCTCGAGGGGTATACGGAGCTGAAGAATGTCTACATCGACGGACAGTGACCCTGCTCACCCCGTCGTTCTTCCTGCCACGCAAGGGAGCGCTCGCTTACGCCGATCGCACGCGCACCCGCCAAGGCTCCGCGGTCAACATTGCTCCACTCGCAAGTTCAGATTCGTAACTCGCAAGAAGACGCACCACCGCCGTCCCCTGCTCCGCGGATCGAAACCCAACGAGTCGGATCAAGCCTGCGCGTATCTTTCCTTGAACGATCACCAACTCGCCGAAATCTTTGTCAATGGTGACGAGCACTCGAGAATCGGCTACAGCACAACGCAAAATTTCGTCGTCCCCCGGGTCCTTCTGCCAATCACCCGCCCACTCTACGTCATGTCCCGCTCGCCGAACGATCTCCGCGGCGTGTCCGGACAAGCAGCCGTCAATCAACACTCTCATGCCGCCGATCCCACCGGAAATGGGTCAACGCGTTCGTGAGCCACAAGCTTATAGGCGTACAGGATGCAAGCGCGAATGTCGTCCGCTTCAAGAAACGGGTACGCCGCCGCAATGTCCTGCGGACCGTCGCCCGCCGCCAGCATTCCAAGGACATGTTCAACCGCAAGACGCCTGCCGCGAATGATCGGTTTGCCGCCAAAAATCGCTGGGTCTGAGGTAAGCCGATTTAAAAGTGCGGGATCATTCATGATGAATGCATCATATCATACCTGCCTGCTCCGGCGGTGACTAAGTTAAGATCGGACTATGTCACTACCAAGTCTGCATGTACCGCTCGATCTGAACGCGCTCAAGACCAAAATCGAATCGGGTGAGATCGACACGGTCCTCGTCGTCATGCCCGATACCTACGGCCGACTCCTTGGCAAACGCCTGGTCGGCAAATACTTCCTCGACCAATGTGCCGCCGGCGGGACCCATGGCTGCAACTACCTCCTCACCGTCAACCTCGAGATGGACCCGCTCGAAGGTTTCAAGCTCGCAAGCTGGGATCAGGGCTACGGCGATTTTGAAATGCGGGTGGACCTGTCTTCCCTTCGCCTGCTCCCCTGGCAGAAGACTTCCGCGATGGTCATCTGCGACCTCTATCGAGAAGACGGCCAACTTGTCGACGAAGCGCCGCGGTCCGTCTTGCGCCGCCAGCTCCTGCGCCTGGAAAATCTCGGCGTCGCCAGCTTCATGGCGAGTGAACTCGAATTCTTCCTCTTCAACACCACCTACCCCGCGGCTTTCGCCAGCGGATATTCGCAACTCGTTCCCTCCAGTGATTACAGAATTGACTATCACGTCATGCAGCCGACGCGGGATGAGCCGATCTTCCACGCGATCCGCCAGCAGATGGAAGGCGCGGGCGTGCAGGTCGAATCGACCAAAGGCGAGTGGGGCCGCGGCCAGCATGAGGTGAATTTCGTCTACTCACACCCGATCCCCATGGCCGACGGTCACTGCGTTTTCAAACAAGGCGCCAAGGAAATCGCCGATGCCCACGGCAAGGCGCTCAGCTTCATGCCCAAGATTTTTCCGAAAGAGCCAGGCAACAGTTGCCACATTCACATCAGCATCTGGCGCGACGGCGAGAATCTCTTCGCCGATCAAAATGCAGCGCACGGTTCGAAATATTTCCGTCAATTCCTCGGGGGTCTGATGAAGTACAGCCGCGAGATGTGCTGCCTGTTCGCGCCATCGATCAATGCCTACAAGCGCTACCAGGCCGGGAGTTGGGCGCCGACGAAGATGGCGTGGGCGTTCGACAACCGCACCACGGGATTCCGCGTTGTCGGCTCCGGCAAAAGCATGCGCATCGAAAATCGCATGCCCGGCGGCGACGCCAACCCGTACGTCGCCTTTGCCGCGATGATCGCTGCCGGCCTTGCCGGCGTGGAACAGAACCTCGACTGCGGCGAAGCGTATCGTGGCAACGCCTACGTCGACGACAAGCTCCAAGCCCTTCCAAGCACGCTCAAGGAGGCGGCAGAACTCCTCAACCAAAGCGCCACTGCCCGAGCCGCCCTCGGCAACGCGGTCGTCGATTTCTATGTTCACACCGCGAGGCAGGAAGTCAAAGCCTTCGAGGCAGCCGTCACCGATTGGGAACGAGTCCGCTACTTCGAAAGAATCTGACTCGCATCAGGGGCATCTTGCCCGTGCCATCGACGCTTATCTACCGCGGCAGTCGCCATAGTCGTAGCTGCTCATCAACGACCAAACTCCGATCGCGCGACCACGCTTCGACCGGCATCTTCAACGCCCTCAGTTGATCGCCACCGAGAAATCGCCCAATGGTGCGTGCTTGACTCGTCACCAGATCACGCTCGGTAATCTCGAGCCACGGAATCGACTCGAGTAGCCCCTTATTCTTCTGACCGGCTCTTCCCACGAATACTGCGCGGTTACTCATGAAGCGTCCAATGTTGATGTCGCCATGCAACATTTCTTTGCCGGTCTTGATCTCCCACACGCTGATTCCGCTGCGAAGTTTTGAAGCGTCCGGTGAGAATTCCGTCCACCATCCCAATACCGGACTTTTCTCCAACAAAAGCCTACCCGTTGCCGTATCGCGAACCTCGGCAATGCCGATCGCATTTCGCCACTGCGGGTCCGACATTTCCACTGGCCAAGTGGTTGCAGGTTTGAACTGAACAACAGTGCCGGCGAAACGGCTCCCATCGAGTGACAGCACTGTGTTGAGCATTCCTGATGCCGCGACGTTTGCGAGGACCTGACCGGTATTCGTGTCAATGGTCACCACTCGCGCCGGGTGTATGCGAACGTGAGTTGTGTCTCCGTCGCGCGAAGGCTGCGTCGCAGGTTTGGGGTCGTACAGCGTTCCGCCCGTAGCCACGACGATCACCGATTGGTCTGACTTGAAGACAACACCTCGGATCTGTTCTCGAATTAGAATCCTTCGAGATCGTCCAGTTGCCGAATCCCAAAGGTGTACCGCCGCATCATCACCCGCATACGCGATCACCTGGGAATCAGGCGAGATAGCCAAACCTGATGTGTCCACCCCCAATCCGTACTTTCGAAACTCCACATTCTCGGCGAGATGACGTCCGCTGTTCACCTCCCACAGATGAACCGTCCCGTCACGATGCGCTGTCGCGAGCAGTTGATTGTCCCGCGACCACGCGAACGCGGTCGCGTACGTGTCGCTCGGTTTGAGCTGCCGGATTTGCGGTAGCTGCGCGAAGCAACCCGAGGTCGATAACAGCAGCAAGAAAAGTAGTCGCGACCGCATTCTGCTAACCTCTCACTCTTGCCCACTGCGCTTTTTGGGTGGTTTTGCCGGAGCCGTTTCTCCGCAGACGATTGATCGTTTGGTTTTCCGCGAAGGCGCGAGCGATTTCGTGGCGTTCTCGGCGATGGGGGAGGTCTGGGGGAAACGTCGGTTTCGGGATGATTCGTGAGACGTTTGTCGTACTCCTCGCGGGAGCCGCGGATGTCGGACTCGAGTCGCGTGAGCGACTCGCTGACGGGCTTTCCCGCGCGAACGCAATTCTCCAAGGCGCGGAGGCGGCTGTGTAGCGCGTGATGATGGCGCGCCATCACGAACTTCAGTTCGGCTGCAAGTGTTTCAGTCGCGGTTTCCACGGAACCGAATCAAAGTCGCCTGCGGCACGGGCATCTTGCCCGTGTTCAGTCGCTCGCATCGGCAGGATGCCCGCCTTACGGGATGATCACTCGCGTTCCTTCTTTGGCTCGTCGTTCTTCTCGGGCTCCTTCTTGTCTTCCTTCTTTTCGGTGTCGGCGGGCTTCTCGGTTTCAGGGGGCTTGGCGGCTTCGCCGGTTGCCTTGATCTGGTCAGCTTTGGTGATCTTGATCTCAGGTTTTTCTTTATAAAGGATGATTTCGCCGGTGATCTCGACGTTCTTGCCTTGCAGATCGGCGGCGCCTTCCCCGAAAGCGCTGACGGCGTCCTCGTTGGCTTTTTCGACGATCGCGGTGAAGCCGGATCGGTCGATGCCCGCGAAGTTAATGAAGAGGATTCTGCCGCTCGGGCTCCAGCCCACCCGGCTGGTGGCGCCTTTGACGGTGATGATTTTTCCGACGGCGGCTTTGAGCGCGTCGGTGTCCTTCGCTTCGAGGGTTTGGGAGGCGGCGGCGGGTTGAGATGCGGGGGTTTCGGTTGCGGGTTTGTCCTCGGCGCGAGTGGGGATTGGTAATGCGAGGAGAGTGATGATCGAGAGACTTGCGAGCCTGAACATGATTGCTCCTTGAAAAGACGCATCCCGCTGAAGCGGCACGCGCCGTTGAGTTTTAGGATTGTTTGGGCGGTTCCTTGGCTTTCAACCAAGGCATCATCTTTCGCAGCTTGCGTCCCGTGACCTCCACCGGATGGGAGTTGTCTTGTTCATAAAGGCGTTTGAAGTTTTTCATGCCTCCCTCGTATTCGGCGCGCCATTCCTTGGCGAATTGGCCGGACTGGATTTCGCTCAGGATCTTTTTCATCTCGGCCTTGGTCTGCGCGTTGATCAGTCTTGCGCCCCTCGTGAGATCGCCGTATTCGGCGGTGTTGCTGATGCTGTAGCGCATGTAATCCAAGCCGCCCTGGTAGATCAGATCGACGATGAGTTTGACTTCATGGACGCATTCGAAGTAAGCCATCTCGGGAGGATAACCGGCTTCGATGAGGGTTTCGAAACCGGCTTTGATGAGTGCGGAGAGACCGCCGCAAAGGACGGCTTGTTCGCCAAAAAGATCGGTTTCGCACTCGTCCTTGAAGGTGGTCTCGATGACACCGGCGCGGGCGCCGCCGATGCCTCGCGCCCAGGCTAAACCGGTGGCTCGCGCCGTTCCGCTCGCGTCCTGATGGACGGCGAGAAGACACGGAACGCCGCCGCCTTTTTCGAATTCGGATCGAACGAGGTGGCCGGGGCCTTTGGGGGCGACGAGGATGATGTCGACGTCTTTGGGGAGTTCGATGGTCTTGAAGTGGACGTTAAAACCGTGGGTGACGCCGAGAGTTTTGCCGGCTTTAAGATTTGGTTTGATCGACTTGTTGTAGACCTCCGGTTGAACTTCATCCGGCAGAGTGATCACGAGGAGATCCGCCTGCTTGACAGCGTCATCCACGCTCATCGGATCGAAGCCATGCTCGGTCGCGAGGCGGCCGTTGGAGGAATCCTTTCGGTTCGCAACGATGACCTTCACGCCCGAGTCGCGAAGATTCTGCGCGTGGGCGTGACCCTGCGAGCCGTAGCCAAGGATGGCGACGGTTTTGCCCTTCAGGGCATCCATGGGTGCATCTTGTTCGTAGACCATTTTCAGCGGCTCGGGCATCGGATTTCCTTGTGAAAAAAAGCGAGGCGGGATGGTACGGGAAGGGGGGAGGGGAGTAAAGGCTGAGGAGCAAATCATGGTGACGGAACGGGATCACGGAGGAGGAGGGCTTCAAAGCCCGCTTGTTCAAAGTGATGATCGGTAGACAGTGCCTTGGTATCGCTCAGGATCCGCATGATCTCAAACGATAGGCAATCCGTGATTCCCCAGGACTTGTCGGGGCGAGACTCATAAAGGCGCACGGCAGCTTCGCTCTGATCCGCTTGAAAATGATGCACGCTGATCTCCTGCCGATTGCGGCAAGCATGATAGAGTCGAACGGCACGCGAGCGCGTGGCGGGAACGGCAAAGTAATTGAGCACCTCCCACATGACCGCCTCCGTCGTGATAAGAAAGGCATGGGTGGCGACAACATTCTGCTGCCACGCGAGCGCGCGTGCATGGTACTGATCGCCGACTTCGAGAAGAGCAATCCAGAAAGAGGTGTCGGCGAAGTACGTGGGGCGAGACCTTCATTCGATCGGGCGCTTCGGGTTGCCGTAGAGATAATGATCGTGCTCCACCGAGCCGTCGGAGGGCAGATCCGTCTTGGCGACGAGATTCTCGACCACCCAATCCAGAACATGCTGCTCGCCGCGTGGCGACCCGTTGCCGGGGGCGGTGGCAATATGCAGGATCACCGACTGCCCGCGCGGGAGGTCTACCGGCTCCTCAGGCACGAACACTTTTCCATCAAAATGACCTTTAATGGCGACCATGCCCCAGACTATAGCATCTTTTGATTTGGGTGGATCACGAATCGCCGTGGATGGCAATGATGCCGCGCTGGCAGGTGACGGCAATGCTCACACAACGGAGGCGGCGGGAAGTCCTTTGAGCTTGATGATTTGTTCCGGCCTGATGGTGAGCACGAGCGAACTGCGGGGCGCAAGCGGGAATTCGACCTCGAAGGCTTCGCCGCGGTCATGAACGTATACGATGGTTCCGGTCTGACCGATGGTCAATCCATGATCGGGCAGGGGCCGGACCAAAGCGACCAGATCGAGTTCGTTCAGACCTTCGGGCATGTTTACTCGATGTAAGCGGTCACAAGCCGCGGGGCCGACTGCTCGGAATCAACTATCCATACGCTCAGCACAGTATATCTTCCTCGGGGGCCCTTAAGCGAGAATCGAACCTCATATTTCTGCCCAAATTCCGACGTTTCCGTAGGGAATGCGTCTTCGTTAGCAGCGGCTCTTAAAAGCGCTTCGCGCAGCACGTCCTCGTTGCTGAGATTGACACCAAGCAAACGATCGAAGAGGTGAGCATGCGTGCGGCCATGGGGGTGCGATGGACTGAGGACGTAGTGCAACAGTTTTCGATCTTCGACAATCGCCTGGTTGCCATCCGGCAATCGCATTTGAGAGATGGATCCTACCCGAGCGGCGGGTCGCGGTAAACCAACGGGGAGCAATCAAATGGGCTTAAGCAATCAAATGTACTTATCCCCATTCCTGATCCCTTTTTTTTCTGATCTCTCAAAACGGGGACGTTCGGTCAAGGAGAGATTCCGGAAGGCAGAAAGCCCCGGATTTACGGGACTTTGAGGTTTGCGGGATTGGGAACGGCGGGCATCAGGGGTCGCGGAGGATGAAGGATTTGTAGACGGTTTTCATATTGATGGCGAGATCGACGTGCCCATCACCATAGAGGATGTTCAATTTGACCTGGCCGCCACCGTTGTCAAGAAAATTCGTTCCGTCGTTCCGCGGGTACTTTCCATGACGGTAGCGATCGATGTTATTTCCGCCGGCTTGGGTGGGGAGGGTTCGGCCGCTGAACGGTTGAGGTTGGACTCTGGGCTCAGCAGCGGCGGGATCGGTGGGCACAACCATCAAATACCAGAAGGTGTTCTCAATCACGAGGCACTTGTCTGCATAAGGAGACCACTTGCGATAGTTGTACCACTTGCCCTGGATATTCCCCTTGGCATCCATCGCGGTTTGATCTTTCCACGTCGAATATCCGCCGGTTTGCCGGGTAAAGAACGGGTAGGGATTCATGCAATAGCCGGTGTCGTAAAGGCTGATGCCTTCCTGATCGAGCCATTCATTCTGGCCGCCGCGAGATCCCGCCCAGTTGGGGCACCCCCAGAAGACCGATTTCTTTATGCGGATCTGCGCCTGAGACGCTGGATCACTGCTTGTGGCGTTTTGCTGGTCTCTTGTTTCCGCATTGTTGCGAGCTGCGTAAGGCAGGAGAAAGTCTTGCCAGTAGTTGGACGCCTTCGCACTGTCGAAGCCCTTGGCGATCAGGTCAGGCCTCTCCCACTTAATGACCGGATACATATCGCGGTTTTCTTTTGAGTACATGGTGAAGGCGTAAGCAATCTGCCGAAGCGCAGAAGAGCATTTCGTAATGTTCGCAGTTCTGCGCGCGGAGGACAGTACGGGAAGGAGGATGCCGATGAGGACGGCGATGATGCCGATGACGACGAGCAATTCGACCAGAGTAAACGCGCCACGTTTGCCTCTGCTCATTGCAGGCAGTTCGACGAGCGTGAACGCGGGACGAAGTCGGGGAGATGGGCGAGTGGTCATGTTGGTCCTCACGAGTACAAGGTGCCCGGAAATCTTCTGAAACATTTGAGGTCGGAAGCGATTATATAGCAAAAGCTCCGGGGAAGGGAAACAATTATTTGGCGGCTTCAGGTTGTTAGTTGTTAGCCGCGACTGGGAGGGAGCGGGTTTTGATTGGGAGAACGCTCCCCGCGGTCGCGGCTCATCCGACGAGCAAAAAAGGACGCGACTGATGATTATTGCAAGGCGAGTGCCGAACAGGATTGCCCTTATTCCGCTTTGCTGTCACGTACTCGTAGAACTTGCGCATGGCGCGCATTTCGGCGTACGCATCAGGTTTGGCGACGGTTACGGGTATCGCATCCGGATGCCGCGATAAGCGTCGGCGGGGTCGCTGGAGGTGTTGGCGTGGCCATCGGCGTACATAATGTTGTACTTCACCAGGCCGCCCGTGGTGGCGTAGACGGCGCCGTTGTTACTGGGGTATTTGCCGTGGCGGAATCGATCGATGTTCATTGAGCCCACGGGGCTGCCGCTGGTGAACCAAGTATTGATGTCGACGTTTTGGCCTGAGAGGGTGCCCTTGGCGTCGGTGAGGCTGAAGCCAATAAACCAGAAATTCGACTCTGCAATGAGTAAGTGATTTGAAGGGTCAACATATTCGGATTTCTTAAAATATCGACCGACGCTGCCATTGCCTCGCCAGTTTGCTTCCTTTGCGGGGACAAAGGCTGCGCCAGCGGGATAGTCGGGCCGGAAGGTGGGCCATTGATTGGGTGCGTACCCGGTGCGAAAGCGGTCGGTATTTGGGTTCTTGTACGGATCGATGTCTTCACGATCTTTGGCCCAGGTGGGACACCAAAGAGGACTTTTCTTGTACCGTACACCATCCTCAGGGCTGGTCCATGCAAAGATGGTTTTGAAACCGGGCATGGCATAGGGGAGGAGTTGGTCAGTCCAGTAGACGTTGGTCACTTTTTCGCCGTTGGCGGTGTTGCCGGGGATATTATTGAAGTCTGGATTGTCCTGCCTGATCACTGGAAGCGCATTTCGATTTGAACCCGCGTACATTTGAAAGGCGTAGGCGAGCTGGCGCAGGTTGGAAAGACATGCGACCGTAGCGGCGCTTCGGCGTGCGGAATTGAGGGCGGGGAGCAGGATACCAATCAGCACGGCGATGATCCCAATAACAACGAGCAGCTCGACAAGGGTGAAGCCCCGGCGTTTGGACGAAGGTACTGCGGGCATGGGCGGCTCCTGCGGTTGATCGTAATTTGCACCGGCCTCGATTTTATAGGGGCTCAAGCAGAAAGGCGAGGGAATTGTCATGAAATTTTGGCGGATTCAAACGAACTGCGGGGCAAAGAAATTGCTAATGGGGCGTAAGCTAACATTTGCCGGACTACGGTTGCGTGGCCCTCTTCGTGGTGTAACAAAGCAGGGCGACACAAGTGTCGCCCCTACGAGATCTCGGTGCTCAGGTCGGCAATCGGACCGCGGGCTTCCGCCGCGCGGCTAAACCTGGCGGTGTTCGGGGTTCCTGAGGTATCTGCGAAGGGAGCGGCTGTGGGGGTAATTGAGCGGTGAGGTATCGGCGACGACGATCACTTTTCAACCAGCCTGCTCAGCTTCTCGAAATCGCGATTCAATTCCTCGAGAGTTGGAAGATCCTCCGTGACATTGTGCTTTTTCAAAAGTGCGTCCACCTCGAAGCGGTCGAGGTTGAGCGCTTGGCCGAGGTCGCGTTGGGAGATTTTGTCCTCGCGATAGAGTTCAATGAGCGCTGCTTGCTTCACGGCTTGATCGAGATCGCCGAGCTTTTCGCGGAGGTTTTGTTCGAGGTCGGGGGGTAGGCCAAAGGTGATGGACATGGGTTTGCTCTGGGGAAGTATAGCATATGGGGGAGAGTTTATTTCGGTCGAGGACCGCGGGCTTCCGCCGCGCGGCTAAAACCTTCGCTGCTTGCGGGGACTATTCAACGTGGACTGTTTTGGAGGAACTGGCGGCTTGGTAGATGGACTGGATTAGCCTGACGTCTTTGAGGCCTTCCTCTCCGGGGGTTCGCGGGGTTTTGTTTTCGAGCAGGCACTGCGAGAAGTGCTCGAGCTCCTTCGCGAACTGATCGACGTCGGGGATTTCTTCGTAGTTTTTGATGCCTTCGCGGGTTCGGGATTTGAGCCGGACGCCTTGGTAGGGGAAGGCGGGGTTGAGATCGACCGTGCCTTTTTCGCAGTAAACGGTGGCCCGGCCTTCGTACATATGGGCGTAGCTGGTGGAGCAGGTGGCGAGAATCCCGGAAGGGAATTTGAGTGTGAAGACGGTGGATTCTTCAACGTCCTTAAATCGTGGGTCGGAGTCAGGGGCGGTGGGCTGGAAGTTCTGGGCGGTGATTTCGGTGGGTTCTTCACCAGTGAGATAGCGGCAGGCGTTGAGGCAGTAGATGCCGATGTCGACGAGGGGGCCGCCGCCGGAGCGCTTTTTATCCAGGCGCCATTGCGGGGGCGTTGGGGCGATGTTGAAGGAGTGGACGGATTGGATAAGTTTTACTTTGCCGAGAGAGCCGGACTTGATGAGATCAATTGCGGTGGTGGTGTGGGGCTCGTAGCGCATGCGGTAGCCGATCATGAGCTTGCGGTCCGCTTTCTTGCAGGCGTCGATCATTTTCCGGCAATCTTCGGGCGTGTTGGCCATGGGCTTTTCGCAGAAGACGTGCTTGCCGGCGGCGGCGGCGCGGATCGTGTACTCGGCGTGCATCGAGTTGGGCAGGGCGATGTAGACGGCATCGACTTCCGCGTTGTCTTTGAGCTTGTCGTAGGTTTCGTAGGTGTAGATCGAAGACTCTGGGATGTTGTATTGCCTGGCGAGGGCCCGGGCCTTTTCGGGATGGCCGGAGACCAGGGCGGTGGGGCGGGAATTCTGGGTGTGCGCGAAGGCGGGGAGGATCTGGTGGATGTTGAGCTGGCCGAGACCCACGAGGGCGTAGCCGATTTTCTTAGCGGAGGCGGGCTGGGATTGGGCGAGGAGTGTTGGAGAAGCGGCGGCCAGGGCGGCGGAGGCGAGGGTTGATTGGAGAAATTGGCGGCGCGAAGGGGAAAGGGAAATGGGCATGGGGAAATGATAGCGGGAAGGAGGAACGGGACGAAACCCCAATAGCGAGAGCAGGGTCCATCCCGAGTCCGGAACGGGCCATGGTGAAGCATGAAGCTTTCCCGCTTGGGCGGGGACGATCCAAGCCTAAGCGGGAACCCTCCATCCTTCAGCGGGAGCTCTCCATCCCTAAGCGGGAGGCAGCGATCCCTAAGCGGGAGCGTCCCATCCCTAAGCGGGAGCGTCCCATCCCTAAGCGGGAGCGTCCCATCCTTAAGCGGGAGCGTCCCATCCCTAAGCGGGAAACGTCCCATAGGCGGGGGAACTGTTTCACTACAGCGGCCCAGCGGGCGGTTTTATGGGAGCGGGGGGCGGGGGCGGGGTAGGGTTATGGGTCGGGAATCGCACGAATGGGGCAGGAATTGGGTCGCGGATCAGGAACGGGCAGCTTGGGGAGAGGATAACGGGTCGCAAGTCGATTCGCTATCCGCCCACGATGGTCGCCGATTCGACATTCGACATGCGACCCCTTTGAATTACCGGTGCCGCTGTCCTGATCGCGCAGGACCATCGCATCCACGTACACCGCGCTCCAGACGTACTGCCGTTTGGCGACGCTGGCTCCACTCTCGCGCTCTTCAAGCACCTGGCCTTGATTCGAGTAGTAGAAGTCCTTCGCCGGATCGGTGCCGGCTTCTGACCCTGGTTTCAAGGCGTCATAATCCCACAGGTCCAGTCGTTCCATGAACCGACTCCTGACCCAGGGCAACCGCATTTGATGTTCGGCGCTCGTTAGGTGTTGCGCCCGAGGCCGGAATCGGTTAACACATCTTCCTCGTCGCAAAGCTTTGCGTTTTTGAACATTCAAGTCTGTCGTGCCGGAGCTTGCCATGGATGGTTT
>JBBRYX010000015.1:0-114237 GCA_038237225.1 Tepidisphaerales bacterium | reverse complement strand
GAATCCTCAGCGCGGTGGACAAGGTGGAGAAGCTTACGCCCACTAAAGGGGCCGCCGGTATGGGCGATGCAAACCCGCGTGGATCGGGTGGCGGCGGCGACACCTTCCCCGCGCCGCAGTATTCCGGCATGATCGTCCAGTCCGTCGCTGCCAACCAGGTGGGCGCGGGCTATCTCACCCTCGTCGCCACCATCGTCTGATTCGTTAACAACGGCAAATTATGCGCGATCCTAGCAAAAGCGGCGCAGTTTGCGCGCAGAATGCGGAATGCTTTTCAGGCGTTCGAACGGGGATCAAAGGCGCTTTAACCGTAAGTATTAAACGGGGTTTGCGCGCCGACGAGAGCAAATTGCGCCAGGGCCAACTATCCGCCCAACACCCCTGCCCCGTGCCAAGTAGCCTGTCCGGCCCCGCTTCGCCAAGCGACCGCCGTTTCTTTCCTAACTCCAGCAGTGTCCGGAACTAAGCTTGTCCGTGCATATCCGCTCACGTCCGGCCATATCCGCTGTCCCATTACATCGCTTGTCGCTTGTCGCTTGTCACGAGTCCGCTATCGCTCGTCCCTGAGTTTCCAGTGCGCCTCGGGGGAATCCGCGTTGTGCTCTACCGGCTGGCCGCGGGTAGGATGGGGTCCGTGATAAACCGAATCATGTTTGCTCTGGTTGTGGTCAGCGGCATCGTCATTGTGCTGGCGATGGTGCTTTGGGCGCAGAGCATGAATGGAGCGACCGAGTACAAGGTTCAACTTCCGGGGGCGGAACTGGCGGTGGGATGGGAAGGCGGATCACTCCGGATCGGAGCCTTGGATCGAGCCGATGCCTCGAGGGGGCGGTATTGGTGGTCTCGGCGGTCGTCGCTGCCCTGGACTGACGTGGGTCCGGGATTCGATTTCCGCAGCAATATCTGGTGCTGGGCGGTTTCGATTCCGTTTCCGGTCATCTTGGTTGGACTGGCGATTCCGCCGCTGTGGTGGTTCCTGGTTTATCGCGAGCGCGCCGAGTTCAATCGCCGGGTGCAACTGGGATTGTGCTTGAACTGCGGATACGACGCAAAGCAATCCACCGGAAATCGGTGCTCGGAGTGCGGACACAATCCGCGGCAAATCGTTGCGCCCTCTTAGACAGAAAGCACGAATGAGAATCGTGTTTGCCTTTTTCGCGATGCTTGTTTGCATCGGCGCCGCGTGCGCTCAGAGCGCTCCCGCGAGCGCGCCGGCCACGCGGGGGGCAGGGCGCTTGCCACATCTTGAGGTGGACGTCAAAGGCAAAACCGTTCGCATGGAATGCGAATCGATCAACATTTTCGGCCCGCTCGAGTTCCTGGTCTGTGGTACGGGGAAAAACGAATATGAATCGGTTCTGCGCTCGGATGCGCGGCCGAGTCATCTGCATCTGGCGCTGCTGATGATCGGTCTGCAACCGGGCCGGCCGATCGAGTACGACGAGACGGAAAAGAAATGGCTGGCTCCGACCGGCCCGGCGCTCACGATGTCGATTGAGTTCATGAAGGACGGCAAGATTGTCACGATTCCCGCGGAACAATCGATGCGCGCGATGAAGACGAAGGAGGCGATGCCGGAAGTGACGTGGGTTTTCACCGGTTCGAAGATCATGGCGGACAAGCGGTATGCGGCGGATGCGACGGGATATCTGGTCAGCGTGGTGAACTTTGAGCTGACGCCGATCGATTTTCCGGAACTCGAAAGCAATGCGAACGAGACCCTGTTGTATGAAACCAACCCGGATGCTGTGCCGCCGACCGGCACGAAAGTGACGCTGATCATCAAGCCGTCGGAGAAATTAAAACCTCCTCCGCGCACAACCGCGCCTAGACCACCGCTGCCGGCCGTTACGCAACCGGCATCGCGCCCGAGCCTGCCCAGAGAGGCGCGGGGATGAACGCCGGGCAACAACTCGTCAGGATCACGATCATTCCGTTCGCGATCGGCCTGGGCGTCTCAATCGCGAGCTACCTGGCGGCGGGCGCGACGCTCGGTCTGTACCTCGGCGGGATCGCGATGCTGACGCTCATGCTCCCGGCACTCTGCGCGGCGAGGCGTTCGCTCACCGAGTCCTTCATCCGGGCCACCGCCGCACTCGATGGCATTGCCGTCGGCTGGATCCTCGGGCTGACCTCCAGCACACCTGTGATCCAGTGGCTGGCTGCGTATGCAATTCTCGCCGCGTATAGCCTTGCCCTTTGGGGCATCGTGATGGCACTCTCGGGCATCAAGTTCGCACCTGTCGTCTCGGCGGCGATCGCAACGACCGTTGGAGCCCTGTGGCTCACCTGGCCGATCTGGCTGGCGACGGCGCTGCGTTCGAACGGCGGTCCGTGGATGGTGCGTTGGCTCATTCCCGCGCATCCGCTGATGGCCATCAACCATGTGATGATCGACCAGGGCGTGTGGCTTCAGAATCGGCTGATCTATCGTCACGTGACGCTTGGCCAGGATATTCCTTACGAGCTTCCGCAATCGATCCTCCCCTGCGTCGCGTTTCACCTGCTCGTCGGCGCGGCGATGGTCGTTGTTGCCCGCGGCGCATCTGGTTCGGCATCGACTTCCTCCGCCGGCTGACTTGTCGGGATCTTTCCTTTCAAGATCAGGGGGGCAATGATTTCGCGGGCGAAATCTCGATTCATCGCGCCAATGTGCTCGCCGGTATTTCTGTACTGCCGAATCCACTCCTGCTGGTGCGGCAACTGAATGAGCTTCTTGTACTCCTTCTCATCGGCGCCTGGCGGTTGCTGGAATCCCACCTTCCCGGCGGCGGGCGTCTTCACTCCATCCATCGTCCCGAACATGCTTGTTCCGAGCCCGAGCACGACGATGTCGGACTGGCTGTTCAGCGAATAGACCTTTCCGCGCACGTGCTTCAGCGCCTTGGTCAGGTCATAGGTTGGCGAGAGCGCGGGCGCGATCAGCACGATGGAGTCCACGCTCACCTCATCCGGCAAACGCTCGATCGCCCAGATGATGATCGCGGAGCCACCGCTGTGGGCGGTTACGGAAATTCGCGCGTGCGGATCGGCGCGAGAATGCTCGAGAAGAATCTGTGCCACGTTGTTGGCTTCGTCTCGGTTCCGGTTGGTCGCCAGCAGCGATCCCAGTCCGGGATCGGCGGTTGTCCAATCGTAATGCTCGATCTTCCCGTCGACCCCGCCGTCCTCAAGGCCGGCCATCAACCGGCGATCAATGTTTCGATACCCGCTGATTCCGGGGAGATGGAGGTGATAATTTCCGGGGGCGACGGAACTGGTGCTTGGTGCGCGATCCGCGTTTGCGCATCCGACTGAAAGCGCTAACGAGAAAAGAGCGAGTATGAAGATCCTTGTTCGAGACCGTTGAGGCATGACAGTTCTCTACGTTACCGGTCGCGACAGGATCGCGCCGGCATTTTGGATGCCGAAGCGGTCCACCATGGATGCCGCCGATTCGAAGTTCTCGGGATTGACGCCCGCGGCTTTGATCTGCAAGGCTTCGCCGTACTTTTTCAGGAGGCGAATGGCCTCGAGGGTAGCTCCGCCGGCGGGATGGAAGCCCGTTGAAGTCACGATTGCATCACAACCGCTTTCGCGCACGGCGCGACACGCGGTTTCGATTCCGCGTTCGGCGCGCTCTCCGGGAAGGCTCATCAGCAGGCCGGTCTCGACAACGACCTTGATGAAGACATCTCGGCACGTGGACCGGGCGGCGCGGACAATTTCCATGAGTTCCGCGCGCGAGGCATCGACATCAAAGCTGACGAGCGGCGCGAGGTGGGCGACCACTTCGATCTCGTCGGCGCCATCTTTGATCGTACTCGTTGCTTCGATTGCCTTGACGGTGGACTTGTTGGTTCCATGAGGAAATCCCACGGCTGAACTTACGCGGACGCCGCTGTCGCGCAACATTCTGGCGACGCTGGGCACCCAGACCGGGGCTACGCACACGGCCGCCATCTGAAACTGCATGGCGTCGGCGGCGATCTTGTGAATCTCGGCAGGAAGGGCTTCGGGTTTGTAGAGCGTGTTCTCGATTTTGGAGAGGAATTCGCGCACGTGAGGATTGTAGTCCGGGAGTGGGGGAATGTTACGGGACGTACCCGCGAAGGCGCAAGCGGCGTTGGGGGTTGGGGAAGTTCCCGATTGCATTTGAAAAAGTGGGAAGATTTGGGAAAGATTGGGAAAGGGGCTCGGCCGGAGTCGGATATTGAGGTGAAGGGGGCGCGGGTTCGGGGGCGGGGTTTTTTGGGGATCGCAGCATAAAAGATTCTCCTCTAGCTACACCCTTGCGCTGCGCGCCCGGGTCATTTTTCGCGCAGCGCTCTTCTGAGGATGGGTGAATTTAGCTGGAAAACGAGGGGAAATAATTTTGGGGAGTTGGGTTTTGTGATTTTGCGCGCTACGCGTTTGCGCGCTTTGGCGCGCAGCGCTCGACTTATGGGAATTCCATTTACTTGTTGCGCTTGATTCCCTCAATCGCATGGGCGAGACGCCCATGTTACGGGATGGGGTTGACGTCTTGGCGTGAGTCGGGGGTGCGGGCATAGACGAGGACGGTTTTGAACTGTTTCCATTCTTTGACGGCGGGCATCCAGTCGAAGCAGAACCATTTTGGGGTTTGGGGGATGAGCGTTTTTTCGATGCGGTAACCCATGGCTTCGAGGCCGGTCCAGTGGGAGGGATCGAAGCCGGTTTCGGTTTGGATCATTTTGGCGCGGGCGGGCATGAAGCGGGCTTCTTCGAGGAACTGGACGGCGCCGCGGGTGGCGTAGATGTGGTCGGGGAGCTGGCGGCGTTCGGCGGCGATCTGCTGGAGCGGGCGGAGGTCCTGGGCGTGGCCGGTGCGCTCGAGGCGCGAGGAGCCGGGGTTGACGGGGAAGGTGTTGAAGAGGAAGACTTGTTCGAGTGGGGAGACGTTGGCGACGATGTCATTCTCGGCGACGTAGAAGAATTGTCCGCGGAGGTCGTGCCAGGCGAAGGTTGCGAAGAGGAGGTTGAAGAGGACGGCGGTTGCGAGCGCGGTGTTGCGGGCGAATCGCAGAGGCGCCTGGATCTTGTTGTCGAGGAGTTCGGAGAGGCCGATGGCGACGATGGGGACGAGTGCGACAGCGACGAGAGTGTAGAAGCGGTCCTGCGGATATTTGATTTGCGCGATGCCGAGGAGGAGGGCGCTGGCGACGGGGAGTGCGAGCATGGCGGCCTGGCGGGGGCATGTCTTGAGCGCGGCGAGGAGGGCGATGATTACGACGACGGAGCCGGCGGGGCCGAGGTTGTTGGCGGTGCAGGCGATGACCGCGAAGAGCCAGCGGCTGGCGGGGGCGCCCCAGACGGTGGGGTCTAAGCCTGGGCCGACGAACCAGAACTTCATGCGTTCGATCCAGATGTGGGGGGCGTAGACGAAGTTGAGGAGGGCGTAGGCGGTTAGACCAGAGATTGCGCCGATGAGGAGGATTTTGAGGGGAGAGAAGTTCGCGGCTGCGTCGAAACGCGGCGCAGGCGTCGCAACTCCATGGGAATTGAAGGCGAGGGCGAGATAGGGGAGGACGAACATGGGTGCGGCGAATTCTTTGCTGCTGGTGGCGAAGACGATGAGGAGGACCATTGCGAGGCAGCGTCTGAGGCTGAGGCCGAGGTAGAGGATTCGGATGTAGATCGCGAGGGCGGCGGCGGCGAAGGCGAGCATGGGACTGTCGGGGCGGGCGGTGGGGAGAGAATGGACGAGCGTGAAGTTGGTGGCGATGCAGAAGAGCATCGAGAGCGCGATGGCGCCGCGGTTTTTCGTCACCAAACGGAGGGTATGGGCGAGGTAGGCGTAGCAGGCGATGCCGAGGAGGAGGAAGAGGACGCGGCCCTGGACGATGAGGATGCTGATTTGCTCGAAGGGGTGGGCGAAACCGTAGGGGAAATCTTCGGAGGGTTTGCCCAGGGTTCCGTTGAACTTCCACCAGGCGAGGGAGACGGCGTAGCCGGGGGCGAGGATGAAATTGGGCATGGGGCCGTATTTGTGGAAGGCCTGGCCGTGGGTTTTGAAGAACTTGAGGGCCTGGAGGGGCTGGTAGATTTCGTCCATGTAATCCTGGCAGGCGGGAAGCATGAACGTGATGCTGGGGGCGGCGAGGGCGAGGAGGATGATGGAGGGGATGAGGATGTGGTAGTGGGGCTGGAAGCGTGCGATCACGCGCCGGGTGAGCGCGGCGGCGAAATGACCTTTGTTGATTGGAGAGGTTGGCGGTCCGGCGGCGGAGTCGCCGGGCTCTCGTTCGGAGGGGATGTCCGATGGGGAATGGAGGGTTAGTCGCTGAACTTGAAGCGGATGATTGTGAGGATTGCCTTGATGCCGTCCTTCCATGTGATTTTCTTGCCTTCCTCGTAGCTTCGTCCGTAGTAGGCGACGCCGACTTCGTAGATTCGGAGGCGCGGGCGCATTTTGGCAATCTTGGCGGTGATCTCGGGCTCGAAGCCGAAGCGGTCGCACTTGACGGTGATCTGATCGAGCACCGGCTTTCGGAAGACCTTATAGCAAACCTCCATGTCGGTCAGGTTCAAATTTGTGAACATGTTGGAGAAGTGGGTGAGGAGTTTGTTGCCGACGGTATGCCAGAAATAGAGGACGCGGTGGGGTTCGCCGATGAATCGGCTTCCGTAGACGACGTCGGCGCGACCGTCGAGAAGGGGCTGGAGCAATCTTGGATAATCCTTGGGATCGTATTCGAGGTCGGCATCCTGAATCAGGACGATGTCGCCGGTGGCTAGTTTGAATCCGTCGCGAAGGGCGGCGCCTTTGCCTTCGTTGACGGGCTTGTGGAGGATTTGGAAATGGGTGTCAGGAAAGACGGCGTGCAGCTCATCGAGCCTGGCGGCGGTTCCGTCGTTGGAGCAGTCGTTGACGCAGATAATTTCGCGATTGACGCCGGTGGCGAGGGGGGCGTCGACGACTTGCCGGATGAGTTCGTGGATTGTCCCGACCTCGTTGTAGACGGGGATGACGATGGACAGCTTGATGGGCCTCGCGAGAGGGCGGAAAACTGCGGTGGTCATAGTGGCAAGTGCGGTCAACCCCCGGTGAAGTTTTTATGGGGCTGGACAACAATACCGGCAGGGAATGGAAAACGGAAGCTGAGTTTGAGCAGCGCGGGGCGCGTGTGGTGAGGGTTCAACAAAAACACCCGCGAAGTCGCAAGCGGCTTGGCGGGTGATTGTTGTTTGCGTGGCGGCGCTTGTTAAATCTGCGCGGCGCCGGCGGACCAGGAGCCGTTTTCGGAGCGGGGCTTTCCGTAGATGTCGGTGAAGACACCGGCGAAAGGGATGCCGGCGGTGGCGGCGCGGGTGCCGCCGTCGGGGGTGAGATTGCTTTGGTAACCGGGATTCTCGAAGACTTCGTTGGAGACCTGTCCCAAGGCATCCCACTCGGCGGCGTTTCGGTAACCCGCGGCATCGGCCCAATAGGTCCAGACGTAATTGATACCGCCTTCGGCGTAGGGGATTGAACCGGGGCTGCACCAGACGTTGTTGTGGATGGTTCGGAAGCTGGAGAGATCGGAGCCATACACGAAGACGGGGGATGCGCCGTAGGAACCGGTGACCAGGTTCCTGGCGAGGTAGAGATTGTTGACCAGGGTGATGCCATTGACGGCGCCCTCGACCCTGAGGAAGTTACCCTGGGTGCCGTTGTTGAGTGCCGTGTTATTGGCAATCGTAAGGTCGACGACACCTCGGCCGTAATTGTTGTCGTAGGCGGAGACGTCGATGGCGGGAGCGTTGTCGCGAAGAAAGATGTTGTTGCGGAGGATGATGTGCTCGGCGCCGTGTTCGACGAGGGTCATACCGGTGATGCGGTTGTTTTCCGCGACGACGTATTGGAGGCGGGCGTTTCGGTCGGCGAGGCCGTCACCGGCGCCGAGGGGGCCGATGGAGAGCTTGCCCTGGTTGAGGGTATTACCGGTGATGTAGTTGTAGGTTCCCTTGTGGATGGTGAGGGTGCCTTTGTTGATGCCCCCGGCGTTGTCGGGATTGCTGAAGGTGTTGTTGGCGATGAGGATTCGGTCGCCGCCGTCGTTGCGCAGGTTGTGCTGGAAGGTTGAATCGGATGCGCTGTTGCCGAGGTAGACCTGATCGGTTCCCTGAACCCAGGAGAAGTATCCGCGCACGCCGTTAGGTGCGGTGCTATCGACGACCATGACACCGCTGGGCTGCTGATTGGCGTTGGTGCCGTCGGAGAGATTCAGGAACTGGACGTTGCTGACGACGGTGTTGGTGCCACCGATGCCGACGCCGGTGGGGACGCCTTCGTAGGTGCTGGTGCTGGTGTAGATGGAGTCAAGGGTGAGGTCTTTGATGGTGCACTCATCGCTATTGACGCCGGTGTAGAAGAGGGAAGATCCGAGGCGGAGGGCGCCGTTGTAACGGAGGACGGGCTTGTTACCGGAGCCGTACATCCCGATGGTGACGTTGCGGAGGGTTTGGAGGGAGATTGCCTGATCGGTGTAGAAGGTATCGTTGGCGCGGAAGAGGATTTCGGTGTTGCTTCCGAGCATGCTCCTGACCTTGCCGATTGATTGAATGGGACGGTCGTAGGATCCGTCGTTGCCGTCGGATCCTGCGGAGCTGACGTAGATGACGCGCCGGTTGGCGTTGCCGACGTAGACGGTGGTGGTGGCGCTGCTGACTTTGCGATTTTCGTTGGTGATGGTGAGGCGGACGGTGTAGTTGCCGGGGTTGTTGTAAACGTGACCGGCGTTCCATCCGGTGAGGTTGTTGTATTTGGCGTTGTAGTCGCCGAAGTCCCAGTCGTACTTGGCGGTGATTGGGGTGCCGGCGTTGAGTGAAGAGGCGAGGCCGTTGAAGAATGCGCCGTGGCCGGCGCTGATGGTGTTGTCGTTGACGGAAATGTTGACGTTGGGTCCGCCGGGCGTGTTGCTGGCGGGAGTGGGGGCCGGCGCGGGAGCGGGAGCGGGGATGCCCGCGGGGGCAGTGGTTCCGCCGCCGTTCTTGACGGAGAAGGATACTCTGTAGGTTGAGCCGGCACTGCCGGTGGTGGAGACGCCGCTGAAGGGGGTTGCGAGGGCGGTGTGGTTGCCGATTGAGGGAGTCCAGGGATTGAGGTTTCCGTTAGAGTCGCCGGCGAAGGAGAGCGGGGCATCGTTGTCGTTGTACATTCCGCCATTGCCATCGAGACCGAAGGCGACGCTTCGGGTGCCGGTTGCGTTGGCGACGATGGAGAGCCGGCTGGTTCCGATGGCGGCGAGATCGATGACCGAGCCGTTGGTGAGCTGCTGGATGGGCCTATCGGAGTCGGCGTTGTAAAGCGTTAGGCTGCTGATGGCGGGAGTGCCGTTGCTGGCGGGCTGCGGCGCGGGTTGCGAAGGAGCCGGCGCGGGCGCGGGCTGCGAATTATTGTTGTAGCTTTCGGTTTGCTCGGCATTGGTGATGCGGTTGTAGCCGGACTCTCCCCAGACGGTGTCCCAACCGTTTCCGCCGTCGAGTTGGTCGTCGCCGGCGGTTCCGTTGACGAGATCATTTCCGCCATTGGCCCAGACGACGTCGTTGCCGTCGCCGGAGTTGATGGTGTCGGCACCGTCGCTGGAGCTGATGGTGTCGTTGCCGCCGTAGGTGCGGATCTCGGCGGAGCCCTTGAACCTCAAGTCGACATAGACGTTGTCGGACTGGTCACCGCCGGTGATGAAGATTTTTTTGACGGCGTTGAAGTCGGTGACGAGTTGCTGATCGTTGACGCGCGCGATCACCTGCGAGGCGCTGTTGATGGAAACGGTGATGGTGTTGGTTCGGCCGTTGTCGGCGACGAGGCGGAGGTCGCCGTAGCCGATGGTGGCGCTGGACATTAGCTGGCGCGGTTCGAGAGGTTCGAGGAGGATGTTGTATTGCTGAATCTCATGAACGGTTTCACGGATTGCGTCCAGAAGAATTTGTCCCGCCCGAATTGCGCGACTGGCGAACCGGCCAACGCATGTTGCGGCAACGCCGCAGACCCGCTTCACTCGTGGCATCCTGGAATCCTTGCAGTTGATAGGAAACAAAAAAACGTCTACCGGAATTGGCTTCGAGAGACGCCCACATCTCTCGTCCGTGAGGTTAAGGAACGTCCAATTAAGGAAATGAGTTCGCGGGTTCAACCCGAAAAATCGCGAATAAACAGAAAAACTTCCGGGGACTCTTTTTTATTTTTTATGAAACTGCGCTGAAGCGCTGCGTCTCGCGGGATTTAGGGGCGATTTTCGTGATTTTTGGGCGGGGGCGGTGGAGGGCTGTTTTCACGGATGCGGCAAGCGGGCGCGGCTCCTGGCGAGGCAATGATTAAGGTGATCCTTCGAAACACAATTAGTTCGGAAGCGGGAGACGCGGCGTGGGGTGATGTGGAGATAGGCAAAGAGGAGAAGGTAGAGGCTTTCAATGAGGGGAATGAGGGGACCCAGGGCTGTAGCCGCTGGGCTTCGCCGGGCGGGTGTTTAGGTTAAGCGGCTTCGGCGACGGAGGAGGAGAATGGCTGCTGCGAGAAATGAGAGTGAAGGCTCCGGGATGGCGGTGGTGGCGAGGGGATTGCCGGCGCCCAGACCGAGTGCGGCGTCGATGCCGGTGTAATCTTGCGCGGTGATGTTGCCATCGAAATTGGTGTCGCCGTAGAACCAGGCGATACCGGGGTTCACGTCGCTGGTGCCGAGGTTGGCGTCGATGGCGGTGTAGTCTTGCGGGGTGACCTGGCCGTCCATGTTGGTGTCGCCGAGGTAGGTGTATTTGCCGACGATTGCACCCGTGGCAATGACGTTGCCGCTACCGGCGGGCCAGGTGGGGAAGTTGGCGAGGGCGTTGTCGAAGAGCGCGAGGATGGTTGTGCCGCCGGCGTTTTGACTTGAGGTGGAAGTGATGCCGGTCTTTGTAGGATCAGGCGAAGTCGCGTATCCGGCCAAGACGAGATCGCGGATGGTTGTGAAGTTGCCGGCGTTCACGACGAGATCGTTGTTGCCCAGATCAAGGGCGGCGTTTGAGGCCACGGCGAGGGTGTTGACGATGCTGAGTCCGGAATCGCCGCCGTTGGTTGCGATGCGGAGGGTGCCGGCGGTGACGTTAAGGACGCCGGCGCGAACGCGATTCACCAGGAGCGTGCCGGCACCGGACTTGGTGATGGCGCGGGGCGTGGTTTGGAGACCGGTAATGGTGAGGGTGCTGTTCGAGGGCGTGACCGTGATCGTGGTGTCATCCGACAACGCGAGCGGCGCGGTGATGGAGTGACTTCCGGTTGTGACATTGATCGCGGCTGAACCGCTGGTGGTGTCGAGCGTGAGGGCGCTAACGCCGGAGAGGGTGTAGGCGAAGGCGTTGTTGAAGTTGAGGGTGCCGGCGGTAATGGGCGCGTCGAGCGTGACGAACCGGGCGCCCGTGCTGGCGCTGCCGAAGGTGACGTTGGCGTCGATGAAGTTTGGCGCGGCGCCGGTCCAATTGGTGCGCGTGCTCCAGTTGTCGTTGACGTTGCGAGTCCAGGTGCCACTGACCTGAGCGCCTGGGAGCGGGGCGCCGAAATGATTTCGGAGTTGGACCATCATCTCCTCGAGCGTGACGACCTCGACTTTGTTGGGATCGAGCCACTGGGTGAGCTGATTGAGGTTGCTCATGGGATCGCCGGTGCTGCCGGCGCCGGTGGGGCCGTTCACGGACCAGGGGTGTACGTTGATGATGTCGTAGGAGGCCTGGTCGTCAATCGGGTTGGTGGCCGTGCTGGCGTTGAGGGCGGCGGCGAGAGATTGGGCGGTGTCGGCGCCATCCCAGAGCGAATACTTGACTGACATAATCGGCTTGCCGTTGTACCAGTCGATGGCGGCATTCTTGCGGTAATAGTTGTCGTAAGCCTTGAACATGATGCCCATGACCTGATTTTGGTCGAGGATGGGGGTGAGCTTGCTCTTGTTGTAGGTGGGGTCGAGGATCGAGGTGACTTTGAGATCGGCGGCGGCCATGGATTGGGCCATGTCGGCGGCGAGGGCGTTGATGTCGGGGTATAAGCTGGGGAAGGCGGTGCCCGCGCCACCGGCGTCGACGAAGTTGTCTTTGTAGGTTCCGTTGGAAGCTTTTTGGTAGAGGTAGTTATGCGCGGTGGGATTCATGTCCTTGAGGGATGGGGTGAAATCCCAGGTCATGTTGAATTTGCCGCGATGTGGGGAGCCGAACCATTTGGGGTCGGTTCCGAAGCCGTTGGTGAGCCACTGGGCGTTATCGCCGTCGCTCATGACGAAGGCGACGTAATGCTTGCCGATTTTGGTCGGGATGTTTCCGGGTGTGTGATATTTCTGCGGCTGGATGGGGACCTTCCACTTGGCGGTGGTTGAGGTGCTCCAACTGAAATTGCTGGCGACGACCTGCTGGTTGTTCTGCGATGCCTGTTTGAAGAGATCGACTTCGCTGTCGGCCCAGCCGAAGACGCGGCCCTGGTGATTCTGGTTGGCGGCGTAAGTGGGCTGGGCGGTGGGATTGAGGGCGGTTGGGCTCGTGTAGTACATGAAGCCCTTATTCATGATCGCGAAGTCGCGGAGGTGATGATCGAAGGTCGTTGCCTGATGGAAGAGCATGTCCTTGTTGTACTGGCCGGCGTAGTTGTTGTAGGCCTGGGTGTAGGTCATGTTGCGGGCGTCGGCGATCATGGGCAGGGCCGCAGCGTATATCTGGGTGCTGGGATCCACGATGATGGCGTTGGTGACGCCGGCGATGCTGGTGGCGATGTTGATGGATTGGTTGTTTGCGGCTTGGTCGTACAAGACGTAGCCACTGAGCTTGCTTTTGTACTGTTGGATGAGCAGAAGCGGGTTGCTTTGGACCTGGGACTGGACTTGGGGGTAGTTGAGCTTGAGCTGGTCGAGCCAGAATCTGGGGTTGGGCTGGGAGCCGTTGTCGGGGGAGAGGAGGAGTTCGCCGTTGGTCGAGCGGTTTACGATGCCGGCGAGGCTGGAGATCATCGCGTTCTGGGCGAAGCTGCCCATGGGGTAGATGTAGACGGTGCTGGGGAGTTGGGTCTGGGCGAGGGCGCTGGTGGTCAGGAAAGCCAGCAGCGAAATAATCCAAAGGGGATGGATCCGCGGGGTCGAGCTACTCATGTGCAACTTGGAACTGATGTGCATCTGTCGCTCCTGCACTATGTTATCAGAGACCGGGGGAAGCGGGAAGGAAGATAAGGAATGATTTCAGCTAAAACTGAGTGAAAAGAGCGCATAAAAAAACGCCGTCGCGTACGGTTGGCAAGGAGGGGGGGAACCTTACCGGGGGTCCGAAGCGCGACGGCGAAGACGGAGTATAGCATGGATCGTTGGGGTGTGCTACTTCTTTTTACGTGGGGTGCAAAGAATGCAAATAAACGATATTGCTGATGGTCGCAGCGGGTTGCAATTCGCGGTCGGGTCGGGGACGACCCGGGTCTCGTTTGTGGGCTATGCAGAGTTTACTCCGCAGCATTTTTTGAACTTCTTACCACTTCCGCAGGGGCAGAGGTCGTTTCTTCCGACTTTGGGTTCGTTGCGGGTGATGGGTTTAGTGGCGACGGCGCGTTCTTCTGTCGCTGCTTCACCTTCGGCACCATCGGACGCGGGTTGTTGTTGGTCGGGATTTTGTGCGGCGATTTCCCGTAGGTTCTCGGCGACGCCATAGCCCGCGGTTTCTTCGTGGGTGGCGGCGGTGACGTTGTAGGCGCTTTTGGCCTGGGTGGGGCCCATGATTCTGGCGCGGAAGATGAGATCTGTGACTTTGTCTCTGACGCCTGCGAGCATTTCCTGGAAGTAGCGGTAGCCTTCTTTTTTGTACATGACCCTGGGGTCGCGTTCGGCGAAGGCCTGGAGACCGATGCCGCTCTTGAGGAGATCCATGGCGTAGAGGTGGTCTTTCCAACTGGTGTCGAGGATCTGGATGAGGACGAACTGTTCGAGGTCGGTGAGCTCTTTGCGGAAGAACTCGCGGGCTCTTTGGAGGAGCTGGTCGCGCAGGGATGGTTTGGCGATTACCGCTTGACCCTCGATCGCAGCGGCGGCGGGCTCGGACATCTCCTTGATATCGACAACCGTGAACTTGGTTTCGAAGCGCTGATTGAAGGCGGGGGCGATGGTCTCGGGGGTGGGGTTTTCTTTGAGGAGACGGTCGACCTCTTGCTCGATCTTCTTGCCGTTGTTGGCGAGCCAGTCGGCCTGGTAGCGGGAGACTTCTTCCTTGAGCTTGCGGACGGAGAAGTCGCGGATTTGCTCGAGGGTCATCTCGACGGCGTAGCGGCGGTTGATCCAGGCCTTGACGTAGTCGGCGGCGTAGGGGTTGTCGGTGGAGCCGTCTTCTCCGCCGAAGGCGAAGAGAAGGGTGTGCTCGACGGGGTATTCGACTTCTCGGCGGCGATAGGCCTCGCGGGCTTTTTCCTGGATGAGGGCGATGACTTCGTCGCGGTTCTTCATGGTCTTGCGCCCGGGGCGCTCATCGGCGATGAAGTCTTCGGCTTTGAGCTCGACGTTGAATTTTTCCTTGGCCCAGTTGGCGAGCTCCTGCTCGGCGAAGTGGTGCTCGAGGTATTTGGAGATGCCGGAGAAATCGCGCTTGTTGATCTGCTCGATGGCGCTGTCGCGCAGCTTGGCTTCGAGCTCATGGACGTCCATGCTCCGGAGCTGGTTCTGGGAGAGGTTGACGTGGAAGCGGGACTGGAGCCAGGACTGGAGGCCCTTGGTGTCCCAGGCGGTGCGGTCGTCGGTGTCTTCGCCGGTGAATTCGCCGAGGGTTGCGGTGAGGCTGGTGACGGCTTCGGCGCGGGCCTGGTCCTTGATGTAGTCTTCGAGCTCGGATGGGGAGCGGATGCCGCGGATGTCATCGGGTTCGATGACGACTTCGAAGTTGACGCGGGACCACTCGGCGATGGTGGCGGCGACGTAATCCTGGGTGATGAACTTATCGACGGCGTCGCCGATGGATTCGCCGATCATGGTCCAGATGACCTGATCGACTTCGCGGCCCTCGAGGACCTGCTGGCGCATGCCGTAGAACACGTTGCGCTGGTGCTCCATGACTTCGTCGTATTCGAGGAGATTTTTGCGGGCGAGATAGTTGCGCTCTTCGACTTTTTTCTGGGCGCGGATGATGCCCTTGGTGATGCGTTTGTCTTCGATGGCCATGCCTTCTTCCATGCCGAGCCAGCCGAGGACTTTGATAGTCCATTCGCCGGCGAAGAGGGCCATGAGTTCGTCTTCGAGCGAGACGTAGAAGCGGGAGCTTCCGGGATCACCCTGTCGGCCGCCGCGACCGCGGAGCTGGTTGTCGATTCGGCGTGCGGTATGGCGCTCGGTTCCGATGACGTGGAGGCCCCCGGCGGTGGTGCAATCGGGGGTGAGCTTGATGTCGGTTCCGCGCCCGGCCATGTTGGTGGCGATGGTGACGTTGCCGACGGTTTGCTGGTGGTGGTTGACGTGCTGATGACCGGCTTTGCCGACGATGACGGCTTCGCGCTCGTGCTGCTTGGCGTTGAGAACTTCGTGCTCGATGCCGTACTTGCGCTTGAGGCGGTTGGAGAGCATTTCTGATTTTTCGACGGAGGTTGTGCCGACGAGAACGGGGCGGCCTTTGTCGGATTCTTCCTTGATCTCTTCGATGATGGCGTCCCACTTTTCCTCGGCCTTGCGGTAGACGCGGTCTTCGCCGTCGGCGCGAATGACGAGGCGGTTGGTGGGGATGGTGACGACTTCGAGCTTGTAGATCTTGGTGAACTCTTCGGCTTCGGTCATGGCGGTGCCGGTCATACCGCCGAGGGATTTGTAGAGGCGGAAGAAGTTCTGGAGAGTGATGGTGGCGAGAGTTTGGGTTTCGGTCTTGATGGGGACGCGCTCTTTGGCCTCGACGGCCTGATGGAGACCATCGGACCACTGGCGGCCGACCATTTTGCGACCGGTGTATTCATCGACGATGACGACTTCCATCTGACCTGATTGGCCGCGCTCGATGACGTAGTCTTTGTCTTTTTCGTAGACGACGTGGCCGCGGAGGGACTGCTCCATGAGATGGGGCCATTCCATGTTGCTGCCGACGTAGAAGCTACCAACACCGGCGGCATCCTGGGCGGCGGCGATGCCCTCGTGGGTGAGGTGGACTTGCTTGCGGTCCATCTCACATTCGAAGTATTGGGTGATGCCTTCTTTGCGTTTCTCGGCCTCGGCGAGCTGGATTTCGGCTTCTTCGCGGCGCTTGCGGGCCTTTTCCTTCGCGTCCTTGTTCTCGGCTTTGTCGATGTCGCCTTCGGCGGCTTTCATGGCGCGCTTGGCGGCGGCAACGGCTTTTTCGATCTGGTCCCAGGGTTTGTTCAGATCGATCACTTTGCGGGCGACGGCGTCGGCGGCGCGGTATTTCGGCGCATCATCGTGGGCGGCGCCGGAGATGATGAGCGGGGTGCGGGCTTCATCGATGAGGATGGAGTCGACTTCGTCGACGATGGCGAAATCGAGCGGACCCTGCACCTGGAGATCGACGCGTTCTTTCATGTTGTCGCGGAGAAAGTCGAAGCCGAACTCGGAGTTGGTGCCGTAGGTGATGTCGCACTCGTACATGCGGCGGCGGGCTTCGCCACCGGGCTCCTGTTCGGACTGGATGTAGCCGACGGAGACGCCGAGGTTTTCGAAGGCAGGCTTGACCCAGGCAGCGTCGCGGCGGACGAGGTAGTCGTTGACGGTGACGACGTGGCAGTGAAAGCTTTCGAGGACCTTCATGAAACAGGCGAGGGGCGCGACGAAGGTCTTGCCTTCACCGGTGGCCATCTCGGCGATCTTGCCTTCGTAGAGGACGAGGCCGCCGATGAGCTGGACGTCGAAGCAGCGGGCGCGGAAGGGAGGGCGGGATTCCGGATAGAGCTTGCGGACGCCTTCGTAGACGGCGACCGGGATGTCGACGCGCTCCCAGCTTTCGCCGGTGGCGATCATGGTGCGCTGGACGGTGTCGTAGGCTTCGAGGGTCACATCATCGAACTTGTCGGGATCGAAGTTGGATTCGGGATTGAAGATCTGGCGGATGCCGATGTGGCGATCCATGGATTCGCGGATGATGGCGAAGGCTTCGGGCAGACAATCGGCGGCTTTCATCGAGCCGGCGCGGATGGCTTCGTGAAGTTCGCCGGTGCGGGCGCGGAGTTGGGCATCGGTGAGCGTTGCGACCCTGGGCTCCAAAGCGTTGATCTGGTCGACGCTCTTGCGATAGCGTTTGAGGAGGCGTTCGTTGCGGGAGCCGAAAATTTTGGTGAGTACTTTTCCTACGGTGGCGGACATGGGGGTTCCTGATGAGTGAAGAGGGAAGAGTGAAACTTGCGTGAAACGTGAAACGTGACAAAGACGGGAGAAGTCGCGCACGATTGGGGCGCGCGAAAAATTCGGGGGGAGGGAATTAGAGCGAGGGAGGGGGGAGGGGGAATTGGAAGGGAGCCAACTCGGCACGGATGCCGCTGGCGCCTTCGCGGATGACCAGGGTCGGGGCGGCGACGCGCTCCATGCGGCGCACGGGTTGAATCGAGGTCGCGGGGACGGAGCGTTGGAGTTGGGTGGTCAGCTTGGCGACGAGGGTTCGGGCGAGGCTGGGGTTGGTGACAGGCTTGACGGCCTCCGGCGCGGCGGCGAGGGTGCGGTCGGCGGCGAGAGCCGTCGCGACAACCATGACTGCGAGTGCGTAGTGGGTTCGCCGTAGGCGCATAACGAAGTTAATCGGTCAATATGTCGACCGCGCGGGAGCGCGTCAAGCGTATATATTACTGTTGAGAGTGTAGGGGGTTCGCGCCGGCGTGTGGACCGGGCGGGAGGGGGGCGACGCAAGCGTCGCCCCTACCATTGATTTCGAGGGCCGTGACATTATACAATATTCCTACAGGGAAATAGGTAATGGTGGTTGAGACGGATGGAATCCTCGATCTGGAGTCGGTGAACGCGGTTTTGGACACCTATGCGCCAGAGCGGGTGGTGCGGTGGGCGGCTGATACTTTTGGGCCTGACTTGGTGATGTCGTCTTCGTTTGGGGCGGAGTCGGCGGCGCTGATTCATCTGGCGACGCGGGTGGTGCCGGGGATTCGGATCATCATGGTGGATACGGGGTATTTGTTTCCGGAGACTTTTGAGTTGATGGAGCAGTTGCGGAAGCGGTTGGATTTGAATGTGTGGGTGTACCGCAGCCGGAAGGATCCCATTCAGTATCTGGCGGAGGCGGGGGAAACCGATCCGACGGACCGGAAGGATGTGGCGGCTTGCTGCGCGGTGAACAAGAACGAGCCGTTTGAGCGGGCGTTTCGGGAGCTGGCGCCCGAGGCCTGGCTGCGGGGGATTCGGCGGCAGCAGGCGAGCACTCGTGCGGAGCGGGATGTTGTCGAGTGGTCGAAGCGATATGGGTGCTATGCGATCTCCCCCCTGCTCAACTGGTCGACTCGCGAGATGCACGCTTACATGGTGAAGAACGATTTGCCGTTCCATCCGCTGTATGAGAAGGGTTATGCGTCGATCGGGTGCAATCCCTTGTCGTGCACGCGGCCGATCACGATTGGGGAAGATCCGCGCGCCGGGCGGTGGGCGGGGACGACTAAAGTGGAGTGCGGACTGCATCTCGAAGGCGACGGCTCGGGGATTTGAGTGCAACAACTGCGGGTGGGGATCGTCTAAGTTTCAGAATTGGTTATTATCCACCCACACATGCGGCGGGCACTCTACCTCATTGCGTTAGCGATCCTGGTCGCTGGCTCGTCGGCGCGAGCCGAGACCAAGATTGCGCTGGAGACGGGTTGGGGGAATTTTTATCGAGCGGCGCGGTGGAATCCGATTTTTGTGACGTTGACGGATCCTGCTCCGCGCGAAGTGACGCTGGATATTTTGGCGCCGTACGACCGGCGCTACGCGATGCGGATTCAGCAGAATCTGACGATCGGGCCGACGCCTGTGAAGGTGGCGATCTATGTGCCTTTGTCGTGGAGTCTGGATGCGACGTCGGTTGCGGTTCGTGCCGGCGGCAGCGGGCGGCAGCTTGCTTATGCGACGCTGGCGGATGACCCGATGCACCAGCGGCAGGCGGGTCGGAGCATGGACCCGATCGGGGTCACGGGGGATCAACTGTTTGTGGGCCTGAGCGGATCGCAATCGACGGAGCGGCTGGTGGAGGCGTACTTCAGCGCGTTTACGAACACGCGAATTGGGACGCTACCGGCGTCGAATCTGCCGACGGTGCCGGCGGGATATGATGCGCTGGACCTGCTGGTGCTGAATCAGCCGGATCTGTCGCGAATGCCGGATGAGCAGCAGACGGCGATTGTGAGTTGGGTGCGCGCGGGCGGGAACCTTGCGATCTGGCCGGGGGCGACGCCGATTCCGGCGACAAGCCCGCTGGTGGATGCGCTGCCATGCCGGGTGGGTGAAACGCGGACGGTTCAGATTGAGCCGAAGGCTTTGAAATATGCGGGGCTGCCGGAGCGATTCGGCAGGATGAGCGGGCGGCAGCTTATGCCACTGGCTGGGGCGGTTCCGGTGAAGTTGTTTCTCAATTCGGGTTTAACGGTCACTTCGCGCGCGACTACCACCGCGTCGCGGGCCGCGAACGCTTCGGCGGTGCCGGTGGGGTATCGCGGGCGGGCGGGGTATGGTCAGATCGTGGTGTTGCCGGTGGATGCTTCGCTGCTGCGTTTCGATAGCAAGGACAAATCCGAGACGTTCTGGCGGCGGCAGCTTGAGGGCATGGTGGAGATCCCGCACGCGGAGAAGAACAGCAACAACAATTCCCCGAGCTACATGAGCAATGCCATTGATGGGCGCGAGCAAAACGCATTGTCGCGGTCGATGGATCGGATGGGCAGCATCGCGGGGGCGGGGACGTTCGGCTTCACGTACATTTCTGCGGTGCTGATCCTCATGATGATCCTGGTGGGGCCGGTGGATTGGGTTGTGCTGAAGATGCTCAAGCGGCAGCCGTGGACGTGGGTGACGACCGCGGGGTGGGCGGGGGTGATCACGGTCGGCGCGATCCTGGTGGGTCATGCGTTCAAGAGCGGCGATCTGCACTTCCGCACGACCAGCGTCGTGGATGAAGCGGATGGCAGTCGAGTGGCGGCCACGGACCTCGCGGCGGTTTATTCGCCGCGAACGACGTCGTACGAAATTGACTGTGATCCTGAGAGCTGGTGGAAGCCGGCATCGGATCAAATGGCGGGCTGGGGCAGCGGGGGGCTTCAGATCGACATTCCATGCCATCAGGATTATCACGGGAATCGGCTGTTGCCGTTGAGCCTGAGCGTGTGGAACCTGCGGTTTATCGAGGGGGTTACGTATGCCGCGCAGCCGGCGATGATCGAGACAACGTTAAGCGTGAAATATGATGAGGCGCTGAGGAAGAAGATTGTGATCGGGTCGATTACCAACCGATCAAGCATGCCGCTAAGCGGACTGTTGATTCGGACATCGGATGGCGTCGCCAAGCCGGCAAGCGGGGAGATTTCGCCGGGGCAGACGATGCCGATCACGGCACCGTTCGATGACAAGGATAAGCAGTTTGATATTCAGATGGCGAACACACCGTACTACATGCGAGGGAACACGCCGCTGCCTGCGACGACGGCATCAGAGATGGCGGTGAATGCCGACCTGGCGGTCAAGCGCTCGCTGATTGTCGACCGGCTTCTGAAGAAGTATCGCGACACCGCCTGCGTCTATGCGGAGTTTACCGCGTCGCCGCCGACCGTGAAACTGACAGTGGAGGGCGCGAAAGAAGAGCACAAGGGAACGCTGCGCAGCCTGGTGACGATTCAACGGCAGTGATGGAGAGGAAGCGAAATGACGGAAGAAAGTGCGGTAACATCGGTGGAAGACGCCACGCCTCAAGTGCCGTCGATACCGGCGCCGGTCGTCGCGGCGTTGCCTCCGATCGATGCACCCGCGGGCGAAGCGATCGTTACTGAAGGACTGACGAAGCGCTATGGCACGCTGATCGCGCTCGACAATCTCAACCTGCGGTTGAATAAGGGTGACGTCTTCGGCTTCATCGGACCGAACGGCGCGGGGAAAAGCACGACGATGAAGATCCTCGCGGGGCTGCTTACGCCGACGTCCGGCAAAGCTTACGTGCTGGGAAAGGAAGTCAGCTCGAACGGCGATTTCGTTCGGCGAAACATTGGGTACATGCCGGATTTTTTCGGGGTGTATGAAGACCTGACGGTGTTTGAATATCTGGAGTTTTTCGCGAGCGCCTATGGGCTTCCCCGCCGCGAGCGAAAGAAGGTTGTGAATGACGTGCTGGCGTTGACGGACCTGAATTACAAGCAGGATGCGCTGGTGAACTCATTATCTCGCGGGATGCAGCAGCGGTTGGGATTGGCGCGCGTGCTGGTGCATGATCCGCCGGTGTTGTTATTGGATGAGCCTGCGAGCGGGCTGGATCCGCGGGCGCGGATTGAGATTCGGGAGCTGCTGCGCGAGCTTCAGCGGCTGGGGAAGACGATTCTGGTGTCGAGCCACATTCTCTCGGAGCTTGGCGAATTCTGTAACAAGCTGGGGATTATCGAGCGCGGAAAGCTGATCGTCACGGGCACGATTGATGAGCTGATGGCCCGGGCACGGGCGCATCCGGTGATTTCGATTCAGGTTGTGGGCGAGTGCGATCTTGCCGCCCGGGTGCTGGAGGCGGATGCGCGAGTGGAACGAGTGGAGAAGAATGGTGGGGAGTTGATGGTGACGTTGTGCGATCCTTCGCTGCATCATCATTTTCTGGTGGAGCTGCTGGTCAGCAAGAACATTCCGCTTCATAGCGTGGCGCCGCACCAGTTGAAGCTGGAGGATGTGTTTTTGCGGTTGACGAAGGGGATTGTGCAGTAGGCATTCGGTCGTGTCCGAAGCTCGCGCAAGTTTTTATTACTCTAAAAACTCCTAACACCCTATTTAACCTTGGAGGAGGGGAGGGGCACAGAGACTCACAGAGACAGAGAATTAGGCGTGATTCAGATGTCTTCTCCGTGAACTCCAGGGTGCCGTGGCATTTTTTGTCAGGAAGTCAAAACAGTGTGCACGATCAAGCGCTCCAGACTCTCATCCCAGTGATCTCCGACTCGACTGAGAGTCTGTGAAAATCAGACTGTAGCACGGGCATCTTGCCCGTGTTGGCGATACAGGCACGAGCAAGATGCCCGTGCTACAGAAAAAGTTTACCCGCTCTGAGGCTCGCCGAAGTTGGGAGTACCCGAAATTGCGTTAACAAAAAACGCAGCGGGTGCGGGCTTTTTCAAGCCCGCACCCGCGCGGTGCCCTCGGCACGAGTTCTCCACTCCGGAAGATTGTGGGCGCTGCTGAGAAATCTAAGCCGTAACCCGCTGAAGCGGGGCACGCCGCTGGGGTTCTGGGTGTTTGGGTTTGTTACTTGCCCAGACCCAGGCCCATGGAGTTGGCGGCTGCGCCACTGCCACCGCCGGCGGCGCCGCCTTCGGTGCTGGTCTCGACCTTCTGCATTCGCGCCATGGTCTCGGCGGACGGACGCAGGGTATTTTCGTTCTGGCCGTTGACGAACTCGAGCTTCTCGTCGGGGCGCAGGCCGTCCTTGAGGAACTCGCGAACGGCCGTCTTTCGTTTGTCCAGTTGATCGCCGGCGCCGACGTTCACCATATAAACCGTCAGCGGTTTTGCGGCGGCGTCATCGCCGAGCATCAGCGAAAGCTTCTGCTTGCCCAGCGGGGTCAGTTCGTTCCCGTTGAAGTGCATCGGGTAGAGCATGCCGTCACCGCGGGCGCCGTTGGCCGCCTGGGTATACGCCAGCTTCTTGACGGGGCTGGATCGCTGATCGGGGAAGAATGCATCCTGTTCCGCCTGCCGCTGCTTGTTGGAGCAACCGGTCAGCAGAATCACGAGCACGCCTGTAAACACGTATGAAAGCTTCATCACAAGATTCCTCTCTAACAGCGCCGGAGACGCAAATCGCCGGCAGACACTTCTTACCACTTTAAATCATTCCACTATTCATGAGTCCAATCACGGTTGGTCCTGCGAGCACGATGAACGTCGAGGGGAAGATGAAGAGCACGAGCGGGAAGCTCATCTTCACCGACGCCTTGGCGGCCATTTCCTCGGCGGCGGCCTGGCGATGCTGGCGGAGGGTATCGGCGTGGATTCGCAGGGCCTGGCCGATGCTGGTGCCAAACCGCTCGGCCTGGGTGAGCATTGATGCCAGCGATTGAACGGCTCGGTTGCCGGTTCGGGTGCCCATGTTCTTCATTGAATCCGAACGCGAAATTCCGACGCGGGTCTCCATGTGCGTGATGGCAAGCTCGCGGCTGATGGCGGGATGGGCGATGGACAATTCCTGTCCGACCCGCTGCATCGCGGCATCGACGGTGAGACCGGCTTCCACGCAGACGACCATCAAGTCGAGTGCATCGGGCAGGCCGTAGTTTAGCTGCGTCTGGTTTCCCTTGATGCGTTGGCGGAGCCACAGGGTCGGGACGAGGTAGCCGAAGATTCCGCCGAGCGACAATCCCATGAGCATCATTCCGGTGGCGGCGCCGATCACATAACCACCGACGATGCCTCCGACGAGCAAGATGACCTTGGCGCCGGTGAGCACCTTCATGGCCTTGGGCGAATAGATTCCGGCGAGGGCGAGCTGCTTGCGCATACCGGACTGCTTCTCGCGATTGGACGGCATGAACGGTTGGGCGGCGGCTTGGCCGAGTCTCTCGAGCAGTGGCTTGAGGCCCTGCGATTCGACGACCACTGACGTCGCCTGTTGCTGCTCGTCCTTGGCGAGACGGCTGCGGAGCTTCTCGTCCTTGTTTCCTCCCATGAAGAAACGGGAGACGAAGAACGCGACCATCGCCACGGCGCCGAAAATACAGACGAAGAGAATGATTTGTTCGTAGGCCATGATTAAACCCTCACCGTGGTGATCTTGCGGATCGCGTAAAGACCCATCACCTGCAAGCCGACTGCGGTCGCGAGCATCTTGTGACCGATCGGGGTGCCGGTCAGGTTATGGGCGTATGCGGGATTCATGAACGACACCAGGAAGAACATCACCGCGGGAAAAGCAACAAGGATGTACCCTGTAAATCGGCCTTCCGCGGTCTTGGCTTTGACGGACATCTGCAATCGGATGCGCTGGCGGATCATGGATCCGATGTTCTTGAGAACTTCCGATAAATCGCCGCCGGTCTGTCTTTGAATGAGGACGGCGGTGATAAAGAAGGCGAAGTCGGTTGACTCGATTCGGTGGGACATGTCTTTGAGGGCCTCTTCCAGCGGCTGACCGAGGGAATGCTGGTCGTAGCACTTGCGGAACTCGCCCCGGAGTGGCAGCGGCAATTCCTCGCTCATCATCTGGATGCCGGTCGAGAAGCTGTGCCCGGCGCGGAGCACGCGGGAGAGAAACTCGAGCGCCTCGGGGATCTGCAATTGGATCATGCGCTGGCGGCGGCCACGCTTGTTGCTCAGGATCACGAAGGGGAAGGACAGGCCGGCGGCGCCGGCGGCCAGGGCGACGGTCGGGTTGCCGACAAAGAAGTACGTCACGACCAGGCATCCCAGTCCGACGCATGCGGCGATTTCAAGGAACAGCGCCAGAGTCATTTCCGGCCAGGCCTGGACCAGCTTTCGGTACAAGCCCTGAAGCGGGGTGATCTTGATGAGCAGCGCCGACAACCCCCCTGCTTCCATCTGAAGCGTGATCGAGAGAGGCAGGGCGGCCTTCTGATTGAACTCGTTCTCGGCGCCTTCATTGCTCAGGCGCTGCTTGATCTTTTTCTTTTCGCCGCCGCCGCGTGAGAAAACGCTGCTGAGGCCCCAGACGAAGAGGGCCACAACCGCCGCGATGAGAATGGGTAAAAGCAAACCGTCCATAACATTTCCATTGCCGTCATCGGCGCTTTAGAGCGATTCAATCTCCCGCCGGTGGAACAAATCCGCCGGCAACAGGATCCCGCGACGCTCGATTCGGTCCGCACATCGCGGACGGATTCCGTGCACGAGGAAGACGCCTGTCGCGTGTCCATCGGTGTCGACGCCGCGCTGTTCGAAGCTGAACAGATCGTGCATGGTGACGTTTTCACCTTCCATGCCGGTGATCTCGCTGACGGATACCACTTTTCGTTTGCCGCCGGACAGTCGCCGCGCCTGGACGACGACCTGGATCGCACTGGCGATCTGCGTCCGCAGCGCCCGCATCGGGATGTCGTAGCCGGCCATGGCGATCATGACTTCCAGGCGACCGAGGGCATCGCGTGTGTTGTTCGCGTGAACGGTCGTCATGGAGCCGTCGTGGCCGGTGTTCATGGCCTGAAGCATGTCCAGCGCCTCGCCGCTACGACACTCGCCGATGATGACGCGATCGGGACGCATACGCAGGCAGTTCTTGATCAGATCGCGCTGCGTGCATTCGCCCTTGCCTTCGATATTCGCGGGCCTGGTTTCCAGACGCACCACGTGGGGCTGCTGAAGCTGCAATTCGGCGGCGTCTTCGATCGTGATCACGCGCTCGTCCGCCGGGATATACCGGCTCAGACAGTTCAGGAGCGTGGTCTTACCGGATCCGGTGCCGCCGCTGATCAGCACATTGCATCGCGCCTGCACCGCCGCGGAGAGGAAATCCATGACCGGTGGCGGAAACGCGCCGTGCCGGATCAGATCTTCCAATTGAAGCGGCTTGCTGCCAAACCGGCGGATGGACATCGCGGGCCCATCCAGCGCCAAAGGCGGAATAATCGCGTTCACGCGACTTCCATCGGAGAGTCGGGCGTCGACCATCGGGCTGATTTCGTCGATGCGCCGGCCGACGTTGCCCACGATTCGGTCAATAATCTGCCGAAGATGCGCATTATCGCGGAAGCGAACATCGACCAATTCGAGCCGGCCGCGCTTTTCGCAGTAAATCCGGTCGTAGCGGTTGATCAGGATGTCGCTGATCGCGGAATCTTTCAGGAGCGTTTCGAGCGGGCCGAGACCAAACGTCTCGTCCATGACGTCGTCCATCAGCTTTTCCTGCTCTGTGGACGACAGCAAACCCTTCTCGCTCTGGCACATCTCGCGCACCAGGACCCGGACTTCGGATCGCACGGTTTCGGGCGGGAGCGACCGAAGGTTCTGCACGTCGAGGCGCTCGACCAACTGCTGGTGAATCTTGACTCGCAGGTGCTGCAACTGCGCCTGACGCTCGCTCAGGGGAACTGATTTATTGTCCCCGCCGGCGGAGGGTTTTGCAGGCTGTGCGTTGGAGGCGGCCGGCTTCAGCGGCGCGCTGACGCCCGTGCTGCTGGGGGGCGGCACGATATCCGATCCATCGCGCGTCGGTGGCGGCGGTGGTGGAATCACCGGCTTCACCGGCGTCGGCGGTGCTGACTTGTTGAACAAACCCATCTTACTTCCTCATCTCTTCCGTGATTCAGTGATTCAGAAACTGATCGGTTATGCCGCGTTCGACTTCGGCATGACCGTGCTCGCAATCTGTTCCGCCAGCGCGACCAGACTATTACTGATCTCGGTCCGCGGAGCCCGCAGAACCACCGGCTCGCCATAATTGATGGCGGCAATGGCGTTGCGGAAGTCGTTCGGAATCATCCACGAGATCTTCAGACCCAGGGCGCGTTCCACTTCCGAAGGCTCGATGTCCGAGCCCTTCTTCACATAACGGTTGACCACCAGGCGGATCTTGTTCTGATCGATGCCGAGCCGGCGCATCGCGCCGACAAATCGCTCCGCGTTCTTGGCGCTGGGGACGTTGAGCTGCATGACGATCATGTTCTCATCCGACATTTGCAGCGTGGCCAGATACAAGGGATCGATGCTCATCATGGAATCGATCACGATGTAGTCGTACATTCGGTTCAGCACGTTCAGGAGCCGCACCACGCCGGGCTGATCGACGCGCTGTGAATCCTCCGGCTGATCCGGGCGCGCCAGAATCGCCAGTTGGCTCTTCTGGTGAATCACCAGCGCGTTATCCAGGAGCTGCTTGTCGACCTTGTCCGCGCTCTCCATCACATCCGACAGCGTGTAGCGGGGGCGGGCGTCGAAGTAGCTCGCGACGCCGCCGCGAATCAGATCGAAGTCCAGGAGGGCGGTCTTGCTCTTCTGCGCGAGGCTCGTTGCGATGTTGCATGCCAGCGTGGTCGATCCGCATCCGCCGATGGTGGGGATCACGTGGATCATCTTCTTGCAGCGCTTGCCCATGCCGTGGCTGGAAGCGACGCGCTCGAGCGATTCGCCGAACTTCTGCTCGCTGATCGGGAGCGGGATGAATTCCTTAACGCCGAGGTGCATCGCCTCCATGAGGAGGTTGGCATCGAGCGTCTGGCTCATCACGAAGAAGCTGACGGTGGGGAATTGCCTCGGCAATGAGCCGAGCTTCTTGAGGTTGTCCTGCGCCGCGGGATCGAGATTGACAATCACCAGTTGCGGCGCGTCAGCCCTGGCGAGCAGCGCGGCAAGCCCCTCGGCCGACGGGAGGAGGCCCACGGGGGTCACTCCGAAGCTGGCCAGGAAGGTGGCCAGCTCCTGCCGGTTGGCGGTGTCGCCGTCGATGATGACGCTGTTCAGTTGGATGTACATACTCGGTGCCTCATGCGCTCGCGTTACTTCACTCTCCGCAGCTTTGCCCGGCTTACTGCTGGCCCCGGGCGGGAGCGTGCGAGGGCGGCGTGAATCCATGCCGTCCGTGATACCTCGGGCTTCCGTCCGCCATCGTCGGGATCCCGCTGCTTGTAGTCCTTGAATCGGCAATTGCGGACCTGGGGTTTGCCGCAATCGGCTTCGTCGACTTCGGATCGCTCACCGGGGTCTTCGCCACGGTCACCTCAACGGTCGGGGCTTTCGCCAGCGGCTGAGTTGCCGCCGCAACTGAAACCACCGGCTGAGCCGCTTGCGCCTTCGCGACAGCCGGCTGAGTCGTCGCAGCACTCGCCACGGTTGGCTGCGTGGTTGCGTTAACAGCAAACGCGGGATGGGTCGTCGCACCCTTGGCAAACGCGGGCTGCGTGCTCGCTGCATTCGCAATCGCCGGCTGTGTCGCGGGAGAAGCCTTCGTCGCACCCGCATCGGTCACCGCGGTCGCGTCTTCCTCGTGAATCTTCTCGACAGGTACTTCTTCGCCGCCGAGATCCTGGTTCAGGAACAACTGGCCCTCATTCGGATGCCGCCAGTTCTCGCCCGGCAGCTTGGCAACCTGGCCGGGATTCATCGGGGCCACCAGCTTGGGAGTGACCAGAACCACGAGCTCAGTCTCTTTTCGCTGATAGCGCACCGACCGGAAGAGTGTCCCGAGGATCGGCAGATCGCCGAGCACGGGGGTTACGTCCTTCGCGGCGGCAATACTGTTATTGAGCAGACCGGCAATCGCAAAAGTCTGGCCATCCGCAAGCTCCACCATCGTGGTCACCTTGCGCTTGTTGACGACGGGGATCCGCGATCCGCTGATCACGATCGGAGACGAGAAGTCCAGATCCGAAACCTCAGGGGTCATTTTCAGACGGATCCGGCCGTCACCCAGCACGACCGGCACGAAGCCCAATCGCACACCGAACTCGCGATAATCGATGGTGATCGTCGCCGCGCCGCCGTTGCCGCTCTGCGGAACCGGGACGGGGAATTCACCACCGGCGAGGAAGCTCGCCTCCTGCCCGCTCATCGCGATCAGGTTCGGCTCGGCAAGAACGCGAAGCAGGTTGTTCTGACGCAGCGCCTGCACGAAGTAGCGAAAGGCAACAGCGCCTGCCTGGCCGGAGCCAAACAGGGTGACGCCGGAACCGACGGACTGCGTGCCCATGGATCCGGGACCGCCTTCGGCGAACCCGCTTGGGGTCACGTTTCCGACGTTGTTCCCGACGGAGAAAATCCCATCGGTCATCGCGAAGTTGACACCCAGTTGGCTCGTCGCCGAGCGGGAGACTTCCGCGAACCGCACTTGCAGCATGACCTGCTGGCCCCCGCCGACTTCCAGGAAGTTCAGTACTTTCACGCCGTACGCGGAAGCGGCGCTCACCGCCTGCTCGGCAATCGTCACATCAGGGACCTTGCCGCGCAGAGCGATGGATCCGCTGAGCGCCGTCACTTCGATCTTGGTTCCGGGGAACATCGCACCGAGCTGCGTGCCCAGCGCATCGAGGTCCATGGCAACGCTCACGTCCATGACCTGGGTGCGGTTGTTCTCATCCCACACGATCACCTGCGTGGTGCCCGGCTTCTTCGCCGTCAGCAGGATGTTCGTCGGGCTGACGGGGGTCACATCCGCGATCTCGGGCTGGCCCACGCTCACCGATTTGTACGGGCGGGCTGTCGTCAGCACCGTCGTCTTGTTCATGGTGAGCTGGATCTTGCCCTCCCGATTCGTTCCATCAGAAACGAGTGTCGATCGACCGCTCGGCGCGTTCTGTGCCGCCGGCTGCGTGGCCGGTCCCGCGCTTTGCGCCAGCGCGGGACTCGCGAGAGTCAGCACCGAGAGCACACACGCGCCGAGTTTACTGATCGTGCGCCCCGCCGAACGGCGAGTCGTTTTGAAAGTCTTTCTTGGGTTCATCTGGTTCATGGCGTCATTCCCTTGTGGCTGATTTTCCGTCTACTACCCAAAAGCGTCTTAGTGACTGGCGGCATCCTTGCTGTAATCAGTCTGCCCCGACGCCTCAGCCGTCGGCTTCTTATCCAGATCCAATGCGACCGAGCTCTCCGACCCGGCACGGAACACGCGAACAATGTGCTTGTCCCGGTCGGCCGGCTTCGTCGTCGGCCCGGCCGCCACCGCCGTTGCGTTCAGCGACGGTTGCGTCGCGGCCTTGGCGGCATTCGCCGCCATCGCCTTGGCGGCGGTAGCCCAGAAGCCGCTCGCTTCCTCTTTATTCCCGCAAAGCTCGCCGAGGGTGATCCCCTGGCTCTTGGCGACGGTTTCATCCCGCGAGGAACGCAGGACGAGCCGCGGCCGACCCGAGCTGGTCGCCAGCTCGATGGCTTCGGCTTCTTTCAGCGAAGCGAGGACGGTTACCGATCGGGAAATCTCCGGTGGCGCGTTCTGATCGGCGGCGTCCTTCTCTTTAGGAACCATCCGCTGACCCACCGCCGTCACCTTGACGTTCTGCACGATGGTGCGGGCAATCTGTCTGCCTTCGCCCTGGATGGTCGCGATGAAGTCCACGCGGCAACCCGGGATCAACAAGCCCGCCACGCCGCTGAACTCATTCACTTCAACGGTGATCGCCCGCATGCCGTCCGGGATCAGAGCCTGAAGCCCGGCGCCCGCGCCCTTCTGAGCGAGCTGCGGCTCAAGCACGGTCTGACCCTTCACCATCCGGCTCTCGGCCACGCGCCCGATGAGCGACTGGGTATCGGTGAACGCTCCGGTCGGAAGGCTCTCGGTCGACACCTGGGCCTCGCCCAGATCCTCGGCCTTGATCTCATGACCCGGCGTGATGTCCGCCTTGGCGACAATCACCTTGGACAACTTCACGGACTGTGTCGGTGCAGGACGGTTCTGCATTAACATGTCCCGAGCAACCTTCGCCGCCACGACGCCCAGCACGATCGCCAGCGTCAGAGGAACCCAACTCTTCCAGTTCATAAATTCTCCGGTTTCGCAAATACGCTCTACGCGTTGTGAATTTCGTCCTGATAGGTTGTGCGGTTTAGGAGGATGGGGAAAAATCTTTCGTCTTTAGGACGTACCAATAACCAACGGCTCATCAGGACAGTTCCGCCTTCCGCCACAACTGCCTTTGCACATTACCGGTCCAAGAATGAGGCAGGTTTTTGAAACGGCTCTTTCGGGCCTGCGGATTTCCCCGTGCGTCCGGAGCAATTCACTCGTTTTTGGCCCGAAAACGCGCCGAACCTGCTCCCCATCAAACACAAAAGCCCCGGACGTTCGTCCGAGGCTTCGCGTTAATTCCTAAAAAATGCGGCTTGGGGGATCGTTATCCCTCTTTCCGCATCGTAGTGACACCGCTGATTACCTTGGTTGTGGGAATTCCACCCACCCAGCCGGGCAGCATGCTGAATCCGATGGTGCCCCACTGCGCGTTGACGCTGACCGAGATGGCGGTTCCGGCCGCCGCGGTCGTCCAACCGGCGGGAGCAATGGTCGGGGGACGTGTGTATTTAGTCGTGGCGAATCCCGCCGTCGACATCGCGGTATCGACCGCCGACTGCACGCTCGTCGCATCGGCGCCGGCGACGACCGCCGCGCGGGCGCCCTCGCGCGCTGCGCCCTGGAGGGTATGCTTAATAAACATCGCGTACCCATATTCCATGGCAAAAAACGTCAGGACCAGCATCAGCGGCATCAGCAGCATCAGCTCGATCAGCGTGCCGCCCCCCCGGCGCTTGTACGGGGTCAATGGTCCGCTGCTCTGCAACGAATACCGCCGGCCGCTATTGCCGCGCCGGCTCTCAAGATTCATTTCATGGGTATCTGCCATCTGTCACCTCCAGGACCGCGCGATCAGGATCGCCACCGCGATCAGCACGGGCACCGCATAAGGAAGCGGCCGATCCACCGAGCGGCTCGCCTGCCCGGTCTCGCGCACGTGATCCAGTCCAACATCACCCACGTGCGCTAAATTCATCGCCAGGACGGCGCTGTTCCTTAACAAGATTCGTCCTCGTCGCTGCGCAATCGCCTGGCACAGCACGATTGCCGCGCCGATCAGCGTCTCAAGCACGATCACCTTCAGCACAGTTGTGGGGCCCATCCAGGCGCCGACGCCTGCCATGAGTTTCACGTCGCCGCCGCGGAGGGCGCCGAGTAAAAACAGCAACAGCAGCAGGCCGAAACCCACGCAAAAGCCCAGGAAACTGTCGATTCCCGACACCGGCCCCAAACCCGTGGAGTTCACCGCCATGCCCGAGAGCATGAGAGTAAACGTCAACCAGTTCGGGATCCGCCGGCTGCGCCAATCCACCGTCGCCGCCCAGAACAACAGCGCGAGCAGCGGTGCACAAACCAGCAGGCCATGCGTCGTCATCGCGCCTCCTGCGCTTAGACTGAACTCTCAAGGCTCGTCCAGCGGGCAACGACCTTCCCGCCGACGGCGGTAATCAGCGCAATCGCTCCGACGATGATCAAGCCGGCGATCAGTGCGTATTCAAGCACTTCACCGCCCTGCTCATCGCGAATCAATTTCTTCAAAATGTTCCTCATGACTTCTCCAAAGCTTTGATTCGTTCACTTGCGCCATCGCGCATCGGTCAACGAATCATCACATCGAAAACCACCGAGCCCGGGCCGGGTTTTTCACCCGGTGCCGGGACCCGAGGCTTATGACGCATCGACGATCTCAGGAGTCCCGAGCGCGTCTGCCACAGGGTCCTGGCTCGCTGCAATCTTTACAGCGACGCGTTGAGCGACGTCCAGCGGGCCACGACCTTGCCGCCGACCGACGTGATCACCGCAATAGCGGCAACAACGATCAGACCTGCGATCAACGCGTACTCGAGAACCTCGCCACCCTGCTCGTCCTTGACCAACTTGTTCAAAAGCGCCTTCATGATGGGCTCCTAACCGTAAGGCAACCTTCAGAATCCCATGCCGGCACCACGCCGTTCGGTCGACCGCATAGCCAGACCTGCACGAGTGCGGGACAATTCGCATTATCCTGCACTGTTCTCATCGACTCCTCACGGGGGGTGCTTTACAGAAGCCGGATTTTTATGCCTCTTTGTGTTTATCGGAGCAATCCCCAAAGGCGCTGCAGCCCCCGCGCACCTTACAGCCTCACATTCCACCCCTCGTCTCTGTTCCAATAAGGTCCGATGCGGTAGATCGTCCGATAACTATAAACCAAAACTTCGCGAATCGTCGCTCGACGCAATTCAGGCACGCGACTTTTTTTTGATGCCGTTTTTCCAGTTGGCGTTTGCTAAAGTGACCGGAGAAGGGGAGGATATTTGAGCCAAAACCTCGGAATGACAGAAGCATCCCGTCGCACGGGCTTCCAGCCCGTGTTCACAACGTCGCTGGCGCAAATTCCCCAGCCCGCCGCGGATTTCGAAAAGGATATGGAACGATACAAACGGATATACTCACGCCAAATGATTCGCATCGCACTCTTCATCGCTCTCGTCGTCTCTTCCCTCACCCGCGCCCAAACTGCCCCAACCGCCAAAAAACTGATCGAATTCGGCTGGGATGAACCCGACACGGCGTTCATCCGCCTGCACATCAGGGAGATGGAAAAGCACCCTTTCCACGGCGTCGTCTTCGACCACTACGTCACCGCATCCGACGGTGCGAAGCTACGCTTCATCGACCATGCCTGGGGGAAGCGGAAGTTTACTCAAGCCGAGTTCCAGCCCGCCCTCGATGACTTGAAGGCGACAGAGTTCAAGCAGTTCACCGACAACTTCCTCCGCTTCGACGTCACCCCCGGCGATGTCGACTGGTTCGATGATTTTTCGGCGATCCTGGAGAACGCCAAGCTCGCCGCCCACCTCGCTAAGAACGGCAAGGCCAGGGGCATCCTGTTCGATGTCGAACCGTACGTTAAGAATCTCTGGGACTATCGCCAGCAACGCGATAAGGCGACCAAGTCGTTCGAAGACTACAGCGCGCAAGCGCGCACTCGTGGCAAGGAGTTTATGCAGGCGCTGCAAGGCGAATTCCCGGACATCAGGATCTTCCTCACCTTCGCGTACTCACTCTCGGAACAACAGACCGGCGCTGATCCGAAAAAGCTGGCGAACACCGATTACGCCCTGCTCCCCGCCTTCCTCAACGGCATGCTCGATGTCGCCAACCCCGGCGTGAAGATCATCGATGGGCACGAAATGTCTTACGCCTACAAGGACGCGAGCGAGTTCGACATCGGTCTCAAACGCATCCGCACTGGGGCGCTGCCGTTTGCCGCTGACGCGGAGAAATACCAGAAACACATCTCCGCCGGCTTCGGGATCTGGATGGACGAGGACTGGCGGAAGTATGGTTGGGACGTGAAAGATTTTGCCAGGAATTACTTCTCTCCGGAAGCATTCGAAAAGTCCGTCAAACTCGCGCTCGAGCGCGCGGATGAATACGTTTGGATCTACACAGAGAAGCCGATGTGGTGGACTCCGCCGGCAGGACAGCCCAAGGAGTTGCCTGCACCGTACGAAGAAGCCCTGAAGCGCGCCGCTGCGACCGGCACACGAGGCACGGAAAAACCATGAGCAAATGGCGGCTCGATCCCGGTCAGATTGAAGTCATGGACGATGCCATGGCCGACCTGCTTCGCGCCAAGACGCCGGCCCAATGCGTACAGATGATGGGTGCCGCGCATCGCGCCGCCCGTGGCATGATCGAGGCATCCGTCCGGCGGGAGCATCCCGGCTGGGATGATGCCGCGGTTGCCAGGGAGGCCACGGGGAGGCTGGCACGTGGAACAACCTGAATTCCTGAGATTTATGGTGGGCGTATTCGAAGATCTCAAGATCAACTATATGGTCGTGGGTTCGTACGCCAGCGGGTCTTACGGGGAGGTGCGGTTCACCTATGACATCGACATTGTCGTTGATCTTTCGGCGGCTTGGGAAATAGGCACGCACAAGCTTCCGCCTCGCAAGGGGGCGCGGGCTTTGTGCTTATCCACCGCTTGGGACGAGGGAGCGCAATTAAAAGTACTGCACGCTGATCGTCAATGTTTTGCCGTCAGAGGGGAGGGTAAATGTCGACTCATCGAAGGTGGCCGCGCGAAGCCGAGGCTTGGGGTTGTTGGTCACGCCGTAGCCTTCTTTGGGAATGCCCGCGACGTTTTTGTCCATCTTGTCGTTCTTGTTCTCATCGTGCAGGACCGATGCGCCGTACTTTCCCGGCGGAAGCTCGCACGTGAAGGTGATGGTGTCGGCGTCGATCTTTTTGACTTGCCAGTTCTCGGCTTTCCTGGAGTCGGTGGGGAAACCGTCAGCCTTTTTGAAGACGCCGAAAATCAACTGCCCGTCGTGGTTGCGGAGATCTTTGATGGTGATGGTGAGCGTGGCGGTGGGTTGCGTGGCCGGCGCTGTCGTCGGACCGGCGATGCTAAAAGCAGCGACGCCGATCGTGATCAGTGCGGCGGCAATTGCCGAGGGTCTATTCATGAGCAACCTCCATCCGTTTACGAAAGTGGGCCATGGAGATTCTACTTCCCGGTTTTCTTCGCTTCTTTGGACCAGGAGTCTTTCAATGAAACGGCGCGGTTGAAGACGAGTTTGGCGGGCGTGGAATCTTTATCGACGGCGAAGTAGCCCAGGCGTTCGAACTGGAATTTGTCGCCGGGTTTGGCGCCTTTCAGGCTGGGCTCGACTTTGGCTGCGACAATTTCCAGCGAGTTGGGGTTGAGGTTGGAGCGCCAGTCCTGGCCTTCGGGGACATCATCAGGATCTGGAGTTTTGAAGAGATGATCGTACAGACGCACCTCGGCATCGAGCGCGTGATCGGCACAGACCCAGTGGATGGTGGCCTTGACCTTGCGCTTGTCGGGCGAGTCGCCGCCGCGGGTAGCCGGGTCGTAGGTGCAGTGGATGGCGGTGACGGTCCCCTGCTCGTCCTTGTCGATGCTGACGCACTTCACGTAATAGGCATAGCGCAGGCGAACTTCGTTGCCGGGGAAGAGACGGAAATATTTTGGCGGCGGGGTCTCGCGGAAGTCGTCCTGCTCGATGTAGAGGACCTTTCCGAACGGCACTTTGCGCGTGCCGGCGGATTCGTCTTCCGGATTGTTCACCGCATCAAGTTCGTCCGTCTGCGCGTCGGGGTAGTTGTCGATGATGAGCTTGAGGGGCTTGAGAACGGCCATGCGGCGCGGGGCGCGCTTGTTCAGATCTTCGCGGAGGAAGTTTTCCAGGACCTGAACGTCCACGACAGAGGTGAACTTGTTGGCGCCGGTTTCCTTGACGAAGTTGCGGATCGCTTCCGGCGTGTAGCCGCGGCGGCGATAACCGGAGAGCGTCGGCATGCGCGGGTCGTCCCAGCCGGCGACGACGTTTTCGTTCACCAGATCAAGAAGCTTTCGCTTGCTCATCATCACGTAGGTGAGATTGAGCCGGGCGAACTCGATCTGCTCGGGGTGCCAGATTTTTTTGTCGGCTGGGCGGTCCTTGTTCACCGCATCGATGAACCAGTGGTAAAGCGGGCGGTGGTTTTCGAATTCGAGCGTGCAGATCGAGTGGGTGATTTTTTCGATCGAGTCTTCGAAGCCATGGGCCCAGTCATACATCGGGTAGATGCACCACTTGTCGCCGGTGTTGTGGTGCTCTTCGTGCAGGATGCGGTACATGACGGGATCGCGCAGGTTGAAGTTGGGCGACGCCATGTCGATTTTGGCGCGGAGGACTTTGGAGCCGTCGGGGAATTCGCCTTTGCGCATGCGATCGAAGAGGTCGAGATTTTCTTCGACCGGGCGGTTGCGGAAGGGGCTGTCTTTGCCGGGGGCGGTGAGGGTGCCGCGGTTTTTGCGGATCTCGTCTGCGCTTTGGTCGTCAACGTAGGCGAGGCCTTTCTTGATTAGCTCGACGGCATATTCATACATCGTGTCGAAGTAGTCGGAGGCCCAGATGATGTTGGCGGGGTTGTAGCCGAGCCAGCGGACGTCCTCTTCGATCGACTTGACGTATTCCTCTTCCTCTTTCGACGGATTGGTGTCGTCGTAGCGGAGGTTGGCGGTGCCTTTGTATTCCTCGGCGATGCCGAAGTTCAGACAGATGGATTTGGCGTGGCCGATGTGCAGATAGCCGTTGGGTTCGGGCGGGAAGCGCGTTGCGACGCGGCCGGCCCACTTGCCGGTGCGGATGTCTTCTTCGACCACGCGGCGAATGAAGTCGAGGCCTTGCGGTTCCTGCTGCGGCTCAGCCACGGGCGCGGGCTTGGCGGGCGGGATTCGCTTGGCTTCGGTTGCTTCACGGGCACGGTCCATCATTTCCTCATGGGAAAAACGAAATCAATCTTAGCGGGTGTCTAGTTGTATTTCAGGTCACGGGTCATGGATTGCGACAAGAAGAGTAATGCAAGGCGCATGGGCCAGACGCCCATGCCACGCTGGAACTATCCGCGACGGGACATGGCGCGGCGGAGTTCTCGGTCTTGTTCCTTTTTGCGGATGGTGTCGCGCTTGTCGTGCTGTTGTTTGCCTTTGGCGACGCCGAGTTCGACTTTGGCGCGACCGTCTTTGAAGTAAATGGCGAGGGGGATGAGGGTGACGCCGCGTTGTTCGCTTTCGACTTTCAGCTTGTGAATCTCGCGGCGGTGGGCGAGGAGCTTACGATCACGGCGCGGCTCGTGGTTGTAGACGATGGCGGCTTTGGAATAGGGATCGATGTGACAATTGTGGAGGACGAGCTGACCGCGGGTGATGGAGGCGTAGGATTCCTGGAGCTGGGCTTTGCCGTCGCGGAGGGATTTGACTTCGGAGCCGAGGAGGGCGATGCCGCACTCGAGCTTGTGGGTGATGAAATAATCGTGGAGGGCCCGGCGGTTGTTGATCCGCGGCGAGAGATTGTCCGTTCCCTTGGGCATTTGTGAGGATTCTAGGGCAATGGCGTGGGGCGGGCTATGGGGGAAGAAGGCAAGAGGCACGAAGGGAGGGATTAGGGATGGGAGGGAGAAAGGGCTGAAGGGCTACCCTTACCCCGACCCTCTCCCGGAGTACCGGCCGAGGGGGTGATACGAATTTCACTTAATTCCTGCGCCTTTGGTTAGCGGCCCCGCTTGCGGGGCGCGGATTTCGAATGGGAATCAGGCGCGAGAATTAAATAGAATCCGTATAAGAACGCACGCCGCAAGCGGAGGCAATAGCGGCTCGACTATTGCGCCATTGCGAGGGGCTCGACGGGGACAAGTTTCATGACGATTTCGCCCGTTTCACCGGCGGCGATGACGGGGCGGATGGCGACGACGATGCCGTCCTTGGTCGAGGCGTAGATGAGGGCGTCGGTGGTGTTGGTGGCGAAGAATTGGAATCCTCGCCCTTTGCTCCTGAACTGGACGTTTCCGGTGGCTTTGTCGACCGCAAGGATCGTGTTGTCGCGGCGGCGGAGATAGGCGTTGGCTTCATCTTCGCTGAGGAACTGCACGGCATCGGGGACGGTCCACCTGGGCTCGCGGTTGTAGCCGCCGTTTAGCTTGTCGATGCCGGTCATGCCCTTGCCGGGAACCCACTGGTAAACCATGGTCGGGGTGACGGCAGGCGGAGTTTTGAGGGCGGCGCTGGAGAAATACTGCCACTTGATCCGGCCGCTGACTCGGTCGAGGACGTAAAGCTTGGTGTCGGTATTGGAAGCATAAACGCCGGTCTCGTCGGCGGTGATGTCGGACATGAAACCGCCGCGGGTGGAGAAGACATTGCCGGGAAGACCGGGCCAGCCTGGGGTGCCGTCGTCAGTGAGCGCGACGAGGTTCCCGTCTTCGCTGCCGGCGAAGATGGTTTTTTCGTAAATGGCCGGGCGGCCGACGATGGCCCCGCGCGTCAGGACGCTCCAGCGGGGTACGCCGGTTTTGCGAGTGATGTCGATGGCGACGAGCCGACCGTATCCGCCGAGCTTGTTGACGCCGATGTAGACCATGTTGCCAAGCCCGACGCCGCTGGCGCTGGTGGGGCTTTCCAGGGGAAGGCTTTTGAGCGATCGTCCGTTCTGGCTGAAGATTTCGATGGAAGAGCTGGTGGGATAGATCAGATAATCGCCGAGGATAACGGGCGCCCGAAGGACGCCGCCGCTGACATCGACATTGTTGAAGAACTCGATATGCCCGCTGGCGCGATCGATGACGCAGGACTGGTTGCCGTTGGTGTAGGCGAAGACGCGATTGGACGAGATGTTAACTTCGCGGATCGCATCAGACTTCAGGCCGAGGGGCGCGGTCCAGTTTCGGGCAAAGCTCCCGGCGGGCAGGGCGCCGACGGGCGAGGTCGCCCCCTCCTTCGGCGTTGTCCGACACCCCGTTACCATCAATACGCCAGTCATCAGCCACACAAGTTGCTTCGTCACGGATGCTCCTGCTCAGGGTGTTAGCCGCCGGCATCGATAGCCCGGCAAGGGATGCAAGGATAGCAGCAGGGCACATTTAAGGTCAAACCAGGGGAGGGCTGCGGACAGATCGGGTTATCGGTCGTGGTTGTTGAGTGAGTGGCGGAATTGCGTTGACGTTGGCAATAGGGGCATATGATAATCTTGTAAGCCCTTCCCGGATCTGGGAGCAAAGGATCAGCGATGGCCACGAAGAAGGTCGTTCGAGAGATGCGACGGATCGGTGTTCGAACGGCGGCCAAGCGCAAGAGCTCTAACAAGAAGCCTTCGTCCGCGCCGCTTTCAAGAAAAGCGCTTAACACTCTCGTCCAGCTATCCGCGGCCGCGGCGGAATTCTTCGAGGGTAATGACGAAGCGGCCCCCTTCGATGTCCGTAAAGAACGAGCAGCCCCGCTTCCTACCGTCACGGCCGCATCATCCACGCCTATCTCACCAGCCAAAAGGGAAAGCGCGAGCGGCACCCGGCAATCATTCTCGATTCAAGTGAAGACCTTGTTCAGCCGGAGGATTTTGATCCTCGTGAGGATCCTGCATCGGGGAATCTCGTGCACGTGATTGGCGTGAGCACGAAGCACAAGCACTATTACGCGCTGAACGGAACGCCTTACGTGCAACTTCCGTTCGCTGCGCGCGGGCACGCGGCGACGGGTTTGAATGCGGATTGCGTCGCCATCATCGGTTGGTATCACCGAATTGACATTCCGGATGATGTGGTGGGTTTCGGGGGCGATGTTCCCAATGCAATCATGGCAAAAATAAACCAGCAGGTGCGGACGGACTTGGAGAAAAAGCTGGGTAAGGCGATCACAAATCTCAGGCAAGTTTTCGATTTGCTGTAGGGTCCGTAGAAGGCGAAGGCAGGCGTTTAGGCAATATTTGCCTATTGCTCTCGTTTTATCTGGGGATCGGATCGTGCGATTCACAGGAGAGATGACCATGTTGCGGATGAAACCTTTGCTTGTTGTCGGCTTGATGATGGTGCTGGGGTTCCCGGTGCTGTCGTGGGGGCAGGGTAACCGGCCGGGGAAAGTGGAACGCAAGCGGGAGCGAATGGAGCGTGGGCGCGGGGAAAAGGACATGGCGGCGACCAAGCCGGCAGAGGATTCGCGTGGGCGCGGTGATGGGTCGTATTTGCTGGAGCGCGCGCGGCAGCTTGCGGATGATTTGAAGCTAAATGGTGACCAGAAAGAGAAGGTCAGCTCTATCTTTGATAAGGCGAAGGAGGAGCTGAAGTCGATGCGGGATGAGGTGATGGAGATGGAACCGGGGCCACGGATTGAGAAGATTCGCGGGGTGTTGGAGGGGACCCGGGAAAAGGTGGCCGCGGTGCTGACGGATGCGCAGAAGGGGGAATTTGCCAAGAAGATGGATGGGTTGCGTCAAGGCGCGCAGGCGCAGGCGGGCGGGGGAATCGATCGGCTGCGCGACAGCCTGACCAAGCTGGATCTGTCGGATGAACAGAAGTCGAAGATCAAGAATATGTTCGAGGAAGTGCGTGCCAAGGCGCAGCAGATTCGGGAGGAAGCGGATGGGCAGATGGATCAGATGCGGGAGAAGATGCAGCCGGTGATTCAGGAGACGCGGGAGAAATTGCAGGGGATTTTGTCGAAAGCGCAGCAGCAGAAGTTGAAGGAACTGATGGCGGAGCATGATGGGCCGGCGACGCGGCCCACGAACAAGGGTGGGGACTCAGGTTCAAAAGGGCGCGGGCAGGGATCAGAGCGGCGCGCCGCGCCGGCAAAGACCGGCCCGAGCAGCCGCGCGGCAAATCATTCAACCACCACTCCGGCGGTTGGAGCGCCGGTGCCGGATCTGAGCATTCGAAAGCTGGATGGGTCAACCGTGCAGCTTTCATCCTATAAAGGGCGTGTGGTTGTGCTGGAATTTGGATCCTATTCATCCCCCTCGTTCCGCAAGCGGGCGGCGGCGATGGAACAGTTGAAGAATCAACTGGGCGGGGTGGCGACTTTTCTGCTGATCTACACGAAGGAAGCCCACCCCAGCGGCGGCTGGGAGATCGATCGTAACAAGGACGAGAAGATTTCGGTGACGCCGCATGGGAGCACGAGCGATCGCCGGGCGGCGGCGACGAAGGCGCGGGATGGACTGAAAATCACGCTGCCCACGTTGATCGATGAGATGGATGATTCGGTTTCGGATGCGCTGGGGGCAAGCGAGAACAGCCTCATTATCATTGGGCGTGATGGGACGCTGGTGGCGCGGCAGGAATGGGCGGATCCAACGGGGGCGCGGCGGTTGATTGAGGCGGCGGCGAAGATCGCGCCGACCACCAGCGCCGTCCGATAAGCGCGGACTGGGTTCCAACATCACGGGGGACATCCGAATCCAAGGGGCATCGCGGAAAGCGCGGTAATCCGGATTTCATCCAATTCCTGCGCCCTTGGTGGGCGGCTCTGGTTGCGGGACGCGGGTTTCGAATGGGAAATTAGGGGCTAGAATTTAGACCAAATTCGTATAACTCTTTTACAGATAATAGGCTACGATTAAACGTGCTGCGCGTATGTTAAAATGGGTAAAGATATTTTACCATCGTCTCCGATACCTACTGTGTCGCATATTATCCAGTTTAACATGCGACGCGGGTTATTCGGGTGCATGGAAGTGCCCATGTTAAAGGCGAACGGTTGCCCGGGACGGCAATTGAATTCGCTTCGGAGACTTTCATGAACCGGATGAACAATGAGTGGTCGCAGAATTACCTTAAGGCTCTTTTGGCTGGCGATCGCTCGGCGGCGCGGCAGGTGACGGAAACGGCGCGGGCGGGCAACGTAACTGCCGCTGAGCTGCTCTCGTCGCTCGTTTGGCCGACGATGGAAGAAATCCAGGATTTGTATCGCGATGATCGCATCACGCTTTCGAGCCTGAACCTGGCAACGCGCCTGAATCGCACGCTGGCCGACCAGCTCTCGGGGCAGCTCGAGCGGAAGGCGTCGAACGATAAGACAGTCTTGATTTTCTGCGGGGATGATGAGCCTGAGGAGTTGGGCGGGCAGCTTACCGCGGACCTCTTTGAAGCTGACGGCTGGACGGTCAAGTTCGCGGGTGGCGGCGTTCCCGATGATGAAGTTCTTCAGCTGATCGGGAACACGCGCCCGGATCTGCTGGTGATGTTTGGCACCTTGCCCAGCGCTGTTCCGGCGGTGCGGAAGCTGATCGACTACTTGCGTGAAGTGAACAGCTGCCCGGCGATGCAGATCATGTGCTGCGGCGGAATTTACAAACGTGCCGAGGGGCTGGCGGAGGAGATCGGGGCGGATCTTTATGCTCCCGATGCCGCATCCGCGGTGACGGTGGCGAATGAGAATCCGGAACGTCGTGCGACGGCGGAGCAGCAGACCGTGGGACGATCACGAAGGGTTCGGAAAGTTTCGGCTCCGAGCGTTCGGCGCCCGGCGCAGGTGAATACTTCGGTGGATGCTGATTAGGGATATCGGTGAAGGCGTTCGAGCAGGGACGACTTCATCAGATGTCGGGGGAAACTGAAGCTCGCTCGGACGACATGCCGCCGTCCGAGCGAGCTGGTTTTTCGTTGATGCGCGATCTGGGGGCGGGGCGGGGACGCCCCGGCTCTCCTCCTGGTGGGAGCGGGTTTGCTCTTTGCGGTCTACTTGGGTCGAGAGGCGAGCTTTTGTTTGACGTGGTCCATCCACTTCTCGGTGGGCATGGCGTACGGTCGGAATTTTTCCATGACGCCTTGCTCTTCTGAATACGCGAGGGCGCGGTTCATGCCGAGTTTGTTGGCGGAGGGGGAATCGATGAGATTGGATGAATCGTTGGCGGACATCTGGAAGAGGATGCGATGGTCGAATTCGCGCATGGAGCCGCGGTCGAGGGTGCGATCGACGGAGGCTGGGGTGTCGGCCCAGGTGATGATGTGGATGCCGACGCTCGGGCCTTCGCGAAGCAGATCCTGGAATTGTTTGTCGGGGGCGGGGGCTTTGGCGTCATCACCGGAGGAGAATGAGAAGTTGTCTTCCTGTTTGCGGAAGACGCGGTAGCGCTGAAGGCCGTAGATGAAGACGAAGGTGGAGGGAAAGGTTCCGCCGGGGTCGGCTTCGCGGCGGGCCATCTCGGCGGTGATTTCGTTCAGCGATTCTTCGGTCGCGCGCCATTCGACAAGCTTTACATCGTGAGGAATGGTTTTCTTGATGCGCTCAAATGAGCCGACGAGGGCGGAATCGGCGGGGGTGCCGTCGAAGATGTAGAAGTTGGACTGTTGCGGTGGGAGTTGCGCGGCGAGGGAGACGATTGAAGTCAGCATCATCGCGAGGGCTGATTCTTCCTGCTGGCCGATGATCAGCGCGTTGGCGCCGCTTTGGCGGCGGAAGGGGATGGAGGTTGGATCTTTGATGGCGACGGGTTCGCCGAGCCAGCCGAGGGGAAGCGGCGTAGCAGCCGGATATGCGGGAGCTGCGAGAAGTTCGGCAAGCTTACGGTTTTGAGTGACCGGCGCGGGGGCGTTTCCTTCGAAGACGATCTGGGAACGGCGCGGAAGTCTCTGCGCGCGGTGGAGGTCGCGGACTTTGGCAAGGAGCTGATCGCGCTTCTCATCGGAGAGCCAGGAAATCTGGAAGGGGCTGTTGCCTTCGACGAGGCCGCCCTGATCGTTGTAGATCGCTTCGCCGGGGCGGGTGAGCAAGCGGGCGGCGGAATTGCTGTCGCCGAGGATGAGTTGGGAGTCGGCTTCAGATGTTTGCAGCGCGATGCGGACGGCCATCTGACCCAGCGTGGAGCGCGGGAGACCGGCGCCGCCGATGGTTTGGGAACCGAGAAGAACGTGGATCCCAAAGGCGCGGCCCTGGCGGACAAGGCGGTCAATCAGGATGCTGGCGTCCTGGGCGAGCCTGTCGTCTTCACTGAAGAATTCCTGGAACTCATCGATGATCAGCAGGGTGCGAGGAAGGTAAGGGTTCAGGGTTTGGGGTTCAGGGTTCAGGGAGGAAGCGGGCTTTTCTGAACCCTGAACCCTGGACCCTGAACCCTGCATTTCGCGGCGGTAGGAGGCGAGGTCCTGAACGCCCAACTTTCGGAAGAGTTCACCGCGGCGGATGAGTTCCGCATCGAGGCGCTGGAGGACGGACAGGCCGAACTCGCGGTCCGATTCGACGGCGATGGCGCGGGCGTGGGGGAGCTCGCTGGTCGCGTAGGTTTTGAACTCGACGCCTTTCTTGAAGTCGACGAGATAGAACTCGACTTCCTGGGGGGAATACCAAAGCGCTAAGTTCGTGGCCATGACGTGAAGCAGGGTCGACTTACCGGAACCGGTTTTTCCCGCGATGAGGACGTGCTGTGCGACGCCGCGGCCGAGCTTCAGTTCCTGCAGTCGCGTGGCGCCCATTCGGCCGATTGGGACGCGAAGCTCGTCGGTGGCGCTGAGGGACCACATCTTGTCGTTCGTCGGGGCAATGGTGTCGAACGCGACTTCGACGCGCTTGGCTTCTTTGGCATATTTGCCCACGACGTGGAGAATCTCGGTGAGCGCGTTTTCGCCGGGCGGAGCATCGAGCGTCAGGGGGAATTGGCGGAAGACATCATCGCGCCAGACGAAGCGGCCGTTCTCGCGGATGAGATTGAGACTGTTCGCTTCGAGATCATCCAGACGGACGGTGGACGGAAGCGGCAGGCCGGTGTCGCGGGCGATGAGGAGATAGACGCCGCACCGGGCGCCGCTGGACGCGATCGCGGAGAGTCGGCGAAAGGCTTCGGATGAAAAGCTCGCGGGGAAATCGGCGACGACGATGAAGCGGTAAGGTTCTGCGAGCTCGCCGGCCTGGGCATTGTACTCGTCGATCGTGGCGAATTCGTTGCGGAGATATTTCTGGATCACCGTTTCCATATGCTCGGTCAGGTCGCGCATGCGCTGATCGATCTGCTCGGCATCGGTGAGGATCCGGCCACCGACGAGCGTGTCATCGTGATCGGCGAGGTGCATGAACCCGGCGAAGCTTTGACCAAGACCAACGGGGTCGATCAAGGTGAACCGCGCGCGGCCTGCCGGCAGGCTGGTGAGCAGGCGCGCCATCACCATCTGGAGCGTGCGGATCGCGTCATCCCGGCCTTCGCGATCGGTGTGGATCATCAGCGAGGCCTGCTGCGGGAATGCGAGCGTGGTGGGGACGCTGAAGGCATCGGGGACCTTGAGGCTCAGCGGGCGGTCGTTCATTTCGGTGAAGCGCTTGAGATCGACCTGAAGCTCGCCGAGACGAACGTCGCGGGGAAAGACGCGCGGGGGTTTCCAGGTTTTCCAGGCGGGGTCGGACCAGTTGGAGGTTGCGTGTCCGTTGCCGTCGGCATTGCCGATGGGCGCTTGGATTTTGCGCAAGCCGTCGTACCACCGGTGCTCGAGATCGGCGCGGGCGTCATCGAACTTCTTCTTCGCATCACCGAGGACACCCCCCTGCTTCTGCTTCATCGAAGCCTGCTCATGTTGCAACCGGACCTGCAATTCCTCCAGCTTCTGCTCGCGCCATTTGACCAGTTCCTGGCGCGACTGGGTTTTCTTAACTTCGGCGCGCGCCATGCGGCGTTCGTGATCGGCCATCGTGGCGTTGAGGGCGCGCTCACGATTCTCCTGCGCGCGGTTGAGGACCGGGGCGTACTTTTGCTTGACGGCCATCACTTCCATCGAGCGCTTGCGCTCGGCGCGATGGGCCTTGGCTTGCTGGACGGCCTCATACTGTTCGAGTTGCCAATCGATGGCGGCGCGGCCGTCCGCGATGGATTGGCGAACGGGCTCGTAGGCCTGGCGGATGTGCTTCTTGCCGAGCCAGTTGAGGAGCATGCCGAGCAGAATGCTGCCGATGAACGCGCCGCCGACGGCGAGGGCGATCTGTTTGAACTCGGGAGTGATGCTCCTGAAATTCAGGGGAATGCCATCGGTCACAACCTGCGCAATGGCGCCGGCGACGATCACGATGAGAATCAGAAGAAGGAAGGGTCGGACCCCGACGAATAGCTTGGGCAGAAAGACGACTTTGAGATCACCGAGTCTTTCTTCGGTCTGGAGGGTGAGGCGCTCGACATCCGCGGCGAGGACTTTCTCATCCGTGTCGGGCGCTGGAGCCGGGGGCTCGGATTCCGCCTTCTCTGTCGCGGCGGGCGCTGGGGGAACGGCGACGTTATAGAGCGCAAGCAAGGCGGCGGCCTGCTGTTCCTTCTCGCCCAAAATTTCCCATTGCGAACCGTGCTTGTCCTTGCCCTGTTTCAACTCGGCGCGGAGTTGGTTCTGCGTCCCTTCAAGCACGCTGTCGGCGAGCCAGACGGCCTTGTTCACCTTTTCCCGCACGTCGCCGGTGGCGGCTTCGTGGTTCTGATCGAGCAGCTCTTTTTCGCCCCTGGCCGTGTCGGATATCTCAGAAACTTCCTTCTGATACGTCTGTTCGACTTCGGTGGCCTTCTCATCGTGGCGGCGCTGGATGTCAATCTTCACCTGCTCGAACTTTCGAGCGAGATCCGAGATGTTCCACTGCTCTTTCTTGCCCGCTTCTTCAACGGACGTTGTGTGTTGCTGATCGATCTGGGCCTCGCGGTTGGCGCATTCGGTCGCGAGCATGACGAGGTCGTTCAGGATGGCGCGTTGAACATCGCGCCGGGTGGATTCCGGCGGGGGCGCATCGGGCGTGATGGCGGCTTGGGTCACGGTCACTATTCTACTCACAATCGCGGCGAATTTGCTGCAGGAGGATCGCCATCGTATCCATCGCGCCGACGGCGGCGCGAAGGTCCTGCTCCAGGCTTAAGAGCCGCTCCTGCTCGAAACGGCGGGCATTGACATCGTCCCATTGGGAGCGGGTTTCGGCCCAGCGGAGCATCAGATCTTTCATCGCGCGGGCGAGAGCGCCGCGACCTTCTTGACAGCCCATGGTCAGTGTTCCTCGTCAGGGTCGTCGTCGGAAATCGCGGGATTGGTCGTGTTGACTGACAATCGGATGTCGGCCCACAGATCGCGGTCCCGCGCGTCCAGGATTGTAGCGATGCCGTTTGAATCGAGCGCGAGGAGAGAGCCGAGAGGGAAGCTTAGAACCGAATTGAAATCCGAACGCATGGCAAGCACCTCCGCCACCTTCAGCGCGACGAGCTTTTGATCGCTGGCGTGGGAGTGGGCGTCGCCGATGTACCAGCCGGAGTCGTTGGAAAAAGCCGGGGCCATCCGCTCGAGGTACACGTTCTCGGCGTCGCTGACGTCGCGGGCGAGGATCACGATTTGATCGTCGGTGATCGGGACCTGCGAGAGATTTAGAGTTGAAAGGGCATCCAATTGCGCAATCTTGATCTCAGGCGTTTTCCAGGATCCGAAAGCAACGAGGCCCGGCAAGACTGCTGCGCGAGTTGCAGGCGTGGGCGTGTGTTTGCGCAACGATTTGGAGTCCGCATTGGGATGGGCGGCATCCGGAACCGCACGGAGCATGGAGGCGGATTCTGCTTCTGCCGAGCTGGTCGCCGCTGCCGGCGCGTGCATCGACACATACTGGTCGAGGAGCGCGACCATGCGATCAAGGTCGGCGACGCCGGCGGGAATGCGGCTTTGCACGGTGGTGCCGAGGCGCTGAAGCTGGCCTGTAAATTCCGACATTTGCTTTTGCAGGCGCATCGCGGACTTTTTGGTGTTGATGAGCTTTTGCTCGGCCTCGGTTAACGCGGCCTTGCACCGGGCGAGGGCTTTTTGCTCATCCACCACGGAGGCCCGCCCGCCGTGCGGTGATTTGAAAAGCTCCTTGTGGCGGAGCGCTTCTTTGGCGCGCTCAAGATCATCGTGACGTTTGCGGATCTGCCCCTTCCAGTAGGTCAATTGATCGCGCTCGAGCCAGATCATGGTCGAGCGCACGTCGCCGTCGGCATCCGTGATGGCGGACCCCGCGGTCTCGGCAAACTTGATCAGAGCCGCGCGGAAGCCGCGGAGCGCATCGATCGAACTGACTTTGGCGGATTCCATGAACGGTGGCACGGACGACTCGTCCGTGATCCCCTTTTTGAACAAACGATGCAACAACCGTCTCTGAATTGTTAACACGGGCAGGATGCCGTGCTACCGGCAAGATGCGCGTGCTAAGACTAACGCTGCTTCAGATATTCTTCGATCAGGGCGGCCTTCTTGCCGAGGAAGCTCACGTGTTCCTGGCTGGACTCTAAAAAATGCGAGAGCATCTTGACCGTCGCGTCGAATTCCTCGGCGAACTTTTTCTGTTCCTGATCGCGCCAGGTGCTTTCGAGACCACGCATGCGCGAGTGGAGCCCGGAAACCAGGCGCTGCAGTTCGTTGTTAAAACGGCTGAGGTCCGAAGAAAACCGGCGCAATTCCGCGGGATCGACGTGGGCTTTGCTCATGAGTCCCTTTGCGACGATTGTAGCCGGGAGGGCGCTCGCTGTCGCCATGCGATCCCATGCGGAACACCAGGGGTATTGATGATAAGACGCGGGCAGGAATGCCGGTGCATTCACACGCTCTGCAGCGCACTGACCGCATCGCGATTTACTTCCACTTCCACGCTAGGCCTCCGCTTCAACTCCCCCTCCACCAGCTCTCGCGCCCGATCCATCTTCGGATACCGAATCTCCCGATACCCGCTCACCTCTTCCGGGCACTTCAGGATCTTCATCGCCCGCCCATAGCTCGTCGGATTCGAAAGATCGATCCCATCCAGCAATCCGATATACCATTCGCGAAACGATGTCTCGCGCGGATGCCAGGCCTTCAGCTTCCGCACGAACTTCCCGTGCCTGGCGATGTTCAGCATCCAATCCGTCGTCGTGATGTTCAGCCGGTATCGCTTCCCAAAGATCACGAACTCCGGCCGCGTGTGATGCCGGTAAACGAGCTTGTCCCCATTGGCCACATCGACCGCATACTTCGCCAGATCCCGCTGCTTCTTTTCGTATCGCGTGAGGAGATACGAAACATAAGGCTCATCCTTGATCAGCATCACCTTGGCGAGGTTCATCACCGCCGCGCCGGTCGCCGCGAATTTGTTCTCGATCGAATCGCGCCGATACACGCTCCGGACCAGGTCCATGTACTTCTTGGCGTAATGGAAATCCTGGTACTGCATCAAATCATAGATCCGCAGCGCCAGGTCATACTTCGTCTCATCCGACAAATGCCGCATGAGCTTCATCGCCGTATTGACCAGCTTCTCAAAATCTCCCGCCCACCGACGCCCGGAAAACTTCGTCCGTCGCAAGATCCGCGACTTGTTCGTAACCAGTTGCTCCCACGTCTCCGGCACCGGTTTCACCGGCAGCGCCCGCGGCTCCAGCGCCAGCTTCCTTCCAATATTAAACGCCTTCAGATTCTTTCGATGCTCGCGCTTGATGGTGTCCTTGATTGACCATGCGATCGAATGCGCGCTCACTGGAATCAGCCCAAGCTGATACGCCACACCCAGCATCATGATGTTTACAAACTGCTTCGATCCCAGCCGCTCTTCGCAGATCTGCGACAGGTTCTTCGCATAGGACAGATCCTCCCGGCAATGGCGATACACCTCATCGCGCAATTTTTCCGGATCAAAATCATCCCGCCCCAGCAACGTAAAAACCGTCGGCTGCTTATGCAGATTCAACACCGCCGCCGTGTTCTTCCGATGCGCCACCCGGAACCCCTCCCGAGGATCCGTAGCCCGCGCCGCCTCCAGCACATCAACGCCAAGGAGAAGGTCCGCCTTCCCGTAAGGAATGGAGCCGGTATGCGTAGCATGGGCGTCTCGCCCATGCGGCATGGGCGAGACGCCCGTGCTACCGTCATTCACAAAGGTCATCTGCGAGTAGACGCCGCCGTTGCGAATTGCCAGGCCTTTTTTGTCCTGGAAAATGACCCGATACCCCTCCTTATGTCCCGCCCGCACCAAAATCGCTCCGACAACCCCAATCCCCATCCCGCCAACCCCGGCCATATGCACGCGCCAACTCGCCCCAACCGCTTTCATCTCATGCACAAACCCCGGCTCCGGCAGCCGATCCAAATGCATGTTCGGCAACGTATACCGCTTCCGCTTCTTTCGCAGAATCGTCACCTGCTCAAAGCTCGGACAAGGCTTAACACTCGTCCCATATTCATTGCTCGTCCGCACCCGCTCGCAAGCCCCATCGTTCACGCACCACGTCAAATCCGTATCAATCTTCTTCCCGTAATCCGTATCGACAACCGTCAACCCCGGGCAAGCCGTCTGCTTCGTGCACTCCAAGCAGTTCTCGCAAACCTCCTGCGTCACGTTCATGTGTGTCTTCGTCGGTAGAAAACCATGCTCCTTAATGATCTTCCGCTCCCCGCGCGAGACCGTCCGCTGCCTGGTGATCCCGCATTCCTTGTCCGCGATGATGATCTTCACGCCATCGCTCAGAATGGTCGCCTCCAGCGTCTTCTTGTAATCATCCCGATCCGCCGGCGACATCTTCACGATCTTGATCGGGGTATGCGCCGCCATCCCGCGCAAAATCTTCTCAATATCCTGGATGTAATGCTTGTTCCCCAGCAAATCCTCGTCCACCCCCGCATGCTCCTGATGCCCGGTCATCGCGGTCGTGCCGTTCTCCAGGATGATGTAGCAGATGTCCTGATTCGCCTTGATCGAATTCGAAATCGCAAGCTGCCCCGAATGAAAAAACGTCCCATCCCCCATGAACACCAACTGCTTGTTGGTGATGAACGGATCGATCCCGCTGCCGGTCCCTCCGCCCAGCCCCATGCCCGAATAGTTATGCATCAACTGCTCGGTCGGCGCAAACATCAGCATCGTGTAGCACCCGGTATCCCCATGCGCCACCATATCCACCGGCTTCCGCCCGTGCGTCTCCATCATGTACTTCGCATCCGAAAGATTCTTCCGAATCTCCAGCAGCGCCGCCGATGAATCCCGATGCGGACACCCCGGACAAAACGTAGGCGTTCGCGAAACAATCTCGCTCGACAAAATCTCCAGCTTCGGCTTCGACACCTCCCGCAGCCGCGCCAGCTCCGCCGTCAACCGCCCATTCCGCAGCTCCGCCGGAATGGCGTCGATAGACTGAATCAACGGAATCAGCTTCTGCGCCAAAACCGAATAATTCAGTCCCCGGGTATCAGGAATCCCCTCCTGCGTAGCATGGGCGTCTCGCCCATGCAAAACCGGAAACCGCTTCCCATACAACCGATTCACCACATCGCTCGCCACCTCGTGCTGAAGCTGCTGATACGCCGAATCCCGAATATTCTTCTCCAGAAAACTCCGCCGCTCCTCAATCACGATCATGTGCTTACATAGCCGGGAAAACTCCTCGACCATCCGCACATCCACCGGATAACTCATCCCCATATTCAAAACCGGAAACACACCCCCGAGTCCCAATTCTGCGAGGACATGGTCAAGGTACGGTCCACCCATTCCGGTCACAATAAACCCAATTGGCGCGCTCTCCTGCGTGGCATGGGCGTCTCGCCCATGCTGCATGGGCGAGACGCCCATGCCACGATCGATCCTATTAATCCCCAACTCCCGCGCCTTCTCCATCGTAACCCGATACCGCTCCCCAATCGCCAATTCCCGCCTCCAGGTCCGAGGCGGTAACAACACCCTCTCCAAATCCACCTTCCCCGTCTCCAACTCCACCTTCTCGTTCGTATTCAAAACCGGAAACTGATTCCCCCGGCACTCCACCGTCCCCCCCCCATCCGCATGCGCCACCGTAACGATGTACCCAATATACAACCCCGCGACCTGCGAAAGCTTGAACGAAGCATCCACCCAATCCTTCAACTCCTGCAACGTCCCCGGCTCCACCACCGGCATCCGCATGTGCTCACAAAGAAAACGCGAATCCGCCGGCACCTGCGTCGATTCACACCACGGATCCTCCCCCATAATGATCACCGCCCCTCCCTGCGGATGCGCCCCCGCCAGCGTCCCCAGCGCCAGCGCATCCGATGCAACATGCACCCCAACGCTTTTCATCGCGGCGATCGCGCGCATCGGCGCCATCTGCGAACCATTCACCGCCGCCACACCCAACGCCTCATTGTTCGCTTGATAGGCGCGCATTCCATGCTTCTTCAGCAGCGGCCCGATATCCCCAAGCACATCAAAGAACCCCGCCACCGGCGACCCCGGATACCCCGTCAACAGATGAACCCCGCCCTGGGTCTCCAGGCAACCCTTTACGAGCAGCTCATTCCCAATGAAGACTTCCCGCCCCGACTCAGCCAAAAAGCGCGGATCAATAGCCATGACAGTCCGTCCATTTGCGGGAAACGCACGAAAGGAAATAACTTAACGTCCGCCGATTGCACCGTCGCGGACAAGTTATTCCCTCGCGCACATTCGCGACGTGGCTTCCGGCACCGGTTCCTAATTACCGCTTCGTGCCGCAGGAGACGCCGTTTCGCACCGCGAGTTAGAGACTCTAAAGCCCCGGCGGGAGACGCAACATGCGTGGCCGCCAAAGCCGTTATCAATACATCGGTCGCCCGATCTATCGGGCGTGATTCTACTCCCTTACGACCCCCAACCCAATAAGTTTCGCCAGAAACAACCCGCGATGTGACGTAAGCATAGTTGCGGAATGAAGTTACCCGAATAAATTCGAAATCTGAAACTCGCGCCATTGGGCCGTAGTTGGACAATCCGAAACAATCGAAGAAATCTCGAATGTTCAAAACACCCGGTTTCCCATTTTCTTCTTGGTGCTTCGAATTTGTTTCGGATTTCGGGTTTCGTGCTTCGGATTTCCTCCCGTTCGTGCTTCGGATTTCCCTCTGCTAAACTCCCCCCCAATCAGGAGACCCCATCCCATGGATCCTTTCCTAAGAGCCGCCCTCGACCAAGCCCAAAAGAGCCTATCGGAGGGCGGCCTCCCCATCGGCTCGGTCCTCGTCCGCAACGGCCAGATCATCGCCGCCGGCCACAACCGCCGAGTCCAGAACGGCGATCCCATGGCCCACGCCGAAATCAACTGCCTCACGCACGCCGGCCGCCAAAAGACCTACAAAGACACCATCCTCTACTCCACCCTCATGCCCTGCTACCTCTGCACCGGCGCTGTCATCCAGTTCGGCATCCCCAAGGTCATCGTCGGCGAATCCAACACCTTCCCCGGCGGCCAAGCCAAATGGGGCAATTCCCCCTCCTTCATGCGCGCCAACGGCATCGAGCTCACCGACCTTCAAGACCCCGAATGCATCCAAATGATGACCGATTTCATCAAATCCCACCCGGAACTGTGGAATGAAGACATCGGGGTTGTCTGAGTAATCGGGTACAATCCTCGAATGCTGCAAACTGTTGTCCGTGCACCTCAAATCGCCGAAGACATCGCGCTCGGTATACAACTCGCCAAGATGCAGAACCGACCCATTGGACCCACTGACGTCGCCCGTGTCTTGAAGGACGCAGGCGTGAAGTACGTCATCGTCGGGGCTCACGCCGCCAACGGGTATACGGGCCGACCCCGCGCTACCGTCGATGTGGATGTGATCGTGCAGTTCCCCAAGAAAGCAGCGGACGCGATAAGTGCCGCCTATCCTCATTTGAAAATCCACGATACTCCTGTCGTGACCCGATTCATGGATCAAGATCTGGAAGCGATCGACGTCATGAAGCCCTCCGCCGCGAAGCTCTGGTCACGCCTGCTGTCCGATGCACGCGAAATCTCGATCGGCAACGAAACCATCCGCATCCCCGTCCTCGAGGGCGTCTTGGCCGCAAAGTTCTCATCGATGGTCTCGCCGCTTCGAAGATTACCCGACAAAAAGCAGGATGCCGTTGATTTCATTCGAGTCGTCGAAGCCAATTCAACCATCAACCGCGCTCTCCTTTCCGAGCTTGGAGAGCTGGTCTACAGCGGCGGCGGTACTGAGATCCTAAAACTCGCCGACGACGCCCGCGCAGGCCGACAACTCGAATTCTGATAAACCCCCACCGTGAAGCCGTCCGCACCACCGCCCCTCGCCCATCCATAGCGCCCACGCCACCGCCATCGAACTCTCCACTCTTGCCTCTTGCCTCTTGCCTTCCCCAAAATGCCCCATCCTGAAAGATTTTCAGCCCTACTTCAACTCTCCCGCCCAGCCCTTACAATCACCAACCCACCATGCCCACCCATCTCACCGACATCCTCGACCCCGATGGCGCCATCGCCCGCCGGCTCGCCGACAAGTACGAGCATCGCCCGCAGCAGCTCGAGATGGCTGCCGCCGTCGAATCCGCCTTCACCCATGGCCACCACCTCCTCGTCGAAGCCGGCACGGGCGTCGGAAAATCCTTCGCCTACCTCATCCCCGCAATCCATTTCGCCGTTCAGCACAAGAAGCGCGTCGTCATCTCCACCCACACGATCTCGCTACAAGAACAGCTCATCGAGAAGGACATCCCCCTGCTCCGATCCCTCATGCCCGACGAGTTCACCGCCGTCCTCGTCAAGGGCCGATCCAACTATCTTTGCCAGCGCCGCCTTCAACAAACCCGCACCCGCCAGGGCTACTTCTTCGATCACCAGAAACAGCTCGACTCACTCTGGATGGTGGAAGAGTGGGCCACCCAAACCACCGAAGGCTCACTCACCGATCTCCCCAGCCTTCCCGAGCCGGATGTCTGGGACAAAGTCTGCGCCGAGCACGGAAACTGCCTCGGCAAAAAATGCGACTTCTACGACAAGTGCTTCTGGCAAGCCGCCAAACGCCGCATGCAGACCGGCAACATTCTCGTCGTCAACCACGCCCTCCTCTTCAGCGATCTCGCCCTCCGCATGGCCGGCGTCAACTACCTTCCCAAGTACGACCTGCTCATCCTCGACGAAGCCCACACCCTCGAAGACGTCGCCGGCGAACACTTCGGCCTTAAGATCTCCGAGGGAGGACTCAAGTACGAGCTTCGCATTCTCTACGATGCGAAAAAAGGCCGAGGCATCCTCTCCACCCACGGCTCCAAAGCAAACGACGCCATCCGCGCCATCGTCGAGCTTCACGACCGCATCGAACATTTCTTCGAACGCACCCTGCGCTACCAACAATCCCGAGGCCGATCCAACGGCCGAATCCAGGAATCCAACTGGATCGAAAACGACCTTTCCCCCAGGCTCCGCGATCTCTCCAAGCACATCAAAGCCATGCTCGCCGGGATCAAGGACGAAGCCGAACAATCCGAGCTCTCCAGCCACGCCGGCAAAGTCGCCGCGCTGGCCGAAGCGCTCGACTCGATCCTCGCCCAGAAGCTGGAGGACGCGGTCTACTGGATCGAATCCACTGAGCGCACGCCACGAAGGATATCGTTACATGCCGCCCCCATCGACGTCGCCCAGGGCCTGCAAAAGTACCTCTTCGAAAAACTCCACAGCGTGGTCCTCACCAGCGCCACCCTTTGCGCCGGATCCACTTCCACGAAACCGTGGCCTCCCAAACGTAGCGTGGGCGTCCCGCCCATGCCTTCTCCTGATCTAAAAACAAGAGAAGGCGCGAAATTGCCCCACTGGACCAAATCCGGTGGCATCTACGCCGTCACCTTCCGCCTTGCTGACTCACTCCCACGTGCCGCAGCCGAAGCGCTCCGCGTCGAACGAGAAACCATCAATGCCAGGGCAGCGGCACAAAATCGGCCCCTCACACCAGTAGAAACGGCTCGCTTAAAACACCTGCACGAATCAAAGGTGGATTCCATCCTTAACGAGTGCCGCGGAGAATGTTTCCTGCGCAAGCCGAAGATTGGCGAGATGGTCGCGGACGCATTGCGGCACTTCGACGGCGACCGTTACCGGCTGCTAGTGTGGGCCATCATGCCAAACCACGCCCATGTGGTGGTTCAGCCGCTGGATGGGCATGAGCTGCCTGAGATTCTGCACAGCTGGAAATCCTTTACCGCGCATCGCATGAATCAAATGCTTTCGCGCAAAGGAGTTGTTTGGCAGGACGAATACTACGACCACCTTATTCGCGATGAAGCCGATCTGAATCACTCGATCGACTACGCATGGTCAAACCCCGATCATGCGGGATTCAAAGGCTGGTCCTTACGAGATCGGAATGACCCTGTGATCGACGAAGCGATCGGGTTGACTGAGCGGACCCAACAAACGCATGGGCGAGACGCCCATGCTACGGAAAAGAAACAGCCTGCCCCCGACCCCCGCTTCGCCTACATCAAATCCCGGCTCGGAGTCATCCGCGAAAAAACCCTCGCCCTCGGCTCGCCGTTCGACTACGAAACCCAATCCACCCTTTACCTCGAAACCGACCTCCCCGATCCCACCGACACCCTGCGCTTCTTCCCCGCCGCCTGCGAGCGCATCCTTCACTACATCCGGCAAACCAACGGCGGCGCCTTCGTCCTCTTCACCAGCTACAAAATGCTCAAGGATGCCGCCGCCCGCCTTCGCCCCGCACTCGAAGAACTGGGCCATCCTGTGCTCGTCCACGGCGAAGACGCTCCGCGAAAAATCCTCCTCGAGCGCTTCCGCGCCGCCGAAAATGCCGTCCTTTTCGGCACGAGCTCCTTCTGGCAAGGCATCGACGTGCAGGGCGATGCCCTCCGCAACGTCATCATCACCAAGCTCCCCTTCGCCGTCCCGGATGAACCTGTGACCGAAGCGCGCCTGGAAATGATTACCCGCCGAGGCGGAAACCCCTTCATGGAATACTCCGTCCCCGAAGCCGTCATCAAACTCAAGCAAGGCTTCGGCCGCCTGATCCGCGCCAAAACCGACACCGGCATCGTTGCGATCCTCGACCCGCGCATCATCACAAAACGCTACGGCAAAGCCTTCCTCGACGCGCTCCCGCCATGCCGCCGGGTGATCGTTTCATCCCGAGGAACGCCGCCAGAATGATCACAGCGCCGCTGCCAACCTCGGGCACGGCTCGACTGCCTTCGGCTCTGAGGCTCAGGCTCGAAGAGAGCTCGCCGAAGTCCGCGATCGACAACGATTGCGCCTGCATCAGCCCCGCCATCGTCGCCGTTGCGTTTGCCGAAATGCGAAAGATCGATCCATCCAGCGAAACCACGTACATCCCCCCAGGTCCGGTCAGCAGATCGGAGACGATTCCGAAGCCGGACCCAAACCGAATCGCCGCCTGCTCCGCGAAAAGAGAATCCGCCGTGTTGTCAGCAACACCATCCGCCAGCGGCCCGGTCAGCGACAAAGTCTTCCGGCTCGGACTGAGGTCGAAATGCAGGATGTTTCCACCATGCACGGTGCCGACGAACATGTCGTTGGCATATTGGCCGCCAAGTTTCGACGAGGGAAAGAATTCCAAATCCGTCGGCGCGACAGGCGTTACCCAACTGAATCGCGGATCGGCATACGCCGCCCGCCCACCCAGCGAAACCAGATCCGGCGTGCTCCCGCCGTTGCGACTGACCGGGCCGATGATCTTCTCCCACCCGCTGTTAAACCCAGGCCGAACGCGGTTGATCTCATCATATTTTTGTGCCCCATTTTCGCTGTCCCAGAGCGTGCCGCTGACCGGATCGAAACCAATCCCAAAACTATTGCGCACGCCGTACGCGTAGATGTCGTTCAGCGCGGCATTGGCGGTGCCGATATTTCTCGCGCTGTAGAATGGATTGGAGGTGACGCTCGTCCCGCTCGGGTTCAGGCGCAGGATCGCGCCGATGCGATTGGTTTGCCCGGACTCGCCGTGATTGCTCGTCCGCTCGTTGCGATTCAGCTCGCCGACGACGACATACAACTTTCCATCCGGCCCGAACGCCATCTTCCCGCCGTCATGATTCGGTCCCGGCGTCGCGGGAAGCTTGATGATCCGCTTGCTGTAAACGAGCTTCGCGCCGTCCCACGTGTAGCGCTCGATGCGGTTGTCGGCCGCGGTCTCACTGTCAACATTCGAAGTCGAGCGCGTGAAGTAAAGATAGACGGATTTGCTTTTGACGAAATCCGGCGCCAACGCGATCCCAAGCAGGCCGCGCTCGGAATTGTTCGCCACCGGCAGATCGAGCGCGCTTCCGACAATCGATCGGCCCTTCACGATCTGAACCTTGCCGGTGTTCTTCTCAAGCACGAGCGCGGTCGCGCCGCCGTCGACGAACGCCATGCCGGTCGGCAGATCCAATCCCTTGACCCATCGCTGAACTTTGAGGTTCCGATCCGTGACCGTCGCGCCGGAGGCCGCGAGCGTGATGACCATTACCACGGTCAATGCCGCAAAGTTCTTCATGGCTCTCTCCCTCATGCTTGCGTTGTGCGATATTGTCAGCACTTGATCATAATCAGGCGCGATGGATTCAGGGAAGAAAGATGTGGAAGAGGCATCCGCTCCGCACAGTTTCGCTTATCGTCGCGGCTTGCCTCGCAGCAGCGTTGGGGACTCTGCTTTTCCACGGCAATGCCACGACAGCCCCCACGGACTTCTCCAGAAACCCGCGGAATCTGCATCTGCTTGAGCTGCCGACGCCGCCCCACGTGCTGGATGTGGACGCTGCGCACGACGGCACGCCGCTATATCGAGCAGCAATCGAAGCGTACGCCAAAGATCCGGATCGCTATGAACGCTTCGCGGATTCCGGCACCTGGGAAGAGTTCAAACCCGCGGCGCTGCCTGCGCTGCAATCGATCGTCGACGCGACTTCCTGTGCGCGAGGGGAGATCTTCAAAACGAGAATCGCCGAGATCATCACCTACGGCCCGAAACCGGAGCTGGAGGCGCTTCGCTCGTTGGGCCGGCTTTGCAGCGATCGGATCGCGCTTCTCGCGCTCAGACGAAAAGACTACGACACCGCCCACAAATACCTCCATGCCGGCTTCGCACTCGGACAAACACTCACGGCGGAACGTCTTACCTTCGATGAGCTTGAGGCGGGGCTGTCGCTGCTGGGCGCATCCGCCCAGGGACTCGCGCGTGTTGCTGAAGACGCCGGTGATTCGGCGGGCGCCGAGTCATTTCGCGCTTACGATCATGCCCGCCTCGCGTTCTTTCGGGAGCGCATCACGCCAGTCATCCACATCCTGCGAAGCATCGATGCGCGTGTTGTGGGCGATCACGCGGGCGACGTTCCCGTCCTCGCTACCGAATCTCAAGAGCCGATGTGGCGGACGGAGGCGATTCTGTCGCTCGGCCGAATGCGTTTCTTCGTGGGGACAGCGCGTAGCGCCGATCAGCGTGCGGCATTGCGCACGTTGCAGAAACTGTCGGATTCTTCAGATGAAATCACCCGGATAGCCGCGCGGGCGGCGCTCGCTCTCACCGCTGAGCAATATCGCTCGCAGCAGTAGCGCCACGCCAGATCAGCGGCTCAGATCTTTGGTCAAATCGACCCCGGTTTGGTCCTGGATCAACTTCACGAGTGCCGGACCGTCGGCGGGCTTTTGCGCTTTTACGGCAGTGAGCACTTTCGCGATCGCGCCCTGCCCGCCCTGCTCGGCGACTTTCTGGATGGCGGCGGCGGATTTTCGGCGGACGGTGTCGATGAAGAACGGCATCGCCTCGGGATTGATCGCCGAAACTGCGGGCGGATGCAGGAGATCGACGCTGGTAAAGCGCAGGGGATTCTGCGGATTATCCATCGTCATGGCCTTGAGCAGTTCCGCCTGATCGGTGAGGCCGGCGCTGTACTTGCTGGCGAGGACGATGGGCACGCCGAGCGTCAGCCAGCGCTGATCGTCCTTGGCTTCCCAGTCCTTCAGGCCCACTTCGTGAACGACCGTTGCGAGGCCCGCGCCGACGGTGCTCTTGGCCTGGGCGTCGAGGAATTTATTCAGGTCGCCCTCGGTCGCGGCGACGGAATCGGTGAGCGCTTTCACTTTCCCGTCGTTGGTCGCGGCAGGATCGTAGATCGCGCCGATGACCGCATCATCCATCGGGGCATCGGTTCGAACCGCGACGCCGCCGGAAAAGACGATCGCGTCGGCGACGCGGTTGTAATAGAAATTGGGATCCTGCCAGCCGCTCTTGAGCAGCGCCTTCACGCGGTCGCGGTTGGCGACGAGGTACTGGACCGGCGGATGCAGATCGTACATTTTCTGGAGGGGATCGATGACGTTCTTGTCGTAGGCGGTCGCGACCGCGGCGGGATCGGCTCCGAGGTCTGCCGCAATCGCTCCGGTGATTTCGGCTCGCTTCTGCTTCGTGCGATCGAGCATGGTGACGACGAGCGAAGGCCGGCTGGTGGGCTTCATCGCCTGGAGCTGCTGCTGGACGAGCGGAGCATCCGCGGGTTCGGCGAGCGCGATGCGACCTTCGATTTCGATCTTGTTGAATCCGGCCGGGATCTGCGCTTCGTGGCGCACGCGCTGGGTCGTGGGGAGCGTCGTTGAAGGCGCGGGCACGGGCGTGCCGGCTTCCTGAGCCTGGGCCGAGACGCCGATCAGACCCGCCAATGCCGCGACAACCATTGTGGATGCAAGTTTCATATGTATGTCCTGACCCTGTCGGGGGAAAAGGTTAGCTTAAAGACCGGTAAATGGAAGGCCAGGGTTGACGCGCGCTGGATGGTCGCTAGCGTTACTCCTTTTGTACGGTTGATGACATCGTGACGCTAAGGTCTGCCCCCGTTCACAAGAAGGACGCATCCGCGGCCCGCGCGCAGCCGGCCGAGGAGCCGGCTTGTCCTCCGGACGAAAACAACGGTTCTCCCGATAAGTCCGTCGCCGATGAACTGACGAACCAGCAACTGCTGCGGTGGATGTTCGCGTTTCTGCGGCCTGTGAAGCCACTGGTGTTTCTGTGCTGCTTTTATCTGACGTGCACGGTGGCGCTGGAAGTGCTTGCGGTGCGGCAGACGGGCGGCGCGATCGATCACATCAAGAGCCTGGCCGTGGGCGGCGAATCGACGACGCATGGGTTCTGGTCCTGGGTTCGAAGCGGAGAGGGGATGCCGCTTCATGTCCGTGATTTGCCGCCGCTGCTGTGGCATCCCAACACGAACGCGCCGCTGCGAAACATCCTGCTTGTTCTCATCGGCATTATCGTGCTGATGCTGATGTTTCGGTATCTGCGGATCGTGTGGGAATCCAAGCTTTCTATGGCGATGGTTTTCTACATTCGCGAGGCGGTTTACGACAAGCTTCAGCGCGTGGGGTTTGGGTTTCATGATGTGCTGTCCACGGGGCAGTTGATTAACCGCGCGCTGACGGATTTGCAGAACGTTCGGTCGTTCATTCAGACGGCGGTTTTGCTGACGCTCGAGATCGCGCTGGTCGTCAGCGGGTACATTATTCTGATCGCGACGCGCAGCCCGTGGCTGGCGCTGCTTTCGCTGGCGCCGCTGCCGATCTGGACGTGGTACATCATCCGCTTCAGCAACAAGGTTCAGCCGGCGAACAAGGCGGTGATGGAGGCAGGCGACAAGGATGTCACGATCATTGCCGAGAACATCGCGGGGGTTCACGTTGTGAAAGCGTTCGCGACGGAGAAGCAGGAGATCTCGAAGTACCGCGCGCACTCGAACAATTATTACGACGTCGTGATCAAGCGAATCACGATGTTTGCGAACTTCACACCGGTGATTCGCGCGATCGCGAGCGCTTCGCACCTGTCGCTGTTCTGGGTGGCGGCGATCTTCTTCATCAAAGGCAAGCTGGATGCGGGGGATTTTATCATTCTCGGGTCGGCGATGGGATCGATCCTGACGCGGCTTCAGCAGGTGTCGACGATTAACGAGCAGTATCAAAACGCGATTGTCTCGGCGCGGCGGCTGTATGAGGTGCTGATGGCGCCGGCGACGGTGCCTGAGAAGCCGGGGGCTAAAGCGCTGCCGGCGGGGAATGGTTCGGTGGTCTTTGAGAACGTCACTTTCGGCTACAACGCGGCGAAACCGGTGCTTCACGATGTTTCGTTCACGGTGCCGGGCAGCAGCATTGTTGCGATTGTCGGACCGACGGGCGCGGGGAAGACGACGCTGGTGAATCTGATCGCGCGATTCTACGACCCGCAGGGCGGGCGGATCGTGATTGATGGGATGGACATCCGCGATACATCGCTCGCAAGTTTGCGGACGCAGGTGGCGTTTGTGTTTCAGGAGACGTATCTGTTCTCCGACAGCGTGTCGGCGAACATCTCGTACGGTCGGCCGGACATTTCGCACGGCGAGATTGAAGCGGCGGCGCGGTTGGCGCAGGCCCATGATTTCATCGAAGTGTTACCCAAAGGGTATGACTCGATGCTCGGCGAACGCGGTGCTTCGCTTTCGGGCGGGCAGCGGCAGCGGCTTTCGATCGCGCGCGCGATTCTGACCAACCCGAGAATCCTCGTGCTGGATGACGCGACGGCCAGCATCGATCCGGAGACGGAAGACATGATCCGGCGCGGGATGCGCTTCGTGATGTATGGGCGGACGACGTTCGTGATCGCGCATCGCATCAGCACCGTGAAGCGCGCGAACCTGGTGATCGTTCTGGAAGAGGGACGCACGACGCAGATGGGCACGCACGCGGAGTTGATGGAGCAAAGCGGCCACTATCGCGACATCGCGTACGCACAGCTTTATGGCGATGAAGCGCCGGGCGAGAGCGATGCGCCATCGCATATGGACCGGATGAGCCGGGAACGTGAGGTGGCTGAAGTATCAGCGGGCGCGCGCCCTGATGAGCCGAAGCAACCGGAGGAGATTGAACGGCCATGACGCTGCTCTCGCTTCCATCCCGATGGCGCAAGAAGACAAAGGCGGCGGCGGCGACGGCGCTTGCTGATGAAGATCAGGAAGAGGCGCGCTACAAGCCGATCGAGTGGCCGCTGCTGCGGCGGTTACTGGGCTGGCTGGCGCCGCACAAGAAGCAGTATGCATGGGCGGTGGGGATCGGGCTGGTCCACCTGGTCCTGGAAATGCTGGCGCCGATGTTCGTGCAGAAGATCATCGATTACGGCACGGCGTTTCATGCGAAGCAGCTTGTTATTCATCCAAGCCAGGGACAGGCGATTGTTCACGTGAGCCGGCTCATTCTGCTGTGGGCGTGCGTGTTCGCGTGTTCGTTTGTGCTTCAGCGGCAGTGCATTCTGATGATGACTCGGGTGGGGGAGATGGTTCAGTTCTCATTGCGGCGCGCGCTGTTCTCGCACCTGCAGGAACTGTCGATGAGCTATTATGATAAGACCAAGCTGGGGCGAATCATTTCGCGCTGCACCTCGGACATCGGCGCGATGCGCGAATGCAACGTGTGGGGGGTTTGGCAGGTGGTGGCGAACCTGACGATGATCTTCATCGCCGCGGTGATGCTTTTTTATACTGACTGGCGGCTGTTTCTTTCGGTGGCGTGGCTGGGGCCGATCATCTTTGGTCTCAATCATTACTACCGGACGAAGTCGGCGAGCTATCACCAGATCGCGCGTGAAGGGTGGACGCGCGTGTCGACGAATCTCGCGGAGAATATCACCGGGATGCGCGTGGTGACGGCGTTCAACCGGCAGGGGCCGAACCTCGGTGTGTTCAATTCGCTGCAGAACGACAATACGTACAACAATGTGAACGTCGCGCGCGTGAACGGGATTTATCAGCCGCTGCTTACGCTGATTGGGTTTATCGGAAAGACGATCATTTTGCTCTATGGGGGATACCTTGTGCTTTCCGGGCACATTGATAATCCGCGCACGGTCACGATCGAAGGCGTGGGCGCGGTGGTGGCGGCGTTTTTGTACTGGGACTGGTTCATGAACCCGATCATCAACTTCGGGAATTTTTATGCCACGCAGTTGATGCCGGCGATGGCGGGCGCGGAGCGGGTGTTTAACCTTCTGGATACGAAGGCGGATGTGATCGATGAGCGGGGCGCGAAGGCGCTGCCGCGGATCGTGGGCCGGGTGACGTTTGAGCATGTGACGTTTGGGTACACCCCGGAGCGCCCGGTTTTGCACGATGTTTCATTCGAGGCGCAGCCGGGGCAGATGTTTGCGCTGGTCGGACACACGGGCTCGGGGAAGAGCAGTATTGTTTCGTTGATCGCGCGATTTTATCAGCCGCAGAAGGGGCAAATCCTCGTCGATGGCCATGACATCCGGTATGTGGCGGGAGAATCCCTGCACAAGCAGATGGGGCTTGTGCTTCAGGTGAACTATCTGTTCTCGGGGACCGTGCTTGAGAATATTCGCTACGCCAGGCCTGATGCGACGGATGAAGAAGTGGTTCAGGCGGCCCGCGCGATCGGCGCTCATGATTCGATCATGTGCCTGAAGGAGGGATTTGACACGGAAGTCGGGGAGCGCGGCGGGAACATGTCGCTGGGGCAGCGGCAGCTCATCTGCTTCGCGCGGGCGTATCTCTCGGACCCGCGCATCTTCATGCTGGATGAGGCGACGAGCGCGGTGGATACCGCGACGGAATTATTGGTCCAGCAGTCGCTCGACAAATTGCTCGCGGGGCGGACGACGTTTGTGGTGGCCCATCGCCTGAGCACGATCATGTCGGCGGATCAGATCCTGGTGATCGACGCGGGTCAAATCATCGAGCGGGGCACGCACCGGCAGCTTTTGAAGCTGGAGGGGAAGTATGCGCAGCTCTACCGGCAGTTCGTTGAAGAGGTCTGATCGATCGAGGTGGGGACGGTGCGGCGCTGACGAGGGAGGGGTTGATCTTTAGGTCATTTTGTGGGTTATCCGCCCACGTCGTGAGGCACCGGAATTATTTGACGGCTGTCATCGCGCCTGACGCTACAGGCTGCACGGTCTTCCGCGACTTCGACCTGTTCTGACATACGATTCATTGGCCGGGTCTGTCAAATCGGGGCATGGTGTTGCTACTCCTTTATCGAGGCGCAAGACTATGAAGAGCAGAAATCGATCGGGCATGGGGCTGATTTATGCGACCATCATCATGAGCGTGATGTTCCTGTTCTGCTCCCTGGCGGTGGATTATGGGCGGGTGCAGTTGGCAAAGACGCAGCTTCGCGTCGCTGCCGACGCGGCCGCCCTTGCGGCAGCGGGTGAGCTGAAGAACGGAATCACGCCTGCCCTGAACGCTGCCAGGACGATCGCGGCGGCGAATCTTTCTGATGGAACGCCGGTGGCGCTGGATACCAATAATGATGTGGAATTTGGCCGGTGGGATGCGTCGAACCACACGTTCACGGCGCTGGCGGGAAACGCGCGCAGCACCGCCAATTCAGTTCGCGTCTCTGCTCGTCGCACTGCCGCCCGCGGAAATGCGATCGATCTTCCTTTTTCGAAGATGTTTGGCCCGAACGCATGCAACGTGAATGCGTCTGCGATCGCGGTCGCGAGCCCGGTGCAATACGCGGCGGTGGGGCTGGACTTCATCAAGATGTCGGGTAATGGCGCCACAGACAGCTACAGCTCCGCCGGCGGCGCGGTCTCCTCCAATCTCGGCTCCGTCGCCAGCAATGGCGACATCAACCTCAATGGCAACGGGGCGATTCACGGCGATGCGCATCCCGGTGTCGGGAAAGCGGTGTACGGCGCCGATCACGTCTCCGGATCGACATCGCCGCTCACGCAGCCGCTGGTTTACACGGTGACGGATTTGGGCTCGATCCGCACAATCAATGACAATCCGCGGTTGACGCCGATGTCGGCTATTTCGGGCGGAAGTCTCAAGCTCACCAGCGGCCAGACCGCGACATTTCCGGCGGGCAATTACTACTTCAAAGATTTCGACACGACGGCTCGCTCCACCGTGAATGTCATGGGAGCCGTGACGTTCTACTGCTACGGGGATGTGTCGATGGCGGGCCAGGCGGTTACGGCGGCGAATCTGCCGGGTAACCTCCGGATCGTCATGGTGAAGACCCCGACCGGCGGCGATCCCGGCTCAGTCAAGCTGAGCGGTGGCTCTGCTCTCTATGCTGACCTATACGCTCCCCTCAGCCCGATCACCATCACCGGCGGCGGTGACATCTTTGGATCGATGGTCGGGAGGTCGATCACGATGAGCGGAAACGGCGCGTTGCACTACTACTTGTCGCTGGCGAACAGCGGGCGGGTGTCTTTGGTGAATTGAGGATCTTTGACCGAACTTCGACAGGACAGAAACCCGCGTCATCGCGGGTTTCTGTCATTTGGACGTAATCCAAGCAGACCGAGGTAAAGGCGAAAGCACGAAGGGAATAGCTTGCCCACCTTTAAGTCTTTCAAAATTAGACATTTATGAAGGCTTTACGACCGCACGAATGGAAAATTTTTACCAGATTAAAGCAAATATTTCGGGAATACATTAGAAAACTCTGAGATTTCATTTGCAGAGCTGGCTTTGTGAACTAATATTTGGCCGGTCCGATACCAATGGCGATGTGCCCCGCACTGCGAAGGGTGTTCCTCCGAAGTGGGGCGGAAAATCACTTCTATCCCAACCCCTTAGGAGGGTACAATGTTTCTGGAATCCTTGGAGAAGCGACAGATGCTGTCCGCTTCGATTACCGTGACGCAGTCGGGTGGCACACTCACCATCAACGGGTGTTCAAGCGCTACAACCGAAGATGGCAAGCACAAGAACTCCGGTAACGAGAGTCATGTTCTTGAGGCGCTTCGCAGCACGTATACTTCGTATATCCAGCAATCCAACGCAACCCACGCCGGCAGCGCCCGGGGCACCGCGGGCGGTAGCGGTGGATCAGGTCAGAGCGTGGGCTGTGATGATCAGATCCAGGTGATCGAGGACAATGGGTCTGTTCGCGTGATCGATACCTTCAACAATACCGACGTGACGTACACGGGCGTGACGAAGCTCAACATCAATCTCGGCGGCGGGAACGATACGCTGCTGTACAACGGCAACTCGATTGATGCCCAGATCTCCGGCGGCGACGGCGCCGACTTCATCAGCGTCGAAGACTCGGGCACCGCCAACAGCAACGTCCAGGGCGGGGACGACAACGACGTGATCACGCTGGTTCATGCCAACAAAACGTTTGTCGATGCGGGCGCGGGCAACGACACCATCTACATCAACACCGGATTTACCGCTGATCCTTCGGAATACAATTACGCCTCGGCGGAAGCGACCGTCAAAGCCGGCAACGGCGATGACACCATCTGGGTCTACGCCGGCAAGAGCACGATTAACGGCCAAGGTGGCAACGACGATGTTTACATCGAGGGCGGAACTGCTCAGGTCAGCTCGGCAACCGTCCACTATGTCTAATTCGTAGACCTGGTGAACTCATTCTTCGGGAAGGATCGCTTTAACCGGCGGTCCTTCTCTTTTTTTCTCGCTGTCGTATTCTGCTTCGCATCGTCCGATGCATCACGAGATTCTCAAAGCTTTTGATCGAACCGTCACACCCGCCGAAGCGGTTTCGCGTTGGGAAAGCGATTCGCAAACGCTCACCCCAGTGCGGGAAGGGGCGAACCTGGTTTATCAGTTCAGCCTGAACGCGCGGCCGACCTACCTTCGGCTGACGCACGCATCGCATCGCTCGCGCGGCGAAGTGGACGCGGAAATCGAGTTCGTGCGATATCTCAAATCGAGCGGCTGTTCTGTTGCTGCTCCGGTGCCTTCCAAGGCGAATTTGTGGGTGGAGCAGGTGGACAGCTGCGCGGGTCCGTTCTTGGTCTCGGTTTTTGAAGAGGCGCCGGGCGAGCGGCTTCAGTGGGGACGGGATGCGGACAACCGTCGCACGCTTTCGCTCATGGGGGAAGCACTTGGAAAACTGCACGCGCTGTCGCGCCAGTATCCGTCAAGCGACCGGTTTTACTGGCATCAGGACCGGCTGCTTTTTGACCTGCCGCGGAATCTGCCGGAGTTTGAGGCGCCGGTGAAACGAGAGGCCCAAGACGTGTTCCGATTTCTCGAATCGCTTCTTACCACACCGGACCACTTCGGTCTGATTCATGGCGACTTCATCCCCAGCAACATCCGCCGGCAAGGCGACACCTTTACCGCATTTGATTTCGACGACTGCTGCTACCACTGGTATGTGTACGACATCGCGATCTTCATGTGGTCGGCGGCACAGCTTTCCGCGGAGCGACGGCGGAGCTATTTGCAGGTTTTTCTTGGGGGGTATGCGAAGCGCTTTGCGCTGCCGGATGATGCGCCGCAACAGATCAACTGGTTTCGGCGGCTGTCGAACGTGGCGCGATACTTCCATTCGCTGCGGAACTGGGATCTTGTGAATCTTTCGCCGGAACTGTTGGAGGAATTGGAGAGCCGCCGGAATGCGATTCTGAACCCGATCGATTTCACTTAAGAAGATCGGCGACACTGTCGATCACGAGATCCGGCCTGCGGTTGTCGGGAACACCATCAACATCAGATTGGCGGGCAACGCCGGTGAGGACGAGGACGGCCTTCATCCCAACGCCCTTTGCGCCCCCGATGTCGCCTTCGAGGTTGTCGCCGACCATGACGCATTGCTCTGGCTTCACGCGCAATCGCTCGCGGAGTTCATGGAAGAATACCGGCTGCGGTTTACCCGCGAAGACGGCGTTGATTCCACCGGCGGCGAAGCCGAGCATGGCGCAGAACGCGCCGCCGCCGATTTCGATCCCGCGCCGGCTGGGATAGGCGCGATCGGCACAGATGCCGACCAACTTGGCGCCGTTGCGGAGCAATTCCAGCGCGACTTGCTGGCGATCGAGGTGGGCCATCGAGCTGGTGGGATCCCCGGCGATGACAACGTCGCAGGGCTCCCGCGCGGATTCGACGAACTGCGCGTGCCCGTCCAGCATTTCGTTTATGCCGCGGGTTGCGAGGTTGAAGACTTTAGGACGCGGACCATGGTGTTCCATCACATAATCAACCGCAGCCGCGCCGGCGGTGTAGATGTGCTCTTCGGTCATGCGCACGCCCATGCGGTCGAGGCGTTCCATCACTCGACGCGGGCTGGAGCCGCTATTGGTCAGGCAGGCGAAGCGGATTTTTTCCGCCTCGAGCAAGCGCAGAAACTCGATCGCGCCCGGCACCGGATGATCGATGTGGTAAACCGTCCCGTCCAGGTCCATCAGCACCGTATCGATTCCTCCGCCGAGCAATCTCGCCAACATCTCACTTCGCATCGCGGATCCGGTTCCTTCGGGCGGCGATGAACGACCTCACGCACAATCCGACGAACAGACCGGTGAGAATCAGCATGATCACCTGGCACGCGAAGGCGACTGGCCGGGTGATGCTGCCCTGGCTCGCGGCCGTCGCCGCTCCCTTGATGACCATGACGACGGAGCCGATGAATCCCAGCAGTCCAACCGTCACCGCGCCGTGCATGGCATGCATGCGCAGCGCCGGATTTAATGCAATGACTCCGCAGAGCGCGATCACAGCGCCAAAATAAGAGGGAATGAGCGCTGTTTTATGCTCGCTGCCCGTCCCGATGAACCCCGCAATTCCCAGTACCACCAAGAGGACGCCAAACACAATCGTCAATTTTGCCACGAATGATCTCCTTCGCCTAACGCCGGTTCACGTTTCAGTCTGTACCTTCACTCTTTACGCTTCACGTTTTACGTTTCACGTTTCACGTTTTACGTTTTACGTTTCCCCCCTCCATGTTTCACGGGCGCTTCATCCAAGTCAACTTGCGATCAAATCTCGATCTGCTCCAATACCGTGCCAACTTGAAAGGACTTCATGGAATTCGGCATTTGCTCGTACAGTTTTCACCGCCTGCTCGCAGCCGGCAAACAAGACATCTTCAAATACATCCAGGACTGCGTGGACCTCGGTTGCACCCAACTCGACCCCTGGAGCGCACACCTCCTCCCGCTCATCCCGGCCAAGCCCACGGGTTCAGCCGTGGGTGTTCTCTCTGATGCAGACCACAAATACATCGCGAAAATCGAAGAAGCAGCGGATCGCTCAGGCCTTCCCTGGGGATGTCTTGCCGTGGACGGCGCGCACATTTACGAAGCCTCGCCGGAGGCGCGAAGCGTCAACCGGCAGAACGCGTACCGCTGGCTCGACATTGCCAATATGCTGGGCGCGGAGCAAGTGCGGATCGACGCCGGCGGACCTGAAGACATGCCCGATGACGTCTTCGCGATCATCAAAGACGGTTACAACGATCTGATTTCACGGGCGAAGACCATGGGCATTGAGATTCTTTTCGAAAATCACTTTGGTCCAAGCCTGATCCCCGACAATTGCATCAAGCTTTGCGAGGAGATCGAAGGGCTGGGGCTTCTGCTCGACACCCGCAACTGGAAGCCGGGGCTGCGTGAAGAAGGCCGCAAGAAGTGTGCGAAGTACGCTCGCGCCACGCATGTGAAGGCCCTTCGCTGGGAGGGCGATGAAGAGATTGGTGAAGATGTGGAGGAGGCGATCCAGCTCCTTCTCGACTCGGGCTACAAGGGAGCGTGGGGCATCGAATCCGTTCCGCCCGATGGAGGTGATGATGAGATTACAGCCGCAAGAAAAACGATCGAGCTGATCCGGCGATGCACGGGGCAATAGGAACGAATTGCAACCACCGGGACATTGAGGCGCGCAGCCAGCCGCGGAGAAAGAGATTCAGATCAGCACCGGTTAAAACCGGTGGCACAGAGGGTTTCATTTCTTGAGGATGACATACAGCGCATGGATAATCCCCGGTACATAGCCGAGGAGCGTCAGCAGGATGTTCAGCCAGAAGTGCATCCCGACCCCCACTTCCATAAAGACGCCGACAGGTGGCAGAATGATCGCGAAGATGATCTTGATGATGTCGGTTCCGGTTGCGGGCATGCGTCGGTTATGCCAACACCCGCGCCGCGGCGTCAAGGGATGAAATCCCAAGGCCTACACCCCGACCGGATGCCAGGTCGTCTTCACTTCCTGCGTATCAAGGATGAAATAGGGGCTTTGGCCACCTTCTTCCATCCAGTCCTCGCGGTCGTGGGATACAGCGCGCTTGACGTTTCCGGCGGCTTTGATTCGCACCGTCGCGCGTTCCTGCGCTTCATGGCCGCAGTAAATCGTCGCGTTGACATCCATGTGACTGGCGAAGTGCTCGATCAATTCATCGCGCTTGCCGGTGAGAATGTTGATCACGCCGCCCGGCACATCGCTGGTTGCGATCACTTCGGCAAACGTCACAGCGCTCAGGGGCTTGGTGGTCGACGCGAGCGCCACGACCGTATTTCCACCGACGATCGCAGGCATTATGACGCTGACCAGGCCGATCAAACCTGTCGTCTCGGGCGAAATAATCGACACCACGCCGGTCGGCTCGAGCATTGAGAAATTGAAGTGCGAGGACGCGACCGGATTTACGCTTGAGAAAATCTGTTGATACTTGTCTGCCCAGCCCGCGTAATAGAGGCAGCGATCGACGGCGGTAATGACTTCCGCTTCCGCCTGCCGCTGGGTCGATCCCATCTGCATCAACTCGCTGACGAACTGGCCGCTGCGTCCTTCGAGCATTTCCGCGATGCGATAGAGGATCTGGGCGCGGTTGTAAGCGCTCTTAGCGGCCCACGATGATTGTGCACTTCGCGCCGCGACGACCGCTTCGCGGAAATCCTTCCGCGTACACAGGCACATGTTCGCCACCGCCTCGCCCCTGGTGCTTTTCAGAAGGTAGTAGCGCCCCGATTCGGTCCGCGGAAATTTCCCGCCGATGAAGATCTTGTAGGTTTTCAGAACGCTCAGACGCCCGGCCGATGGCACTTCATTTGCGCCGTTGCCGTTCTCCGTCGTCTCGTCAGAAACGCGCGAGCGATTCTCAACCTGCGTCGCACCGTTCCGGCCGTTCTTTCGTTTCTCTTTCATAACAACCTCATTCGTAGCACGGGACTTCGGCGATCTCAGTCGAGTCGCATCTTGCCCGTGTCGGAGCCGCGAACACGGGCAAGATGCCCGTGCTACGGTGATCAGTTCAAGTTCAAATAGGGCATAAGCCCATGCAATCCACCCTCGCGTCCGACGCCGGATTCCTTGTAGCCGCCGAAGGGGGAGGTTGGATCAAACTTGTTATAGGTGTTCGCCCAGATGACTCCCGCCCGCAGCTTGTTGGTCACCTTGAAGATCTTCGAGCCCTTGTCCGTCCATACGCCGCCCGAGAGTCCGTAAGGCGTGTTGTTCGCCTTCTCAATCGCCTCGGCGACGGTCCTGAACGTCTGCACGGCCAGGACTGGGCCGAAGATTTCCTCCTGCACGATCCGATGCGACTGCGAGCAATTCAAAAACAGCGTGGGACGGCAGAAGTATCCGGTCGTCGGCACATCGCAGTTCGTGCACCACATCTCGCCGCCGTCGCTTCCGCCGACTTGCAGATACTCGTTGATCTTGTCGAGCTGCATGCGCGAGTTGATGGCGCCGATGTCGGTGTTCTTATCCAGCGGATCGCCAACGATCAGGGTCTGCATCCGGTCTTTCAGCTTTCGGATCACCGTGTCATAAACAGATTCCTGCACAAACAATCGCGAGCCGGCGCAACAGACATGGCCCTGGTTAAAGAAGATGCCGTTGATGATCCCCTCCACCGCCTGATCGATCGGCGCATCTTCGAAAATAATGTTTGCGGCTTTCCCCCCGAGCTCCAGCGTGTATTTCTTGTTCGACGCCGCCAGCGCCTTCTGAATGATCTTACCGACGTCGGTCGATCCGGTGAACGCGATCTTGTCGACATCCGGATGATTGACGATGGCCGCCCCGGTCTCGCCCGCACCGGTGATGATATTTACCACGCCGGGCGGCAGATCCGCGTCCTGAATCACCTCGGCCAACTTCAACGCCGACAGCGGCGTCGTCTCCGCGGGCTTCAGCACGACGCAGTTCCCCGTCGCCAGCGCGGGCGCGATCTTCCAAGAGGCCATCAGCAGCGGAAAGTTCCACGGGATCACCTGCCCCGCCACGCCCAGAGACGTCGGCTTCTTCCCCGGGAATGCATATTCAAGCTTGTCCGCCCAACCGGCGTAGTAAAAGAAGTGCGCTGCCGCCAGCGGAATATCCACATCGCGCGATTCGCGAATCGCCTTGCCGCCATCCATCGACTCGATGATCGAAAATTCGCGCGCCCGCTCCTGCAAGATTCGCGCAATGCGATAGATGTACTTCCCGCGCTCCTTCGCCGGCATGCGCGACCACGTCTTGTCATGCGCCCGCCGCGCCGACTTCACCGCGCGATCCACATCTTCCGGTGAAGCCTCCCCCACTTCCGCGATCTTCTTTTCATTCGCGGGGTTGGCGGTATCGAAATACTTCCCCTTCGCCGGCGGCACGAACTTCCCATCGATGAACAAGTCATACCGCCCCCGAATCGAAACCTTCGCCGTCTCGGGCGCGGGGGCATACTTCCAGTCGGTCGCGAAATTCAGCTTTACGTCATTTGCGGCAGTCATGCATCACCTCTCGCTGATCTATCATTCTATCACGACTTCGATCCCCCACGTACCAGCGCCAGGTGGTATACTCCAAGCGGCATGTCCATCGTCAATACCACCAAGATGACGGCCCGTCAGTTCCTCGCGCTGGGGGAAGACCCCCCCGGCGTCCGCCTTGAACTGGTTAATGGAGAGGTCGCCGTGAGTCCAAGCCCAATTCCGGATCATGGTTATGTTCTCATTCAACTGGGCGCCATGCTTAGTCGGCATGTGAATGCTCTACAGCTGGGTCGAGTTTACTCAGACGTTGACACAATCCTTGGCAGCTACGATGTCCGGCGTCCGGACCTGCTTTATTTTTCCCGGCAGCGCGTGCATCTCGTGGGCAAAAAGGCGATGGAGGGTCCGCCGGATCTCTGTGTTGAGATCATCAGTCCATCCAGCACCACAATTGATCGAAGGGACAAGTTCAAGCAATACCGGGACGCTGAAGTTGCCTGCTATTGGATTGTCGACCCTAGGCGCCATACCGTCGAAGGATTCAAGCTGTTTCGCGGAAAGTACCGCTCCACCGGCAGCGGCAAAAACGATGATGTCGTGAACCTGCCTCCGTTTCCAAAGCTCGAAATCCCGCTTAAGGATCTCTGGCATCCAAGCTAATCCTTCGAAAAATAATCCAACGACTGATACACCCCGCTCCTCTGCGTCGCAATCTGCATCAGGATGTCATTCGCCAAGCGCGAAGCGCCGAGCCGGAACAGGTCCGGCGTCAGCCAATCCTGCCCGAGCGTCTCCCGCACGAGAATCAGATACTGAATCGCCTGCTTGGCATTGGCGATCCCGCCCGCGGGTTTCATGCCGATCTTTTTGCCGGTGGCGTGGTAATAATCCCGAATCGCTTCCAGCATCACCAGCGTCACCGGGAGCGTTGCCGCCGGCACGACCTTGCCCGTCGATGTCTTGATGAAATCCCCGCCCGCCGCCATCGCGATATCCGATGCCTTGCGCACCTGGTCATAGGTCCCGAGTTCCCCCGTTTCCAGGATCACTTTCAGGTGCGCTTCCCCGCAGGCCTCTTTGATTTGCGCGATCTCGTCAAACACATAGGAGTATTCCCCCGCCAGGAAATGGCCGCGCGAGATCACCATGTCGATCTCGTCGGCGCCTTCTTCCACCGCATATTTGGTGTCGCGCAATTTCACGTCCAGCGGATACTGTCCGGATGGGAACCCCGTCGCCACCGCGGCGACTTTGACCCCTGTGCCCTTCACGACCTCTTTCGCCAGCCGCACCAGCGTGGGATACACGCACACCGCCGCGACCTTCGGCACATCCGGCAAGTTATCCGCCAGATGCGCCGCCTTGTAGCACATCTGCCGAACCTTCCCCTCCGAGTCCGCGCCTTCCAGCGTCGTGAGATCGATCATCGACAGCGCCAACTTCAGCGCCATCATCTTCGACTCCTTCTTGATCGACCGCTTCGTCAGCCGATCCACCCGCTCTTCAATTCCAACCTGATCCACCGTCGGCGAGTGACCGAGGTCTGTCATAACTGCATGGCTCATGCTCTAACTCCTGCCTCGATTTTTGAAAGCGCCATTATACCCACTTTGCGCCAAGCTCGACGGCATCACTTTCTCAAGTTTTTCGAAGCGAACTCAACAGGTCTAGCGGACGCTCAGCCCCGCCGCCGCTCATAACTCCTGAATCTTGCGTTGACAGCAATATAATGTATCGAACAGAGGAGCGCCAATAGCTTATTACTATGAGAGTTAACACCAGGATCTTCACCGGGAATTGGAGCCATGAAAAGAACACCTCTGATCGAAAATCTCGAATCCCGAACCCTCTTTTCAAGCTATGTGGTTGCCCCCACCGGATCAGACTCATCCGCGGGCACTTCTGCCGCTCCCTGGCAGACCATTCAGAAGGCCGTCTCCGCAGTCAAGGCCGGCGACGTCGTCAACGTGCGCGCCGGGAGCTATGCCGGGTTTGTTGTAGGGTGGGACAAGCTGCTCAGCGGGACCGCGAGCAGCCCGATTACATTCAAAGCCGATCCGGGAGTAATCATCAATGCCGTAAATTACCGATCGCGTGACGGCATCAGCATCGAGAACTCCAATTACATCATCGTTGATGGCTTCACCGTTCAGCCGACAACCGCTGACGCCGCATGGCGTTCCGGCATTCGCTTGGGCGGCGGTGGAACCGGAAACGTCGTCCGCAACAACAACGTCGCGATGCGCTCACAGGATACTCAAGGGATCTACTCGAGCTTCAGTCAAAACCTGGTGGTCGAATACAATGAAATCTCCGGCAACCAGGATGCCGGTATCTATTCCGCAAACTCTGCGATCAATCCAATCGTTCGTGGTAATTACGTTCACGATCTCTCCTTAATCTCCGCGCAAGGTGTCGGCATCCACTTTAACGGCGACGCAAGCCAGGGCGGCACCGGCATCATCCAGGGCGGTTTGATCGAGGGCAATCGCGTGGTCAACTGCGGCAACGCCATCAACATGGACGGCATGCAGAATGCCGTCATCCGCAACAACGTCGTTTCGAATAATAGCGGCAAGGGCATCGCGATCTACAACCGAGACGCATCCGGCGCGTCTTCGGGTAACACGGTGATCAACAACACAATCATTCAACCCGCCGGAATAGCGGCCATCTTCGTCCTGGGCGCTGCCACCAACACCACCATCGCGAACAATATCTTTGCGACGCAGTCGGGCCCGGACATTTACTTCGACTCCGCCGCCCTGAGCGGCACCAGAAGTGACAACAACGTTTTGATCACCTCGTCCGGACGACCGTTCCAAGGAGGCGTGGGCGGCGACACCTCGATGACGCTCGACACCTGGCGGTCGACTTACAACTTCGACACGCGTTCGGTCGTCTCAAACGCCGCGGCCGTGTTCTCAGATCCGGCATCCGGCGTTTACACCTTGCGTCAATCCAGCCCCGCGCGACACATCGCGGATATGTCGAAAATCCCCGCTTACGATTTCTTCAATCTCCCGCGCTTCGAGACCACCGGCGGCGACGTCGGGGCCTACCGCTACTTGATTCCAGGCGACACCAACTTCGATGGCAAGGTCACCGCCCAGGACTACACCGCCATTGATGCCACAATAGGCATGGTGCGCACGGGCAACGAATACCTTGCCGGCGACACCAACTTCGACGGTCGGGTCACCGCCCAGGATTACACGGCGATCGACGCCAACATGGGAACCAGCGCTCCTTGAACATCCAGGTAATCCGGGATGTAACTCAAGTTTCCGGCATATGCTGCTTTGGCATCGGTGGGGCAGACATTCTTGTCTGCCTCGGATGGAGTTACTCGTCCATCCGAATTTCGAAGAGTGCCAATACGCTCAGTTACACCCGGTAATCCGACGAAATGAGATTTTTGGATGCAAATCCATCCCTAAGGGAATAGACTGCTCCATCTTGTAGTTTCCCTGAACAGACTATTTTTCGGAGAATCCATTCCCATGCCTTTTTCTAAATCCCATCCAGAGTTCTCGCAGGTTGAAACACTCGAGCCCCGGCGTTTACTCTCCGCTGTCGTTTCAGGCAACCAGCTTAGGATCGCGGGCACGTCCGGCGGCGATGCCATCACCGTGTCGCTCGTGAAAGGCGACGCAACCAAGGTTCAGGTTTCGATCAACAAGGTTGTTCAATCCTTCGACCTGCCCGCAATCCAGGAGATCAAAGTATACGGTTTGGGTGGGAACGATCGCATCACGATCGACGAAACCAACGGCGCCATCTCGCGCGAGACAAAAATCTTCGGCGGCATTGGCGACGACACCATCGTGGGCGGCTCGGGCCGGGACAAAATCCACGGTGAAGCGGGCGACGACTCCATCCTCGGTAACGGCAGCAAGGACTCCCTCTACGGCGACTCCGGCGATGACTCCCTCTTCGGCGGAAACCACAACGACCGCGTCAATGGCGGCAGCGGACGCGATTACTGCAACGGTGGAAATCACAACGACACCATTTCCGGCGGCGAAGGAATTGACGGCCTGCGCGGAGGCAACGGCCGCGATCGACTCTCCGGCGATGACGACAGCGATGACATCTTCGGTGACAACGGCGACGACTTCATGAATGGCGGCAACGGCGATGACAACCTCTCCGGCGGAATCGGCGACGATTCGCTCGACGGCGGCGCTGGCGACGACGACGTCCGCGGCGGAAAAGGCACGGACCGCAGCCGCGGCGGCGAAGGCAACGATGACTTCGAAGACGACCGCAATGACCAGTTCGAAGACGAAAGCGACGATGACAACGGCAACAACGCCCACGGCGCCGATGATGGCCCGAATCACGACGTCAACGATGACAAAGGCGGCGATAACAAGGACGAAGACGATCAAAACGACGACGACGGCGGCAACAGCGCCCGCGCTTAGCTGATCGCTGTTTTGGCGGAAAAACGCTCTTGCAGGGTGGACGCTGTCCACCGAATTTTTTTTCAATAGAAGTTGGGCCGTGCCCGCCCTACCGAAGCCCTGACCCAACGGGGTGGCGCCCCGTTAATGCCCTCAATTGAATTGAGGGCTTCCCTCTTGCGCAGGATTCTCTAAAATCCAGTCGCAAATGCCGCCACCGACCCTCGAAGATATCGCCAAGCAGACCCGTACGTCGATCAGCACCGTCAGCCGAGTGCTGTCCGGAGGACGTGCGGCACACCGTATTTCCGCGGAAACGCGAGAGCGCGTCATGGCGGCATCCAAGGCGCTAGGATACCGCCCCAACCTGCTGGCGCGCGGGCTGCGGACCCGAAAGAGTCACACCGTCGCGTTCCTGTGCAGTGACATCGGCAATCCATTCTTTGCCCAGGTCGCGAGCCTGATCGAGCGGCTTCTACACGCGCAGGGTTACTCGCTGGTTCTCTGCAATTCCGGCGGCGACGTCGAGCGCGAAACGGAATATCTCGAGCTTCTTCCGCAGAAGGCGATCGATGGGCTGATCTTCGTTCCCATCGCGCGCACGAAAAAGGCGCTGATGGAGGCTGTTCCCCCGAACATGCCCGTGGTGGTGCTCGATCGCCCGATCCCGGGCGTCGATTGGATCGTCAGCAGTGATCATGATCACATGGCCACCATCTTGTGCGACACGATCGAGCGCGTGGGCGTCAAATCCATCGCCATCGTGTGCGGGCCGCAATACATCTACACCCACCGCCGGCGCTGCGAATTGGTTTCAAAACGATTCAAGGTCATCGACACCTATGAAGGCCGCGCGCAGCGCGAGACCGGTCGCGCGGCGTGGCTGAAGTTTCAACCGCTTCGACCCGATGCGATCGTGTGCACCAACAACTTCCTGGCGACGGGGGTGATGGAAGAAATCCGCGAGCCGGAGACGGCGCCGATCATCGCGGTGTTTGACGAGATCCCGGTGATGCACCTGTTGCCCGTGCCTTTGGTGGGGATTCGGCAGGATATTCCGCTGCTGGCGGAGAGCGCGGTGAAGCAGTTGATGCTGCAACTGACGACCGAGAATGCCGCCCCGGAGCCGATCACGCTGGATAGCCGGGTGATCACGAATCGCGCCTTCCACCTCCGTCACAGTTTCGTCAGGCATAGTTCTCACTGATCATAGAGCGCGCGGAGTCGACTCAGGCTTGCTCCGATGAGCTACGACCGAAGGGAGCGGGTTCCAATCGCTTCCTTCGGTCGCAGCTGATTTCACGAGAACGAGACCGCGAGCACGCATTATTTTCCATTTTCCATTTTCCCCGTACCATTCCCTCGCGTGCTCGAATCCCCGGCCATCCTCATCGGCGGTATCCTCAGCCTTATCGAGCTGGTGGTTGCCGCCTTCCTCGACTTTTTCAAGCGCGAGACGCGATTTCGCTACGACGTTTACTCCAAGGCTGAATCGCAACGCATGTTCCGCACCTTCGTGGCATTGACGCTGGTCGAGTGGGCGATGCTGGTGCTGATGCAGTTCGTGATCCTGCCGCCGGAACTGGGCTGGCCGATCTACGGGCTTTGTTTCATCGTTAAGATGGTTTTCCTTCAGAAGGATTTTTCCCGCCGCCGGCGCGATGTCCCGAACCTGCTGTTCCGCGTGTCGCAATACCAGTTCCTCGTCGCGGCAATCACGCTGGTGGGCATGAGCTACTACGTTCATTCCAAACCCGCCATTGCGCCGACGACCGCCCCCGCCCCGGGCGTCGGACCAGGCTCGCGGGAAGTCACGCCGCCCACACCGACGGATATTCCAAGGGATTGACACAGGCGATTGAGCCCCATCCGCACGCTGCGCCGACACCTGTGGGTTTCGATATACTTGTTCCATGCTCCTGCACATGACGATTGCGGTTCTAGTCCTTTCTTCCCTGGCGCTCGCGGCAGGGCCCGCCTCGCAACCCTTTCAGAACTACGTTTTAGACTACGACTCACCGACAGATTTTGAGCTTCAGAAACAGGTGGAGCACCTCGACGCTTCGCTCCGTGAAAAGTTCAGCATGACCACAGAGCAAACCGCCGTGGGATTGCTCGACTTGAACACGAATCGTCTGGCCTTGATCCACCCGGATCGCATCGAGTATGCCGCCAGCGTGCCGAAGGTTGGCATCCTGCTCACGTACTTTCACGATCATCCGGAAGCCGTCGATCACCTCGATCCGACCACGCGGCACGAGCTGGGCCTGATGGCCAAGGCGTCCAACAACGAGATGGCCAGCAAGTTCTCCCACCAGCTTGGCCTGAAGCATATCCAGGAGGTCCTGGCCGAATATCACTTCTACGACCCGGCCCGCGGCGGCGGCATCTGGGTCGGCAAACATTACGGGAAAGATTCCGAGCGCTATCCCGATCCCGTCGGCAAGCATTCCCATGCCGCCACCGTGCGCCAACTTGTGCGCTACTTCCTGCTGCTGGAGCAGGGCAAGCTCGTGTCTCCCGCGGCATCCGCGAAGATGAAGGAGATTTTCCTTTCGCCCGACATCCCGCATGACAACATCAAGTTCGTGAAGGGCTTGACGGGCCGGGATGTGCAGATCTTCCGCAAGTGGGGAAGTTGGGAGAACTGGTTCCACGACTGCGCGCTGGTCAACGGAAACGATCGGCACTACATCCTGGTCGCACTGACGCAGCACTCAAAAGGCGATGAGTATCTGGAAGCCCTCGCGCCCGCCGTCGACGATCTCCTGACGAGCCGCTAGAGTTTTTGTTTCATGCAACGCATCGTCATCACCGGCGGCCCCGGCGCGGGAAAAACCGTCATCACCCGCGCGATCGCTGAAGCGCAGCCTGACCGTTTCGTCGCGGTGCCGGAAGCGGCGACGCAGGTCTATCACCTGCTCAACACCCGCTGGGATAAGCTCGATCTTGCCGGCCGGCACGACGCCCAGCGCCGCATGTATCGATTGCAGGTGGAGCAGGAGGATCGCACCGCGCGCGAGCGCCCCGACAAAATCCTCCTCCTCGACCGCGGCACGGTCGACGGCGCCGCGTATTGGCCTGAGGGCCCCGAAAATTTCTGGTCCGACGTTGCGACAACGCACGCGCGGGAACTGGCTCGGTACGACGCCGTGATCATCCTCGAAACCTGCGCCGCCATCGGGTTATACGACAACGACGCCTCAAATCCGGTGCGCTTCGAAGATCCCGCCGGCGCGATCGAGGCGGGGAAGCGCCTTGTTGAGCTCTGGTCTGGACATCGCGGGATTCATCACGTGTCCGCGTGTGAAATTTTGGAAGACAAGATCGCCGCGGTTGAAGAGATCCTTCGTGCGCTCCAGGCACTTAGCCCTCGGTGAATACACCGGGGGTGACCGCGGATTGATCCCAACCATTCCACGATTCCCAAGTACGGTTGCGGGCATAACCCATCCTCCACGTTGTGTCGTTCAACGTATTTGATTCGACTTCGCACGTCGCCAACGTTAAAGCGAAAGCGCTTGTCATAGTCCGCGCCCCAAATCGGTCGATCGAGTCTTAGCTTCCACCGCACCGCGTCTTTCGCGCATTTAACGATATCTGGAATCGGACGATCGCACGCGCTGGTGACGAAGTGGGAATGTCGGGATTGCACGCACATGGCGAGGACGCGGACGTGGAGACGTGTTCTCAGAATGAAGACACCGGGGGTGTCCCCGCGCACCCCCGGTGTATTCACCGGGGGCTAAATACCCAGACGCGCTTTCCATGCTTTGAGTTGTTCTTCGAAGGGTTTACCCCCGGCGGCGCCGGCGCTTTGATATCGCTTCACCACATTTCTTGCGCCCAGCGCGTCGAAGATGTCTTGTCCGATTTTCGCGTCCGGCGCTTTCTCCCTGACCGCTTCTTCAAACTCCTTGAGGGACAATTGCGAGAGGGCGTGTTTGCCTTCTTTCTCGCATCGCGCGACGAGGGAGCCGACGATGTGGTGGGCGGTGCGGAAGGGGACGGATTTGGTGACGAGGTATTCGGCGAGGCTGGTTGCGTCGAGGAAGCCGCGGTCTAACGTCGGCTCAATGTTTTCCTTGATGTAGCTCGCGGAGCTGACGATCGCGGCGGCCATGGTGAGGCAACTGCTGACGGTGTCGTAGGCGCGGAAGACGATGCGTTTGTCTTCCTGGAGGTCGCGGTTGTAGCCGATGGGCAGGCCCTTGAGGATGGTCATGAGGGCGAACAGGTCGCCGTAGACGTTCCCGCAGCGGCCGCGGATCAGCTCGAGCATGTCAGGGTTGCGCTTCTGCGGCATCATAGAGGAAGACGTGGTGTACTTGTCGGCGATTTTGAGGAAGGAGAACTCGGTGGTCATGTAAATGATCCACTGCTCGGCCCAGCGGGAGAGGTGCATGGAGATCATGGCGCAATAGAAAACGAACGCGACGGCATCATCGCGAGAGGCCGTGTGGAAAATGCTATTCCTCGGTGGTCGGCGGAAACCCATCACCATTGCGGAAAACTCGGGATCCAGAGGAAGTGATGATCCTGCAATAGCACCGCTTCCCAAGGGGCTATTCGTATTACCGGGGTAAATAGCGTTCAATCCGTAGAATGCAAAATCCATACTGGTGGCCCACGCCAATGCTTCCGCGCCGGCGTTGATGGGTTGCGCGCGTTGCATATGGGTGTAGCTGGGCATCACAACATCCGCACTTCGCTCTGCAAGTTGAACAAACACCGATTGAAGGTTTTTTATTGAATCGGTCAAAACGCCTGCAGCGGTTCCAAGCCACAGCAGCAGATCCGTCGCCACCTGATCATTCCGGCTTCTGCCCGTATGCAGCTTTTTCCCCGGCTCGCCGATGCGTTTGATGAGGGCGTCTTCGATCACCATGTGGATGTCTTCGAGGCTCTCGTCAAAGGTAAAATTGTTGGCCTCGATGTCGCGCTCGATGCTTTTGAGGCCATCGATGATCTCGTCGCGCTCGGTATCGTTGATCAGGCCAACCTTGGCGAGCATGGTCGCATGGGCGATCGACCCGGCGATGTCCTGCTTGTAGATCCGGCGGTCGTAGCTGATCGATTCAACGAAGCTGGCGGCGAGCTTCGCCCCCTCGGTGTCGGCCCCCCCACCATCGCCGATGCGGGATTGCCAGGATTTTTGGGGAGTGTCGGTCATGGGGGAATGATATCCAGATTAGATATCGAATCCGAACCCGGCGGGAAATCGGCGGATGCCGATCTGCAGGACCCAGATGAATTGCTCCTTCTCGATCTGGTATTGCGCGTCGATTCGGAAGTGAGCGTCCGGGGTTTCACACCAGAAAGAGAAGCGGCATGATCGGAATCGCAGGGGAATGTTGCCTGCTCGCGGAAGTCTTTGGGGGACTTCGCCAGATCGAGAAGGTGTTTTCCGATGCAGTCGATGACGGCGGTGGTGATGTGGCCTTGCTGGTGATATCGGCGGAGCGTGTTTCGCGCGGAATCAGACAGGCGAACCTCGTAGCTCATCAAGCACCCCCGACAGTGCATGGCCGCCGCTGGTCTGGAGCGACTGGCGCGCCTGGTTTAAGGTTTCGGAGTCGAATCCGGGAATATGACTTGTGCTGCAGGCGATGCGGAACTTGTCGGCGTTCTCGATTTGGTATCCCTGTTTCTCGACCCGCTCGATCTCGCGGAGGAGATGACCGCACGGCTTATACCAGAGCGCGTAGAGGTGATCGATATTTTCGACGTCCTCTTTCTTGAACTCAATGCGCTGAGCACCGAGATGCTCGAGATACCGCTGCTCATTGTTCTGGATCACTTCGAGCATTTTGAGCGCGTAATAGATCCAGTCCTCGAGGTCGCAGCATTCCATCGCGCGCTCGTGCTCGATCTGCCAACCGGCCTTTTCATAGGACTCCAATTGAGTGCGCAGCAAGTTATTCATAGGACACCTTTATGCCTGCCTCGCCCATGCGTCCGTGCAATCGGCGGTCCGGACGGCATTAAGTTTCCTGTTAATGACGCCCACCAACTCCTGAAAGTTACTCAATACCCACTTTAGGCATCGGTAGAATACACTGAAAAACCGCAATTCCTCAGCGAATTCCGCGGGTCGATCAGAAACGCGTCGCCTGAGCGGGTCAATAAGGCAGCTATTTTTAGCGCTTCTGGACAGGTCGGTCAAATTCAGAGGGCGTTATGCGCCATGCTAAACCAACAGTCTTAGCCATTTACCCACGAGTCGCTGGATGACGCTGGCAATCACTTCAGCGCCGGCGCCCATGGCGTCGGCGGTGGCGATGGCTTCCTGGTATTCCGGGTCGTCGGCGATGGATTGGATGGCGGATTCGGTGACCAGGGTTTCGTCGAGGACCTGGGCGAGTCTTGGGTGATTGGTGGCGAATCTGGGCCACTCCATGGCGACGGCTCTGCGGACGGACTCTTTGATATCAATGCTTCCCATTAAACACCTCCGAAAGTAAATCGAATTGGGATTGGATGGACTGGAGCCACTGGAGACGAGCGAGGGCGTTGCTTACGGCGGCGAGGTCGCGCTTCTCCTCGCGGGCGGCGGCTTCCTGGGCGGCTTGTTGTTTGGCGTATGCGTCGATGCCGACGGCGTAGGCTTTGCGGTGGTCGATGACCCATGCGGGGTCGAGAAGCTGGCGCTCGCGGACGTCCTGATCGAAGGATTCATCGAGGCGCTGACGTCGCAGGGCGGCAAGATCGTTCAGCGTTGCGCCGCGTTGGTCGGCGCGGGTGATGCAGCTGGATACGCCGCGCTGCGCCTGCGTGACGAGGTTGGACTGGGCGGCGTTCCATGGGGCGCAGCCCGCGCATCCGGCCAGGAGGGACATGATGAGACATTGTGGGACCTTTCGGATTTTCACGTTGCGCTCCTTTCGCCTCGGGTCAGCTCTCGGAGGAGCTGATCCTGGACGCTGGACATTCGGGTGACGGCTTCGGCGTTCTGGCGGACGACGGCCATGAGCTGCTCGAGCTGCACGCGATCGCCCATGATTCGGGCGTGGGCTTCGTCGATCTGGGTTTCACGTTTTTGGCTGGTGCGGCGCTCCCAGAGCCACATGGTTCCCATGAGACCCGCGACGCCGAGGTTGGCGAGGCTGTCGAGTTGAGTGGCGATTTCTGCGAGTGGTATGAGCATGGTTCCCCCGAGGTTGGTGGTCCCGCGGCGGAGCCGCTCGGCTCTCGGTCGCGGGGTGACATTTTTTAGGTGCGGGCGAGTTCCAGGATGTTCAGGGCGCGGATGGTGTCGATGCGTCCGTCGCCGTTGAGGTCGAGCTCGACCTTGGCGCTGCGGAGGGCGCGGCGGTAGAGTTTTTCGTAGAGATCGGCGCGGGCGTTGAGGGCGCCGGGTGAAGTCGAGGCGGCGGCGAGGGCGGAGTAGATCATCTGCAAGGTGCCGAGGGCGCAGGCGCGTTTGAGCTCTTGCGAATTGAGGATGACGGCGGCGGCGAGCTCACCGGAATTGAGTCCGGCGGCTTGTTGGATAACGTCGCTGACAATGCGCCGCTGCGCCCAGAAGGTTCGGATGGCATAGGACGGTGCCGCGGCCCCGGATGACGGGCTTGGAACGGCGCTCCCGGTTTGGGGGAAGAGGCCGTCGTACAACACGCTGAGCGTCAGTTGCGTGGCGGAGTCGATGCTGACGATGGGGAAGCAGCCGATGTATGAGCCGGTGAAGGCGATCACCTGGCCCGCCTGGATGTGGGTGGCGATGAGGGATCCGGCGGAGATGGTGAAGACGGTTCCGGCAAGGTTACCGGTGCCGGCAATCAGCGTCTGCGAAGCGAAGGCGGCGTCTTTGAGGATGTTGGGTTCCCAATGAAGTAAGTCGGTGTCGGTGCAGAAAGACATGGGGGCTCCTGGTGAAGGGTTGATGGGAACACTGATGACTGAAACGTGAAGACGTGAAACGTGACAGGAAAATACTCTGATCACGTTTCACGTTTCAGGCATGACGTTTCACGTTTCATCCCTGTTGGTTAGAGCTGAATGACCCCGTGCGCGTTCTCATTCCGCAGCTCGACGGTGTATTCGCCGATGATCTGACCGGTGTCGCGATCACCGGTGGTGGCGAGGGGCTTGTAGTGGAAGCTTCGGCCGGCGAGGGGCATCACCTCGATGCGGCTGCTGTCGAGCAGAAGGACCTGTCCGGGCTGGATCCAGCGGCTCATGACGATGCGGCAGATGCCGTAGTCGCTTTCGTAGACGCTGAAGGCATCGCGGAGGGTGTCAGCGTGCTCCGAGTATCGCCGCACGCTTTGAAGCTGCACGTTGAGTTGCCGCTTCTCGGCGCCGCCGACGACGACCAGGTCGACCTGGCCGCTGCTGCTCTTCCAGATGTCGCGCAGGGCGACGTTCAACTGCTCTTCGCTCAGCAGGGCATCCGGCGGAAACCCGTTGACGCCGGGCCTGAAGACGTTGGTGGCGATGAACGAGCGCAGCCCGCGCATGGTGCGGCGAATGGTGCTGGATCCTTCGGGCGTTGCGGCGGGGGCGCGGCCGTTAAGGACCGAGTTCTCGAGATCGCGCAAGAGCTCGCGCGTGCGATGGACCTTCTGGTAGTCGAGTTCATCGCGCACGCCGATCTGTCGAACGGCCAGCTCGCTCCCGCTGACCTCGACGGTGCTGGAGAAGATCTGGGTGTAGTTGGTCTTGCGGGTGCGAGCGGCGAAACGGGCGCTGGATGCATCATCGCCTTCGAGAGCGGCGTTGCCGAGAATGATGATCACCGCCTGGTCCGCGAGCGCTTCGGCGGTTGATCCGCCGTAACCGCGCGTGACGGTAAGGGTGCTGGTGCCGGTGTTGATCGCGGTGACGAGCATGATCTCGCTCTTGGTCTGGAGCTTGATCTGATCGCCAATGCGAAAGCGTGTTGCATCGTTGACGACGAACTGGGTGTCGGTGAGGACGTTCCCGAAGACGTTGTCGTTGACCTTGTCGGTGTTGGGCAGCAGCGCGTCTTCGAGCCACTCGTGAATCGTGGAGCGCGCGGGCCGGGCGGAATCGCCAAGGGCATCGAGCAGCGGGGTTTCGAAGGGAGAGCTGATGCCTACGAGATCGCTGACGTCTTCGGCGATTTCGGGCAAGCCCGCGCCTGCCGAATAAGTTGCTTTTCCTGTGAATGCCATGATCTGTCCTCCTGTATTGGTTTTGCGTTTTGAACGATGAATCCCCCGGGCAGCGAGCGTTTATCGAATCGCCCGGCGCAGGCGCAGGTACTCGACGATGAGCCTGCGGTTATGGGATCGGGCCAACTCGGCGGCCAAGGCGTGCAGCTTGGCGCGAGGGTCGATCTCCTGGTTCACCGGGATTGCGGCCGGGGGCGGCGACTCACACGCAGTCGCGGGATCGGGAGAGATTGGATCGGACGTTGCTTCGGTCATGATGGACCTCCTTTTGTTGGCGGAAAGATGAAACGTAAAACGTGACAAATGCGGATCGGTTTTTTAGTAGCCTAGTTCGCGTAAGACGACTTGCGGGTTGACGCCGACTCGCAGCTTGGCCTGGGCTTCGTCGAGTTTTTCGATTTGGTTTTCGGGGAGTGGGCTGGGCCAGTGGAGCTCGACGCGGCGCTCCTGGGGTGTGGTGTGAAAAAAGCCGGCGCGGTCGAGCCAGGCGAGGGCGAGCTCGCACATCTGCTCGATCGCGGTGCCGTAGGATGTGCGCTTTTCTCGGTCTTGGAGAGCAGTGCCTGTAAGGTGATTCGCAGCGCGGCGGCGCTGGTGAGATTTCCGATGCGGCCTTTGATTGCGCCTGCCGCGATCGGCGTTACCCCGCTGGTTTTATCGAGCGCTTCGCGCATGTCGGAGATATGGGCGTCCTCGCTGGGGCAGTTGGCGTCGCCGCCGAATTCAATGACGTTGGCGGACTCATTCTCCGTCGCCCACATGCGCCCCGGGGCGATGGGCATGGTGGCAAATCCTTCGATGCCTTTGCCGAGGTACATCTTGAAGCTTTGGAGCGTGATGCGGTTGGCGCGATCGCTGAGGCGGATGTTCAGTTCATCCTGGAGCGGGATGAGCGGCTCGACATCGCCGGCACCGGAATACTCGAACGGGACGGCGGTGTTCTGCACATGCACGAGCGGAAGGCGACCGAGTGAATTTTCACCTTCGCTGACAAGTTTTCCGTCTTCGTACCGGCACCAGCGATCGGCGGAGATGAGCTCGATCATCACCGTCTTATCGTGGCTTGCCCAAGGCAATGCGTCGTTCCCTTTAGCGAGCCAACGCGCCATTCCCTTTCTCGCTCTCGCGAAGATTCCGCTCTTCATCGCGGCGGGTAGTCCATCGGCCGGTTGATCGCGACGAACCTCCCATGCCTGGCCATAGGACTGGACGACCCTCCAATCCTCGCCGCACAAGAATGGCAGTGCCCGCGCCGGTTCGACGATCTCCAGCCGAACTAAACGGGCCAGGCGCTCAAGCGCTTCAGGCGACACATCCGTCGCGTCCCGTGTTTGGCTCGTCCCGTCAATTTGCGGACGTTCATCCGCGACCGGCGCAGACACTGCAACCTCCGGCGCCTCGCCTTCCCCATCCAAGGCATCCGTATCCGATCCGGCGCGTTCCTCGCCGGATTGGTTGTGGGCCGGCGGTTGCCCCAGAACCGCCGTCCCACAAACTCCCCCCCCGTCCCCCTGCCCCCCCGGATCCCCCGCGCGTTCCTCCCCTCCGTTTTTAAGTTTCACGAGCACGTCCACAAACCCGTACACGCTTCCCAGAAGCGCGAGCTGTTGGAAAAAGAGAATCCCGCCGTTGTGGCCAAGCATCAGGCGCAAGAGTTCACTGATGATTTTTTTGCGATCGGGATTGGCGACGGTGGATTCGATCACCAGCGGCTTGCCGAAGAGGTAGTCGACCATGGTGTCGATGCGCCAGCCGATGTCGTTCTCGATGACGACTTCCTTGCGGACGATGCCGTCGAGGATTTCGCCTTCGAAGACATCGCTGCCGGTCTTGATGCCGGTGATGCGCGAGGGCAGGCCCCATTCCTGCGCCTGCACGTACGGTTTCTCGGATCCACTCTCGTCGACCACGACGTTGGTGCGCATCGGGTTGCGGCAATACGCCCACAGCCTGCGATAGCGCGGCTGCTCGACGGCAAACAGCCGCTCGACCCGCTCCATTACGTCAGTCAGTGCTGGGATCGTGTTGGTCTTGTTCTCGGTTGTCATGGTTTTCTCCTGAAGTTCCGTTCGGCCTACATCCTTCCCGGGGCGCTGCGCGCAAAAGCGCCTTGGCGCGCAGCGCGCCGGCGGGGACCCGTGGGATTTCGCTGGAAAACCGCGAAAACTATTTTTGAATTGGGTGATTTTCTCCGCGGAGGCGCTGCGCAAACGGCGCGCTTTTCGCGCAACACGCGACTTGCGCGTGCTTTTGGGATGGGAATATTTGAGTGGGGAACCAGCGCGCGTCGCTGGTGAATGCTAAATTCGTTTGCGGAGGGCGAGGATCAGTTCGATCTCGCCTTTGGGACGATCGAGCCGCTGGGCGATCTCGTGAGGGGCGAGTCCCGCATCGGCGAGGGCGTACGCCTCGGCGTACTTCGCGCGATCGGTTCCATCGCCGCCGGAGTCGTCGCCCGATGGGTTGCGTTGTTCCTTCGGCAGGGCGCTGAGGCGCGCGATGCGTTGATCGGCCTGCTGGATGAGAGCCTCGAGGCGGGTGGCGCGGGCGTCGAGCTGAGTGGAGATCTGCTTCGCCATCTCGGCGAGTTCGGTGAGCAGGGCCTGGACCTCGCCCTCGACATCGGATCGCGTGCTCTGCTGCTGCTGGACCGGGTTGTTGCTGTTCAACGAAGCCTCCTTGCCTGTTGGCGCGAAGGGCATCATACACCAACGCGTGTGAATCCTGCTCTCTTGAAATTCGCGGTGACGGCGATCACTGTACGTGCGGATGTTTCGCGCATGAAAGAGACACCGGCTGCCCGATCATCGAACACTGCCGTTCGCGCTGCCGGACCGTCGGGCGAAGCACGGGAGCCGAGGGCGCCGGGGGGGCCGGGGGGGCATGGAGTGCCCCGGGCGCCACTCGTGACGATCGTCATCTGCGCCGGGTTGTTGCTCGCGTTCGCGGGGCTGGCGCATACGGCGGTGATCTCCAAGAGTCCGACGTTCGATGAGCCGCTGCACGCGCTGTCGGCGTGGCTGCATCTGCACTTCAGCGATTTCCGGATCGATCCGGAAGATCCGCCGCTGTGGAAATATTTCGCGGCGCTGCCGAATGGGAAGGACGCAATCCAGTTTCCCAACCGCGATGCATTCATTCATTTTCACTCCGGCGATGTCTTCATGGAGTGGCCGCTGGTGGTGCGGGTGCTTTACCAGACGCCGGGGAACGTGGAGGTATCCGATCATTTCATCAATCGCAGCCGGAACATGATGCTGATCGTGGGCGTGGGGCTGGGGATCATCATTGCGTTCTGGAGTTGGCGATTGGGCGGCGCGCAGGGGGGGGTCGCGGCGGTGGTCGCGTGCATGTTCTTTGCGTTGGATCCGAATTTCCTGGGCCATGCGCCGCTGGTGAAGAACGATGTTTCGTTCGCGCTGGTGATGCTGGGGCTCGCGTACGCGGTCTGGCGCGCGGGGCGGCGCATCACGATTGTGAACGCTGCCGCGATCGCGCTGCTGTGCGCGGCGGCGATGAACATCAAATTCTCCGCGCTGCTGCTGGGGCCGATCGTAGCGGCGCTCTTGATTATCCGGGCGTTGCTGCCGCGACCTTGGCCGATGTTGCGGAGCGAACTTCGATCGATCGCGGCTCGGCTGGGCGCGGCGGCCGGCATGGGTCTGCTTGCGGCGATCGTGAGCTATGCGGGAATCTGGGCGTGTTATCAATTCCGCTTCCGGCCCGCTCCCGCGCCCGATGCGACTCTGGATTTGCAGGCGCAAGTCCGGCATGCGGCGGAGAACGGGGTTCGGTCAGCCAATCCCTCGATCCTCACGCCGACGCTCGAGCAGATCGGCAATTTCGAGAAGACGCGCTTTACGAAGTCCGTGATGTTCCTCAACGAACATCGGCTGTTGCCGGAATCGTTCCTGACCGGGCTTCTGTACACTTATCAAAGTTCGCTCGCGCGCAGCACGTATCTGGCCGGGGAGTATTCGCGCATCGGGTGGTGGTATTACTTTCCGTTCGCGATGGGGGTGAAAAGTCCGCTGTCGCTTTTAGCTGCCGCGCTGGCGTCGATTGCGGCGGCGATCCATGCGTTTCGGGCGCGAAGCTTCAGCGGCCGGTTTCTCGATCATCCGGGAGTGTGGACGGCGGCGTGCCTGATCATTCCGCCGGCGGTTTATCTCGCGGTGGCGATGAAGTCGAACCTGAACCTCGGCCTTCGCCACGTGCTGCCGGTGTATCCTTTTATCTTCATCGCAATCGGATTGGCCGCGAGCAGCGTGTGGCGGCGGGTGCCCAAGGTGAGCCAGATGGCGACCGGGTTCTTCGCATTGACGCTGTTCATCGAGGCCCGCATCGCGTTCCCGGATTACATCGCGTTCTTCAACGGCCTCGTGGGCGGCACGCGCGGCGGGCTTTATCTGCTCGGCGATTCCAACCTCGACTGGGGGCAGGACCTGAAGCTGCTCGCCCGCTGGCAGCAGAAAAACCCCGGGATTCCGCTGTATCTGGTATATTTCGGTATCGCGGATCCCAGCGCCTACGGCATCGAGTACGTGAATTTCCCCGGCGGTTGGATGTTTAATCCGAAATTCGAGATCCGCACCGATCCCGGCATCCTTGCCATCAGCGCGACCAACCTCCAAGGAATTTACCTGAGCAAAGACGCGCGAGATGCGTACGCGATCGTGAAGAAGCGGGAACCGCTCGAGGTGCTTGGGGGCTCGATCTATCTTTACGAGTGGCCGCCCACCGGGATGACGTTCAACGCCGCCACCACTACTCAAGCAACGCAGCCTGCGACGCATCAGCCGTAGACTTCATCTTAGATGCAAAACGGTGTGATGTGATTACCGTTGCGCTGAATCCGCCGTCGCTTCTCCCGTCGCGATCGCCGGCGCAATCTGCCGATACACATCCGCATGATCGCGCTTCAGCTCCTCAAGCGTGGCGTTGGCGACGAGCAGTTTCCCTTCATCCGTCTTCACCGAATACAACGGCCCGCGATCGCTCGCGCTGATCGTGACGTTGGAGTGGCGGTTCACCACACGCACGATCACCGGGTTCCCGTCCTCAGTCATGCCCGGACTTGTCTGCGCCACTTGGGTTGCAGGCTTCGCTTTATGATGGCAGGCACACCCCATCACAAGACTCGCCGCGATCGCAATGACAGCCAACTTCCGCATACAGGCCTCCGGTAATCCCTTCATGGTAACGCGCCCGCGCGCAAGTCCAAAGCCCCGAATCGACATTCGGGGCTGCGGCTCAGGGGCAATCGCATTTGACCGGTGTGAACGAGCCGCTACCGTAAGGGAGGATCGAAATCGCCTTCATGCCTGACGAACAGCGATCGAACGGTTGTAGGCGATCATCAATGCAAACGAGACAACAGAGAGCGCGATTACCGCTGTCGTCGCCGCGATGAGTTGCCCGCGCTCATACTCCGCATAAATCATCACCGGCAGCGTGAGCCGGTTCGGCTGCCAGCCGAACACCATCATCGTCGCGCCGAATTCCCCGAGCGCCCGCGCGAAAGCGAGCATCAATCCGCTCGCGATCCCCCGCCGCGCGAACGGCAAGCTCACGTGCCAGAACACTTGAAGTGTCGATGCGCCAAACAGCGTTGCGATTTCCTCGAACTCCCGCTCGACCGATCCAAACGCGGCCTTTGCCGGCATGTACAACAGCGGCAGCGCCACCACCGCCGCCGCCAGCACCGCGCCTTCGAAGCGGAACATGATCGAATAGCCCAGCCAGCGATTCAGCCATTCCCCAATCCATCCCCGCGCCCCGAGCACCATAATGATCAGATAGCCAACGACCGTCGGCGGCAAGACCAGCGGTAACGTGATCAGCGCCTCGACAAGACTTTTCCCCACAAATCGCTTTCGCGCCATCCACCACGCGAGCGGGATCGCGACAATCCCCGTGAATACCGTTGCCACCCCCGCGATCCGCAGCGACAACACCAACGGCCACCACAGGTCCGTCATTTGTCATCCGCCCCCGCAAATCCTTTCGCGCGCAAAACCGCCTGCCCTTTTTCACCCCGCACATACTCCAGAAATTTTTTCGCCGCCTCCTGCTTGGCGCTCGCCTTCACGATCACCGCCGGATAGCGAATCGGATCATGCGTCGAAGCATCCGCCGTCGCGACCACCTTCACCTTGTCTCCGGCCTCTTTCGCATCGGTTGCATAAACAACTCCTGCCGATACCTCCCCGCGCTGGACATAATCGAGCACCTGCCGAACATTCGCCCCGTACAGCAGTTTTTCCTCGAGCTTTTCGTCGATCTTCAACTTTTTCAGCACCTGCATCGCATACATCCCCGCCGGCACGGTCTTGGGCTCACCGATCGCGACCCTCTTCACGCCCGCGCTCGTCAGTTGCTCAAATGAATTGATCGCATCCTTCGCATCCCCCGGCACCACCAGCACCAACTTATTCCCTGCCACCACCTGCCGAGTCGATTTCTCGACGAGCTTCTTCTCGATCAGCTCATCCACCTGCGCCTGTGCCGCCGAGACAAACACATCGATCGGCGCGCCGCTTTTGATCTGCGCCAGCAATTGTCCCGAAGATCCAAAGGTCATCTCCACATGATCGCCCGAGGCCTTCTCATAATCCCCCGCGGTCTGAGCCAGGGCCTCGCGCAGACTGATCGCCGCGGCGACATTGATCGATTCACCGCGTGCGGCCGCGACGAGCAGCACCGTCATAACAAACACGCCGAGCATCCTCATGACGAGCGTTGTATACCGATATACATAACGTCGTCAAGCAAAACCGTGGGGTCGACGCCCCTACAAGAGCTTCTCGAAATCCTTTCCCGCCCGGTCCAGCACATGCTCCACCTGCACCTGCAGGTCCCGATAGCTCCGCAGCACGCGCTCCCCCAGCTCCGTGATCCGAGTTCCCCCGCCGTTGCTCCCTCCCACCGCCGTCGTCACCAGCGCTCGCGGCCACCGCCGATTCATCGCATCCACCAGCATCCAAGCCCGCCGATAGCTGAAGCCCAATCGCCGCGCCCCCTCCGACAACGACCCGCAAGCCGCAATCTGTTCCAGCAAATCCGCCCCCGCATCCGTCAGCCCGGCCGCATTCCCCACATCCACCCAAACTTTCCCCCGCAGCGCGATCCTGACGTTTTTTCCTCTCCCCTGGGAGCGGGCAGGGTGAGGGGGCCTCTGAACATCAGCACGCGTTGATCCAGTCCGTCGCTTCCCCATCCCTACTCCCCATCCGTGGACACGATCACTTCCGTCGCCTTGATCACGGCCACCGCCGCCGATCCCTTCTTTAGTTTCAGCCGCTTCACGGAGCTTGTGCTGATCAGAGAGACAATTCGATGTCCCCCACCGATATCGATGACCACCTCGCTCATCACCGACCCCCGCCGCAGCTCGACCACTTTTCCCGAAAACTGATTCCGCGCGCTCAAGGCCATGTTCGCTCCAATCTTTCTGGAAGTGTATCACCTCGGTTATCATCGCGACATGATCTCCCGATTCAGCTTGGCGCTTCTGTCGCTCTCGAGCATCTGCCTGGCGCAAACCACGATCACGATCCACGCCGACCGCCCCACCACGCAAGTCTCCCCCACCCTCTATGGCGTCTTCTTCGAAGAGATCAACCGCGCCGGCGACGGGGGCCTCTATGCAGAACTCATCAACAATCGATCCTTCGAGGACAGCGCCGCCGAACCGCTCGCCTGGGAGCTGCTCAAGCCCGATGGCGCCGAAGCCTCTATTTCGATCGACAAAACCAATCCCTTGAATGGCGCGAACCCCCAATCCCTGCGCCTGAAGATCGACAGTGTCAAAAAAGGGCGAGTCGGTGTCGCCAATCGCGGCTTCCACAACTTGGCGGTCAACTCCGCCGGCTCCTACCGCCTCTCCTTCCGCGCTCGCCGTGATGAAACGTTCAAGCCGCCGCTCACCGCTTCTCTTGAAACAACGGACGGAAAAACGCTCGCCAGCCATACCTTCGACGACGTTTCCGGCGAATGGGCGCCGCTCGATTGCGTTCTCAAACCGTCTGAATCCACCGACAACGCCCGCCTCGTCATCTCCGCCTCCTCGCCCGGAACGCTCTGGCTCGACATGGTCTCCCTCATGCCCGACCAGAAGTTTGACGGCATGAACCTCCGCCCCGACCTCGCGGAAAAACTCGATAACCTCACGCCCGCCTTCATCCGCTTCCCCGGCGGCTGCTGGGTCGAGGGTGAAACCCTCGCCCTCTCTTATCGCTGGAAACAAACCATCGGCCCCATCGACCGCCGCCGCAACCAGTTCAATCTCTGGAAGTACCACTCCACCCATGGCATCGGTTACCATGAATACCTCCAGCTTGCCGAGAACCTGAAAGCCGAGCCCCTCTTCGTCATCAACTGCGGCATGTCCCACAAAGAAGTCGCGCCGATGGACCAGATGAACGAATACGTTCAGGATGCGCTCGATGCCGTCGAATACGCCAACGGTTCCGCCGACACGAAGTATGGCGCGATGCGCGCCAAAGCCGGCCACCCCGCTCCCTTCAACCTCAAGTACATGGAGATCGGCAACGAGAACGGCGGGAAGGAATACGACGACCGCTACGCCCTCTTCCACGATGCGATCAAGAAGAAATATCCTGACGTGAATCTCGTCGTCGGCCTGTGGAACGGCTCGCCCAAATCCCGCCCCATCGAAATCCTCGACGAGCACTATTACAGCGACCCCGGCTTCTTCATCCGCAACGCCAACCGCTACGACAGCTATGATCGAAAGGGACCGAAGATTTACGTCGGCGAATATGCCGTCACCCAAGGCTGCGGCACGGGTAACCTCGCCGCCGCCATCGGTGAAGCCGCCTTCATGACCGGCATGGAACGCAACAGCGACGTTGTCGTCATGGCGTCGTACGCGCCGCTCTTCGCCAACGTCCACTTCAAAGGCTGGAACCCCAACGTCATCAACTTCGACGCCTCGCGCTCCTACGGAACCCCCAGCTATTACGTCCAGCAAATGTTCGCGCAAAACCGCGCGGACAAAATCCTCCCCGTGGACTTCAAGGCTGAACCCCAAAAGAGCGAACCGCTGCATGGCGCCGTCGGCGTCGGCACTTGGGAAACCGAAGTCGAGTTCAAGGACATTAAGGTCACTCTGGGAAGCAAGAGCCTTTTCACCAGTGATTTCTCGAAATCGCTCCACGACATCACGAGTTCCAGCGGTGATTGGATCACGAAAGACAACGCCATCGCCCAAACGAGCTCCGCACGCGGCACGTACGCCGTGATGGGCGATCTTTCCTGGACCGACTACACCCTCACGCTGAAGGCCAGAAAAATCTCCGGCAAAGAAGGCTTCATCATCCGCTTCAACGCCGTCGGCCCGAACGACTTCCTCGCCCTCAACCTCGGCGGCTGGGGCAACGTCAAACACGCCATCCAGCGAACCAGCCCCGCCGGCGAAGACGCCAGCATCATCTCACCGGAAGTCCCCGGCAACATTGAAACCAACCGCTCGTACGACATCCGCGTTGAAACCCGCGGCCACCACATCAAAACCTTCCTCGACGGCAAACAGATTCACGACCTTGAGATCCCCACCCCCCGCTCGCTCTACGCCGTCGCCGGCCGAAGCGGTAACGACATCATCCTCAAAACCGTTAACGTCACCCCCCATCCCCAGCCGGCAACAATCTCCCTCAACGGAATCAAAAACCTCCGGCCCAAAGCCGCCGCCCTCACCCTCACCGGGAGACCGGCCGACGAAAACTCTCTCGACAACCCCGAGAAGATCACCCCTCAAAAGAAGGACCTGGACGTTTCATCAAACCTGTCCTACAACTTCCCCCCCAGCTCCATAACCATCCTCCGTTTTCAGGAGGAGAAATGAAGACCTCTTGTATCATCCTTGAGCAATGGAGGAACGGAGGAAACGGCTTTTGCGTGGCATGGGCGTCTCGCCCATGCATTTTATAGAGCGCATGGGCGAGACGCCCATGCCACGACAGACAAATCAACTTGAGAAGGAGAATCGTCATGTATCGAAAGTCCTTGATTGCATCTTTGGCATTTGCGCTGTTTGTGGGTGTTGGCTCGATTGCTCGCGCCGACACGACGTACAAGATCGATCCGCAGCACGCGACGGTCATTTACAAAATCTCTCACCTTGGCCTGAGCAACGCGTATGGCCGGTTTAATGAGCCGACGGGGACGGTTGTGCTGGATGATGATGCATCCAAGTCGAGCTTCACGTTTGAGATCCAGGTGGACAAGATCGACACCGCGAACCCCAAGCGCGATGCGCATTTGAAGAGCCCGGACTTTTTTGATGCCAGGCAGTTCCCGACCATCACGTTCAAGAGCACTGCCGTCACCAAGAACGGAGACAATAAGTACAACGTGACCGGCGATCTCACGCTGCATGGCGTCACCAAGTCCATCACCGTTCCGATCGAGAAGACGGGCGAGGGCAATGGGCTAAAGCCGGGCGAAACCCGCACCGGCTGGGAAGCGCAGGTGGACCTGAAGCGCACGGACTTTGGCGTGAAGGGACTGGTTGGGCCGGTGGGTGATGACGTGCGCCTCACGATCTCGTTTGAAGCCGTGAAGCAGTAACGTTCTGCCTAACTTCAACTGAGCCGGATGAAGTGATCCCCCGGTTCCAGAGGCACGATCGTGGTCACGCAACAAGACATCTTGTGGGCAGTTGTCGCGCCGGCGGTTTTGACAGCAGTTATTCTCGCGCTCTCCGCGATTCCATGGCGGAAGCGGCCGACCCCGATCTGGAGCCTGCCGCTTGCGCTGGCCGCCGGGTTTGCCATTGCTTATGTGGGCGTGGTTGGGCGTCCGGCGTTCCCGCCACGCGCGGCGCAGGCTTGGCTGATGTACCTTGCACCGGTTGCGTTTGTGCTTGCCTTTGTTCAGGCGCTTGCGCCAAAATCTCGACGGTTTGCGGCGGCGCTCTCGGCGCTCACGTTGATCGCGATCCCGTGGCTCTTCCTCCGCACGCGGGTTGGACTGGCGCCGAAAGAGTACTGGCTGTCGCTTCTCTGCATCGCGCTCGCCATGGTCGTCTTCTGGATGGTCGTCGAAAAGCTGGCCCGTCGCGTTCCGGGCGTGCCCATACCGCTTGTGCTGATGATTACCGCAATCGTCGCGTCGATGGCGCTGATGAACGCGCACACCCGGGATTTTGCGCTGCTGGCCGGATCCGTGGTTGCGGTGTTTGCCGCGGCGATCTTGCTGGCGTGGTGGCGAAGGATCGTCCCCAGCGGCGGGCTTGCGCTGTCCTTCGCCATTCTCATTCCCGGGCTTCTCGCGGGTGGCTATTTTTACGCGGATCTGGCGATTCGTGACGCCGGTCTGATTGCCGCCGCTCCGCTGGCCGCCTGGGCGGGACAACTTCCAGGCATTCGCACGAGGCGCCGGCTCTCGCTCGCCATCACCGCGGTGGCGGTGCTGATCGTGCTTGCGTTTGTTCTGGTGCCGACGATTCAGGGGCTGCACGAGACCTACAAAGAGCAGGCGGAATCGACCTACTACTGATCGCGCTCGAGGTTGAGGTATTGGATCTCGTGCTCCGCCAACTTCAAATCTGCGCCGGGCAGACTGGTTCTGGTCTCGCTGAGCACACGCGGGCCGATCAGCGCGAAGGTGGAGAAGGGTTGGTTCAGGACGTAGGCGAGCGCGATATTGATCGGTCGCACGCCTCTCTGCATCGCGAGTTCTCTGGCGCGCTCCAGCCGCCTGAAATTGTCATCTGAATACCAGCAGCGGACCAGTTCCTGATCGTCTGCCTTTTCAGAACTGGCGTTGCCTTCGAGAAAGAATCCGCGCGCCTGACTCGACCATGCGAGCAGGGGGATCCTCGTTTTCGTGAACCACGCGCGGGACTCCGCATCCGAAGCCGAGATGCAGCCGGGCCACGGAGGATTCACCATTCGCGCGAGAGAGAAATTGTTGCTCACGACGCTGAAGCCCTGGAGACCGTTCTTGGCGGCAAAGTCATTCGCTTCCTGCACGCGCGCGAGCGACCAGTTGCTGCCCCCGAAGGCGCGGATGCGCCCGGCTTTGACGTGCTCATTGAGAACATCGACGAACTCGCCGACGGGAATGTCGGGGTTGTCGCGATGAAGCATGTAGATGTCGGCGTAATCCATCTGCAAGCGATTGAGGCTCGTCAGGAACTGCCTGGTCAGGTCGGCGGGATTGCAGAACGGCGTGTGAGCGCCCTTGGAGATCACGACGACGTCCTCGCGGATGCCGCGGAGCTTGACCCATTGGCCGAGGAGTTTTTCCGGCAAGCCCGCCTGATAAATGTGCGCGGTATCGAAGGTGTTTCCACCGCGCTCGAAGAAATCGTCGAACATGACGGCGGCGTGCGCAAGCGTCTGCTGATTGTCGCAACCCATGACCAGTCGCGAAACGGGTTTGTGAAGATGGAGGATGGTTCCACACTGGATCGTTTCGGTCCGCGAGGGCGCAAGCGGCCGGCCCGAGAGGGTCGTTTTTGGAAAGCCTTCCGGGTTCTCGGAGTCGTACACGACGCCGATCTGCGCGCGCCACGCGTCGAGCGTCTTCATGTTCCCCAGGCTGTCGTTCCAACTCATCGCGGGAGAAGGCGCCTGGCGGTTCGCGAGGTGGCGCGCGAGCATGTCGGCTTCCAAGGCGTAGAGCCACTCGGTGCTTTCCACAGCAATTTCCTGGGGATCCTTTTCACCGGTGCGCTGGAGGTAGATGTTGACGGATCCCCCCTGCTTCGCCGGCACCCAGGGGTTGGGAACGAATATTTTGCCATCTGAGCCGAAGATGTGGACCACGTTTTCCTGGTTCACCTGCACGCCGGTGGAGACTTGGGCGATGATGTCGCCGGGGAATCGCAGCACCGCGCTCGTCCACTCATCCACGCCGGTCTTGCCGACGTGTCCGCACGCCTTCAGTTCGATCGGCTCGGCGAAAGCTTCGCCGCGCGCTGCGCCGGCGATGAGGCGTGCCATTGAAACCGGGTAGCAACCGACATCCAGAATTCCTCCGCCGCCGAGAGCGCTGTTGATGATCCGGCTCGTGTCATTCCACGGTCGCGGCGCGTGAAAGCTGAACGTGCCCTGAATCACCCGCACCTCCCCGATCGCGCCGCTCTTGACCAGCTCCACGATCTTTGCCGTCTGCGGATGGCAGCGGTACATAAACGCTTCCATCAAAAAGACATCGTGCTCGATCGCCCCCTCCACGATTGCCATCGCCTCAGCGTGGTTCAGCCCGATCGGCTTCTCGACAAGCATGTGCTTCTTTGCTTCGGCGCAGCGGATGGCCCAGACCGCGTGCTGCGGATGCGGCGTGGCGATGTAGATCGCCTGCACTTCGGGATCCGCCAGGAGCGCTTCGTACGAACCGTACCGCCGACCGATGTTGAACTGCTCGCCAAACAGGGTCGCAGATTCCATGGACCGGCTGCCCACGGCCACCACCCGCCCGGTCTTCGAGTGAGTCATCCCCTCGGCAAAAGTTTTGGCGATGTTCCCCGTGGCCAGGATACCCCAGTTCACCATTTCGCTCATGTTTCCTCTACTCCTGAGTGCGCAGTACCTTAGGCCCGTTCTTCTGATGTCGTTTTGAAACAAATTACCCGCTGCCCCCCTCTTTATCACGTTGCCGATCCGATTGTTTTTCCTTAACTTGACGCCCTCGCCGCTCTAAAGCGTTTCCGCCGGCGATCGCTGCATGTTTGTTGTTATTGTGCGACCGCCCCTCCGCTGCGGGGCCCCTGAGGTAGTACCGATGCCCAAGTTTATCCGTCAGGCTTCCCACCGGGACGCCCGTTTCTCCATCGCCCTCGAAGCCCTCGAACGGCGCCGGCTTCTTTCGGTCGCTGCGCCGATCATCAGCGCGTCGAATTCATTCGAAGGAAGTATGTTCGCGCGGCAAACGACCGCGCCGCAGTTGCATGTCAACGCGCTCTTTCCTCTCGCGGCTCAACCGTCCGTGCGCACGACCATGCCCGCCAACGGCGGCACGATCAATCGCGACGCGTTTCTCTCCGCATCCGTCAACCTCGTCACCGCCGGCGCGGGCGTGGATGAATCCACGCTCTCCACGAGCACCGTCCGCCTTTACCGCACGAGCGACCAGCTCTTCGTCAACTCCATCACCACGACCACCGGCGGCGGCGACGGCATCGTCACCCGCCCCGCGGCGATCCTTGCCGCCAACACCAACTACACCTGGGAAATCACCAGCGGCGTCAAAGACACCGCCGGCAACGCCTTCATCCCCACCACCATCAACTTCAACAGCAACAACAAAGTTCAGAGCGCGGATCAGAACATCCGCTTCGATCACGTCGATCTCCCCACCGCCCAGAACAAGCAGTACGCCGGGCTCACCATCGGACCGGACGGGAAGCTCTATGCCGGAATCCAGGATGGAACGATCGAGCGCTTTACCATCCAATCGGATGGCACGCTGAGCGCGCCGGAGCTGATCACCACCGTAGCCGACAACAACGGCGGCGCACGCTGGATCATCGGCCTCGAGTTTGATCCCGACGCCACCGACGCGAATCCCGTTCTCTGGATCTCCCATTCCCAGGCCATCGCCATCGGACAAACCGCCACTGATTTCACCGGAAAGATTTCCGCCCTTTCCGGCGCCAACCTCACGACCTATCGCGACGTCGTCGTCGGCCTGCCGCGCTCCGTCCGCGACCATCTCAATAACCAGATCCACTTCGGATCGGATGGCGCCCTTTACATGAACCAGGCAGCCATGAACTCCACCGGCGCGCCCGATCCCGTCTGGGTCCGCCCCGATCATCTGCTCTCCGCCGCCATGCTCCGCATGGACGTTCACAACATCACCGGCACGCTCAACGTCACCACGCCCGAAGGCGGCGGAACGTACAACCCCTTCCTCGCCGGCGCCAAAGTGACGATCTACGCCACTGGCATCCGCAACGGCTTCGACTTCGTCATGCACCCCAACGGCCACATCTACGTCGGCTCCAACGGCGCCTTCGAGGGCGGTAACACCCCCGCCGGACCGGGCAACAAACCGCCCGCACTCACCAACCTCCCCTTCACCGAAAACGACTACGTCTTCGACGTCGTCAAGGGCGGCTACTATGGTCACCCCAATCCCACGCGCAGCGAATACGTTCTCAACGGCGGCAACCCCACCAGCGGCACCGACTACGAAGAAGTCAAACAGTACCCCGTCGGCACGCTCCCCCAATCCAATTACAAACGCGCCGCCTCCATCCTCGGCCAGGACTACGCGCCCACCGGTATGCTCGTCTACCAGTCCAGCGCCTTCGGCGGCCTCCTCAAGAACAAGATCCTCATGGCGCGCTACTCGGGTGGCAGCGACATCGTATATCTCGTCCCCTCCGCGGATGGGACGAAACTGACGCTCGTCAACGCGGTCGGCCTCGAAGGTTTGGCGGGGCCAGTCGACATTGTGGAAGACCCCAGAACGGGCAACCTCTATGTCTCTCAGTACGCCGATGCGTCCAAGGGCGGCATGAACCTGTTGCTCCTGAAAGTTCACGATCTGCCACAGGTCTCCGCCATCCGTCTCATCAACGCCAGCACCGGCGCCAACATGGCCCCGTTCAAGGCCAAGGCCACCTACAACCTTGCCGAACTCCCCCCGATTTCGCTTCGTGCCGACACCCGCGGCCCCGTCGGGTCGATCGTCTTCACGCTCGACGGCGTCACTTTTCGCATCGAATCCACCGCGCCGTTTGCCATCAACGGCAACAACCCCGACCTCTCCTACATCCCCTGGACGCCCACCGTCGGCACGCATCTGCTCACCCTCACACCCTACGAAGGCGGCAACGCATCCGGATTCAAAGGCCCCGCCGTCACCCTCTCCTTCACCATCACCAACCAGAAGCTTTTCAAGCTCAACGTCAATTTCCAGAACGGCGGCAACACGTTCGTTTACCCCAAGTTCCGCACCGACACCGGCGGCACGTTCTCCAGGCACACCAATGGCTTCAAATACGGCTGGAGCGCCAACAACTCCGCCAACTTCTTCAACCGCAACAGTTCCCTCAGCCCGGATGAACGCTTCGACACCGGCGCGCGCATGAGCGACAACGTCTGGCAGGCGACGGTCCCCAACGGCACCTACGCCGTCTGGATCTCCGCCGGCGATCCCACCGATCTCTCGGGCAACTATGGCATCGCGGTCGAAGGCATCACCGCCATCTCCGGTAGGCCCACCACCAAAAAACGCTGGCTCACCAAGGGCCTCACCGTCAAAGTCAAGGACGGCAAACTGACCGTCGCTCCGCTGCCAGGCTCGAGCGGGAACAAGATCAACATGATCCAGATCAGCCAGATCGCTTAAAGAATTGACGATTGGGTGATTGAGTCATTGACGATTGAAAGAAGCGCATCGCTTGTCTTTCAATCGTCAATGACTCAATCACCCAATCGTCAATCCCTCAACCACTCCACCACTTCCCCCGGCCCCTCCGCCCACCCCTCCGCCCCCATGCCTTTCAGTTTCTCCAGATAAACCGAATGCCAAGCCGCCACAATCGTGACCATCCCCGCCGCCTTCCCCGCCCCGATGTCGGCGGGTGAATCCCCCACCATCGCGCACTCGTGCGCCAAAATCCCCATCTCCCGCGCGCAGATAAGTAACCCCTCCGGCTCCGGCTTCTGCTTCGTCATCTCGCTCCCCGTTACCACGCTGACAAAACAATCGCTCCATCCCAACTCCCGCAAGGTGATGTCCGCGCTCCGCCGGCTCTTCCCCGTGACAAGCCCGATCGGCAGCCCCATCCGCTTCACCTCCGCCAGCATCTCTCCCACCCCGTCGAACGCCTTCACCCGCTCCGCGTGATGCGCCTCGTAATGCCGGTAATACCGCTCCGTCGCCTCTTCCCACCGCGCCCCCACTTCCTGCCGAATCATCACCGGCTCCGGCTCCCCAAACCGCGCGATCACCTCATCCGCCCGATAAAGCTTCCCCATGATTTCTCCCACCCCCGCGTTGAACGCATCCACGATCAACGGAAACGTATCCGCCAGCGTCCCGTCGAGATCAAAGATCACGCCACGAATCTTCCGCATCATCCCCCATCGTAGCATGGGCGTCTCGCCCATGTCCGACTCTTCCGGTTCCTCTTTGACGCAAAGACTCCAAGAGGGGGGAGTCACCAAGACACGAAGGCACAAAGACAGACCACGAAGACCCATCACAAGATCTCCTTCGTGTTTCCCTTCGCGCCTTCGCGCCTTCGCGCCTTCGTGACTCCCCTCTCCCGTCCCCCAAGAAGAAAAGCTAAGATCACAAGATGCGCCGGCGGCGATTCAGGTTCGTTCCTTCGCTCCCGAAAATTCACTGGCACATGAGCGACCTGCCATCGCTCCAGCGCCTGGAGCCCAAGGAACAACTTCGCCTCTGGCGGCGCTATTCGCTGCGACTTTTGCGCTCGCGTTATTTGCTCTACGTCCTCGCCGGATGGGCCGCGCTCACAGCCGCCGCGCTCGCCGCCATGTTCGCCGGCCAGCGCTGGATCCCGTGGCTGAAAGCAGACCCTGTTTTCGTCCCCGGCCTCATCCCCCCGATGCTCGTGTTCCTCTTGGGTGCCATGATCGGCGTCGAGTGGCTTACCCGACGGATCAACCGCATGATCCTCGACGATCACCCGCACCTCTGCCGGACCTGCGGCTACGACCTGCGCGAATCCAAGGACCGCTGCCCGGAATGCGGGGAGGAAATGACGAATGCCGGAATGAATCAATGACCAATGAAGACCGCGCCTTTCATTCGTCATTGACTCATTCATCCATTCGTCATTCATCCGTACGATACGCCCATGGGCCGCCGCCTCTTCACGATCGTCTCCGCGATCTCCCTGTTGCTGTGCCTTCTCACGGCTGCGTTGTGGGTGAGGAGCTACTGGATCACCGAGGACGTCGGCTGGACGACGGCAACAGGGGCGACTGCCATCTGCTCATCCGCGGGAAGCTTCATGATCTATCGCGACTATCTGCATGGACCTGTCGTGCCAAAAGTGTCCAGACCGTTTGGATGGACGCACCACACGGGCAGGAGTGTGGTTCGATTCCCGCTGCGCCTCGGAGGCTCGCGCATCTGGGAGTGGGGCGCGTTCGCTCTCGAGATCAACCACCCGGGGCCGTTCGATTTCTGGTTGGTGGCGATTCCAGATTGGGCGCTGACCCTCTTGCTCGCGGCGCTTCCACTGGGGTGGCTGGCTGCATTCCGGAGGCTCCGGCGCAGGCGACGGTTGAAGCTGAACCTCTGCCCCGCCTGCGGCTACGACCTCCGCGCTTCCCCCAACCGCTGCCCGGAATGCGGGGAGCCGGTCGAAGAGAATGGAATACAGAGGCACAGAGTCACAGAGGAAATGCGGGATCAAAAGATTTGATTCTCTGTGTCTCCGTGCCTCTGTGTTCACATTGTCTTTTCTTCTGCCGGGACGGATGTGCTATAAATCGGGCGGCCCAACCGGAGTTTCGATCGTGCTCATTCGCCGCTTCGTTCTGATTGTCGCGCTCTCGCTCGCCGCCCCTTTCGCCCGGGCCGATTTCACCTTCATCCACTGCTCCGACATCCACATCGGCGCCGGTGACAACCACGTCACGGATGCGAAGCTGTTCACGGAGATGACGCAGCTCAATCCCAAGCCCGCCTTCGTCGTCGCCACCGGCGACATCTGCGAATACGGCACCGATGAGCAGTACGCGCTCTATCGCGAGACCCTCAAAAACCTCGGCGATGTGAAGATGTACGTCGCCCCCGGCAACCACGATGTCCGCTGGAACCCGCGCGGCAAGGAAGGCTACACCCGCGGCACCACCGGGCCGCTGTATCAGTCGTGGGATTATGAAAATGTTCACTTCGTCACCCTCGACAGCACCGTGCTGCTCGAGCACTGGGGACATATTTCCGCGGAGCAGCTCCACTGGCTCAAGGGCGATCTTGAAAAAGTCGGGCCGGACAAACCCGTCATCATCGGCTTCCACCACTGGATCGGTCGCGAGACCGTGCAGGTGGATAACGAGCAGGCGCTCTCTGATCTCGTGAAGCCTTACAACGTCGTCCTCTGGCTCCAGGGGCATGGCCACTCGGACATCGACTGGAACGTGAACGGCCGGCCCGCCACCATGGTCGCGGGGCTATATCAAGGATCTTACGACATCATTGAGGTGACGAAGGACGAATTGAAAATCGCTAAGCGGTTCCTCCCCAAGCGCGAGAAGAAAAAGACCGATGAGCTTCTGCGGGACAAGAGCGTGCCGGAGGAGACCATCGAGCCGGTGACGCAGCCGCTGATGACCGTGCCGCTGAAGAAGCCGGAGGCGCCGAGGTGGTCCGCCACCGCGAAATTCGCGGGCAAGGCGATCGAAGTTGCCGCTGACGTTCCCGAAGGCGCAACGCTCGACTATCGCATCGACACCGCGAAACCCGAACCGCTGGCGGGTGGGAAGAAGGTTGTCCCCACCACGCAGATGACCCCCGGCGTTCACGTCGTCACCGTTCAGGCGACACTGTCGGACAGGCGCGCGTATCAGCAGGCCATCCCCCTCGTCGTCCCCGGCCCGGTCCGCCCGACCTGGAACGTCGACGTCGGCGGGGAAATCCAATCGAAACTCGTCCGCGACGGCGATCTGCTCTACGTCTCATCGATGGGCAACGACCTGATCGCGATCAACGTAGCCGATGGAGAAGAAAAGTTCCGGGTGAAAACCAAAGGGCCGATCTTCCAATCCGCCCACATCGACAACGGCACGCTCTACGTCGGCTCCGCGGACCATTTTCTGTACGCCGTCGACGCGAAGACCGGTGAGGAGAAGTGGACAAAAGAGTTGGGCGGCGCGATTCTCGCCGGGCCGAACGTCGCGCAAGGCATCGTCTGCATCGGGACGACGGATACGAAGATCTACGGCGTGGATACTGCCAGCGGCTCGATCATCTGGACGGTGCAGGGCAAAAATATGTTCCAGTCCAGGACCGCAACCGACGGCCAACGCTTCTTCGTCGGCGGCTGGGACAATCACTTCCGCTGCATCGACGCGAAGACCGGGGACTTGAAGTGGGACCTCGAGCTAGGCCGCAAACAGAAGTACGAAAATTTCTCCGCCTTCGCCCCCGCGATCACCAGCCCCGCCGTCGGCAACGGCAAAGTCTTCGTGTCCACCAACGACGGAATCCTTCACGCGCTCAGGATCGAAGACGGCAAAGAAGCCTGGCACATCGACTGGAAAAAAATGGGCTACTCCTCCCCCCTCTTCCACGACGGCAAGGTGTATTGCGCCATGAGCGATGAAGGCAAAGTCTTCCGCGCCGACGCTGAGACCGGCAATATCGACTGGCAAGGCGAAACCGGTTCAGTGATCTACGACAGCTCCTTCTGCGTCGGCGGAAAACCCGGCCCGCGCGGTGCCGAGAACGTCTTCATCGGCAACGTCAACGGCACCCTCAACGCCATCAACGCCCGGACCGGCAAGCTCGAATACCAATACGCCCTCGGCCCCGGCCACCTGCTAGGCTCCCCCGCCGCCGACACCGAGAACGTTTACATCGGCAACATGACCGGCAAGCTCATCGCCCTCCCCGTTCACTCAACCGCCCCCGCGACTCAGCCGACCTCCGCAAGGTGAGTGGACGCGTCCCGCGGCACGGACATCTTTTCCCGTGTTTGCCATCCGGACTTGGGCAAGATGCCCAGGCTACGAAAGACAGATCACCCCACGCGCCAACCTCCCCTCCACCATCTCCGCATACGCCTCATTCACCTGCTCGAGCCTGAACCGCTTGGTGATCATGTCATCCAGATTCAATTTCCCCGCCGCGTACAGATCGATCAGCCGCGGGAAATCGCGGGCCGCATTGACGCTGCCGTAATACGATCCGCGGATCGTTTTCTCCTGCCGCGCGATCACCGCCGCCGGAAAATTCGTCGCCGTTCCCATTGCCGACAGTCCCGCCAGCGTCAGCGTTCCGCCCGGCCGCACCAGTTCCAACGCCTTTTCCTGAACCGCCGTCGAGCCGATCGCCTCGAACACATGATCCGGTCCGCGCCCGCCCGTGCGCTCGCGAAGGATCGTCACCCAATCGTCGCTCGCCAGCACCACCTTCTCCGCGCCAAAATGCTGACCCGCCCAAATCTTCTTCACCTCACTATCGACCCCAAAGATCGGCGTCGCTCCGCACAACCGCGCTCCCTGCACGATCGACAGCCCCACATCTCCTAATCCCAGCACCACCACGCTTTCCCCCGCCTTCACACTCGCCGTAAACATTGCCGCACCGACGCCCGTCGCCACCGCGCATCCCACCAGCGCCGCCACCTCCAGCGAAACATCATCCCGAATCTTCACGCAGCTCTGCCGTGGCACCACCGTCTTTTCCGCAAGCGCCGCCAGCCCGCAATAGCTGTACACCGGCTTCCCCTGCCAACTAAGCCGCGTCGAGCCATCCAGCATCGTCCCCGCCCAGATCGGCGCGGTGTAGGTCTCACACAAATTCGCCTTATCGCGCAGACAGTAAAAGCATCGCCCACACGCCGGCGCCCAGTTCAAAATCACATGATCGCCAATCGCCAGATCCGTCACCCCCGAACCCACCGCCTCCACCACCCCCGCCCCCTCATGCCCCGCCACCACCGGCATCGGATGCGTCGTCGCCCCCGTCACCAAATGCCAATCACTACGACAAACCCCCACCGCATGAACCTTCACAAGAACTTCCCCCGCGCGCGGCCCCTCCAGCTCCACCGTCTCAACTCGAAACGCCTCTCCCGGCGCTGTCAGCACCGCCGCCGCGACCTTCATGTTTGATCCCGTAGGGGCGACACTTGTGTCGCCCGATCTCTCCACACACTGGGCGACGCAAGCGTCGCCCCTACAATGCCATCATGAGCAATGAACCGACCAAAGTCATCTACTCCATGATGGGAGTCACCAAACGCTTCGACAAGAAGGTCGTCCTCAAGGACGTCTACCTCTCCTACTTCTACGGCGCCAAGATCGGCGTCCTCGGCCTCAACGGCTCCGGCAAATCCTCCCTGTTAAAGATCCTCGCCGGAATCGACAAAAACTTCGAAGGCAAAGCCGTCCTCGCCCCCGGCTATCGCGTCGGGAATCTCGAACAGGAGCCCCACCTCGACGAAACCAAAACCGTCCGCGAAATCGTCGAGCAGGGCGTTGCCGAAAAAACCAAGCTCGTCAACGACTTCAACGAGATCTCCGACAAGCTCGGCGATCCCAGCCTCGATCCCGACGAAATGGAAAAACTCCTCGAAAAGCAGGGCAAGCTCCAGGAGAAAATCGACCACCAGGGCCTGTGGGATCTGGACAGCCAGCTTGAGATGGCCATGGACGCCCTGCGCTGCCCGCCGCCCGAAGCGAATGTGAAAGTTCTTTCCGGCGGAGAAAAACGCCGCGTCGCCCTCTGCCGCCTGCTCCTGCAAAAGCCGGATGTCCTCATCCTCGACGAGCCTACGAATCATCTCGACGCCGAATCCGTCCAATGGCTCGAGCAGCACCTCAAGCGTTACGAAGGCACCGTCATCGCCGTCACCCACGACCGCTACTTTCTCGACAACGTCGCCGGCTGGATCCTCGAGCTCGACCGCGGCCTGGGCATCCCCTGGAAGGGCAACTACTCCTCCTGGCTCGAACAGAAGGGAGCCCGCCTCCAAGTCGAAGAGAAACAGGAATCCAACCGACAGAAAGCGCTCGCAAAAGAACTAGAATGGGTGAGACAATCCCCCCGCGCCCGCCAAGCCAAATCAAAAGCCCGTCTCCAGTCCTACGAGCAAATGCTCAACCAGGACACCAAGAAAAAAGAAGCCGAGATGGAAATCTTCATCCCGCCGGGACCGCGCCTCGGCCAGAAGGTCATCCACGCCCTCAACGTCAACAAAGCCTACGGCGACAAGCTCCTCATGGAAAACATGAGCTTCGCCCTGCCCCCCAACGCCATCGTCGGCGTCATCGGTCCCAACGGCGCCGGCAAGACCACCCTCTTCAAAATGATCCTGGAGTTGGAGAAACCCGACGCCGGTACCTTCGAGCTCGGCGAATCCGTCAAGCTCGCCTACATGGAACAATCCCGCGACGCCCTCCGCGATGAAGACAACATCTTCCAAGCCATCGTCCGCGACGACGACTTCGAGCGGCGCGGCAACACCAATGACAACGCGCCGCTCCCCGAAAAAATCAAACTCGGGAACGTCGACGTCAACGCCCGAGCCTACGTCTCCAGATTCGGTTTCACCGGCACCGACCAATCCAAAAAAGTCGCCACCCTTTCCGGCGGCGAACGAAACCGTGTCCACCTCGCCCGCATGCTCAAGTCCGGAGGCAACGTCATCCTCTTAGACGAACCCACCAACGACCTCGACGTCAACACCATGCGCGCCCTCGAAGAAGCCCTGGAAAACTTCGCCGGTTGCGCCGTCATCATCAGCCACGACCGCTGGTTCCTCGACCGAATCGCCACCCACATCCTCGCCTTCGAAGGCGACAGCCAAATCGTCTTCCACGAAGGCAACTTCCAAAACTACGAAGAAGACAAGCACAAACGCATGGGCACGGATGCGGATCGCCCCCACCGGATCAAGTACCGAAAACTGACAAAGGCGTAATCTCCCCACTTCACTTATTATACAAAAGTGCCCCAATGTACCCTTATGGATACCCTATGATACGCGGGTATCATACGATGGTTTCCGATGCACATTGATGACTTCCAAGTAGGCGGAGCCGGAAAAATCATCCGAGCCATTGGTGGCTATAACGCATTCTTACCGGACGGTCTGCCGCCACAGGTCGTTTGGAATGCGGAACTTGCTTTGGCCCAATCCGCCGCTGATCTGGCTTTAGGCCGATTAGGCGGTGTAGGGCAAAGCCTGACGAATCCGCACCTGTTGATCAGACCCTTCTTGCGCCGCGAAGCGGTGTTGTCGAGCAAAATTGAGGGGACACAGGCGGAACTCACAGACTTGCTCCTCTTTGAAGCCTCCGAAGCTTCAGAGGCGCGAGTGCCGGACGTTCTCGAGGTGCATAACTACGTGAATGCGATTGAACATGGTCTGAACCGGCTGAAGCAGAAGCCCCTCACCCTGAATCTAATTCGTGAACTCCACGAAATGCTCATGCACGGTGTGCGCGGGCAGGAACGGACACCAGGAGAATTTCGCACACGGCAAAACTGGATCGGGCCTGACCAGTGTCCAATTGAAGATGCCAAATTTGTTCCGCCTCCCCCTGAGGAACTCATGCGTTGCCTGAGCGGGTTCGAGACCTATCTCCACGCGGCAAGCGAACTGCCTCCTCTCGTGCGACTCGCATTCATTCACTATCAATTCGAAGCGATCCATCCGTTCGCTGATGGCAACGGAAGGCTAGGCAGGTTGCTCATCACGCTGTTGCTCTGTGTGGAGGCGCTGTTACCGCAACCGCTCTTGTATTTGAGCGCGTACTTTGAACGGAATCAGAGCGCTTACTATCGACATCTTCTCGAAGTGAGTCAGAAGGGTCACTGGGTGGAATGGGCGATCTTCTTCTTAAAGGGAGTGACCGAACAGGCTTCCGATGCCGTGCTGCGATCCAACCGAATTCTCGCGCTCCGTGACGAATTTCGCCGGATGGTGCAGACTACCGGAACATCTTCGCGCTTGCTGGAGCTCGTTGACCACTTGTTCGCTTCGCCGGTGATTCGCATCAAGGATGCGCAGCGCGTGTTGAAAGTGACGCCTCGAGCCGCCGCCGCGAACGTGACCAAATTGATTGACTTGGGCTTACTTCGCGAGATCACTGGACGCCAGCGAAATCGTTATTTTTTGTGCGACCGAATCATCAAAACAGTGGATGAGCGCGCCGTCAATGTATTGCCGCCAATTGCAGGTATTACTTCTCCTTCTTCTTAATCGCCTGTGCTGACTGCTTCCGATACACCCCCATATCCATCCCCGGATACCGCATCCCCACCGCCCGAATCGTCTCCTCATTCCAGTACCCATCCCCCACCTTCGGAAACCCCAGCACTTCCCGCTGCCTCACGCTCGACCGCTCGATAAACCGCTGAAGCTCTTCATTCTCCCCATGCTTCGCCCAAAGGTGATAACCCTGAAAGTTATGCCGGCCCGATCGATACACCAGGTGATGTGAGAATCGCTCGCCAACATCCGCTGAAATATCCGATGCCCGATGAAACGTCCGCATCGAGAAGATCAACAGCGATCCCGCCGTCGCCAGCACCGGACGCTCCAGCTTATACAACTCCGGATGTTTCTTCCGCGTCTTAAACGCCGGCCACACCGCAATCTCCCGCGTATGCTCCTGCGAAACCACCATCGTCGGCCCCAGTTCCTCCGTCACGTCGGAGTAATACAGAATCATGTTCACCTGCCGATAATCCCCCTCATCCCGAGGCACCACCAGCGTGTTCCCCTGATAATCCAGGTGCAGTCCCTGCTCATAATCCGCCGCGCCCCCATACTTCGCCCAGATCGCGCTCTGCGATAACAAAACATCCGAAGTCCCCAGCAATCTCTCCACAACCGAAACAATTTCCGGATCCGTCGCCACGTCATTCAGTGCATCCCCCGCGAACGGAAACTCCCGCTGCCCCGCATCCGCCTCTTCCATCAACTCCCCATACCGCTCCGGCGTAGCCCCAAGCTCCTCCGCCGTCGGAAAATATCGCAACAAATTCTCCCGCGCCCCCTCCAACTCCGCCCCCGTCAAAAACCCCGGCACAATCACAAACCCGTGCCGCCTCAAATGCTCAACCTGCAATTCCTCAACCCGCATCCCCCCACTATACAGACCCCCCACAAACCCCGCCCCAACCCAAACCAAGCCCAGCGGCTTCAGCCCTGGCTCCTCTCTTCCGTTCCTCACCCCTCTCACCCCTGCGGCCATACCCCTCTTCTCCTTCGCAGTCGCCGCCGCAGCGTCAGCGCCCCCACGCCCGCCAGCCCCAGCGAACCCGGCTCCGGTACGAACGTCAGTCGCAGAATCGTGTCATTGTCCTCAAGGCTGTACGTCCACACGCCAGGATTGATCTGGAGCAAGTGATCCGGATCGCTGCTGACACCACTCTCGTACGGTGAAAGATTCAGCCCGGATCCATTCAGATACGATGCGCCGCCTAGAGTCACGAAGCTCAAAAGTTCCAACCCGGATGGCAAAATCGTGATTCCGCCATCGGCTTCAATGACGTCGAATGTGTCGCCACGGGTGGGAAGGAAGTCGAATAGCTCCGGCCAGAGCACGATCTGCAACGAACCGGCGAGATGGACTTCCCCAGTAACGGTCAACTCGCTGTAGGTGGCTCCCTTCTCATCGCCGGCGATGAACAGGCGCAGCGCTCCCGTCTCCGATTGCGAATAGCTGCCGATCACATGCAGATCGCTGTCGTAGCCAACCCCAAGGGTCCCATTGTTCGTCGGCGCATCACCGTGCACGACGATATCACCCACTCCGCCGGCACCACCGCCACCCCCACTTCCGCCACCACCCCCGCCACCGCCACCACCGCCGCCGCCACCGCCATACGTGACATAAGTCGTCTCATTAACCGTCACCGGTCCAGGCGGCGTAATCTCAACCGGCTGTCCCGGTGCCGGTGGCGGCGGCAGAACGATCTGAATATGCCCGCCGGTAACTTGTGAGATCGTCGGAATCCGGAGGGTCGGAATACGCATGATTCCGCCGTTGTTCACGTTTCCCTGAATCACGCCGTTGCCGCTGAATACCGCGCCCTCGCTGATGTTCAGCGGCCCATCGGTCAGCACCAGCGTCTCGAAAACGCCAAGCTCAAAGCTGCTGCCCGGCAGAATATCCAACTGCTTGTATTCAAGAGTCGTGGGTGCGGGATTCGCGACGCGCGTGCCGATGAAATAGGCGTCGTTGCTTGCGGTCGCGTTATTGAAATCCACGCTGCCCGGGGTCAGCACCGAAAAGAGTGAGACGTCGTTGCCGTCACCGCCGTGATACGTGACGTAGACGTTCGACCCGAAGTTGCCCACCAGCGATCCTTCCGCTGGAGCATTCGAAAACGTTCCCGTCCGCGTTCCAGTCACATTGAGAATTTCGAACGCATCCCCCAGCGAGACGGTGAATCCGCTGACGGGCACGACGCTCAGCAACGCACCCCCGGTGTTGAGGGTGACGTTCCCACCGACTCGGAGCTGGTCGTATTCGCCTGTCAACGTCCCGCCCAGCTCGACTTCGAGTTGTCCGCTGTTCAGGGTGTAGTTGCCGGACAACGTGGAGACCGCGGGCGAATTGCCGGGCGCAAAGACCCCGCCGCTCTGCGTAAGATTGCCCGTGTAGTTCAGCACCTCCAGCCGGCCCCCACCGGACATATCGACCGAACTGCTGGCATCGACGGTAAGCGTTGGCGTCTTAATCGTGCCGCCGTTCAGTCGGATAATGCCGCCACTGGTTCCGGAAACGGAGCCGGTCGTGTTGATGCTCGACCCATTGAGTTGAAGGATTCCATTAGCGGCCTGAAAGCTCCCTGAACCCGTCGCGGTGAGATTGTTCAGCGTGAGCGTCCCGTTGTCCGAGCGGATGATCGAGTTGTTGATCAGCGTGCCGGTTTCAATCGAGCCCGTGCCGTGGATCAGGTTGTCCTGATTCGTCAGCGTCTGCCCGTTGAGGTTCAGGTGCGCG
>JBBRYX010000014.1:0-116440 GCA_038237225.1 Tepidisphaerales bacterium | reverse complement strand
GCGACTCCATGTGTGCCTCACAAGCCGCATAGACACGCTCACGCAAATCCAGCGAATAGGCCTCCATGCCAACCTCCGAAAATGTCCAGCGGGTAGTGTACACAAAAAAGTGTGTACACTGATGTTAAATACGCTCTAGCCCGAGGTTCCCGTTTGGTCGGCTTGCTGACCACAACCTTCCGTTCAAGAACGCGAGGCTCAGCATGCCCCTTCAGCCAGGCTACGACGCGTAGTTTCGCTTCTATCGGGTAGAAATCATCTTCAATATCAGTCGGCTCGACGAAGGACAAGGCGATCCGCGCGCAGTCTACCTCCTTTTCGGTGGCTATCTTTAAGCCTTCGGTGACCGGCAGGATTTCTGCGGTGAAAGTCACCGCATCGCGCATCACATCAACCGGTGAGGTCATCACCTTCAGCCGCTTGGGTTCCCCCGGAATCAACCGGATTACCTCCGATCCGGGTTCGATAGTCAGGTACGGCCCAGTCGCGGGAACCCCGCCGATACCCGGCTCAACGACAACATCCTGCGTGCGATTCGGTCCTGGCCCAATGCCCACACCTTGCCCGGTTCCTGGATCGACAAGACCGTCTTGGGTGTGATCGCCGTGTTGATGATGATCTTCGATGAGTTGATCAAGGGCCTGCTTAACGGCTTCGTCGCCAGCGCGGAGTTGGCTGATCTCGCGTTCAGCTTCAGCCTCCAAAGCTTCGAGGTCCGGGTCTTTCTTCAGCGTCGCTGTCAGTCGCCCGACGATAGCGCCGTACACGGTTCCGGGATAGAAATGCTCGCGCGACCCCTGCATGATGTCCGCAAGCGCTTCGGGCTGCATGCCGTCCAAGCTGACGATGATCATCGTGCGGTTGCGCAGGTACTTGAAGCCCAGTTCGCGCTGAATGAAAGTGTTGTCCCAAGCCTCTTGGCGCTGACCATTCACCGTGAAAACAACGCACTCTCGCCCGCGCTTTGGATCTTCCAAATAACCGGCTAGCGGTGTCTTTCCCGAATCGTCCGGGAGTACTTCATCGGGTTGAAGATCGGCCGGTACCTCCGGCTCTAGCTCCACCGCTGCGCCGCTCTGATCCGGCTTGCGGTTGAGAACGACAACGCGCACATCGATCGTCCCGTAGCTTTCGTCGAGCGCCGAGCTGAACGTCTTGTCCAAATCAACAGTTGCAGGAGTTGCCATAGCATCATCTCCAGCTTGAATTCCAGGCAAAGGTCCGCAAGAAGGGAGCTCTTGCTGATCACTTCTCTACAATCAGGGCGCCGAAAGTTTTGTCGATCGCTTTCCTCGTCGGCTTCAGGTTCGAAAGACGGTAACCGTTGCCGTAGACCGTGGCCTCGGTACCGGACACGTCGGTATCGAACGGCAGGACAGGGTTGAACAACGCGTGATTGATCACCTGGTAAAAGTTGCGCGTAATTGCCGATCCACCGGTCCCAAAGTCGTAATCGATATGCGCAAACCGGGTGCCGTGCTCGAAGCCCGCAGCCTCAGCAGCTTTTGCCGGCAGTGCCGGCACTGATCCATCCGGCGCGGCCGTCAGGTACGCGAAGTAATCGTCGCGCCGACCTTTCGGAAAAATGTGCTTTACAATGGTCAAGCCGATTCCATCGGCATCGCCGTCGAGCAGAGCAGGTGCGCGGCGCGAAACCACCGTCGAGTATTCGCTTGCCGCGTACGCCGACGACCCTCCCTGGCCGAATACGCCGATCAGATAAGATTTGTCACCCTTATCGCTGGACCCCAACGAGAGCAGTGTCCGGTGAACGCGCGCTGCTGCTTGCCCGATGCCGTAGTCACGAATGACGACGCTGAACTCCCGCTCCTTTGCCGTCCATTGAAGTTGTACACGCAGCTTACGGGCGACCTCTCGCGCATACTTACGCGCATCCTTGCCGTCGATTAGCTTTTCGTAGGTCGGCAATTGATCCAGTGGCGGGAGCTTGAAGTAGCGAGCTACGGCCTCGCGCGGGCTGGCCGGAGCCGGAGCCGATGGGTCCTGGAGCAACTCCATGCGACGCATCAATTCAATGAGCGCCTCCATCCCGTTTATTGTCCTTTCGGCGATCGGATTGATCGGCCTGTTGGCCAGCTTGACGCGCCCAGCGTTGCCGCGATCTCGGCCCACCGGCATCCAGTGCAGCATCCCCTCCTGCCAGTCCGCCGCCGGCTCGTCGATGGAGAACTTGTACTCGTGCTCGTCGCGGATGGGCAGTTGCACAAGCAACTGGTTCACGGCGGATGACGTGGCCGCCCCCAACAGTTGGTTGAGGAACTTTGTTGGATTTACCACGCCGTTGATGTCTGTCGGCTTGACCATCTTCATGGACATGCTCCCTCGGGCGCAGCGAGTGGTCCCCTCACCCACGAAACCCATTTGCCTAAGCTGTCATTTCCTCTCCGATTTGCAGGGCGGCACCTTCCGCCGTTGCGCTGTAGACAACGTTTCGGCCTTCCCACGTGCGGCGTATCAATCCCATGTCAACGCATCGCGCGATGATGCCGCTGACGTGACTGCGGAAAGCGGCATCTGATTCGCGGCTTGGGAATTTACCATGCAGACGCCGCAGCAGCTCCTCCGGCCCGATGCTGCCGCTGCTCAGTGCCTTCATGATGTCGCGGCTGTCTCGGAACTCCGCTGGCATATATCGCTGGATTTGATCCATGAACACCCTTCGCTCATCGGCCGTCAAGACCTCGTCAGCTTCCGGTCCCTTCAGATCGACGATGGGATTGGATAGCCGCGCAAGCTCCTGGCCTTCACTGGTCAGGATCAATTGCCCGTTTTTCACCGTCGCCAGTGCCATCTGCATGATCGCGCCTGGACGCACATCACCGGCTTGGTTGATGCGCGCCAAAAACTGAGTTGCAAACCGGTCGCGCGACTCCAGCCGATCCGGCCGCGGCAGCGCGGTAGCGAACTGCTCATCCCGTTGTCGTTCGCTCATCGTGTCCGCTTTTGCTAGGACGGCTCCAACGGCAGCAACGTCATTGATCAGCGGCGCTATGACATCCTCCAGTGAGGGCCAATGACCGAGCGTGCCGCCCCGGACATCGATCCAGCGGGCTGCAAGTTTCAACGGGAACAGTCGGTTGATAAGCGCGTACATACGCTCATCCGCAGGACGACGAGTAGCGCTGCACGGCTCGGGCCCTTTGGTTGGCTTGTCGCCGTAGCGAAAGCTGCTGATGATGTCAGTCCAATCAGCGGTCGCGGGTGATTCGCTTACGTTGTCCTTTGAAGCGAGCCTCACGTGGAGTCCAGAATTCTTCGTTGATTGCTTTGTTTCAGGCGCACGACCCGTAGCTTCCGTCGAACGCTTCCTCGGCTGGCTACCATTTCCCGAAAGCTCTACTGATCGCCCCCCGGCCTGTCTGACCTGAGCCTCCATTACCAACTGATTCCTTAGAGCTACCTCGACGACCTGCTGAATGTCGGAATACGCGCCTTTGGACAGCAGGCCCGTCAGTTGAGCGTATAGCTTGTCGTCAATGTGAATCGCGATAACTGGCATTTCCGACCTCGATCATGATAGTATAACCGAAGTGCGAATATATTACAACCAAAAAGTGCCAATTAAAATGTTTCGGAGGCAGCGCAAGGAACCCATTGTCAGATCAGTAGTTGGCTGTTTCGTTATTTATAATGTTATACGGAGGGCCAGGAATTATAACCGCAGCGGAGGCGCCATCAAATCGACAATTCTCGGCTTTGTGGATGTGCTCGCTTAAACGGGACGGTGAACGAGGACCACCTCACGCGCTGAGTGCGTTTTGCCCTTCGCGGCGGCGTGCCACTTCCGATTCGGGACTTCGCGCCAAATGCGGCCGTCCAGCAACCCAGGAACGCATTGCGGTGGGAGCACCTCCCGAAAGCCAGTCGCCGACATGTTGTCAAGATAACGATCGAGCTGCTCCTCCGGTCGGTTGAATGCGACCATCTGCACCATGAAGGCGTCGGGGAGCAAAATCCGGCGGACCGAGTCGAGCGTCGCGAGCGACGTGCGGAAGTAGTTGTCCGCTGCGGCCTGCCTCCGGTCGCCGAAGTTGTAGAAGGACGCGCCCTCGCCGTCGTTACACCCAGTGATCCAATATGGCGCTGGAGTTTCGCGCCGGCCATCAACCTGCCAGCGGTGATAGAGCACATGTACGCCTGGGTAAGGCGGACTTGTTACGACTAGCGACACCCGCTGCGTTTGATCACGGAAGATCGCTGCCTGATCCAATTCCGCAGCTGAGCCGTTCACGAGCGTTGCGTGGTTGCCGCTTTCCTTGATTTGCCTGCGGAATGCCGCGTTTGAAGCAAGCATTTCCTCCGCCGCGAGCATGAGCTTGGACCGAAAATCGGCCAAAGGTGTATGCCTTCCGCGCCCGTCCAGCGCCCACTGTGCTACTCGCAGCACGATGCATTTGGCAAAGTCACATGAGTTCTCAGTCGGAAGCTTGGCGATCGTTGCCAGCGCCGCCGCAATTGCCTTTTTAATGAATCGCGCGCGGTGGAGCGTTAGGTTTTTCGTCTTTTTCGGGTCGATAAACGGCGCCAGTTGTTCGATGGGTTGACGGTACGTGAAAGACGGCACCTGCGTTTTCGACCAATGCTTCATCGCACGCACCTCATCAGCAGTGAGAGAGGTAATCTTCACTTTCGTAATAAACATCGCCAAGGAATTGAGATCGTTTCCTATGACTCGCCGCCCGGCAGCGAGCGCTTCGACTACCGCCGTGCCCCCGCCCATGTACGGATCGCAGATTAGTGCGCCGGGTTGGGAAAAGTGCTTGATGGCTGCCGCGGCGAACAGCGGCGAGAAACGAGCAGGATAGCGATAGAAGTTGTGGGTCCAGCCAGATACCGGCCGGCGATCACGCGCGGCTTCCGCAAGAGCTGCGAAAGCCGCATCACCGATGACCGCAGCGTTCCGGACATTGAGTTGACTTCCATGTCTGCTCATTGGCTCTTCCAGTTATCGGCACGACGTATCAGCGGGGGTTAGTTCCGCGTCTCGCGCGAGGGCCATGCGCTTCGATGTACTCATCCAACGCCCATCGGATGACTGTGGCGGCTGATGTGCGTCGCTGCCGGGCGATCGCAGCTATCCGTTCGCGTTGCCCGCTCCCCAAAGTGATCGTAAGGCGATCGGCGCCACGTGAGCGAGTATATTTCGAAGTTTTCACCATTTCTCACCACACCGGTGCATACATCACCATTGTGGTGACAGCAGGAATACAAAGTCAAGGGTTTCGGCAGACGAATTCGGCGGACGGATCGTCCGGCAGTCTTGAAGTCTGGTTGGTGATGCGCGAACCGGTTTAATGAACGGATTGCAGCTCTGCTTTTTTCAAGTCCGACTCCAGGCAGATCAGGTAGAACAACTCAAACGTTGAATTGAAGACTTCCACGACGCAGCTATGAGACCGGATTCGCCCGTTCAATTGAAATCGCCTCGGCCGCGTAAAGCGATTGCCGGGCACCAGGCCCGTGAAAAGCTCATCCGGGCCGTATACGTCCTTCCATCTCAGGTCACCCACAGTGCGAACCAGCTTCGGAGACGGAATCCATCGCCGTAACTGCAACGTACATGTTGCATCTGCACCGTATTCCGGCTTTTCAAATACCAGCACACCGCACGCACGGGAACTGGTGGTAACGTAGCGTCGAATCGAGGAGTAGACGGAGGCGCCGTAACGCTTCGAGAGTTGTAATGCTGATCGGAGGCCAAAGGTGGAATCACCAGCATCCCGAGCGAAGCCGTCCAATTGAAATAGCACCTCGCACGCGAAATTATTCGCCTCTCTCTCGAAGAGGTCCTGGGTAAAAGGGTCCAGTTCGTGCGTCCCATCAGCGATAATATCGAAAAGCTTCCGCTGATGGGGCAGAAAATCATGTCCGGTCTCATGAAGCTTCACAAACGTCTGCTTGTTGGTGTGAATGTCTTGAGCGAGGTGAATTCGGCGATCCGGGATATCCAACAAGCCGAAGAGTTTGTCCGCAGCAATCTTAACGCGCTCGGGCATCTTGTTGAACATCCGCCCAATCCAGCGGCGATCCAGAGTCGCCTCGCGCTCAATCAGTAAACCGGCTACCTCAACGATCTCGTCCACAGGCGTGGGATATCTGCCAAACGCGTCCGCCTTTTTCAGCAGCAATGACGCGCGATGCTTTATCTCATGCAGTTGGGCTGGTTCGAGTGAACAGTCATCCTTTCTCACGCCGTCTCCGCTCCTCCCTGTAAAACCGCAGATACCGGAGCAGCGCCTCTTCCTCCTCTGCGGTCAGGTCACCTATTGCAGACGTTGGCAATCTTCCTGCGCGCCTCTCGTTCTTTTCTGCTCGGGAGGGTTTGAGGTGTCCCGCCCGTTCCATGAGAGTACGATGTTCGACGCCATAGAAATCGGCTAGCTTGTACAAAATGTGAGGCGATGGCCGTGTGACGCTACCAGTTTCAATCTGCGACAGGTACGCGTTTGATACGTCAGTGCGTTCTTCAACTTCGCGAAGCGACAGATCCAAAGCTTCGCGCAGCGACCGCAGGTAGTCACCGAAGGAACCACCTGTTCCCGGTTCAGCAGCCATTTGACCTCCGCAATGCTCTCACTGAAAAATTCTATCGAACATCGCTTGATTCCTCAAGCACCATCTACTATGCTTGAAATATCAAGCGGGACTTGACGTTGGTAAGCGTCAGCGCAACGGCCTTGGAGGCAGTTTGCCCAGCCCCGCGTATCGGCATTAGGATGAATTACAAAGGAGCCTCTCATGGCGGAAGCGAAGCCAGAAAAACCCGACAAGCCGCACGAGTTCGTGATTCACGTGGACGGTCAGGAATTCAAGGTCACCGAAACTTCTCTGACCGGGGCGCAGATCAAAGCGATCGCAGGAAAGGATGTGCAATACCAATTGTTCTTGGAGATGCATGGGAACGATCCTGACAAGCTCGTAAATGATACGGAGTCCGTTTCCATCAAGAATGGCATGCACTTCTACACGGTGCCTCCGGCGACATTTGGTGGACAATGAGCCTCGTGCATGAACATTTTCAGGCGTTGAAGGAACGGCCCCGCTACAGCGGCGCCACGCTGCAAGAGGTGTCTAACGGCACGTTTGTAGTAACAATTCCCGATTTCCCGCTGCCTCCGGGCTGGAATCGCGAGAGGACTACCGTCTATTTCATCGTGCCCGTTGGATATCCCCAGGCAAGACCGGATAGCTTTTGGACGGAGCCGGGGCTAGCACTGACCAGTGGCGCTACACCCCAGAACGCCACTCCAGGCGGTAATCTGCTCCCCGGCCTACCGCCGGGCGTGCTGTGGTTCTCATGGCATCCGAGTAGCTGGAGCCCCAATCGCGATTCATTGGCGAGTTATGCCGGGCTTATCGCTGGCCGGTTTCAGGTAATTCGATGAAGAGCCGAATCGTTTTTCCCGGTGATAGGTTGGAGGCCTTGCGCAGATCTCTTCTGGCGTCGGCGCCTGATGAGTCCGCAGCGGTGATCCTTGCCGGGCGCGCGACGACGGACGCTAGCGAAATGTTATTGGTGCGAGAAATTCACGAAGTACCTGCCAATGGCTACTTAGTCCAGGAACCCTTGCGGGCGGTCGTAAAGCCGGAATTCATCGCTCCGTTATTGAAACGCGCGCGCAACGAGCGCTGGTCGCTGTTTTTCGTGCATACGCACCCTTTTTCTGAGGGGCCGCCAGCGTTTTCGGTCGTGGACGAAGGTGGAGAAGAACAATTGATGCCAGCGGTCTTCGCTCGCGTGCCAGACCGTCCCCACGGATCATTAGTTCTCAGCAGCGATGGCGCGGCCGCACGTACTTGGCAATCTGTAACGTCTGGTTCAGCTCCGATGGATATGGTTATTGAGTGCGGTCCCAAACTCCACCTCTATTCACGCGATCACCACGCATTGGAGTCAGCAACCGAATTCGACCGCAGTATTCGCGCTTTTGGAGCCGATGGACAACGGTCACTACAGCGTCTCGTCTATGCAGTTGTTGGCGTCGGTGGTACCGGGTCCATCATTGTTGAACAGCTCGCCCACTTAGGCGTGCGAGACCTGATTCTCCTTGATTTTGATCGACTTGAGGAGACAAATCTGAATCGGGTTGTCGGAGCTCAGCGCCACAACGTAGGCGAATACAAAGTCAACTTAGCGCGCGATCTTGCGCGTCGCATTCGCGAGGAAATCAATTGCGCGCCAATCATCGGTAACGTTTTGAATCGTACGGATGCCAGACGGCTACTCGATGCCGATTTCATCTTTTGCTGCACCGACTCTCACGGTAGCCGGCACGTTCTGAACCAGATTGCCTACCAGTTCATGAAGCCGGTAATCGATGTTGGCGTGACAATTGATGCGCGTGATAAAACCGCAGCCCGCGTTTCCGGTCGCGTGCAGTTGCTGGCGCCTGGCATGCCATGCCTCACATGCCAGAATCTCCTCGATCCAGAGCAGGTAAGGCGTGATCTTCTTTCGGATGAAGAGCGGTCCAAAGACCCGTACATCCTGGGTGCGCATGAGCCACAGCCAGCAGTAATCTCGCTCAATGGAACTGTGGCGTCGATGGCGGTGACGATGATGTTGGCGACGGTCGCATCGTTTCCGTCCGCATCCCGCCATCAGGTCTTTCTTGGTGATCGGGGTGTCGTGCGCTCCGTTGATTCCCGCAGCGAAGAGAATTGCGTTGTCTGCTCCGAACAAGGTGCGCTGGGCCGCGGCGATAACTGGCCGATGCCCGGGAGGGTGACATGATCGTTACCCAGCGCAAGCAGGTTCTTTGGTTAGGTGATCACGCGCCGGAAGAGTTGCAGATTGCGATAAGTAGTGCAGGTTCACAGTTGGTCGTCACGTCACCCGACGCAGTTGACCCAGCGCGTCAGAACCCGCGGGCAATTCTATTGCCGGTATCCAAAGCAAATATCGGCAAGTTTCGTGGGCCGGTCGCACGTTTGCTTGTTCCCACGCTAGATGTGGGCGCGACGTTCATTGTAGTGGTGATGGACGACACGCAGGCCAAAACGGTTAGTGACGCCGTAATGCATTTGGTCCACGAAAAGGACAGCAGTGCCACCGATCTGCATGATGTATACCCCGGCTGTACCGTCCAGCCATTGCACGCAAGCGAAATCGCGAGAATTATCCGGACATCCGATCCAGGATTGATGGCGAACTACAACCTTCACGTGCAGGGGCTGGGCGCTCTGGAGGGTGAACGCCATCGCTCGGCCGAAATTCTTCTGCGTCGCGCATTTTCGGACTGCGATCGAATCGCATTGACAAGTCTGGATGGGGGTCGCTCTGAGGATTGTTCCGTTTGGAAGGTGGAAGCGCACCGCGGTAACGAATGCTGCGAGCCATTTGTGGCAAAATTCGCCAAACGTCAGACGCTCGAAGATGAGAACAGCACTTGGAGCCAGCATGTGCTAGATTTCGTGCCGTTTCCTTTTCGCGCACCTCCAGTTGATGAACGGTTCGTGAAAGGGGCGACATACGGGCTCCTTGTCTCACGACTTGCCAGTCGTTCCCAACGTTTTGACGAGTACGTTGGAGTGGTCAAGAGCACAGAGTTAACCATCGTCTCCCTATTCGACGGCGCGCTTCGGAATTGGCGACGCAACACAAATGCCAAAGAAGCGCAGCTTGGGCGGATTTATGCTCTTGCTGCCGACGAATCAGAAAAAACGCGCGAGAGCAATGCACGCCAGGGAAGAATACGCAAGAATATTCTTCCCGGGCGCGCTCGCCTTCAAGACGCATATCAACTTGCAGTAAAGCTTGACCATCAAGTCCCATCACCGGACGCGCTGTGGCAGTTACTGCTTGATCTGCCGTTAATCCCGTATCGAGAGTGCAAAGCACATGGCGATCTCAACGCCCGCAACGTATTCGTCCGCTGGAACGCCGTAGATATTATACTCATCGATTTTTCGCACGCCGGCGACAATGCGCCTCTTTCGCGCGATCCCTCACGGCTTGAAGTAAGCCTAGCCTTCGATGTAGCTACCGTTTCCCAGGTGGTTCAAGAGAGGCCGGGAGAAAAAGTCACGCGCGCCTTCGTCGGAAAAATGCTAAATGATGAGTTGCTTCATGTTCTCTACGGGCCCCCACTGTTGCGGCGCCAGTGGTGGAGAAATGCAGAGGACGGCCGAACCGATGCAATTCGCCAAATCCGAGTACATGTTATTGGTGAAGGAGTTTCTAACGCGGAGTACCAGATCACAACGGCGTGTCATCTGCTCAATTATGCGCGCCCTGGACAAAAGACGGCCAGCGAGATTGCGGGCGCTGAGGAGGCGGAGCGGCTTCGCGGCTTAAGTTATTTGTTGGCTGCGAGACTGCTCAAGCACACCCGCGATCTGCTGGCGAAGGCATGAGAAATGAAGAGTTTCTGGTTCAAAGACGTATTTTATCCGCAAATCGTGAAAGTGCCCGATCAGGCAACCGCAATGGCTGCCGTCAAGCCGGGCGTCATCGCCGTAATCATGCCGGGGAGCAAACCCAAATCGATCAAATTCCTCTGTCCGTGCGGATGCGGCGAGATCATCTCAATCAACTTGATGCCGCAGGTGGCAAAAGCTTGGCGAATTTATGGTGATCCGCGATTAGGTCTTTCGCTCTGGCCGTCCATCTGGCTAGACATGGGATGCAAAAGCCATTTTATCCTGCGCAATAACACGGCGCGGCTGCTATTTGGGGAGATGCCAGAAATGACAGAAGAAGAGCTAGATTTTTGGTGGAAATCGCGTGAATGACACTCCCCGCACGCCTCGCATGCAGAATGGAACTCTGGACGGCATCAGTGATCCTGACGGACATGAATTGCGTGAGCCCTTCATGATAAGAAGCAATATGCGACTTCATTGTGGGCGCACTATGCGCAGCGATTCCGGAAGTGGAAATACTCCGCGCGCGACATGCAACATCCACGCGATCTGCTCGACTCCTCGTCAGGATGGCGATCGAGTTTGATCTTGCGAAGGGGCGATAGGCGATGGCATTGCATTTATAGGTCCGTGAACGTCAGTTCACCGTGAGTTAGAGCGGCCGCGGCAGCGCAGCTCGTAGACCATGAAGCGTCCTTTTTGAAGCCCTCGCCGAATGGTGATGTTGGTCACAGTTTTCACCGCGTAGCCGTGGCGAGGCCCTCGGATTAACGGATTGTTTCTACTGCCGGCCAATTCAAGGAATGGCATCAAAATTGGACCAGTAACATATTCCTTCGCGTCTGTGAGGAATCGATCAATCAGCGCGCCGGCATCCAGCATTCCGGTCGTAACCGGTACGCCAGGCCAAGGTTTTCCAGGAAAATAAGGATGGGCAAAGATGATCTCGTTAAACGAGCCTCGTACGTTCTCGAACAGGTCGCTTCGGATCACTTGGCAGATTGACTCCACGCCGAACCGATGCACATTGTCGATGCTGTTTTCGACCGCCTGAGGATTCACGTCGCAGAGCACGACCTTCGCCGCGCCGCGGAGTGCCGCAATGATTCCAAGAATGCCGGACCCGCAGCCCATGTCAAGAATCCTGCGGCCTTGGAGAGCTTTGGGATGGTCGTAAAGATAGTTTCCCAAAGAGATCGAACTCATCGGGCGCAGCACATTCGGATACATGCGATAGCCGCGCAGGACGCGCTCATCGCTGATCGGTATCGTGATGTTGTAGGGCTTCGTGCGTTGATGGTATGCAATCTGCCGTTCGATCTGTTGTCGTTGTCCATCTGTCAGCATCAAAAATCCTTGCTCCGTATTCAGGCCTGCTGGGCGCACGAGGATCCCCTGGCCTCCTGTACTAAAAATGAAACGATCCTATCGCGACACGAGACATGCTCTGGCGATGTCAGGGATTCGATCGCGCGCGGCATTGGCAGGGGATTACGAATCGTGCCGTGAATCCGACCCCAGCGTTCCATCAATATCAGGTCATGGCCAAACAGAATGGCTTCATCAACATCGTGGCTGACGAAGACGAGAAGCCAGCGCTGATCAACCCACATACGCTGCAACGCCTCGATCAATTGCCATCGGCGCTGCTGGTCAACGGCAGAAAATGGCTCATCCAGAATCAGCACTTTAACGCCTGCGGCGATGCTACGAAGCACGCTGACGACCTGTTTCTGGCCACCGCTAAGCTCGAAGCAGGGCTGATCTGGATCGACCTCCGGAAGGCACCCCTTCATAAGTTCGATAGCGCGCTGGCGGCGCGCGAGCCGACCCATGCCGCGAATTCGCAGAGGAAAAGCGACGTTCTCTACCGCGCTGTCCCAAGGCAATAACGCCGCGCGATAGTCTTGCCAGCCGAAGCCGATGTCAGACCGCCCGTTCAGAGGTGGATCGAAGATGATTTCGCCTTTGTCCGGCGATAGCAACCCGGCGACGATGCTGACCAATGTCGTCTTGCCACATCCGTTTGGACCGATGATGCCGACGCAGCGTTCACTGGATAGTTCAAGGGAAATCCCAGGCAGCACCGTTCGCGTTGCGGCGCCCGTTCGGTAGGTTTTCACGATGTCATGGAGTGCAATGTTCATCGATCTGTCACCGATTCCAAGCAACCACGCGCCCTTCCATCAATGAGAAGAGGCGGTTGATTACCAGCCCAAGTGCGCCGGAAATGAGCACCAGCGCGTAAAGCGTCGCGATCTGGAAAGTGGTATAGGCATCGATGATTCTCTGACCAATGCCGTAGTTGCTGCCCATGAACATTTCACAGACGATCGCGACGATCAGCGCGTAAGAAATCGCGATGCGAAGTCCGACCATGACGTGCGGCAGTGCCTCCCAGAAGGACACCCAGCAAAACACCTGCACTGGTGTCGCCCCGTAGAGCCGCGCCATGTCGCGCCGAGCAGGGCTGGCATGAAAAATGCCGTAGGCGCTGTTGACGGCGATGACAAAAACGCACGCCGTGAAGATCATTCCGATTTTTGAAGTATGAGAGACACCAAGCGTCCAAATGAATGCCGGGTACAGGCTGGTAACGGGTATGCTCCGGAAGAAATCGACCACCACGAAGCTGGCCCGATACACCCGACGGGACGACCCCATAAGCAAGCCGAGGAGCACGCCAACCACCGCGGCCAGTATAAACCCAATTGCTGAACGCCATACTGTCGCCCAGATATCTGGCAAAACGTTCCCTGAAACGATTAACGAAAAAAACTTCGCCAGGGTTACGCGCGGGTCCGGCAAAAGTGAGGACGGTGAGCGCAGAACATTCGCGAGCAGCCACCAGATGCCGATAATTGCAACTGGACCCACGAAGTACCAGAAGATGCTGACGCGCTCGTTGCGATTCATGGATGTACGCGGGACTACCGCTTAATCGGCTCGAAATACGACCGGTAGTCAGGCAGTGACTTGCCGGCAAAATCCGGATTTGTGGACTTGATGAATTCGCCCACCATTTCGACGGCACGTTGCTGCTTAGTGAGATCAGTCGTAACCGCGAACTTGTACTGATTCCACTGCGCTTCAAGAATGTCCGGTGGGATCGACGTTGCCTTGGCGATCACTGCGCGTGCCTCGGCTGGATTGGATCGCACATACTCCTCTGCACGCTTAAGCGCTTTCAACACCGCGTCGGCCTCGCGCGGATGTTGCTCCGCCCAGGCACGATGCGCAGCCAGCAGGATGTAACCTGTATACGCTTCGGGATCGACAAACACGATCGCGTCGTCGCCCAGCACCTTGCGGGAGGTTTCCACCCAAGGGTCCCAAGTGCAGATTGCATCCACTTCCTTGGCGACCAGCGCTCCTTGAAGCGCCTTGGGTTGCAGCTTGCGGAGCTGAATGTCGTTAGGTTTCAGGCCGGCGCGCTCCAAGAAGCGGTACGCGTACGGCTCTCCGCCGGTGCCGGAACTAAATGCAACCCGCTTGCCCCGCAGATCACCAAGTTTTTCGACGCCGCTCGACTTTCGCGCCACCGTGCCGAAGCTCGAGGATTCCACCAGTCCGGACAACGTGGTCACATCAGTAGTTGTACTGAAGGCAATGTACGCGATGTTGACCTCTACGATCGTCGCCATGTCGGCCGACCCGGCGACGAGAGAATCAAGACAAAAACGGCCTGCGTCTTGATAGGAAATGTCGGCTTTGACCCCTTCGTCATCGAAATACCGCTTCTCGTTCGCAATAAGTACCAGCCCGCACCAAGCGTTCTTCGACGTGACGATACGCACGGTCGCTGCGGCGGCCGGAGCTTGCGACGGGCTAGACGCCGCCGTTGATGGTGAGGTAGCTCGGGGCGAGCGGTCACACGCGGCGACGACAATTATTAAGCCCAATAGGAGCAGTCCGACCCTTGACCTTTGACGATTCACGACTCCTCCAAATTAAGAGGTATGCTTCCTGAAAGTGGGCGGGATGCCCTGTTCGAAGTAGTCCCGGTCCTTCCAAAAGTCATTAAGCTTTGGCTGCCAAAAACTGGCCCACAATTTATCCACGGGGTCTTCGGCAAGTTCAGCCCACAATGGGAACCACGAACTTCCGGTCGGATTCCTGTCCAGAATCGCAACGGGAACTTCGACAAACATATCGCGCGCGCGGCCACGCCTCTTCGCGCCATCCGAGTTGTACTCCGCAATGATTGTTGATCCCCAGCTCAAGCCGAGGCCGAGTTCACTCAGGTCCGTCTTCTTCGTGACTGCCCAGCCCCGAACACGCGGCAGAAGCGATTGCAATTCCGAATCGCGCTCCAGCACCTCACGGAATTTGATAAATGATCTCCTCGCTTCCAATTGCTGATCATCAACGTGATTCGTACTCGAACCTTGTTTTGCTGATTGTTCGTGCGAAAAAAAGACAAAGCAATAATTGAGGTGCTTGTTATCCTTGAGCCGCCCAATCATCTCCTGCCTGATTGCGGGATTTGAACCTGACAAAAAAGGTTGAACAGATTTGATGACCCAGAATCTGTCACAGTCGTTCTGAACCCCAAGAATATACGACAGGGGTCGCAGTGCCAGGCGATGTCCGAAGATGAAAACCCCCGAATCATCCTCTCCGCCATGTTCCATCGGTACTAATTGCTGAAGCAATTGCGCCATCGCTCGCAAACGGTGCTGAGGTGGCGGCTGTTCGAATTTGTCGGGCTTGTGCTGTTGTTCCCATCGATAAACTGACTTTTGGGACGCATCGATCCGGCGCGCAAACTCTTCGACGGAAAGACCCGAGCTTTCCCTGAACTGACGAAGAAGAAAACGCCCTGCATTGTTGAGTCCGCCAGGCGCCTGGCAGGCTTGGAGATACTCAAGCCATGCGCCATGCGGGCTAGATCGAGTCGTTGTTAACCCTTTGTCTACCCTCGCCGATCGCGGATTTCCCATTCTGAGAGTTTACGAGATGGTCTCCAATTGGCAAGCAGATAGCCGGTAGTAATTCTCAGAGTGAGACAAAAATGACAAAAATGACATATCAAAGCGATAAATCGCCTAAAAATGGCGGTATTTTCTAAACATTGAAATGAGAAAATAGAGAAAATTCAATTGACGCACAGCGGGTGGAAAAGCTAAGGTGAACGCAAATGGCACCGGCGCCAGCCGGGAGGAGAGCCTATGAACTCCATCCCTGATGACCCTTCGCCCGTGGATGTGGAGACGCGGCAGATGGTAATTGCCAATTCCCGATTGGGCGACGAATCGCCAGCGTACGGGCACTTTGAATCTTTGGAGGAGATGCGGAAGGCCAAAGAACGTGCGCCAGAAGAAAAAGACGACGAGGCGGAGGAATGATGTCTCGCGCCGACGTTACATCTCTTCTTGTATGGCTACTGCTTCTAACGGGCGGCTGCGACCAGCCGGAACGAGTTGAGCTCTTCAACTTCGGCCGAAACTGGGTTTATGACACATACGGCCCGGAGCGCTACCAAGCCGACGTTGATCGGCGTATGGCACGGGCCTACCTGCTGTTCAAGGCAGAAAACTATGCAGAAGCGGTGCCGTGCTTCGAGCAAGTCTATCAGAGCTCTCGCGGTGCCGAAGCAGCTACCGTTAACGGCGTGATCTTCACCAAAATCGGTCGGCTTCAAGACGCCGAAGCCGTTCTTCGAAGCGCTGTCGCAGCGGATCAAAGATTCATGTGGCCGCGCGTCACGCTTTGCTGGAATCTTTGCGAGCAAGAAAAATTCGGCGAAGCGGAAGCTGTTGCTCTGAAAATGACGCAGGACTTCAGCGATTCGGTCGCGTCCGATGTGCTCCACCAAGTCCGGGACCGGCGGGGCACGGCTTGGGCTTGGATGGTCTTTCGACGAACCCTCGCCGTCCTTGTTCTCAGCGGGATCGCTTTTTTGGTGATTTGGAGAGTATGGCTGAAGGAGCAACTGCGGCGGGCTTCGCTGCGGATGGAGTTAACGGCGATAACACGTGAGGAATGCTCCAAAGTCGCGGGAGTGAGAGCGCAGCTGTCGAACGTCGGCGCGTTGTCACAAACGGCAGCAGCATTCGAGAACACCCTGCGGGACGCCGAATTGAACGCGCACGCCGCCGTTTACAACAGCATTAACGCAGCGCTGACTACCTACAAGCGCGCCGTCGCAGAATTGAACGGCCTTGATCTGGATGCAGCCGAGAAGGAGCGACGGCGCATTGAGCTGGAAGACGGTCTGAGGGAACTGGTGAAGGAACTTGCTATTCGAATGAAAACGACGGTGCAGCTGTAGCTGTCGCCGGCAATCAATCTCTATCTCGAAAGGAGAAGCAGCGATGAATACTACCGACAATAGCCTCAGCAATCAGGAACCCCAATTGGATGGAGCGCTTCAAGTGGGTGGGGAGCGGCAGAATGCCGTCATCAAGGTCGGCGCGACGCGTGTCAGCGTGCCGAGCTTGGCGTCATGTGATGGAGAACTGGATGGCTTCCAGAAATTTCTTATGGCGACGCAACTTGGATCAATCGAACGACGGAAGCAAAAGCAAATCCGGGAGCTGGTGGCTAAGGCAGAAATCGACATTCTGCGCGACAGAACCGACCAGATTATCTCGGCGCATCGCGCACTGACGCAGGCGGCACTGCAAGAGATTTTGATCGCTGCGATCGAATTCGGAAACGCCCGCATCCGTGACGGGCACTTGGAAGGCCAAGCGGCGATCCAACGGACTATCACGCGCGCGGCGGTTCAGTACCGCGATTTCATCGCCCAGTGCCCGAAAGATTTTCCGCCGGGTGTCTTCGAAAAACTTCAACAAATCGCGGAGAAGACGTTTAACGAAACGATCGACAAACTTCAGGCGGCGTGCTTCCGGTTCAAATCGTAGAGTAGATACCACCGATCGCCCGATCACGCCGTTGTCGGTGGCGGCGCCAGAAGCGACCAAGTCGTTTCGGATTTTCGCGAGGTTGAGGAAAAGGACGGAGGCGGCTAAAGTTGGCCGCCAAGCGCCCGTGGTGAAACGGATATCACTTCGGTCTTCGGAACCGAAATTCCAGGTTCGAATCCTGGCGGGCGCACTTCTAATTCACTGGCCACAAACTCTTGGTCCACCTACCCAAAAACCCGACCAATCGCTACCCAAATCGCACCAAATCGCGCTGTCAATCCGCACGTTCGCTACCCAAATTTCTCTCGCGTCCGACGACATCAGGTAGCTTAAGCTGCGGCGGAGTCGTAGGTTGTGCAGGCCGTCGCATGTGATAAACCTAGCTCTTCGGAACCGAGGGTTACAGGTTCGACTCCTGTCGAGTGCATTTAACGCCGTGAAAAACAAGTGATTTGCTACCGAGCAGCGGTAGGGGAAGTGGTGGCGGGTTTCCGGGGATCATAATCGATTTCTCCGCGGGGTCTGACGCCTTTGCCGACGATGTTCAGGCGTCGATCGCCCAGCTCCTGGCGCTCTTCATGAAGAAGTTTTTTGAGCCGCTCGACAACATCGGGATGCTCGGCGGCAACGTTCTTCTGCTCGGCGAGATCGAACTCCAGATCGAAAAGCGCCGGAGCAATCTTCGCATTCGGCAGATCGTATTTCCCGTACTCGGTTTCCTCCTGAAGCGTCGTTTGAACCTTGAACTTCCAGCGGCCGGAGCGGACGGCGTTCAGGTTGCCGTCGGCGTAGTAGAAGATCGCTTCGTGGGGGTTCTTCGCGTCCGGCTTTCCGAGGAGGATTTTGGAGATGTCCGCGCCGTCGATCTTCTTTTCCGGGAGTTTGGCACCGGTCAGGGCAACGATTGTGGGGAGCAGGTCCAGGTGCGTTAATGGTTCCCTGGAGACTTTTCCCGCTGGGATATGGCCGGGCCAGCGGGCGATGAACGGGATGCGCATTCCGCCTTCGTAGGTTGTGCCTTTGCCACCGCGCAGGGGGAAAGCAGAGCCGCCTTGTTCACCGATTGAGAGCCATGGACCGTTGTCGCTGGTGTAGATGACGAGCGTGTTGTTGTCGAGGTTGAGCTGTTTGAGCGTGTCGAGCACGACGCCGGTGCTCCAGTCGAGGTCCTGGATCACGTCGCCATACAGGCCGCGTGGGGATTTGCCGCGGAACCGTTCGGAAACATGCAGCGGGCGGTGAGGCATGTTGTGTGCGAAGTAGAGGAAGAACGGCTTGTCGTTGTTGGTTTTGATGAATTTGACGGACTCCGCGGTGTAGCGTTCGATGAGCGTGTCCTGATCCATCGGATCTTCGACGATTTTCTCGCCGCGCATCAAGACCATGGGCTTCATGTCGTTGGAGTAGGGGGTGCCGAGGAATGAGTCGAAGCCCTGGCGGGTCGGGAGAAATGGGGGCGCATCGCCGAGGTGCCATTTGCCGAGCATTCCGGTGATGTAGCCATGAGCTTTCAGGAGTTCGGCGAGGGTGGTTTCGTCGGGGTTGAGGCCGTGACGCGACAGCGCGTACATGACGTGGGCGTCGTCGCCGTTGGGCTTTTCGTTGGGGATCCAGTCGAGGCTGAGGCGCTGCGGATGCGCGCCCGTAAGAAGTCCCGCGCGCGTGGGCGTGCAGACGGGTGCGGGACAATAGAAATCGGTGAAGCGCGTGCCCTCGGCGGCCATCAGGTCGATGCGCGGGGTTTTTATGGAGGTGGAGCCGTAGCAACCAAGGTCGGCATAACCTTGGTCATCGGCGAGGATGATGATGATGTTGGGGAGTCGGGGTTCAGCGAAGGCATTGATTGCGGTTGCGCAAATGAACACGAGGAGCACGCGAATTCTTCGGGTGAGTGCTTTTATGACTGGAGCATTCATATACGCTTCGTTCGGTCGCTAGATGGTAATTTAGCGAGGGTGATTCAAAAATGCGATTTCATCGCAGGTGGGCCTTCGGCCCGACCGCTACGCAAATACTTCCGACCGGTACGCGGATCGTGACGAGGTTCGAGAATCAAGTGCAGTTGTTGATACCTGCAGTCGCGCGTTCAGTCTCCGACGAAGTTGTATAGTTCGCCGATGGCGTCGATCTTGATGAAGATTTCATCGGCGGGTTTGAGGGTGAAATCGAATTGGGGGACAACACCGGTGCCGGTGAGGAGATAGCAGCCGCGGGGGAAGGATTGTTCGCGGGTGAGCCAATCGGCGAGTTCCGGGAGGGAGCGTTTCATGCGATCGAGCGCGGTAGCGCCGGAAAACACGATTCGACCGGCGCGGCGAACTGCCATGGAGATGCTGGTTTCCCGGGGCAATTCTCCTTCGGCGACGAGCACGCACGGGCCGAGCGCGCAGGCGCCGTCGTAGATCTTGGCCTGAGGCAGGTAGAGTGGGTTCTCGCCTTCGATGTCGCGGCAGCTCATGTCGTTGCCGACGGTGTAGCCGGCGATCTTGCCGTGCTTGTTGATCAGGAGGGCGAGTTCGGGCTCGGGAACCGTCCATTGCGAATCCTTCCGGAGGCGAACGGGATAGCCCGTGCCGACGACGCGCTCGGGCATGCTTTTGAAGAAGAGCTCGGGGCGGGGCGCATCGTAGACGCGGTCGTAGAAGTTGCTGCCGCCGGCCTCGTTTGATTCGTCCATCCGGGCATCGCGTGATCGGAGGTAGGTGACGCCGGCGGCCCAGACTTCCTGCCAGCCGATGGGCGGCAGAAATTCATCGGGCGCGGGTTGGAGGGGAAGCTCGCCCATCAGCCCGCGGAGGAAAGCGGGCAGGTCTTCATGGTTCACGATGTCGTCCCACTCGATGGAAGGGAGCGCGTACCATGCGTCCGTTTCCTGAAGCATGATGCCGTTGAGGGTTCGATAGAGTTTCATCGCGTGAGTTTTTCGCGGATCGAGGAAACATCATAGACGCAGCCGCCCCACGAGCCGCCGGAGGCGTTTTGCAGGATTGCCCAGAGCTTGGTGTCGTCGGGAAGGTGTGGATCGGGCGCGAGATCGGGTCGCGGGGGACGATTGGCGAGAACTTCAGCGCCGGCGGCCGGATTGAATACCTTGCCGGCGGCGCCGACGAGGTTGATGGTTCCCTCCATCCTGATGCGATCGATGATGATCTCGATGGTGTCGCGGTCGAGAACCTTTCCGATCGGTCCACCGGCAAGCGCTTCGGGTCCGATATGCCCGATGCAGGCACCGGTGCTGACGCCGGAGAATCGCGCATCGGTCAGGACAGCGACCTGCTTGCCGAACTTGAGATACTTCAACGCGCTCGTCACTTCGTAGATCTCTTCCATTCCCGCGCCCATTGGACCGCGGCAAATCAGGACGATCACGTCGTTCGGATTGATCTGATTCTGTTTAATCGCCTCGACGGTTGCCTTCTCGGTTGTGAAGACGCGCGCGGGGCCGGTGTGACGGTAGATTCCATCTTGATCGACGACGGTTGGGTCGATCGCGGTGGACTTGATCACGGAGCCTTCCGGCGCCAGATTTCCTTTCGGAAAGCAGACGGTGGATGTGAGGCCTTTCGCGTGGGCGCGATCGGGTGAGAGGATGACATCATCGGGGTCGATGTTGTCTTGTTCATTTAAGATTCCGCGAAGGCGCAAGCGGCGGGATGAGGTTTCCCAGGCATCGAGATTTTGCTTGAGCGATTGTCCGCTTGCGGTGAGGACCGATTCATCGAGCAGGTTCATTCGGCGGAGGTGCAGCATGACCTCAGGGACACCACCGGCGAGAAACACGCGAATGGTGGGATGTCCCACGGGACCGTTCGGGAGCGCATCGACGAGGCGCGGGACTTTTCGGTTGATCTCGATCCAGTCATCGCAGGTGGGGCGCTTCAATCCGGCCGCGTGGGCGATGGCGGGGACGTGCAGGAGAAGATTTGTAGAACCGCCGAAGGCCGCGTGAACGATCATGGCGTTTTTAATTGCGGCATCGGTGAGAATGTGTTTGGTGGTGATGCCGTTTTGCTGGAGCGCGATCAGGCTTCGCGCGGATCGCTCGGCCATGTCGAGCCAGATCGGTTGACCGCTGGGGGAGAGAGCGGAGTGGGTGAGCGATAGGCCCAGCGCCTCACCGACGACCTGGCTGGTTGCCGCTGTGCCGAGAAACTGGCAGCCGCCGCCGGGACTGGCGCAGGCGCGGCAACCCATTTCCGCTGCTTGTTTGAGGGAGATTTCACCCCTTGAGAAGCGGACGCCGATGGTTTGGATCTTCGCAAGATCTTCGCCATCTTCGACGGCAAGCGTGACCCCGCCGGGAACGAGAATGGTTGGGAGATCGGAGCAGCTCGCCAGCGCCATCATCATGGCGGGCAAACCCTTGTCGCAGGTTGCGATGCCCATCACGCCGGTGCGCGTGGGCAGCGAGCGGATCAACCTTCGAAAGACGATTGCTGCATCGTTGCGATACGGCAGGCTGTCGAGCATCCCCGTTGTGCCTTGCGTTCGACCATCGCACGGATCGGTGACGGTCGCGGAAAATGGGATGCAGTTGTTTTCCGCAAATGCGCGAGCGGCGGAGCGGACGAGCAGGCCGACTTCCCAATGACCGGTGTGATAGCCGAGCGCGATGGGTGTGCCGTCGTCGGCGCGGACGCCGCCGGAGGTGGAGAGGATGAGGAATTCCTTGCGGCGAAGCTGCGTTGGAGACCAGCCCATTCCGACGTTCTGCGTCAGGCCGAACAGATCGCCGGAGGACCAGTTCCGCAGGATTTGTTCATCAAGCGGAAGCGCCCCCGCGGGACCGGCAGCTTTGGTGCGGACAGCGTTCAGGATCGCTATGTCGTTCGAGAAAATGTCGCTGGAGTCACCGTTCATTGCCGAAATCGTTGGGGCAGATTCTACTGGATGTTGATGATGAACGTACACCAGGCCATTGAACGTGCCGAGGCTTTGCTTCCGGGCGAGCCAATCGAAGTCGGTGAAGATCCACGCTGGCAAGCGATCATTGAAATCGGATATCACATCGATGAAGAGCTGGAAAGAGTTTGGGCGTTTGTGGAGCGATGGGGTGGACACCCGCAGGAGGATCTGCGCGACGCTATCGCGTGTTGCCTGTTGGAACATTTGCTGGAAGCGCACTTCGAGTTGTTTTTCTCGCGCCTCGAAGCGCGCGCGCTTTCAGATAAGCTGTTCGCGGACATGTTTATGCGTTCATGGAAAATGGGCGAATCCAAACAGTCTCAAAACAGCGAGCGATGGGATGCGCTCGTCAAGCGGCTCACATCGTGACTTCGTCCCCTGTTTAGGTTGCTTCCGGTATTCGCAGGGGGAGTTCGCGAAGTCGCTTTCCGGTCGCGTGGAAGACCGCGTTGGCGATTGCCGGCGCGACCGCGATGAGGGGGGACTCGCCGGCGCCGGCCGAGGGGAGATCCAGACGATTGAGAAGCTGAACGTCCAGGGTCGGAAGATCCGCGAAGCGCGGCACGGAATACTTCCAGAACGATGGGTTGCCGACCTTGTTCTCTGCTAGTTCGATCGACTCCCGAAGGACGGGCCCCAGCCCCTGGATGATCGCGCCTTGCACCTGCGAAAGCAGATTCGCGGGGTTGGCGATGGCGCCTGCTTCGAACGCTTGGGCGATGTGACGAACTTTGATGGTGTTTTTGGCGGGATCGATGGCGACTTCGGCGCATGCCGCGACGAAGCCGCCCTTATCGGTGCCGCAGGCGAGGCCGACGCCGACGTTTTCGGTTTTTTTTCCGCGGCGCTCGGTCCAGGTGAAGCGCTTCGCGGCGGCTTCGAGCACGGCTTTCAGGCGCAGATCGTCGAGATGCGATAAGCGGAATTCCAGCGGATCACGCTTTGCTACCTGCGCCAGTTCATCCATGAACGACTCTCGGGCGAAGACGTTGGCCGTTGCGGCGAGCGCGCGATAGGAGCCGTGCCGAAGGACTGCATCGCTCCCGACAAACTTGCTGTGATTTTTCCCGCGGTAGGGGGATTCAATCGCGCTGGGTCCCGAGTTGATGTTGACGAAGTGCCAGCTTGAAAGATTGTTCTTGTCATCCAGGCTGGCTTCAACATCGATCACTGCCGCGGGACGGAAGGTGGCCCAGGTGAACTCCTCTTCACGGGTCCACTGCAAAGAGACAGGTTTGCCCGCGGCCTGGGCGAGGCGGGCGGCTTCGACGGCCGCTTCGCCGGTGTGCTTGCCTCCGAAGCCGCCGCCGAAATCCGGCACGATCACGCGCACGCGGTCTTCAGGAATATGAAACGCGACGGCTACCTCGCGGCGAACACCGAAGGGGTTTTGCGTGCCGGTCCAGATGGTGACACGGCCATCTTTCCACTGTGCAACCGCGGAGCGTGGCTCCAACGGCGCGTGCTGGATATACGGAACGTGGTAGGTGGCGCGAAGCTTTTTGGGCGCGCCGCGGACTGTTTCCGCGAAGGGATTCTCGGGAATTTCCTTGGCCTGGTTCCGAAGGTGCTCGTAGAGTTTCTTACTTGACGGCAGGGGAGTCGGATCCCAGTGCGCCGATTTCTCCAGCACTTCGATCGCGAGATTCGCGGCGTAACTGTTTGGCGCGACCACGCCGACGAAATCACCATCGCGGACTGGCGTTACTCCGTCGATGGCCTTGGCGGCTGCGACATCCACGGTCTTGAGCTTCCCGCGATAGGTCGGGGAGCGAAGGATCTTTCCATACAGCATGCCGTCGCGGACGACATCCCACGGATACTGATGCTTGCCGGTGACGATGTCGCGGGCATTGGGCCTGCCCGCGGGCGTTCCCAAGACATCCCATTTCTCGGTTGGCGTCACGGTGACATCCGTGGGCGCGCCGGCTTTCAGGGCATCGGCAGATTCCGATGCGAGGTTCGCGTAAGTGAAGTTCTGATCGTTGTGCTTCGCGATGCCGTCGACGAACTGCACACGATCTGATGGGACGTTCCATTTCTGACTCGCGAAATTGATGAGAAGGGATCGAGCTGCCGCGCAGGATTGTCGGATGCTGGGGATGGTGGTGGGTGTCGTGCGGCTGCCCGCGGTGATGCCGTCGTCCGGCGTCAAGTCGGTGTCTCCCATCAACACTTGGATGACATTCCGCGAGACCCCGAGTTCTTCAGCCGCCGCCTGTGCAATCTCCGCGCGAGCCCCTTGGCCGCATTCGATCTTCCCCGTCATCACCGTGATCAATCCATCTTTTGCGATATGCATTCGTGCATCCAGCGGGATGGGTTTTGCTTGCTGTCTCTGATTTCCGCGCGGACTCCGCTGCTGCGCCAGCGTGGGCGCGGCAGCCGCGATCAACAGCCCCGCTCCCAGAACTTGAACGAACGTGCGGCGCGACAGGCCGAAGTCATACGCGACCCGGTCGATGATTTGTGCGTCGTCGTCCGTGTCGAATTCAAGACGAGGAGGATTGCCTGGGCTGAGCATTGCTGTTTCCTCGGGGTATTACCGCGATTGTGGAGTCGTTTGGCTATCGCTTGTCCGTCCGAGGTTCGCGCATGCGCTCAGCTCTGCCGCATGTTGGATCGCCTGAACGATTTTCGGATACGCGCAGCAGCGGCAGAGGTGGCCGTTCATCCATTCCTTTAGTTCGTCTTCCGTCGGATTGGGCTTGCGCTCCAGGAGCGCGACGGTTCCGATGATGATGCCGGCGGTGCAGTAGCCGCACTGAAACGCGCCCTCATCGAGAAATGCTTGCTGCACGGGATGCAGAGTGTCCCCGGTGGCTAGTCCTTCGATCGTCCTGATCTGCTTCCCGCTGGCTTCCGAAATTGGCGTGCTGCAACTGAAGGTTCGCTTGCCGTTGATAAGGACGGAGCATGCGCCGCAGGCGCCTTCGCCGCAACCATACTTGGTGCCGGTAAGATGAAGGTCCTCGCGGAGGACGTCGAGCAGCGTTCGATCTCCGGGCGTGGTCAGGGTGGTGCGCCGGCAATTGACGGTAAGCGTGGCGACAAAGGGTTGGGCCATGAGAAAGAGCCTCGACTTCTGGGGGCGCATTGTAGCCGAGCCGGGGCTTCATGGAAGCTTCATATACTTGTCGGGCGAACCAATCGATTTAAGGAATATTTTAACCGCGCGCATCGTATCGACAATCCTCAAACGCAACCCCGACCCGCGAGAGGAATCGAACCGCGTTGTCATGATACATCTTCTGAATGGTCTCGTCGGGCAATGCCAATCCCCGCAACTGTGGCTGGTGATCTTCCGGAAGGTCCGGATCGTAGATCGGTGTCGGACCGATGTACGCGGTTTCCCAAAGCTTGCGGTGTGCCCAAAAGCGGGATGCGAGGAAATCGAATCCACGATCATCGCCGGAGACCTGATCGCTGCCGAAGAGGATTCGGTCGGCGTTTCGGATGAAGAACTCGCGCGCTTCGTCGCGCCGCGCGGAAATTTCCCGGACCATCCAGCGCGTTGCCGAGCAGTCGAGCATGAGGTTCGGATAGGTATTCAGCAGGCGCTGGAGACGCTCGGGATTTTCCGGATTTCCGCCCATGTGCGCGCCCACCCAGGGCAGATCGGGGTGCTGCTGCATGACCGATTCCCACATCGCGTAATGATCATCTCGGGCGCCGAATTTTCCGCAGTCGGTGTATTTGGAGCAGTACCAGGTGTCGGGATCTCCCACGTGGGTCATCACGGCCATTTTGCGATCGACGATCTCTCGAAAGATCGGCGCATACTGCGGCGAATCCAGCCGGCCGCGCTTCTGCATGGTGCTGGGCGCCATGTGGAACTTCACCATGCGGCTGCCCATGTTGTAGAAGCTCTCCAACCGACGGAGCCAGTCATCGACGAAGTCCGGCGCCGGATCGCCCCATTTTGGCACCGCGATAAACTGGATCTTGCCCGGGTACTCGCGCTGAAGCGTCATCGCTTCTTCCAACGGCGTCATGGTGACGAAGTAGTCAATTCCGAAATGGGCGGCGGCTTCAAACCAGTCCTTCCCATGGCGGGCGGCAAGCAGGTGGCAATGAAAATCGATCACCGGCCCGCGCACCTTTGGCCGCGGCATTGGCCGGCGATAATCGATGCCGGCGCGGTTGTGCTCCGGCGGTTTGGGCGGCGGCGCCGGTGCGGGAATGACTTCATTGGGCGAGGTCGTGGTCATGGCTATCCGTTCGCTCTGCCATGATAGTCCGGCCGCTTCGCGTCGTCACTTTATGGGGCGGCGTCGGTTCCGTCTGAGCGAAAATCCCAGCGCCAGCGGAACCAGTGCGGCAGGTTCTGGAAGTGCGTGGACCGCGAGGGGATTGCCTTGTCCCAGGCCAAGGGCGGCGTCGATACCGGTGTAGTCGGTGGCGTCGATGTTGCCGTCGAAGTTGGTGTCGCCGTAGAACCAGGAGATTCCGACACTGACGCTGGTGCCAATGTTGGCGTCGATGGCGGTGTAGTCCTGCGCGGTGACCTGTCCGTCGAAGTTGGTGTCGCCGATGTAGGTGTATTTGCCGACGATGGCTCCAGTGGCAATGGAATTGCCACTGCCGAAGGGGTAGTCCGAAAATCCTGCGAGGGCGTTGTCGAAGAGCGCGAGGATGGTGGTGCCGCCCTGGCCTTGGCTGGTGGTTGAGGTGATTCCGGTTTTTGTCGAATCCAGGCTGGTGGAATAGCCCTCGAAGGCCAGGCTTTGAAGCGTGGCGAAATCTCCGACGTTAACGACCAAATCGTTGTCGTTCAGATCCAGTGAGGCGCCTGGTGCGATGTTCAGCGTTGCCAGGTAGCTGACCCCGGAACTACTCGGAGGAATGACAACCTTACCGCCGGCGACGGAGAGTCCGCCGGTCCAATTCTGCTGGTCGCCTCTGATGATGAGCGTGCCTGCGCCAGTCTTGGTGACCAGCGAATTGGAGGTGATTGGCGCGCTGAGATCGATCATGGATGCCGCGTTGGAAACATTGATCGATGCGGCGCTGGGGAAGATTACGGACAAAGCGCCCGCACCGCTTCCCGAAAGCGAGAGCGTTCGGCCGCTGCTCTGATTATCCAGGACAAGCCCGCCGACGCCGGTGAGGCTGAGTGTTCCCGAGACAGCACTGGAGTTTTGAATGGTGAGGTCTCGATTGGCATCGGTGTCCAGTCGGATCATCGCAACCGTTGTTGAGTTGCCGGGTTGCGCTCCCATATTGATACCGACGACCGTCGCTGTCCCACCGGCGCCGAATGTCGCGATGGAGGTTGCATTGGGTGTTGAATCACCCGCCCAGTTGGCCGGCGTCGTCCATTCGTTCCCGGATCCGCCGGGCCCTCCGTCCCAGGCGCTGCTGCTGCCGACCAGGGAGACGTGGCTGCCATACACGCCGGCATATTGCTGGTTGGTGACAGTCATCATCACGTCGTCCTGCACGTAGCGGGCGAGCGTGATCAGCGGAAAGGTGGGTACCGGGCGGGTTACGGTGATGACTGTCTCATCGTTTCCGATCGGATGAACTGCGCTCAGGTTGAGCGCGAAGGAAGCGATCCGAAATTCCCATGTGGTGCCGTCGACCGACTGTCCGTTCACTCCGCCGCCACGGATTTGCGAAGCGCTTTTCGCGTACATGTAACGGGAATCCTCGATCAATGCAGCGGTCGAGCCCCAGTCCCCGACGCCATCATTCGACAAGTTTCCGGCAGCGCCGTTGCGCCCGACATTGAAAGGGCTGAGGGCAGTCCCCGCCGCGAGCAGGCCGTCAAACAAGTCGCCGGTTTCGGTGCTTTGCAGCACGATGTAGCTGTCGATCAAACCATCATTCAGATGATCGCTGTCGGTGCCTGAGACGCGCGCCCAGAGATCGAGATTGAACGAGCCGACGAAGCCGGTTGCGACGTTCTTTTGCTTTGTGTTATCGGAAAATCGAAGATCGTAAGTCAAGCCCGCGCCAGCCTGGCCTGCGCCCAGGATTGCGCTCAGCGATGCAATCGCGCATGCGGTTGATGTCTGACCCATCGCTCCTCCGATTCCCAAAAAGCTCACTGAAATGATGGTCGGGTATCGTATCCACTGGCAGCGACATAGGAAAGAAAAACTTGCAAGGCGCCGCTGATTTTCCAGGCTTATGGAGCTACCGGCCCCGGCGCCCACTCAACATCGACGCCGATTCCGGCTCCAGATATACGGTGCAGTTCTTATGCGTTTGCAGGATCGAAGCCGGCGCCTCCGCGGACACCGGTCCCTCCAGGCACTCCTTGACGGCCTTGGCCTTGCGCTCATCCGGCACCGAGCAGATGATCGCGGCGGACTTCATGATTTGCGTCACGCTCATCGAGATTGCGCGCTTGGGGACATCCTTCAGCGACTTGAACCAGCCTTCACCCAGTTGCTGCCGGCGGCAGGCTTCATCCAGATCGACCACGATGTAAGGTTTGGTTGTTCGGAAGTTGGCCGGAGGGTCATTGAAGGCGACATGTCCGTTTTCGCCGATGCCGATGAAGGCGACGTCGATCGAGCATTTCGCGATGATTGTCGCCAGCCGCTTGCACTCCGCTTCGGGTTTATCCTCCGCATCGACATAGTTGAACCCTGCAAGCGGCAAGGGGAGCTTGCTGATGAATCGTTCCCAAAGATATTTCCGAAATGAAGCCGGATGCGTGATTGGCAGCCCCACGTATTCATCGAGATGGAACGCGGTCACCCTGTGCCAGTCGATGTTTTCCTGCACCAGCGTCGCGAGCATCTCGAACTGCGAAGCTCCGGTTGCGACGATGATGTTCGCCGTTGCGTTTTTCCGCAGCGTTCGCCGAATCAAATCCGCGCCATGCTGCGCGGCCTGCTTCGCCATGGCTTGCTTGTTGTGTGATATGGTAATTTTCATGGTGTCACAAATAGCTATCAGCTTTCAGCCATCAGCTAGCAGCCATCAGCCATCAGCCATCAGCATATATGGAATCTGATAGCAGGCTGACAGCTGATAGCTGATCGCTGACAGCTATTCAATGCATTTCCGCCGCAACCGTGCCAAATCCGTTGCGATAGTAGTTGAACCGAACGTTGGGATGATCCGCGAGCAGCGACATTGGACAGGATGCGTCCGGCACGTTCTTTGAAATCATCAGCGCGGTCAGGCGCTGTCCGAATGGATTGTCGTGCATCCCCGCGTGCCAGATGGAAACGGTCTGTGCTTTCCAAGTTTCGAGCGGGCCAACGGTGGCGGCTTGCGTCGGAACCATCGCCACATAACCGCCGCCGCTCGTGCGCGCGTTCTGAATGACGGTCATCGGATGCAGGTCCGTCACTCGCGTCTTTAGCTTCCGATACTCTTCCGGTGAAGGAGGATTGTCCTGGTCCTTTCCCTCGCGCTTGGGCGGATCATTGAACGCCCAGTGCTTCACCTCTCCTTGTCCTCCCTGCATCAGCACGCAACGGACCAGGTCGTAGCTCCTGCTGTACGCGGCGAGATCGATGGGGAAATGCAGATTCTCCTCCGGCATCCGCAAGTCTTTGCGGATCCGGTCGAAGCACATTTCCTTGTCCGCCTTCGCGAAGGACAGCGGATGCGTCGCCGGCACGGGCTTCCCGTTTTCCACCCATTCATCCATCCCCCAGAAGTGACAATCCCGCAGCTTCATCCCCAGCGCGTTCACGATGCGCGCCACCAGCGGCAACTGCTCGGTTGGGCCGATTGGTCCGCAAATGCCAGCGGGTTTTGAAGGCGTCGCCTGCTTCCAGGCTTCGATGTATTCGAGCGCCTCGGCGCAATAGAACTCCTCCAGAGAATCGTAAAAAGTGACCGTAAAACCCGGCCGCGAAAGCTGCAACAGATCGTCCGCCGTCAGCTTCGCCGCATCGGCGAGCAGGTCGGAATCCAAGGTCGTGTAATCCCACCACCCCGGCGCCACCTTGCTGATCGGTCTCGGCATTTGTCTTCTCCCGTAGCATGGGCATCTTGCCCATGTATTGCGCACACGACATGGGCAAGATGCCCATGCTACGAAAACAAGTCTTTCAACAAATCGTTCCTCGGATACGCGTGCCCGCGATGCTGCACGAACGCCTCCGCGTACTTTACTCCGGACGCTTTTCCGCGGTCCTGACCGTGGCGCTTCATCGCTTCGATGTACTCATCCATGCCGTGATGCGCCCGCAGCCACTCTCGCTGGCTCGAGTGGGCCGCCAGCATCTTTGTCTTCATCTCCACCACAGGGGTGACATCCACCAGGGTCGTCGGCATCACCGCATGCCCCAACGGATCGATGCCTTCGACGGGATCGCAATAGTAAAGATGCGGGATCCCCGATCCCTCGATCAGCGGATGGGCCGAAATATTCGGCGCCCCAAACATGAAGCTTGCTCCGCGCGCAAGCAGGCTTGCCTGTTCGTGATCGAGCATGTAATCCTTTGCCGCGTGGGCGAACACCACCGAAGGCGCAATCCTGCGAAACAAATCCACCGTTTTTTGAATCGTCGGCTTATCGTACACCACCATGCCATCGCCTTCGCCCAGGCAGTGATAGGTCGCCCCGATGAGCGCCGCTGCCGCGTTACCCTCCTGGGTTCGAATCGAGGTGATATCCCACCGATTCCGATCCATCGTCCCACAATCCCCCGCCGTCGCGGTGGCGATGTGGATCTCGTAGCCTGCGTGCTTCAGGCGAATCAGTGTCCCGGCACACAACATCTCCGCATCGTCGGGATGAGCGAGAAAGCTGAGAACGACTTTGCGATTGTTCGCGGCCATGTCCCACAAGTATCGCAAGCATGGCAGGATTTCCAGCACACGCCCAATCATCTGCTATAATGGGCAAATGCCGGCCCGCATTCCCATCGATCAAACACTTCTAGCCGACTTCTGTCGCCGCCACCACATTCGCCGGCTTGCGCTATTTGGCTCGGTTCTCCGTGAAGATTTCTCGCCGGAGAGCGACGTGGACGTCCTGTATGAGTTTCTGCCAGGACATGAGCCTGGCTGGAGCATCGGCGCGATCGAAGATGAACTCTCGCAGCTCCTCGGTCGCCGCGCTGACCTCGTGCCCATGAAATATCTTAACCGCCGCCTCCGCGACCGAGTCCTTGCCGAGGCGGAAGTTCAATATGCCGCCTGACGACATCGCTTTCATCGGCCATATGATCGATATGGCAAAGACCGCGCAGCGCCTGATCGCGGGCGCAACGCGGGATGACTTTGATCGGGACGAGACGCTTCAACTTGCGCTCGTTCGCGCGATCCAGGTGATCGGCGAAGCCGCATGGCGGGTATCAGATGGATTTCAGTCCAAAAATCCCCAGTTACCCTGGAAGCAAATCGCCAGCTTTCGCCATCGAGTCGTGCACGATTACTTCGCGGTCGATTATGACATCGTATGGCGGATCGCCACGCAAGAGCTCCAGCCGCTAATCGATTACTTGATCCGTCATCTGCCGAACTGATTCGCGACGCTCAAAATGGTGCCCCAAAAGCAAGAACCGCCGGTCTTTGAAACCGGCGGTTCTTGCAAATCGCCTGTTCGGGCGGTGGCTGTGCGAGCAATAGCTCAATCAGCCAGCCGCACCGGAATGTCGTACATTTTGCCGTTCATGTTCGCTTCAAGCTTTGCCACCCGCACCTTGAGGCTGGTGGTCGGGATGTAATTTCCGGCATCATCGTAAATCATTTGGAACGGGAGGTTGACCTGTTTGCCGTGCTGCACCTTGGGCACAAAGACGACGTACTTCTGATTTACCCACAGTTCGACATTGTCCCAATCCTCCTGCGAGAGATTGGCCACCGCCAGTTCGCAGGTCATGTAATCGACTTCAGCGCGGGCGGGTGCTTCGCCACCGCGCGCGGCGTCGGGCTTATACGGAAATCGCTTGGCCGCATCCGCCGCGAACTGCGTGGAGGTCTTCCGCAACCCCATCTCCCGGTTTGGCAGCAGCGAAGGCCGCCCCGCGCAACCCAGGACGGTCAAACCGACCGCACCGGCAACGATCAAGCGAACTGTTTTTTTATTCATAACCACTCCTGCCTCAGTTATCGGACGGCGCGGGGTTTTATCATGAGACGAATGACAAATTCCCTGGCGTCGCCTAAGTTCAGGTCATGCTCGACCCGACCGATCCCCTCTCAAAAGCCGGGCGAATGGTCCTCGCCCTCGACCCGAGCGCCTACCGTCAGCTCGTCCCAACCTCCCCCGGCATCACCCAGGCGCGCGACATCCTCGAAAGCCTCCAACCGTCAGACCTCCTCACCGGCACCATCAAGAACTCCGACGAAGCTCAAGCCGTCCTCGCGGCGCTCTGGCTCTGGCACGATTATCTCGACGAATCCCACCGTCTCTCCCAAAACATCGAAACCCCCACCGGCGCTTTCTGGCACGCGATCATGCACCGCCGCGAGGGCGATTTTTCTAATAGCAAATACTGGTATGGGAGGTGCGCCGATCATCCCGCACTCAAGACACTTGCCGCCCAAGTGGGCGATCTCGTTCACCAACTCCCCGCCGACAAAAGCCTGCTGAAAATCGTGATGACCGGCTGGAGCCCGAACGGGTTAGTCGACCTCGTTGAATCCGTCTATCAGACGCCCGACGACCCCCGCCACGAAACCGCAGTTCGCCTTCAGCAACTCGAATGGCGCATCCTTTTTGAGAACGGCACCCGCGCCGCTGGGTCATAAGAGGTTCCTGAACTGTTCCACTGTCAGCCCAGCGTCACGGATGATGATCGCCATGGTGATAGCATTGATGGGATTCGCCCGTGGAATAACCAGCACGCGAGTTCCATCCGACATGATGATGTGCCTCGACTGTCGGACGATGCGATAACCGAGACGCTCGAACGCGCGGACGGCCGTGGCATGTTTCACACCGGGGAGCTTTGGCATTGGTCAAGCCACTTCCACCGTGCGCGCCTGCTGGCCTTCCGCAAGTTCGTCGACCACCGACAGATACTCGCGGATAGCGTCCTTGATGTTTTCCAACGCCTCAATCTCGGTCGCGCCTTGAGAGGCGCAGCCGGGCAATCCTGGACACCAGACGGCATAACCCTCTTCGCTTTGCTGAAGGATAACTTTGTAGGTCATGGCTGAATTATAACACCCCCGCCATGCCCGTCTCAATCGGTTGACTCACGTATTCGCGCGGATCGGTCACAAATCCCGTTAGCGCCGAAGCCGCGACGGTCAGCGGACTTGCGAGATAGACGGCGCTCTTGGTGCTGCCCATCCGCCCGGGAAAATTCCGGTTCGTGGTGCTGATGCAAGTCAGCGCCTCATTGAGACGCCCAAACGTATCCACGGGTCCGCCAAGGCAAGCCCCGCACCCGCTCGGCCCCAGCAGACATCCGGCATCCGCCAAAATATCTTCGATGCTCTTCTCGTTTTTATCCCTAGGCACGCCTCGCAAATTCAGCGTCTGCATATCCCGATGCACTTCGGTCGAACCGGGAACGACATAGGTCGGGATCTTCACCTTGTTTCCCTTGAGGATATGTGCGGCAAAAATCATATCGGTGATCTTTCCGCCGGTGCAGGATCCGATATATGCCCGGTCCAATTTCACGTCCCGGCAATTTAGTGCCGTGTCCTTGTTATCGGGAGAATGCGGCTTGGCGACCATGGGGTCCATTGTCGAAAGATCCCACTCATACTCCGAGTGATACCGCGCATCCTTGTCATCCGTGAAGACATCCCATTCCTTGATGCGCGATCGCGCCCGCACGTATTGCAGCGTCTTCTCATCGACCTCGCAGACGCCGTTCTTCCCGCCGGCTTCGATCGCCATGTTGGTGAGGGTCATGCGATCCTCGAGGGTCAGCGAGAGCACGCCGTCGCCCGCGAAATACATGGCGCGGTAGGTCGCGCCATCGACGCCGATTTCACCGATCACAGCGAGGATCAAGTCCTTTGCCGTGAGGTAGGGGGGGATCTGGCCGTGGAAGGTAAACTTCATTGTCTCGGGGACCTTGAGCCAGGTTTTTCCGGTGCCGAGGGTGAACGCCGCGTCCGTATTGCCGACGCCCGATGCGAACATCCCAAACGCACCCGCGGTGCAGGTGTGGCTGTCGGTTCCCAGCATGATCTCGCCGGGTCGAACATGCCCTTCCTCCGGCAGCGCCTTATGGCAAACGCCTTTATAGGAAGTCTTGGTCGGATCCAGATACGGGTTCGGCATGCCCGGCTCATTCTTCACGAACTCGGGATCGTAGTAATACCGCAGCCCCTGCTCGCGAACGAAATCCCGCAGCGTCTGCACGTTGCGATGACACTTGAGGTCGGCCGTGAAGATGTAGTGATCGGGGATGACGACGACCCGATCCGGGTCCCAGACCTTCGCGTTCCGCCCGAATTTTTCGTGGAAAATACCGATGGTTCCTGGCCCGCACACATCGTGCGTCATCAGAACATCCACGTTCACCCAAACGTTCTCGTTCGGATCCACATGGTCTTTCCCCGCGTGCTTGGCGAGGATCTTCTCGGTCATGGTCATGCCGGGCATCGGTGCTCCCTGAATCTCAAGTAGAGACCCGCAAGTATAGGGGTCCGATGCCGGCCGGCCAAGTGGAACGACGATACCCGTTATTTGGAAGTCCGTGAGACTTTCGCCGCTCGAATAGCGACCCGCTCGCCTGCCGGTATGGTATAATTCGGAACATGACAGCCGACACGTTTCGTGAAATTCTCAGGCGTAAGCCGTTCGAGCCGTTCCGGGTGGTCATGAGCAGCGGCGAAAGCTACAACGTCATGCACCCCGAATTGGCGTTTGTAACTTCGCGCTCGCTGATTCTCGCGCTTCCGGATCCGACTGAGCCGGAAGGCGAGCGTCTTGGATTCTGCTCGTACCTCCATATCGCGCACGTTGAGGTGCTTCGCCCGTCCGATGCCGCGGAACGGCGTGCGGGATGATTCGGATTAGCGGGACGGACTCTCATCGTTAAATCGGATTTTGCCGCTCCATCTCTCATGCCTATGCGCCAAGGCCAAGCCCAGGGCTTCAGGCCTGAGGCCCCAATCCTCATGCTCTGGCAACCCACCCGAAACGAAGCGAGACTAGCGCGCATGCGCATCCTCGCCCTCGACTTCGGCTCGACCTCCGTCAAAGCCGCCATTCTCCAAGGCACCCGCGTCGTCGGTTCGATCGTGCGCCAACCGTTCCCCACCCGCTACGACGGCGTGCGCGCGGAAGTCGATCCGGAACAGATCCTTCGCGCTCTGCGCAGCGCCATCGCCGACCTTGGATCGCCTGTTCGAAAAGTCGCGACCATCGCCCTGAGCGTCATGTCTCCCGCGTGGCTTGCCATGGATCACGAGGGCCGCCCCCTCACGCCGATCGTTACGCATCAGGATCGCCGCAGCGTCGACATCGCCAGGGATCTCGAATTTCGCGTCGGCAAAACCCGCTATCTCAAACTCGCCGGCAACCGTCCCGTCCCCGGCGGAATCTCCTGCACCACCTGGGCATGGTTCCTCGAGCACGCTCCGGGCGTCATGAAAAAGGCCGACCTGTGCGGCCATCTGAGCACTTTCCTCCACCGCAAGCTGACTCGCTCCCGCGTCATTGATCCCTCCAACGCCTCCTTCACCGGCTTCTACGAAACCGTTACGCAAAAAGGCTGGAACGATCACCTCATCGAAGCCGTGGGCATCCAGCGCCATCAACTTCCGCTGATCATCGGCTCAGACGGCATCGGCGGATTCATCACGCGATCCGCCGCCCGCGACTTCAGCCTGACCCACGGCACGCCCGTCCTCGCCGGCTGTGTTGATGGCAGCGCCGCGATGCTCTTCGCCGGCGCCAAACAAGGACAACTTCTCAACGTGTGCGGCTCCACCGATGTTCTCGCCCTTTGCGTCAGCAAACCGATGCCGCACGAACGCCTACTGCTCCGTGCCCTCGGCACGGGAGAGAGGAAATGGCTCAGTGTTGCCACCGTCGCCGCCGCCGGCGCCAGCTTGGATTGGGCTAAGCGCGAACTCTTCCGCGATCTGACAAGGGAACAGTTTTGGAAGCTTGTGAAGAAGGTGTCGAAGTTGAAATCGGGATCGGTCGATCTCAATTTCGATCCCTACCTCGCGGGGGAAAGAACCAGCGTGGAGCAGCGCACAGGCTCTTTCACCGGGATGAGCCTTGCCACCACGCGAGAGGAAATGCTTGCCGCGATCGTCCATGCCCTGGCACGGGTGAGTGCGGAGCGACTCGAGTTGCTCGCTTCGCTCGGAACCAGGATGACGCGGAAGGTTGTCGTGAGCGGCGGCGTCGCAAACCTCGGCGACGTGATGCACCGAAACTGGAAAGGGGCCTGGAACTTCCGCGAGGTCAACGAGGCCGCTCTGCGGGGGCTGGGGATGCTTGTGCCGACAGAAATGAAAAGAGGCGGGTCATGAGACCCGCCCCGTCACGCACAAGGAACATCGTTGGAAGGAACTACTTGGCCGGCGCTACCGCGGGGGCGGTCGAAGGAGCGGCAGTCATCAGCTCGCGAAGCTGTTCAAGCGCCTTATCGGATTGACCCGAAGCTTTGTACATGTCGGCCAACTGGATGCGGATCGCACGTTGGATGGAGGGGTCCTTCACATCGGGCAGAAGCTTGGTGAAGTATTCGATGGCCGCATCGTTGCCTTTGGCCTTGAGGATATCGCCCGCGGTGATGACCGCTGCGACGCCGGCGCTTGTCGGGTTCTGCGCCATCTGCCCGTATCGATCGACGAGCTCGAGATAGCCGCGGAGCATCTCAGCGTGGCGGATCCGATCCGCCATGGGAGGCGGAGGAGGCATTCCCGGCCGGCCCATGCCCGGCGGCCCGTCCTGCCCAGGCCCGCGCCGCGGCCCGGGACGATCGCCACCCGGCCCACCGCCCGGCGGTCCGTCGCGGTGCTCACCCGCATTGTCTCCACCACCCTCGGGCGCGGGCGGCGGACCTTGTTGTGCGAATGTAGAAGTCGCAATGAACAGTGCAACAAGAACGGGAAGATATCGGGATGTGATCGGGTTCATATGGCAGACTCCTGTGTCGTGGAAGATGTGGAAGCGGTACCCGCGTCGTCGTCCCAACTCGGCACCAACTGGATCGCAGGCACCGAGAACGACTCCGAGCTCGTGGACAGAGAAATGGTTTCGAGGCTGGGGGTGAGTTCCATGAATTGCGGGACAAGCGTGTCGTTGCTGATGGGTGCCGTCGTAGTGGGCGGGGCGGCTTGGATGACAGAAGGCGGAGTGAAAGCCACCGCAGGTTTGCCTGATTGGGAGGGATCGACATGCCCGGTGCCGAGGTAGATTATCAGTGCCGCGGCGGCGGCAAGCAGCGGGACGGCATAGGCCATGATGGGGCACCGATTCGTCCGCACCGGCAGGAGGTCCATCGCAAGGTTGCCGGGGTAACGCGGGGCCAGGTAATCGCTCTTGGCGGCATCGAGTTGTTGACGAAGGTTGCTCACATTAGTTCGTGCCGATCTGGGCGTTTTGGTTTAGTTCCTAAAGGCGCATGCGGGTCGCCAGCGACACGCAACATCTTTCCCAGTAACGGGTTAACTTGAAGCGTCAAGTTTGTCACGAAGGGCTCGAAGAGCCTGGTGAAGGGTGGCTTTGACGGTTCCCGCGGCGCAGTTCATGGCAGCGGCGGTTTCATCCGTGGAGAGGTCTTCAAAGAACCGCAAGGTGACGACTTCGCGCTGTCGATCCGAGAGATGGGTCAGAAGTTCTCGCACACGCTCCCGCTGCTCGGTCAGGTCAAGAGCGTCCACCGGCTCATCATGCGGATCGATCGGAGCCGGAGCTTGGTCGGGATCGGTCGTGAAGGGGCGTTGGCGTTTAAGTTCGCGGGTGACGTTGAGTGCGATGCCGAGGGACCAGGTTTTTAGTTCGGATTGGCCGCGGAAGGTCGGGAGCTGCTTCAAAAAGCGGAGGGCGGTTTCCTGCGTTGCGTCGGCGGCAAGATCGGGGTTATGGAGAAGGGACAGGCTGAAGCGATACCATGTATCCTGAAGCGAGGTGAGCAGGACGGCAAGCGCTTTACGATCACCACGCCGGGCTGATTCCAAAGATGCTGGGATCACGTGCGGTCCGAGGGTGAGTGGCGGCCGATTCATATCGGTTTAGTGTGCCCGTGGCAAACCTTTAGTCGCCGGCGACGTTGTATAATAGCTGACCGCTCAGTATCTTACCGCACTTTTACCGCTTTCAGCTACAAGCGATTTCAACCGGAAGTACAGGCATGGTCTGTGCTTACGAGGGTGTTTCACACCGGCCCCTGCGGTGCGGCCGGGGCTGATACCGAAGGAATACAATGAACAAAGTGCGTAACGATATCCGAAATGTTGCCATTATCGCCCACGTCGACCATGGCAAGACGACACTGGTGGATGCGCTGCTGCGGCAAAGCGGTAACTTCCGGGACAGCCAGGTGTCGCAGGACACAATTCTTGATAGCAATCCGCTGGAGCGGGAGCGCGGGATCACCATTCTTGCAAAGAACGTCGCGATCAATCACGTCGATCCGATCACGGGCGACACCGTGAAGATCAATTTGATCGATACGCCGGGCCACGCGGATTTTGGCGGGGAAGTGGAGCGCGTGCTGTCGATGGCGGATGGTTGCTTCCTGCTGGTTGACGCGGCAGAAGGACCGATGCCGCAGACGCGGTTTGTTCTGAAGAAAGCGTTCCAGCACGAGCTTCGGCCGATCGTGATCATTAACAAAATTGACCGTCCCGATCAGCGCGCGAATGAAGTGCTGAACGAAGTATTCGATCTGTTCGTCGAGATGGGTGCCGACGATGAAGCGCTCGATTTCCCGGTGCTGTATGCCTCCGGGCGCGCGGGCACCGCTTCATGGACGATGGAACAAAAGGGCGTCGACATCAAGCCGGTGTTCGAGGCGCTCTTGAAGCACGTCCCCGCGCCGCATGGTGACAAGGACAAGCCGCTTCAGGTGCGCATCAGCAGTATTCAGTACAACGATTATGTGGGGCGAATCGGCGTCGGGCGGATCTATAACGGGATCGTGAAAACGGGGCAGCAGGTGATCCTGGCGAAGCGCGATGGGACGCCGGTGAAGGGGAAGGTTCAGCAGGTGCAGGTGTTCGACGGCTTCGGCCGGAAGAATGCCGAGCAGGCGGAGGCGGGGGACATCGTGGCCCTGATTGGTTTGGATACGGTGGACATCACCGACACGATCTGCGATCCGACCAATCCGGTGGCGCTGGAGCCTGAAGAGGTTGAGCCGCCGACGCTGACGATGATGTTCAGCGTGAATGATTCCCCTTTCGTGGGCAAGGAAGGGAAGTTCGTCACATCCCGCAATCTTCGCGAGCGTTTGATGAAAGAGCTTGAAGCGAACGTCGCGCTGAAGGTGACTGAGACGGAGAACAAGGACGCTTTCAAGGTCAGCGGCCGCGGCTTGCTGCACCTGGGCATCCTGATCGAGAACATGCGCCGCGAAGGTTTTGAGCTGTCGATCAGCAAGCCGCACGTGATTGTCCGGAAGGATCCGGAGACGGGCCAGATGACGGAGCCGATCGAGTACCTCGTCGTCGACGTTCCCGAGAAGAACATGGGCGGCGTGATGGAGCTTGTCGGTAACCGCAAGGGTGAACTGGTGCGAATGGACAATCGCAACGGCCAAGTCCATCTCGAGTTCACAATCCCCGCGCGCGGGCTGATTGGTCTGCGAACGCGCATGCTGACGGCGACGCAGGGTGAAGCGATCATGCACCACAACTTCCACGAGTATGCACCGACGCGCGGCGATGTGCCGAGCCGCGGGAATGGTGTGATGGTCGCCATGGCCGGTGGATCGGTGAACGCGTATGCCTTGAACAATCTTCAGGAGCGTGGCGTGCTGTTCGTGTCGCCGACCGATCCCGTTTACGAAGGTCAGGTCGTCGGCGAAAACGCGCGCGATAATGACATGGTGGTGAACCCCACGACAACCAAGAAGCTGTCGAACATGCGCACGACTTCATCGGATGAGAACATCATCCTGAAGCCCGCGCGGAAGATGACGCTGGAGCAGGCGCTGGAGTACATCGAGGAAGATGAGCTGGTGGAGGTGACGCCGGCGAGCATTCGGTTGCGGAAGGGGCTGCTGAACGAGACGGATCGGAAGAAGCAGGGTAAGAAGGCCGTGCAGTTGGTCGAGGCTTAAGATTTCGATTGTTCCTGAAGCGAGACGATCGCAGGTGATGTCATGAGTAGTTTCAAAGCGGTAGTCCGTCAGGATGGGAAGTGGTGGATCGGTTGGATTGAGGAGATTCCTGGCGTGAACGCGCAGGCGCGAACCCGCGCCGGGCTGTTGAAGAACTTGAAGTCGGCGCTGGCGGAGATGCTTGAGATGAATCGCGCTGATGCTCGTGAAGCCGCGGAGGGGAACTTCGAAGAGGCGACGATTCGACTGTGAAGAGGCGCACGCTGCTTGGGCATCTTCGTGCGCAGGGCTGCGTGCTCATTCGCGAGGGCGGGCGGCATTCGTGGTGGGGGCATCCCAGGACTGGGAAGCGATCGGCGGTGCCGAGACACACGGAGATTAGCGAAGTCTTGGCGCGCAAAATTTGCCGGGATCTTCAAATTCGAGAGCCGTAGCGGGGAAGTTTCATTTCGAGACGTAACAACGGATAACACTGCGCGGCGTAGCTTAATACGTGGAGAAGGACTTGCATGCTCGGGAGTATTGCGCGCTGGCGTTCCTGATGGTGGCGCTGTTTCTGATGCAGCCCGTCATCGCAGCGGACAGTGGGGAAGAATTCTTCGAGACCAAAGTTCGGCCAGTGTTCGTGGAGCGCTGTTATTCGTGTCACAGCGCAGACGCGAAAAAGTTAAAGGGCGCGCTTCGCGTGGATTCTCGCGAGGCGCTGCTCAAGGGCGGCGAATCGGAGACTCCCGCGATCGCGCCCGGCAAGCCGGACGAAAGTCAGTTGATCAAGGCGGTTCGGTATGAGGAAGAGGCGCTGCGGATGCCGCCGAAGCAGAAGTTGAAGGCGGAGGAGATTGCGGCGCTTGAGGCGTGGGTGAAGCTGGGGGCGCCGATGCCGAAGGCGCAGGTTGCATCCGCGGGAGCGGCGACAAAGCCGCACGGGATGACGATCGAGGAGGGGAAGAAGTTCTGGAGCTTGATCGCGCCGAAAGATGCCAGGCCTCCGGAAGTGAAGCAAGCGGCTTGGGCGCGAAACGATGTCGATCGCTTCGTTCTGGCAAAGCTCGAGGAGAAGAAAATTGCACCCTCAGCGCCGGCCGATCGTCGGACGCTGATTCGGCGTGCAACGTTCGATCTGATCGGGCTGCCGCCGACGGTCGGTGAGATCGAAGCATTCGAGAAAGATCCCTCCGCTGTTGCTTATGAAAAGGTAATCGATCGATTGCTGGCGTCGCCACAGTATGGAGAGCGGTGGGGGCGCTACTGGCTGGATGTGGCGCGATACGCGGATACGAAAGGGTATGTGTTTCAGGAGGAGCGGCGGTTCGGGTTTTCGTATACCTACCGCGACTGGGTCGTGCGGTCGTTGAACGATGATTTGCCGTACGATCAGTTTTTGATTCACCAGATCGCGGCGGATCGGCTGGAGCTGAAGGAAGATAAGCGGCCGCTGGCGGCGCTTGGGTTTCTGACGGTGGGACGCAGATTCTTAAACGCGCAACCGGACATTATCGACGACCAGATCGACGTGATCTGCCGCGGAACGATGGGATTGACGGTGGCGTGCGCTCGTTGTCATGACCACAAATATGATCCGATTCCAACGGCGGATTATTATTCGCTGTACGGGGTGCTGGCGAGCAGCCGCGAGCCGGATAAGTTGCCGCTGATTGGCGATGCGCCGATCGGGGCGGAAAAGGCGGAGTTTGAGAAGGAGCTGACGGCGCGGAAGGCGGTAATTGACGAATACGAGGTGAAGCGGCAGGCCGAGATCAACGCTTCGCTCATTGAGAGAAAGACGGTTGTTAAATCACTGATCGCGGGGCAGTCGCTGCTGGCGGCAGATGATTCGAAGGCGAAAAGCATTGGTGAAAAGTACGAGCTGCACCCCTGGGTGGTGCAACGCTGGCGCGACTATCTGAAGCAGTCGGGCCTCGGTCCGCGAGCATTCTTCAGTGTGTGGGGACCGTACGATGCGCTGCTTGCGCGAAAGCTGGGTGCGAAGTCGCCGGTGAATCTGACGCGGGCGGAAGCTCAGCTTCTGTTCAACGGTGACGACGGCAACAAGGTGCGAGAGTTGAAGGAGAAAGTGGATGCGCTGGTGGCGACGCATCCGGGAAGTCCGCCGCGGGCGATGGCGATGGAGGATCTGCCGGCGCCGGTGGAGCCGGTGGTGTTCGTGCGCGGAAATGCGGGGAATCCCGGAAAGCAGGTGCCGCGGCAGTTCCTGGCGGTGTTGTCGGCGGAGAAACGCGAGCCGTTCAAGCAGGGCAGCGGGCGAATGGAACTGGCGAAGAAGATCGCGAGCAAGGAGAACCCGCTGACGGCGCGGGTGATGGTGAATCGGGTATGGCAGCGGCACTTTGGGGCGGGGCTGGTGCGCACGCCGAGTGATTTCGGGACGCGAGGAGAGAAGCCGACGCATCCGGAACTGCTGGATTGGCTGGCGCTGCGCTTTGAGAATGAGGATGGGTGGTCGCTGAAGAAGCTTCATAAGCGGATGATGCTGTCGGCGACGTATCAGCAGGCGAGCGTCGATGCGAATCCGGTGGCGCGGCAGGTGGATCCCGAGAATCGCCTGCTCTGGCGCATGAACGCGCGGCGTCTTGATTTTGAGGCGATGCGTGATTCGCTGCTGGCGACAAGCGGGCAACTGGATTCGAAGATTGGCGGACGGTCAATCGACATTTTTGCGCAGCCGTTCTCCAATCGGCGGACGCTGTACGCGTTCATCGATCGGCAGAATCTTCCCGGGACGTTCCGGATGTTTGATTTCGCGAGTCCCGATTCGCACAGTCCGCAGCGGTTTGCGACATCGGTGCCGCAGCAGGCGCTTTATATGATGAATAGCCCGTTTGTCATCGAGCAGGCGAAGAAGCTCGCGGCTCGGGCGGCGATGGGCAAGGAGGAAGAACCGGCAAAGGGGATCGCGAAGCTGTATCGAAGTGTGTTGGGACGTGGGCCGACGAAAGATGAATTGGACCTTGGGTCAAAATTCGTACAGGTGGAAATGGCGCAATCGCCGGACGCGGTGGCGCTGAACTCATCAGCGTGGCAGTATGGCTACGGGGAATTTGATGAAGCGACGCAGCGCGTGAAGGCGTTTCAAAAGCTGCCGCATTTCACGGGTAGCAATTGGCAGGGCGGGGCGGCGCTGCCGGACGCGAAGCTGGGTTGGGTGTTGCTCAGCGCCGGCGGCGGTCATGTCGGGAATGACGAGAAACATGCGGTGATTCGGCGATGGGTTGCGCCGCGCGATTGCTCGGTCGCGATCAACGGAAAACTTTCGCATACCTCGAAGGATGGGAACGGCGTTCGAGCCCGGCTCATCACGTCGCGCGAAGGACTTCTTGGGTCCTGGATCGTGTATCGCAAGGAAGCGGCGACGGATGTGAAACGGATCGCAGTGAAAACGGGAGACACGGTCGACTTCATGGTCGATTGCGGACGCGATGGGGATTACAACTCGGATCAGTTTGACTGGAGCGTGACCGTCACGAAAGAAGCGGCAGTTGAGCCGGTGGCGGGGGATGATACTGGCGGAAGCTGGTCTTCGCAGTCGGAGTTTTCCGGACCGGCGCCCAAGCCGGCGATGCCGATGAACGCTTGGGAGAAATACGCCCAGGTGTTGCTCGAGTCGAATGAGTTTATGTTTGTCGATTGATTCGTAGCACGGGCATCTTGCCCGTGTTCGAAATTTGGATCACGGGCAAGATGCCCGTGCCACGCAGGAAGGCGGAGCGATGTCGATTTACCAACATGGGGATTTGCCGGAGCATCGGACGCTGTCCCGGCGGCAACTGCTCCGCAAATGCGGCATGGGGATGGGGGCGCTGGCGCTCGCCAATATCCTGACGCAGGTGGGCTTGGGTTCGTCCGCGTTTGGAGGTTCAGATCTGATCAATCCGCTGGCGCCGAAGTCGCCGCAGTTTCCGGGTAAAGCGAAGCGCGTGATTCACTTGTTCATGAACGGCGGCCCTTCGCAGGTCGACACGTTCGATCCCAAGCCGATGCTCGACAAGCACGCGGGCAAGGCGCTACCGATGGATTATCTGCCGACGGAACGGAAGACGGGGGTGGGGATGGCTTCGCCGTTCAAGTTCAAGAAGCATGGCAAGAGCGGGACCGAGGTGAGCGATCTGTTTCCGCACGTGGCGGAATCGATCGATGACATCTGCGTGATCCGGTCGATGCACGCTGATGTGCCGAGCCATGAGCCGTCGCTGTTGCTCATGAACTGCGGCGAAGCCCGGATGATCCGCCCGAGCATGGGATCGTGGCTGACCTACGGGCTTGGGAGTGAGAACCAGAATCTGCCCGGTTTCGTGGTCCTGTGTCCGGGTGGATATCCGATCCAGGAATCGCAGAACTGGCAATCCGGATTTCTCCCAGGGACTTATCAGGGCACGTACGTTGATACGCAGCACACCGAACTGACGAAGCTGATTGAGAACGTGAAGAGCCCGTCATCTACGACGAAGGAGCAGCGCCGGCAACTCGATTTGCTGATGGAGTTGAATCGGAAGCACGAGCAACAGCGCGGCGGCAGCGATACGGCTTTGGAATCGCGCATCCAATCGTTCGAGCTTGCGTTCCGCATGCAGATGGATGCCGCCGATGCCTTCGACATCTCGCGCGAGCCCAAGCACATCCGCCAGATGTACGGCGAAGGCGTGCAGGCGCGGCAGATGATCATCGCGCGCCGGCTGATCGAGCGCGGCGTGCGCTTTGTGCAGGTGTGGCACGGCGCGGGTCAGCCCTGGGATAACCACGATGATCTGGAAGTGAATCACCGCAGGCTCGCGCAGGAGTCGGATCAGCCGATCGGCGCGCTGCTCAAAGATCTAAAACAGCGCGGCATGCTGGAAGACACACTCGTGATCTGGGGCGGCGAATTCGGTCGCACGCCAACGGTTGAGATGCCCACGCCCGGTGCGAATTCCGGGAAGATCAACGGCCGAGATCACAATCATTACGGCTTCACCATGTGGATGGCGGGCGGCGGTGTGAAGGGCGGCTACGTGCATGGCGCGACCGATGACTTCGGCTTCAAGGCTGCCAAAGACCCCGTCCACGTTCACGATCTTCATGCGACGATCCTGCACCTCATGGGATTCGATCACGAGAAGTTTACCTACCGCCACGCGGGCCGGGATTTCCGCCTGACGGATGTCGAGGGGAACGTGGTGAAGCAACTGCTGGCGTGAGCAACGGCAGCGCATCGCGGTATAATGCCTTGCCATGTTGTCCGCGGAACTCGAGCGAACCGAAGCCGTCGCTGAAACTCAGAAAGGCGCATCATCGAACGGGGTTGTGCTGGCGCTTGCGATAGTCGTGATCGCGGTGGTGGTTTACCTCCCAGCGACCCGTTGCGGGTTCATCTGGGACGACGATCTGTGGGTGACCAACAACGTGCTCCTTCGATCCGGCGACGGACTGCGGCGAATCTGGACTGATCTCCAAAGCGTGCCCGAATACTATCCTCTGACGTTGACCAGCTTCTGGCTCGAGTACCGCTTGTGGGGGCTTCATCCGGCCGGTTATCACGTCAACAACATTCTGCTGCACGCGATGGTGGCGGTGCTTCTGTGGCGGGTGCTCACGCGACTGGGCGTGCCGGGCGCGTGGCTCGCGGGGGCGTTGGTCGCGGTGCATCCGGTGAATGTTGAATCAGTCGCGTGGGTGACCGAGCGAAAGAATGTTCTTTCGGCGGCACTGTTTCTGTGCGCGGTTCTCGCGTTCCTCCGGTTCTCCGAGAAGTTCTCGACTAAACCGCGATGGCGTTGGCTCGCATGCGCGTTGCTGCTATACGCGCTGGCGGTGCTTGCCAAGACCGTCACCGTCACGCTGCCCGGCGTGCTGCTGATCGTGCTCTGGTGGAAAACAGGGAAGCTTTCCCGGCGTGACATTGCGGCGACACTGCCGTTCTTCGCGGTGGGCTTGCCTCTCGGATTGCTGGCTATCTGGATGCAGAAACATCACACCGGCGCGACCGGCACCCGGTTTGATCTGTCAGCTGGCGATCGCGTAATCGTGGCCGGTAAGGCATTTTGGTTTTACGCCGGCAAGATCGTCTGGCCGGCAAAGCTCACGTTCATCTACCCACGCTGGGAAACAAACCCGCGGGTATTGGGTCAATATCTCCCCGCCGCTGGCGCGGTCGCAGTGATGTTCTGGCTCTTGTTGGCGCGCAACCGCATCGGGCGAGGAATTCTAGCTGCTTTGATGATCTTCGTGGTGACGCTGTTCCCCGCGCTGGGCTTCTTTAACATCTTCTGGCAGATCTATTCGTTCGTGGCCGACCACGTGCAATACATCGCGGCGATGGCGATCATCGCACTCTTCGCCGCGGGCATCGAACGAGTTGTCAGGAGATATCACGGCCACATCATCCGCTTCACCACATACGCGCTGCTTCTTGCAACGCTCTCCATCCTCACTTGGCGGCAGCAGGCCGCTTACCGCAATCGCGAGTCGCTGTGGCGCGACACCCTGGCGAAGAATGACCGCGCCTGGATGGCATGGAACAACCTGGGCTCAGAACTGGCCGCGCAGGAAAAATGGGATGAAGCAGTGGATTGCTATCATCGCGCATTGGAAATCAATCCCCAGACCGCCGGTGCGTATCTGAACCTTGGGCTCGCGCACGAAGCGCACGGACGGTTTCTGGACGCGATCGAATGCTACCGCACCGCGATCCGCGTCCAGCCCGATTACCGTGCGGCGATGGTGAATCTCGCGTCGGCCCACGGTCAGCGCCATGAATACGCGATGGCTGAATCGCTGAGCCGGCAAGTGCTCGACAAGGATCCGCGGAATCCCGGTGCGACCGCTAATCTGGCAACCGCGATGGCCGGGCAGGGCCGACGCGAGGAGGCGATTGCAATTCTCGCCCGCGCGCTCAGGAACGATCCCTGGGCATCAACGATTCGGCTGAACCTGGCGGTGCAGTTGACGATGACCGGTGAGACGCAGGAGGGCCTGAATGAGTGCCGGGAGGCGTTGCGGCGCGATCCGCAATCCGTGCAGGCGACCCAATTGCTTCGCGTGCTCGAGGCACGGGCGGATCAGATCAACCTCAGGTAAGTGCCGATGGCGGCGCCCTTCATCCGTGTCCAGGTTTCGCTAAGATTGACGACATGAGCAAGCGGCCAGTTATTGGAGTCACGACCGACAGCAACAACGACGATACGCGGTACATGTCCACCATGACCTACGTGGCGGCAGTGGAGAAAGCTGGCGGCTTGCCGCTCTTGCTGCCGTATGCGGTGAACCATGAACTGATCCCGCAATACGTCGATCTGTTGGACGGCATCCTCTTCACCGGAGGCGACGACATGAATCCCGCGAAGTACGGGGAGGAATGGCATCCGAAGGTATCTCGCATGCATGAGCGGCGGGAGGAATTCGAGTTTGCGCTGATCGCGGAGGTCGAGCGGCGGAGGATGCCGGCGCTGGGCGTTTGTTTCGGCTCGCAGTTGATGAACGTGTATCGCGGCGGTTCCCTCTATCAGTTTCTGCCGGAGTGCGCTCGCGAGGGTCCGCTCGAACATCGCCGCCTGCCCGATTGTGAGCCGGGGCGTCATCCGATCAAGCTCGATGCCGACTCACAGCTCGGCCGCGCGATCGGCAAGCGCGAAGTTTCGGTGAATACCTATCACAAGCAGGCGGTGTGCAAGATCGGTCGCGGGCTTAAGATTATCGCCACCGCGCCCGATGGGGTGATCGAGGCGTTTGAAGATCCCACCTTCCCGCTCTTCGCGGCGGTGCAGTGGCATCCGGAGCGGCTGACCGAGGAGAAGGAGCATCTGGCGCCTTTTGAATTGCTCGTGAAAAAGGCAGGGGAGCAGAAATAGTTTCGAAACTCAACGGCGGGCGCCGGGGCGCGTGATCCTGAGGAACGCCCGGTGGATCTTCTCCTGGGTTCGCCACACGGTACGGTTAATGAAATAGAGTTTGCGATGCAATGGGGAAGCGCCTTGCCACCGATGAAGCATCGGGCGCGCGATGTTGGTGAAGAATGCTTCCCACTCGGCGGCGATGCGCGAGGGATGGAATTCGAGGCTGCGTTGGCGGCCATTGGCGATCATCTGCCGGCGAAGCTCGGGGTTGTCGCGGAGGCGGCGCAGCGAATCGACGGCCTGCGGGAGGCTTGTAATCTCAATGTAATCCAGATCCGATCGGCGCTCGCGACGAAAGGCGGCCTCGGGGCCTAAAAGGGCGGGGATATTCGCGAGCCAAGCGTTGTAAAGCTTGGAGGCGGGGCGGTTGGAGGTGACGGTGCCGTCGAGCTGCCGAGCGGCGACGATCACGTCGATTTCAGAGAAGTCATGCCAGCGGGAAATCGGAATAATGGACCAGCGAATGCCCAGATCGGTGAGCGCTGAAATCCATTCCTGACTCTTAAGTTCGGGCGCAAGCTGCTCCGGATAGCCGATGAAGGCGGCGTGTTCAAAGCGCTCGCCGCGCATTGGATCGCGCGGAATCAAACTGGGCTGCGGCCAGTGCCGGATCACGTGCGTCTTGCGAAAGGACGATGCCGTCTCAAGTTCCTCCGGCGTTTGCACCACCTCAAGCTGCGCGTAGGGATGGGAGCGACGATCCGCTTTCAGGTTGACCAGAAGCAGATTGGGATTGGGCCGGATGATCGGGAGCCAGTCGCGATGAGAAACCACGATGCCGCGCTCGGGCATGACGCGCACAAGTTCGCAGGCAAAATTCCGTTCCCGGAGATGGAGGTAGGTCAGAAGCGTCCACGCATAAGGACCCGCGTAGGGATTGCCGCTGGCGCACCACGCGGTCCAGAAATCGCCGGCGGTCGCCGGCACGGGGATCGTCCAGGCGTGAGGCGGAACATAGAAGAATATGGGATCGTCGCGATCGATGCGCCGAGGATATCGGGCGCGACGAGACACGACAATGCAGAAGCTGGAAAGCTCTTCCCGCTTCGTGTGCCTTGGCGCTTCGTGTAAGTTGTCGTCCGTGGCGCGGAAGATTCTCTTGCTGATAACGGACCTGGAGATTGGCGGCACGCCGACTGTTGTGCGCGAGCTCGCGATCCGGTTGAATCAAATCGCCGGCGTTATCATCGAAGTCGCATGTCTTTCCCGATGGGGACCGGTGGCTTCGGAATTAAGAGCCGCCGGTGTCACTGTGCACGCGTTGGCCGCGACAAGCATGTTGGATGTCGCGGTGATCGGACGCCTCGTAGCGCTGGTGCGCCATGAACACCACGACACCGTCTTCAGCTTTCTGATCCACGCGAACCTTGCTGCCGCCGTCGCGTCGAAGTTTGCGAGCTTCCGGCTGATCCAATCGATTCAGACGACGCAGCCCCGACCCCGATGGCACTGGTGGATGCAGCGAGGAATTCGCCGTGCCGCTGACAAGATTGTGGTTCCCTCAGCTTCCGCGGCCGAGGTGGCGAAGACCTGGGCGAATGTGCCGGCCGAAAAGGTGGTGGTGATTTCGAATGCGATCAATGTCGACGATTTCAAGCGGACCTCGGTGCCGGATGAGAATGCGACCCCGATTGCGATTGGTTTTATCGGCCGGCTGGATCCGGTGAAACTTGTCCCGGTATTGGTGCGAAGCGTCATGAAGGTAAAGGAGAAGGTGCACCTCCACATCTTCGGCGAAGGCCGCGAACGAACCGAGATCGCGGCCGTCATTCGCGCTCATGGCCTGGACCGGATGGTAACCCTGCACGGCGTGGTAGCCCGGCCGCAGGAGGCGCTGCAACAGATCCGATTGCTCGTGCTTCCGTCCATTGCCGAAGGATTTGGTCTGGTGCTGATTGAAGCCATGGCGGCGGGGGTTCCGGTGATCGCGACCCATGTTCCGGGAATCCGCGATGTCATCCGCGAGGGTGAGACAGGATTGCTGGTGCCGCCTGATGATGAAGCTGCCCTCGCCTCTGCGATCGATCGGATCCTCGGTGATGCGAATTTGCGGAAAAAACTGATTGCAAGCGCAGAAGCCCACGTGCGGGAGAACTTTACGTGGGAGCACGTGCTGCCGAACTACCTCAAGCTTTTGCGATTGACGGGAGACGAAAATTGACCGAGCCGGCCAACGTTCAATCTGCGCCGGTGCTTCAATATGAAGCGCCGCCGCGCCCTAAAACGGCGCCGGCATGGGTGTGGGGCGTGGTGGCCGCATATCTGATGATCCTCGTTGGCGGGTTGATTTTTCCGATGTGGGTAATGCGTGACGACACCAATTTGATGGTGTGGTTGTCGGTGCTGCTTCTGCCTCTGCTGGCGGCTTGGTTCGCGCTGCTGAAGATTCCTGTGAAAGTGATGAACCGCCGGCCGGTGACGAAGCGATCGCTCTGGGTGCCGCTGGTTGGGTCAGGGTTTTTGATGGGTGTGCTCGTCGCCGGCGCATCGGCGGCGATGGGGGAGTGGCTGCTTGGAAGCATCCATCATGAACTTCTTCCAGTGCTGCCGATCTGTGTTGGTTTGGCGGGGTGGTTATGCTGGGGCGTCGTGTTCTGGCTTATTTCAATCGGGCGAGGCCCCGAATCCGTCGGGATGCGACTGCACCGCTGGCTGCTCGCCGGAAGCGCCCTGGAATTACTGATCGCGGTGCCGGCCCATGTGATGGTGCGACGGCGCGAGGAATGCTGCGCGGGCGTGGCAACCGGCGTCGGCATCTGCTTCGGACTGGTGGTGATGTTCGTCGCGTTCGGGCCGAGCGTGGTGCTGCTGTATCACAAGCGGGCGCGGGAGATCACGCCGAAGAATCGCTTGAAATCGCCAGGTACGCCGTAAAAAATAAAAAGCTACGCGGTCTCGATATCCAGACTGATGTCCAGAGCAGGGGCGGAATGGGTAACCGCGCCCACGGCAATTCGCTCCACCCCTGTTAGCGCGATGGAGCGAACCGTCTCCAGGGTGACGCCGCCGGATGCTTCCAGTTCAACCTTCCCTCTGCGCGCAGACCTGTCTCGCATCTCGACGGCCATTTGCATGCGCGGGCAATCCATGTTGTCGAGGAGGATGACGTCGACGCCATCGACCTTCAACACCTCCGTAAGCTGGTCGAGGGAATCAACTTCAATTTCCACCAGCCGTTTCGGATCCTCGCCGCGGCTTCGCTGGACGATGCTCGTGAGAAAGGGCGCCAGATCTTTGAGAGACTTGTCGGCGAGGTGATTGTCTTTGACGAGCAGCCCGTCATACAGGCCGATGCGATGATTAAACCCGCCGCCGGCGCGGACGGCATATTTATCAAGCGTACGAAATCCCGGCAGCGTCTTTCGGGTGTCGTAAATCCTGGCGTGCGTGCCATGCGCGCGTTTGACAAAGCGGTTCGTCAGCGTCGCGACGCCCGAGTGATGCTGGAGAAAGTTCAGGATTACGCGTTCAGCGGAGAGCAATGAACGCAGCGGCCCGCGAATCCTGAGCAGCGGCGCAGTGGCCGCATCCGAGAATCGCCCCTCGATGATCTCCATGTGAAAGCCGGGAATCTGCTCCACGCGAAGCCGCTCGTCGTACGCCCGGCAGATCTCTTCGACCATGGGCAGCGCGCACGCGATTCCGACCGCTTTCTGAATCAGCGTCCCAACGCCGACCGCATCCTCCGCGATCAACAACCGACTGGTGACATCATCCCCCGCGAGATCCTCGCGCCTGGCTATTTGAATTAGCTCTCGGAATTCCTCACTTCTGGGAAACGCCAACATCGTCAGCCTCCGATGATCTATTGTAGCCCGCATTCGAGACGGCCGTGTTACGATCCGCTGAGGCGAATCACGATTTTTACGGTGCTGATGTGGATGTCGGCAAACCGCGGTGGGATGCGCGGCGAAACCGACGACGCGGCAGTTGGTTCGAAGCCGAGGCCACACTTGCAGATCTGCCGGCGCTCAATGCCAATCGCCGGATCTCACCGAGCTCGGGGGATTTCAAAATGCATTGAACCTTTGTTGTTCATCTTCCATCCTTTCTAAAGCTCGCATGCAGGAGTTCGATGACCGAGAAGGAACTAATCCGGTGTGAACTGCTCGCGATAAGCCACCGCCGGGGGCGCCGTGACGAGGCCGCACGCGAGCTGGTCGCGCTGTTTCAGCGTCCGGTGCTCTTCTACCTCCGGCGGCTGGTGCAGTCAGAAAACGATGCGTGGGATGTCCTTCAGGAGACGTTTGTCTCGGTGCTTAAAGCGATGACCACTATGCGAGACCCGCGTGCGCTACCGGCGTTTGTGTATCGAACGGCACGAAACGCGGCCCTCGCCCACCAGCGACGTCAGCGCCGGGAGGAGCCGCTTTCAGATGACGTAGAGCAGGCCGCGGAAGAAACACCGGATGCGGAGCCTTTCCGAGCCGACGATGCCGGGCGCGTGCATCGCGGACTGGAGACGCTGCCGCTCGCGCAGCGCGAAGTGCTGACGTTGTTCTTTCTCGAAGACCTGTCCATTGCGCAGATCGCTGAAGTGATTGATGTGCCGCAGGGAACGGTGAAGTCGCGGCTGTTTCATGCGAAGCGCGCCCTGCGACAGCGGCTTGAAGGAGGTCGGACATGAATGAGTTCCGAGAAACGTTGCTTGCACTGGAGCCGCTTAGTGATCAGCGGCGCGAACGTCTTGAATTGGAGGTTAAGGCGATGGCGGAGCACAAATTATCCGGATTGGAATGGTGGTATCAGTTGGCCGGCGTGGTGGGCGCGGTTGTATTTGTTGTGATTGCGGCATTGATGCAGATCACGCCGAAGGTGGACCGCACCGATAAAATGATCTGGGCGCTCGGCGGCGTGGTGAGCGCGGCATCGTTGTTCATCTCAATTCCGGCGCTGATGAAACGGTCCCAGAATATCCGGCGACTGACCTCGCTCAGCAAAGCGGGTCCAGCGGCAGCCTTGGGAATAGTCATCGTGCTCCTGATGAACGTAATCGCGCAGCCGACGATCACCAATCTTGCATGGTTGATGGCCGGCGTCATCTGGCTGATGCTGGCGACGGGGATCGTCCTTTACAACCGCATCGTAACCGCGGAACTGGACGGCAAGGAGCAGTCGCTGCGATTGGAATACCGGCTCGCCGAGCTGATGGAAAAAATGGATCGCACGTAAGGCAATTGCCGCTACAATGTCGCGTCCAACCAGAAAGCGAGAACATGAGAACATTTTGGAATCCAAGTTTGAAACTAATTGCCATGGGTTTGCTGGCGGTCTGCGCGGCAGGTGCGGATGACGCGAAGGAAGGCTTCGAAGTTCATGACATGAAGCGTCCGCAGCCGGTCGCGGTGAAACCGGGGACATTCAGCACGCAGGAAAAGCCCGGCACGGCGCCTTCCGATGCGGTCGTGCTCTTCGACGGAAAGGATCTTTCCCAATGGAAGAGCGAGAAGACCGGCGGCGACGCGGAATGGAAAGTCGGCGAGGGATGGTTTGAAGTGGCCCCGGGGAAAGGCATCATCAAGAGCAAGCAGGAGTTTGCTGACTGCCAGCTGCATGCCGAGTGGCGCGAGCCTGAGGATGTGCAGGGCGCCAGCCAGGGTCGCGGTAACAGCGGAATCTTCCTGATGGGAATGTATGAGCTCCAGGTCCTCGACAGCGCTGGAACCGAAACCTATCCGGATGGGATGGCGGGCTCGATCTACGGACAATACCCGCCGCTGGTGAACGCCACTCTCCCCGCTGGACAATGGAATGTTTACGACGTCGTGTTTCGCGCACCCAAGGTGGATGAATCGGGGAAAGTCACAGCACCCGCGCGCATCACCGTGATCTTCAACGGCGTGCTCGTGCAGGACAACGTCAAGTTGATCGGCCCGTCCATGCACAAGGCGCTCACGACCTACCCCGACAAGCATCCTGCCAAGGGACCGATTTCGCTCCAGGACCACCACAACCCCGTGCGATTTCGGAACATGTGGGTGAGGGAGCTGACCGGCGATCGGCCGAAGCCACCGGTCAAGCCCGCCGGAGAAGGACACTGATCGACCCTCGTCCCGAAGCGCGGAGTCGGGGACTGTTGTAGGACAGCGTTGTATTCGGCAGATGTCATTCCGGCGGCCAGGGAAGGCTCGGTCGAGACCGCGCGCGGCGAGCATTGGCGCGCGGAGCTATCTCGTCCGCGCGCGGGGCCATGGCTTCAGTGGTGGACTGTCGAAGGGTGCGAGTTCAATTCCATGCGCTTTGCATTGGGCGGACTGCCCGACGCGCTCGTTGGTGTGCGGCTACTTCACGTGACCGATCTGCACCTCCGAGGAACGTGGCCTCATGGGTTGGATGATCTCGTTAAAAAAGTGAAGTCCGATCCGCCGGATCTGATTCTCTATGGGGGCGATCAGGCTCACAACATGCACCATCTCAAGCCTTCATTGCCGCACATCGAGCGGCTCGTGAAGGCGCTTCCGAGCAAATGCGGCGCCGTTGCCGTGCTGGGAAACCACGACGGCGACCTGCTTGGCCCCATGTTGGAAGAATGGGGCGTCAAGATGATCGGCCATCAACGGCTGGACGTCTCGGTAAACGGCGCGACGATCGAACTGATCGGATATCCCGGACCCGAGCGCGCCGACATCGAAGAGGAAATGGGTCGCCATTGGCCGGCAAAAAGATCGGGCATTCCCAGAATCGTCGTCTCGCATTACCCCGATCTCATCCACTTCGCCCACAAGATGGACCCCGATCTCTACCTCGCCGGCCATACCCACGGCGGCCAAATCTGCCTCCCAGGCGGATTCCCAATCCTGCGGCACGACTCACTCACTCGAAAGTACTGCCGCGGCGTTCACAACTACGAAAACATCTGCCTCCTCGTGGATCGAGGCGTCGGCTTCTCCTCCATGCTCCAGATGCGCGCGTGGTGTCCGTCCGAGGTGATCGAGGTTCGCCTGGAGCGGTTGGCGGCTTCCTGAATTTCACCGTCGCGCTAAATATGCCGGCCAAAATGCGCCACTTCCGGCATCGGCGTGGTCCTCGCTGCGATGCGCTCAATCCGCGGCGAGATCCAACCGTGTCAACGTTGGCTCTTCCGCCGATGTCGAGACAACCTCATCGTCTTCGGAAGCGGATGAAGATTCAGCGTACTTGAACAATCCCGCTGCATAGGTCGTCGACGTCTGCGGCACATCCGTAAAACGGTAACCCGTGACAAGTTGGAAGAAAAAAGTGGTCGCCAGCGCAACAAACGCCACCCAGGCGCAGGGGCGAGCAAGTGGATGGCAGTCAGGATTGCGGTCGTTTCCTCGCATGATCATTCAGAGCACGATTGCTTCAACTCGCATCGGCTGAATCCAGTGCCGGCTTAACCGAGATGCGCATCAATCAACCGTCGACCCCACCGGCTGCTGTTTCCCCATCGGATTGCCGGTCCCTTTGATCGCAAGCATTCGTTCGAGCGCAACGGTGGCCCACTTACGCGTGTGGGAATCCACCTTGATCTCGTTCACCACTTTCCCTTCAACCAGGTTCTCCAGCGTCCAGCAAAGGTGCGGCAGGTCAATTCGAAACATCGTCGTGCACAGGCACTGGCAATCGCTCAGCACAATGATTTTCTGATCCGGGTGCTGGTTCTTGAGCCGATTGACGAGGTGCACTTCCGTCCCAATTGCCCATTCGCTGCCCGGCGGCGCCGCTTCGACCTGCTTCACGATGTACGCGGTCGAACCCGCCATATCCGCCTTCTGAACAACTTCCCATTTACATTCCGGATGAACAATCACCTTCATGTTCGGATGATTCTTTCGGACGTCGTCGATGTGCTCCGGGCGGAACAGCGCGTGGACGGAGCAGTGACCTTTCCACAGGATGAAGGCGGCTTCTTGAATGGCGCGCTCGGAGTTGCCGCCGAGGTCCTGGCGAGGATCCCAGACGACCATTTTCTCGAGGGGATATCCCATCGCGTGGGCGGTGTTTCTTCCCAAGTGCTGATCGGGAAAGAAAAGGATTTTGACTTTATTGGAAGCGCTATCCGCTGAAGCAGGCAGTCCGCTCGCGCCACCCTGGAGCGCCCATTCGAGCACGTTTCGGCAATTGCTGCTGGTGCAGACGGCACCGTGGTTTTCACCGACGAACGCCTTAATCGCGGCGCTGGAGTTCATGTAAGTGACTGGGATGATCGTGTCATTGGGGCAGGCCTGCTTGAGTTGTTCCCAGCACTCGATGGTCTGGTCGAGGCTGGCCATGTCCGCCATCGAGCATCCGGCGCCAAGGTCGGGGAGAATGACGCGGACGGTTTCTTCGGTCAGGATATCCGCGCTTTCCGCCATGAAGTGAACGCCCCCGAAGATGACATATTCGATTCCCTTCTGCGCCGCCGCGTGGCGGGAAAGCTCAAAGCTGTCCCCGGTGAAGTCCGCGAAGTCGATGATGTCATCCTGCTGGTAATGATGGCCCAGGATCACGAGCTTCTTACCGAGTGTTTCCTTGGCCGACTGAATCCGAAGGCGCAGCTCGCCGTCCGTAAGTTCGTTGTAAATCGGCGGTAACGGTTGTTGCCAGGTCAGAGACATGGGTATTACCTCGGGTACGAGTCGACTCCACAATATGATAGGGAACGAACCCGGCCATGTTGAGTGCCGTGCCGCGGAATAACTGCGCGCATTTCCGACAACAGGAGGGTTGTAACGGGTGTTCTGCTTAATTGCTGAGCGCCGGGTCGAAGCGAGGCTGCCGGTTTTCAAGGCGGCAACTACATTTCGCGCACCGACCCGGTCGATGGCACCGGGTTTGATAAGGGTCGGCCGGGAACGCGGGGCGCGTATCGCCTCCACACAAGGAGATCTTTCATGGTGAGCCGGAAGGTAGTGGCGGCGGTTGGTCTGGTTGCGATGAGTCTTTTTTCCAAAACCGCGCGGGCGGAGGAGGCGATTCCGCTGGCGGATGAACTGACGCTGGAACGCCCTGCGTATCTCGCCGATGCGCCAACCCCGCCGGAGAAGCCCCTCGCATCCCTCATGAAGCAGTACGGGATGAACTCGGAGAAATTGTTCGGCTTCAACATCTACGGTTTCGTCGAGGGCAGCTACACCGCGAGCTTCAACAATCCCCCCGGGAACTTCATCACCGGGCGCGTGTTCGACGTCGACCACGAAGAGGTGCTGCTTAATCAGGTGGATCTGTCCATCGAGAAAGTGCTGGACTGCGCCGCGTGCGCCAAGGAAAATAGATGGGATGTCGGTGGTAAGGTCGAAGTGATCTACGGCGCGGACGCCCGCTTCATCCACGCCAACGGTTTGAACTTTTACGGCGGCGCTTCGCCCCAGCTTTCGCCGGAAAACCAGTTCGATCTCGTGCAGGCTTATGTGGATGTCGTGGTGCCAATCGGCAACGGGCTGCTGCTGCGCGGCGGCAAGTTCGTCACGCTCCTCGGCTACGAAACAATCAACCCCACCACCGATCCGCTCTACTCGCACAGCTACCTCTTCGGCTACGCGATCCCTTTCACCCACACCGGCCTGCTCGCCTCCTACAACCTCACCGACAAGCTTTCGGTGACCGGCGGCGCCACCCGCGGGTGGGAACAGTCGCTGGTGGACAACAACGGTTCGATGGATGCGCTTGGACAAGTCAAATATATCTTCAACGAGAAATTGACCGGGTTCTTCAACTTCGTGACCGGACCGGAAGGAGCTTCCAACGGGCTTTGGCGCACGGTGTTTGACGGCGTCGTGGTTTATCAGATGACCGATGCCCTCAGCCTCGGCGCCAACGCGGACTACGGGTTTGAGCCGGGCGCTTCCGCCACGGACAACTCCGCCGAATGGTACGGCGTCGCGCTGTATGCCGGATACAAGGTCTGCGATTATCTGACCGTCAACGCGCGCGGCGAATGGTTCGCGGATCCGGATCAGGCGCGGGGTCTGTCCGGGAATATGTACGAAGTTACCTTGGGTCTGGGCATCAAGCCGGCGCCGAGCGACAAGTACCTTTCCAATCTCCTGATCCGGCCTGAGATTCGTTACGATTACTCCGAGGACGGGATTTTCGACGGCGGCGCCGAGGACTCGCAGTGGACCGCCGCGATCGACGCGATTTTCACGTTTTAACCGGGCGATTGTGCTCTCTCTCTTGCCGCTCGCGGGCGCGCGCACTAATCCTGCCGCGCCCGATTTTATTGATTCGCGGAGGTGGATTACCATAAGCCCATGCGCATCGATCACATTCTGGGAAAAGGAAAGCCCACGATTTCCTTCGAGTTCTTCCCGCCGAAGACTGAAGAAGGATTTGTCTCGCTCTTCAAGACGATCGAGGACCTCCGCCCGCTGAACCCCAGTTATGTATCGGTGACTTACGGAGCAGGGGGGTCCACCCGGCAGAAGACCGTGCAGCTTGTCGAGCGGATCCAGACCCAGCTTGGTATTCGCTCGATGGCCCACCTTACCTGCGTCGGTCACACCGCCGACGAAATCGGCGGCATCCTCGATGATCTTTGGCGCGCCGGCATCCGCAACGTCCTCGCCCTCCGGGGCGATCCCCCGGCAGGTCAGATGAACTTCGTCGTCACTGAAGGCGGGTTCGCCAACGCCGACGCGCTGGTCGCGTTCGTCCGTTCCCGCCACGACTTCTGCATCGGCGTCGCAGGATACCCGGAGGGTCATCCCCAGTGCCTCAACCCCGTACGCGATCTTGAGCATCTCAAGCGCAAGGTCGACAACGGCGCGAACTTCATCGTGACTCAGCTCTTCTTCGACAACGAAGATTTCTACGAGTTCCGCGACAAAGCCCGCACCATCGGCATCAAGGTCCCCATCATCGCCGGCATCATGCCGATCGGGAACGTTGCCCAGATCAAGCGTTTCATCAGCATGTGCGGCGCCAAAATCCCGCATCCGCTGCTGCTGAAGCTGGAAGCCGTGGAGCCCAACCCAGAATCCGTCTACGCGGCCGGCGTCGCGTACGCGAGCGAGCAGTGCAAGGATCTTCTTGCCCAGCAGGTGGAAGGCATCCACTTTTACACCCTGAACAAGAGCAAGGCGACGGTGGAGATCTGCAAGTCGCTCAGGGTGCCCCACGCCGCGTGAGGGAGCGCGACGATCGCGCGGCGAATGATTCTGTAACGATTGATTGTAGTGTTTTGGGGGGCTCTGGCGGGTTTTTGGGAGAAGGCGCGAGATGGAGAATCGGCGTGGGCGTATCCATTTGTATCTGTTTGTATCATTTGGGAGGTTGGGGGATTGGGACTCGTGGGGGCGGGGACTTTTTGACGGCGCGGACACGGGCAAGATGCCCGTGCTACGGGGAAGCGGGTTGGAGTTCATGACTCCTCCTTTCTGAGGGCGCGGATTGCTCGCGGTTCTTCGTCCCTCTATCTCTGGTGGGGCGCTGCGGGAAAAGGTGTCCTTTTGCGCAGCTCGTTTTGGGGGAACGCGGTTTGGGGTGCGGGGCGGGGGAAAAGAATTTTGGTTTTGGGGATTTTGGGTTTTGGCGCGCTGCGCGCGGGGCGGGTTTTTGGCGCAGCGCGCGAGTTATGGCTGGTGTGCTGGGTGGCCGTTCTCTTGAGGCAATTTCAGAACTTTTTTTGCTTTGGCGCCGGCGGGAGTCGCGAAGGTGTGAACGGGCCGCGAAGTGATTCGGCGCGGAGCACGGGCATCTTGCCCGTGTTGGCGATGCGGACACGGGCAAGATGCCCGTGCTACAGTCAAATCTTCACAAACTCTCAGCATGCCAATTCGGCCTGATTTGGGAACATTTTCAGAACTGGTACTCCGAAGGATCTGGCCGGAATGGCTTAACAGGTCGTTCCTTCGGAGTACGTCAGGATGCCAACTGACTTTGCACAGTGACATCGTTATTGAGACCGTAAGGGCAGTCGGGGAATCCAATTTGTCTTAGAGAAAGTTGAATCGTAGATCATTCCCGTCGACCTGCTGATGTGGGTTGATGGACGAGGATCCCTGACAAGGGCTAAGCCGCTGAGAGGCGGCGCTGCGGTGCGAGTAATGGCCGCGGCCTGTTGATTCGCGAAAGCGGATCGGCAGTGCGCAAAGCATCCGGTCCTGTCGCGCGTGCTCGATAACGACGCGCGGCAGCGATCGAGGATGTTCCCGAAAGGATGCTCTTTGGGCGTGTTTGAGACGTCCAGCATGTCTTTATCGGTCCTGTCCCAAGAGAGTGATTCGGTGCGGTGCGACACGACTTATCGGTCGCCGCGGCAGACTGGGTTAAGTCTGCTAAGCGGAGCGCCGATGAGGGTCGTGAAGCGCTAGCGGGCGCGTGTGTGGCAAAGGGTCATGCATTGTGGCCGTGGCTGAATCACGCCGGCTTTATGCCGGCACCGCGTGGAAGTCGCCGACAAAGAAAGGAGGCGTTTAAGCAGCATCATCCGGTCGAACGCGAAGCAGGGTGGCTCAAGCTGCCCCACTGACCGGACGGAGCGCATCGGGCAAGTTGAAACGATGACAGGCGCTGAATGCCTGCCCCACTGGCCCTGACTCGTTTCGCGATGCGGACGCCTCCCGGTTCCACGCCGAGCGGCCCGCGGAAGACAATTGGGAACAGGCATGTTGCCTGTCCCGGACAGCACAAGGACTGATTTACAGAGGTCTCAAACATGAAGTCGAATCGAACTTATCGTAAGGGTGGTTTCACCCTCGTTGAAATTCTGATCGTCGTGATCATCCTGGGCATCCTGGCCGCGATCGTGATCCCGCAGTTCACGAACGCTTCGCAGGACGCCCGCAAGAACAGCTTGACCAGCCAGCTTCAGACCATCCGGTCGCAAGTTGAGCTGTACAAGCTTCAGCATGCGGACAAGCTCCCGAACCTGGTCGGCTCGAACTGGAACTTGCTCACGAGCAAGACCAACGCGGCCGGCACGGTGACGAGCGCCGGCAGCTTCGGCCCGTACCTGCAGCAGACTCCGGGGAACAACCTGAACCAGGGCACCAACGTCGTGCAAGGCACTGGCGCCGCGATCACGGGCAGCGATGCCACGACCGGCTGGGTCTATGACTACGGCTCGGGCACGGGCACCGGTAAGTTCTGGGCGACCGGTTCCACGACCGGTGGATACTTCGTCGAAGGCACCGGGCTTGATGCCACGACTGTTCCTTAGTCTTACTTGAATGCCAAAGGCGTGGCTGCCGCAAGCAGCCACGCCTTTTCCCTATCGCACTTTGAAATTGAGGTTGGAAAATGAAGACGTTTCGCAGCAGTCGTAAAGGTTTCACACTGGTCGAAATCTTGATCGTCGTGATCATCCTGGGCATCCTGGCCGCGATCGTGATCCCGCAGTTCACGAACGCTTCGCAGGACGCCCGTAAGAACAGCTTGACCAGCCAGCTTCAGACCATCCGGTCGCAAGTTGAGCTGTACAAGCTTCAGCATGCGGACAAGCTCCCGAACCTGGTCGGGTCGAACTGGAACCTGCTCACCAGCAAGACCGACGCGACCGGCACGGTGACGAGTGCCGGCAGCTTCGGCCCGTACCTGCAGCAGACTCCGGGGAATAACCTGAATTCGGGCACCAACGTTGTGCAAGGCACTGGCGCCGCGATCACGGGCAGCGATGCCACGACCGGCTGGGTCTATGACTACGGCTCGGGCAACGGGACCGGTAAGTTCTGGGCGACGGGTTCCACCACCGGTGGATACTTCGTCGAAGGCACCGGACTTGATGCCACGACTGTCCCCTAGTTTTTCGTTCATGCACCGGTCGGCGAGTTCGTCACTCGCCGCCCGCCTTTGGGTAGAGGCCTGACGTTAAAGGCCCGTTGTCGAGGGCTCGACCGATGTTCAGGGATCTGAAAATCAAGCAGAGAATCTCTCGGCAAGCGATGGCGCGCCGCGGGTTCACGCTGATCGAGATCCTGATCGTGGTCACGATCCTGGGGATCCTCGCAACCATCGTGATCCCGCAGTTCTCCAACGCGTCGATGACCGCCCGCGAGAACATGCTCAAGGATGAGCTGCGATACCTGCGAACGCAGATCATTGTTTACAAAGCTCAGCATCACGACGTCGCCCCCGGCTATCCGGGCGCTGACACGACGCAAGCAGTGAGCGAAGCCGATCTTGTCGATCAGATGACCAAGCACACCGATGAGCACAGCGTGGTCTCGGCCTCTCCGAGCACGGTGTTCAAATTTGGACCTTATCTCTCGGCGATCCCGCAGAACCCGATGAACGGGCTTTCGGCCGTGCAAATCATTGCCGATACCGACCCCTGGCCGACCGCTGACGGCAAAATCTACGGATGGTTTTATCGCCCGATGTCCGGCGATCTGATGGCCAATTCGGAAGGCGCCGACGTTCAGGGCAACCCTTTCACGACCTACTAGCGGCTAATGGCGATGAGCAACGAAGGTACGCGATGCGCTCCATTCTCCCACAATCGCTTTCGAACCTACGACGCGCGCGTCGCGGGTTTACGTTGGTCGAGGGACTGATGGCGTCGGTGGTGCTTGCCGCCGCCGTGGTTGGAATCGCTGGGTCTCTGGGAGCCGCTTACAAACAAAACTCAGCGACGGAAGACTCGGGCGTGGCGCTCGATCTGGCGCGCGAGCTGATGGAAGAAGTGTCGTCCAAGTCGTTCGATCCATCCGGCTCCCCCAATGCGGCCGGCTGGCCGAGCGTCACGGACCGCAAGCTGTACGACACCATTGACGATTACAGCGGATACCAGGACTCAAGCGATTCCATTCGCATGTGGAATGGTTCCAACATTGATGCCGGTAATGGAACGGTGTTCACTCGAGCGGTCGTCGTGCAAAACAATGCTCGTCCCGCGGGCCTGACCGGCACCGCCGGCGACTTTGTGCTTGTGACGGTCACGGTGACCGCTCCGTCGGGGCAGAAGTATGCCATTTCACAACTCTGCACTCGCTACACGGTGGTGAGGTAATACCGTGAAACGCTCAACACAAAACAATAAGCGCGGCCTCACGCTCGTCGAGCTGGTCATCGGGCTGGTCGTGCTTTCGATGGTCGCGGGCGCAACCAGCGCGCTGATGACCGCCGTCGGCATCGGCTGGACGCACGGCAATCAGATCGAGGTCGGCACGAGCCTGTCGACGCAGGCGATGGTGCGGATTCAGAAGATTCTGCGCGCCGCCAAGCAGATCGGCGCTTGCCGCATGGGGGCGATCAGTGGCTCGCCCTCGCAGGCGGCCGCGGTGCTGGTTTGGAAGGGTGATCTCAACCGAGACGGAAAGGTGCAGGCTTCGGAGCTGGCGCTGATCGAGCACCAGTCCAACGCGGATCCCGATATTGCCCAACTGGTTTGCTGGGAGATCAGCTATCCGACGACCTGGACGAGCGCGCAGAAGCAGACGGCGGATGTGACGATGGTGGATGACGCCATTTACGCGGATAGCGAAATTACCAGCTTCAAGGCGATGGCCAACGTTCGCGCCGCGGGCATCGTGACCTGCGTAACCGCCGCCGAGTTTCATCGCATCGATTCGAGCAGCACGGTGCGTCCGGCGCTTGAATATGCATTGAAGTTCAATAAGGACGGAATGGAAATCGTCAAGTACGGGAGATCGACTTCCCGCACGCCGGCGACGCTTCCCGCGAGTCAATTATGAGATGCGCGACCCATCACTCTCGCCGCGGTTTCGCCATGATCATGGTGCTGGCGGCGATCGCGATTGCCGTTGTCATGGGCTTTGCCATGCTCGCGGGGGCATCGCTTCAGACGCGAACGCGCGGCAACGCTTCCCGATCCATTGCAGCAGAATACCTCGCGGAATCAGGCGTAAACCTGGCGATGTACTACCTGCAGAACCCGAACAACGCTCCATCACTGAACGCGAGCAATTACTGGGGCGGGACCAACGGCGCCGTCACCATCGATCCCGGCGCCGTGACGGTCACGGTCACGCGGGACACGACGGCCGGCAACAACTGGACGTACGAGATTGTCTCGTCCGCGACCGTCGGCGCTTCGGGTGACACGCAGATGACTCGAACTGCAAACGCCCGGGTGTACGTGAAGAACGAATACAGGGTCAGCTACGCCTCCGGCTTTAACAGCGCTGCCACGATCCAGCCAAACACCTCCATCACCGGGGACGTTATCAGCAACGGCAACGTCAAGCTTTCGAACTCGACGGTCAGCGGCGTCATTTATGCTCCGTCCACTTCAGGAGCCGCAAATCCCGGTGGACGCAAGGATGTCCCCGCCGCCGCCGTTCCGGCACCGACAAATCCGGACGTCAATCTCTACCGCACTTACACGATCGGCGGCGTGACCTACAACGCGGATGTCATCAGCGCATCGACGCTCTCCGGATCCGTGGGCGTGACCACGCTGGGGTCATCGGTCACCAATCCCGCAGGCATTTGGTACACAACCGGTAATCTCACGCTGGGCGACAATGTGAAGATCGACGGGACGCTCATCTGCGGCGGCAATCTGATCGTCAGCGGCGCGAATATTGTGGTGACCCCGAAATCCGGCTACCCCGGGGTGGTCGTCACCGGGAACTTCCAGGTCAATCACACGCTAAAGTCGATGACCATCAACGGGATCTGCTATATCGGCGGGACCCTCAAATCCAGCGGTGTCTGGGTGCAGCTTAGTCAGGCCTCCGTCTTAACGGTTAAGGGCGGCTTGCTCATCGCCAATGTCTCGCCGATCTCGAGTTCTTACAGCGCCGTCACCAATGTCACGCTCAACAGCACGATGAATCTGGCGCCCGAGCTCAGCACCGCCGGGCGAACGCCGATTGGTATCCAGGTGCTTCGCTGGGGGCCGGTTGTTCCGGCGCCCTATTAACACAGACTCGAAAGGATGACTGTTATGAAACACTCCAAATGGCTCGCGGCGATCCTGGTCATGCAGGGCATGATTCTTATCGGACAGTGGACCGGGAGCCGAAACGCGCTTCCGACGGCGATGGCGGGGGACGTTCCGAATCCGGCGGCCCGTCAGATGGAACTGTTGGACGAGATGAAGTCCACGAACACGAAGCTGGACAAGATTATCGGGCTGATGGAAGGCGGCGACCTTCAGGTCAAGGTCATTCAGTCCGATGAATCCAAGGGAACCCCGCGCCGCAAATAGGCGCGCGATCCCATGAGGAGCGTGTTGTCCTGCGATCGGTGCGGCGGCGCCGTCGCCTGGAGGATAGTTATGTCTGCTCAAATGAACCGGCGGCGCGGTTTTACGCTGGTGGAAATCCTGGCGGTGCTGGTGATCATCGGGATCGCCTCAGCGATTGTCGTGCCGCAGCTAGGCACACGGGATGATCTGCGCGCCGCCGCCGCCGCGCGAATCATCGTCGCGGATCTGATTTACGCGCAGAACATGGCGATCTCAGGGCAGAAGACGATCTACGTCAGATTCGACATCGCCGGCAACAGCTACAAGCTGCTCAGCACCGCTACCACCGGCGGAGACGTCATCATGAGCCATCCGATGACGCAGCTCAGCTATCAGCAGACTTTCGGTGCATCCTCCAAAGGCCTGGAGTCGGTCACGCTCAGCTCCGTCGACTTTGACGGCATCGACCTGCTCTACGCCAACGATTTTACGCTGGCATTCGATGAGATGGGGGCGCCGTATGCCTTCGATTACACGCAGAACGCGAAGAACGATCTGAAGAATGGCTCAATCGTGCTGACCAGCGGGACATTCACGACGACGATCACGGTCTCCCCTTACACCGGGGAGATTCTGGTTCAGTAGGTTTCCAATGATTCGACTGACGCGATCACATGTTCAGCCGATCGGACTCGATATCGGGTTCGACAGCGTAAAGATGCTCCAGGTTGAAGTGGTGGGGGAGCACCTTTCCGTGGTGGCGGCAGCGCGCCAGGTGATGAGCCCGGAAGCGCGGACGCAGCCGGATCTGCGGATTTCGCTGGCGTGCGATCTGATCAAGCAGATGATCCGGCAAGGTGAATTCAGCGGCCGCCGCGCGGTGGTTTCGCTTCCGCGCGAAATGCTGCATGTGAAGAACCTTCGCCTGCCTCTGATCCCGCCGCATGAGCTTCAGCAGGCGGTGCGATTTGAGGCGAAGAATATTTTTCCATTCGATACCGCCAAGGCGCACATTCAGATCATCCCCGCCGGCGAAGTCCGCCAGGGGCTTGATGTCCGTCAGGAAGTGATTGTTCTTGCGGCCAAATATGAGGACGTTGATGGGTTCCTCGAGCAGATCCACCGCTCGGGTGTTTCCGTCGAATCCATTGACGTTGAGCCCTGCGCGGTCTATCGCAGCTTTGAACGATTCATTCGGCGCCGGGAAGATGAGCAGGAAGTTCACGTGATCGTGGATGTGGGCGCGCGGCGCTCGCAGGTGGTTATTGGCAAGGGCCGCGACATTACCTTCCTGAAGCCGGTCGAGATTGGCTCCGATCACCTGCACGAGGCAGTCAGCAAGAAGCTCGGAATCACGATCGAAGAGGCCCGCGCCCTCCGCCGGCGCCTGATCGAGCAGCGCTGCGGCGAGCTCGGTAAACCGGACGCTCCAGAAGTGGCGGCACGGCGCGATCCGGTCCAGCAAGCTGTTTACGATGCGACGCGCAGCACGATGGAAGAGATGGGCCGCGAAATCGCGTTGTGCCTTCGCTATTACTCCGTCACGTTCCGCGGTCAGCGTCCGTCAAAACTGAAGCTGGTGGGTGGCGAATCCTGTGACCCGCTGCTGGTCGGCGTGCTGAATGCGGCCGCGGGAATTCCGTTGGAATCCGGGCGCCCGCTTTTCAGCCTGGACACCAGCCGGATGAAGCTTGCCGATCGTCGGGGTACGATGGGTGAATGGGCGATGGCGCTGGGTTTGGCGCTGAAAATGACCAAGGGCTATTTCGCTCCGCGAGACGGCAAGCCGCGCGATCCGTCGATGCCGTTCCCCGAGGCGCCAAAGGCCCTAGCGGAAGTGGTTGACATCAATCAAATCGCCGCCGATGCGACCGCCGCCGCGGCGGCGCCCTTGAAAGCACCCAGCGTCACTCATCCGGAGGAAGTCCATGCGTGAAGTGGAATTCCTACCCGACTGGTATCCCCGGCTGCGGCGGCGGCGCCGGTCGGTCACCACCCAGGCGTGGAGCACGCTCGCCATCAGCGCGATCCTCGGGATCTGGATCCTGATGTCCCAGCGGCACGTGAGCGCTAAGCAGCGAGAGCTGGTCGAAATCAGCTCGTCGCTCACGCAGAGCGTCGTTGAAGTCGAGCGGCTCAAGCAGCTCGTCGAGCTGCACAACCAGCTCAAGGGCCAGGACAAGATTTTCGGGATCATCGGTCGCCCCATCGAAATGACGCGCATCCTGACCACGCTGGATGAGCTGATGCCGGCGGACATGGGCCTGCTGGATCTCGCCGTCATGACCGAAGAAGTAAAGGCTGAAACTCTCGCCGCCAAGGCGCAGCAGGAACGCGGGACCAATCGGCGGGTGAAGATGCGGATGCAGGGTGTTGCCCCAACCGACTCGGATCTCGCGAGTTTCCTCGCGAAGCTCACGGCCAAACCCTTTTTCTCAAATGTCGCCGTCACCTACAGCAGGCCGCGCCAGGAAGACGGCCACGCCATGCGTGAATTTGAAGTGACATTCGCACTGGACCTCGGTGGATTGGGAGGCAACTGAACGTGACTTCGCTTCGCAATCAACTTGACTGGTGCACGAAGGCGCAGGCGATTCTCGGCCTGGCGCTGGGCGTCGTGCTGGTGGGTTTCTACCTTTTTGGCTACCGCCCCTCCAGCTCCAGGATCTCCGATCTTCAGTTGGAAATCGATCACAAGCGCGTGTCGCTGATGAACAACAATACCCAGGTCAAGATCCTGCCGGCGGTTGTCGCGGCGGTTGGCGACCTCAAGACCCGGCTGGACAAATACGATAAGCAGCTTCCGCGTCAGCAGGAGCTTGATCGGTTCATCAAAGACATCGACACGATGGTCCAGACCGCGTCGCTTCAGAAGTACGCGGTCAATCCCGGCGTGCTGCCGATCCGCAGCGAGTTGTTCGCGGAGCAGCCGGTCTCGCTGAAATTTCAGGGCGACTTTATCAAGGTCTTCTCGTTCTTGCGTCAGACCGAGCAGATGCAGCGACTCACGCGCGTGCGCGAGCTCAAGATCAAGAGCGACCGCGCGGCTAAGCCAGGCCAGGTGGAAGTCGAGCTTTCCATGAACATCTACTTTTCGGAGGGATGATGGCTTCCACAATGACACAATCTCTGTCTCTATATGACCGGCTCACCCACGCGCTTCGCAAAGAAGCGAAGAAGGCGGCGGCGCTGACGTTTCTGCTGTCTGTGCTGGGGATCCTCTGGGTCCGCATGGCGATGAAAAACGGTGATACGCCGCAGATCGCCAACGCCGCGGGCAGCGCTCGGATCTTGTCGGTCCCCAATCCGGTCTCGCGAGGCGGTGAAGCCACGGCCGCGTTCAAGACCTGGCTCAACACGCCGCTCGGGTCGATCAATCGAAATCTGTTTGCCGTCAACCTCGATCATTTTCCGCAGGAGAATCGGAACGGCACTCAACAGGCCAATAACGGCGCCGGTTTCTGGGGCGAGCTGGCAAAGTCCGTATCCGCGAAAGCCGATGTCACAAAAGAGCGGCAGTTTCTCCTGGAGAATCTGCAGCAGCAGGCAAGCCAGTTGCGCCTGGAGACGACGCTGATGGGCGCCAAGCCCAAAGCGGTGGTCAACGGCGGATTCGTGGGAGTCGGCGATGTGGTCGCGTGCGGAACGGGCGAGGCGCGCACGACGTTCCGTGTGCTCAAGATCGAGGCGCGGCGGATCATTATCGAGCGCGAAGGCGTCAAGCTCGAAGTTCCGATGAAAAAATGATGAAGATGCTCGGACGAATTTGGATTTTGAATTGGGATATTGGATAGAGATTGAGGCGAACGCCGCGTAGGCGAACCCGGTAATCTGGAACTCAACATCAGCAGTTTGAAATTTGAGAGGAAGAGTTATGGGCAAGTGGAATAACAAATGGACGAAGACGACCGCGGGCCTTATTTTTTTGGCCGCAGGGTCCGTTTATACCGATCGGGAGATTGCGGCAAGCGTGCGAAACGCGGCAAACCTTACCGACTCGGTAAAGACGGTTGTTGCTGTTAACGTCGGCAAAGCTTCGCAGAATAATGCGAAGAATACCCTTGCCTTCGCGAGGCCCATTGAGTCGGCGCCCAAGATCATTGCCGCGCCCGCGGAGCCGACCACGGATGTGAAGCTGATCGACGAGGCGACGGATCCGTTCGCAGCGCCGGCGTCTTCCGCTTCCACGACGCAGCCGTCCGCGGCCGCCACGACGCAACCTGCCGGCGAAGGCAAGAGCGTGAGCGCCCAGGAAGTCAGCGTATCGGATGCCGGCACCGTCGAGATTCACGTCAACGACGCGAACCTCGTCGAGGTCCTGCGCATGCTCTCGCTCCAGAGCCAGAAGAACATCATCGCGTCCAAGGACGTCCACGGGACCGTCACGGCCAATCTGTATGATGTGACCGTCCGCGAGGCGCTCGATGCGATCCTTCATGCGAACGGGTACGCCTACCGCGAAAAAGGTAACTTCATTTACGTCTACACGTCCAAGGAACTTGAGGACATCACCAAGTCCGAGCGGCAGATGAAGACGGAGGTCATCCGTCTTTATTACACGCCTGCTTCGAATGCCTCTGTCATGATTAAGCCCGTGCTCAGCGCCACCGGCCAGGTTGCGGTCACGACGCCCGCCACGGTTGGTCTCAGCAGCGGCGGTGGTGGCGGCGGCGGTGGCGCCGGCGGCGGCGGTGGCGGTGGCGGTGGCAACTCCCACTCGACTGAAGACATGCTGGTCGTCACCGACTACCCGGAGAACATCGACGCGGTGAAGCGTGTTCTCGCTGAAGTCGATGCCCGGCCTCAGCAGATCCTGCTCGAAGCCACGATCCTTCGCGCTTCGCTTAACGAAGACAATGCCCTCGGTATCGATTTCACGATCCTCGGCGGAGTCGACTTTGCGGGCTTGAACACCGCCGGCTCGGGCGCTGGTGAAGTGCTCAGCGGCGCAATTGCAAACAACGCCGGGGGCCAGGGCGTCGTCAAGAACAACGCTGCCGCCGGTCAAACCGGTTTCACCAACGGCGTTCCGAGCGGTGGACTGCGCGTGGGCGTCGTCACCAGCAACGTCGCCGCGTTCCTGCAGGCGCTCGAGCAGACGACGGATACGACGGTCCTCGCGAACCCGAAGGTGCTCACGCTCAACAAGCAGCAGGGCGAGGTGTTCGTGGGTAACGAAGACGGCTTCTACACCACCGTCACCACCGAGACGACGACCAGTCAGCAGGTCGAGACGCTGAAGACCGGTACTCGATTGCTGTTCCGCCCGTATATCGCCAACGACGGGTTCATCCGCCTGGAAGTCCACCCGGAAGACTCCGACGGCCAAGTAAAGGCGAACGGTCTGCCCAGCAAGACCACCACCGAAGTCACCAGCAACATCATGGTGAAAGACGGTCACACGATCGTGATCGGCGGTCTGTTCCGCGAGAGCACGGTCAGCACCCGCAGCCAAGTGCCGTTCCTCGGGAACCTCCCGCTGGCGGGATTGCTGTTCCGAAATCAGCGCGACGCCACCAAGCGTGATGAGGTGATCATCCTCCTGACGCCGCATGTGGTGAAGGATCAGTCGGCGTACACCGCCGTGTCGGAGCAGGAGCTTCGGCATGTGGAAGACATGCGTGTCGGTCTCCGCAAGGGCATGATGCCTTGGGGCCGCACGCGCCTCGCCGAATCGGCCTATGAGGCGGCGAAGAAGGAACTCACCAAGCCCAATCCGGATACGCACCTGGCGATCTGGCATCTGAACGAGGCGACGAACCTGAACCCCGAATTCACCGATGCGATCGAGCTCAAACAGCAGTTGACCGGCAAGGTTGTCTCCGAAGCTTCCGGCAGCTCGATCCGCTCCTTCCTCACCCGGGCCATGCTCCGCGACTCCGGCCCGACGACTTCCCCCAGCACTCGCCCCTCGGCGGATGTCTCGGTGATGGAAGCGCCGGAGCAGAAGCCGACGACCATGCCGGTCGCCGCGCTTCCCGCGACGATGCCGAGCGTCCGGCATACGACCACGCAGCCTTCGCAAGAGACCGCGATGGGTGAGGGCAAGACTGGGTCGGCGGATGACGAGATGGCGGAAGCGTCCAAAGAAGATCAGTCGACGGAGTCGGAAGCAGTGGCCCAGGCGCCGGAAACTCAGCCTGCCGGCCGCGAGGATTCTGAAGACTCCGCGGTGACCGAGACTTCCGCAGCGCCTTCGACGCAGCCCGTGGTGAAATCCGATAAAGCGGACGACACGACGGTGACGGAACTCCCCCTGGAGTCCGCGACTGGCGAAGCCGACATTGACGCGCAGTAGTAAGCGTCAAGGCAATTCCAACGATCCCGGATGCCGTCCCCGCAAGGGCACGCGTCCGGGATCGTTGCGTTGGTGCTATCGATGCCACACATGATGTTATCGGGCCGTTCCCTTCACCTTCGCTTAGGTAAACCTGACTCCATTCCATACCGATGATCACCGGTAAGATCGAAGGATTTTGCCTAGAGTGACAGGAGTCCGGCATGAGTTGGAAGTGGCTAGTTCCCGCGTTGGTCGCCTTGCTGGTCACGGTCGGCTGCGGCCATAACAAGACGCCTAAGCAGAAGGAAGCTGCCGTCCGCCAATGGCAGGAGGCGCGCGCGGGCGTGTTGTTCGGTCTGGCGAAGGATCAGTACAAGAACGGCCAGTTCGACGAGTGCCGGATATCGGTCAACGACGGGATGAAGCTCGCGCCGGATCACGTTCCGCTGCGTCTCCTCTCGGCGCGCGTTGCCATCGAGAAGGGACAACTAGAAGTCGCCGATCGCGAGCTCTCCGCAGCCCGGAAGGTCGATCCGAAGAACGCTGAAGTCGATTACCTCAGCGGTGTGATCTATCAGCGCTGGCAGAAGCCGGAAACCGCGTACGAGTACTATCACTCCGCTGCCGAGAAGCAGCCCGCGGAGCTGGCGTATCTCATGGCCAAGACCGAGATGCTCGTTGCCATGAACCGCGAGGATGAAGCGCTCAAGCTGCTTCAGGAAAAGGTTGTGTACTTCGAGCACAGCGCCGTGATCCGCGATGCGGTCGGTCAGCTTCTCGTCCATAAGGGGAAGTATGGTGAGGCCGCGGAATTCCTCCACCAGGCATCCGTGCTCGCTCCCGATGATCTCACCATTCGCGAGCATCTCAGCTTGGCGCTGTATCTCGCGGGCCAGTGGATTCCGGCATCCGAGCAGATCACCAAGCTTACGTCCGATCAGCATTACGCGAAGCGCGCGGATCTATGGGTCACGCTTGGCGAGTGCCAGATGCAATCCAACAGCGTGCGGAGCGCCCGCCAGAGCTTTGAGACCGCGACGCAGATTGATCCGAACATGGCGAGCGCGTGGCTGAGCTTCGGCCGCGCTTCGATTCAGATGAAGGATCATCGCCGCGCGGAGCTGGCGGCCCGGCGCGCGCTGTCGCTCGAACCGCAGAACGGTCAGGCGCAGCTTCTCATCGGTTACATCCGGCTTCAGGAAGGGAAGGTCGCCGAAGCGCTCACCGCCTTTCGCAAGGCCAGTGCGCTCGATCAGCAGGACACGGTGAGTCTCTGCATGATCGGCCATGCCATGGAAAAGATGGGGAATGGCGCTGAAGCCATCAAGTTCTACGCCCGCGCGTTGAAGATCAAGCCGAACGACGAGCTGGCGAGCAAGATGATGGCGTCCGTGGAGCTTCGGGAATAACCGCCGTTTTTCATTGGGTACAGGCAGGAGTTTCATTTGCGTCGGGTCTGGCTGCTCATCTCGTTGACCATCGTGCTGAGCCTGGCCGGCCTGCTTTGCGATCTCGCCGCGCCGCAGGTGATGGGATTGCCGCTGCTTGGCTCAGTGCTCATGCTCTCCGGCACGGTCGTCGCCGTCGTCAGTTGCTTCCAGAATCGCAATGACGTTCAGGGCCTCGCGAAGCAGCTTAATACACGTCTGAGCACCGGTTACCCGAAGCGGCTCGTCGCCCCCAGCCGCGAAGTTGCCCGTGTTTCTGATGCCATCAACGATCTTTTCGACCAAGCCGACCGCATTGTCAGCGACGCCCAGATCAAGGTGAAAGAGCTGGAGATTCAGCTCAAAGTTGCCACGGCGGAGCGCCAGCACGCCGAAGCGATCATCTACAGCATTTCTGATGCGGTGCTGGTGACGGATCCCTTTGATGAGCTGGTCCTGGCGAACGAATCCGCGGCCCGAGCACTCGATTTTGATCTTCAGACTTCCGAGCGCGCTCCGGTCGAACAAGTGCTGCATGACGAAAAGATTATCTCGCTTATTCGCGAGATGCGTCAGAGCAAGAGCGCCAGCGGCCGGCGGATCGTCGAGCATACCATCAAGTCCCCGCACGGCGATCGCACGTACAAGATCACCCTTTCCTGTGTCGCCGGCTCGGGGCGCGACGGCGCCGAAGCCACGGCGGGCGTGGTCGCTGTGCTTCATGACATGACCAAGGAGAAGGAAGTCTCCGAGATGAAGAACGACTTCGTCTCCAACGTCAGTCACGAGCTTCGGACCCCGCTCGCCAGCATCAAGGCGTATATCGAGATGCTGATTGACGGCGAAGCCGAGGATGAAAAAACGCAGCGCGAGTTTTATGAAGTGATCCAGAACGAATCCAACCGTCTTTCCCGCCTGATCGACAACATCCTCAATATCAGTCGAATTGAATCAGGGCTTGTGAAGGTCAACAAGCAGCCGCAGAGCCTGACGGTAATCATGAAGGAAGCGATCGAGGTTATTTCACCGCAGGCGAAGGGCAAGAACATCAACATCAAAGAAGAGCTGACGCCGGTCTTTTATCAGACGCTCGCGGATCGCGACATGCTGTATCAGGCTGTCCTCAATCTGCTGAGCAACGCGGTCAAGTACACACCTGAAGGCGGCACGCTGACGGCGACCACGTTCGTCGATGAAAATAGTAAAAAGGTGATCGCGAAAATAAGCGACACCGGCGTGGGGATTCCGCCCAAGGACCTCCCGTTTGTGTTCGATAAGTTCTACAGGGCCGAGGTGAATAACCGCATGGCCAAAGGCACGGGCCTTGGACTGTCGCTGGTCAAGCACATTATTGAAACCGTCCACCGCGGCCGGCTGTACGTCGAAAGCACTGCGGGAAAAGGAAGCACGTTTGGGTTTGAGTTGGATCTTTCGGAATAGTCCGTGGTCCGTTGTCAGTTGTCCGTTGCTGAATACGGATGACTAGCAACGGACAACGGACAACGGACAAGGAATCATCATGAGCGAACGAACAATTCTGGTTGCCGACGACGAAACCCACATCCTCCATGTGGTATCCCTGAAGCTGCGCAACGCGGGGTTCCGCGTCATTACGGCGCGGGATGGAGCGGAAGCGCTGGAGATGGCTCAGCAGGAACATCCGGACCTCATCATCACCGACTATCACATGCCGCAGCTCTCGGGGCTAGAGCTGTGCCAGCGACTGAAGCAGGATGAAAGCACGAGCAAGATCCCCGCGATCATGCTCACGGCCCGGGGCTATCACCTCGAACCTCACGATACGGAACAAAGCGGAATCCTCCGCATGATCAGCAAGCCTTTTAGCCCGCGCCAGTTGTTGGCGACGGTCAACGAAGTGCTGGAGGGCGTCGCAGCCTGAGTTGTTAACAGGGAACTGCATGACTGAAACCGCAACCATTTCGTCTCCACCCTCGGCGCCGCCGGCTGTCCCGGCGCCGGTTCTTGAGAACCTCGCCGCGCGATTTCGCCCCGGTGGGCTCTGCCTGGTGCTCCTTCGCAATGACGGAACCATTGCCTATCAGGATACCGCGTCCAATCTGTTCTATCAGCGGTACGCGCTGCCCATGATCCAGTATCCGGATGCCGTCTCCGGGCTCACGGAGCGGATTGCGGCGCTCACGTCCAACTCGCCGATTGAAGTCTGGAACGTTCTCCCCGGCGTCGTGCTCTCTGCGTTCCCCTACGTCGAGCGCCGCCAGCTTATGGGCGTCATGCTCCTGGTCGGTAAGAGCACGAACTTCAAGCTCGCTGAAGACGTCATTCGCGTCTGCGGCCGGCTGGGGCTTGATGCGCTCTGGCTGAATCAGCAGGCGGAAGAGCTGCCGCTGTATCCCGATGAAACCATCCAGCGCCAGGCGCGCCTTCTCCTGGGCATGATCCGCGACCAGCTCCGACTCTCAAGCCTCGAGCAGGAGCTCGACTCGCTTTCCGGACAGCTCGCCAACACCTATGAAGAGCTTAGCCTGATCTACCAGATCAGCTCGGGCATGCGGATCAATCGCACCGCGAAGGATTTCTTCAAGCAAGCGTGCCTGGACGTCATGGGCGTCATGAATGTCCGCGGGATGGGCGTTGCACTTCTCAACAACGAGCAAAAGCAGGAGCCGGTGATCTACGGCTCGCTTAGCCTCCCACCGGGCAAGATTCATCGTCTCACCGATGACCTGACACGCATCCTGATTGAGCGAAAAAGCCCGCTGCTGGTGAACGATCTGCGCGGCGACAAGACCTTCTCCTGGCTTGCCGACCACGCCAGGCAGCTTTTGGCCGTCCCGCTTCAGCGCCAGGAACAAGTGCTCGGGTGCCTGTTCGCGATCGACAAGGAGACCAACGAGTTCGATTCGGTCGACAGCAAGCTGCTGAACTCCATCGCGAACGAGTCCGCGATCTATCTTGAAAACGCGATGCTGTTCGAAGGCGTGCACGGCCTGATGATGGGTCTTCTGCATTCGCTCACGAGTGCCGTCGACGCCAAAGACGCGTACACCTGCGGTCACTCTGAACGCGTCGCGCTTATCGCGCGGCGGCTTGCTCAGGAGATTCACCTTTCAGAGCACGAGGTCGAGCGCATCTACATGGCCGGTCTGCTTCACGACGTCGGAAAGATTGGCGTGCCCGAAGCCGTGCTTCAGAAGCCCGGTAAGCTCACGCCTGAAGAGTTCGACCAGATGAAAAAGCACCCTGAGATTGGTGCAAGAATTCTTCAGGACATCCGCGAGATCAAGGACATCATCCCGGGTGTGCTTTATCACCACGAGCGTTTCGACGGCAAGGGATATCCCACCGGTCTTGCTGCCGAGAACATTCCCGTCATGGGGCGAATCCTCTGCCTTGCCGATTGCTTTGACGCGATGACCAGCAACCGCACCTATCGCAAGGCGCTTCCGCTGGAAGTCGCCTTGATCGAAATCCGCCGCTGTTCCGGCACGCAGTTCGATCCGCGTCTCGCCGAAGCTTTCATCAAGATCAACTGCGACGAGTTCCGCGCGCTTCTGACGAATCATCAGGAGCAAACGCGAAAGATCGCGGAGTTGCAGCAAGGTGTGCGAGCCCCGATATGAGTGGACAAATTAGCCGCCCCGGGTCCGGGGCGAATCCAATGTGCGTGATTGAGAAATAACCATGGCGATCAAGTGCGAAGAATACAACAGCGTCTGCCTCATCGCTCTCGGCGGAGATCTTTCCGGCGAAGTCACGCAGGAGCTGCGCAAGTCGGTCGATGAACGCGTCGAGCAACGCCAACTTGTCGACTTCGTCGTCGACTTTGAAAAAGCCGGTTTCGTCGATTCCGAAGGACTTGAAGCCCTTCTCTGGCTCAAACGCCGCTGTGAGGACTTGTTTGGCCAGGTAAAGCTTATCAACCTTGATGAGAACTGCAGGAAGATCCTGGAAGTCACGCGTCTCGAACACCGATTCGAATGTCACAACGACCTGAGTGCCGCCCTAAAGACCATGAGATAATCTGAACCCTGAACCCTTCTTCATGATCGCAACACTGCAAAGAAAACCTCTCGGCCAACTGCTCCTGGGAAAGGGCCTCCTCTCCCAGGAACAACTCGACCGCGCGCTGGAAGAGCAGCGCCACTCGAATCACCAGAAGCTCCTCGGTGAGATCCTCGTCGAACTGCATATCTGCTCGGAAGATCAGATCACCGAAACCCTCGCCCAAGCCTACGGCGTACCCTACGCCCGCGTCAGCCCGCGTGTCGCGGATCCGAAAGTGATCGCGGTTCTGCCGAAGGAGTTCCTGGAGAAGCACCAGGTTCTCCCCTTGTTCCTTGTTGAAGGCGTCCTCACCGTCGCCGTCCCCGAGCCGGCCAACGTGTTTCTGCTCGAAGAAATTGAGCGACTGAGCAGTTATCAGGTGCAAGTGGTCGCCGCCACCACGCGCGATATCAAGGCGACGCTTCAGACTTACCTGCCCAACGACAAAGTCTTCGTCATTGATGACATCATCGAAGAGGTGAAGCCGGAAGAGTTCGCGCTGATCGAGACGCCCGTTCAGGACATTACCAACCTGGAACAGGCCGCCGGCGACTCGCCGGTTATCAAGCTGGTGAACTACTGCATTTACAATGCGGTGAAAGACGGCGCCAGCGACATCCACATCGAGCCCGGCGACAACAGCCTGCGCATTCGCTATCGCATCGACGGTCGATTGGTGGAAAAACTTCGCCCGCCGTTTCAGATGGGCGCTGCCGTCACCAGTCGAATCAAGATCATGGCCGGGCTCGACATCTCAGAGCGCCGCCTCCCGCAGGACGGCGGCATCCACGTGATGATGGACAAGCGGCCCATCGATCTCCGCGTCGCCACCATGCCCGGGAAGTACGGTGAAAAAGTCGTCATCCGAATCATCGACAACGATCGCGGCGCCCAGAACATGGAGAAGCTCGGGTTCGGCTACGACACGCTGAAGCAGTGGCGCCGCCTGATCACGCTGCCGAACGGAATTCTGCTGGTCACGGGTCCGACAGGCTCGGGCAAGAGCACCTCGCTCTACGCGGTCCTTCAGGAACTGAATAAAGACGACACCAACATCTGCACGATCGAAGATCCGATCGAATACGCCGTGCAGGGCGTGAACCAGTTTCAGGTCAATGAGAAGGCCGGCTTTGGCTTCGCGAACGCCCTCCGCGCTCTGCTTCGCCAGGACCCCGACATCATCATGGTCGGCGAAGTCCGCGACAGCGAAACCGCCAAGCTCGCGACCCAGGCGGCCCTCACCGGGCACCTGGTTCTCAGCACGCTTCACACCAACGACGCGCCGGGCTCGATCACGCGCCTGTTCAATCTCGGCATTGAGCCGTATCTCGTCGGCGCGGCACTGGCCGGCATCCTCGCCCAGCGGCTCGTCCGCAAGCTCTGCCAGGCCTGCAAGGAATCGTACGAGCCGACGCCGAACGAAAAACGCGTGTTTGAGAAAGTCGCGGACGGCACCGTTGAAACCCTGTACAAAGCCAAGGGCTGCGGCCGATGCCGCAACCTCGGGTACGCCGGGCGAATCGGAATCTATGAGCTTCTCGTCCCCGACGACAACCTGATCGAGCGCATCAGCCAAGGCGCAACGCTCAACGAAATCCGCGAGCTCTCCAAAACTCTCGGTATGAAGACCCTTCGCCACGACGGGCTTGAAAAAGTAAAAGCCGGGATCACAACTCTGGAAGAAGTGTACCGCGCCACCGCCTAAGCAACTGACAACTGACAACGGACAAAAGCGACTCATGCCGAACTTTGCGTACACAGCTCGAGACAGCAACGGCGCTCCGGTGAGCGGTGTCATGGCCGCAACGTCTGAAGCCGACGCCTCGGCTCTGTTGCGCCGTGAAAGCAAGTATCCCATTTCCATCTTCCCCGCCCGCGCCGATGCCGGGACGGTTTCCAGCGCCTTCACGAACAGCGGCATCAAGATTCCCCGCGCTGACGTGGTGCAATTCTCACAGCAGCTCGCGATCATGGTGGAAACCGGCGTCACGCTTACCGAAGCGCTCGAGTGCATCTCCAACCAATCCGAGAAACCCAAAGTCAAAGCGATTGTTGAAGATCTCCTGCGGCAGGTTCAGTCAGGGTCCGACTTCAGTTCCGCGCTCGCTCGCCACGATCGCAGCTTCCCGCAGCTCTACATCTCCCTCATTCGAGCGTCAGAAAAATCGGGCATGATGGGCCGAATGCTTGTCCGCGCCACGGCATACCTCCGGGAGGAGCAGGAAATCGTCCGCCGGGTCAAAGGCGCCATGATCTATCCCGTGATCATGCTCCTCTTCGCGATCACGGTGACGACCTTTCTGCTGATCTTTGTCCTCCCGAAGTTCACCGCGATTTACGCCTCCAAGGCCGCCGCGCTTCCCGCTCCCACGAAGATGCTGATGGGCGTCAGTAACTTTCTCGTCGGCCATTACATCGGCCTTCCCGTGGGCATCATCACCGTCGCCACGCTTCTCCATTTCTGGCTTCGGACGCGCGCCGGGAAGAAGACCGCCCACTTCCTTCAGATCAACACCCCGGTTGTCGGAGCCGTGTTCCGCAAGCTGCATCTTGCCCGCAGCCTCCGCATGATCGGCACCATGGCGGGCGCCGGCGTCTCTCTCGTCGAGTGCGTCACCACCGCCAATGAGCTTTCAGATAACACGTACTTCAAAGCGCTGTGGACGGATGTCCTCAACAAAATCCAGCAGGGCCGCCAGCTTTGCGAGCCGCTGTTCGAGAGCAATCTTGTTCCCCGCAGTGTCTCGCAGATGATTCATTCCGGAGAAAAATCCGGAAAGCTCGCGTTCGTCATGGAGCAGATCTCCGGCTTCGCTGAGGAGGAACTCAAGGAGAAAATCGTCGAACTCACCCGATACATCGAGCCGGCGATGATCATCATCATGGGGTTCATTATCGGCTCCGTCGCGCTGGCCCTGCTCCTGCCGATCTTCACGATCAGCCGCGTGATGTCGCACTAATCCGTGCCCTTTTTGTTAGTGCACGTTGATCACGAAAGTGCCGAGCATCTTCGAGATCGCGGCATTGTCCGCAAGGTCTAGCACCTGGTCCGATTGCAGCGTCACGCTGTACACGCCATCGGGTTGACCGGTCTTGGGAATGGCAACCGTGTAGATGGCCACCCAGGTGTTCGCGGCGGCGCCGGGAACCACCGACACGAGTGTCGCTGTCTGGCGATAGCTCTTCGGCCCGGTCACGATGATGTCGCCGGTGCCCAGGGTTGCGGCATCCAGGGCGGCATCCGTATACGTGACGTCGAAGGTGACCGCCGTCTGGCTCTTCGACGTAACCGTTGCGATCGGATCCAGCGTCGCCGTCGGCGCGACCGTGTCGGGGAACGTCGTGACCGCTGCGTAGGTGGATCGTGCCGCGCCGTACCGGTTCCAGGCATTCACCCAATAGAGGGTTGTCTTCCCGGGAAGAAGCCCGGTGTCAAGAAACGTTCGTGCGGAAGAGTCCAGCGTGGCGACGAGTTCCCAGTTCGATCCCTCCGTCAAACGGAATACCGCGTACTTTTCGGCCTTGGTGTCGTCGGTGGTCCAATCCAGCCGGATCCGAGTCGCATCCAGCGGAGTCGCAACTAGGCTCGTCAGCGCCAACGGCGTTGCGCCAAGCGTTGTCGCGGTTGCGGCATCCGATGTGGCGCTGCCGGCAGTTCCCGTCGCGGTGACGCGATAAGCGTATGTCGTCAGCGGCAACACGCCGAAGTCCGTCCAACTGCTGTATCCCGCCTCAAGTTGCGTCACTTGAATGTACTCGCCGCCTTCGGTGCTTCGTTCGATGACGTAACCGGTTTCATTGGATGCGTTGTCGACCCATGTCACATCGATAAACTTGGCGCCATGGATCGCTGCATTCAGGTTCGAAGGCTTCGCAGGCACAACATCCGTCGTCGTGGCCGATGCGGCATTTGACACGTCCGAAGTCGCCACCGCGTTGCGCGCGGACACGCGGTATACGTAAGTCGTCACAGCCGACAATCCTGAATCCGTGAAGCTTGTTGCATTCGCATCGAGCGTCGCAACGACGGTGAAGTCCACGCCGTTGACGCTTCGTTCCACCACATAATTCGCCTCGTTGCCGGAATTATCCGACCACGTGAGGTTGATCTCGCGGGCGCCATTGGCACGGGCGATCAATCCATCGGGAGCGATCAGCGATAGTGCGGCATTCGCGATGTTTGAGTATTCCGATGCGCCCGCCGTTCCGATTCCCACGACGCGATAGGTGTACCCTTCGCCCGGCAGCACGTCCGCGTCGGTCCATGTCGTTACGCCGGCATCTACCGAAGTCACCTGCGTGAAGCTCCCGTTGCCGACGCTGCGCTCGATAATGTACGACGTTTCGTTGCTCGCATTATCCGTCCAGTTCAGCGTTACGCTGACGATCCCCGCAGTCGCTGTAAGACCCGTCGGAGCCGCGGGCGGCACGTCCGTGGTCGTCGCCGACGCAGTCGCGGAGACCGGGGAAGTGCTCACGGAATTGATGCCCGAAACGCGGTACGTGTAGCTCGTCACGGGCGACAGCGTGCTGTCCGTGTAGGTCGTCGCATTGGCGTCGCTCGTGGCAATCGTGGTGAACTGAACGCCATCCTCGCTGCGTTCGATCACGAATCCGGTCTCGTTCGCCGAACGATCCTGCCAGCTCAATTCGATTGTGCTGGCCCCGTTCGCCGTCGCGGTGAGATTGTCCGGGCTCACCAATGACAGAGTTACCGCTTCGGAGTTTGAATATCCCGAGGTCCCGGCAGTCCCGATGGCTTGCACGCGATAGGTGTAGCTCTCGCCGGGCAGGGCGGTGCCGTCGGTCCAGGAGGTTGTGCCGGGGGGAAGCGCTGCCACTTCGGCGAAGTCTCCGCCATTGGTGCTGCGCTGCACGCGGTAACCGGTCTCGTTGTTTGCCTTATCGATCCACGCAAGAGCGACCTGGCCGGCGCTGAGCGTGGCGGTGAGATCAGTCGGCGATGCCGGTGGTAAATCGGCGGTCTTCGCAGCCGACAAGTTGGACCAGAACGATCGAAGTGTCCCGTTGTACGCGCGGATGCGGTACGTGTACGTCGTGTTCGGGTTCAAGCCGCTGTCCGCATAGCTCGTCGCATTGGCGGCTGGGGTCGCGATCTGGACGAAGTTGATTCCATCGGACGCTCGGTCGATGCGGAAATGGGTTTCGTTGTCCGAGTTGTCCACCCAGGTCAGCGCGATCGTGCTGGATCCGGTCGCAGTGGCCGACAACTGGCTTGGTGAGACCGGGGCTTGCGCCGCAGCGGGTGTGACGACCGAAGTGCTGTACGCAAAAGCGCTCGCGCCCGCGGTTCCGACTGCGCTGATGCGATAGGTGTAGGTGCCGTTGCCTTGCACGCTACTGTCGATAAAGCTCGTGACGTTCGCGTTTGCAGTTGTGAGCAGCGAGTACACGCCATTGTCCGAGATCGACGTCCGCTCGACGCGGTAGCCGGTCTCGTTCGTGGCGTTATCGACCCACGACACTGTCACGCTCGTCGAACTCGTCGCGACCGCGGTCACATTGCCGGCGGCAGTTGGGATAGGTGTCCGCGTGGTTGCCGATGCCGTGTTGGAGTATCCGGAATCGCCTATCGCATTGGTCGCGACCACGCGATACGCGTAGCTGGTGCTCGCCGACAGTCCGGAGTCGATGAAGCTGGTGACACCCGCGCCAAGCGTGGCGAGCGCGGTGAATGATCCATCCGCGTTGACACGCTCGAGACGGAAGCCGGTCTCGTTGTCCGAATTGTCCGTCCAAACGAGCGAGATCTGGCTCGTGCTGTCGGCGGTTGCGACAAGTGCGGACGGCGCCGCCGGGGCGGTGGGCGCGATAACAGTCGTCCCGGTGGCGGTATTGGTATAGCCGGAATCCCCCACGGAATTCGTGGCGCGAACTTGGTAGCTATAGTTCGTGCCGGCGCTGAGACCGGAGTCGACGAAGCTGGTGATTCCTGCACCAACCGTCGCGACTTCCGCGAAGGCGCCGCCTGCCGCGGATCGTTCGATCTTGAATCCAGTTTCATTGATGCTGTTGTCGGACCAGGCGAGCGAGATCTGGCTCGTGCCATTAACGGTTGCGGCAAGCGCAGTCGGCGCCGCCGGTGGCACATCAATGGTTTGCGCGGTCGCGAGATTCGCCCACAGCGAATTGCCAACCGCGTTGTACGCGCGAACGCGATACGTGTAGCTGGTGTTCGGCTTCAATCCGCTGTCGATGTATCCCGTGGTGTCTGCGCCCAGGGTGGCGATCTGCGTGAACGTGATCCCATCGGTGCTGCGACCGAGGCGGAAGTTGGTTTCGTTGTCGGAATTGTCCGTCCAGGTCAGCACGATGCTGCTCGAGCCATTCGGCGTCGCCGCAAGCTGGCTGGGAGAGACGGGCGCGGTCGGCGCGACCGGAGTCGTCGCCGACGCGGTGTTGGAGTACGCGGAGTTGTTCAACACGCCAATCGCGCGAACGCGGTAGGTGTAGGTCGTGCTTCCGTTCAACCCGCTATCGACGTAACTGGTGCTCAGCAGTGCGGTCGCGATTTCCGTAAATGCGCCGCCTGCCGTCGAGCGCTCGATCTTGAAGCCCAGGTGCAGATCAAGCAGACCGCTGTTGTCCGTCCAATTTAACGTCACCTGGCTCGAGCTGTTGGCGGTGGCAACCAGGGCCGAGGGTGCTGAAGGATCAGCCGGCGCAACCGGGGTGGTGGCCGATGCGGAATTGGAGGTCCCGGAGTCGCCGGCGCTGTTGGTTGCGCGCACGCGATACGTGTAGAGGGTGCTCGGGCTCAGGGTCGTGTCAGAATAACTTGTCGCCCCGGCGACCACGGTCGCAACCTGCACGAATGCTCCGCCCGCGGTGGAACGCTCGATCTTGAAACCTGATTCGTTGCTCGTGTTGTTCGTCCAGGCGAGGCTGATCGCGTTGTAGGCCGGAGCGCTTGCCGAGAGGGCAGTCGGATCCGCCGGAATGGTCGGTGTAACGACGATGCCGCCGTACTCGAAGGCGCCGATGTCGTAAGCCCCGGCGGCGGGGCGGGCGTTGCCGTCAAAGTCGGTGCCGGGGGCGGAAGTGCTTGTGCCCGCATTGATCGCCAACGCCGCGCTCACTAAGTGAAAGTCGCTCGTTGAATTGACGAACAGCGCCCCGGCCGAGGAGGTCTTCGAGTGCGTGTCCTTCCCGCTGCCTTGCCAAGATGAAAAGCTCATCCAACTGCTGTCGTTGTCGCTGGAGAAGTTGCCGCTGCCCCACATGTTGTAGTCGACGACCAGGCCGCTCGCGCTTGCCGCATCCGTGACGAAGGATCGCGAGCCGTTCAGCCCGATATTGTTCAGCACCTTGACGTTAGTCGAACCAAAGCGGACCCCGATGGAAAGATAGCCATCGCTGGCCAGCACGATGGTATTGTTAACCACCACGTCGTTCTTCGAGGCATCGGAGGCATCCGCCATGTACAGGTTGATACCCTTGCCGTGGATGTTCTGAAGAATGTTGTTGCGAACGGTCGCGTTCTGCATGCCGTCCATCGAGATGCCGGTGCCGCAGTTGACGACGCGGTTCCCTTCCACCAGTCCACCGTTGATAATCCCGCTGCCGCCCTGGGCCACATCGCCGTTGAAGTGAATGCCCACGCCCTGACCGGAGACGGTGGACAGGTCATGAACGTAGTTGCCGCGGACCGTCGGATTCACCGCCGAATTGGAGACGTAGATGCCGGCATCCTGGTTGCCGGAGACTTCGTTGTTCTCGACCACCTGATTCTGATTGAAGCTGGAAAAGATTCCCTGCGTGTCCTGGGATCGCATGAGAACTTTGTTGTTGCGGGCGACGTTGCCGGTGCCGCCGCCGCCGACACGAATTCCGGCGCGCCACGCGAGATCGGTGGAATTGGGCTGGATGGTGAAGCCGTCGATGACGATGTAGCTGCAGTTCTCGATGCCGATGCCGTCGCGAGTTTTGTTGTTCGGGGTGTTGATGACGACGCCCGGGTCGGCCTTGAAGGTGATCGGCGCGGTTGCGGTCCCGTTAATGGGGCCATCCCACCCGAGAATGAATCCGTTGTACGTGCCCGCCTTCACGTTCACGATGTCACCGGCTTTGACGGCCGCGACGGCTTTCTGAAGGGTGTTCCAGGGTGTCGCGGAGCTGCCATTGGCGGAATCCGAGCCGCCGGTCGACACGTAGTAAGTCGACATCAGCTGGCGATTCTCCAGCCGCTCGACGTTGAAGGAACGCTTCGATCGATTCTGATTCCCCGCCCGATTCCCTGTCTTTGCGCGTCGCAGCTTCATCAACGTCTCCCGTAAAACGGTTAAACAGATGGGCGGAAACCAAGACCCTTAACAGTTACGGAATGACGATGGTGGCGAACGCCCGAAGAGGCGAAGCAACTCTGCTGTCGTTGCTCCGAAAAACGAGCAACAACTTCAATCACCGTTCTCAGGGTCGGATTCGGGCGCGGGTCGTTGGGGGTTTCCGCGGTGTCAGTCAAGTGCGCCCAAAATCCACCATGGATGTTCTACGGGCTCGCCCCGGCAGGGTTTGCTTTGGAATCGGTAGATTCACAGAATTTTTTAATGTTTATTTATCTGCGATAGTTTTAATTTCCGCCTTGATAAATGCAGCTACTTTAGAATGTTAGCTGTTACTTATTTTTTATCCGACAGATAACGTATGCACAGCAAGTTGCTCATTTGGTCTGACAAAATATGGGCTCGCTTGACTTTCGTTTTCATCAAGAAACGGAGCCGCAAATCCTCTTCGCCGGTCTCTGAAAGTTTTTCTGCCGCGGCTTGCGAAGCCTCTGGAAGGGCGGCCACTGGAAGATTCGCCACGACTGGTCATGGGTGTGGCGCATCGACGTAAGGGGCCCAGGATGACATTGCGCCAAGAATGAGCACTACACCTGCTGACGACGTACGGAATAGAAAAAACTTGCGAACGATCCAGCGAAGACGTTAGAGTTAGCCGAAGTCTAAACGATTCAATTCGTTCTGTGGGGTGATTGAGTGAGGCTCTGATGACCATGGATGCTCCTGCAACGACTTCCACTCCTGCGACCGCTCCGCGGACGCCGATCCATCCAAGGCCGACGCGTTGGAGCACATATCTCCTTCTTGCCGCCGTCGCCATCGGCGGGGCGCTTTGGTATACGGGCGCGTTCAGGCCCAAGCCCAAAATTGCCATCGTGACCGCTAGCCAGGGACCTTTTTGGGATCTGCTCACCCGCGGCGCGCAGGATGCGGCAAAATCCAGCGACGCTGATCTGGAGATCATCCGATCCAACGGTGATGCGGCCGAGCAGACGAACTCGATCCGCTCGTTGATCGGGCGCGGCTTCGACGGGGTAGGCGTCAGCCCGAACGATGCCATGGGACAGGCCGCCGTGCTCTCCGATCTCGGCGCGCAAACCAACCTCATCATGTTCGACTCCGATTGTCCCATCTCGCAGCGCCTCTGCTTCATCGGCACCGACAACTACGACGCCGGTCGATCCTGCGGCGACTTCGTCCGCAAGGCCATCCCGGACGGCGGTGAAGTCATCATCGCCGTCGGTTCACTCGAAAAAGAGAACGGTCATCGCCGCCGGCAGGGGGTCATCGACGTCTTGATGGATCGCCCCAGCCTCGCTGGACGGACCAGCGATGCCAACGATGCGCCGATCAAGGGCGCCAAATACACCATCGTCGCGACGCTGGTCGATAATCTCGATCCCGAGAAAGCGCAATCGCTCGCCGCGGATGCGCTCGATAAGCATCCCAACGTGAAGTGCGTTGTCGGACTGTTCGCTTCCAACACGCCCGCGCTGCTGCGGGCGCTGGATGCGAAGAAGAAGGCAGGCCAGGTGAAAGTGGTCGGCTTCGACTTCAACGAAGAAACGCTTGCCGGAATTGAGCAGGATAAGGTGTCGGCATCCATGATGCAGGATGCATACAACATGGGATATGAGACGGTGAAGATCCTGGCGGATGTGGCGCGCGGCAATCGCTCGCGCCTGCCGATGTTCCAGATCTGGCGAATCTCGTGCGATCCGCTGACGAAAGAAAACGTCGCGGACGTCAGGCAAAAGCTCGCGGGCAAGTCGGCGACGGCGAGCGCTGTCCAGGCTCCGACCACAGCGCCGGGCGCGGCCCCCGCGACCGCGCCGACGGCGACGGTACAGTGATTCTCCGCGATCGATTGGGCTCGGGCGATCCGGTCGGAAGAATTAATTCTCCGGATCGTTCGATCTTGTGAGTAAGGAACCCGCCGCCGCGCGGGCTGGCCCGCACCGTGGCGCGCGGGAGGCGCAGGTCAGAGATTCATCGCCGCGATCCGCTCCGCCGCCGTCTTCTTGATGTCCTTGTATAGCGAGTTCCCATGGGCATCGATCGCCACGATGAGCGGCCCGAAGTTCTTCACGCGAAACTTCCACAGGCACTCGGGCATCAGATCTTCCCACCAGACTTCTTCGATCTCCTCGATCTGCATGGTCTCCAGCGCCGCGGCGCCGCCGACGATCGCCAGGTAGACGCCGCCGTGTTCCTTCATCGCATCGACCGTGTCCTGCAGAAACCCGCCCTTGCCGACCATGGCGCGCACGCCGTACTGCTTCATGAGACCGGGATAGAACCGGTTCATCCGCGTTGACGTCGTCGTGCCGATGCAGATTTTCTCGTACTTGCCGTTCTCCAGCTTCTTCACGCCCGGCGCCGTGTGCAGGCAGACGGCGCCGGTGAGATCGGTGGGGGGCGCGATGCCTTCATCAAAGATCCGGATCTGTGTTGCATCGCGGATGCCGTAGATATGCCCGTTGATGTAGACGGTGTCCTCAAGGTTGAGCTTGCGGATCATTTCCTCGGTGAGCGGAGTTTGCAGGATGACATCAGCCATGAAGATCTCTCTGATAGGGGAACGATCAGCACGCTTTACTGTTACGCCTTGACGGGAAGCGCATCCGCCTAAGGAATTCTCGCATTTCAGCAGAGCATTTCCAATTGTCAATTCAACCGCTTCTTGCTGGCCGCAGCGCCGTTGCCGGCATTCGCCAAACCTTCACCCATCTTCTTCCCAAATCCCCCCCGGTTGCATAAATTGCCGCGTGATGTCCCAGGCCGTGCTTTCGACGAATCTCCCGTTCCCCGTGCGCCGGGGGAAGGTGCGGGATGTTTATGATCTCGGGGATCAGCTTCTGATTGTCGCGACGGATCGGATCAGCGCGTTCGATTGTGTGATGCCGAACGGGATTCCGGGGAAGGGGAAGATTCTTACCGCGCTCAGCGCGTTCTGGTTCGAGATGTTCAAGGGCGCGTGTGAGAATCATTTGATCTCGACGGCGATGAAAGATTTTCCCAAGGTGCGGAACGCGACGACAGAGGCAGGAGGAGGGCGGGAACTGGCGGGGCGGACGATGCTGGTGAAGAAGACGGAGGTGGTGCCGGTGGAGTGTGTTGCCCGCGGGTATCTGGCTGGGAGCGCGTGGTCGGAATATCAGCGTGCGGGGACGGTGTGCGGCGTCGCGCTTCCGCGGGGATTGGCACAGTGTCAGAAGCTTCCGCAACCCATTTTCACGCCGGCGACGAAGGCGGAGACCGGGCACGACATCAACATCGACTACCCGACGGTGGTCGAGCGCTTCGGCGAGCCGCTCGCGCGCGACCTGCGGAATCGCACGCTGCGTCTTTATGGCAAGGCCGCCGACTTCGCGGCGCAGCGAGGAGTCATCATCGCGGATACGAAGTTTGAGTTTGGGATGCTTCAGGAGGGTTCAGGGATTAGGGTTCAGGGTTCAGGAGATGCGGGGAGCGAGTCGTCGGCGGCATCGTCCTGGCCTTCCCCGAACCCTGAACCCCGAACCGTGAATCCTGCTTCTTCCTCCCTGAACCCTGAACCCCGAACCCTGAACCCTCGATTGATTCTCATCGACGAGATCCTCACACCGGATAGCTCGCGCTTCTGGCCTGTTGATGAGTATGAGCCGGGGCGGGATCAACCCTCGTTCGACAAGCAGTTCGTGCGGAACTGGCTCGAGGCGCAGGACTGGGACAAGAAGCCGCCGGCGCCGGAGCTGCCGATCGAGGTCGTGTGGGGAACCCGGCAGCGGTATCTCGATGCGTATGAGAAGCTGACGGGGAAGACGCTGGCGCTGGACTGACGTGGAAGAAATGCAACCGCGGAGACGCTGAGGCGCGGAGACGGACGCCGAGGAAATCAGATGATTGGGAGTCTGTTTCGCACTGCTTCGCATTTTTTGTAAGCGCTTTAATTCTTATTCAACCCTCTTCTCAGCGTCTTGCTCCGCGCCTCGGCGTCTCCGCGGTTGCATTTTCATTTCGTGACTACCGGCGGTGGGCGGACGATCGCTGGATACGTGAAGTCGATGGGGCCTTCATCGCTGAGAAGTGTCGAGAGCTCCGGGTCTGTGAGAACTTCGGTCAGCGGGCGCTCGATGTTGTCGATGATGCAGGTGCCGGCGATCAGGCGGATGCCGTGGGAGTAGTCCACATAAAAATCGGCGTGGCCGGTGTAGAGGGGTTGGATGGGAGTGCCGTCTAACTTGTGCCAGCCGTAGATGGCGACCTTCTTGGGCTTTTCCTTCAGGATTGGGGTGAGGATGACGTCTTTCTTGTGTCCTGCGGTTAGCGGACCCGCGGCAGAGCCGCTGGGCTCCCGCGCGGCGGGGACGGGTGTTAGTTGATCCTGGATGATCTGGTTGTGTTGAACGAACGTTGCGACGGCTTCACGTTTTTCGGTGAGTGGTTTGGGGTCGAGCTTGATCGCGGCGGATTGGTAAACCGCATCCACCATCTTTCTCGTGGGGAGCGATGTGTTAAACGCTTTGCAGATGATGGTGGCGCTGGCGGGGGTCATGGGGATGCGGATGAAATCCTCGCTCGAGCCGATCGCGAGGTAATCCGGCAGAGCGCGGAAAACGCCGGTGTGGGGGCGGCCGTCTGAACCCCGCGAAGTCACCTTCACCTCCACGAACCGGCGAAGAAAATCGGGGATGTTGCCGGCGAGGATTTCCTTCTGGATCGCGGCTTCGCGATCGATGAGAGGAACATTGTCGATCTGCTTCATGAAGGCGCGGCCGCCGATCGAATCTTTGGAGCGCGCGGGGATTTGTGTTTTGATGGGCGCGGTCGCGGGCGCGGTCGTGGTCGTGGTCGTGGGCTGGGGCTGGGGCTGGGTGGTGATTGGGGGAGCGGGGGGAGCAATTAAATCGGTGTAGGCGCGGTCTCCGAAGAAGGCGCCCCATTGGGCGGCGCGGGGCGTGTTGCAGGTCATGGCGTAGAGGAAGCCGTTCAGCTCGACGAGGCGCGTGTGGAGGATTTTGCTGTCGGGGTTGGTGTGGATGAGGAAGTCGAGTTGGTGGTTCGATCCTGTGTCGTGTTGAAACAGCGGCACTGAAGTGCCGCTGCCGGGGTGGAAGAAGTCGATCATGCGCTTTGTGGCGCCGTAGGTTCCTCCCAGGGGATTCTTGAGCACGGGTTTTCCGTTGAGTTGGATGTTTCGGTCATCGTAGGCGATGACGATGAGCTGGTGGGATGGGTCGTTCGTGAGCCAGCGCCGGAGCTTGTCGCCGTGGTGTTCTTCATCGCTGTAGGCGTAGTTGGCGTCGAGGAAAGCGATGCGGTTGATGGTGTCGGCGATGTCGGGGGCGCTGTTGATGAAGCCGAAGATGAAACTTCCGCCGCCGGAGTGGGCGGCGAGGGTGATCTGGCCGGGCGCGGGCGCGGGGCGGCACCTGCGGGCGATGTCGTCGATGAGCAGGCGGATCTGGTGGCCGTTGTCCTTGCGTTCCCGGCGCCATGCGGGCCAGGAAAGACCTTTGGCTTCGACGCAGGCGAGCATGATGTTTCGGGCGGGATCGATTTGCCGGAGCTTCCGCGTCTGCGCGGCGATGTGCTGGATGTCGTAGTGCCAATCCATCCCGGTTGCCGGCTGGCAGCCGAGCGTTTGCTCGATGGTGTTGCCGTTGGGAAGCGCGAAGATGATGAGCTGCGTGGGTTTCGCCGGATCGAGATCGCCGGGCGAGTTAAGATTGATGCGGACGGAGCTGTCGGGTCGGGTCCAGGTTTGGGATTGTTCCCGGAGCCACGGGGCGGTTGCCGGAGCGGGACAGGCAGAAGCCGGGGCGGTGCAGCGGGTGCCGGAGAGGAGGAGGAGCGAGAGGAGGAGGCGAAGCACGCGCTCGATTGTAACGGGGAGGGTGGGGGGGTGAAACGTGAAACGTGAAACGTGACGGGCAGGTCGTCGTTGGTTGTTTCCCTTCGAAGTTCGACCCCTTATCCGCGCCCTATCCGTCCTCGATTTGACCCTGTTTCCTCGCCCCCCTGACGGGGAAGCCACATATAGACTTTGGGTGCGATATACCAAACGCATGCCGCTGGCGTTTCACGAGCAGCAGGATGAGCAGGAACACGATGACCGGCACGAGGAAAAGCTGCCAGAAGCTGATCTCCAGCATCGGGCGTGTCCTTTTCGACCACGGCTCATAAGCAACGATGGCGAGTACGCCCTCTCGTGAAATCAGTTTCCAATCCCCATCGTCCAGCGACATTGGAACAAACGGCGCGGAATCGCCACCGTGATAGCTGCGGTACCAGAACACCGCCAGAACCAACAGCACTGCAACAGCAACGCCGCAAGCTACACGCAGAAGGCGACCAAGACCAAGGTGACCAAGACCAAGGGGACGACCAAGACCAAGGGGACGGGAGTCATTTTCCATGGGGATTGCCAAGGGGACGGGAGTCATTAAGGCTAACAGGCGCGGCAGGTGCGGGAATTTTCAAAATGTATAAAATGCACCAAAGCAAAATGACTCCCGTCCCCTTCGTCGAACCTCCCCTTCGTCGAACCCTGCATTGGCGAGTTATGCGCCGGTTCGCGGTCCATGCTTATGACCGGATCGAAGCCGCGTTCCTGACGGCCCCGCAGCGACCGTACGACGACCCACACCGCCGGCAGCACGAGGAATGTCGGGATCAGCGCAAGAAGGATGAGTGAGTGTAGAGCCACGGCGTCATCACGGATTTCAATCTCATAGAGCCGAGGTTCTCGGATCGAGCGTACTGCCGTGAACACGATCGTCGCAATGCACACTAACAGCGAAAGCAAGGCCGCGAGGTTGAAGATCTTCCGTCGCATAACGTAAGCCCGTTCACTGGTCGCGGCCGCGCCGACGACCATCCGAACGAGAGTAAGCGCTCCGCGGCCGCGGTCCAGTGCAGTGGCGGATTATCCCTCAGCTCCATAGCACTGCATAGACCGAGAGCAGCGCGCCACCGCCCCACCAGATTAGCCCGATCCACCCGGCGAAGTCCTTCGGCCGACGCCACACGATGAAGACAGCGGTACTGAAGGCAACGGCAATCAACGCAGTAAACGCCGCCGGGACCACGGGCGACGTGCCGAAGGAATCGTCGAAAAAAAGGTGCAGCACTGCGCACGCGGCGTAGAAGCTCGCGCTCGCTGCGACAAGAACCGCGTACGCCGCATACATCTCACGGTGGAATTGGAGTCGCATGAGGGATAAGGAATATCTAAGGGGACAGGAATATCTAAGGGGACAGGAATATCTAAGGGGACAGGATTCGTTTCGTTTTCCGCAGCATGCGGATAATCTAGTCGGTGCGGTCCAGCCAGGCAAAACGAATCCTGTCCCCTTAGAATTCCCCACCCGCCGTTTCGTTGCCACCCGAACATCATCGTCCGGTGAAAGGGCCCACTTAACGGCTTTCGGGCAACAAATCCGGATTGAGCGGATGATGTGGCGGATCACTGCCCTGCAACATCACATTGCAAGGCAGCGCGATGACGTTGCAGGGCAGCGCGACGACGTTGCGCGGCAGCGCGACGACGTTGCGCGGCAGCGCGATGACGTTGCGCGGCAGCGCGATGACGTTGCGCGGCAGCGCGATGACATTGCAGGGCAGCGCGATGACCGGGCGTGGCCGTCGGATGGATGGCATTAGGGACAGAATTCATTTCGTTTTCCGCAGCATGCGGATAATCTAGTCGGTGCGGTCCAGCCAGGCAAAACGAATCCTGTCCCCTTAGAATTCTCCTGTCCCCTTAGAATTCTCCAAGGACCGTTCCGCCGGGCCGGTCCATTGCAACGGCTGGTTATTCCGTCGCCGCACTGCCGTCGGTGGGTTTGCTGACCGGAAACGCTCGCGGCGTCGCTTTACCGGTTAGCTTCGTCCAGAGCCAATCGACGACCCAGGCCCACCCGATGCTGTTGGCGAGCGTCAGCGCTCCGTAAACACCGATCCGCCAACCGGTGTCATGAAGCTCGGATACCACCAGGAACGGCAACGAGCACAACCCGAGGGGAATCGCGAACAGCATCGAGATGCACAGCTCGGGGAGAATTAGTCGCTCCGGGATCAGCCGGTTCCATGCAACGTAGCAACTCGCAATCCAGAACAAGCAATTCGCCGCGGTCAGAATTAAAAGCCTGCGGGGACGGGTCATCGTGTTGAGCCTCGGCGGAATAACGGACCCACATTCACTGGCCGGGGCCGACGACCAGCGTTCGAATCACAAGGACCGTCGTGGCCCCGGTCCAGTGCAGTGTTTGGTTATCCTGCCACCGCTCGGCCAAGTCGCGATCGAAACCCGAAGCGCCAGATCAGCCACACCGGTAACCCATACGCAACGAGTTTCGCGATGATCACCGGTATCCATCCTGAGGAGCGTGGCACGTCATTCTCGCGGCAGACAGTCAAACCGGAATGGTCAATCGCGACGAGCCACTTCGAATGTTGGGTGCCAAAATACCAGATACCCGTCGGATGCGGTAAGGCGATCGCCGCGCCGAACAAAAAGACGGCTACGGCAATCCAGATCGCGACACGTTTCATCAACGCGGCAAGCCATGACCGCGGTTGCGGCGACGCATAGTCGAGGACTTGGTGCTCGTTGTTCGTCGGCACTCCTAGGCAGACAACGGACCAACGTTCACTGGCCGTCACCGCGCCAACCGGCTTTCAGTTTACCGGAATGCCCGATGCGGGGCCGGTCCATTGCAGCGTTTGGTTATGCTGTGCCGCCGGGGGGCCGCGACTCAATTTCAAAACCGGGTCGACGATCCTCGGTAGCCGGCCGGGACTGCCAAGGGGACGGGAGTCATTAAGTCTAACAGGCGCGGCAGGTGCGGGAATTTTCAACGCGTATAAAATGCACCAATGGAAAATGACTCCCGTCCCCTTCGTCGAACCCCTGGCGGTAAGATCTGCCGGCGGAGGCGTTGGGTCGGCCACGCACGCATCATGCCCCACGAATCACAATCGCACAAGCGCGACAAAGCACCGCACCTGCCCGGTAGCGCAAACGGCGGGCCGAACGGGATTGGGAGTGACCCCTTTGTTTTTCCCTCTGTTCGTAAACTTGGATGCCTGAGGCTGCAGAGGGACGAGCGCTGGCATTGGAGCGGAGCCATCGTGCAGCGTAAAATGTTTTGCACGGATGCCGGATACGAAATCGTTCTACATCATCGACGGGCACGCTCATATTTACCGGGCTTATTTTGCGCCGTTTCGGGATCTGACCAGTTCGACCGGGGAGCCGGTTAAGGCGACTTATGTTTTTACGCAGATGCTGCTGAACCTGATCGATCAGCGGAAGCCGGATTATCTGGCGATGGTGATTGATGCGGGGGATGAGACGGTGTTTCGCAAGGCGATCGCGCCGGATTACAAGGCGACCCGGCAGGCGCGGCCGAGCGATTTCTTTCCGCAGGAGCAGCGGATTCTGCGGATCGTGAAGGATGCGGGGATTCCGATCTTCGTGAAGGGGGGATTCGAGGCGGATGATCTCATCGCGACGATGGCGCATCGGCTGTGCGACAAGGGGTATTCAACATTCATGGTGACGAAGGACAAGGACCTTCGGCAGATCTTGAACGACTGCACGTTCATGTATGACGTGCAAGGGGATGAAGTGATCGATGCGAAGAAGCTGGAAGAGAAGGTGGGGTATCGGCCTGATGAGGCGATCGAGGTGCAGACGCTGATGGGGGATGCGATCGACAATATTCTGGGGATCCCGGGCGTGGGCGAGAAGACAGCGGCGAAGCTGATTCGGAAATATGGGAAGGCGGATGCGGTGCTTCAGCATCTGGATGAGCTGACGCCAAAGATGCGGGAGAATTTTGAGCGGTTTGGAGGGCGGTTGGATATCTCGCGGCAACTGGTGACGCTGAAGACGGATGTGGAGTTTGATTTCGATCCCGAGGCGTGCCGGTTTACCGGGATCAATGTGGAGGGGATGAAGCAGCATTTGCAGGAGCTGAGTCTGACGACGCTGCTGAAGCGGATTGCCGGGGACGGGCAGGCGGAGGCCAAATCACCGGCGCCACGTTCGCAGCCGGCGCGCGGGCCGACCCATTTTGCGGAGTCGCTATTTGGCGAAGATCCGAAACCCGTTTCTGAAGTCGAAGGCGAGGGCGAGCAGGCGGGGCGGCCGCCGATGCAGACTTGCGCCGACTGCAGCTATGAGTGCGTGGAAACGGAGGAGAAGTTTGATCTGTTTCTGGAGATGCTGAAGGAGCAGAAGCGGTTCGCGTTTGATACGGAGACGATTGGTCTTGGAGCGATGGCGCATCCGCTGATCGGGCTCAGCTTTTCGTGGAAGCATGGGACGGGTTACTACCTCCCGGTGACCGGGCCGGCGGGATGCAAGTTGCTGGATTGCGCGAAGATGCTGGAGTGTCTCAAGCCGATCCTTGAGGACCCGACCATCAAGAAGGTGGGGCACAATCTTAAATACGATCTGCTGGTCCTGCGCGAGGCGGGTGTGCAAGTGCGCGGCGTGTGGATGGACAGCATGATCGCGGCGTTCTTGCTGGATGCTTCGCGGCTGCGTTATGGGATCGATCAGCTTGCGGAGGATTATCTCAACTTCAAGAAGATCGCGACGACGGATCTGATCGGCAAGGGGAAGAAGCAGATCACGATGGATCGCGTGGAGATGGAGAAGATCAGTTGCTATGCGGCCGAGGATGCGGATATCGCGCTGCGTTTGGCGGATCTTTTTGAGGAGCGGCTCGATGAATTCCCCGCGCTGAAAAAGCTGGCCCACGACGTGGAAGTCCCGCTGGTTGAAGTGCTGGTCGATATGGAACGCAATGGGATTGCCGTCGATCCCGCGATTCTTCAAGAGCAAAGCACGGTCTTAGGCGCGCGGATCGACGAGCTGCGGTCAGCGATCATTCGCGAAGCCGGTCTGGACTTTAATCCTGATTCACCCAGGCAACTTGCGGATGTCCTTTTCAACAAGCTTAAATTGAAATCGGTCAAGAAGACGAAGACCGGCCACAGCACGGATGTGGAGGTGCTGGAGAAGCTGTCGACGGAGCATGCGGTCCCGAAGCTGATGCTTGAGTATCGCAGTCTGGTGAAGCTGAAGAACACGTACCTGGACAATCTTCCGGAATACATCAACCCGCGCACCGGGCGGATTCATCCGAGCTTCAGCCAGATCGGCGCCGAGACGGGGCGGCTGAGCTGCTCGGATCCGAACTTGCAGAACATTCCGATTCGGACGGATGTCGGGCGGCGGATTCGCAGCGCGTTTGTCCCGGGGGATCCTGACAAGAACGTCCTGTTGACCGCGGATTACTCGCAAATTGAGCTGCGGTTCCTGGCGCACTTTACGGAAGAGCCGGCGCTGATGCGGGCGTTTGAGGCGGATGAGGATATTCATCGCACCGTCGCATCCGAAGTTTACAACGTTCCGCTCGAAGAGGTCACGCGCGACCAGCGCGGGTATGCGAAGACGATTAACTTTGGAATTGTTTATGGCGTCAGCGCCTTCGGTCTGGCGCGACGCATCGAAGGTCTTAACGTGCAATCGGCGCAGGAGCTGATCAACGCGTACAACAAGCGGTTCCCATCCATCAAGCGCTTTTTGGAAAAGTGCGTGATGGAGGCGCAGAGCCAGGGGTACGTTGAGACGATCCTGGGTCGGCGGCGGCCGATCCGGGAGATCACGAGTAATATTCTTTCGATGCGCAACGCGGGGGAACGGATGGCGATTAACTCGGTGGTGCAGGGTTCGGCGGCGGACCTCATCAAGAAAGCGATGCTGAATGTTTGTCGGCGGCTCGAGAAGGAGAAGCGCCCGAGCAGGCTGCTGTTGCAGGTGCATGATGAGCTTGTGTTTGAGACGCCGCTGAGCGCGGTGGAGGAGGATGCGCGGATCGTGCGGGAGGAGATGGTGAATGCGATGACCTTGAAGGTTCCGTTGAAGGTGGAAGTGGGGTGGGCGAAGAACTGGCAGGAAGTGAAATAGAACAGTTCGGGATCCCTTTCTTTCGCGTAAATCCTATTGAATTCTTTGAGCTTGTAATGGTTTAATGGAGCGTCGATGACGGACATGCCCGACATCCCCGTCCCCCCCGTCCCGTCGCGCGAGCCGCCGGTGGTCGATGAGCCTTTGGCCCTTGATGACCCCATGGGCGAATTCGATCCGAAGGTGGATCAGCGGCCGCGGATGGCGGAAGCGCTTCCGGTTCGGCTTGTCGCGATTGGTGATGCGCGGCTGCCGGCGCCTCCGGGGGCGGAAGTGGCGCTGGATGCTTTTTATGTGGGGCTTCTTGGGTTCGAGCGGATGCCGCCGTTGGAAGAGCTGATTTACCGGGCGGACAATTACCTGCTTCGGTTCTCGATCCGTGAGCCGCCGGTTGTCCATGAGTCGCTGCGCGCGTTGATCGTTGAAGTGCCGTCGCTCGCGGAAGCGATGCAGAAGCTGAACGCGGCGGAGCTGGAATACACGCGGCAGAAGGGCCTTGATCCAGGGACGGAATCGATCGTCCTGCTGGACCCGGCCGGGAACTGGATTGAGCTTGTGGAATCCCGGCTGATTGCCTGATTGCGGGGGTACTATCACGAGCGGCGGGTGTTCTTTTCGGATTTAACCACCGATTGCCTCGCTCCGGCATCATGGTTACGATTTCCCGCTTTACCCCTGAGACCTCAACCGTGTATTCCCCATGCGTTTAACTGAAATCCTGAAGCCTCACGACATCAAAATCCCGCTTATCGCCAAGACCAAGAACGAGGCGATTGCCGAGCTTGTGCAGGTGCTGGCCGACAACAACGAGATTACGGATGCGAAGAAAGTTCTGGATGCGGTTCTGGAGCGGGAAGCGACGCGGACCACGGGGATTGGGAATGGCTTGGCGATTCCGCACGGCAAGTGCAGCGGCACCAAAGAGCTGGTGATGGCGATTGGGAAGCCGGCCACGCCGATTGATTTCCAGGCGATCGATGGGCGGCCGGTGACGATTATCTGGATGCTCTCTAGCCCGCCTGACAAAACGGGGCCGCATATCCACGCGCTGGCCCGAATCAGCCGGCTGATGACCATTGATAAATTTCGGGCGGCGCTGCTGCTGGCGAAGACGCCGCAAGAAGCGTTTGAGATCATCGTGCAGCAGGAAAGTGCGCTTTAGAGAGCGGGCCACGTATTGCCCTTGCAAACGCTACATATTCACTAGATTCGATTCCACCGATTTATCTGCTACTCTCTGGCTGTGAGCGTACTGATACATGGGGGAATGTCGTTTTGGTTGAAGCAGGTTTGATAGCTAAAGTTAAGATCAGGTCCTGTAACGCTATCGAACCCGCTGTCGTCCTTGCAAGCGAGGGTATGCCCTTGGGGAAACAAAGGCTCTTCCCGGAGAAGAGCGCTGATGAACTTCTGACCGAGTTTGTACTGACCGGCAGTCAAATGCCGTTCGAGGAGATCGTGCGCCGTTATGCGGGCATGGTCTACAGCGTCTGCTATCGCGTTACCAGCAATAGCCATGACGCCGAGGATGCCACCCAGGCGGTTTTCTTATCCCTCGCGCTTCAGGCCAAGACGGGCAAGCCGATCCATTACATCGGGCCGTGGCTTGGACGCGTTGCGCATCGATTGGCGTTGGACGTGAAGAAGTCAAAGACCAGACGCAGGAACCGGGAAGAGAAGCTGGCCGGAATGAACGGCAACGGGCAGCTCCACCGCGTTGTCGCCGATCCGGCAGATGCGCCGCAGGATGCGGAGCTCAAGCGGATCATGCAGGAAGAGCTCAATGCGATGCCTGCGAAGTATCGCATGCCGCTGATCCTGCACTACTTCGGGGGGATGAACCGCGAGGAGATGGCGAAGGAGTTGAACTGCAAGCCGGCGACCCTTGGTGTTCGAGTGCATCGGGGGCGGGCGCTGCTCGGAAAAAGGCTCGCAAAGCGCGGGATGATGATTGGGGCATCACTTCCATTTGTCCTGGAACAGGTTCTGAACGCTAACGTTCCGGTGGGACTGGTTTCCCGCACCGCAAGCTCTGTTGTCGCGATGGCGGCTCACGCATCGTCTCATGCATCGAGCGCCGCGTTTGCGGCATCACATGCGATCATGATTGCCCGCATCGCGGCCAAGGCGGTGATGTACGCGAAGATCCGGGTGGCGGTGGCGCTTCTTCTGATGACGAGTCTTGCGACCACGCTTGCCGGGCCGACGGTGATTCAGAGCATGAAGGAGATGCGGCTGCATCTTCAGATGCCTTGGGATGTGCGGACGCTTTTTCGGCCGCTCTTGCGGGCGATTGTGCCGAATCGGCAAGTGAATGCGGTGCCGCGGGAGACTCTGGTTGTTGCTGACGTGGTTCCGATTCCGGCGCCCGAGACGACGCTGACGGTTCCGATGGTCGAGGCGATGAAACCCGTTGTTGTCGCATCGGTTCATGGGGAGGATCCCACTACGGCCCAAGCGAGTGGCGGCGGGTCCAGCTCGGTCGCGGTTGGCGCTGCGGAGAAAAAAGAGCAATCGACTTTTGCGAATCGTGATGCGATCGATCGTGTGCAGGAATGGCTTGCGCCTGTGGGACTGTCCCGTGGGGAACGTTTTCCCGTCGGGGCGCACGGCGGACACGCGGTGGGTGCGGTGGCGGTTGCTGAAAAATCAGGTCCGCCGAACGGCGCGAATGCCTCAAGCGATCTGCCGATCGACGTGTCAACCGGGCGCCTGACGCTCGGCGGCGGCGGGGGTGGCGCGGTGGCGCGATACGAGATGCCGGATAACCAGGTGATTAACACCCGGGGCTCGGTGATCGGCGCGAGTGGATTCGGTTATTTCCATCAAGCCAGCGGGTCGCACCATGTGGATGGGGACTTGGTGCTCGGCCGGGACAAAGGGTCGAAGGGCCAGTATGAATTGAGCGGTGGAACACTGGACGCCAAGGGTGAGGTCATCGGAGACAACGGCGAAGGGATATTACACCAGACCGGGGGGACTAACACGGCTGCCAACATCGCGATCGGTAACGGCGTCACCGGCGTCGGCACCTATGTGCTCGAGGGCGATGGTGTGCTCGTCGGCGGCGATCTGAAAGTCGGCGTGCGGGGCAAGGGAACGCTGGCGCAGAACGGCGGCACGGTCGTTCTGAACAGCTATACATTTGGGCCCTATGAGAGCGACTACTTTCCAGCGGATTCCACGACGCCCGCGACGATCGATGTCGCCCGCGCATCAACATCCACCGGCACGTTCGCTTTGACCAAAGGAAATCTGCTGTTCAGCGCGGGCGGGGCGCGGGATGCGACCTTGCGGGTTGGATACAGCGGCGACGGAACGTTCCAGCTTGGCGATTCCAAAACGACGGCCAAGATCACTGAAGGGAAGCTGACGAAGACGAATTTGATCGTTCGCGCCCGCGACGGAGCAAGCGGCACATTCCGCGGCTGGGGCAACGTGCTGCTGACGGGCGTGATGGTCAACAATGACAAGGTGATCGCGGATGGCTTTAATGTGCCGCACACGCTGGACCTGTCTCATTTCTCGGCGGTGGAAAACAACATCGAGAACCCGACCGAAGGCGGCACGCACGGGTGGATCGCGCGGCGGAAAGGCGCGCTCATCCTTCCTGCCACGCACGTCCGACCGGGAACGGGGACTTACACCTGGGGTGAGAGCGAGATCGATCCGGTCCTCGACTTAGTGAATGCCGTTCGGTTTTCCGCTCATGATGTGACCAACCCCGGCGAGGTGGGAATTACGCTTCTGTCGACCGATCGCGAAGATATTCCCGCCCTGCCGAAAGGACACCGGTTCATTGGCGTGTGGTCATTCGATCCGACGGACATTGATGCGAAGGGTGGGTTCGATTTCACCATCCGGTACGACGATCATCTGGCCAGGAGCATGGGGATCGACGAGTCGATCCTGAAGTTCTGGGCGTATGAGCCGGATGGGCTGTGGCACCGGATCAAGGACGATACGTTCCACCGGGATACGGATAACAACCTGATTGGGGCTCATGCGGATTCGCTGAGCTACTTTGCGGTGTCGGCGCCGGAGCCTTCTGCGGCGCTGCTGATGATGATTGGAGCGGGCGTTATGGGGCTGCGGCGACGACGAAATCTTGACATCATCGCTTAAGTACGTACTATGTACGTACGATAAAGTTACTTAGGATGGTTTGTGATGATCAAGAAACTTACTCGCCAGGGCAATTCTTCCGCTCTTATCATTGATCGAACCTTGATGGATCTGCTGCAGATTGATCACGAAACACCGCTTAAGGTCACTGTCGAAGGGCGTCGTCTCATTGTTGAACCGTTGACTGAAGCTGAGCGAGAAGCCAAATTCGAGCGACTGCTCAAGCAAACAACGGAGCAAAACCGTGAGCTGTTTCGCAAGCTTGCAGAGTAGCGCTCTCACATCACGTCTCTAATGGACGAAACACCTGTCCCTCCCGCCTTTCTGACCCTTTCGCAGGTGCTGCGAATTCATCTCAATCAGATTAACGAATTCGGTGGCGATCGTGGCGTACGCGATCAGGGGCTGATCGAATCGGCGATCGCGCAGCCACAGCAGATGTTTGGAGGCAAGTTTCTCCACGAGGATCTTGCGTCGATGGCGGCAGCGTATTTATTTCACATCGTGAGTAATCACGGGTTCGTCGACGGAAACAAGAGAACGGGTGCTCAAGTTGCGCTTCTGTTCCTTGCGATGAACGAGGTGGAAGTGATTTATCCTGCGGACGCCCGGGCGATGATTCTTAGAGTCGCGGCGGGCGAAGCGCAGAAAGACAATGTAATTGAGTTCTTTCGCCGCTGGCTCGAGTGAACGGCACCGCAAATCAAATTGAGGTCTTCACTGCGTTCGTTCCAACCAACCCGCTTTCTTATTGCCGAACAGCACCGGCGCCACGGGTCGCGGGGGCGCGGACCAGCGGACGGCGTTTTCGATGACGCGCAGGACGTTCTTATCGTGGTAGGTGGGAAAGGTCTCGTGTCCTGGGCGGAAGTAGAAGATTTTTCCCGCGCCTCGGGTCCAGCAGCAGCCCGAGCGAAAGACCTCGCCGCCGCCGAAGGAGCTGATGAGGACAGTCTGCTCGGGCTCGGGAATGTCGAAGAATTCGCCGTACATTTCTTCTCGGGGGAGGATGAAGTGATCGTCGATGCCTTGGACGCAGGGATGGCCGGGGCGGGTGACCCAAAGAATCTCGCGCTCGTTTTCGACTTCGCGCCACTTAAGATCGCAGGTGGTGCCCATGAGCTTCATGAATGGCTTGGACATGTGGGCGGAGTGGAGGCAGACGAAGCCGGCGCCGTCAAGAACGCGGCGGTGGACACGATTGCTGACATCATCGGAAACTTCCTTATGGGCCATGTGGCCCCACCAGATGAAGACGTCGGTGCTCTTAATGACCGCTTCGGAGAGCCCGTGCTCAGGCTCATCGAGCGTGGCGGTGCGGACTTCGAGATCCGTTGACTTCTTCAGGTGGTTCGCGAGGGCCGAGTGGATTCCATTGGGGTATATCTCCTGAACTTTTGGGTTCTTCTTCTCGTGGCGGAACTCGTTCCAGACGGTGACGCGAATGGGCATTGCGATCTCCAAGGGTGGAAAGCACGAAATTCGAAACTCGAAATCCGAAACAAACGGAAGAGCTCGAAGAAGAAATTACGGCAGATGAGCGGAATGTCAAAGGCGATGTTCGTCCCGGTGATCCAAACGGCGACAACTCTTGGTAGTGGCATAACTTGCGGTCCACTCGGGGGATTCTATTTTTACTGGAAGGATAGCGATGATCCCGGCGGATGTTTCATTTGGCGACTAACGCGGGGGTTTGGGTGTTGTCATAAGCGATGTGCCTCCGGTATGGTTCCGGGTCGGGTATCAAAAATCTGAGTTTGGGGCGGTGCAAAAGGAGAACGTTATGAAGGTCTCGTTGATTGCGGCGTTGGCGGCGGTTCTGTGTCTCGGTTCTTTCGTTCGCGCGGAAGACAAAAAAGAGCCCGTGAAGATGACCGGCGTGGTCATCGATCAAATGTGCGCGGCGAAGATGGAGAAGAAGGATGAGCCGCAGAAGGCGGCAGCGGATCATGACAAAGCCTGCGCCCTGAAGTGCGGCGGCGACTCAGGCTATGCCATCATGACCGACGGCAAGACGACCAAGCTGAGCGATGACTCCAAGGCCAAGGTCGAGGAGTACCTCAAGAAGGACGACAGCAAGACCGCAGCGACCATCGAAGGCACCAAGGCCGAAGATGGCACGATCACCGTGACCAGCATTGCGGCTGCGCCGGCTGCGGAAGAGAAGAAGTAAATCGTCGCGTAATTCAGAATTAAGACCTCAGAATAAACTCCTCGACCCGCAAGTTCTAAGCGGCGTGGTCGCTTCAGCGACCATGTCTTGGCGTTACTCAAAGGTCTCAATCCAGGATCGGCGGTTGCGAGACCGCCGATCCTTTTTTGCGCGCAAAACGCGCCGGGCAAACCCGGAGGCCCAGTAATCAGTAAAGCTTTTGGAGATCCTCGAAGAAGCTGGGGTAGGTTTTGTTGACGCACTCGATGTTGCGGATGCGGACGCCGCTGACTTTGGTGCCGGCGAGGGCGAAACTCATGGCCATCCGGTGGTCGTCGTAGGTATCGACGTCGGCGTGGCGGATTTTTTCCGGGGGGTTGATGGTCAGGATGTCTTCTTCAACCTCGATATCGGCGTCAAATTTTTGAAGCTCCGTGGCGAGCGCGGCGATGCGGTCGGTTTCCTTGACGCGGAGGGTGTGCAGGCCGCGGATGGTGGTGGGTCCGTCTGCGAAGAGCGCGACGACGGCCAGGGTTTGAGCGGTGTCGGGCATGTCGCCGAGATCGATGTCGATGCCTTCGAGTTTTTTGCCACCCATGATGGTGATGAAGTCTTTGCCGAAGATAAGGCCCGCGCCCATTTCGTGAAGGACATCAGCGAACGCGACATCGCCCTGGAGGCTGGCTTTTCCAAGGCCTTCGATCGTGATCCTGGATCCATCGTGCAGAGCGGCGGCGGCGAGGAAATAGCTGGCGTTGGAAGCGTCCGGCTCAACCGCGTAATCGGTGGGGCGGTAACGCTCGCGCGGGATGTGGATGGACTTGGGTTGGCCGGTGGCGGGATCGCGGTGGAGCTCCGCGGTGACCTGGAACGCATCCATCAGCTGCATGGTCATGGCGATGTACGGCCAGCTTGTTTGGGGGCCGTCGAGCTCGACCGCGACTTCGTGCTTTGCGTACGGGGCGGTCATGAGGACTGCGGAGAGGTGCTGGCTGGAGGATTCCGAGCCGTAACGGACGTGGCCGCCGGGGAGACCGTCGGCGAGGACTTGGATGGGGGGAAAGCCTTCTGACATGAGGTAGTTGATGCGTACGCCGAGGTTTTTCAGGGCGTCGACGAGGGGGCGGATGGGGCGCTGCCGCATTCGCTCAATGCCGTCGAGGATGTACTTGCCTTTGCCGAGCGAGGTGAGCGCGGTGAGAAAGCGGATGGTGGTGCCGGAATTCCCGCAGAACAGTTCTGCTTCTTTGTTGGGAATGGCGCCGGAGTGACCGGCGATGCCGATGGTGCGGGTGGGTTCGTCGATCTTGAGATCGAAGCCAAGCCTGGCGAGGTTCTGGAGCATGACCTGCGTGTCGTCGGCGAACAATGCGTTGGTCAGTGTGCAGGGCCCGGTGGCAAGAGCCGCGCAGACAAGGGCCCGGTTGGTGAGGCTCTTGGAGCCGCGAGGGGCGAACTTCAAGTTGAAGGGCTTTGTGATCGGCTCGATCTGTAGGTCGCTCATGCGGGTCTCAGTATAGTGGGAACACTTCGCGCGTCGAAGCGTCGAACAGGCGTAGCATGGGCGCCTCGCCCATGTGCTTGGACGCATCGGCGAGACGCCCATGCCACGCAAAGAACACTGGAGATCATCATGAGAACTCTCGCCACTTCGATTGCTGTTTGTATGTTGGTGTCGATCACATCCGGGCAAACCCTGCCGGCGACGCAGCCGGGCCAGCCGGGGCAGGCGGATATTCCGGTGAAAATGGTGGTGCTGTTCTCCAGCGGGGTGGGATACTTCGAGCATTTTGGATCGGTGGCCGGGAACAACAAGACCGAACTGCGGTTTAAGACGGCTCAGATCAACGACATCTTGAAGAGTCTCGTGCTGCAGGATCTGGATGGAGGGAAGGTTTCAACGATTACCTATCCATCGCAGGATCCGCTGGCGAAAACGCTAAAGAGTTTTCAGGTGGATATCACGAGCAATCCATCGGTAGGGGATCTGCTGAATCAGTTGCGCGGGGCGAAGGTGACGATTCAGCAGGCAAATGAGAAGACCGTTGGCGTGATCCTCGGGGTGGAGAAGCAGAACAAGCCGGTGGGGGAGAAGGATAAGACGTATGAAGTTCAGATGCTGAACCTGATCACGGGGACGACGATGATTTCGGTGCCGATGGAGAGCGTGTCGGCAATCACGTTCGATGATCCGGGATTGCAGGATGAGCTGAATCGGGCGCTCGTGGCGCTGGCGGCGGCGCGGGATCAGGATAAGAAGCCGGTGCAGGTGGCGTTCGAGGGGAAGGGGAATCGGCGGGTTCGGCTGGGGTATGTGGTGGAGACGCCGATCTGGAAGACGAGCTATCGGCTGGTGCTGAGCAAGGACCACAAGCCGAAATTGCAGGGATGGGCGATTGTCGAGAATCAGACGGATAACGATTGGAATGATGTGCAGTTGTCGCTCGTGAGCGGGCGGCCGATTTCGTTCGTGCAGGATTTGTATCAGCCGTTGTATGCCGCGAGGCCGGTGGTGACGCCGGAGGCGTATGCGGGTTTGATGCCGGTGAGATATGAGGAAGGTATGGCTCAGAACCGGCTGCGCATGGATCTGAAAAGAGCTGACGTGCCAACCGCTGCGACACCCGCGGCAAGGGGGATGATGTCGCGGTCTGATGTGATTGCGGGGAAGGACCTTTCGGACGCGCATAGCGTTGCGATGGACATGGGTTCGTCTGTTGCGTCAATCGCATCTGCGGCAAAAGTGGGGGAGTTGTTCCAGTACACCGTGGGGAACGTTTCGCTGCCGCGGCAGAAGTCGGCGATGATTCCGATCATCACGGATGACATCGAGATCGAGAAGGTTTCGATCTACAACCAATCCGTTTTGCCGAAGAATCCGTTGAATGGCGCACGGCTGAAAAACACGACGGGGAAGCATTTGCTCAACGGGCCGATTACGGTGTTCGATGCGAACTCTTATGCCGGCGATGCGCAGATCAATACGGTGCCGCCGGGACAGGATCGGCTGATCAGCTATGGAATCGATCAGCAGGTAACGGTGGATGCGACGAAGAATCGGAGCGACAGTTCTCTACTGACCGGCAAGATCGTTCGCGGGGTTCTGGAGCTTCAGCGGAAGCAGATTTTTCAGCAGGAGTATCTGGTTGACAACAAGTCAGATGCGGAGAAGACGATGGTGATCGAGCATCCCATTCGTCAGAGCTGGACGTTGGTGGATACGGATAAGCCGGAGGAGACCACCGATACGCTCTATCGGTTCAAGGGGAAAGTGGCGGCGGGGAAGGGCAGCAAGCTGACCGTGAAGCAGCAATTGATCAACGGTGAGACGATAGCGATTCTGCCGGCGGATCTGAATCAACTGGTTTTCTATAGCAAGGCGGGGGAGATTCCGGCTGAAGTAAAGAAGGCGCTGGCCAAGGCGATCGAAATGCGGCAGGGATTGGCGGGGATGCAGAAGCAACTTGAGGACCGCAAGGCCAAGCTCAAGGAGTTGAACGATCAGCAGAGCCATACTTCGGAGATCATGAAGCCCCTCGAGCGGAATTCATCGGTATATCAGCGGCTGATGGGGAAGCTGAACGATTTGCAGACCGAGATCGAGAAGGTTCAGGGGCAGATTGATGAGCTGATGCCGACGCTTCAGCAGCAGCAGAAGGAATTGGATGAGTATCTGGCGGGGTTGACCGTGGGGTAGCGGGGGAAGGCAAGAGGCAAGAGGGAAGAGGGAACAGCCAAAAGGGAAGAATGCGTCTGATAATGGTTTGATTGGGTTCGGTGGGCAAAATCGTAGCTTGGAAACGGGAATGGGTCCCGTTGGTCCCGTGCATAAGCCCGGCGATTTCTTGACCGTACCTATTGTGGACGGGTAGGGTACACATTCGAAGCGTATTCGAAGGTTTGCTGCTACACGAAAACGCACCCCCCGCAGCCGTTTTGGAGGTTTGTTTTATGCCCCCCGTTTCCCAAGGAAATCGAGCCGCGTTGGTTTCATGGTCTGTAATCACCGGCATTCTATTCGTGGTCGGAACGATCTTCGCGATCTACTTTTACGTCGATTCGACAAAGAGCGCGCAGACGAAGGACGACGTTGTAAAACGATACAAGGATCTGGCGCCGGAGACGGATCTGGCTTCGCCACAGATGGCTGATCTGAAGGCGCTTCGTGGGGCGGAGCCGAATAGCCCGAATGCGGTGCCGGGCGTTTCGTCAAGTACGCCGGTGTTCCAGGTTCTGCTGGCGCAGCGCGATCAGTTAGCCCAGATGGTTGCCGGTCCGACGGCGCGTGACACCTCGGCGGGGACTGCAACCCCCGCGGCGCGTGCGGCGCTGGAGAAGGCGGCCGCGGTCGGCAAGGAGGCGGGGATCAATCTTCCCGCGAGCGACAATCTCGCCCAGGCGGTGAGCGCGCTTTCCGATGGGCTGAAGGTGGCGAATCAGAAGAACAAGGATTTGCAGACTCAGGTCACGGAGACCAAGCAGCAGCAGACTGAATTGGTCAAGCAATTTGATGCGGCGCGGGCGGAGATGAACAAGAACCTCGACGCGGTTCGCGCCCAGCAGCAGGAGACGCTCGCTTCCTACACGAAGTACACGGGGCAGAAGGATGCATCGGTTGAGGAGATTCAGAAAGGCGTTGCCGCCGATCGCGCAGCCGCTCAGGAGGCGGCGAACAAGCAGCAGGTGCTTCTGGCGGAGCGACAGCGCACGATCGAGAAGATGACGACCGATCTCGATCGCCTTCGAGTCAAGCTTGGCGAAGGCCGCGTCAACACGGACGATCCCATCATTCGCAATGCTGATGGCAAAGTGCTCCGGATTCCAGCGAAGGATACGGTTTACATTGATCTTGGATCCGTCAACTCGATCACGCCGGGGCTGACGTTTGAGGTGTACGACAAAGGGGAAGGAATTCCCAAGGCCGGTGATCCTTCGACCGATGAGAATCTGCCCAAGGGCAAGGCTTCGATTGAAGTGACTCGCGTGGGGACGAATTCGTCGGAGTGCCATGTCGTTCGCCAGACGATCGGGACGCAGATCACGGAAGGCGATTTAATCGCGAACCTGGTTTACGATCCGAACACGAAGTACACGTTCATGATCTACGGCGATTTCGATCTGGATCAGAACAAGGTGGCCACGCCCAACGAGACGGAAGTGGTAAGGCGCCTCGTGACGCAATGGGGCGGGAAGCTGTCGGATCAGGTGAACGTGGACACGGACTTCGTGGTCCTGGGCAAGGAGCCGCTGTTGCCGAGTTTCTCGAAGGAAGATCTGCAGGATCCTTTCAATGCGAAGAAGCTGGCGGATGCGCAGACGGCACTGGATCAATACGCGGGCATGAAGAAGCAGGCGGCTGATCTGCACATCCCGATCCTGAATCAGAACCGGTTCCTGTACCTGATCGGGTATTACGCCCAGGCGAAGAGGTAGATTAGAGGAAACTCGAAATCCGAATTTCGAAATCCGAAACAAATCCGAAGTACAAATGAGAAATGACCGAATCGCGAACAGCGGTATCGGTCATTTCTCTTTTGATGATTGAGATTTGTTTCGGATTTCGAGCTTCGGATTTCGTGCTTGTCTTCTACTGCGCCTGCGCCGTGTACATCTTCACGTGGTGGAGCATTTCCTTCACGGAGAAGGTCGCTTTCACCAGGTATTCTTTGGCGCCAAGTTGGTGGGCGCGAGTAACCATGTGCGTGTCGGAGACGGCGGTCAGCATGATCACCGGGATGGACTGCCAGCGAGGATGGCGGTGGAGGATTTCGAGCAGTTCCAGGCCATCCACATCCGGCATGTTCAGGTCCAGGACGATCAGGTCGGGCTCGCGCTGTTTCTCAAGCGTCTCGAGCGCATCGCGACCGTTGTGGGCAAGGACGGTCTGATACCCTTCGCGCTGGAGCAGACGCCCCAGCGTCGCGCGGGCAATGTCGGCATCATCGACGATCATAACGGTCGACACGGTTCAACTCCCTCTGCCGCGCCGTGGTTACGAACGGGACACTTCAACGCGAAGCGCATCCGGGGTGGGACAGGTGGACCGGACGGTGATCTGCCCGCCTTTGCGCGCGTAGGTTACCGCATTGCTGATGAGGTTGGTGTAAATCTGTCGCATGCGCTCGCGATCGCCGGCGATCAGGTAGCCGCGGGCAGAAAGCTTCATGCTGAGGTCGAGTTTTTTAGCCGTAAATTGGCGTTTCAGGTCCTGTGCGACATGTTCCAGAAGGTGGTGCACGTTAACAGGAGGCAGCACGACTGGCATGGCAGGCGGGCTCATCATGGTTCCGAGCGGTAATCCCCCCATTGCTACAGCATCTGAAGGAAGTCCCGATGAACTGATGTGAGTTGTCATTTCGCTCCTGTGGAAGAAGTGATTGCCGGACCCGGGGACGCGATACGACTTATCGTCACGAAACTACCGCCCGGCCGTAGGATGGGGCGGTACAGCAAAAGTCGTTCCTCGGTTTGAGGAATCCCTTAGGGGGCCATTGCATTTGTACAACATATGATTCTGGAGTTGCAAAAATTAGCCGCGTTCGCATAGGGCCTGCGCTGCTTGCAGGCGCTGGATGTTCTCAATACCGTCATCGCGGACTCTTACTCGAAGGGACTCGATGATTGCGCTTGCTGAGAGGATGAAGCTGGTTTCCGAGTCGATCACGCTTGCGGTCAGCGCCAAGGCAGCGGCAATGAAGAAGGCGGGAATCGATGTGGTTGGATTTGGCGCTGGCGAGCCGGACTTTGATACGCCGGGGTTTATCAAGGATGCCGCAAAGCAGGCGCTGGATAACGGGCAGACGAAATATACGCCGACGCCGTCATTCCCGGAGCTTCGGGAGGCAATCGCGCGGAAGTTCAACAGCGAGAACAACCTGCCTTACAAGCCCGATCAGATCACGCTCGGAGCAGGCGGTAAGCACTGCCTGTACATGGCGTTCATGGCGACGATCAATCCGGACGATGAGGTGCTGATTCCCGCGCCGTACTGGGTCAGTTACCCGGAGCAGGTGAAGTTGGCGGGCGGGGTGCCGAAGGTCATCAAGGCGGAGGAAGCGAAGAATTTTCGAATCTCGCCGCAGCAGCTTGAACGTGCGATCGGGCCGAAGTCCAAAGTGTTGGTCCTGAATTCGCCTTCGAATCCCGGCGGCCATGCGTATACGCCCGACGAACTGAAGGCGCTGGCGGATGTGGTGGTGAAGCATCCGAACCTGACGGTCTTCTCGGATGAGATCTACGAGAAGCTGGTATACGACGGGCTGAAGTTTGTTTCGTTCGCGTCGCTTGATCCACGGCTGCTCGATCAGACCCTGACCTTTAATTGTCACTCAAAGAGCTTTGCGATGACCGGGTGGCGCGTGGGATATATCGGCGGGCCGAAACCGGTGATCGATGCGATCAACAAGCTGCAGTCACAGATGACGAGCCATATCACGAGCTTTACGCAGATCCCGGCGGCTGTGGCGCTGACCGATCCGCGCGGAAAGGAATCGGTTGAGCACATGCGGAAGGAGTTTGAGAAGCGGGCACACCACATGCACAAGCGCCTGTGCGATCTTGGGGTGACATGCGTGAAGCCGCAGGGGGCGTTTTATTGCTTCCCGAATGTCAGCAAGTATTTTGGAAGGGCGGGGATTACGGACGCCGTGAGTTTCTCAGCGCAGCTTCTGGAACAAGCGCACGTGGCCGTGGTTCCGGGCAATGACTCGGGATTTGAGACGCACGTCCGTTTGAGCTTCGCGACGAGCATGGAGCAGATTGATAAGGGGCTCGATCGGATTGGGGAGTTTTTGAAGAAGCTTGACGACGACTCCGCGGGTACAATGATCGGAAGAGACCAATAATCTTGGCGGGAACGGAGCCTGCGCATGAAGACGTTGATGCGATGCGTCGCGATCATTTTGGTGCTGCCGACGCTGTGTCTTGCGGAAGGTGCGACGAGCCAGCCGGTGGATCAGACGGCGGCGCTTCGTACGGACGACTTGGTGAAGGTGACGTTGAAGAATCTGTTCGGGAACGGCACCGCGACGGTGCTCAAAAGGCGCGTGGATGGGGACGGCAAGATCGGCCTCCCATACGTTGGGCGCGTGGAAATCAAAGAGAAGACGCTCGCGGACGCGACTCGTGCGATCGTGAAGGAATACAGCGACCGGAAGATGGCAACGGGTGTGACGATGGCGCGCGCGGAGTCGGCGGATGCCGCGACAATCAAATCGGGGCCGATCGCACGGGATGAATATGTCGAGTTCATCCTTTGGGATCTGGACGCACCGGGGAAGATGACACGAAAGGTGTTACAGGTGAACGGCGACGGTGAAATTGATTTGCCGATCGCGGGGAAGGTGAAGGTGGATGGACTGGAGGAGTCGGCGGCGGAGAAGGCGATCGTCAGAGTTTACTTTGACAAGAACATCATCAGAGATCCCCCGATCTGCATTCGCCGAGTGACACAGGCGGAAGAAAACACCCCGGACGAGCAATAGCCAACGCGGCCAATCTTTGCATCGGTTCGTGTCGTGGGAGTAAGTTCTAAGGCATGCACGTGGTCGAGGCGCTTTCGCCGGCGGAGGAAAAGTTCGAGCGGTGGCGGAAACGCAGTGGCGCTGTGGTCGCGCCGGCAATCTTTCTCGCGATGCTGTTCCTGCCGATGCGGGGGCTGGATGCCAAAGCGCATCGGCTGGCGGCGATCATGGCGGGGATTGTGGTCTTGTGGATTTGCGAATCGTTGCCGATGCCGGTGACGGCGATGCTGGGGGCGGCGCTGTGCGTCATGTTCCGGGTTGGGTCGGCGAAGGAAGTGTTTGCGCCGTTTGCGGATCCCTTGATCTTTTTGTTCATCGGATCGTTCATCCTGGCGCGGGCGATCTTCATCCATGGCCTGGATCGGAGATTGGCTTTTGGCGTGCTGTCGATGCGGGGTGTGGGGGCGCGGCCGGGGAGAATCTTGATCGCGTTTGGGGCGGTGACGGCATTTCTGTCGGGATGGATCGCCAACACCGCGGCGACGGCGATGATGTTCGCGATTGCGTTGTCGATCCTGTCGTTCCTGTTCGAGCACGAGAAGGAAGGCGGCGCGAAGATCAACCGGCGTTATGCGACGGGATTGATGCTGATGACTTCTTTCGCGGCATCGATTGGAGGATTGGCCACGCCAATCGGAACTGCTCCCAATGTGATTGGTCTGGGATATATCCGCGAGGCGCTGGGGGTGCAGATCTCGTTCTTCAAATGGTGCCTGATTGGGTTCCCGGTGGTCATCGTTTTGTTTATCTGGCTGGCGGCTTATTTGAGCTTCCTTTGCCGGGCGGGCATCAAGGAGATTCCGGGTAGCCATCAGATGCTCGAGCGCGAGCGCGATCGACTGGGGTCTTGGACGACGGCGCAAATCTCGACGTGCATTGCGTTTGGCGTGACCGTGCTGCTGTGGGTGACGCCGGGGGTTGTGGCGCTGGTGTTTGGCGAACGAAGCGAGAAATATCTGACGCTCAACAACGTGATGCATGAAGGGGTCAGCGCGACGGTGGGGGCGATTCTGCTTTTCCTGTTGCCAGGGGATCGGGACGGTCGGGCGATCAACTGGACCGAGGCGGTGCAGATCGATTGGGGCGTGGTGCTGCTTTACGGAGGCGGGCTGGCGCTGGGAATCCTGATGTTCAATACCGGACTCGCCAAGGCGGTGGGCGAAGGACTCACCCATCTGCTTCCGGTGCAGGGAAGCGGATTTCGGATGCTGGTGGCCGCGACGGTCGTGGCGGCGCTGCTGTCGGAGACAACCAGCAACACCGCATCGGCGACGATGATTGTCCCAGTGGTGATTGCGCTGGCGAAGAGCGCGGGTGTTGATCCGCTCGAGCCGGCGCTGGGGGCGACGTTTGGCGCAAGCCTGGGATTTATGCTGCCGGTGTCGACGCCCTGTAATGCGATCGTCTATGGATCGGGGTACATCCCGATCGGGCGAATGATGCGGTACGGGTTGCTGTTGGATGGGGTGGGAGTGGTGGTGATTGTGGGGATGGTGAGATTGATTGTGCCGTGGATTCGGTGAAGGGATTCACAGAGATTACAGAGAGCGCAGAGATTCAGAGAAGGAACGAAAGAGAAATTCTTCGTGATCGTTGAGGCTTTGCGATCTTTGCGCGGGGCTCAGGCGTCACGGTATGACGAGCGCATCCGGGTACTGCGACGCGAAGCGGTTTTTTAGCGTCGTGGCCTGCGCGTAGTTGGGGATAGGGCCGATGCGGAGCTGTTGTTGGCCTTGGGGGTTCATGGTGCGGACGGGGTTGACGCCTTGGATACGGAGTTTGACGGCGGCGTTGTCGGCGCTGGCGGCGCTCGCGAAGGTGGCTAACTGGACGTGGAACGATCGCGCGCCTTGATGTTCGCGAGCGCGCTGGGCGGGGACGGAATTGCGGAAGCTATTCTGCACTTGCGCGAACGTCTGATCGGCGCGGTCAAATTCGCCGAGGCGCTGTTGGCAAATCCCGATTCGGTAGAGGACCCAGCCGCGGACGCTGTCGTCGAGGAGCTTGGGATAGGCGGTTGTCCACTGGGCCAGAGCGGTGGCGTAGTCGTCCTGGAAATAGGCGACGTTTGCGAGGCTGGTGTGAATGGAGGGCTCGAGGATGGGGGAAGGATTTCCGGCCAACGCCTGGATGTAGGCGGTGCGGGCGGATTGGAGGTTGGCCTGGGCGGCGGCAATGTTCTGCGCGACGCGGCCTTCATAGCCTCTGCCTTTGATGTACAGCGCCTCGGCGGAGCCGGGGCCGTGGGGGATCTTGGCGAGGTAAACATCGGCCTGGGCGATGGCTTGATCGAACTGCTGGGCTTCGATGGATCGGGAGGCAGCCTGGAGGGTGGCCTTTTCCTGCGCGTGAGGCTGAGGACCACCGCAGCCGGATGGGACAATGACGAATGACGAAACCAGAATGACGAAAGAATGACGAATGACGAATGACGAATGCTGAAGGCGGACATCCGAACGTGGTTTCGTCATTCGGGCTTCGGATTTCATTCGTGATTCGGGTTTCGTCATTCGAGCTTCAACAGTCTTTCTATTTCGCATCCGTGCCTCGTCCAGTAAGTTAGTAAGCGCATCAATTAGAAGTTGAGGCCGTCCAATATGCTCTTCGAACCCCTGTTCCGCAACGCCGGCGCGCATCCGAACGAGATCGCTGTCATTGACGACACCGGTCAGTACACGTATCAGCAGCTCGCGACCATGGCCGCGGGGCTGGGGCTGTATCTGCCGATGCAGACGGCGCGTCCTCGGGTGGGGTTGCTATTGCCGGCGAGCGCGGGATTTGTGGCGAGCTTTTATGGCACGCTGCTGGCGGGGAAGAGCGTGGTGCCGATTAACTTTCTGCTGGGGGATCGCGAGGTTGCGCACGTCATCGCGGATAGCGGGATTGATACGGTGGTGACGATCCCGTTCCTTGCCGGACGGCTGAAAGATTCGAACCTGAAGGTGGTGGATCTGATGGCGCTTCCGAGGCCGCCTGCGGGCGCGATTGCGCCGCATTTTCCGAGCGTGAATGCGGACGATGTCGCGGTGCTGATGTACACGAGCGGAACGAGCGGGCTGCCGAAGGGCGTCATGCTTACGTACGGGAATTTGCAGAGCGATGTGGATGCCTCGATCGAGCACGCGGGTTTGCAGACGAAGCACAAGTTCCTTGGGGTGATCCCGCTTTTTCATGCGTTTGGGATGACGGCGATGATGCTGGCGCCGATTCAGTTGGGGAGCACGATCGTTTATATGGCGCGGTTCAGCGCGGTGGGCGCGGTGAAGGCAATCCGCGAGCATGGGATCTCGATTCTCTTTGGCGTTCCGAGCATGTATGCGGCGATGGCGCACTTGAAGAGCGCGAGCGCGGAGGATTTCTCGAGCCTGTACGCCACCATCTCCGGGGGCGAGCCTTTGCCGACAGCGCTGCGGGATGGATTTGCGCAGCGGTTCGGGCAGACGTTGTATGAAGGGTATGGTCTCACCGAGACCAGCCCGGTGGTGGCGCTGAATACGCCGCAGGCGAATCAGCCGGGGAGCGTGGGGAAACCGTTGCCGGGGGTGCAGGTGAAGATCGTTGATGATGAGGGCAAGCGGGCGCCGGCGCATCAGAGCGGGGAGGTCTGGTTGAAGGGTCCGATGATTATGAAGGGGTATTTTAATCTGCCGAAGGAAACTTCAGAGGCGCTGACGGGCGACGGCTATTTCAAAACCGGCGATCTTGGGAGAGTGGATGAAGCGGGTTTTCTGCACATCACGGGCCGGAAGAAAGAGTTGATCATCGTCGCGGGGGAGAAGGCGGTTCCGCGGGAGATCGAGGACTTGTTGTTGAAGCATCCGGGGATTCGCGAGGCGGCGGTGGTGGGGAAGAAAGATCCGGGGAGAGGTGAAGTGGTTGTGGCGTTTGTAGTCGCGAAAGAAGGGGCAACAATTGTGGCCGACGAGGTGCGGGAGTTTGCGCGGTCGCAGGGATTGATGAACTGGAAGGTGCCGCGCGAGGTGATGGTGGTGGAGGATCTACCGCGTTCGCCGACGGGGAAGGTGCTGAAGCGCGTTCTGAGCGAGCGGGTGAACGGGGCGGGGTGACTCGGGGAATGAGGCACGGAGGCACGGAGGCACGGAGGGACGAAGGCGCGAAGGGAGGGACGAGGCGGGGAGGGAGTTGCATTTCGTTGCAATGTGATGCATTGGATCCTGGTTGGAGCGGAAGTCTGCGATTCGGTGGAATGGCGGGGATCTGACGGCGATCACGAGCGTGGGGAGTATCGTTACTACGGATCCGGCGCTTGCGGGTCCGGAACCGTTTCCGTTTGCGGGCGGGCAGGTCAAGAATGAATTGGTTCAGCCGGATGGGAAGCGGGTGGTGGCGGGGCATTTCAACGGCAACGTCGCGGTGGCGCGATACAACGTTGATGGGACGCTCGATGCCAGCTTT
>JBBRYX010000013.1:0-128805 GCA_038237225.1 Tepidisphaerales bacterium | reverse complement strand
GGATCGAGTACCCCTGCTCGTTGACCAGCTTGACCGCTGAGACCTTGAACTCCCGCGTGAACTTCCGTCGTGCCATGGTTCGCTCCGTTGACAGCCATTATGCTGCCCTTCGTCGCGCCCACCATTCGTGGGGAAGTCCAGAGGTACTCCGAAGGATCTGGCCTATAGCTCCCCAGGAGATCCTTCGGAGTCCCTGCTCTGAAAATGTTCGCGAATCACGCCGACCCCGTACCCCCCCTACCCTCACCCCGATCCTCTCCGACTCGACAAAGCTCGTCGCAGGCCGGAGTAACGGGCGAGGGGGAAAGACAAGAGGTCAGTCGGATTTGCGGCTGGGACGGGGGAGTTTTTTGGTTTGGGATCTTACGAAGGCGTTGACACGTTTTCGGATGCGGACGCCGGCGGAGTCTCTTCCCAGATGATAGTCGATGGTGCGGTAGCCGACGAGTTGGATTTCGGTCCAGTTCCAGGCGGCGCCGATTCCGGCGCCGACGAGGGGGATGGTTTTGGTGGCGATGGCTTTTTCGGTGAGCCGGATGCCGAGCAGCTTGGCGGCGCGTTCGGTGAGTTCTTTGGTGGCTTCGCGGCCGGCGAGTTTTCGGACGAGGTTCTTGGTGGCTTCTTCGGTGGCGCGGATGCCGAATTTGCGGAGGGCCTGGCTGACCGCGCCGGGGAAGACGTTGCGGAGGACGTCGCGGCGGAACATTTCGGGTTCGTCGAGCGATGCAGGATCGAGCAGCGCGGCGATGACGCCGGCGAGTTTGCCTTCGAGCCGGAGCATCGCGGCGGCGTCGGCTACGGCGGCGGGAAGAAAGGTCAACGGGGAGGCGGCGATGCCGGTGACGGCACCGACGGAGGCGGCCCACTTGCGGGCATCTTTGACAGCGCGCTGGGCGATCATTTCGGAGGACGCGTTGGGATCCTGGAGGCGAAGCTGCTGGGCATCGTCGCGACAATGTGCCGGGTCGGGGATGACCAGATTCAGCAGTTTTTCAAGATTCAGGTGGAGATCGTCCATAAATGTCCGTGTGTGCAAACGCCATTCTAAGGATAGGCACGGGGAAGAGGTTTTTGGTGGGGTGATGTCCGGTTGGGGGGCGACGCGTGCATGTTAAGATGACACGACAGCATGGAAGACGCACAACTCCTGCAGCAGTATGTGGAGACGGGATCGCATGAAGCGTTTGCGTCGCTGGTGAACCGGCACGTGAACTTTGTTTATGCGGCCGCGATGCGTCATGTCCGCAACTCTGAGATTGCCGAGGATGTGACGCAGGCGGTTTTCATCGTGCTGTCTCGCAAGGCTTCGACACTTCGACATGAGGCGGTGCTGAGCAGCTGGCTCCTGAGCACCACTCGATTTGCCGCCCTGAGCACCCTGAAGATGTCACATCGCCGGCGGCATCATGAGAAAAAGGTGGCTGAGATGGCGGCCAATAACCCGGCCCGTGAGAACCTCGATCTGCAATGGGCGGAGCTGCAGGAGATGCTTGATGGAGCGATGGGCAAGTTACGGGACGCGGATCGTCGTGCGATCCTGCTTCGGTTTTATGAGCGGAAAAGTTTTGCGGAGATTGGGGTGATTTTGGGAACGGCGGAAGATGCGGCGCGGAAGCGCGTTTCTCGGGCGGTGGATCAGCTTCGGACGATCTTCGCGAAGAATGGACAGATGGTGCCGGCGGCGCTGCTGGGGAGTTATTTGTTTACGAAGATGGCGCCGCAGGCGCCGGCGGGGTTGGCGGAGCGGGTTGCGATGTCGGCTTTGGCACCGAGCGCCGGGGGAGAGATGGCGGGAGAATTGGCGGGAAAGATTGCGCATGAGATGGCGGCGAGCAAGGTGCGGCGGATTGCGCTGATTGCGTTCGCGGCGGTGATGATTTTTGTGTTGACGGCAGTGTCGGTGGTGGGCATGCAGAAGATACGGAGGGAGATGAATCAGCCGAAGGAAGAGACGCCGGCACGAGCGTCGAAGGGGTCGGTGGAGGAGTTCTTTCTTCGCTTCAAGTGATGACACGAATAACCGGTCCGCTGAAACGGACCCTGCATGCAATGCGAGAAACTAGAGTCGATCGAATGTCGAATGCGAACGGTCACACTTTTGATGCTCGCCTGGTGATGGATGAGCTGTTGGACGGGGCTGTGCGCCGGGAGGCTTCGGATGTTCATCTGGAGCCGACGGGGGCGGGGATGGAAGTTCGGTATCGGGTGGATGGATTGCTGGAGACGGTGGGGACTTATCCGGTTGGCGCGGGACGGAGCCTGGTGCAGCGGCTGATGGTGATGTCTCAGCTCTTGACGTATCGCATGGATATTCCGCAGGAGGGGCGGGCAACGGTGACGGTGGCATCGCGTGAAGGATCCATGGATTTGCGGGTGAGCGTGATGCCGACGACGCATGGGCTGCGGGCGGCGGTGCGGATGCCGGCGGAGCTTGCGGCGGCGCGGACGCTGGATCAGTTGGGTTTGCCGGAGACCGTGCTGGCGGGGTTGAAGAAGTTCGCGGCGAGCGATTCGGGGATGCTGATCCTGACGGGACCGGCGGGATCGGGGAAGACGACGACGATTTATGCGGTGTTGCAGTACATCGCATCGACATCACAGGGGCTATCGATTGTGGCGCTGGAAGATCCGGTGGAGCGGGATTTGCCGGGGGTGACGCAGATTGAGGTGTCGCCTTTTGGCGAGCTGACGTATGAGCGGGCGCTGCGATCCATTCTGCGGCAGGACCCGCAGGTTCTGATGCTGGGGGAGATTCGGGATGCGGCCACCGCATCCATCGCGATTCAGGCGGCGCTGTCGGGACATCGGTTGATCTCGACGCTGCATGCGGCAACGCCGGCGGGGGCGATGGCGCGATTGATGGAGATGGGGGTGGAACCTTACCAGATCAGCAGTGCACTCTTCGAGGTGGTGGCGCAGCGCCTTGTGCGGAAGAAAAATGGTGAAAGATATTCCGGTCGAGCGCCTGTGGCGGAATATATGCAGCTGGATGAGACGGTGCGAAAGGCGTTGTTGCAGAAGGCGGATTTGGAGACGTTGCGTCAGGCGTACGGGGAGCAGAGTGGTTTTGCATCGATGCGTGCTTCCGCCGAGCTGCTGGTTGAGAACGGAGTGACGGATGCCGAGGAGATTGGGCGCGTGCTGGGAATGTAGGGGCGACGCCTGCGTCGCGCCGCGGCGCAGCCGCGAGTCTCACGTGCGACAGTTATCTCGACGCTTCGCGTCGACCGCGACGCAGGCGTCGCCCCCACAGCGTCCGGAGTAGTCGCGAAAAATTTTGGATGATTTATGTCTGAAGACACCCATGAAATGAACACCTTTGCTTATCAGGCGCAGACCGTGGAAGGGTTGCCGATCAGCGGGACGATCGATGCGCCGGATCTGGAGCAGGCGAATCAGTTGCTGGGGAACCTGCGGCTGCGGGTGATGCAGGTGGAGCCGGTGCGGCGTCCGGGGCGGACGACGCCGCTGCGCGGGGAGGATTTTCTGGCGTTCAATCAGCAGCTGACGCAACTGACGGCGGCGGGGCTGCCGGTTGAGCATGGGCTGCGGCTGATTGCGCAGGACATGCGATCGGGGCGGCTGAAGCAGACGATTCACCAGGTTGTGGCGGAGATGGAGAAGGGGACGCCGCTGGGAGAAGCGCTTGAGAAGCATCAGATGAACTTTCCACCGTTGTATGGGCAGCTTGTTTCCGCGGGCGTGCGGATGAATAACCTGTCGGCGATGCTGCTGAACCTTGGGCGGCACATCGAATTGGTGGCGCGGGTCCGCGCGATGCTGTGGCGGGCGATGTCGTATCCGATCATGGTGATGCTGGCGCTGGCGGCGGTGCTGGTGTTTCTGGGGATGGTTGTGCTGCCGCAGTTTGGGACGATGTACAAGGGGTTTGGGGTCCAACTGCCTGCGATCACGGCGATACTGTTGAGCATGGCGAATTGGGTTCCGATGGTGGCAATCGCGATTGTGGTCGCGCTGGTGATGATTCCGGTGGGCTGGCAGCTTTTACGGGTCGCGGGTTGGGATCGGGCGGCGGTGGATCGTCTCGTGTTGCCGATGCCGCTGATTGGACCGGTGATCGAGCGGAATCTGATTGCGCGGTGGTGCGACGCGGTTCGGCTTGGGGTGCAGGGTGGAATGGATTTGCCGGGGGCGATCAAGCTTGCGGGCGATGCGATTGGATCGCCCGCCTTGCGTCGCGATGGGGAAATGATGACGAGCGCGCTGGCGGCGGGGCAGCGTTTGGATCAGGTCGAGCGAACGGCGATTCTTCCGGCGACGGTATCGGCGGCGATGTCGCTGGGGAGCGAGAACCACGATCTGCCGGCGATGCTGGCGACGCTTACGGAGATGTATCAGCAGCAGGCGGAGACGCGGTTGGCGCTCATCCCGGGGGTGCTGACGCCGGTGCTCATCATCGTGGTGGCGTGCGTGATCGGGTTTGTAATCATGGCGCTGTTTATTCCGTTCGTCACGCTCATCCGAAACATGACGGGATAACCGATGCTGCGTGTCCTCAAATTCATTCTCGAAATGTTGTTCTGGATGGTGGCGGCGGGGGCGCTGCTGTTCGCCGGCGCGGTTCTGATCGGCGTCGGCTTTGCGCCGGTGTTTGGGATCCTGGGGATCCTGGCGGTGCTGCTGCTGTTTCCATTGATGCTGGGGATTGCGACGAATTCGCGCGGGCGGCGAGCGGCGATGGTGCTGAGTTACCTGGAGCAGGCAGTGCGGTTGAACTTGCCGTTGCCGCGGATGCTGTGGGCGGCGCAGCGGAGCGAGCCGGGGAAATCGGCGTTGCGACTGGGGCATCTACGGCAGCGGATGGAAGATGGGATTCCGATCGGCGCGGCGCTGGACATGTCGGTGCCGGAGATTCCGGATCGGGTGATCGGGATTATCACGGCGGCGGAGCGTGTGGGGCGTCTGCCTCAGGCGCTGCTCAGGCTGCGTCAGGAGCGGGATGTGGCGGCGCGGCGGGATGGAATCGACTCGATGTTCTTCTGGATTTATCCGCCGCTGATGCTTCTGGTGACGTCGCTGGTCCTCTCGATGATCGCGATCTTCGTTTTGCCGAAGCTCCAGGCGATCTCCAGGGATTTCGGGATGAAAATGCCGACGATCACGGTGCGGACCTTTCAGCTCGCCTATGTGTTTGGACCGGTGATCGGAATACTGGTTGTGGCAACGATACTCTGGACCGGGGCGCGGGCGATGTGGGAGACGTTTCATCCGGAGCGATCAACGGGAACGATGCGGCAGGTGGCGATTCAATATGCGCTGTGGTGGATGCCGATTGCGCATGCGCTGCAGCGAGATCGCGGGCTGACGGATGTCTGTGAGGCGCTGGCGGATGCGTTTGAGGCGGGGATGCCGGCGGATAAGGCGATTGCACAGGCGGGGCTGCTGCGTGTGAACGCTGTTTTGCGGGCGCGCGTTCTGCGGTGGGCGCGGGAGGTCTCGGATGGGGCTTCGATTCATGATGCGGCGCGGAGCGCGGGGATGCCGGAGATTGTTGTGGGGATGCTCAGCGCGGCGCGGCAGAATGAAGATGCGGCGAATGTGCTTCGATTTCTCGCGCGGTACTACCGCACCCGGTTCAGCCGATTATCGGCGCTGGTGCAGGGGGCGGCGGTTCCGTTGACGGTGTTGGCGTTCGGCGTAATTGTCGGCGCGGTGACGTTCAGCTTGTTTTCGCCGATGACGGAGATGATCAACCATCTGGCGTCGCAATCAAGGATGAATCCGTTATGAGCATTCGGCGCAGACATACCGGGTTTTTCATGACCGAAGTGATTATCGCGATTGCAATCGTTTCGTTCGTCATGGTGCTGTTCTCGATAGCGATCGGGCGGCAGTTCAAGGGATCACAGCGGCTGAATGATTCGCGGGCGGCGACCCTGCTTGCGGAGCAGACGATGGTGGCGCTTCAGAGCGGCACAGAAGCGCCAAGTGTGCCGGAGAAGGGTCAATTGAAGGTGACGGCGCTGGACACGGCAAGCACGGTCAAGGGATTGAAGTGGGCGACGGTGGATGTTCAGATCAATGGGCGAAGCGCGTCGCTGACGGGCATGATTCCGGCGGCTGCGAAACAGAAAGGCGGGGCGAAATGAACAAGGGTCGCAGAAATCGTCAAGGATATTTGATGATTGAATTGCTGTTGCTGATCATCATTCTCAGCGTCTTTTCGCTGATTTCCGCGCGACTGTTCACCTCGATCATGAAACTGAACCACAACGCATCGCAGGCGCATACGCGGACAGTGCGATTTGATTCGGCGATGCGGATGCTTCGCGCGGATGCGTGGACGGCATCGGAGATGAGTGCGGCCAATCAGGTCGTAACATTAAAGATGTCGGGGGGCGGGCAGGTGGAGTGGCGCGTGGACAAAGATGGGTCGATGATTCGCGCGAGCCGGGCGGGCGGGAAGGAAGAGCTATTGCGGTGGCGTGCGGAGGTGCCGGGAATGCGCCTTGCGGTGGAGGGGACTCGAGTGGTGATGCGGATCCCGGAATCATCGCGAGCGCGTGGGGCGCAACTCGAGTTGGTGAATCAACGCCGGCTGGCGGAGGGGATGGCGCTATGAAAACGCACTGGCAAAATAGAACGAGTCGGTTGCGGCATCGCGGGTTCGTGATGATTGTCGCGATTACGCTGTTGGGTTTGGCGGGGGCAACGCTTGCGGTGATGGCGACGTTGTTCGCCGGCGAAGCGAAGCGTGTGCAGTCAGCGAGCGCCGAAACCCAGCTTCGCCAGCTTCTGATTGTGGGCGAGGCCGCGGCGCGCTCGCGACTAAATTTGGGGACGACGACGCAGCCGGTGAAGGTGGAGTTGCCAATACCGTTAGCGGGGGCGGTACTGACGTTTGCAGGTGCTTCGGAGAACGTGCGGATCGAAGCAGCGTATCAGGGGCGACATGCGGCGCAGACGGTTTCGTATGTGCAGGACAGGGACGCGTGGCGGATTGCAAAGGTGACGTTGGACGGCCGCTGATCGCGTGCACGGCTGGGGTCGAATCGATACGATCGCGGACGATGGCAACGGTCACGCTTGAGCAAGCGATGGCGATCGCGACGGAGCATCACCGCGCGCAGCGTTTTTCGGAGGCGGCGGCGGTTTATCAGCAGATTCTGGCGGCGAATCCAAATTACGTTCCCGCGCTGAACCTTCTTGGGGAGGTTTGCGTCGAGACCGGGAACCCCGCGCAGGCCGAGACGCTGCTGCGGCGGGCGTTTGCGTTGGACCCTCAGTTGCGGGCACACAACACGCTGGGACATGCGCTGCTGTCGCTGGGAAAGCACGATGACGCGATTGAGACGTTTAAGACCGCGACGCGGGTTCGGGAAGACGATTTTGTTGCATGGAGCAACCTTGGGGCGGCTTATCAGCTCAGTGGGCGGGTGGATGAGGCGCTGACGGCGCAGCGGCGTGCGGTTGCGCTGAATCCGAATGATCCCAGCTCAGTGTGCAATCTCGCGATCGCCCTGCGGACGGCGGGGAAATTCGATGAAGCGGTCTTGATGGCGCGGAGGGCGGTGGATTTGGCCCCGGAATGGCCGAATACCTTGCAGATTCTGGGTGATTTGCTGGTGACGCAGGGGAATCTTGTTGAGGCCGAGGCGCGGCTCCGGCGAGCGATTGAGCTGGATCCGAAAGACCCGCTGAATCAAAGCACCATGGGAATTCTGCTTCAGCGTGACGGGCACCTGGATGCGGCGGTGGAAAGTTTCAGGAGCGCGATTCGATTGTCGCCGGACTATGCAGAGGCGCACCACAACCTGGGGAACACGCTGCGGGAGCTGGGACAGATTGAGGCCGCGCTTGAGCATTTCAAGAGGGCGGTGGCGCTGAAGCCGAATTATGTCGAGGCCGATACCGCGATCATGCTGACGCTGCATTATCGCCCGATTGAGGCGGCGGCGCTGCTGGAGGCGCATCGGCAGTGGGAACAGCGGCAGACGGTGCCGCTGATGGCTCTTCAACGCGATCATCGAAATTCGCGCAAGCCTCAGCGACGGTTGCGCGTGGGGTATTTGTCGCCGGATTTTCGGGATCATCCCATCCATTATTTCTTTGCGCCGCTGATCAAAGCTCATGATCGGGAGCAAGTTGAGGTGTTTTGCTACAGCGACGTGGGTGCTCCGGATGCGGTGACGGCGAGGCTGCAAACGCAGGCGGATGTTTGGCGCGACACGGCAAGGATGTTGGATGCCGCGCTTGTGGAGCGAATTCGCGAAGATGAAATCGACATCCTGGTGGATCTTGCATTGCATACAGGAGGGAATCGGCTCCGGGCGATGGCGGTTCGACCGGCGCCGGTGCAGATCAGCTACCTGGGTTATTGTTCGACGTCGGGAACGAGCTTTGTGGATTATCGTTTGACCGACCATGTCGTGGATCCTTCCGGTCTGACGGAAATGTGGTACACCGAGAAGCTTCTTCGATTGAGTGGAGGCTTTTGTTGTTACGAGCCGCCGGAGAGGGCGCCGGATGTCGGGCGTCGCGGCGGCGACGGGATCACATTTTGCAGCTTCAATAATCTGGCGAAGATCACGGATGAGGTAATGGTCGCTTGGTGTGAGATTTTGCGGCAGGTGCCCCACTCTCGGCTGCTCATCCAGGCGCGCGGGGCGGACCAGCCGAGTGTGCGCGATCGTTTGAGCGCGATCTTTGGAAAGAATTCGCTGACGATGGACCGTATTTCGCTCAACGCCAGCGAAGGACTGCATCGTTATTTGGCGACGTTGGGAGCCAGCGACATTCTGCTGGATGCTTATCCCTTCAATGGGCATACCACATCGTGTCATGCGCTTTGGATGGGCGTGCCAATGGTGACGTTGACGGGGACGGTGCCGGTGTCGCGTGCGGGGCTTGGGTTGCTGTCGATGCTGCAACTGGAGAAATTGTCGGCGGGCAATCGTCGGGAATACATTTCGAAGGCGGTAACACTGGCGCGATCGGGAGAGGAACTTCGCGAGCTTCAGGGGTCGTTGCGAGATCGCATGAAACAATCGCCGTTGATGGGCACTGTTCGATTCGCGCGAGAGATTGAAAATGCGTATCGACAGGTTTGGGTTAAGTGGTGCTCGGGGCAATAGCCGATCTGTCGCAGTGCCTGGATTCCGTGCAGCCGGGGAAACGCGAAGTTACAGCCTAGCTCTTACGCAGCCTTGAGTTGTGATGAATCGGAAGTTCATCCGTTTGCTCAACTCCTTCTTGGCGCGCCACTTGCAGAACAGGTCTGTGGGTTCATATCCAGCGTTTGTCAGGAGGACAGTTTCCGAGGGGCGGCATCGTTGCCACGCGGTCGGTCGCTGTACGTTCTGAGCCCGAGTGGAGCTGTACTCGTCACGGACGGCGGTTTCCCTGGAGCTCATGCAACGCGCACCCACCATTCCGCGCCGCCGATCCCGGTCTGCCGCGACAGACCCGATGCCCGCTGACATCATGCCGATGCTGGCGACGCTCGCATCGTCATTGCCGGTAAATGCCGACGATTACTTCGTCGAATATAAGTGGGACGGGGTTCGGGCGGTTGCCTACTACGACGGCCGGCACATTCAGTTTCGGAGCCGAAATAACCTGGACATCACGCAGCGGTATCCCGAGCTTCACACTCTGGAGCAGGCGCTGGGGTCGCGATCGGCAGTACTGGACGGGGAAATCATCGCGATGGACGAGTTGGATCGGCCGAGCTTTACTCGGCTTCAGCGACGGATGCATGTTAAGGATCCGCGCCTGATCCAACGGCTCATGAAGGAAGTGCCCGTCTTCTTCGTGCCGTTCGACATCCTGTATCTGGACGGGAAGAACACGATGAAGCTGCCGTATGTCGAGCGGCGGCGGTTGCTCGAGGAGTTGACGGTGGCGGGGCCGCACTGGCAGCGGACGCCCGCGCATCGTGGGGAGGGAAAGCTGATGCTCGAGTCGGCGAAACAGAATCATCTGGAAGGAATTGTCGCGAAGAGATTCGACAGCACGTATCAGCCGGGGAAGCGATTGGATTGCTGGCTGAAGATCAAGATTATCCAGCGGCAGGAGCTCATCATCGGCGCCTGGATCACGGAGCAGGGAAATCGCAAGGACCACGTGGGCGCGCTGCTGATGGGGTATTACGACTGCGACGGACGCCTGCGTTATGCAGGCAGTGTCGGGACGGGGTTCAACGCGAAGACACATGCGCAATTGACCGCTCTGTTCGAGAAGCATCAGCGGACGACCAGTGCTTTTGCGGAAGCGCTGCCGAAGCGGGGAGTGATCTACCTCGAACCGGTGCTGGTCGGTGAAATCGAGTATCGGCGTTGGCCTGAAGGAGGGCTCATGCACCAAGCGGCGTTTAAGGGCCTGCGAACGGATAAGCCGGCGAGAGAAATCATCAGGGAAGTCTCAACTTTGAAATAGAGGTTTGTCATGCAAAAAGCGTCGTCAAGACCCATCTGGACCGGCTCGATTAATTTCGGGTTGGTGACGATTCCCGTGCGGCTGTTTACCGCGGTCCGCGAGCAGAATGTTCACTTTCGGAGTCTGCACGATCAGGACATGGTGCCGCTGAAACAGAAGCTGGTGTGTCCGGCGCACCACGACAAGGAAGTGCATCGCGAGCATATCGTGAAAGGTTATGAGATCGCGAAGGACCAGTTTGTGGTCATCCGGCAAGACGAGCTGGAGGCGGCGGCGCCGAAGGGATCCAAGGCGATCGAGATTCAAGATTTCGTGGATCTGAACGAGATTGACCCGCTGTTTTTTGATCGGCCGTATTACGTCGCCCCCAAGCCGGAAGGCGCGAAGCCGTACAAGCTTTTGCTGGACGCAATGGAAAAGAAGAACAAGGTTGGGATTGCGAAGGTGGTGATGTGGAATAAGGAATACTTGTGCGCGCTCCGCCCGATGGATGGAATTCTTTGCCTGGAGACGATGCATTTTGAGGATGAGGTGGTGGATAAGGACAGCGTGGTTCCAACTGATGCGAAGGCGAAGATTGACGATCGGGAAATGAAGATCGCGCAGCAGTTGATCGATTCGCTGACGACGAAATTCAAACCGGCGAAGTATCACGATGAGTATCGGGAGAAGATCATGCAGCTTGTGGAGAAGAAGGCGGCAGGCGAGGAGATCGTGTCGCGGCCTGAGGAAGAGCAAGCGCCGGTGAAGGCGACGAATCTGATGGCGGCGCTGGAGGCATCGCTGGCGCGGGCGCGCCCGAATGGAAAGTCTCAACGGGACCATGGGAGAGGGGAAACCAGTAAGCGGCGCAAGAGCGCGTAATGATTGCCGGTGTAGGATCACCCCTGTCGAGGTTGGGAAACTTCGTTAGCATGTGCAATCACGGGAGCCGCGCGGAGCTGCTTCCGACCCCACAGCGGCAGGAGGTTTCGGGTGAAGATTGGTTTGATTGTCTCGACAATGCTGATTCTTTCATGGGTACAAGGCGCGTGGGCGGGGGATGAACTAACGCTTCAGGGGAACTGGACGGTGCAGACGTATGCGGGACTGGCGGGGGCGAATGGGGAGTGGCTGCCTTCAATCAATGTCGGCGTGGGATACAATGCGCTGAAGCAGTTGTCCTTGAATCTCGAGGCGGCGGGGTATGACGTGATTCAGGATGGGGAGGATGCCGGAGCGGGTGAGGTGCGCGTGATGCTGCGGCATCACTTCTGGGTCAAAGATCGGTGGACGATTTTTGCGGATGTGGGGTTCGGGGCATTTGAAGCGTCGGAGCGCGTGCCGGAGGGAGGGACGCGATTGAATTTTGTGTTTCGATCGGGGGTGGGGGCGACCTACGAGCTTCGGGAGGGAATGTATCTGATGGGAGGGGCCAGGTACTGGCATCTGAGTAATGCGAAAATGGAGGGGGATGAGAGGAATCCATCCATCAATGGAGTGGAGGGGTATGTCGGGGTGATGTGGTTGTTGAGATGAAGAAAGACATGGGCAGGATGCCCATGATACGGATCCCACTTAATTCCTGCGCCTTTGGTTAGCGGCCCCGCTTGCGGGGCGCGGCTTTCGAACGGGAATCAGGCGCGAGAATTAAACCAAATCCGTATGTTCCGGGTTAGGAGAGGACGGCGGAATCGTCAACGAGATCTTTATGAGCGGGGATGGCGGTGGCTGAGAAGGTGGCGAATGTCGGGGGCATTACGAGCGGTTGCGTGGGTGAAGGGGCGCCGACGGCGGAAGTAACAGCTTTTGGGGCGCGGGAAGGTCGGGCGAGGGGTGTCGCGCTTGATGAGGATGATGTGGCGGCGCCGATGGCGACGAAGCCGGCGGTGCCGATGGGCGTGGCCATGTCGGTGCTGATCTCGCCCGCGGTCAAGGCGCGGTTGTAGATTCGGACCTCGTCGATGGTGCCGTTGAAGTATTCACCCCAGGTGGAGTTGCCGCCGATGCGGAGCACATCGGTGGAGGTGATGATGCTGCCGGTAACGGCCTTGGTGGCGACGAGTGTGCCGTTGATATACTGGCGGAGGTTCGCGTTATCGTAGGTAGCGGCAAGATGCGACCAGGTGTTGAGGGGGAGGGCGGCTCCGCCGAGGGCGACGTTGTCGGCGCCGTTGCGATTGATATAGCTCGAGGGGCTGGCATCCGGGCCGCTGTAGGCGTAGATCGCGTAGGCGAGGCCGCCGGGGCGCTGCTTCATAATGACGGTTCGCCAGTTGCCGTTTTGAACGGGGTAGACCCAGGCTTCGAGAGTCATGCCGCTGGTGAGATCGAGGAGGGAATTCTGGGGGACGGTCACCCAGGCGCTGGCGCCGTTGAAGTTAAGGCCGGAATTGTATTTTCCGGGGACGTAGAGGGCGTTGGTGACGGTGCCGGCGAGGTTATGCCCTGAAGCGTCGAAGGTGGTGTACCCGCCGTCTTCGTCGAAACCCCACGCGGCGATCAGATTCGTCGGCGCGGCATTCGAGACCGTGATGTTGATGACGGTGGAGGTGGTCGTGTTGCCGGCTGCGTCGCGGGCGACAGCAGAGAGGGTATGGGCGCCGTTGGAGACGACGTTGGTCGTCCAATCGAGTGAATACGGCGCGGCGGTGTCCTCGGCTCCGAGAGCGATTCCGTCGAGACGGAACTGGACGCCGGCGACACTGACATTGTCGCCGGCATTTGCGGTAATCGTAACGGTGTTGGAGACGGTTGCGCCGTTGATCGGCGCGGTGACAGAGACGGTGGGCGCGGTGGTGTCGGCGGTGGCGACGGCGGACACCTGGTTCGAGGCCGGGCTGAGATTGCCGGCGGCGTCTCTTGCGATGACTTTGTAATACCATGTGCCGGCGGCGACATTGTCGGTGTAGCCGGGCGTAATCGACGTACCGATGAGATTTGCGGCAGAGGGTGTGAAGCCGGACGTGTTCGAGCGGTGGATGTTGTAACCTGTGACGGCGATGTTGTCGGTGGCGGCGGTCCAGGTGAGCGTCGCTTTTCCGATCGATCCCGCAGCGGTAAGGCCGGTGGGCGCGGTGGGCGGTTGGAGATCTTCGCTCGGCGCGGGGAACCGCATGATGCTGGCAACTGAGGGAACGCCGTTGGCGTCAAGAATGAAAAGCATGTAATAGCCGGGCGGCGCCAGGTTGGCGTTGGCGGGGGCGTTGATGGTCAGGCCGCCCGCGGACTGGCTGAACGTGAGATTGAGATAGCGCTGATCGAGATTGTCGTCATGCGTAATCGAGCCGAGGCGGACGAGCGACACTTTGGTGATGCCGGACGCATCGGGGGTTTGGATGGAAAAACTGTTGTTGTACTGAATGAGCGAGGGCGCGGACGTGATGGTCGGCCGCGCACCTTTGAAGAGGTAGGCGGGCGAGTAGATCTCGGCATTGGTTTCGTTGGTTTGCTCGAGGCCGAAATCTTTTCCACCGCCGGCGCTGATCACGCGACCGTCGGGAAGCAGGATCGCGGTCGAGTGATACATGCGCGGCCGCTGCTGAGAGGCCATGGTGGACCAGGTCTGCGTGGTGGGATTCCAGAGTTCCGCGGCTTTGACGGCGGCGGAGACGGTGGTGCCATCGTTTTTGGTTGTCCCACCGACGACCAGGACAGATCCGTCGGGCAGGACGACCTGGTTGTGGAACGCGCGCGGGTTCGCCATCGGCGAGGTCTGAATCCAGTGCGGCGAGGGCTGGTTCATATCCAGCACGTAGGTGGTGTTGACGGAGTTGCCGGGGAAGTCGGAATCAATGCCGGTCCCCGATTTCATGAACACGCCGGGCTGAATCATGACCGCGCCGTTGCCGGGGACGGCAATGGGGTCGATGGTGGTCCAGGTCTGGGTCTGGAGATTCAGCGTGCGCGTCGGGATTTCAAGTTCACTGGAGCCGACTTCGATCAAGCGGCCATCGGGAAGGACAAACATGAACGGATAATTCCCGACCGCCCAATCCGCGCCGGTAAGCGTCGTCCAGGAGTTGCTGGTCGGGCTGTAGACCTCGGGGAAGCGCGTGTAGTCCGTAATGGTTTGCTGAGCGCCGCCGGTGGCGAGGACGCGACCATCGGGGAGGGTGGTGGCGGTGCCGTACCATCGCTTGTACTGCATCGACGGACCTTGGATCCAGGCGTTGGTCGCGGGGTTGAAGATGAGGACAGCGGTGGTGCCGGAACTGGAGGCGCCGAAGCCGCCAACGACCATGACGCGTCCATCGGCCATGAGAACCTGGGCGGAGCAGAAGATGTTGGCGTAGGTTTCGGGGACGGCGGTGAAGACGCCCGTCGCGGGATCGTAGATTTTGGCGGAGGGACCCGCGTCGCTCTCACCTTCCCACATGAAGATCTTACCGTTGGGCAGGAGGGCTTGGTGAATGGCGACCATGGGCCACGTCACGACACCGGACCACTGCCCGATGATGGCCGGGTCCGTGACGGTATTGGCGGTGGTTACGGTGCGTCCGACGGCGGCGGTGGAGACATTGCCTGCGGCGTCGCTGGCGATCGCTGAGATCACATGCGTGCCGTTGGCAACGGTGGCGGTGTTGACGCTGATGGAAAAGGGATATGTGCCGTCGGGAGCGCCGAACGGTTTGCCATCGAGGAGGAACTGGACCGCCGTGACGGATTGGTTGTCGGAGGCATTGGCGGAGAATGTCACCGTGCCGGTGAGCGTGGCGGCGCCGGCGGGTGCGGTGAGCGCGACACTTGGGGGCGTTATGTCACGGGACCCGAGGCTCGAGTCGATTGTGGTGTAGTCCTGTGCGGAGACGATGCCGTCAAAGTTTCCGTCGCCGTAGAACCAACCGACGCCGACGGGAGGGGCGGTGCCAATGTTCGCGTCGATCGCCGTGTAGTCCTGCGGCGAGACCTGGCCGTCAAGATTGAAATCACCCAGGAAAGTATGTTGGCCGACGATCGTCTGAAGACCGACCGTGTTGCCGGAATCGCTTGGCCAGGTGGCGGCGTTCAGCAGCGCGTTGTCCAGGAGGATCAGGAGTGTGGCGCCGCCGTTGTTCTGGCTGAAGCTGGAAGTGATTCCCGTCTTGGAAGTGTCGGAACTGCTGGAATATCCAGAGATCACGTAGTCCTGGAACGTCGTGAACGGGGATGCGCCTGAGTAGGCGATGGCGATCTTGTTGTCGTTGAGATCCAGCCTGCCTGTGGGGGCGATGGAAAGGTTGTCGGAGTAAAGCGTGAGCAATCCACCCGCGGGCATGGAGACGGACCCGCCGGCGCCGATCTTGAGCGCTTCGAGGTGTTGCGTGGCCGAGAGCGCGGCGGAAGCCGCGTTGACATTGAGCGTCAAGTGGGCGGTGTTGACGTTGGCATCGGAGGCCAGGGCATAGGTGCCGGCATTAAGATTCAAGACATCGTGATCGGTCGCGGTGGTGCCACCGTTGAAGGTGGGAGTCGTAACGGCGCTGGCGACAGTGAGCGTGTCGTTTCCCGCTCCACCATTCATGATGACCGGAAGCGCAACGCCTGCGGCGATCGTAACCGTGTCACCGCCGGCAACGGTGTTGAAGGTGATCGACGTGACGTTTGACGCTGTCTGCGTATCGATGACGGCATTGTTAAGGAGAACTTCGATCTGCGTGGGACTACCGGATTTCACGCGCAGAAGGTAACCATCCGCGCCGGCAGTCCCGGTGTATGTGAGCGGGCTGGCGAGCAGCACTCGGATCTCAAGCGTTTCGATCGACGCAACGCGGCGTCTCTTTGGACGGCAAGTCATAGGAGTACAACTCTCAATTCGTGCAATGTGCGAGGCGACAAGGATAGCGGAGACAACGCCGACAGAGCTGCGACCGCGGGGTCGTAAACCCGTCAATTTCGCTGCGTCAAGAACAACCCACGGCACCCATACCATAACTGAATTGCGACGTGGTGGTAAATTGGAAAAGCGATCCCGTTTACGACGCTCCATGTGAGAACCCGCGAGTGACGTAACGCATATGTCGAATGCGCAATATGGGTAATAACGGATTTCACTTAACTCCTGCGCCTTTGGTTAGCGGCCCCGGTTGCGGGGCGCGGATTTCGAACGAGAATCCGGCGCGAGAATTAAACAGAATCCGTCTAAAGTCTTTGGATGCTATCGCGCAGCGGCGCCGGTTCGGGATTTCAGCAGATCGGCCACCGCGGTATAGCGGTTCTTGACGGCAAGGTCGTATGCGCTCTCACCCCTGTTTGTCTTCGCATTGACGTTCGCGCCCTTGTCCAGGAGGACCCGGGCGAGTTCGAGATAGCCGCCCTCGGCGGCTTCGTGAAGCGCGGTGGTGCCGTCTCGCTCGCGGATGTTCGGGTCAGCGCCTCGATTCAGCAGGAGTTGGCCCAGGTCCAGATAGCCGTCGTCGGCGGCCTCGGTCAGCGCGGTATCGCCGTCCTCTTCCTGCAAATTGGGATTGGCCTTGTGATCGAGGAGGATCGTCGCGATTTCGACGGAGTTCTTCTGGGCGGCGTAAATCAGCGGGGTGGTTCTGTCCTCATCGCCAATGTTCGGATCGGCGCCGAAATCGAGGAGCGCGACAACGGTTTCCTTGTTGTTCGCCTGCACGGCTTCGATCAGCGGCGTATTTTTGTCGCCGTTCTTGGCGTTGATGTTAGCGTCTTTGGCTTTGAGCGCGGCGTCTATCGCGGAGCGATCGCCTGAGATCGCGGCATTGAACAGTGCCGATCGGCCGCCGGAGCATCCGATCAAACACGACAACAGGCACACGGCGATAGCGAGGCAGGCGGACCGAGAAGGTGTGGACATGAGGCCTCCTAACCTGAAATGTTTTGAGAACGATAAGCGGGCGCTACCGATCGCTCAAGGTCGAGATTCGGTTGGAGCCTTGCGGCCAGTGTATTCGGAGAAGATTCCGAGTTGAACGTCTCGACGAACGTCGACGAAGCCGGCCTGTTTAAGGGCATCAAGCACGGACTGCGGCGCGACGCACGCTTCGATCGTGTCGGAGTAATATTCCCAAAGCAGCCCTGTTTCGGCGCTGCTCGCGGTGAGGCGCGTGAGAAATGGAACCACCCATCGCATGTACGAACGCATGAAAAAACGTATCGCGCGCCGGCGATGGCGGGTGATCTCGAGGATGCAGAGCCGGCCGCCCGGCTTGAGCACGCGATGATATTCCGCGAAGGCGGCGGAGAGGCTGGAAAGATGCCTCAGCGCATACCCCATGGAGAGGAAATCAACGGCTTCATCGCGAATGGGAAGTTGTTCGCCCACGCCCAGCAACGCGGGAATACCCAGGCTGGATACCGCGCGGGAAAGCATGCCAATCGAAGGATCCACGCCGATGATGAGCTTGGGCGAGCCGACAATCGTGATTTCCTCACGGGCGACGAGACCGGTGCCCGCTGCGATATCCAGGACACGCATCCCCGGGCTCAGACCCGCGCGAAGGAGCGCCTGACGCCGATACCATGAGCCTGATCCAAGCCCCAGGATCTTCTCGATGCGGTCGTAATCACAGGCGGTGCTGTTGAAGATGTCGCGAAGGAACGGCCGCTTGGTCTCCGGAGCGGAATAATACCGCGGAAGAGTGGGATGCGGCGCTAGCGCGGGAGCGGGTGGCGTAGCCATTGCGGGCGAGTGTAGCAGTTGATCCCCCATCGGGGAACGTCCGTGGCAAATCCGCATGAGTTTGACCCTGATCCGGCACGGAGTTAGGTTTTCCATACTTTGCTGGACGTACTTCGGTCACACAACAAATTGGACGGTTGCAATCGCGTGGAAGCGGCGGAACAGAGCGCTGAGTTCCGGCCTGTGGTGGTGGTGCCGACATACAATAACGCCCTGACGCTCGAAGACGTTCTGAGGCGGATTGAACGGGTGGGCGTTCCGGTCGTCGTGGTGAATGATGGATCAACCGATCGCACGGCGCAGATCCTTGAGCACTGGGTAGCGGCGCAAGCACCGGTGCGCCGGTGGCTCGTTATGCATCCGACGAATCGAGGAAAAGCCGCGGCACTGCGCAGCGGGTTCGAGGAAGGCGCTCTCCGGGGCTTCTCGCATGCGGTGTCGATCGACTCCGATGGGCAGCTTTCGCCGGAGGAAATTCCCAAGCTTCTTGAAATGGCCGAGCGGTCGCCGGCGGCGATGGTGCTGGGCGTGCGCGATGAGAACGCGCCCGGCTATCCCGCCAAGAGCCGGATTGGCCGGCGGATTTCGAATCTGATGATCAAGGTGGAGAGCGGGGCAACCGTAAGAGACAGCCAGTGCGGGATGCGGGTTTATCCTCTGGATCTGGTGCGATTTTTGCGATGCCGGACGGAACGATATGCGTTTGAGACCGCGATTTTGACGCGCGCTGCACGGGCGGGATGCGCGTTTGTGGAAGTTACCGTTTCCTGCCGGTATGACCAGGATGTTCGGGTCAGCCACCTTCGGCCTTGGGTCGACACCTGGCGCGGAATCGTGATGCACTGCCCGCTGACGGTGCGAACGCTCTTACCTTGGCCACACCGAAAGTGGGAGCGTGCGCCGAAGCGCAAGCCGACCAGCGCCCGCGCGCTAGGACATCAGTTGATTCAATCGCTGAATCCGGCGGCGGCGTATCGTGAACTGAAGCGCGACTCGGCTGCGGGACCGGCGCTTGCCGTCGCGCTCGGACTCGGCGTCTGGATCGCGAATCTTCCGCTATACGGCGTGCAGACGGCAATGGCCATCTATCTTGCAAAGAGATTGCATCTCAATCCGCTCGCGATGGTGCTGGGAACGCAAGCCTCCATGCCGCCCGCCGGTCCGGTGCTGATCGCCGCGGCGATTGCGGTGGGGCATTTCATTTTGCATGGATCACTGCCGGCGATGGCAAATCTGGACGTGCGGCATCTCGGTTGGGGAAGAGTGATCGGGCCGGCGCTATTGGACTGGCTCGTGGGCGGAATTGTCGTGGGCCTGATCCTCGGAGCCGCAACGTTCCTGGTGAGTTGGCGCCTGTTTCGACGCGTGAGTTCTTAGGTGACCTCGCTGATTCGACCCGCGGATTATTTCGTCGCCAAAGCTTCCAGCGCTCGCGCGCGATCGAGTCGGCGCTGGCGGTCTTCGAAGCTCCTGGGATCGGCGGTGATGCGTCGAGCCTCCGCTTCGGCACGCTCGGCGCGCACCGCGTCGCGCGAAATGGATTCGGGCCGGATCGCTTGCTGCGTGAGGATGGTCAGGCGGTTGTCCTTCATCTGCGCGACCCCGCCCTCGATGTAGAGCGTGCGGCGTTGCCCCCCTGCCAGATCGAGCCTGAGGGCGCCGAGTCCCAGCTTAACCAGCAGCGGCGCGCGGTCCGTGAGGATGCCGATCTGGCCGTCATGGGCGGGAACGATCGCCTGCGTGACGGTCTCATCCACCGCCTGTTCTTCCGGGGTCACGATGGTACATTGAAAAGCCATGCTCATTCCTCAACAGTTGCAGTTCGGGACGCGAGTGTAGAGGAGAGGCCAATTCAGGTCAATTTGCTTGAATTGAGCGCCGGACGCAAAATACCAAATCGGATGAAGAGATCGTTGCCATGCGGTGAAGGCGATATAAAATAGGACGTCGACTTTGTCGTGACCACCGCGTTTTGCGCGGTGGTTCGTTGTTTCTAAGGACGAGTCAGGAGCCGTACATGCAGATCGTGAGCCCACAGGAAAAGGCCGAGCTCGAACGCAAGCGCGAAGAGCTCTACAAAATGCAGCTTGATGTCCAGGAACGAATCCGCAAGGCCGCCGGCCTGGGCGACTTGAAAGAGAACTCCGAATATCACTTCGCCAAGGAAGAAAATCGCACCATCCAACGGCAGCTCGCGGCACTGGAATTAAAACTCCGCCAGATCGCCGTCGTCGCCACCGACAATGTTCCCGAAGACCTCGTCTTCCTCGGCCACACCGTCAAGCTCCTGGACCTGAGCGATGATTCCGAGCAGCTCGTCCGCCTCGTCGGCGAAGCCGCCCCACCGGATTCAAACAGCGATGTGCTCCCCGTATCGGTCAACAGCCCGATGGGCGAAGCGCTGATGAAGCAGCGCGTGGGCGATACGGTAAAAGTGCGCGCTCCGCGGGGGACGATGGAGTTTAAGATCGTGGAGATCCTGCAATAGTTCGTCTTCCGCCGCCTTAGCTCAATTGGCAGAGCACTGGTTTTGTAAACCAGCGGTTTCCGGTTCGACTCCGGAAGGCGGCTTTCTTCGGCGGGCTGAGACGACGGACGCAAAACCTCCGCCAGCAGCCATCACACCACCATGACCATTTCGTCCTTGAGCCAATCCGTAACCGCGTCTCCGGTGAGGAGGTTGGTGCTGCGGAAGAACCAGTCGTTGCCGCTTGATCCGGCGAGAACATCTCGATCCGCGTCATCATGAATCGTGGCGCCGGTGAATTTGTAACTTCCGCCTGTACCGACGCCACTCGTCAGATCGGCCACCCGCTCCTGGTAACTCCTATCGGTGTTCAGCCAGCCGTTGAACATGGTGCGAAGGATCACGGGATCCTCATCGTAGTCGGTAAACCCCCCGATCAGCAGATCATCGCCAGGCCCGCCGGTGATATTGTCGCGTCCATGGCCGCCGATGAGCAGGTCGCGCACCTGCCCGCCGATAATGACGTCGTTGCCGTTGCCGCCCACAACGATGTTCGGGCCGCTTCCGCCGTTGAGCGTATCGTTTCCGTCGCCGCCATACAGCTCGGTCGGGAGATCGATGCCACTGGAAATAGTGATGGAATCATTCCCAGCCAGACCATAGACGATGATCCGTCCGGTCGGATGCAGTCCTTCAATATTGACGCCATTGATCTTCAGGCTGATGCCCTTGCTGTTGGCGTTGAGATGGATTTGGTCATCTCCCAATGTTCCACCAACAACCAAAGCGGTCTTGCTCGGATCGCCGGGGTCAACCTGGGTGTCGTAAACATTGATGGCGACCCGCGTCGAAACGCTCGTGACCGCACCATCATCATCCCGCACGAACATCGTGATCTGATAGACGCCCGTGGCCGTGAAGACTTTCGCCGCGCTCAGCGCGGAAGAATCGGTGCTGGGATGGAAGGCCACTGACGAACCATCGCCGAAGGACCAGGAAATCTCATGGGTGTCGAGATACCCGGGATCCGTGAAGGATGCCGTAAACGAAAGTGACTGGCCCCGGACGCCCGTGAGACGTCCCATGATGGGTGATACCCTGGGCGCGACGTTGCTGACCACCAACTGGATCGTGCCGGAAGTGCTGGCCTGCGCGCCGTTGCCCGCTTCGGTGGAAGTCGCGGTGACGACGAGGCTGTAGGTTCCGTTATCGCCGGTGGTGATGGTGAGACCCGGAAGATCCGCCGGCAACAGCGCCCATACGCCGCCGCCCTGGTTAATGCCTTTGGAGAGCGTGGCCGCGCTGGGAACGCCACTGACGGTCACCGAAAGCGATTCAGAGCCGTCGGTGTCCACTAGCGCCGTGGAAATGGATAACCCGATCGGCGCGCCCTCGTCTCCCGCGGCATTGGCGACGGTGAGCATCGGTGCATCCGCCACGGGCGTCAGCGTGATCGTGAAGCTTTGCGGGGCGCTGGTATCGATCCCGCCGTTGGCGAGACCTCCATCATCCTTCAGGACAACCGTAACGCTGGCCGCGCCGCTGATGTTGTCCGCAGTCTTGAAGGCCAGCTTCCCTGATGCGTCCACAGTAGGCTGAACCGCAAACAGCTCCGGATGATCCGCCGTCACAATGAAGGTCAGCCCCTGAATTTCTCCCGGACCCGCGGAAATGAATGTTGCCCAGCCCGCGACGGCAACCACCCCGGCGTCCTCGCCCACCGTCAGGTCGGCGCCTTTGGAGAAGGAGGGTGCATCGTTGACCGGCGTGACAGTCACGTTCACCGTCGCGGTCGCACTCGCGCCGCTCGCATCCACAATCGTGTAGGTGAAGCTATCGCTTCCGAAATAGTTCGCCGCGGGCGCGTACGTAATCGTGCTGTCGGCATTCAGCGTGATGCCGCCGTGGGCGGGATTGGTTGTCGAACTGACGGTGAGGGTATCGCCGTCGCCATCGGTGTCATTAGCCAGCGGTGATATCGTCGCCGCCTGGTCTTCGAGCGTCACCAGATTGTCACTGGCCGCCACAGGCGTGCGATTGATCAGCAGCACATACTCACCGCTGCCTCGGCCGGTTAGAAGAAGCCTGTAGATACCCGCGGTCGTCGCGGTGTAACTGATCAGCGCGTTGCGTCCATCGGGCGCGCCGTCCTCATTGACCACCAGCGATTGACCCGCGGGGCCGAACAACTCCATCGAGGTATCGAGCACGTTGACAAATTCACCCGCCCCATCCGCCGGGGTCCTGGTAATCAAGCGGATCGTCTCGCCGGCGGCGATGTTGAACGAGTAATAATCCTCGTCCGAAGATCCCGCGGCGGTCTGGCTCGCCACGACGGAGTAGTTGTTCATCACCTCATTCGCGTTAGCGCCCATGACCATCACAAACGCGGACGTCGTACTCTGTCCCGGCGCCAGCGCGCCGAGCTTGAATGCGAGGTTGATCGCAATGTCGTCGGCCGCGTTATTCGGATCAACCGGCGAGTTAATGACCTCAAACGGGTCGCTCACCACGAAGCCTTCGGCCGAGACGAAGCGTCGGGGATCAGCCGATCCCAGGCCAATCGCGCCGGCCGCACCCGTGGCGATCACCATGTCGCCGCTGGGCGTGACGTCGTTGTTGGTAACGGTCACACCGTTTGGATCCGGATCCTGGTTCTCGAGAAGCGCGAGATTGTTCAGGGTGGCGCCGCTCTTGTTCGTAAGGGTCGTGGTGACGAAAGCGAAGTTGTCGCCGTCAATCCATTTCCACAGCCGCTCGAAAAGAAGACCATTGATCGTGCCGGTGATTTTGATCGCATGCGTGGAGCCGCTGCTGAGGTTCTGCATGACCACGGGGAAGGCCGTGCCGTTCCCGGCGGCAGTTTTGTTGGTGTAATTCACGCCGTTGAAGCTGACCGTGTAGCCGGCGACATAGGTCCCCCACCGGATGTATTCGATCCCGCGATGTTTGACACCGATGGCGGGTCCGGTCAGCGATCCGTCGGCAGCAAAACCGATGGACAGATTCGTGCCGACGATGTCGATCGGTCCGGTGATCGTCGGACCAGAACCGGTGACCGCGTTGACACCGGTGAGCAAGGACCCCAGCGCCGCATGCCCCCAGAGGTTCTGCGCGGTTTCGATTGAGCTGTTGTTTTCGAGATCAAATACGGTATCGATGTTGACCAGCAGCGAGTATTCCGCATCCGATCCGGAGAGGCGAAGGTAATACGTTCCCGCCGCCGGGGCCACGAAATGCTCGATAGCCTGGTCTACATTGGTGAACGAATCCGTGTCCCACGCGAGCGCTGCGCCGGTGGAATCGACCAGCGAAATCGCAAGCGATCCGGCAGACAGCTTGGTGGCAACGACACTGGCGGACTGGCCGGCGGCAAGGTTGAAGCTGTACCAATCGTCTCCCGCCGGAAGCGGAATGGTGATCCCGACATTGTCCCACCCGCGTCCATCGGTGGTGAGGGGGTTGTCATCGTACTGCTGGAACTTGATCTTGAAGTTGTTGCCGACGGTGATCCCGTTCGCCCCCGCCGCGGTGGCGAGGTTGAAGGTGTAAGAGCTCCACGCGCCCGCCGCCGTGTCCGCCGCCGACCACAGCGGATACCAGGTGTTTCCATCGGCGCTGATCGCTACGCCATCCGCGTTGTAATGTCCGATGAAGGATCCGGCGCCGAACGGATGCTGCTCATCGTTCCACTCCGCCGCGGCGAAGGTGAGTGTGGGATTCACCACGCCCGCGAGGTTGACCGTCCACACCGCTTCGTTCAGCGTCAGGCCGGTGCCCGGGTTGCGGTCCATCAGCATGGCGTAGCTTCCGCCGGCCGTTGTGAACGCGCCGGTAAGTTGGATCCGGCCTTGAGCCAGCGAGGAATATGTGCTCCATGCCGGGCCTAGTGTCCCGGTTTCGAAATTGTCGCCAAAGATCTGTGTGGCTCCGGTGCTTGAAGACAGTTTTCCGAGGACCGCGCCGCGCCGGCTGGTGCCGGAAAGCGTCAGGAAGCTGCTCTCGATGTTCTGCGCTGATGCGCGGCTGTTGTTGCCGGCGCCATTGTGCTCTTCATCTTCCACATTTGCGTTGAGGAAAAGCTGGGCGGTGTAGATTCCGACCGATGACGTGGCGCCGGAGACGCGAATAGTATAAACGCCTGGAGATGCCACTGCCGCGCCCTGGATGACTGCATCTTGCCCGGCTGCTCCCGCGGTGGCGGCGCCGATGACCACATTGGAAGGATTCAGAAGTTCAACAATCCCTCGGAGGCCGCCGACGGATTTCAATACCACCGACGCAAGCTGTCCGGAATCCAGAGTGATCGTAAAGCTGTCGGTGTCACCGGCAGACCCGATCACGCCCGTCACCGAGGGATCATAGATCAAGCTGCCCCGAGGCCCGATCGACAAAAGTGGCGTGGGGTACGGAGTCGTGGGCGCATCAGTAACGAAATTCAGAATAAAGTTGCCACCCGGAAAACCGTTGCCGGATTGGTTTGGCGGAATCGGAAATACCGGCTCGCCATCGAGATCGATTCCCCCGGCGTCCTCGAACCGTCCGTTGCCGCTGAGCAGCGTGAGCCGGAACGAGTCCTCAGGAAGACCGATATAATTGATCGTCAGGATTTTGCCGGTGGCATCCCATGACATGGTGGATGGCGTGAAGCTGCCGCCGCGAAGCAAGCCTTGCAGGCCGATGTCGCTCGCATCGAGATTGCTCGTCAGCATCGGCTTGTTGAAAGTCACGGTATATGCCAGGTTCCCCGCAGCGCGGACTTCGCCGTCTTGAATCGAGGATAAGACAACGCGCGGCGCGGTCGTATCCAGCGTGAACGTCGATTGGAATGCCTGCACCTGCGTCCCCTGAAGATCCAATATCGTTCCGGCTGCAACGCTGATCGTGTGCAAGCCGCTCGTCAGCGCGGGAATATTGAAAATGATCGTGTTCTGATCGACCAGCGTGAAGGAGTTTGCTGGGATACCGTCGATCTTCAGGTCAGCCGCCTGGATCGACGAGATGAGGATCGTGTCGTTGAAGTCGAGGGTCAAAGTGGTAGGGGCAACGGTGATCGCCGCACCGGTGGCAGGCGTGACCGCGGACACCGCAAAGTTGCGTGATTCTGCCGACGCTCCGCCAATCGTCAGGATGTAATCCCCGGTCGTATTAACGAGAGTCGAGGACGAGACCTCGATAAGATACCCTCCCGCGGTGGCAACGGTGTAATTCAGCACGGCGTTGCGCCCGTCGGGGGCCGAATTATCATCGGAGAGCAGAAGAGTTCCGCTGATATTGAGCAGGCGCAGACGCGGATTAAGGGTGTTCGCCGGCTCGCCTGCGCCATCACCCGGAGTCGATGTCTTAAACGAAAGCACCGCGCCCGCGGCCGCCGTGAAGGAATAGACGTCCACCCCGCTGGTGACCGCTCCCAGGACCACGAATTGCCCGGAGGATTGCGAACTTTGCAACACTTGCGCCGTCGCGGGCGCATCATTCGCTTCGGTGTCGAAAGAAGCGCCGCGAGTCACCAGCAGGTTGTAGGTTGTGCTGCCGCTGGTGACGACGCGCGCAAAATAGGTCCCTCCCGCCGTAGACACGAAATCGGCGATAGAGCGGTCAACATTGGTCGAGCCGGCGATCCCGGACGCCAGAAGCGCGTTGGTCGAATCGCGCAGCTCCAGCCCCGAAATTGTGCCGCCCAGGTTGTTCACCGAGACCGAGGCGCTCTGTCCCGGCGCCAGCGTGAACTTGTACCAGTCTTCGCCGCTGACGATCCCGATCGATGCCCCACGGCTTGCACCTCCGGGAAGACCGGAGAAGTTGGCGTCAAGATTTTGCGCGGTGGCAAAACTGGAATTGGCCGGACCCTCATGGTTGTCACTCGAAACCGCGGCGTTCAGGATCAGTTGAACCATGTACGATCCCGTCGACGCCCCAACGCCGCCAACGGTCACGGTGTACGTTCCCGCGGTCGTCATCGGAATCGTCTGAAGAACGATGTCGAGACCCGGTCCGGCTGAAGTCGCGGTGGCAATGACCCCACCCGACGGATCCGTCAGCGTGAGGGTCGGCTGCAGCGGCGCCGCAACCTCCACCACCCATGTCATCGTCTGCCCCGCGTCCAGATTCACGGTGAAGCTGTCGGTATCGCCGGGGAAAGTAATGGTGCTCGTCACGGTGGGGTCGTAGACCAAACTCCCACGCGGGTTTTTAGCCGGCAGCGGCGTCGGATACGCCAACGTGCCCGCATCCACGGAAACATTGAGGACATAGTCTCCTCCCTCAATGCTGTTGCCGTCACCGTCCAGATCCAATCCAATTGCACTCTCGAAACGACCGTTGCCACTGACCAGTGTGAGCGTGTACCGATCATCCGGCAGGGCCGAGTAGTTAAGCGTTAAGACCGTCCCGCTTGCGTCATAGGCAAAACCGGATGCGGTGTAAGCAATGCCGCGGAAGTTCCCGTTAAGCCTGAAATCCGTCGAATCCAGGTTCGTCTTCAGCATCGGCTTGCTGAACGTAATGACATAGGTCAACGAGCCGGGTGCGCGGATTTCGTTCTCAGCAATCGACGATGCAATCACCCTGGGCGGCAGGCTGTCTAAGCTGAAGGTCCCGCTGAATCCATTGATCGGCGTGTTGTGGATATCCGCAATGCTCCCCGCCGCGATTATGAACGTGTGCAGACCCTGCGCCAGCCCGGTCGGAAGTCGGAAGCTAACGGTATTGCCGTCGATCACAGTCATGTTGGAGAGCGGCACGCCGTCAAAAAGCATGTCTCCCGCCTGCACCGATGTGAGCAAAACGCTATCTGAAAAATCAACCACTATTTCAGTCGGCGTCGTTGCAGGCGATGAACCGCTGATTGGCGTCGTCGCCGAAACGACGAACGGCGCGGCCGCAAAACCGGCGCTGTCGATCGTCAGAACAAATTCGCCGCTTGTCACCGGCATCGTCGTGGCCGAGACCACCTGCACGTAATAGATCCCCGCGGCAGCGGCGGTATAGCTCAGCAGGGCATTGCGTCCATCCGCCGCCCCGTTGTCATTGAACGCGATTTTGTTCCCGGCAGAATCATAAAGCTGAAGCGCGGGATTGAGCGGATTGTTGACCTCGTCCGCTCCGTCACCGGGCGTTTGCGTCGAGAGACGCACGGTCTGGCCCGCGGCAAGCGTGAACTTGTAGAAGTCGCCCGCACCTCCGGTGATGACGGAAGCACCAAAATTGAACAGGTTCGTGTGGAAGATCGCGAAGTTGCCGGTCGCGTTGTAAAATTCGATGGGGATTGTGTCGGTGATGACATGCCCGCTTCCGAACACATAGTCAAACGCCACCACCTGCGTGGCGGTGGCTGTCGAGAGAATCGCAACCGAGCCCGCCGGTAATGAGCTGACCGTGTACCCGTGGTACGAGCTGGTTCCACCGTCCAACGTCGTGTTGGTTATGGTCCCACCGGGGCCATTGATCAATCCACTCGATGGCGCAAGCACGTCGATCGCCGCGCCGGTGCTCGTGGTGAACGTCACGCCGGCGGCGCCGGGAAGCAGATCAAACGTGTAGGGATTCGTTGCAGCCGCCGCATTGTTGGCGATCCAAACTCCGCCGCCCGATACCCACGATTCAATCCGCCCCATATTGGACTGCACGTTGGCATACGTGGTCGCCGACTGGTCTCCCGCCAGCACAATGAGGTTAAAGGCGGAAAGATCGATGGCTCCCAATGCCGATGATGGAATCATCGTCACCGCGTAATTCAGCGCCGCCGCAACCGTGGTATTGGATGTTTTCCCCCACGGCAGCGAATCCTGAATCAGCCCCATCTTGACACCGCCGGTAGCCACGCCCGCACCCGAGATGCTGCCGAGCACGCGCCCCGGCCCGGTGGCCGGACTCCCACCCACGGGCTGCGCCGTGGCAAGAGTGTCGTTCGGCTCATTATCAAAATCGGCGTTCTTCAAAACGAGAAGTTGATAGGACGCTCCGGTCCCACCGCTGATTCTCGCGTAGTATGTTCCACCGCTGGTCGATACGAACCGGGCAACTGACCGATCAAACCCGGATCCGGAAACAGCGCCCCGAGCCAGCGCCGCGCCGCTCGCATCCTGAAGCTCAAGCTCGGCTGCCGGCCCACCCAGCGACTTCACCCCGATCGTAGCGGCGCTTCCCGCCGCCATGTCGAAGCGATACCAATCCTCGCTCGGCGCCGGGGTCGTAATGGCAATGTTGTCCCACCCGCGTCCGTCGGTGGTCAGATCAAAATCATCGTACTGCTGGAATCTGATCTTGAAGTTATTCCCAAGCGAGATCCCCGCCGAAGCCGCCGCCGTTGCGAGATTGAAGGTATAGGACGTCCAGGCGCCGGGCGTGGTGTCCGGTGCGGACCACAGGGGATACCAGTTCACGCCGTCGGCACTAATTGCAACTCCGTCGGCATTGAAATGACCGGTGAAGGCGCCGGAAAAACCGGTTTCTTCATCGCTCCATTCCGCCGCGGAAAACGCTAATGAGGGATTCACCACGCCCGTGAGGTTCACATTCCACACCGCCTCGTTCAGGGTCAGGGTGCCGGACGGCGTGCGGTCCATCCAAAGCGCATAGCTGCCGCCCGCGGTGCTGTAAGCGCCGGATACCTGGACACGCCCGCCGGCCACAGACGAGTAGGTGCTCCACGCGGGACCGAGCGTTCCGGTTTCAAAGTTCTCCGCGACTGCCGCAATCCCGGCCGTCGAGGGAAGAGATCCGATCACCGCAAGTCGGCTGGAAGATCCGCCGATCGCGACGGCCGAGGCATCAATATTCTGCGCGGTCGCGCGGGTGTCGTTCGTCGCGCCGCCATGGTCCTCATCTTCAACGGAAGCGTTGACGTACGCCTGAATCGTGTACGCGCCGATAGTATTCAACAACCCGCTAATCGTAATGCTGTACAGACCCCCGCTGATTGCCGCGCTCTGAAGGACAGCATCTTTTCCCGCCGCGGATGAAGATCCCGTTGCGAAGACACCGGGTCCCGTCAGGGTGATCGCGGCGCGCAGCGCGGGCGCCGCGCGCGGCGCGGCCGCCGGCGTCACGATCAGCGTCAGCGTCTGCCCGGGATCGAGCGCCAGCGTGAATGTGTCCGTGTCGGCAGTCCCCCCGATCGTCCCCGACGCCGTCCCGGTATAGGTCAGCGATCCAAGCGGCGCCACAGCAGTCAACGGAATCGGAAACGCCACCGTTCCCGCGTCGAGGAACAGCGTTCCGCTATAGGCCGATCCGATGTTTCCAAATGCATCGGTGATCGCCCCGGCCGCGATGTTGAGCGTAAGGTTGCCTTCGGAATTCAGGCCGCTGACGGTAAAACGCACCGTGTCGGCATCCAGCAGCGTGAACCCCGTGACCGTGCCGCGGTTCAACGTGAGATCGCTCGCCCCGATGCTCGCAGCCGCGAACGGCTCGTTGAAGTTCACATCGATCGAAGTGAGCGGAAGCGTTACCAGCGAACCATCCACTGGAACGGTGCTGGTAACCGCGATCGGTGTCAGGTCCCATCGCAAGGTGCTGTTGAACACGAGACTCGCGCTGCCGTCGCTTTGGCGGGTCATCGCGCCCGCCGCAATCGAAAGTGTCTGCACGCCCTGCGTGACGATGGGCGTGGTATTGAAGTGAAATGTAATCGTGTCGCTGTCATTCAATACAAACGAGCTGGCGGAGACGCCGTTCACCTTGAAATCGGAAGCGTCCACGGATGCCGGCGTATACGCCGACGTAAAGTTCACAACAAAATCCGTCGGCTGTGTCGCGATGGTTGAGCCGGCCGCGGGAACCGTACTCGCCACGCTCAGCCCCAGGATTGGCAGATCAAATGCGGTGGTGACGCTTGTCGAACTCGAGGTTCCGGCGTTGGCGGACAGACCCAGCCCCCGCCGCGCAAACGCCGTCCAGATCTCCTTCAAATTCGCCCCACCGGTCAAGACCGTATCCGCCTGGATAATCGCATCCCGCGCCTGCGTGAAGCTCGGATTTGCCGGCTGCAGCTTCAGCGCATCCATCACCAGTTTCATCGCCAGGAGGTTCCCTGCCCCGCCGGGTGAGTAACCCTGCGAGATCGTTGGATTAAAGCCATACTTGTCCATCAGCAGCCATGCCATGTCCCACAGCGCCGATGACCAGATCTCACCTACGTTATGGACTTCGTTGCTGCTGTTGTAAGCGGCAAAGGTGATCGGATCGATCGTCAAGTTGTAGCTGTAAGGCTGCCGCCGAATCCCCGGTCCCGTCGAAACCTGCCCCAGCGCATACGTTCCCATCGGGTACGCCTGGTTCTCGACGTCGGTCGCCTTCACGGTGAACATGAGCGCCCACCAATCGCTCCATCCCTCACCCATTCCTCCCGACTGAATCGCGCTGAGCGCGTTTGAGTTCGCCGGCCCGCCGGTCAGCCGGTTCGTTACGCCATGCCCGTATTCATGAACGATGATCCCGTTGTCGAGATCTCCATCGCGATCAGGGGTGGGCGCTGTAAACACAAACATCTGCATCCGCGGCGCCGAGCCATCCGGCGGGGTCGCAAAGTTCGCGTTGTTCGTCCCCGATCCATCCTGCGCATCGGCCATCACGCCATCGCTGCCAACGCCGCCCTTGCCATAGTTATTGATCTGGAAGTTGCCCGTGGCTTCGGTGAACCCATACTTGTAATGCACATCGTGCAGCAGGTTGTTCCAGTAGAACAAATTGCTGATCGCGGCCGATTGATAGCCGCTGGGCGCCAGCGTGAGGTCCAGCGGAAAGTCGAAGTTCAGCGATGCCCCGCCATCAGGACGAAAACCGCCGACGTTGTTGGCGTCGGTGTCCTCCTGCGCCGAAACGTTATTGCCGCGCGTGTCGGTAAACTCCGGTCCCATCACTCCGTTGGTGTCATGCCACCCAAACGGCGAAGCCACGGGATCGAAGGGGTCCACAAGCCCCTGCCTTGGCCCATCGTACGGACTCTCCAGCGGCTGCGGGAATACATTGTAAGTCGCATGCTCAACCCAGTCGAAACCCTGCACCAGCGCGCCCGTGTCGGTGTTAACGCTGACGTTATACCAGTGGTCGCCATCCGGCGTGCGCAGCACCAGATCCCACGCGAGATCCAGACCTTCAGGCGTCGCCACGTAATGCAGCCTCGCCGGAATCGGATCGAGCGACGCTTTGGGCGCGGACAGAACGGATGATTGATCCACGCCGCCCTCGGATTCCAAAGTCCGCGGACGACTATCAAGACTAAGCCCGAGGTCATCGGAAATCGCCACCAGAGCATCTGCCGCAAGAATCTTCGGAATCGCGGATTCGTTACTGAAGCTCAGACCGTTGACGAAGCCTCCCCCCGCATTGATCACCCTACCCAGGCCGTCAATGTTGATCACAAAGTTGCAGTTTGACACTTCAAGCTTATTCACCAGTTGCCGCAGGTAAATGTGCGTCACACCGGTATCAGCATCGCGGTACTTGTCGGTGACGGTCGATGCGACAACGTCCGTTGGCGCCATCCCCAGCGACTGCGAATTCGCCTTCAGAAACTCCATCGCGATGTCGAGCGGCTGCCGCGCTGATGGCGGCGTCAGATAGGACCCAAGGTTCACCGCCTGATGCTGCGGTGGCAGGTACGGCGGCTGGTCGATCGCCATCAGCAGACGCGACTCCAGCGTCTCCATCACCAGGCTAGCAGCATGAGACAGTACCTTAGAGATCTGGCGATCCGTTTTCGCCCACAGCTTAGTCGCGTTTTTCATGTCCGCCCTGTTGAAATGATGACCCATCGCCCGATAAGCAGCCCGAATCAGCCCGCTATCCAATCTCGCTGATCCGCCTTGCGGCGGAACATCAGCAAACCAACTCCACGAATAGGCGGGCATCGCCTTAAACAAGTCGATCTGAGATAAAACTCAGGGGTCTGCCCGATGCCCGTAAACCTGTCTGCCTCAAAGAAATGCCAACGCCGATCATCCTACCCGAAAAAAATGTTACGAGTACAATGAAAGCTAATAATTCCCGTATCCCCAACCACGCGGCTTCTGATGCGACGGTGTTCCCCGGATAAAGCGAGATGAATGGGAGCGCTCGGATTCGAACCGAGAACCAAGGGATTATGAGTCCCCTGCTCTAACCGTTGAGCTACGCTCCCAAGATTTGTCACCCATTGTATCGTCCCGCCCCGTCCCATTCATGCTTCGTTCAGCAGGCGTTCCATCAACCGATCCATCATCTCTCGAGGGATTCTCCGGCCATTGGCGGATCCCAAGCCGATATTCTTCTTGTTCGTTCCGTGAAAATCGCTTCCACCCGTCTGCAAAAGATCGTATCGCTCCGCCAGCCGCGTGCACTTCTCGATCATGGCCTGGTCATGATCGCTGTGAATGGTTTCAATTCCCGCCAGGCCCTGGTCGACCAAATCCTTCACGGCACGATCAAGCTCCGCATCATTCGTCGCCCGCAACTGGATCGGATGCGCCAGCACGGCCACTCCGCCCGATCGGTCGATCAACTCCAACGCCCGCTGCGGCGGCAAACGCTCCTTGTCAAAATACGCCGGTGCGCCCAGGCCGAGGTATTTGTCAAACGCCTGTTTGATGGATGAGACATACCCCTTGCGATGCAGGATCGCGGCGATGTGTGGCCGGCCGACCACGCCCGCACCCGCCTCCGAGTTAAGCTCATCCATGTTGATCGCGACACCCAGATCATTCAACTTCGCGATGATCCTCGGGTTCCGGTTATCGCGCGCGTCGATCAGTTGCCGCATCATCTCGCGCAGCACGGGGCTACCGGGGTCAACCCCGTAACCCAGCATATGAAGCGTGCCGGGCGCGGGATAAGTGCAACTGATTTCAATGCCGGCAACGAACTGCAATCCAAGTTGCTGCGCTTCATCTTGTGCATCATCGATTCCCGCAACGGTGTCGTGATCGGTCAGGGCCAGCCCCACCAGTCCCGACGACTTCGCCAGGCGCACCACCTCCCGCGCCGGAAACGTTCCATCCGATGCGGTCGAGTGGCAATGAAGATCGACGTACCCACCGCTCATGGTGATCCCCGATTCAACAGCGCGCGTCAGATGACGCCGCGAGATAGCCGCCCTTTTCAAGTTGCGCCAGGATCAGCTTGGCCCCCGCCTCGGCGGAAGTGGTTTCGGTGTCGATGACGATCTCCGCCTGATCCGGCGCTTCATACGGATCATCAATCCCGGTAAACCCCTTGATCTCACCGGCGCGTGCCTTCTTATACAGCCCCTTGGGATCGCGCTTCTCCGCCGCCGCCAGGCTCACTTTCACATAAACTTCAATGAACTCGCCCGGCTTCATGCTCGCGCGCACCGCATCGCGGTCCTTCTTATACGGTGAAATAAAAGAAGTGATCGCGATCATGCCGGCATCTGAAAACAGCCTCGCCACCTCGCCAATCCGGCGGATGTTCTCAGCACGATCCTCAGCGCTAAAGCCGAGATTCTTGTTCAAGCCATGACGAATGTTGTCGCCGTCAAGTCGATACGCATGCTTCTTCTGATGCAGCAGCATCTGCTCGAGGATGACTGCGATCGTTGATTTCCCGCTGGCGCTCAGACCGGTCATCCAGACCGTGACACCTTTCTGTCCAAGAAGCTGTGCGCGCTCCTCGCGAGAGACGGACCCTTCGTGCCAGGTGACGTTTGTTGCTCTTTGTTCAGCCATTCTACCTTTCGCAAAAGAATCCAGGTCAACCGCGTGATTCGGGAATGCTGCGATCAGCTTGCGGTCTGCCGTAACCAACGGGACGTTTTGAGACATCGCGAGAGCCATCCTCAGTGATGTACACGTTCTGCGCCTCGCGCTCCTCGCGGATATCCGCCAGCAGCTTGGCTTCGGCCGCCCCTTCGACAATGGCTTGCCGAAGATAATCTGCCGCCTGCTGGCTCACCGACTTCCCGTTTGCGCGGGCGCGCTCCTGCAACTGATGATAAATATCCTCTGGAATGTTGGTAATTTCGACGTGCGACATGGCTCATTCCTCCTCAAACAACGGCGTGCTCAAATACCGCTCACCAATACTCGGCAACACAACCGCGATCATCTTCCCCTTGCTCTCGGGCCGCGCCGCGACCTTCGCCGCCGCCGCGACGTTCCCACCGGAACTGATGCCCGCGAATAATCCTTCCTCCTTATGCAGCCGCCGCGCCCATTCAAACGCCTCTTCATCCGTGACCTGAATCACCTCATCGACCATATTCATGTGAAGGTTCGAAGGGACGAACCCCGCCCCGATCCCCTGAATCTTGTGCCGCCCCGGCTTCATCGCTTCACCCTTCATCGTCTGCGTGATCACCGGTGAGGCCACCGGCTCCACCGCAATCGCCCGAAAGGTCGGCTTGCGCTTTTTCAAAACTTCCGCGACCCCGGTAATCGTGCCACCCGTGCCCACGCCGGAAACGAGCATATCGATCTGACCGTTCGTATCCGCCCACAGCTCTTCAGCCGTCGTCGTACGATGAATTTCCGGATTCGCCGGGTTATCAAACTGCTGAGGCATGAACGATTTCTTGTGCTCCGACAGAATCTTCTGAGCCGTATTGATCGCCCCGCGCATCCCATCCGCCGCCGGCGTCAACACCACCTGCGCCCCCAGCGCCTTCAGAAGCCGCCGCCTCTCGATCGACATCGACTCCGGCATCGTCAGGATCAGCTTATAACCCTTGGCCGCGCACACGAACGCCAGCGCAATGCCCGTGTTCCCGCTGGTCGGTTCGACAATCACCGTCTCCTTGTCAACCTTACCCTCCCGCTCCGCCGCTTCGATCATCGAAACGCCAATGCGATCCTTCACGCTCGACAGCGGGTTGAAGAACTCGCATTTCGCCAACACGATCGCCCCGCCCGGCGGAATTACCCGGTTCAACCGCACGAGCGGCGTCCCGCCGATGGTTTCCGTAATGTCATTAAAAATTCGTCCTTGTGGTTTAAGTGGCATCGTTGTCTTCGCTCCACGAGTCGATGTCTGCTGGATAAATAGTGCGCAGTGACACGATGTGCGCTGCGTCAATTACTTCAAGCTGTCGCGATGGGTGGATGTGGGAAACGACCAATGCATGCCTTCCGACGCTCACTTGTTCCGGATGCAGCACCTGCAGCTCCCGGCCGTTGACAAGACTACAGGTAAACGGCTTGAACGGCCTCGCACCAAAAAACTTCACCACTTGCTCGCTGGTCATGCGGCACCTTTGCGCCGGTTGGGCCGCCGCCGCGTTTGCTCGGTGACAGTAATACCGCCCTCTATTGCGGCAACGCTAGCAGGAGCGATTATTTCAAATCCCCCATCCTCCGAGGAGTGCACCAGCATCTTTTTATCAGGCGCAATTCCCAGGTAGTATGACTTTTCCACAAGAAGCTTTCGACCGTCCTTCATAACCAACTTAAAGGGTCGAAACGGATCCGCCCGACGAAATTCCCGAAGCTTTTCCACGTCCATTGCTTCTCCTAGTCACACTTCACATTCGCCATCGCCGTCGCGCCTTCCCCCACTTCAATCGGCGCTCCGACCAGGTTCCCCCACTCCGTCCACGACCCATCATAGTTTTTCACGTTATTGACACCGAGCAAATACTTCAACACAAACCACGTATGGCTCGAACGCTCGCCGATCCGGCAATACGCGATCGTCGGCCTCGAAAAATCCACCCCGGCATCCCCATACAGCTTCTTCAGCTCATCTGAATTCTTGAACGTTCCATCCTCATTCACGGCCTTCGACCACGGAATATTCTTCGCTCCCGGAATATGCCCCGCACGCTGGGCCGTCTCGCTCATTCCCGGTGGCGCGATGATCTTCCCCGTAAACTCATCCGGCGACCGCACATCCACCAGGTTCGCTCGATTGCTCCCCACCAAATCTTCCACCTCCCGACGGTAAGCCCGGATGCTCTCATCCGTCGCCGGGATCGGATACTCCCTCAGCGTCACCCGCGACACCTCCGTCGTCAGCGCGCGTTTCTCCAGCTCCCACTTCTTCCGCCCCCCGTTCATCAGCTTCACGTTCCGATGCCCGTAATACTGGAACTGCCACAGCGCCCAGGCCGCGAACCAGTTATGATTATCCCCATACAGGATGACCATATCATCTTTGTCAATCCCGCTCCGCCCGCACAGCTCCGCAAACGTCCGCGGATCCACCACGTTCCGCTGCACCCGATCCTGCAACTCGGTCTGCCAGTTCCACCCCATCGCGCCCCTGATATGACCCTTCTCATAGCTCGAGGTATCCACATCCACCTCCACAAGCTTGATCGTCGGATCGTCCAAATGTGAACCGACCCACTCCGTCGATACCAGCGCATCAGGATGTGCATAATCCACCATACGAACCTCTCCCTCGTCGTCACGTTTCACGTTTCAGTTTTACGTCACTCATCATTCATCACCGTCCCAACAATCTCCTGCCGCCGAAACCCCTCCGTCCCCTCATCCAGCACCCAACACGTCATTGCATCCGGCTCACGCTGAAGCACGCTCACGATCACATAACTATAAAACGGCCATCCATGATCCAGATCATACTGGCTCGGCCGCGCAGGATGATCCGGATGGCTGTGATAAAATCCCACCACCAGCAGACCTTCCTCGCTCGCGGTCCTCTCCGCCTTCATCAGCGTCTGTGGCGTAATCAAAAATCGATGATACTGCTCCCCCGCCTCAAACTCATTCCGCACCGGTTCAATCCGGTCCACGATCCGCCGCGCCACGCCCCCTTCATTCACATCCCGCCCATACAAAATCCCGCAGCATTCGTTCGGATAAGCGGCAGCGCCCTCCCGCTCGATCTTCGTATACAACTCCGCGGATAGCACAAGCTCGTTCACGGCCAGTTCTCCGCTTCGCTACTCTCGGTCCAGAAACTTTCGGATAAATACTTTGCCGCAGAGTCGCAAAAAATCGTGACCACTACGCCTTCCTTCAACCGCCGCGCCACTTCCAATGCCGCCACCATATTGGCGCCCGAAGACACGCCCACGAGCAATCCCTCTTCGCGCGCCAGCCTCAGCACCATCCGGTGCGCATCTTCCGTCGAAACCTCAAGATTCTCATCCGCCAGAGTCGGATCATAAATCCCCGGCACCAGCGCCGTCGCCATGTGCTTCATCCCCTCAAGTCCATGCAGCGGCGCATCCGGCTGCATGCTGCAGCACTTGATCAGCGGATTGAACTCGCGCAATCGCCGCGTTGTTCCCATGAATGTCCCGCTCGTGCCCATCCCGGTGACGAAGTGCGTCACCTCTCCCGCGGTTTGCCGCCAGATCTCCGGCGCTGTCGTTTCGTAATGCGCGGTCCAATTCGCGTCATTGTTGTATTGATCCGGATAGAAATACTTCCCCGGATCCTCATCCACAATCTTGCGCACAAGCCGCTGCGCCCCATCCGTACTCTCGGCCGGATCCGTCAGGATCAACTCCGCCCCATAAGCCCGCAAACTCTGCTTCCGCTCCGGGCTCGCATTCTTAGGCAGCGCCACCTTCAGCCTGTAACCGCGCTCCGCCGCGATCATGGCATACGCAATCCCCGTATTCCCGCTCGTCGCGTCGATGATCGTCTTATCCTTTGTCATAAGCCCCCGGCGCTCACCATCGAGGATCATGTACAGGGCCGCCCGATCCTTCACGCTGCCACCGGGGTTGTACCACTCCGCCTTCGCATAAACCTTCACCGGCGCAGCCGTCTCCGTGATCCGCTTGAATTTCAGCAACGGTGTATTCCCGATCAAATCGAGAACCGACCGCCCCTCCACCGATGATTCACAGGGAACTGCTTTCACGTTGGTTCGATCAATCCTAGAGGAGTGAAGGTTTGCTTTCAAAGTGGCGGATTCTAACCCAGCCTAGAATCCCACAAACCGGGCATAGGTGGAGCGCGCGAGGGAAAGATCCGAAGTCCCGCCCACGATTGCCCGTCCATCAGCAAACACCGTCAGTTCCAACGAGCTGTCCCGCAGCCGGCATTTGACAAAATAAGGCGTCCGCAACGATTCCCCAACACGAACCAGCCGCTCGTGCAACCCGGCAAGCTCGATGTGATCCCCCCGCTCCGGCCGGATCTGCACCGCTCCCCGACCGCACAGCGCCACCGCCAAACCAGCGTCCGGCCGCTCCAAAAATGCAAACCGCCGCAGGCCGCAGCACGGACAATCTTCCCGTCGCGAATCGACGGTTTCAATCGTGCGGAATCGTGCGTCCCAAACGTCAACCGTCACAAGCGCGCTCACCTTTTCAACCGGCGCGCCGAGAAGAATCTTCATCCCCACCGCAACTTGCAGCGAAGCGATCACCCCCGCCGCCGCCCCAAGCACTCCCACCGTATCGCACGTCGCCAACTCACCCGCCCCCGCCGGCTCCTCAAAGAGACACCGCAAACAAGGCCCCTTCCCCGGCACCACACCCATCACCCGACCCTCCACCCCCACGCAAGCCCCATACACCCAAGGCACCCCATGCTTCACCGCAACATCATTCACCAGATAACGCGTCTCCACATTATCAGTCCCATCCAAAATCAAATCCAACCACTTCCCTTCGTTTAGCGGCCCCGCTTGCGGGGCGCTTTCCCTCCCACCATCCACCCGAATCAACTTCTCAACATTCCCACTATGAACATCCACCACCCGAGCATCAACCACCACCCCCGAATTCACCTTCTCCAATCGCCGCTTCGCCGCCTCAGCCTTCGGCATCCCGCTCCTCGCATCCTCCTCATCAAACAAAACCTGCCTCTGCAAATTCGTCGCTTCAACCAAATCCCGATCGCAAATCCGCACAAACCCCACCCCCGCCCGCACAAGCTGCTCCGCCATCACCGTCCCCAGCGCCCCACATCCCACCAGCAGCACTCCAGCGCGCGCCAACTTCTCCTGCCCCGCCTCCCCCACCTGAGGCAGCAACCTCTGTCGATGATACCGATCCATCTGATCCATCTTTCACCCGCTCGGCTTTTCCCCCGCTTCTCCCTATACTACGCCCAAAGGAAGGAAACATGCCCGTAGACACGCAACAGATCCTCGATGAAGCCACCAAACTCGCCGACTTAGTCGCGCAACACCCTTCGGTAGACACCTACCGCAAGGCCCAGAAAGCCGTCTCCGACGATCCCGAAGCCGCCCGATCCCTCGCCGAATTCGACCGCACCTTAGAAACCCTCGCCCGCCAGGAATCCCAGGGCATGCCCGTCACCGACGCCCAGCGCACGCAGTTAGAAAGCCTGCAAGGCCGAATCGTCAGCAACATCAAAGTCAAAGCCCTCAACCTCGCCCAGGTAGACTTCATCGACCTCCTCCGCAAGGTCAACCAAACCGTCCTAAGCAAAGTCGGCGAAGCCGGCGCCGCCCCCGGCGCCGGCCCATCCGCGTCAGGCCCGCGCCTCTCCCGATGAACTGATGTTTCTTCTTTGACCCCTTTCCACCTGCTTATTTGGAGCTTGGAACTTCTGTTTTATTCACCACCGGGATCACCGAGATCACCAAGAAGAGTTATGAGCCACGGATTCACACCGATGGGCACCGATAAAAATAGCTGTATCTCCAAAGCTTGGCGCGATATCATCCTGCCACACTTCACCACCGCTATTTTGGAAGAACGTATGCAGAAAATTCCTCAGGCCGTAATCGAATTCTTGGAAGCTCGCCGGATGCTATCTACCTACAATACCGTCGACTACTTCCCGACCACGCCTGGAACCACATGGTCCTACTCTGGGACGTATAAAGATCAAGCAGCCACGAGGAAAACAACCGTTCTTGCCGCTTCGATCGGCGGCGTGGGTGTATCCCGATTTGAAGATTCGTTTCAAGTGTCGGCAGAACCCGCCGACAAGGGTTCATCGTTTCTTCGATTGTCTAAAGACGGACTGTTCGTCTATCAGCTCTCGTCGCGCATTGGTCTCGATACCACGGTGCAGCTGACCTTCGCCCCGCCATTAAAGATACTGAATGCCATTCTTAAGGATGGGCAAATCGCAAGTACGCCAAAAGTAGTCACGAGTTTTGTGCTTGAGGGGCCCTCGATTGGTCGCATTGCTGGAAGCGGCACGACCGGCGCAACGTTTCATGTTTGGGGAAAACAGCGTCGTCAACTCCCCGACGGACGACTGGTCGCTGCATTAAAAATCACAATGGATACCTCGATTAGCCTATCGGGAAGAGGCAGCTTCGGCGTAATGGACATATAAGGAGCGCACCAGTACGACTGCGTGGTTCGGGTATGGCCTCGGTAATGTGTCCAACGAAGCCAAAGGCGATGTTAGCACAACCGCAAATGGAGACACTCAGACATCAACAACCTCGATGGCATTTGATTTGACTTCGTCGCCATTGATTCCACCGAAGGTCGCAAGCTTGTCCAACGGATTGCTGACAGTGACGGGGACTGCGAGAAAGGAATCATTGGAATTTCTTAGAAACGGCGATCAGTTGGAGGTGTTGAATGGCGGAGTTGCTGAGGCATTTCCGAAATCCGCCGTCGCGCGTGTGGCGATTTACGCAGGTGGCGGCAACGACACCGTTTCCGTTGGTGATGCCCTACCCGGTGTCTATGTGGACGGCGGTCTTGGGGACGATCTCATCACAGGAGGTGCGGGAAATGACACCCTAACTGGTGGAGCAGGCAAGGATACCATTAACGGGCGCGCGGGCGATGACAGAATCAATGGTGGCGGCGGACACGATCGACTGATCGGCGAAGTAGGTGCGGATCGTATCTATGGCGGAAATGAAAACGACACGCTTGAAGGTGGAAGTGGCGTAGATCGCCTATGGGGCGGCTTAGGTGATGATGTGCTGGCTGGGGGTGGCAGCAATGACAAGTGTTTCGGAGAGGACGGGAACGACACAATTCTCGGCGGCACTCAAGATGATTATTTAGCGGGGGGTGCCGGTAGCGATTGGTTCTACGGTGGGCCCGGTACCGACACTGGGCTCCGGGATGAGTCTGACGTTCTCGCTGGAGTCGAGGCGTTGTTGCCGTGATTTCGCGACATCGGACACGCAGCACTTGGCGTTGGGCGATAACGGTGGCAGCGTTCAGAGATAACCACCATGCGACGCAAGATTTGTGACTATCCGGGTCACAATGAAATACCCGGCCCTCAGTTCTACACGTATTTTACGCGCGATCTTGTGACGCGTCCACAGCGAGTAAACCGTTTCGGAACCGTCGAGCGGTACAGTTAGCCAAGGTTCGAGATCAAACTTATCGGTTTAGTTAGGTCGCGGAGACGCCGGCGCGTTACCAGCGTCTTGGTACGCAATCGCAACCCCAATTGCCCAAAGGTGTCCGTTGGCGTCCATTCCCTGATCCGTCAGCAGGACGGCGGAAGCTCCAAAACGCGCACATTTTTGGCGAAGTGAGTTGTGCAGTTTCGCGGTGTCACCGGGATTAAAACCCCGCACGGCAACGGAAGCCAACTCGGCAAATGGGCGTTCCGGGCGTGTGAAGATGATATCAACATCGTTGGGGTTGGTGGGCGCTTGGAAACCGCGGGCGGTCTTAGTGACGTCAACGGTTGCGCAGCCGCTCGACACGGCAAACAAGATGAGAATCATAAGCACAGTCAACTGCTTCATGGTGAGGCCTCGGAGTATTTGATTGCGGTCCCAACAACTCGGGAACCTGTATTTGGGTATGGATCGTCACTTGCCCACTCGCTGTTGAGTGCGGCATATCCGCCAAGTCTTGAGATGATGATGGCATCTGCCCCAATCTTGCCCGCTTTTTTGCGCAATGAATCGACGGATTCATTGCGAGATTGGAAATCGGCGATGACGGTGTAGGAACTTGCGGGTGCCACGTATATTACTTCCACCTCTTTGGACTTTTTTGGCGGATATTTGACGTCGCCGTAATACCGGTTCGCAACGTCCGAAGCACAGGCACATGCAAGTGTCAGAACCAGCAGGCATAGTGCCGAAACCTTCGCAACCTCTTTCATCCGCGCCATACGTTGCACCCTACCATGAGAAATGAGCGGCGATGATTAATTCCTAGGTAATCAACAGTTCGCGATATTTTCCGTGCCCTCGGTGAGCTCCGGGGTGAGAAAAGACCCATAAAACCCGCATCAATTGCCTACCCACCCCCCATCCGAGAATACGCTCCATTTTCACATTCCCGCGCCCGCATCATCCGTAAGGATGAAGCTTCCATTTTTACGGATGAAGTCTTCATCGTGACGCGTAAAAGTTCTTCCCCGCGGCAGCAACGCTCATCGCGCGCAGGGCCGATAACCGTTCTTCAAACTTGAAGTGCCGGAGGATTGGCTCGCTGCTCGGACCATTCCTGTCCAGGTCCATTCAAAACCACCGATACCCCCGCAAGAACGTCCCGGCCCAATATGCCTCGGTCGTCGTCAATCAGCAGATATCTTCCGCGGAACACTTTTTGGAGAAAGATCATATCCAGTTCGACCACATCGGCGGTGCTCCTGTTTCCGTCGAATCCGATCAGCTCATATTGAAGCCCGGCCTGCGGTTTCACGCCCAAGCGCTCCACCGCTGCCCGCGGAAGCAACGTAATGTCCGCCCCGGTGTCCAGAAGCAGAAGCACATCCGCTACTGTCGTTCCGCTGATCGAGTGGCGTAACGTCACCTGAACGACCGGCGCCGGCGGATCATATCGCAACGCGTCATAGCTTGGCATCGGCGGGAAGCTCCACAATCTGCTTTCGGAAATCCCCAGACTGCCGCGGATGCGCCAGCCGCGGCGTGCGAACCCGGGCAGACAGGTCGTCATGAAGGTCCGCGATGATCACGTACACCTTGGCGTTCTCAGGCAAGGTCACGTCCTCCCGCAGACGAATTCTTCCGTTTTCGACGACACCTTCGATGGCATTGACCAGCATGGAACACCTCCCGACACCCCGATGATACTCGATCAGATCAACTCTTCCACCGTTTTGGCCAATGCCAACAGAACGCGATTCGATTCCCGCTGACCCAGTCGAATAGCCCGCGCATCCCGCAGTCGAACAAATGGGGACGAAAGTGGACGGAAGCTAATTTCGTCCAGCCGGCGCAGTCCTAACACCTCGCGACCACATCCAAGCCCGACGGCATCCTGCCGAAGCAAGCCACCCATCCCCCCTCTCCTCCGCGTCCGTCTCTGCGTCCTCCGCGCCTCCGCGGTTGCATTCCCCCGCCCGCTCCCATCACCCTAAACCCCACAGTGCGCGAAAAGCGCGCCCAGCGCGCAGCGCCCAAAACCCAAAAATCCCCCAGCACAAATTTATTTTCCCCCGCCCCACACCAAAAACCCCATTCCCAAAAAACGCGCTGCGCGCCCGGCCACTTTTCCGCGCAGCGCGAGCCAAAGAATAGAAGGCGCTCACAATCCGTATCCAGGCAAGCCTTCTCCCGCTCTTTGAAAACCCAACCCTTCGCCGACTTCCCAAAACTTCCCATAATTTCCCACTTTTCAAAATCGCATCAGGAACTCTCCCCATAACCACCGCCCCCTCTCCATCACGTTTCACGTGTCCGTCTCTACGTGCTACGTTTTACGTTCTACGTCCTACCTCCCCGGCCCTCTCCATCACGTTTCACGTTTCACGTTTCACGTTTTTTCACGTTTCACGTTTCAGAATTCCCCATCGCCGCCCATCCGCGCTAGATCCATCCGCGGTTCCCTTCTTCTTGCGCGCCCAATTTGACTACGCCCTCTCCAGCTCCCCCGCCCAGGCATCGAACCGCGCGACCTGCTCCCGCGTCACCGATGGATTCGTCTCCGCCACCACATCCGCCAGGATCGCCGCCGTAATCTCTTCCTCTTCCCCGATCGGCCGCCCCACGCTTTGCAAGAACGGGATCACCGCCGCGCGATCGCAAATGTATTTGATGTCCGCTCCGCTGAACCCTTCGAGCCGCCGCGCTAACCCGTCCAGATCGATCCCGTCCGCCAGCGGTCGCCTTGCAAGATACAGATCCAGCATCTTCCGACGCGCCGCCAGGTCCGGCAGCGGGATGTAAATCTTCTGGTCAAATCTCCCCGGCCTCAGCACCGCCGGATCAAGCTGCCAAGGCACATTCGTCGCCCCCATAAACATCACCGCACTCGATGCCTTCTTATCAAACCCCTCCATCCCCTGCAGAATCTGCGGCACCACCCGCTGCATCACGCTCGACCCCTCATCTCGCCGCGCCGGAATCAGCGCCTCAATCTCATCGATAAAAATAATGCTCCGCTCTTCCGCCGCCGCCGCATCGAACAGCTTCTTCAGATTCTGCTCCGCCTCGCCAACCCATTTACTGAGCACGTCCGCCGGCGAAATCCGAAAAAACGTCGCCTCAATCTCCCCCGCCGTCGCCTTCGCCAGCATCGTCTTCCCCGTCCCCGGCGGCCCGTACAGCAACACCCCGCCGCCTGCGCGGATGTCAAACTTCTCCGCCAACTCCGGGTGAGCAAACGGATAAATCATCTTCAGCCTGATCTCCTCCTTCACCTCATCCAACCCCGCCACATCCGCGAATCGCAGCGAAGGCTTTTCGCGCACGATCCATTGTTCCGCCGTCCCTTCCCCCTCCCGCTCCGCGCTTTCGCTCTCCCCTGAACCCTGAACCCTGACCCCTCGACCCGCCGAACCCTTCCGCTTCTCCCGCTTGGCCACCTCGCAATCCTTCGCCAGCTCCAGCAGCTTCCGCGCGATCTCCTCCCTCCCCGCGCGCAGCTCGTCGCTGCTCGCCTGTTTCGCCAATGACGCCATCGCCCGCGCCGCCTCGAGCAGATACTGCCGCGCCGCATCCCACTGCATCGCCCGCCGCGCATCCAAACCCTTCTGACGAAACCGCTCAAATGTATCCCAGGAAACGCTCATCCTCGTGATTCTCCCCCAGCGCGGAACCGCTGGCAATTAGAACTTCGACCGATTGTCCTCACCCCTCCCCATCAGCAAGTCGATCGCCTTCCCCACCACCATTGCCGCCAGCACGCACATCAGCGGCGTCGACTCGTATCGATAACGGCTATGGTCGTCCGTCGAAAAGAAAATCGTCACCGCCGCGATGTAAACGAAATTGTAGATCACGAACATCGACACGATCGCCGCCGCCGGCGCGCCCTGATCCCCTGCACAACGTGGCGTATTTCCCCAGAAAAACCACCGCGCAAAAACGAACAATGCAAAAGCAATCAACAGCGGGAATCCGATCACGTTGAACCAGGCGACGCCCTCATGTTTCCACTGTCCAGCTGTAATTAAATCATATCCCCGAACCAGCGGCCCCATTGGCGCCAATCGATTCGCCATATCACTTCCCGCGGGGTTGGCGACGTTCAGGAAGGGATCACTTTGATCCGCCGGTAACGCATAATCGCCCGCGTGGTTCAGCACCTCTCTCCAATAAACACCGGGATACCGCGAAATCACATACCGCGCGTCCCGGCCATATACTTCGGCGATCTTGATAAACACCTTGCTGTGCCAATTCGGGTGTCCCGTCGATTTCATCGTCTGATCGAGCACCGCGATTCCTGTCGGCTTGGGTGCATCGACGAATGCTATTTGCTCCTCTACGAGGCCGGCGTAGATCGAGATGCGATTGATGCCGGAAATCTTCTTCTCCTCAATCATCTTCTCCCGAATCCCCCGCGGCAGGCGCGGAGTGCTCATCATGGCCAGATTGAAATCCCGGTAAATCTTGCCGGTTGTCAACGTGCCGAAATGAACATATGTCAGCATGCACGCCCCGATCAGGAGCGGCAGCGGGAACGCCATTGCGACGGCGGTGCGCTTTCGCGCCTCCGGCATCGCCAGGAACACCGCCCCCGCCGCCACGGCATACCACACCAGGTTGAAATAACCCCGCATCAGCACAATCACGGCCAGCGTCGCGAAGAAAAGCAACCCATCGCGAAATTTCCCCCCGCTCACATACCGATGCAACAGCAGCGCGCTCACCGCCAGCAGCGCCGCAATCGGATAAGTGAGATACAGCCAGTTCTCATAAAGCGCCGTGATCGGGCTGCACGCAAACAGCGCCGTCACCAGAGCCGCCACCCATCCGCGAACCCCCAGACGCACCATCAAGTAAAACATTGCCAGCACCAGCGCGAGCCCCAGCAATGTGTAGATCCCGTGCAGCACAATCCCGTAATGCACCGGAAACGCCTTCAACACCAGCCCGAGCAAAAAGTTGAACAGCGGCGGCTGACTGTGCAGGTGCGTCACGCTCTCGATCAGCTTTTCCTTCAGCAGCTTCGGATCGACAAACTGGAAGTAAAAATCCAGCGGCGTCGCGTCGAACCGCAGCCCGCCCCACGTGAAATAGAAAACCCGCGCTCCCGCGAACGCCAGCAGCAGCGCCGCAAGCGATACAGGACGGGATGAAACCAAGGACGAGGAGGCGCGTGTCACCGGCACGGCAAACTACTCGCACGCGACACCGTCAACAAGCGTTCCCAAAAACGTAAAACGTAAAGCGTAACAAAGGGACGAACTCGCAGAAATGATTACGTCGTATCGCGGCTGACCGGCCGTGCCTGAGGAATTCTAAGGGGACAGAGGAATTCTAAGGGGACAGAGGAATTCTAAGGGGACAAGGAATTCTAAGGGGACAGGATTTGTTTTGCCTGGCTGGGCCGCACCGACTAGATTATCCGCATGCTGCAGAAAACGAAACGAATCCTGTCCCTTTAGATATTCCTGTCCCTTTAGATATTCCTACTCAATGGAGTAATCGCCTTACGCAATGGAGTAACCGGCTTACGCAATGGAGTAACCGCCTTACTCAATGGAGTAACCGTCTTACGCAATGGAGTAACCGCCTTACTCAATGGAGTAACCGGTTTACTCAATGGAGTAATTGGTTTACTCAATGGAGTAATTGGTTTACTCAATGGAGTAACCGGCTTACGCAATGGAGTAACCGCCTTACTCAATGGAGTAATCGTCTTACTCAATAGAGAAACCGCCTTACGCAGTGGATTATTGGGCTTACGCAAGGGTGATCTCCGCAAACGCTGTTGCGACCCGGTCAGCGGCTTGAGCGAAATCCGCGTCCACCATCCTCACAAGGCCGGCGGGGATGGGGTGGATGAGTCGGATTAACTCTGGATAGCCCCCTTGGCCTTCCCCTGGCGTTTGTTGAATCTTGACCAGCGCGTTGGGAAAACGTCCTGTCGGAGAAGCGGCAATCCCGCCTCGCACCTCCCGACCCCGCCTCGACTGATGCGCCGCAACCCCGCGCCCCCGCCCGGCCTGCTATTTGGCGCGCCGGTCAGTATAATATAGTTATGGCTCTCGACGACGCATCACCAAACGCCATCCGCCGCGTGCGGTGGTTTATCGCATTACTCTCGCCCGCGATAATCGCCGTGTGCATCAATGGGCTGTTCGCCGCGAATCGCGGCATCGTTCACGCCGGCGGCCAATCGCGGTGGAGGGTCTTGGACGTATTGTTCGTAGCGGCGCTTTCGGAGATTTTAATCGCATTTGCTGCGTTCTCTTGTCTTGCCCTGATATGGGCGCTGGTCAAGCCCACCTGGGCGGAACGAGCGTTCGCCCTGGTTGGCGGACATGTTTGGCACACGATGATCGTTTTCCTGTTGGGCGTGGTCGCAACGGCAGCATTCGTCTCGTGGCGCGCACGCGGCGGGCCATAACCAGCCGACTATGAATCCCCTGTTGGGCCAAGCGTAAATTTTTTCGACAGCAGACCAGCGCCCGCGCAGCGGGGCTTTTGTATTCTCCACTTTTAAGGATTTCCCGAGGGGGACGGGAGTCATTTCCGCTGGGTGGGACCAAGGGGAGTGGGACCAAGTGGACGGGAGTCATTTTAGTTAGTGGGGGGGGGAATTGACGATTGGGCGATTGAGTCATTGACGATTGAAGAGCTCGACGAGGGGGACGGGAGTCATTTTGCTTTCGTTTTCAAGGCCCCCAAAAACGTAAAACGTAAAACGTAACAAAGGCCGCGATTCTGTTACGTTTTACGTTTTACGTTTTCCAGCCGAGCAGCGGCCCTGAAACGACACAAAATCCCCGGTCCGCGTCATGTTTCACGTTTCACGTTTTATTCCCGCCCGACTACCATCCTCCCCCGTGATCTACCTCAACCTTCCCGTGGGCGACAACTTCGGCTGGGGCGTCTGCGGAAAGTACATCGCCCGCGAGCTCGCCAACCTCTCGCCGGTCCGGCTGCTGACGACCATGCTCAACCCCAGGCAGGTCGTGGACGAGTTCGAGTTCCTGCGCCTTGGGCAGCTTCTTCCATCGGACCAGGCCGCGATCGCGGATGTTGTCAACTCGCCCCTGCTCCAAGCCGTCACCGGCGCCGCCCTTACTCCGCTTCAGCCTGAGCTGAAAGGCCGCCGGACCGTCGGCTACACCTTCTTCGAAGACAGCCGCCTCACTCCCGCCGCCATCGAAACTTCGCGAAAACATTTCGACCTCCTCGCCACCGGCTCATCGTGGTGCACCCAAGTCCTCCACGACCACGGAATCACCGACGCCGTCACCGTCATCCAAGGCATCGATCCCAACTTCTTCTTCCCACCCCCGCCCCCCCCGCGGCCCCGCGACCCCGAGAAGAAACTGTTCCCCAATCACTTCCTCGTTTTCTCCGGCGGAAAATTCGAGCTTCGCAAGGGCCAGGACCTCGTCCTCCGCGCGTTTAAGGTATTGCAAGATCGCCACAAAGACGTTTTGCTCGTGACGGCGTGGTTCAACCAGTGGGGCTTTTCCTGGCAGACGATGAAAGGCTCGCCCTACATCCAGTTCGCCCCGCGCTCCACGCAATACTTCGAAGCCCTGAGCGAAATTTATACCGACAACGGCATCGATCCCACGCGCACCATCAACCTCGGCCCGCGCTCGAACCAGACCTTCTCCAACATCTACCGCAACACCGATGTCGGCATCTTCCCCAACCGCTGCGAAGGCGGAACCAATCTCGTCCTCATGGAATACATGGCCTGCCAGCGCCCCGTCATCGCGACCAACAGCACCGGCCACGCTGATGTTGTCACACCCGACAACGCGCTGGTCATCTCAAGCCCCACCACGAAATCCATCCAGAACCCCGACGGCTCCATCGTCGCCGACTGGCCGGAACCCGATCTCGAGCAAACGATCGAGCTGCTCGAACACGCCTATCAAAACCGCGATCACACAAGAACACTCGCGAAGCGCGCCGCCGAAGACACGGCACAACGGACGTGGTCCAAGACCGCGCAAGAGTTTCTCAAGCTTTTAAGCTGACGCGATCAGCGGCATTTCCCGCTCAAAGTTACCATTGTTCCGCCAACTCCGGCCCGCGCTCGATCGGCTGATTCACGAACGGCTTATACGCAAACTCTTTCGACGCCTCATCGATCTCCTTCACATCCGCATCGCTCAGTTTCCGATCCGCGATCTCATGCATCATGCGAAAATGCTCCGGCTTTGAGCCGCCCAGGATCGGACAGGTGACAAAATCCTTTGCCAATACCCACAACATCGCCACCTGATTCATCGCCAGTCCGTTGCGCTTTGCCACCGCATCCAATTTCTCAAGCACATCCCAAAGCGATGGCTTCGACAACAGGACCTGCAACTTGGGATCCTGCTCCGCCCGCGTCCCTGCCGGAACGATTTCCTCGCGCCGATATTTCCCGGTTAACACGCCCCCGCGCAGCGGATAATACGCCATCAGCGCCAGGTTAAATCGCTTCGCCATCGGCACCGTCTCGATCTCGATCGGCCGATCGACGATGCTGTAGCTGCACTGATTGGACACGATCGGATCAAAGCCTCGCCTCTTGCTCTCACCGATCATCCGCGCTATCTGCCATGCGTAATGATTCGAGACACCGAGGTATCGAGCCTTCCCCTGCCTGACGATCGCATCCAAGGCTTCAACCGTCTCGTCCAACGGAGTCTCGTAATCGGCATGGTGCAACTGATACAGATCCACGTGATCCGTCTTCAGCAGAGTGAGACTTCGCTCCAGCGAGAACAAAATATTCGCCCGGCTATTCCGCCCACCCCCTCCCTGCCGCCCCTCCGCCGCGCGCTTCGTGTAAACCTTAGTCGCCAGATAAACCTTGTCCCGCCGCCGATCGAGAATCTTTCCCAGAAACTCCTCGCTCTCTCCATAACTCTCCGCGGTATCGATAAAGTTCACCCCAGCGTCCAGCGCCTCATCCACCACCACCCGCGAAGCATCCAGATCCAACTTCCGGCTGAACATCATGCCGCCGAGACACAATCGCGAAACCTTCATCCCCGTGCTGCCAAACTGAACGTATTGCATGCCCGCGTTTCCTTCACGCAAAGATCGCAGAGATCACGGAGATCGCAAAGACAAGAGAAGATTTTTCCCTTTGCGTGCTCTGTCTCTTTGCGAACTTTGCGAATCCGAGAATCCTTAAGACAGCAACCGCTCCAGGTCCTCTCTCCCAAGGCTGCTGATCAAGCTGTTGTCCGCGTTGATGATCGCATCGGCCAGCTCGCGTTTGTTCTGCTGAAGCTCCAGCACCTTCTCTTCCACGGTGTCCTTCGCGATCAGCCGATAGGCGAACACGTTTTGCTTCTGCCCGATGCGGTGCGCCCGGTCGATCGCCTGGGCTTCCACCGCCGGGTTCCACCAGGGGTCCAGCAGAAAGACGTAGTTCGCCTCGGTCAGATTCAGCCCCAGCCCGCCTGCCTTGAGGCTGATCAGGAAAAGCTTGCAGTTCGGATCGCTCTGGAATCGTTCCACCCGCGCCTGCCGATCGCGCGTCTGACCGTCCAGGTACTCGTACACCACTTTTTTCTCATCAAGCTGCTTACGAACGAGAGAGAGGAAACTTGTGAACTGCGAGAATACCAGCGCCTTGTGTCCTTCTTCGACAACCTCTTCAAGATGCGCCTGAAGCGCTTCCAGCTTTGCGCTGGGCCCATCCGCGCGCGCCTCGTCGATCAACCCGGGATGACATGCCGCCTGCCGCAAGCGCAACAGCGCTTCGAGAATCTGGATCTTCGACTTGCCGATCCCCTGCCGATCGATTTCGCCCAGCAGCGCCTGCCGATAATGCACTTTCAGATCGTCATAAAGCTTCCGCTGCTCCGGCTCCAGCTCGCAAACGATCGTCTGCTCCATCTTCTCCGGCAGATCCGCCGCCACCTGGCTCTTGGTCCGACGCAGAATAAATGGCCGAACCGCAGCCGCGATCACCTTTCGCCCTTCCGCCTCGGCCTCGGTTTTGTTATAGCCCAGGTGTCGAAACGCTCCCGCCTTTCCGAGCATTCCGGGATTGAGGAACTCAAACAAACTCCAAAGCTCGCCCAGATGATTCTCGATAGGTGTGCCGCTCATCGCCAGCCGATGGTTACCCACGATGATGCGCGCCGCCTTGGCGGATTCGCTCGCCGGATTCTTGATCGCCTGCGCCTCATCCAGGATCATGTAATCGAACGTGATGTCCTTGAAATAGCTCGCATCGCGGCGCAGCGTGCCGTAGGTCGTCAGGACGAGGTCGTAATCCATCAGATGATCCACGCCCCGCGTCCGGTCCGCGCCGCTCTGATCCAGCACGCGGAGGTTCGGCGTAAACTTCGTCGCCTCGCTCTTCCAGTTGAACACCAGCGACCGCGGCACGACCACCAACGACGGCCCCTTTTTCATCTGCCGCCGACCCTCCAGCATCGCCAGCACCTGAACGGTTTTTCCGAGACCCATATCATCCGCAAGACACCCGCCAAATCCAAATTTCTGGAGGAAGTTCAGCCAGCCGAGTCCCTGGTTCTGGTAGGGCCGAAGCTCGCCGACAAATCCCGCGGGCGCATCGATCGGCTCGACGCCTTCAAACTCGCGCAGCTCTTTCCGTGCCTTGGCAAACGCCTCATCGCACGTCGCCTCTGGCATCGATGCCAGCATCGCATCGAGCAGCCCCGCCTGCGCCAGTCGAAACCGAACTTTGCCTTCTTCCTCAACCCCCATCGACGCCAGCGCTCCGTATTTCCGCAGCCATTCCTCGGGTAGAATCCCAATCGTCCCATCATCCAGAATAACCGTCTTCTCGCCCTTCATCAGCGCTTGGAGCAGCGCCGGCAGCGCCACTGAAATCTCGCCGAACGAGACCTCCGCCGACAGATCGAACCAGTCGATCCCGGAACTGACCTCCACGCGCATCTGCCCCGGCGTGCGATAAAGCTTGCCCTCCGCCTCAACGTGCCAGCCCTCGCTCGTCAGTTGCAACACCGTTGAACCGAGTTGCCGCAGGGGTAACGTCAGCACACCAATCTGACGCTCAGGATCGTACTCCGATCGAAATCCGATCCGCGCCAATCTCGACCACGCCGCCGATTCTTCCAGCGTGTCGCGACGGATAATTTCGCCGCTCGACTCATTGAAAAGAGCGAGCTCGCGCATGTTGGCCAGAATTCTTCCGCCGTAATCGAAGCTCAGCTCCGCCGTGATGGATTCACTGTCCTCGCCGCGCTTCGCCTGGCGGAACATGAGCCGCGGCTTGGGCTTGTCCCGCACCTCCGCGATCCCCGCCTCTTCCGGCAACTCGACCGGCGGAAGCATCGGCATCGCGTACACTTCCTTCAGCAAGTCCTTCGCATCCCCAATCGGCGGCTGCCAATTCTCCTGCCGCATCGCAGTCAGCAATTCCCAGGCGCCGAAATGCTGAAGCTTCGCAACATTTTCCCCTTCGATCAGCAGTCCGCCCTCCAGCACCAGGCTTGGCCTGTTCAATTTCATCTCGCGCCGATCGCGTTCCAGCCAACCCATGAGCGCAAAACGACTCGATCCCTCGCGCGGCCTCAGTCCCAGCCGAAATTCCCAAGCCGGTCCCTCATCCCACACCGCCGAACGTCCCTCGCCGTCATCATCAAATGTGCGAATCCGGCAGTGCCCCGTCCGGCACATCAGCTTGAGCGTCGTATCGAACGCTGAAGGAGGCAGAATGAATCGCCGAATCCCCGAACTTCCGTATCCAAACGACTTCGCCTCCTGCGCCCCAAGAAGCATCTGCGCGATGAGCCGGTCCCCCTCATCCGGCACGGACAGCCACTGATCCATGTCCATCTGAAACCGCTTGAGCGCCTGCCATTGCCCGCCTTTGAATCGCTCGGTCGCCAGATCCACCACGATGCCCCGCCCCGTCCCCTGCGTCTGCGCCACATCGATGATGTAAATGATCCGCCGATCCCCAGGCCACATCGGCTGCTTGTTCGCATCCTGCTTGCCGTGGGTAATCATGGATTCGCGAATTCGCGCCAGCCGGCGCTTCCACTCAGGCAGATCCTGATCCACCGGGGGCCGCGCCTTCTCCCCCGCCGGCCGCCATCCACCGCCCGATGCGACCGGTTTTACCACCTGCTGCACATCCGCCGCCAGCAGCGTCGCCCAGATATGCTTGCAAGGCTCACGCCGATCCTGCTGAAACGGACACGTGCACTCTCCCCGCCATCCGCCATTGGGATAGAGCGCAATCTCGACATCATATAGATTCCCACCGCGGACTTTCGCGCGGATCACTTTGTCCGTGAGCTGTTCAATGCGGACTTGACCGTCCAGGAAATACTCCCGTCCCCGCTCTTTTACGCTACTTGTAAATTCCGACTTATATCGCTGCGCCAAAGACAACCGTTACGCTCCCATCCGAAACCCGTAATCTTACCATCAAATCCCGGAATGCGGTTCAATAAAAAGTGCGAGTTGTAGGGGCGACACTTGTGTGCCCTCTTCTTCATCCAAGAAAACAGGGCGACACAAGTGTCGCCCTTACAGGATCGTTGCCGCCTGCGAGTCTGCGATCACCCCGCTTTCTCAACCCGGCGGCGCCTCAATCAACAATTCTAACCCGTGCGCCCCGCCAGGCTGGCAATCACCACCGTGAGATCGTGCGGATCGACCGGCTTGGGCACGTGCACCTGGAAGCCCGCGAGCAGCGCCTGGCGCTGGTCTTCCTTGTGGACGAACGCCGTCAGCGCCACCGCCGGGAGGTCGCGGACGGTATGACCTGCTTTGCGCACCTGCCGGATCAAATCCAGACCGTCTTCCTCGGGCATTCCGATGTCGCTGACCAGAACGTGCGGCGGCGCTTTCGCCCCGTTCTTTTTCAGCGCCGCCATCGCCTCGGCGGCGGATCCCGCCGCCGTGACGGTCGCCCCGGCCTGTTCCAGCACCTTGCTGAGAAGCCGCCGGGCATCCGCCTCATCCTCGACAATCAACAGCCGCAGTCCGTCCAGGCGCACCATGGGCAGTCCGGAAGGGACGATCAGTTCCGATTGATCCTCCGCCCCCCCGGCCGTCGGCTCGTCGCCGTCGTGACCCGCGGGGTGGAGAGCGCGCACGGGGAGGATCACGGTAAAGGTTGAGCCGCGCCCCTCACCGGGGCTGTGCGCCTCGACGGTCCCACCGTGCAATTCGACGAGGTGGCGGACGATCGAAAGCCCCAGCCCCAGCCCCCCGAATTTTCGCCGCGTGCTACCGTCCGCCTGCCGGAAGCGGTCGAAGATGAACGGCAAAAGCTCCGCGCTCATCCCCTGGCCGGTATCGGTCACGCGGATTTTCACCTCGGACCGCTCGCGCGACAGCGCGATGGTGACGGTTCCGCCCCTGGGCGTGAACTTGACGGCATTCGCAAGCAGGTTCCACACCACCTGCTGAATCCGCATCGGATCGCAAACGGCGCCGTTGGCAGCAGGATCAAGCTCCGCCTTCAGCGTGATGTCCCGGGCCTCCGCCGCCGCGCGCACCACGTCAAGCCCCGCCTTGACGACTTCGGTCAATTGGCACGGCTTGGTCTCCAGCCGCAGCTTCCCCGAGACGATCCGGGAAACGTCCAGCACGTCCTCGATCAGTTGCACCTGCACGCGAGTATTGCGGTCGATGACCTCGAGTCCCTCGTGCAAATCCGCCTCGTCGCACCCGTCGGCGCGCAGAATGCTCATCCACCCGACGATCGCGTTCAGCGGCGTCCGCATCTCGTGGCTCAGCGTCGCGAGAAACAAATCCTTCGAGCGGTTGGCGGTTTCGGCCTCCATGCGCGACGCCTGCTCGTTGGCCAGCAGCGCCTCGCGCTCGCGCTCCCAGCGCTTGAGTTGTGTGATGTCGCTGAAGCACGTGATGGCCCCGGTGATCTCCCCGTCCGGATTGGTCAGCGGGAAGAAGTTGATCAGCACCGGCAGGCGCGAGCGGTCGGGCCGCTCGATGATCACTTCCACGTTCTCCCGCGGTATCCCGTCGCGCAGAACCTCCACCATGGGACTGTTCTCGTGCGGCAGCGGCGTGCCGTTGGGAAGATACAGCTTGAACGAGCCGCAATAGCGCTCGGCGGGATCGCCGCGCACCGGCGCGCGGCCCCAGTATTCCTCGGCGCGGCGGTTGTAATCCTGCACCACGCCGTCCTTGTCGCAGGAAAAGACCGCCGCCGGCACCGATTGGAACAGCTTGCGATTCTGTTCCTCGCTGGCGCGCAGCGCCTCTTCGGTGCGCTTCATGTCGTCGATTTCGGTGTTGGAGCCGATCCACATCGCGCTGTTGCCGTCGGTATCCAGCATGCAATGGGCGCGGCTGAGGTGCCAGCGGTAAACGCCGTCGTGGCGGCGGAAGCGGTGCTCGAACTGGAACGGCTGACCAGTGTCAAGCGAATGCTTCCAGATGCGGACGTTCTCCGCCAGGTCATCGGGATGGATGAACTGCGTCCAGCCCCAGTCCCTGATCTGCTCGAAGGTAAGCCCGGTGAATTCAATCCATTGCCGGTTGAAATAATCGATCTCGCCGCTGGGCGTGGCGGTGAAGATCTTCTGCGGCATGGACTCGGCGAGGAAGCGGAAACGCTCGGCGCTGGCGCGCAGCTCGGCGGTGTGTTTCTCCGCCTCGTCCATCAGTTCATGCTGGCGGACCCCCGACAGCAGCAGCGCCTCGTTGATCGCCGCGGCTCCCTTGCGGAAGGCCGCGGTCTCGGTCGCGTCGGTGACCTGGATCATCACCCCCACGGGCTTCGGATCCGCTCGTGCTCCCACCTCGACAGGACCGACGATCGCCCACACCAGGTACGACCAGTGGGAGGGCAACTCGCCCCTTGCCCGCTCTTCGCTCTCTGACTTCACGGTGTGCAGTCCGTGCTCCTGCTCGGCCAGCATCTCGGGCGTCCCGGTGGCGAGAACGCGATCCAGAAGCGGGACGCAGCCGTTGGCCATGCCTTCGGGCACGGCCTCGCAGAAGGGGCGTCCGAGCAGGTGCTGATCCTCTTTGCCGAGAAGCTTGTGGAACGCCGGGTTGGCATAGCGCACGATGTGCGTCACGCCCTCGACCGCGACCATCGGCTGCGGCGAGCGCTCGGCCAGGAACCGGCAGAGTTGGGGGAACTCCGGCGGGTGCTCGGGAACCGGGTTTGGTCGGTTTGCCGCCATTGGTCACATTCTACCGCCGCTGTCTTCCACTGTCTCGCTTCGCGTTCCCTCCCCGTGCGGGTGGGGTGCAACGCTTTCAATTCATCCAGTTCGAGGTGAATTCATCCAGTTTGCCATGAACTGGCCGCGTTTGCCGTGAACTCGCGGAGTTTGCCGTGAACTCGTGGGCGTTGCCGTGACGCCGCGGGCGTTGCCGTGACGCGGCGGGCGTTGCCGTGACGCCGTGGGCGTTGCCGTGACGCCGTGGGCGTTGCCGTGACGCCGTGGGCGTTGCCGTGACGCCGTGGGCGTTGCCGTGACGCCGTGGGCGTTGCCGTAACGCGGCGGGCGTTGCCGCAACGCGGCGGGCGTTGCCATGTCGCGGCGGGCGTTGCCGCTGATTCGCCCGCCTCTTTGCGTCCCAGCGCTGTTATTGGCGCAAAAAGAGCCATCGCTGTTTCTTCCGACCATCTTCCTTCATAAAGTCGTTTCATCGTTAGCCGATTCTGTTTGGGGGCGCCTCGATGGGAGGTTCGCCTGCTACCGATTCTTATTCATGTCCTCCATCGACTCCGCGATGCTCGCCAGCCCCCGGCGAGGAGGCGATTGGTTCACCCCTCCTCCGGCATGACCAGCGGAACGTCGACGGCACGGAAATCCCGATCGAGCGTGAGCAGCGGGAGGTTCTGCGTCCTGGCCAGCGCATAGGCGAAGCAGTCGCCGAGGTTGAGCGGATAATCGAAACGAGCGCGGGCGGCGATGACGGCCTGGGCGGTGTCGGGTGGAATGAACTCGATGCTGCTGTTGAGCAGGCGCTCGGCGAGAGCGTCCGCCTGGTCCGGTCTGCGTTGTCGCAAGACGATCATGCATTCGGTGAGGTTGACGGTGCTCATCAGGTGTCGCTCGGCGGTGTCAAGCTGCTCACCGATCCATTCGGCGGTGGGCTCGCCGAGGTAGAGCGCCAGGAGCGGAGAGGTGTCGAGGACGAGCGTCTTCATCGTGCGTCTTTAATTAACCTTCAATCGTGTCGGATCTCATCGCGAATTGGTTTTAGCCAAGCGGGCCTTTTTCCCAGAGCGCGTCTTCGTCGGCGCCGGGATCATGAACCTTGCCGGAAGAATCCTTGGCCAGGCCGATCCACTCGGAAAAGTCGGTTCGTTTTGGCTCCGGCGTCGATTCAGCTTCGATCGGCTCGACCTGAATGCGCACCCGCTGATTCACGGGCAGCGCCAGCGGGGTTTCGGGGACGATCACTTTGCCGTCGTAACGGGCGTTGAGGGCGATCATGGTTGTAATCATACCCGATCCATCGCCGCACGAGGGCGGAAATCCGAAGCACGAAATCCGAAACAAATTCCAATGACAGAAGAAGAAGTGACCGAAACGCTTGTTGGAACATTTCTTCCTTCGGATTTTGAATTTGTTTCGGACTTCGAGTTTCGGATTTCGTGCTTCCGCTCCCGCGGCGCTACCCATTCTTGTTCATGTCGTCCCTCGCTCCCGCGATGCTCGCCGGCCCCTGATCCCACGGCCCGGGGATGCCGCTGGTGAGGCCGCGGTAGCCGCGCAGGCGCTCGCCGATAACGATCCCCTTGTTGGTCACCTGGTACTCGCGCATGTCGATCGAGTGCTTGCCGGCGCGCATCTTGACGATCATCATCACCCGGCGGAGCTGGCCGTCGATCGAGACGTAGCGGAGGCGGATGATGTCGTCAGAGAGGAACGAGATGCCGAAGTTGGAGAGGCCCATCGAGGTGAAGTCCTCCTCGATCTCCACCGTCGAGACGATGGTCACGCCCAGTCGGGTGAGGGCGACGATCATGCGATAGAGCGATTCGCGGAAGTCGGTGCGGAAGCCGGGCGCCAGGGCCAGCTCGAAGCCCACCAGCGAGTCGATCACCAGCCGCTTGGCCTTGACCCGCTTCACCGCGTCCACGACCTCGTGTACCGTCTCGTCTACCGAGAGGTCCAGGGGCCGAAGATAGATGATCTCCAGCGAACCGTCCTTGAGGGCGGCGTCGACGTTGAGGCCCAGTCTGGCCCCGCGGGCCGCGTACTCGTCGGGAAGCTCCTCGAAGACGGCGACGATCCCCGACTCGCCCTTCCTGATCCCCTCGGCGATGAAGTGGGAGCCGAGGATCGACTTGCCTGACCCCGAGGGTCCGCCGATCAACATGCTGTGCCCGGAGGGGATGCCCCCGCCGAGCATCTTGTCCAGCTCGGGGACGCCGGTACCGAGCCGGCGCGTGCCCTTCTTCTTGTCCGTCGTCGCGGTCAGGCCGTAGGTCCGCGGGAAGGTCTGGATTCCCTCGCCGGTGATGCGGAAGGTGTGCAGCCCGGGCACCGATTCCTGGCCGCGGCACTTCATGACCTGCATCTTGCGGACGATGGAGCTGCGCTCGACCGTCTGGTAGAGCCAGAAGAGCCCGTCGGCGACGGTGAAGACCGCGTTGTCGCGGATCTCGCTCTCGGCATATTCGCCGATGAGGAAGGTCGTCGCCTGCCAACTGGTCAGGTGGAGGGCGAGGCGCTGCACGAAGCCCTGCAACTCGACTTCCCCGCCGCCGTTGCGCTCGGCCCGGGCCTTGCGCACGACGGTGCGGAAGGAGTCCACCACGACGACGCCGGGGCCGACGGCCTCGACCTGCTTGACGATCTCGTCCAGCACCGCGCCCAGATCTTCCTTCAGCACCAGCTCGCTGAGGTTGACGAAGCGGACGGCGCCCTTCCCAGCTACCCCGCTCAACTTGGCCTGGTCGAAGAAGCTGTACTGCTGCTGGTAGCGCAGCATCTTGATCGCCGGCTCGCCGAGAACGGTGAAGTAGAGCGCGGGCTTTGCGGGGGTGGCGTTGGCGAACATCATCTGATGGGCGAGGGTGGTCTTCCCGCACCCCGGGGACCCGGCGATGATGTTGAAGGAGAACTCGGGCAGCCCGCCGCCCAGCACCTCGTCCAGTCCGGGCACGCCGGTCTTGAGCTGGTGGATGATGACTTTGGTTGGGGGGGTATGTGTGCTCATGGTGTGTCCTGGGTTCTCGAACGAAGTGCGCCCGTGGGCAGGTCCGGCCAGGCGCTGCGCACCAGTTGATGCGTCAGCGGCTCGCCGATGAAAAGGATCAGCAGATCCAACAATTGCGCCACGAGGATCCGGCCCCCCGGCGACTCTCTCGCCCTCGTGCTCGATTCAACGGAAATGTCCTCGAGCCCCGCCAGGGAGCCGTCCTCAAGAACCTGCACGGCCGCGAGCGAACGCTCCTGCGCCTTGGCGAGCGTCACCGCCCGGCTCAGGAGGGACCGGAATCCCGAGCTCCCCGCGAACACCGTGAGAACGTCGCGCAGCTTCTCACACACCAACACCACGTGATCCGCGCCGCTCGCCGCAGGCCCGGCGCTCGCCTTGCCCCCGAGGTTTTTTCCGCGGGCGCCCTCCCGGGCGAGAAGCAAGCGTGCCAGGCTAAGCGATGTGCGAGACGCCGAATTCATTCACCATACCCTAAGCGCAGAACCCATCCCGGCTGCGGATGGCACCAGTTTGAAGCCGCGCCGCAGAGCCAGGGCGCCGCGGTCTTGGCGCGCTTCTGCGGCATGGCATGTGGCTCCAATCTAACCTCGCCGCGGAGATCAGGGAACCCATAAAAAAACCGCAATCGCTGCGGATTGCGGCTTTTACAAATGGGCCCGACAAGATTCGAACTTGTGACCTCGTCCTTATCAGGGACGCGCTCTAAACCAACTGAGCTACGAGCCCTCCCGATTGAGGGTAAGGATTCTACGTCGGCGCGGGTGCGTGTCAATCGCCGCCGATCCTTGACACGCCCGCGTGCAACGGCGAATGATGCCTTAGCAACAGGAGCTTTCAATGGCCGCCACTTTTTCTGTGCTTCTTCTGACTGCCGCGCCGCCGGGTCATGCCGCCGAGGCGGGTGGGCCGTTTGTGAAGATCGACGGTCGCGAGGCGCTGTTGCGCTCGGCGGAACTCTTCCTCAATCGGCCTGAGATCAAGCAGATCCAGATTGTGTTTCAGCCCGAAGGAATGGAAGAACACAAGCGAAAGTACGGCGGACACCTGAGCTTCTCGGGCGTGAAGCTCGTCACCGGCGGGCCGCGATGGATCGACCAGATTGCCGCGGCCGCGGACAGGATTGTTGAAGAAGCAAGCCACGTGATCGTTCACGACACCGCACGACCGGCCGTCCCTTATTCCGATCTCGATGCGCTTGTGGAGATGGGCGCGAAGAAGGACATCGTCGTTCTGACGGCGCCGCTCCGCACGAACCTGATCGAGGTGGATGAGGCAGCGCATCCGGTCGCGTACCATCTCTCCACCCACTACGTTCAGGTGTTGTCGCCGCAGAGTTTTCGGAAGGAGAAGTTCGTGCATATGGCGAAGACCAGGCAGGAGCCGCATGCGTCGGAAATTTCGTTGCTGAAGGGTTCGCCATTAAATGTGCGCTGCGCGGGACCGGGGGATGCCTCGTACATGAAGTCGATGCTGAATCACCTGCCCAAGCCCAAGGCGCGGGGACCATTGACACCGTTCGAAGAAGCTCAGTGGTGATGATTCAACAGCATCAAATGCAACTCACGCCGTGCGCGAGATACATCCTTTTGCTCATCATCACTCAAGCCGACGGAGGAGTTGTCCGAAAGAGCCAGCGCCGATGGAGGATTTAAGCTCCGTGGAATTCACCAGATCGGTAAAGACCAGCACGGCGAGCCGGGATGGTGCCGGTTCTTGTGACATGAAGCAGCGACGTCTTCGATTATCGCCTTAACCTGAATTTGAAAACAAGAAGAGACCCGCGAAGAGCGGCCCGCTCTTCGCGCGGTCTCTTCGTCCGCGCAATCACTTGTGGGGAATCGGCAATCAGACCTGGCTGACGCTGACGCCCGGGGTTTCGTCTTTCCACCAGCCGCCGACGTTTTGAGGCTCGGCGCGGGTTTTGACACCGAGCCAGGCGGCGCAGATTGCCGCGGCATGTCGGGCTTGCTGGGGGGTATCGAAGATCTGTTCGAGCATCGCATGGTTCTTGGGGCTTCGCCAGGCTTTTAAGAATCCGCCGACGGTGAAGATGCTGAGAACCTGGAGCGGCAATGCGATTTCCTCGCGCATGACCGCCGTGAGGGGCAAGGCCAAGATGGGGTTCTTCATAGAATGTTTCCAGTCGCACAGCGGGTAGCGCCGGATCGCGGGGAAACGCCAGGCCCGCAAACGCGGAGGGAGCCAGTTTCGCTGAACGAGTTTTTCTTCAGAGGATCGGCGAGAAGCCGCCTCCAACCCGAAATTTCCGGCATCGCCGGCCGCATCCGTACGGCTGGCTCAACCGAGCCCGTGAGAACTGCCGGGGCAGGTCCCATAACTCGAAGGTACTCGGAACATCGTCAAAATCAATCTTCCGGCTTGAGCGTCCTTCGAAGATGTTCCGGGAATTCCTAGCGCTTACGCTTAGACGTTGATGGGCAAGGTCAGGTTCAAATCCTTGAAACAGCGGCACAATTGCACGTGGACCTCTGTAGCGGCGACGCCTGCGTAAACGCCTGCGTCGCGGTCGATGCGAAGCATCGAAATATTGATGGATTCGCGGGTGCGCCGCGACCGCGACGCAAACGTCGCCGCTGCAGAAGAACGTGGATGCGAAGCGGGCGGAAGGCGGATATGCTCTTCGGCGGACATGGCGGAACCAAGCAAACCATCGTTGGAAGACCTTCGGCGGCAGATCGATGCGCTGGACGAGAAAATCGTTGCGCTGCTGAACCAGCGCGCGGAAATCGTGGTGCACATCGGCAAGCTGAAGCAGGAAAAGAATGAGCCGATCTATGCGCCCGATCGCGAGAAGATCGTGCTGGAGAAGATTCGGAAACTGAATCGCGGGCCGTTGCCGGATCGGACGCTGGATGCGGTCTGGCGGGAACTGATGAGCGGGAGCTTTGCCTTGGAGAAGCCGCTGCGCATCGCGTACCTGGGTCCCGCGGGCACATTCTCGCACGCGGCGGCGACGAAGAAGTTTGGGGCTTCGGTGGAGTATGTGCCGCTGTCGGATATTCCATCCGTGTTTGAAGAGATCGTGCGCGGGCACGCGGATTATGGACTGGCCCCGGTGGAGAATTCGATCGGGGGCGGGATCGTCGATACGCTGGATGCGTTTTTGACCAGCTCCGCGAAGATTTGCGCGGAGGTCCTGATCACGATCCATCACAACCTGCTGGCGAAGGAGCCTTGGGAGCAGGTGAAGCGGATTTATTCCAAGCCCGAGGTGTTTACGCAGTGTCGCAAATGGCTGGCGGCGACGGCGAAAGAGCGCGACATCCAGGCGGCGGCGAGCACGAGCAAGGCGGCGGAGTTTTCGGCGACCGAGCCGGGGGCCGCGGCGATCGGATCGACAATCGCGGGCGAGATCCATGGGTTGCACGTGCTGTTTGAGAATATCGAAGACTATCCGGACAACGTCACGCGGTTTTTCGTGATCGGGCGCGAGGGGACGAAGAAGACGGGTGACGATAAGACCGCGATCATGTTCACGACGGCGCACAAGCCGGGGGCGCTGGCGGAAGTACTGGATGTCTTCAAGGAGAATGGGATCAACCTCACGGACATTGAGAAACGGCCATCGAAGAAGGTGAACTGGGAGTATTACTTTTTCATCGATGCGCAGGGACATATCGATGATGCGGGGATGCAGCGGTCCATTGAGCAGGCGAAGGCGCATTGTCTGCAATTGACGGTGCTGGGGTCTTATCCGCGGGCGATGGAAGTGCTGTAGCGGCGCGCAATCATTTCAGGGTTACTTCCCCTGGCCTCATTTACAATTGCGTTTGACCCGCCTGACCGCTTAGCTTGCTTTGCGGCGGGTTAATGTTTTGCGGGAACGGTGCTGGTGAGCTTCAATCTTTTGGAGCGCGGCATGATCAAAGAGAATTTCGCCGCAATCGGGGCAGGCGTCAACAGAAACACCGGAGACTGAGAAGGGTTTGCCGCCACGAACGCCTTTGATGGTGCGAGCGAGACGGCGGATTTTCTTACTGCCGCAGGTGGGGCAGGTTGTGATTTTGATCATGACTTGATCGCTTTTATTCAGCGCGTTTGGCGGAGACGAATACATAGTACACTTCGAGAGCTTCTTCCCGAACCAGTTTACCCTTGGAATATATCAAAATCCCATCCAAAGTGTTACTAATGATGATGTGCAGGCATTCCCGATGTCGAGGATGACGGGGAGAAGATGAGCGCAACATCTTATGAGTGCGGGTTGCGCAGAGGATTGATTCGATAACATCTCGCTCATCGAGATTATCCGCATACATTTCGAGCTCCGCTTTCAGCGTGATGCGATAGTTGCCGGCGAGAACAGCGCGCTTAATTCGTCGAAGAGTTTCGTCCATGGGAGGGAGGGTCCTTACCCGGGCGAATTAGCCAATCCGGCGTGGAAAGTTCTTTAGCGTGAGTGAGCGAGAGCACATGTTCTATGATTGCGTTTTGAATCCGCAAAAGCATAAAGCTACGTTAGCGAGGAACTATCGGCGCTTCTTCTTGTTTCGGCTCTTCGGAGCGGTCCATCCACCCTTCTTTGTTTTTAGCGTGGGTCCCCCCGGCATTCCAAGTCCTGCCAGGCCGCCGCTGCTGAGGGCGCGCATGAGTTTCAATCTGCCCATCATGCCCATGCCGCCGACGGCTCGCATCATGTCTCTTGATTGTTCGAATTGTTTGATGAACTGACCGACTTCGGGGGTTTGGACGCCGGCGCCGGTGGCGATTCTTCTTCGGCGGTTGCCGTCGATGAGATCGGGGTTCTTGCGCTCTTTTTTGTTCATCGAATCGTAGATGGAACGCATGCGCTGCATCTGACCTTCGACGTCGCCGTCGTTCATGTTGGCTTGCTTGGTGAGTTCGGACATGCCGGGGATCATGCCCATGACTTTGGACATGGGGCCGAGCTTTTTGATCTGGCCCATCTGGTTCATGAAGTCTTCGAGCGTGAAGGTGCCCTTCTCCATTTTTTCCTGAAGCTTGGCGGTTTCCTCCTGGTCGAATTTTTCCATGGCTTCGGAGACGAGTCCGACGATGTCGCCCATGCCGAGGATTCGCTGGGCCATGCCTTCGGGGCGGAACTCTTCGAGGCGGTCGAGTTTTTCGCCGACGCCGAGGAACTTGACGGGTTTGCCGGTGACGAATTTGGCGCTGAGGAGTGCGCCGCCTCGGGTGTCGGAGTCGAGCTTGGTCAGGATCAAGCCGTCGAGCTCGAGTTGTTCGTTGAAGGCTTTGGCGGAGTTGAGGGCGTCCTGGCCGGTCATGGAATCGAGGACGAGGTAGATCTGGTGGGGTTTGAGCTGGGTATTGATTTCCTTGAGCTCGTTCATGAGCTCCTGATCGATGGCTAATCTTCCGGCGGTGTCGAGGATGACGACGTCGTTTCCGTTTTTCCTGGCTTCGGCAACGGCAGCGCGAGCCACCGAAGTGGCGGCGCCGCGCGCGACTTGTCCGTGGGGCGCGACTTTGGCGGGGTCGGTGTAGACGGGAACGCCGGTTTGCTCACCGAGAATTTGGAGTTGGGTTACGGCGGCGGGGCGCTGGAGATCGACGGCGGCCAGGAGGGGGTTGCGGCCTTTGCTCTTGAGGAACATGGCGAGCTTACCGCAGGTGGTGGTTTTACCGGAGCCTTGGAGGCCGGCCATCATTATGACCGTTGGGCCGGGCTGAACGTAGTAGATCTGGGTGTCGACGGGGCCCAGGAGGTTAACGAGCTCGTCGTAGACGATTTTGACCATCAACTGGCCGGGCTGGAGGGAGTTGATGACGTGCTGGCCGATGGCTTTTTCGACGACTTGTTTGGTGAATTCATTGACGACTTCGAGGTTGACGTCCGCTTCGAGGAGGGCGGTGCGGACCTCTTTCATGGAATCGCGGATGTTTTCTTCGGAGATTTTTCCTCGGCCGGAGAGGTTGCGGAAGATGCCGGTGAATTTGTCGGTTAGGTTGTCGAACATGTCAGTGGTCCGTTGTCAGTTGTCCGTTGTGGCGGGAAATTGTACGGAAGGAGTGGAAAAATGTCTGGATACCTGCGCGATGACTAGACGATTTTCCAGGCGCGAAGGACATCGAGTTGGTTGGGACGGTTCCAGAGCCAATCGACCTTGATCCAGAGGTTGGGAAGGACGGCGCTTTGAAAGATGCCATCGGAGGTTGGGGGGATGGCGTGATAGAAGTTGTCGCTGCCTCGGGCGTAGAACTCGGCTTGTTTGCGCTCGGGATCGATGAGCCAGTATTCCGGGACGCCGCCTTGTTCGTATTCGTAATATTTTTCGCCGCGATCGCGTGAGCGGCTTCCGGGGCTGATGACTTCGACAACCAGGTCTGCCGGCCCGATGAGATGATTTTTCTTCAGGCGAGAGAAGTTTTCCGTTTTGAGCACGAGGAGATCGGGAGAACGGCCTGGCAGATTGGGATCGGTCTTCATTTGGAAGGGTTCGTACAGAACACGACCGACGTTGTGAGCTTCGGAAAACACCCGAAGGATGGTGAGCAAAAAACCGGTAATATCGGTGTGTTCGTTCGATATCGGCGCCATCGGCACCACCTTCCCATCAACCCATTCCACGTGTTGATTCTCGTGCGGTGCGACGAGAAAGTCCTCGTAGGACATCACGCCATGTGCGGTGCGATTTGCGGCTTCGGATTGTCCTGGTGTCACGATGGACATGGCTGGTAAGGATTATACCATCAAGTATTAGGTAATATTTAAGGTGGGCGCCATTGGTTGAAGATTCCGCTTGCTTACTTCGCCCGCCAGCCGTTTGGTGATGGCTTCCAGGGCGTCGCGGAGTTTGGGATCCCCTTCAAAGTTTGCGCTGGGGTTGCCGGCGTCGCTGTTGACGCGGAGCTGGGTGTACATGGGAAGCTCCCCGAGGAAGGGGAGATCGAGCTGTTGTGCGGCTCGTTCGGCTCCGCCGCGGCCGAAGATGTCGTTCATGGAGCCGTCGGCGCCGACAAAGTAGCTCATGTTTTCGACGATCCCGAGGATTGGGGCGCCGAGTTGCTGGAACATTTTGATGGCACGCACCGCATCATCGAGCGCGACCTGCTGGGGCGTGGCCACCACAACCGCGCCGGTCAGCGGGAGCAACTGGCAGAGGGTCAGCGGGACATCACCGGTGCCCGGTGGAAGGTCGACGATCAGGTAATCGAGTTCGGGCCATTCGGTGTTGTCGAGGAGAAGTTGCTTGAAGGCGCCGTGGGCCATGGGGCCGCGCCAGATGAGGGGTTTGTCTTGTTCGACGAGTGCGCCGATGGTGATGGCGTGGATGCCGTGAACGTGGAAGGGGATGATGTGATTGCCGCGGACTTGTGGGGGTTGGCCCTTGATACCGAGCATGGTGGGCATGGAGGGGCCGTAGATGTCACCGTCCATCAGACCGACGGTTGCGCCGGTTCGTTGCAGGCCGACGGCGAGGTTGAGTGCGAGGGTGGATTTACCGACGCCGCCTTTGCCGGCGCCGACGGCGACGATGTTCTTCACTTGCGGCAACGCATCTCGTTTGGGACCGGCACTGCCACGCGTGTTGGCGGTGAGATTAAGCTTTACGTTCGCGGCGCCGATTTTGGCTAATGCGTCCTTTACGTTCTTTTCGATTACTTCTTTCAGCGGACAAGCGGGGGTGGTCAGTTCAACGGTGACCTCGACATCGTTTCCGCGAACTTCGACATTCTTCACCATGTTCAGGGTGACAATGTCCTTGAAGAGTTCCGGATCCTGCACCGTTCTTAGAGCGGCGATCACTTGATCATTTGTCAAAGCCATCTTCGGATTCCTAAGGTAAAGAGCGGCAAATTATAGCGATTGGGTGGTCCGGGGACACCCGCACGGGAAGTTCTTCGAACGATGCTTGATCCGGGTGATCCCGCTATCATCCCACTGTGACTCCGACCAGCACGCCTGCGACTGATGCCCTGAATCTGCAAAAACACACGGGGGACTCGTCCCGCGCGCCTTCGACACCTGCACAGGCGGGGGCTTCTACGGGATTGAACATCGCGCCGGGTTCTGAAGATGATGGGTGGGTTGTTCCGTCGCCGATTCGGCTGGCGGATGGGACGAAGGTTCAGCTTTACAAGGATGGCGAGGCGCTTCATGCGGCTTATGAAGCGATCCGGAGTGCGAAGCGGCGGATCTGTCTCGAGAGCTATATTTTCGCGGATGATGCAACCGGTCATGCGTTTGCGGAATTGCTCGCCGAGAAGGCTCAGCGGGGTGTAAAGGTTTATGTGATCTATGATTCGTTCGGCTCGTTTGGGATCGCGCCGATTGTGGGTCCGAAGCCGAAGATTTTTTCGATGATGCGGCGGGCGGGGGTGCGGCTGCAGGAGTTTCATCCGATTCGCCCATGGGAAGGCCGGTTTTCGTGGCGGCCTATCAACCGGGATCATCGGAAGCTTCTACTGATTGATGATGACATCGCGGGACTGGGCGGCCTGAATGTCGGGGCTGAATATGCGGGGTCGTGGGTTGTGGCGGCGGCGAGCGAGTCCGGTCGGGATTGCGATTTCTGGCGCGATAATGCGATCGGGCTTGTTGGACCGGCGGCGAAGCTGCTCTTTCAATCGTTCGCGAATATGTGGAGGTATATCGCCACCGGGGGACGCATCCGGCGGGCGGAATTTCAGCATCCGATCGCCGATGGGGACTTTGGCATTTTGGCATCGGTTCCCACTCGCGCGAGCCCGCTGATTCCATTGCTGACCCAGCTCCTTAAGAGCGCGCGATCTTCGATCGACATGACGATGGCGTACTTTGCGCCGCCGGATGATCTCATCGCGCTGCTGTGCCGGGCGTCGCAGCGCGGGACGCGGGTGAGGCTGATGCTCCCGGGACGCTGCGACATCCACATCCTCGTCACGGCGGCGCGGAGCTTTTATGACACGCTGCTGTCGGCGGGGATCGAGGTGTATGAACGGCAGCATGTCATCCTTCACTGCAAGACGATGGTGATTGACAACAACCTCTCCATCCTGGGGTCAACCAATCTTGATTACCGCTCGATCGACTATAATTGCGAGCTTTCCGTCGTGCTGAAGAACGCGACGTTCGGGCAGCAGATGACGGATCTGTTCGACAACGACGTCAGGTTTGCGAGAAGGATTACCAGCAGGGAGTGGCGCCGGCGGCCGTTTATCGACCGGTTCACGCAGTGGGCGGTGAACCGGGCGCGCTATCTGCTGTAATCAATTTCCGGGAGGGGATTCGCTCGGCCTGACAACCCGGATGCCCATCCCTCACGCCTGCAGTCCCGGAGGAGAGGATGGAGGAAAGCGAAGCCGAACCCCGAATGCTGACTGCCTCACTCAGTCCTCAGTCCTGAACAACTGACAACGGACCACTGACTAAACCAGCGTCTCGATTTCGTGGTAGAGGTCTTTGATCGTACCTTTGTTCTCGATCGTCGCCGAGTCGGTGCCGTCGCCGCCGTAGAGGGTGTCGCGCTTTTTGTCTCGGGCGGCAAAGAGGTCGTCGCCGGCTTCGCCGTACATTCGGTCGCGTCCGGGGCCACCGAGGAGCGTGTCGTTGCCGGCGCCGCCGTAGAGTTTGTCGTTACCGGCGTTGCCGATGAGCATGTCGTTGCCGACGCCGCCGAGGAGGGTGTCGTTACCTCCGCCGCCGTCGATGGAGTCGTCGCCGTCGCCACCGTCGAGGTAGTCGCGTCCGGGACTGCCGACGATGGTGTCGTTGCCACCCTTCGCGTAGAGGGCAAAGCTTCGGTAATTGCCGACTCCAAGTTCAGTGTCGGCGGCGAAATAGTTAGCCGAATCCGTGCCCATCACTGTGCTTAGCGAACCGATACCCACGACATTTTCAACGCTTGGAAATTGGTTCAGGTCCACGGAAAGCGCCCGCGCATCGGTGATGTCGAGCGTATCGCCGCCGGGCCCACCATCCAAGACGGGCAAGGGCGCGTCGTAAAAGTCGAAACGGTCGTTTCCCGGACCGCCGAGGAGCGTGGGTGGGTGCAGGTGGCTCGCGTAGGGACTATATGCTGGAAACGAGTCATTCCCCGGTCCGCCTGCCATGAGCACGGGGAAATCAGGAGGTATTCCGAAAAAGATAAAGCGATCGTTGCCGCCCCGACCCAGGAACGTGATTGAAGGCGGCGGGACGGTGTGCTGGTAGTCAATGTCGATGCCAAACCCATCATCGAACTCACTGCCTCCAATGACCTCGAAATAATCTGTACCATGATCCGTATCACCCGAGGCCGCCACTGCGAAGGTTAGACTCGTTTGAGGAGAATTCGTAAAGCCAATTTGAATCCCGAAGCCCTCTGACCGGTCACCATATTCCAGCGTGTCGATTCCCTCGCCACCGGTGACCGTGTCGGTGCCAGCCTCAGCGTTAATCGTGTCGTCGCCCGCGTCGCCGTCAAGGGTGTCATCGCCCGGGCCACCCGTCAGTCGGTCGTTTCCTTCTCCGCCAACGATGTTGGCGTCGATATTTACACCAATCAGGACCGAATCATCGCCCGCGCCGGCATCGACGAAGATCCCTTTCACGGCTGCGACGGCGAACTGCATGGTGCTGCCGTCCATGGTCGCGACGAGGTTGGCGCCAGCTTGAGAGACCATGATTTGGTTCGCTTGGGCCGTACCCGTGACGATGAGGGTATCCGCGGGTGAGAGACTGGCGAATGCAAGGAGACTTCGAGGCTCCAACGATTGCCACAGGCATGGAAACAGCTTTTTGCGATAGAGCATGCTTTCCTCTCCGAACTACGAAGGGAACAACTTGGGCGGAACATCCAGAATGTTTGCAGGGTCACTTTGCACCGCGCCGGCTCGGAAACCTAGTGCCTTTGTGAATGGGCGCAAGTTTCCATAATAATCCCACGCGGCGACCTGATCGCCTCCACCGGCAATGGCACGATTCCCCAAATTGGCAATTCCGCTTCTTGCGCGCCAATAACCGCTCACCTTGGAATATTTCGTCATCGCGTCCGCAGTGCCGGCCGCTGAGGTGTTCCCGAAGAGAGAGTTCCAGCCATCGAGAAATCTTGTTGGCTGACTTTTTGGCGACTCGGTGTCAATCTTGAACGTGGCACTTAGCAACCAAATGTTGTTGGCATCCCACCACTGTGTTTTCTTACCCGGCTGCTCTTCAGGGGAATCAGGGAGATTGTGCTGTATTTCGTCTGCCCAAAGGGGTCCGGTGCCCTTGAGCGAAGCGAGGGCGACCCCGCTCGAATCCCAAGTGCCGCCGTCATCGCCCGGGGCTGCGGCCGTCAAATTGTTCGCCAGGTGTAAATTCTTCAATCTGATGCGCTCATCTGTTTCAGCCCACCAATATTCGTCGTTGTGGTGGGTCTGTTCAAAGCTGAGAAATGCTCCGTGTGTGGGGTTCAACCGAGTATTGTTCACGATCCACACGTCACGGGCGATGAATTGCTCACTTCTCGGCTTCTGCTGCTTGATCACAATGCGAGAGTTCCCCCAGAAGATATTATTCCGGATCACTGTTCCCTTAGAATTGGGACCTATCTCCACGAGGCCGCTTGGCGCGGTCGAGATGCCGGGAAATGGTTTTCTATCGTCATCGAGGACCACATAGTCGAAACTGTAGACGACGTTAGAGTCGAAGATCAGCGTGTCTGAATGCTGAAGCTCCTGTTCGGGCTGGCTGGATATGATTGGTGTTGGCGGATTCGTTGTGTAATCCTTGTCGCCAGGCGCGCTGTCAGGACCACTCAACGAACCGATCAAAATCGAATTCCCCCAGAGCTTGTTCTTAGACGCCCAGATATGTGATCCTTCCATGCGAAGAGTCGGGCCGAGCTTGAAATCTTGGGCATTGACACCCCGAGGTGGGTCGCTTGGCATCAAGAGCCGGTTATCGAATACTAGTACGTTGCGCGTGCCATGTTCTAATCGAACGTCCCCTTGCCCGCCGGAGCCCTTAGCATAGTTTCCCAAGAGCACGATGTTGCTTGGCGTTGCTTCCCCTGGCGCTAACAAAGCTCCTTCTGTGTAGACAAAGTAGCCGGGCAAAAGATTTGCCTTGTGCTGATGTGACAATGCGCCATCGGTCCAAGTGCCCACGGTGGTAGACTCCTGAACGAGAAGACCGCTGCCGCTTTGAGGGTCTTCAAACCCACCATTCAGCCGATCAAGTTCGCAACGAACGATCGAGAGGTTCGTCGCACCCGATCCAAGGCGCATGATTTTCGGCGCTGTTTGTTGAGAGAACACAGTTGCATCGCTCGTGAGGCGTAATCCGAGGATCGTAATGTTATGCGTATTTCCATCGACATCAAAAAGGGAGGTTACGCTGTCGTCCGTTCGACCATTCATTGTCAGACTCAAAACCGGCAAGGCAGCGGTGCCGGCATCCGCCTCAATGATGATGTTTTTTTTGCCTTTCAAATTCAGGCGATTGTCGATGCTGAATGTCGGTCCCCGGGCGAGCCGAATCCTGAGGTTGCTATTGCTGCTGGAAAGCTTCTCGATGAGTTGAGCGCTGGTCGAAACACTATAGGTAGTAAGGCTCGACTGAGGTTGAACGTCGATCAATATCTGGCTCACATAAGGGACGATCGAGCCGTCGCCCAACGGCTTGTCAATAGTCAACGTAATGTGTCTTGTAACAGTGGACATGCCGGTGTTCGTGAAGACATTGGCTGCATTGAACCCGGGCAGGATATTGTATTTGGCGTCGCCGCCCTCGAAGGTCCAAGTGTAACGGCATGATTGCGGCGGAAACTGCTGGGTGACGTTGGTATCCGCGTAGACGTGCACCGCCGTCCCTGACGCGAATGTTACCAGCGCCATATCCTGAAGTGTCAAGGTGGAAGGGATCAAGGCTTGTCCATTGGGCATGACCACGTTTATGGCTGTGGAGAGGCTCTTGGCCTTGGCGATCTTTCGGGTGGGTTTGGGCACCTTGGCGAGAGGCTGAACCAAATAGTAGTACTGTACGCCCGGAGACGCAGTAGTATCGCGGAAGTTGGTGATATTCGCTCCGACGGCGAAACGGGTGGTGGTATAGCCTCCGTCAACGGGGCCGTCGGAGGATGGGATAGCAGGTGCTCCGTAAAGGGGATTCGTGGTGCGGATGATTTCAAAGCCCGTTTCATTGTTGCTGTTGTCGGACCCATTCAGCCCATACGAGCCATCATCGAATTGCGACACGTAAGCCCCCAGAACGTCATCCGGTGCTGTCGCGGGCGTGGATGCCTCGGCAACGTTTGTTGGCTGTCCCACATCGTTTACGCCATCGGTTGCGAAGACGCGGTAATAGTACGTGTCATCCGCCTGCGGCGTGTCGGTGTAGTGTTCAAAGAATCCGGAAATCGTGGTGGTTACGTAGGGGCTATCGCCCGCCTGCACGTATTTGAGATTCGCGAGCCCATCATCGCCGACCCAGCCCCGCTGGCGCATCTCTTCATCCGTCACCCCTTGAAAAGCCTCTCGGGTCTCGAATCCGCCCTGCTCGAACTCGATGATCTGCGTTCCATTGGCGATGACGTCGAAGCTTTTGTCCCCGGTCTCGTTGCGAACCGTCACCGTTCCACCATACAACCCAAAGGCGTAGGTGGTATTGCGAAGCAGGATGGCATCATCCGGTATCGTGAGGGTGGACGCGGTGGCGGGATTGGTTGCCGGATCGTTGGCGGTGATGGTCACCTGCTCATCAGCGCCTATGATCAAGCCGAGATCGTCGCTGACAAAATCCTTGAACGATAAATCGCCGGAGACTTGGAAAGGATCGGAAGCCACGGCGCCAAGCGCGAAAGGCTCGGGATAAGGCACGTCAATGACGATGGAAGCTGGATTGAAGGTGATCGGCGTCAGGGCCGTGCTGAAATCGCTGCTCGTCGATCGCTCGATTCGATAAGAACTCGCGGCACCTCCACTGGCGTGCCACGTCAGCCGGACGCTGTCGTGAGCGGGGTCGCTTCCGGGCATCGCGACGGCGTAGAGCGAATCCGGTCCCCGGGGCGGCTCGGGATCGTAGGGAAGCGCGGGCGGGGGAGCGGAAGCATCCGCAACTTGCACCGTCTCCAGCGTCATCGGGGCATCGGATGCGCCGCCGGCGAGTTGGGGCGTGCCGCTGCCGGCGGTGCCCAGCCCCAGGGCCGCATCCAGACCGGTCATGTCCGTGGCGTCGATATTTCCGTCGAAGTTGGTGTCTCCATACCACCAGGAAATTCCGGGATCCTGGCTCGTACCGATGTTGGCATCGACTGCGGCGTAGTCGAGCGCTCCCACCTGTCCGTCCATGGTGACATCACCGATGTACGTGTACTTGCCGATGACGGCGGTGGCGCTGACGGTGTCGCCGCTGCCCTCGGGCCAATCCGAAAATCCCGCGAGCGCGTTGTCGAAGAGGGCGAGGATTGCGACACCGCTGCTCGCTTGACCCGCGCTGGAGACGATACCGGTTTTGTCGGAATCCACCGCGGCGGAGTACCCGCCCAGCACCCACGCCTGCGCGATCGAGAAGGTGGCGACGGATGGATCGTTCAGCACGAGATCGTGGTTGTCGGCATCGAAAACGTCTTCAGCGGCGAGATTGAGATCGGCAACTCGAATTGTGCCCTGCGCGCCCGCGCCGCCTACAGCCGGGCGGAAGCTGTAGCTGCCGCCGAGCGTATTCCACGCGCCGACGGCTGAGGTGTTCTCCGAGCCGGCGCTGCTGTAGCTGTGGGTCGCGGAAAGGCTGCCGTTCGCGACGGTGGTCGTGTCTAAATCGCCCCAGGACAGGGTTCGGCCGGTGCCGTCGGGGATGCCCGCTTCGTAGGCATCTCCCACCTGCAAGCCAATATCCTCCGCGTGCATCCGCTCGCGCGAAAGACCGGCGTCGGGACTCAGGATCGGCGCGCGGGCGGCGAACCAGCCGAGCGTGCCGCGCATCGGGGTGTGGGGACGCTCGGGCGTCTCCTTGAAATCCTGTGTTGCAAGCGTGTTCAGGTTCGCCAGCCGATCAAACCCCTTCTTTCCATCGGCATCGAACTCCATCGCCTTGGAGGTATTGCCGTCCCAGCCGGTGAGGTGGATTCGGCCATCCTTGAGGATGATCGCGACGCCGCCGTAGGTGGGGGCTCGGCCGAGGCCGGAGAGCAGCTTGCCGTTGTTGGCGAAAGTGGTGTCGAAGGTGCCGTCGGCGTTTAAGCGGATGACCGCGAACTGCCAGTTGTCGCCGCTGCCGCTCGTGATGCCGACGAGGAGGATTTTGCCGTCCGGGCGGACGTTGATGTTGAGCGCGCGATCGGACGAGGTGCCGAGGTCGATGATGACTTTGCCATCGCCGCCGAAGGTGGCATCGAGCGAGCCGTCGAGATTGTATCGCGCGATCGCCCAGTTGCCGTTGACATAACCCGCGACGAGCCGCTTGCCGTCCGGCTGCACCTGCTCGGCCTTGGGCTGCCCATTGGTGAACGCGAACGGCAGAGGACCCGCCAACTGCGGATCGAGTGAGAGGGTCGAGCCGATCGAGGTCAAGACCGTCAGATCGTCGACGTTGTCGGCGGCGTTTGGAATCCCGCTGAAAAGCTGCCGTTTCTCGAGCGATTCGCAAACCGCCCGGTTCAGAGCCACATGACGCGCAGCGGCTCGCGCCCGCTGAAAGGATCTATTCGCCATTTGAAGAACCCCTTTTCTTGCTCAACGCAACAGCCCTGTTCCCGCGGCCCCGCGAGCCGCTTAATCAACCTGTGTATGCTAAAGCTTCCTGCGGCGCAGTCAACGAAAATCCGCCCGGGCGTCACGGAAATCTGAACCCGGTGAATCCGTGCGGTGCTCTCGCGAGACGCTCCAGAGATCGCATCGATGGGTGAACCGTCGGCGTCGGTTGTCGCTTGTCAGGGTTCAGGGTTCAGGGTTCAGGGAATTACGGGTCACGGGTCACGGGTCACCCCTCCCCTACCGAAACTCGGCGATCCGGTTTAAGTTGTCCGGCGCATGAAACGTCCGGCGATTTTTTTTGATCGGGATAATACGCTCATCGCGTGTGAGGGATACCTGGGGGATCCATCCAAGGTCGTTCTGGTGGAAGGGGCCGCGGAGGCGGTGACGCGGGCGCGGACGCTCGGCTATGCGACGGTGGTCATCAGCAACCAGAGCGGCGTCGCACGCGGTTACTTCGATGAGGCGGCAGTACATGCGGTGAATCAGCGCATGGATGAACTGCTCGCGGAGCAAAACCCAAAAGCGGTCATCGACCGCCATGAGTTTTGTCCGTTCCACCCGGAGGGAACGGTCGAGGCGTATCGACAGGAAAACGATCGCAGAAAGCCCGGCGCCGGGATGATCCACTCGGCGGCGGAGGCGTTGGCGCTGGATCTTTCGCGAAGCTGGATGATCGGCGATGCGCCGCGCGATATCGAGGCGGGCAAGGCGGCGGGCTTGCGAACGATTCTTTTCTGTGATGGAGAGTTGACCAAGTCACCGGCCGCGTCGGCCGAGAGCGGAGCGCAGGCGGATTATTGCGTGAGCAATTTACGGGAGGCGATGGCGTTCATTGCGGGGGAAGCAAGCGAAGCGGTCGCGCCGCCGACGGAAGCACCTGCCGCTCCCGCTCCAGAGAAGCCCGTCGAGCAAACTGAACCTGAACAGGCGATGACCCCCGCGAATCCACCCACTGTGCTTCCCACAGCGGCGCCGGATTCGGTGATGAGCGATTCCGCGGCCACCGCGGTTGCGAATCCCGTGCATCGGCGAGAAATGCCGACCGTGGTGGCGATGACCAGCGCTAAGCTTGAGGCCATTGGCACGGAAATCCTTCGCGAGCTACGCCGCCAGCAGGAAGACGGGCAGGAGGATTTCTCGGTCAGCAAGCTGCTCGCCGGCATCGTGCAGGTCGTGGTGCTGGCGGTGCTGTTCATGGCTTATCTCGACCGATACGAAACCAACTTACTGGCAATGATGCTCCTCGCGATGACGTTGCAGACCATGACGATCGCGCTGCTGATTATGGGGAAGCAGAAATAATGAATCGGATGCGAGGCAGGCAATGAAACGAATCTTGGTTTTGGGTCTTGGATTGATGCTGGCGGGAAAAATTGCGGTGGCGCAGGAGCGATCGCGCTCGCACCCCCCTACCACCGATCCGACCGCTCGGTTGGCAACCACGCGCGAGACGACCAAGCCCACCGAGAAGGAAGAGAAGGAGCACGAGAAGCAGACGGGGGATGAGCTGAAGATCACCTCGCATTCGGTGGAGGTGCGCGGGAAGAAAATCGACTACACCGCGACCGCGGGCACGCTCGTGCAGCGCGATGAGGCGGGGAACGCCAAAGCCGATATGTTTTTTGTGGCGTATGTGAAGAAGGGTCCGGCAACCAAGCCGGCGCCTCAGCCTTCTACCGCGGCTTCCGATGATGCGGCCAAGAAGATTGAGGCGACGACTCGGCCCGTGACGTTCGTGTTCAATGGTGGTCCCGGGGCGGCAAGCGTCTGGCTGCACCTCGGGACGGCGGGGCCGCGGCGAATCAACTTGAACGAGAAAGGTCTGCCTCCCGGTCCGCCGTACGAGCTTGTGGACAACGAGAGCTCGTGGCTGGACGCGACGGATCTGGTTTTCATCGATCCCGTGGGCACCGGCTATTCGCGCCCCGCCAAGGGCGAAAAGGGCGAACAGTTCTACGGCGTGCGCGAAGACATCGAATCGATGGCCGCGTTCATCCGATTGTGGACCACGCGGTATCAGCGCTGGACGAGTCCGAAATTTTTAGCCGGCGAAAGTTACGGAACGACCCGGGCGGCAGGCCTGAGCCGATACCTTCTGAACCGCCAGGGGATTTCGCTGAATGGCATCATGCTGATCTCCAGCGTGCTGGATTTTCAGACGCTTCGACCCGGCGAAGGGAATGATCTGCCCTATGCGCTATACGTGCCGAGTTACGCGGCGGCTGCGTGGTATCACAAGAAGCTCGGCCCGGAGCTTCAGCAGCGGGAATTGCCAAAACTCCTCGAAGAAGTGAAGGGCTGGTCGATGGGGGAATACGGGGTGGCGCTCTTGAAGGGCGGCGGCATCCCCGATGACGAGAAACGCGCGATCGCGGAAAAGCTCGCGACGTATACCGGTCTGCCGGTCGATTGGATTATGCGATCGGATCTGCGCATCGATCCGATGCGGTTCATGAAGCAGCTTTTGAACGATCAGCGGAAAATGCTCGGCCGATTTGATGCGCGCATCACCGGCTTCACATCCGACCCGATCGAGGCGGAGCCGGAATATGATCCCAGCTTGGCGCCTTATCTCGGCGCCTACACAGCGAACTTCAACGACTATGTGCGCCGCGAGCTGAAGTTTGAAAGTGACTTGCCCTACGAGGTCCTGAGCGGGCGCGTGCAGCCCTGGAATTACGGGCCCGCGGGAAACGGCTACCTGAACGTGGCGGATGATCTGCGCGATGCCATGCTCCAGAATCCAAACATGAAGGTCATGTTCTGCAGCGGCTGGCTGGATCTGGCCACGCCGTTCGCGGCAACGGATTACACGATCGATCACATGGGGCTGGTGAAGGAGCTGCGCGGCAACATCACCACCGAATATTTTCCGGCAGGGCACATGATGTATCACGAGGCGGGATCGCTGAAGAAGCTGCACGAAGACATAACCAGGTTCGTCCAATCAAGCATCACATCAGAATCAACCCCAACGAAGCACGCTCAGGAATGAATGGCGTGGCATGGGCGTCTCGCCCATGCATTCAAACGATCACGTCAAGACCGCACGATTCAAAACATGATTAATCCCCCCATCTTCGATCACGCGCAAACGCCGAGCCCTTGACGAATTATACCGCGCAGGATCGACTCGGCCCCGCTTCAGTCAACTGTGCTGGCGGATGGAGAGGGCTCGCATGGCATTATCGTGGCACAGGCAACTTGCCCGTGAGGCGTGTACTCATGCCGGATGAGGCGAAGCCTCATAAAGCAACCGCGTCAACGGCTCTCTTTTATGCGTATCGGATTGACTGTGGGCACGGGCGAATCAAAGGAGAGCGGGACGGTAAACAGTTACAAACTGAGAAACTGAGCACACGTGTTATATGTGCTTATCCCCTTTTATCCGCCCTTCACGCGGCCCGAGGGCAGGCCCCAGGAAATCCCCAGCAGAAAAAAGAGCGCCCCCGCTGCCATCAGTACAGCCACCCAGATCCATTCACGCCGCGCCTCAGACATGGGGGCGAAGTGTAGCGACCCAACTCCACAATGACGAGTGCGGGAGAAATGAGCCAATGAGAAAATGACTCCCGTCCCCCTCGCCGCGCCGTCCCCCTCGCCGCGCGTAACGTAATGCCGTTGAGCGGCCGCGGCGGCGCACGCGCGACGCTCGACCGCAAGTGAAGTATACCGCCGACGCGGTCCGCTCCAGCGGCGGGGTATCTCGCAGCCGTGCCGCCGCGTCAGAAGTCGACCGAGAAGTGCCACTTGGCACCGATCGACTTCGCCTGCGTGAGCACGCGCTCGTACTCCCCCAAGTCGGCGAGCACGGCTTCCGCATCCTTGACAGCCTTCGCATCCGATTGAATGTGCGCACGCAATCGCCCGACCCACGCGAGACCTTCGTCGGCGTCGAACCACTGCTCCGGCGGAGCCTGTATCTCCTCGCCAATCCCGAACTCTTCGGCCATGGACGCGGCCTCGTCGCCGCCCATCGACACGTAGTCGTCAGGAGTCATGAGGCCGAGCGATGACGCAGCCTTCGAGAGGCGCTTGGCCTCACGTGCGATCGCCTTGCCATTGACGAACGGATCGAAGCCGGGGTCCGGGTTGTCGAGTGCGATGAAGTACGCTGCGCCCATGCGTTCGACCCTGCGAGATAACTACTATTATACTGACCGGCGCGCAAGATAGCAGGCCAGCCTGGGGCGCCGGGTTGCGGCGCGTCAGTCGAAGCGTGGCCTGGAGGTGCGAGGCGGGATTGCCCCTTATCCGACAGGACGTTTTCCCAACGCGCTGGTCAAGATTCAACAAACGCCAGGGGAAGGCCAAGGGGGCAATCCAGCGTTAGTCCGACCCATCCCCGCCATCCTTGCGCGGATGGCGGATGGGGAGTTCGCTCAAGGTGCTGACCGGATCGCAACAGCGTTTGCGGAGATCACCCTTGCGTAAGCCCAATAATCCACTGCGTAAGCCGCTTACTCCATTGAGTAAGGCGGTTACTCCTTTGAGTAAGACGGTTACTCCATTGCGTAAGCCGGTTACTCCATTGCGTAAGCCGGTTTCTCCACTGCGTAAGCCGATTTCTCCACCGCGTAAGCCGGTTACTCCATTGCGTAAGCCGGTTTCTCCATTGAGTAAGCCGGTTACTCCACTGAGCAAGCCGGTTGCTCCACTGAGCAAGCCGGTTGCTCCATTGAGTAACCCCATTTCTCCATTGAGTAAACCGATTGCTCCATTGAGTAAACCTCGTGCTCCTTCGCCGTTGCCGCCCATGCATTGCTCTTCCCGGCTCGCCGGATGGAAAAATCGGAATGCGCGTTAAGGGCCCGCGCTGCATCGCCGATGCCGAGGGTAATGGCGGCGACGGATGAAGCGTTTGTCCGGGAAAATCAAAGGGGTCCGGGGGTCGGGGGTCGGGGGTCGCGAGTCTTTGATGCACGATCTCCCGCGCCGCATTCCGAACCCGTGGCGACCGATCGTTATCCCTCGACCCCCGCAGCGGCCGGCTTCACCGCCCGGAGCGCCATGAACATCGGAATCTCTTTCCGCGCCGCATTCTCCGCCGGAGCTCTCGGCCCGCTCGTGCTCGTCTTGTGACTCGCCCACTCCTCCAGCGCATCCACCAGCAACCCCGCATTCCGCAGCGACCGCACGTACATCTCCAGCGGCTTATGAAAGCTCCACGTATACTCCCCCCCTGCCCCCTCTGCCCCCCCCGCCCCCCCCGCCCCCGTCTTGTGCCCAGGATGCGCCACGATCGGCGACTTGCGCGGGACGAGGTAACGATCCACGCGCCGGTATTGGATCTTCTGCTCGGTGTCCCAGCCCCAGCTTGTTTCTTTGTGCCCACGAAAGTGCGGGTGCATCATCGCGATCACCAACCTGCCGTTGGGTTTGAGCGAGCGCGCGATCCCCGTGAAGACCGGTTGGATCGGGTGGATGTTCTGAATCGCCAGAACGCAGGCCGCGGAATCGAAGTGATTCTCGGGCAGGAAATCCAACTCGCGGGCGTCGGCGACGCGAAACTCGATCGAGGGCTCAAGGTTCGGGGGTCGGGGTTCGGGTGAGGAGGTTTTGGCTCGATCGCGCCCCAGTTGGATGAGGTCTCGGGAAGCATCCAATGCCGTGACGCGAACACCTTTGGCGGCAAGCAGGCGCGCGAGCACTCCCTGACCAGACGCTACATCCAGGATGGATTGACCGGCCTGCGGCGCGAGCAGCCGCAGGACGCCCGGCAGAACGACTTCGCGGTGATATTCCGAGCCGGTTTCACCGACGAGCTGGTCGTACCAATCCGCAACCGGCGACCAGTCGGTGGTCTGCGATCTTGAACTGCGCGGTTTCGCTTTTCGATCAGGCACGATGCATACCTGAATAAGGGAGAACACGATGGAATGAAAGACTTACACCCCTTTAAGAAGCGTGTTGTGAAGGATCAGCAGCGCAACCGTGAAGTAGATCACCAGCCCGGTCACGTCCACGAGCGTGGCGACAAACGGAGCGCTGGCGGTGGCCGGATCAAGTCCGACTCTTCGAAGAATAAAGGGAAGCATCGCGCCGACGAGAGAGCCGAACGTGACCACGCCGATCAGGCTAACCCAGACCGTCGTCGCGATGAGGTAAGGATGCCCGTCGTAGTGCGCCCATCCGAGGTAATGCCAGAGAACAATCCGGCAGAACCCGACCGCGCCGAGAAATGCGCCCAGCGCAAATCCAGACGCGATTTCGCGTCCGAAAACCCACCACCAGTCCCGAAGTTTCAGTTCGCGCAGCGCCAGCGCGCGGATGATAATGCTGGTCGCCTGCGAGCCGGAGTTTCCACCCGATGAAATAATCAGCGGCACAAAAAGCGCGACCACCGCCGCACGCGCGATCTCTTTTTCGAAGTGACCCATGGCCGTCGCGGTCAGCGTCTCCCCAAGGAACAGCGCCGCCAGCCAGCCCCCGCGCTTCTTTAGCATGTCGAAGAAGCCGACTTGAGTGTACGGTGCGTCAAGAGCTTCCATGCCCCCGATCTTCTGAATGTCTTCGGTGGCTTCCTCTTCGGCGACGTCGAGGACATCATCCACGGTGATGATGCCCAGCATGTGACCCTGGTCATCAACAACCGGCAGAGCGCTGCGGTCGTACTTCCTGAACTCCTGCACCACGTCCTGACGATCCATCGTCGCCGGAATCGAAACGACAGGCCGACCTTCAATCTCGGGAACCGTGCTGTTCGGGTCCGCGGTGACGACCGCGCCAAGGCGAACATCGCCCAGCAGAATCCCGTTGCGATCGACAATGTAAAGAACGTTGAGCGTTTCCTTGCCGCGGCCAAACTGCCGCGTGTACGCCAGCGCCTGCTCCGCCGTCATTTCCGGAAACAGCGCGACATACTTCGGTGTCATGAATCGACCGGCCGTGTTGGGCGGATAACCCAGAAGATCGCGCGCCTGGCTCAGTTCCTCCGGACTCAACACTTCAAGGAGACGCCGCGTGACCTCGGCGGGGAGATGCTCGATCAGCCTCGCCTGGTCGTCCGGCGACATGCCTGCCAGAACCGAGCGCATCTGCTCGTTTGAAAGCGCCCGAAGGAGGTGCTCCTGATGATCCGGCGGCAGATGGCTGAAAACGGTCGCCGCGCTGTCGCGCGGAAGGATGCGGAAAATCGCCACATCCGCGCGCTCTTCCGGCAGATCGAGGATCAGTTCAGCAATATCCGACGGGTCCAGACCCGCCAGCGCCTCGCGCAGCTCATTCCATTGCTGATTGCGAATGAGTTCTTCGATCTCGGGTTGAAGCAGCGAGCCGATCATTCAGCGTTCCAAGGTATAGCCAGCCAGCGATCACGAACTCGTCAAAATGGGCGCTGGTTCGTGTCTATCGGCAGAAAAGGCGAACTTAAGCGACTCAGGGTCGGTAAAACGTCATCCAGCGTTGCTTAAGCGAGCGCCCCAGCGGAAGTTTCTTTGTTGCTGTGGTGGCCATATTCAGTACAATCAAAAGGCTCTTCTCTCGCTGATCTGCCCATCCATTGGAGGCTTCGTCATGCAATCCCGGGTGAGATTTGGAATCGTCGTGCAAACGTTATTTCTCGTACTGCTGATGTGCTTGCCGGCCTCGGCGGCACATTTCAGCTTTGACGGGAACAACGTCGTCTTGATCGATTTTTCACGGAAGATCTTTCCCATCGGTCTGACCCTCCCCCCGCCGCCGACGGCGAAGACGCCGACGGGAAAACGCGCCTATAAAGAGTTCTCCGATTCGGGTGTGCTGTTCATGCGAACTGGTATCGCCACCCAGTGGGATGCGGCGGGGATCGCGGTCGAGAAACAGTACCAGGATGCGGCCGCAAAGTTCGGGCTGTTCTGCCAGCCCTGGCTGAGAACTCTGGCGTCGACGGACAGTGCCGCGACGGACGCGCAGCTGACCACCGTGGTCAACACCTTCAAGGCGCATCCGGGCATGGGGATGTGGAAAGGCGCCGATGAACCGCAGTGGGGCGGCGTGTCGTCAGCGATCACCCAGCACTGCTATCAGGTCATCAAGTCGCTGGATTCGGATCACCTCGTGTGGATCGTGCAGGCCCCGCGAAACACAGCCGCCGACATGGCGCCATACAACGCCTCGGTCGACATCACCGGCATCGACATTTATCCCGTTAGCTATCCGCCCGGAAATCACCTCGTTTTGGCGTATCCAAACAAGGAAATCAGTTGCGTCGGCGAGTGGACGGATCTCATCGTGCAGGCATCCGCTGGCACCAAGCCGATCATGATGACACTTCAGATCGCGTTCAGCGGAACGAACCCGCCGACGAAGCTCCTCCGATTCCCCACCTTCGAGCAGCAGCGATTCATGGCGTATTACTGCATCGTCCACGGCGCCCGCGGGTTGCAATACTTTGGCGGAACTCTGGCCGCGACGCTGAACACGCGGGATGCGCCCCTCGGATGGAACTGGACCTACTGGGACAACGTGCTCAAGCGCCTCTTCTCAGAGATCGGCGACAAGAGCGTGATCCAGCCCGTGCTCGTTGCGCCCAACTCCACGCTGCCCATCACGGGAAACAACGGCGTCGAATTCGTCGTCCGCGAGATCAGCGCCAACGAGTTCTACATCATCGCCTGCATGAAACAGGGACCGACCAACTTGGCCACGAATGTGACCTTCACCGGAATCCCAACCGGCTACACGCAAGCGAAAATCATGTTCGAAGAGCCCGCGGTCGTCAATGTGCAAAACAATGCATTTTCGCACTATTTCGGGCCGTTCGACGTGCATGTCTATCAATTCAAGAAGTAAATGCGGAGCACCATGAGCCGGCGGAGCACCCAAAAACTCTGGCAGTGCATCGAGCGCCTGGAGCGCCGCACCCTCCTGGCCGCGCCCGTCGCGGCGAATGATGCGTACTCTGGGAAAGAAGATCAGCCGATCGTGATCTCCCCCGGGATCACCTCGCTTACGTTCAATGGCAACAGTTCCATCTACAACGGCTCACGCACCTGGACCGAAGCCGACGGCACGTTCACCGGCGACGGCTCCGGCGATTATGCGCACGTTCATTTCCAGGGAACGGGCGCGACGACCGACAATTGGGATCTGTGGTTTGCCCCGCCGCCGGAGGGACCGGCGCTGACGGCAACGTCTTATCCGAACGCCGTGCGCTTCCTGTTCCAGGGAGCCGGACAGCCCGGCCTGGATGTCACCGGAAATGGCAACAGCTCGAACACCGTGACCGGCCAATTCACGGTCCTGCAATATGAGTACGATGAGAGCGGAAACATCGTCAACTTCGCGGCAAATTTCGAGCATCACGCCAACGGCGCCGCGCCGCAACTGACCGGAACGGTCAATTTCCACTACGTGCCCGCCGGATTCAAATCCGGCGTGCTCGCCAATGACACCGACGCCGATGGCAACCCACTGACGGTCTCCCTGGTATCCGGGCCTGCGAATGGAACGCTCGCTCTCTTTTCAGACGGCACGCTCAATTTTCTGCCGGATGATGATTGGAGCGGCACCAACACCTTCACCTATCGCGCCAACGACGGTGCCTCCAACAGCAACCTCGCGACGGTGACGTTAACCGTGTTGTCCGTAAATGATCAGCCAACTTTTACCGCGGGAGCGAATCCAGTCGTCAACGAAGACGTTGCCGCTCAGACCGTTAACGGATGGGCGACACAGCTCAATAAAGGTGCGAGCGATGAATCGGGGCAGACTCTAAGTTTTCTGATCACAGCCAACACGAATTCCGCCCTCTTCCAGATACCGCCCGCAATCGACGCGACCGGCAAGCTCACCTTCACTCCAAAGGCCAACGCCTTCGGCATCGCACAAATCACCGTCGCCCTCAAAGACAACGGCGGCACCACAAACGGGGGCGTCGATACATCCGATCCCGTCACCTTCACCATCACCGTCAACGGCGTGAACGATGCGCCGGTAGCCGTAAACGATGCCTATTCCACCGGTTTGAATCAGCCCATCGTCCTCTCCCCAACCGTCGTAACAACTTCCCTCATCCTCAACAGCGCCGCCGGCGATCCGATCGGCCAGGGCGTCAGCAAAACCCTCACCACGTCCAACGGCACCTTCATCGCGCAGCTCAACAACGACAACGGCGTCAGCGTCTTCTTCCAAGGCAACGGAACCACCTCAACCGACAACTGGTGGCTCGACTTCACCGCGCCCGGACCGAACAAGCTTCAGGTCGGCACTTATCTAACCGCCACGCTTTATCCGTTTCAGACTGACAGCCAGGTGGGCATGAAGGTCTATGTGAACGGTCGCACTCCCCTGTCCATCACCGGACAGTTCACCGTCAAACAAATCGTCTACGATACCAACGGCAACATCACCAACTTCTCCGCGGACTTCCAGCAGTTCGCCAACGGTTCCGCTGCCGGATTAACGGGAACGATCAACTACAACTTCCGGTCAAAAACCGGTGTCCTCACCAACGATTCCGACACCGACGGCGATCCCCTCACCGCCGCCCTTGTCACCGCGCCAACGCACGGAACGTTAGCCCTGAACGCTGACGGCTCATTCACCTACACCCCCACAACCGGCTACGTCGGCAACGATTCCTTCACCTATCGCGCCAATGACGGGTTAATTAACAGCAACACCGCCACCGTAACGCTGACCGTTGGCGCGCCGGCATTATCGGTAACCGCAACCACCCCCACCAACGGCAGCACCGCCCTCGCCACCACCACCGCCCCCACCGTCACATTCAACAGGTCCATCCAACCCGCCACGCTCGTCTTCACCCTGACCGATTCAGCCAACAATATCATTCCCGCGACGATCACCTACGACGACGCCGCCAGGACCGCGACCTTAACCCCGACTTCGCAGTTGTGGGGCGCCGCCACCTACACCGCAACCGTCAGCGGCGCCAAGGACCTCAGCAACAACCCCATGAGCGGCACCGTCGTCTGGTCATTCTCCACAACGTTCGCCTGGAAAGTCGGAACGACGCTCAACGTCCAATTTGATTCCATCGGCAGCCACGTCTTCCTTCGCTCCGGCACCGGCGTCGTGGCAACCGAGGGCGGCGTCAGCCAGACCTTCACCGGCGTCGCCACCACCGTCGTCACCGGGACCGTCGGCGACGACGTGATCGAGTTCGCCGGCCTTGGTGTGTCCCTCACCTTCAACGGCGGCGCCGGGAATGACACCCTCAACGTCAACACCTCCACCTGCACGCTCGTCGGCGACGCCGGCGCCGCAACCTCCAACCTGACCGTCAACGTAAAGCCCGGCGGTAGCATCATCTTCAACACCACCCAGCACCTCGAAAACCTCGCCATCCCCGGCGGCAAAGCCACACTCTCCGCGGGAGCCGGAAAGATCATCTACACCCGCGGTCTCTCCATCAGCGCCGGTGGCAAACTCGATCTCAACGACAATGGCATCGTCCTGAGCTACACCGCCGCTTCCCCCTTTACAACGATCCAGACGTGGGTTCTCGATGGATATTCCGCCGCTCCCGATTCCACCAGCATCGGCATCGTCTCCACCGTGAGTCAGAACTCAAACGGCTACACCATTCTCGCCCTGTTCGACAACGCCCTCACGAATTTGGCCGAGTGGCCCCCCGGGTCGGGCGCGACGATCAGTCCCACATCAATCATCGGACGTTACACCTACCTCGGCGATTCCAACATGGACGGCCAGGTCAGCGCGCAGGACTACACCGCCGTCGACGCGAATATCGGCACCACCCCGCCCGTCGGAGCCGCATGGTTCTATGGCGATCTCAATTTCGATGGCCAGGTCAACGCCCAGGATTACACCACCATCGACGCCAGCCTCGGCCTCGGCGTCGGGAATCCCCTTGCCGCGACGGCCATCCCATTTCCGATCGTTTTGATCTCACCGCTCCTTCAGCGCTCTTTGAAGATCGATCCCGCCGCGCAGTTCCTAATCGACCTCTAATACGGATCTCATTTTTTAATTCCTGCGCCTTTGGTTAGCGGCCCCGCTTGCGGGGCGCGGATTTCCAATGCGAATCAGGCGCAAGAATTAAACAGAATCCGATAAACCGAACCCTCGCTTCCATGAGATCAGCCCGACTTCCCCGGCATCGGCACCCGATCCTCATGCGTCGGCATCGCCGGATAATCCGGACTCTCTAATCCCCTGATGATCTCCGAAATCTTCACTGGCTTCCCCGTCGCAAAGCACCGATTCGCCGCCGCTCCGATCAGCAAACTCGCCGCTCCCGCGCGCTGATCCGCCGCCCGCTGGTACTTGTCTTTCGGAGGGTTCGGCAGAAACAAATCATCCAGCATCACCCTGTCCCCGCCACCGTGCGGTCCCTCACCCGCCCATGCCTCAAAGTTCTGAGCCGGCCCTCGAATCGGAATAAACGTCGTCGTGATCCCCTTCGGCTTGATCGCCCCCTGCGTCGTCGCCGTCCCGCTGACGTAAATATTCTCCACCGCTGTCTGCTCCAGCCGCCCTTTCGTCCCGTTGAACGCGATCGTATAACCCTCCCACGCATTAAACGCGTTCAGCGAATAAGCCATCGTCACGTGGTTGTCATATTTGACGAGCACGTTCATCGTGTCTTGGATATCAATCTCCGGCGACCACACGCACTGATCGCGGTGATAGTTGTCATATTTCTCATTGTCGAGATAGAGCTCCTTGAGCGCTGGGTTGGACGCCAGATCCAGATAAAAGCCGCACTTGTCCTTCTCCGGACAAGTGAGACAGCGATCATGCGCCCCCGCCAGCCCCATGCGCTTCGCCATCACAGGCGTATAAAACTCCCGCTTCCCCGTCGCATAAACCTCCGTCGGCGCCGCGCTCAGCCACCAGTTCACCAGATCGAAGTGATGCGTCGCCTTGTGCAGCAGCAGCCCCTCCGAAAACTTCTTCTGCCGATGCCACCGCCGAAAATAATCCGCGCCGTGATGCGTGTTCAGCAGCCAATGGAAATCGACCGACAAAATATCCCCCGCAATCCCTGACATCAGCAGATCCTTGATCTGCGTTCGCGGCGGCGAATACCGATAGTTAAACGTCACCCGGCACTTCCGCCCCGTCTGCTCGATCGCATCCAAAATCTCCTGGCACCGCTCCGATGTGTTGGTCATCGGTTTTTCTGTAATAACGTCGCAACCCGCCTGCATCGCGCGGATGATGTACTCATGATGAAAGCAATCAACGGTCGTCACGATCACCTGATCGGGGCGATGCGCCGCGATCATCGTGTCAAAGTCCGCCGCCGCATACGCCTGCGGAATCGGCGCCTTGTTCCGTTTCGCCCGCTCCTGAGCCAGCTTCAGCCGCCCGGGATTCGTATCGCAGATCGCAACCAGCTCCGCATGATCCGTGTACCCGTAATACAAAGCGTCCTGATACATCTGACTCCGCACGCCCGTGCCTACAATGGCATACCGTTTCCGCCCCGGTTTCGATTGACCGAGCGCCTCCGTCCCCCCCAGCGCCAAGCTCAGCCCGGCAGCCGAAACAGTCTTTACAAACGTGCGACGGTCAACGGAAATCTCGTCGAAGTGCGCCATGCGGGGAAGTGTGTCCCTTGAATGCACTTTTGTCGATGGCAGTGCCTGCGTCGCGGTCGCGGCGCAGCCGCGAATCCTGGGTTATTCGACCGCTCCGCGTCCACCGCGACGCAGGCGTCGGATCTACAAAAGCGCGCGCATGCGACGGTCTTGCATTTTCCTCCTTTCTTTGGAAGAAACTGACCCCCGCGGCGGACTATATCCAACAGTGACTGTGCCGCTTCACAATCGCGCACGCGCCACGACATGGAGATTTTGTTCATGAAGAAAAAGACCGGCAGCCGCGGAACCATGGAGACCCTCGAACTCCGCCGCCTCATGGCGTGGAGCGCCTACGCGCACCTGGTCAATCAGGATACCGCCGCTTCCGCTTACCCAACCGCCACCGGCAAGGGCGTCACCGTTGCCGTCATCGATACCGGCATCGACTACACCCAGCCCGCCCTCGGCGGCGGATTCGGTAAAAACTTCAAAGTCGTCGGTGGCTACGACTTCTACGCAAACGACACCAATCCCCTGGATGAAGACGGCCACGGCACCAACGTCGCCAGCGTCATCGCCGCCAACAAATTCACGACCGGCGGCATCACCTATCAGGGCGTCGCCCCAGACGCCAGGCTCATCGCCCTCCGCGTCGGTACCGAAGACAGCATCTCCGACAACGATATCGAACGCGCCCTCCAATGGGTCCTTAAAAACCGCAAAACCTACGGCATCACCATCGTCAACATGTCCATCGGATCAGGCAGCTTCACCGATCCCGAAAACGATCCCCAACTGGGCGACGAGCTGGCCGCCCTCAAAAAAGCCGGCGTCTTCATCGTCGCCGCCAGCGGAAACAGCAACGACTCCAGCTCCGGTCCCATCAGCGAGGATGGCATCGCCTGGCCCGCCGCCGATCCCAGCGTCTTCGCCGTCGGCGCCGTCGATTCCAACGACATCATCGCACCCTGGGCCCAGCGCGGTGATGAACTCGACCTTCTCGCCCCCGGCGTCGACATCACGCTGGTCAAAAAAGGAGGCGGGTTCGTCACCGAAGACGGAACCAGCTTCGCCTCCCCCTACGTCGCCGGAACCGCCGCGCTGCTCAAGCAGACCGACCCCTCCGCCACACCCGGCGACATCGGTTCCATCCTCATGACCAGCGGCAGGAACAACCGCGACGGCGACCTTGAAACCGGAAATACCACCACCCTCCAGTACAGCCGACTCGACATCAGCGCCGCCCTCGCCCTCGCCGCCCAGCGCATCGGACGCTACGACTCCCTCAACCTCGGCGCCACCTTCGACACCGCACTCGACTCCGGCGGCGTTCTCCACGCCGTCTATTACGACAAGAAAGGCCGGCTCCTCTACACCGCCCGCGACACCACCGGCCTCTGGTCCAAGGTCTACATCATCGACGCTTCCGGCAACGTCGGCTCCCAACTCTCCATCGCCGTCGATCACACCGGAAAAGTCGGCGTCGCCTACTACGATGCCACCAACAGCGCCGTCAAATACGCTGAATCCAAAGGCACCGGCTGGTCCACCGTCACCGTCGAATCCAACAAGAGCGTCGGCCAGTCCCCCTCTCTCGCCTACGACATCGACGGCAACGGCTACCTCGCGTACTACCGCAAAACCACCGGCGATCTCCGCCTCGCCCGTCTCGACCGCGACACCGGCGCCTGGACCCGGACGACCATCGACGGCGCGGGGGCAGGGGGGGCAGACGTCGGGTCTGTCGCGAGCCTGGATGTCGGCGAAGCCGCCGTCGCCCAGCAGTTCGGCTTCACCATCTACCACACCACCGTCGCCGTCGGCTATTCCGACAACACCAACAACAAGCTCAAATACGCCCGCCTCGATCTCGATGATCCCACCGCAACCTGGTACATCAGCAACGTCGACAGCACCAGGGCCGCCAACATCAACCTCAACCTCCACTACAACGCATCCGTGGGCGGACTCCAGGCCCAGATGGTCTACCAGGACACCCACAACGCCGATGTCCGCTACGCCTATCGCAACACCGACTGGTTCGTCGAAAACGTCAAGACCACCGGCAAAGTCGGCGACACCGTCCAACTCTATTTCGATTCCAACGACCGCGCCACCGCAACCTATTTCGACCGCACCAAGCGCGCCATCTACACCGCCACCCGCACCAGCGCCAACCGCTGGACGAGCACCCGAACCGCCTCCGCCTCCGGCCCCATGGCCGCCAGCTACAACGAACGCACCGGCGAAACCGTCCTCAGCTACCTCAACCGCGACAAAACCAACGTCTTCTCCAACGACCTGATCTAACCCGCCCCGTTCCCCGTCCCCCCTGCCCCCCCTGCCCCCCCGCCCCCGGATTGGGCGCATGTTCCGTTTATTCCTCAGCGCGATGCGGTCGTTCACGCCGCCGTGCGCGCGCCAGCGCCCCCGCCCGCGCCCGCGCCGCCCGCGCCCGCGCTTCGGGTAAAACCTTCCTCTTCCAGCCACGCGTCCACGCCGTCCGGAAAATTAAGCCACGCGTATTGGCCGAAGAAGCGGCGGGCCGCTTCATCGTACGCCTGCGCGGCCGCCATCTCGTCGCCGTAGCGCCCCAGCGAGTGCCGCCTGCCGTCCACCTCGATGTTCGCCCGCCACTTCTTCGTCCATGACTCGAAGAAGACGCCCTTGAACCGGCTCGTGCACGGTTGCCCCTTCCTCGCCTTCATCTTGCACGTGCCGCGCGTCTTCTCCTTGATCGTCCGGGCGAAGAGGTTTTCCCTTCGGCAGTCGAGCGGGTCGCGGTTGACGTGACCGGCCTGCTGCGTGGCATCCTCCAGCACCATGACGAGGCGGCGCAGTGCCGTCCCCGCCGGCGATTCGGGCCGGTAGAGGTAAACCGCCTTCGATTCGCTTCTGCCCCGCGCGCTCGCCCACGCCAGCACCGCGCCGTCCAGCAGCGGCAGCGATTCGGCATCGATGATCGCTTCGCCTGCGTCGCTGTTTCCAACCGGAGTCCACAGGGGAACGCGGTACACGCCGGTTGCGTTGGGATCCGGTCGCGGCGGCGCGAGTAAACCCTTGTTCTGCAGCATCCGCTTGACGTCCTCAGTGCGGTACAGCACCGGCCCCCCGTCAAAGCGCTCCCCGGCGGGTAGCGCGCCCTCGGCTTTCCATCCTTCCCAGGTCGCCCGCTCGATCCCCAGCATCTGACAGGTTTCCAGGCGCCGGCCCCAGCCCGCGGGCACATGGAAATTCCCGCGCGCGTAGTTGTACAACTTGTCCCGCGCGTAGAGGTCTTCGCGGAGCTTTTTCAGCGCCTCGATCGGGTAGATGCTGGCCCGCCCGCCGCGGCGGCTAAAAACGGTCACGCCGCAGGTCACACGGCCATCCGTGATCCAATGCCCCCATTGCCGCGCCGTGACGCCGAAAATCCGGCAGGCGCCCTCGCGATCGACAAACCCGTCCGGGATATCCGGCACCGGCGGCTCCGATTCCGCCGCCGCTTTCGCCGCCGCGAGCCGCTCGACCTCGGCCAGCGGATAGATGTTGCAGCGCCCGCGCACGCGGTCGGGATAGTTCACGTTCTTCCCGCCCGTCAGCCGCCAGCGATAGTCCTTATTCGTCATCGTGCCGGGCGTCACCCCGAGCATCCCCGCCGCCTCTCGGGCGGTGATCCATCCCGCGGGTGGAAATATGTGCTGATTCACTCCCATATCTTTGCCCTATCGGCCCCGGCGCCGGTTCTTCTTGATGACCGCCGTTCACCCCGCGCCCCCCCTCGCCCCCCCTCGCCCCCCCTGCCCCCCCTCAATCGACCGCCCCCGCCTGCCCCCGCCCTGCCCCCGCCCCCCCCTCCGCCCTTCCCAGATCACTCCCACCCCGCAAGCCTCCCGCTCCGGCGCAGAAAGCTCCCCGCGCAGACCTCAAGCCTCCCCGCGCAGACCGCAAACCTCCCCGCGCAGACCGCAAACCTCCCCGCGCGGACCGCAAACCTCCCCGCGCGGAGTTAAACTCTCCCCGCGCAGCGTAAAATCCTCCCGCTGCGGCGTAAAACCCTCCCCGCGCAGCGCAAAACGCTCCCGCTGCAACTTGAATCGCTCCCCTTTGAACATTCAAACCAGTTGCCGATCTACCTTCGACGGATCGTGCTGGTTATAGGAACGTCGCCCGGCTGCGCCCACACCTCCGGGGGCTCGCCGCCACCCCCGGACCCCGGCTCACCTCCCCGCCCCCTGATGGTACACGGTCCTTCTTTTCCGCGCGCGGGGCTGGTGATCGAACCACTCACAGAGGGGCGGCTTGAAAAGCGGGAGGAATGGAGTGGTGAAGAGAGGGTCCGGGAGAGCAGCGGCGAGGAAAAACTTTGGGCGAAGGTTTGTCACGGTGCTCTTCTTGGGGCGCACGGGACGGCTTTCGCCCTACGACTGCGGGTCGGTGTGCTTATCGAGGGCTAGGATGTCGCCGACACAAATATAAGTTTGAATCACGCATTGATTAACCTCGTGAACCGAGATATCAGCATGTACGCCCTTTGATGCCAGATCATTGAGCTTGGTGATCCTGTAGCTCGTGTCTTCGACAAGTCGCATCAACAGATCGCGAGACACCGACTTCCTGCACTCGTTGGAGACGTATTCGGTGAGACGGTTCTTGTATTGAGCGGGGCCTAACTCACGCTTGATGCCATCGGAACACTCTGTCAATCCTTCCCGCGGAGGGTAAAGCGTATCGGCAAGCGAGGAGATGACGCGCCGGCAAGAAGTCAGGGCATGCGTGCGGGCTTCCGGCTCGCCTGCGAGCATCCGCTCGACCGCTGAATTGAGCTTTTGAAGCAACTCCGGGTCCAGTCGTGTCAGTTCTCTGTCGACTGTCTCGCGGTAAAAGCTGAAGGCATCCCGGACATGACGACTGAGGAGCGCCTTCTGTTCCACTCGCGCCACCCACATCGCGAGCCGCTGGGCAATCCTATGCAGAATAACCTCGAGATCGTACGTGTACTCGTCGATGATGACCCGCGATTTGACAATGTCGGTGCGGCGAGGATCGCCAAGTTCAAAATGGTCGATGCGGTTCCGCAAGTCGGTGTGCTCTTCACGTATTCGCGTCAACCGCTGCTCCATTTGGCTCACCGAGAATCCCAGAACGGTATTTGCGTCTGGCCCCGCGCCTCTCTCCTTAACAAAATTAGGCCCCAGGCGCATCTTGATTCCCTTCTCGCTTTCGAAGGCATGGAGTTTCTTAAATTCCTCATCGCCTATCGCATTGATAACCTCCGCATAGATCGCGTTTTTGGACGGCTGGTCTTCCATTCCGGCCAGCTCCAATTCGATCCACAGGAGATTCCTATAGTCTTTGGTGAGACGGCACAGCCTCGCTGTCTTGCGAAGGGCAGTCGCGGTCTCGGAGTAAGGATTCTCCAAGTGCTTGTGAATTTCAGAAAGGAGTTGCCATGCGGTCTGGGTGGCGTCCATGTCTTGATTCTACGCCGATCCACGGATTGGTGTGCTTTCGGGGGCTCGCCGCCCCCCCCGGACCCTGGCTCATCGTACCGCTCCCCCTCATGGAAGAAAGCTGCCGCGCGTGTTGTGGGGCTGGTGATTGCACCATTCGCAGAGGGGGCGAAGCTTTGGGGAAGGAGAAGAGGAGTGAGGGGTGCGGGGGGCGAGGAGAAGAACCTTGGGGCGATGGGTCGTCTCCTCGCCCCCTGCGGCGCTCCCGCATCACGGCGAATGTTCTGTGAGGGTACAGACGGAAACCCCGACGCTCTTGGCGCTCTGAATGGCTCCATCCCTGTGCATGTGCGACACCCATAATTCAGCCCCCTTGAAGATCGCTGCGGCGACGTACCAACTATCCGGCGCGGGTATATTCTGTCGTCTCACAAGGTCGAGCGCAATAGCCCCCAAGTCGGACGCGGGTATGTAGATGATGGGCAATGCCAGAACGTCGCAAATCACTTGTTCTGCATAATCTGCGTCCCGGCCTAGGTACGCAGCGGAAGCGCGCCTACCGCACAAGGTGAAAGAAACCTTTAGAACCTCAGCGAGTAGTTGGTCGGGCGCGAAAGCGACGACGGCGTTCGATCGAATGAGTTGTATAAGATGCTTCGCTCGTTTTCCGAGATTCACAGAAGTCTTAAAGTCCAAGGTCGGAAAGAAGGCTTCAATCACTACCGAGGCATCGGGAACAATTCGACGAGCTTGAGGCATAACCACCGCGCGCTGAGTCTAAAACAACTCCGCCTCTTTCGCCTTCCCCTTCTTCGCCTTCGGGGCCTGCTTGAAGGAGCGGATATCCTGCTGGGCGGGCATGTCGATCTTCTTGCCCGTTAGAAGCTCTTCGATGGTCAGGATTTGCAGGCGCGGGTGGGTGCCTTTGCCGACAGCCTTGGTCTGGAAGAATCCAGCATCGGCGGCTTCCTTTCGCATGGCGGCGGTGGCGCGTTCAAGCGTCAGAAAGACGCCGATCGCGGCGTCCTCGCGCTCGATCACGCCGCGGAGATCGCGCACCTGGCTCGCGGTGACGTGGCCGCCCTTCACGGAGAGGATGATCGTCTTGGTCTCACCCTCGCGATCGGTCATGTAAACCCGGCTACCGCGTCGTCGAAAGCACTCGCTCAATCAATTCCTGGAGCGAGATATGCTCACGTTCAGCGCGCGCACGAAGTTCATTCAAGGTGGCTTCAGGCAAGGATACTGACGTTTGCTTGCGCCGCGATGACTTGTCGGCCCGACGATAGCGCACGCTGTGCAATCGCCCGTCAGCGAAAACGGCGCTCGCTCCTGAGTCGAGCACCAGGTGAGTGTATTGCCCTTCGACCTTGGAATGCACCTGTAGGCCGACGGAGCCGATGAAGTCGCGAAATTCGATCTCGGTCGTGGTGTCAGCCGGTGACCCGTCGTCGAACCGGGCAGCCGGGGGTAATTGCTGACCAGGCCTGCCGAAATAAATAGCTGCTGCGACGAGTCGGGTTTTATCGGTGTCCGGAACAGTCTTGAAAACCAACTCAAGTGATCCGTAGCGAAGGATTTCCGTCGGATGTCGCTGCACGGACCGATCATCGGGAGGTCCCCAGAATCGTTGCACCATCTCAGGGAGCATTCCGAGTTTGACCACACCGATCGTGCCATTGGAGAGAAACTCTCGGAATGTAGCCATCTTCATTCCTCAACGTAGGTAAGTAGCGCCTTCTCAAGATACCTGAATTCACGTTTGCGCCCATTGGCCTTTTCGGGAAGCCCGGCATCGTTGCCATTCAGATATTCACGGGCGTGGATCAGGGTTTCCACCCACTTCTCCCTCACGTCCCTGGAGGACAGGCATTTTTGTTTCGCGATTCGCCGGGCGGCATCGACGTCAGCCCAAGAATCCCGGCGAAAAAATCGCTTGAACACAATCATACCCGGTCTGTGCCCCGGTCGCACTCGCAATTCGATTCCTTCGACGTTGATATGAAAGCCTTTGTACACCCAATCGTCGTATACAGTCGAAGGACGGCAGATGGGCAGAACGCGTGAAGCCATGGTTGTTTACCGCCAGCGAATTGTCTAAGCCGTAGGCGTTCCCTCTTCGAGTTACCGATCATGTCCCGAGCGGAGGACTTCGGCATATTCCTGCGCGGCTTCTAGATCCCACGTCCAGGTGTCGACGAACGCCTTGATCTGGGCGTGCGCCTGCGTGCCTTCCTTCTCGGCGAAGAGGACGTTGTAGTCGGCGTTGGAGTCGAACGGGGGTTCGAGGTAGATCAGGTCGACCGATTCATCCTCAATGTACCGCCGCAGGATGTCGAGGTTGTCGCCGTAGTAGAGTGTGTTGGGCGTATCTGCCATGCGAAGCCAGATGTTACCGGCACCTCTCCCGCCCCGATAGCCGCGCCCCCCAATCCCCATCCGCGCCCATCCGCGTTCATCTGCGGCTCCCTCTCCTCTCCGTGCTCTCTGTGATCTCTGTGGTAAAAAAGTTCTTCCTCAAGTTCATCCTCCGCCAGACCGAAAAATCCCCTAGCAGCAAATCGCCAGGCAAGAAAGCGAGAGTTCGATCATGTCACGTAACTGGTTTCCGACGACGGATGCGGAGCTTCTTCCCTTCACGACCAACCTCTCCACTAAATTGACGGCCGCGCCCGCCACCTATGGCGCTGTGGCCGGAGACGCCACGGCGCTGGCGGGTTTACTTTCCACGTTCAGCACCGCGCTGACGGCGGCGGTGAACCCGGCGACCCGGACGAAGGTGACGGTTGCGACGAAAAACGCGGCCCGGAATTCTCTCGTTTCCAACCTGCGGCTGCTCTATAAGAAGATCAACGTCGCCAACCTCGCCGCCGACAAGCGCGAGGAGCTGGGGCTGCCGGTTCGCGATGGAACCCCCACCGCGAGCGGTGCGCCGGCGACCAAGCCGATCGCCAACGTCGCGGACACCGGTGAGTATGCTGCGCTCCTGCGGGTTGTCGATGAAGCGACGCCGCTGAAGAAGGCGCGCCCGGGCGGGACGGACGGCGCGGTCGTGATGAGCTATGTGCAGATCGCCAGCGAAGCGATTCCCACGGACCTGGAGAAGTGGAGTTTCAAGGGGATCGCCAAGCGCAGCGACTTCCGGGTCGAATTCTCCGCGGGCGAAGCGGGCAAAACCGCCCACGTGCGCCTGATGTGGTTCTCACCCCGCGGCCAGCTTGGCCCGGCGAGCGATGCGGTGACGTTCATGATCGCGGCGTAAGGCGCTCGTCCGTTGTCCGTAGTCCGTTGTCCGCTGTGGAGAAACTTCCACACCGGCAATGGCCCGCGGACAACGGACCTTGGACACAAAGCAATGCTTCGCCCACCCCGCCCCAAACGCCGCCATCGAAGTGCATCCACCCGCGCCCCTTCCGCCGCGCCGGCGATCGCCGGGCCGCTGACCGTCATCAGCGTGACCGGCCTGGAAGACGGCATCTATCGATTCGCGTTCAGCGGGGCGGTGACGCTCAGCGGTGGCGATGTCTCCGCGATCGAGATCGGCATCGCAGCCGATGACCTCTGGTTCCCCGCGAGCGATCCCGTGGGGGTCAGCGCCACGGTGATCGACATCGGGATCGGCTCGAACGGTTTCTCCGATTGGCGAATCCTCACGCAGCCGGTCGCGATCACGCAGGCGCTGGCGGTGCCGATGAGCGGAAATGTTGGTTAGTCCGTTGTCCGTGGTCCGTGGTCCGTGGTCCGTTGCTGGCGGTCCGCGGTGCGCTGTCTGAGCAACTGACAACGGACAACTGACCACTGACAAACCCCCCCCGCCCCTTTCCGGCTTGGGCTCATGCCCAAACTTCCTCATGCCCGATAACAAGCAAAAGGGATAGCGCTGCCGCACGCGCTCCCGCTGTTGTCCCGCTGCATGAAAGGATCTTCTAAAATGGCTTCCCTCCTCGAACTCGTCGATCGCGTCAACAAAGGCGAAACCCTCGATACCGCCGCTCTGGAGATCTATCAGGAGTCCGCGAACGCCGCCGAAAAATTCCTCGCCCATCACGCCCACGCCATGCTCGACCTCAAGAAGGCGCAGCAGCACATTCTCCAGGCCCTCGAAGCCATCGATTACTCCGATCAGAAAGTCCTCAACGAATTCATCTCCATCTCCGGCTTCCTCGGTCTGACGGATCTGCGCTGCGGCCCGATCGTGAAATTCGGCTCCATGGCCATCAATCGCCGCGAATACGCTCTCGGCGTCGAGGCCATCGCCAACGGCGTCGGTTACGATCTCACCAACGGCGGCGCCTTCACCGGCGACAAGGAAAACTGCCAGTGGATCGCCCAACAATACGAACGCGCCGCCCAGTGCATCGGTTGGAGCGCCGGCACCGATCTCAATTGGACCCACGAGCAAGTCCGCATCGGTCTCGTCGTCAGCGCCGTCGCCGATGATGAAGCCAGCAGCCGGCTGATCCGCGGCCTCTCCAAATTCATCGACACCAAGCGCTACAAGCTCTTCATCTACTCCACCGAAGCGCAGGTTCGACGCGACAAGCAGGAATTTCCTCAGATCACCACCGTCTCCGCCAGCACAAAACGCGGCGGCAAAACACTCGATCTCCTCTCGCGCCAGAAGGTCACCCCTTTCATCGCTTCCACCGAAGGCGACTCCGTCACTTCTGCCCAGGAAATCGCCGATCAGATGATCAAGGACCAGATCGACGTCGCGCTCTTCGACGCCACGCAGGCCGATCCGATCGCCGCCCTCGTCGCGGCCTGGGAGACCGCCATCGCCAAGGTGAACATCGTCCGCCGCACGCCCATGTTTACCAACACCGCCAACTGCGTCATGTATCTCGACCAGATTCGCTTCGAAGCCGATGCCGATCTCTGGCGGCGCAAAGGCATCGAATCAACCTTCCTGCTGGAAGGCGTCGACGTCGCCGAGACACTCGGCATCTCGCCCGTCCGCACCGCCTACGGAATCCCGGAACAGTCGGTCGTCCTCGCCAGCGTCAGCCCCGATCTCGACAAGACGCTCAGCGAAGAGTTCATCGAGACCATCATCAACATCCTCCGCGCCAACCCCAACGCGATCTATCTCGCCATCGGCGACGGTGAGCTTGCCCAGCAAAAGCGCAAGTTCGAATCCGCCGGCGTAGGCAAGCGCATCGGTTACGCCGGCAAACGCCGCGACCTGCCCGGCTTCGTCCGCATCGCCGACATCTATGTCGCCGAGTTTCCCGCATCCAACGCCCAAGGCGTTCTTCAAGCCATGGCCGTCGAACGTCCCGTCGTCGCCATGAAGTGGGGCAACGATGCCGCCCAATCCCAATCCGCCATCCTCGTCGGTGGCGAAGCCGCCATCGCCCAGCGCGACATCAAGAGCTACATCGATCGCGTCAACCAGCTCATCCGCGATCCCGCCCAGCGCCGCTCCGCCGGCCGAGCCATGAAAGCCCGCGTCGAACAACTCTTCGGCATGGTTCAAACCGCCCGCCACCTCGAACAACTCGCCGACCAACTCCTGACCCGAAAACTCGCAACAACAGAGGCCAAGACCATTCTCGGCGACACCGAAAACCGCGATCAGAACTCCGCACCCCTCAGTGCCGTCGCTTAACCCAACCGTGCCTCCCCCACATCCCCGCGCCGCGCGGGAAATGAGGCCACTCAGATAAGGAGGACGGGCCCGGCTCTTTCGGCGGGCCCGTTTAACTTTTACAACCAAGCCGGGGAGGCCGGCGCGGCATTTGCTCCCTACGATCCAGAGACATGAAGTGCCCGCCTTCGTTCATCGCCCTCTGCTTGACCCTCCTCTGCACGCCCCCCCTGCGCGCCGCCGACCGCGACCTCGACAACAAGCCGCCCGAGCAGCAGAAGGCCGAGCTTCGCAAAGAAGCCGAGTCCGAGGCTCAGCAGCTCAAGCAGGTCGGCGCCGAAAAGCTCTCCGATGTCCTCCAGTTCCGCATCGAAGGCAACGACCTCGCCCTCACCAGCAAGCTACTCACCACCGATGGTTTCGCCCGACTGACTGTTACCGGCCTCAAGGGATACTCCAAGGTGCAAGTCAACGCCGGCGGCGTCAACTCATTCCAGCTCCTTCATCAGGACTTCCCACCCGATGGCGTCGTCGTGCTGACCATGATCTTCAGCATGCAGAACCACTTGCAGGTCTCGCGCGATGAAGAGCGCAACGATGAGCGGCGGAACATCCAGTTAATCCAATCCGATCAAGCCCTCTCCGATGGCGCACCCGCCGGAGCCGTCGGCGCGGCAGCCGGAGCGGAGGACAGAGTAAAGCTCTACATCAACGTCACGAAGAAGCTGACCGATGAGCCGGTGCAGGACCTGAAGCTGTCCGCCGCAAACATCATGGAGCTGCGCCGGAAATACCCCGCCGAAATCGCTCGATACCTTGAGCCTATCTTTCGCGACCTGCATCAGGAATCGGTGCTCGCCCAAGTCGACTCCCGCCTCGCGTGGCAAGTCTTCGCGCCCCTTTATCAGCCCGAGCCAACCGTCGAGAACAACGTGAAGCAACTCGCCGCAAACCTTGATGCCGAAAATTACGGCGACCGAGAGAAGGCATCCAAAGACCTCCAGAAACTCGGCGCGCCCGCCGCCCTCGTCCTCATGCGCCTGCCTCGCGCCAACATGAGCGACGAGCAGCAGACCCGCATCGACGCCCTCATCGCGCCATTCAAACCGCTCTCCGATGATGAAGCGAAAAAGCTCCGATCCGATAAATTTTTCCTGATGGATTGCCTCTACGGCGACGATCCTCAAATCCGCGCCTGGGCGCTGGCCGAATTGCAGAAAGCCCTCGGACGCGCCGTCGCCATCAACATCGACGCCCCGCAAGCCCAGCGCGAAGAAGCCGTCGCCGCCCTCAGATCCTCCATCCTAGGCATCACCCCCGCAACCACCCGCCCCCTCTCCTCCCCCGCCACCACCAATCAAATGCGCGATAACACCGCCAAATAAACGCTACAAACTCCAATCAATGACATCCTTCACATCGAAATCATTTGTGAGCTCCAGCGTTTCTAAGCTAACCCCGTTTCGGTAAACTCAGTCGCCATGAAGGGAGCGCTGAGCTACATCGTCCTGGCTGCGCTCTCCCTCCTCTCCCTGGGACTGTGCCTAGCAACGATCGTCCTCTGGGTCCGCAGCTTCTGGATCGCCGATGCGTATCGCCCCGTTCTGGATCAAGACCTCGTCGCCTATCAGTCGTATCGCGGAAGGCTCCATTACGTTCATGTTTCCCAGGACCGGCTCGCGCAGAGCGATCAGAAGTATCCGCCGCCTGGTTGGTCTTCCGTCCCCGCTTCGCAAGCGCTCCTCTGGCAGGAATGGAATGGGCCGACCCACGACAGCTACACCGCACTCGGCTTCGGGTACACCAACAGCCTGCGTGCATTTACAATTTCCGCTATTCCGTATTGGGCGCTCGTCGGGTTGTTTGCCATTCTTCCGCTCCGAGAGGCGCCGGAGTTTCTCCGCTGGCTAAACAAAGTCCCGCGTCGATGCCACAATTGCGGGAAGAAGGTCCGCGGGATTGCCACGACTTGTCCGCGCTGCGGGCATGCTCTGATCGAGACCGTCGCCCCGCCGCCGCCCCCGATGATCGAGAAGACACCGCCGCGCCCCGCCAAGAAGATCAAGGCCGTCGTCATCAAATCCGCTAAGCCGGATCGTACCCACTCCCGCCCCACGGATGGCAGCGACACACCCGTTTTATAGTCCGCCAACTCCCCCGCATCGCGCCGTGCTTCTCCAGCGCATCCAGCGCATATTGACTGCAGCTCGGGTGAAATCGGCACTGTCCTCCCAACAGCCGCCGCAGCGAGACCCGATACAAAACGATCATGTGCACGAGCACCCAGCGCATCCTAATTCTTCTTCTCCAACGCCGAGTGTACTTTCAAAAACAGCGATGAGAGCAAACGCTGATATTCCGCCAGGATCAGCGGCTCATGCGGCCGAACCACGATCACGAAATCATATCCCGCGGGCAGGTCGTGCTGCATCAGACGAAATGATTCTCTCAGCAATCGCTTGATGCGATTCCGCTTCACCGCATTGCCCACTCGCCGAGACATGCTCAAACCCAACCGCGGATGTTTGAGCTGATTCGATCTCCCAAACACCAGCAGCGGCCCCTGGATCACCTTCATCCCCTGATCGTACACCGCCGCAAATTCTTCGCGCGACCGGATCCGATGCGTCTTCGGGAAGCCATACTTCGCATCCGCCAAGCGCTCGCTCCTGACCTGTTAGTGCACGCCCTTGGCCGCCAGCCATCGCTCCGCATCCAGCGCTGCCTTGCATCCCATCCCCGCCGCCGTGATTGCCTGCTTATACATTGGATCCGCGACATCCCCCGCGGCAAACACGCCTTCCACGCTGGTCAATGTTCTGAACGGATCCGTCAGCTTGATAAATCCTTTCTCATCGACCTCGACCTGTCCGTTCAAAAATTTCGTGTTCGGCGTATGCCCGATCGCAACAAACATTCCCGGCGCTTCAACAACATGCTCTTTGCCATTGACCACGTTCTTAATTCGCACAGATGTCATCCCCCTTTCCTCATCCCCCATAACTTCCGAGACCACGGAATTCCAGCACGGCTTCACCTTCGGATTCGCCAGCAGACGATCCGCCATGATCGGACTGGCGCGCATCGAATCCCGCCGATGCACGAGATGCACCTCGCTGGCGAACTTGGTGAGGTAGTTTCCCTCTTCCGCTGCCGAGTCTCCGCCCCCCACCACAATCAACGGTTTATTTCGAAAACGCGGCAGCGCACCATCACACACCGCGCAAGCGGAAACCCCTCGATTCTTAAACTTCTCCTCGCTCTCCAAACCCAGATAGTTGGCGCTGGCGCCGGTGGCGATGATCAGTGCCAGAGCCTCCACCGTCTCGCCGGTGGAAATCTTCAGCACGAAAGGCCGCGCCTTCAAATCGATCGACAACACATCTTCCGTGATGATCCTCGTCCCGTACCGCTCCGCCTGCTCGCGCATCGCGAACATCAGTTCCGGCCCAAGGATCCCCTTCGGAAAACCAGGAAAATTCTCAACATCAGTGGTTAGATTGAGCTGCCCCAGCGGAAGCGTCCCCTTGAGCCGGTTGTCTTCAGAAATCGCCCCCTCATACACCACCGGCGACAGGTTCGCTCGAGCCGCGTAAATCGCCGCCGTCCACCCCGCCGGGCCGGATCCAACAATAACTACTTTCTCTGCCATATCTCAATTGTAGGAAAACATTTCAACCCGCACCACCGCCCGCCCGCAGATGGCACGGGCCGCCCGCCCGTGATTTCTTCACCACCGGCAAGTCCCCATCCCACAGTCAACCCAATCGTGCACACACCGCATCCCCCACGTCCCTCGTCCCCGCGCTCCCGCCAAGATCGCGGGTATGGTTCTTCGGATCGACCACCACATCCTGACAAGCCTGCGCGATTGCCTTCCCAGCCTCCAATTGACCCACAAACTCCAACATCATCGCCACGCTCAAAAACGTCGCGATCGGATTCGCAAATCCCTTCCCCGCGATATCCGGCGCCGATCCGTGCACCGGCTCAAACATGCTCGCCGCCTGCCGTGTCGGATTGATATTCCCGCTCGCGGCCATGCCCATCCCACCCTGAATCGCAGCGCCCAGATCCGTGATGATGTCCCCAAACATATTCGTCGTTACAATCACATCATAAATCTTCGGCTTCGTCACCATGTACATCGTGCACGCATCCACATGGTGATACTCCGTCTCGATTCCCGCATATTCCTTCTTCACCTCTTCAAACGCCCGCATCCAAAGATTGTGCGCGAACCTCAGCACGTTCGTCTTCGCCACCAGCGTCACCTTCTTACGTCCGAAGTTCTTCGCGTACTCGAACGCATACCGAATCGCGCGCTCCACCCCGCGCCGCGTCGTCACCTCGATCTGGTTCGCAACCTCATGCGGCGTATCCTTGTACAAAAACCCGCCATTCCCACAGTAAAGCCCCTCCGTGTTCTCCCGCACGATCACCATGTCGATGTCCGAAGGCCCGACATTCTTCAAAGGCGTCGGCACCCCCGGCAACAGCCGCGTCGGTCTCAGGTTAATGTACTGATCCAGCTCAAACCGCATCCGCAGCAAAATCTCCGTCTCGATCAGCCCCTGCGGAATCAACGCATTCCCACGCGGATCCGCCCCCACCGCTCCAAACAAAATCGCATCATGTCCCGCCAGTTCCTTCAGCGCGGAATCCGGCAACGTAATTTTCTTCTCTAAATAATATTCAGCCCCAAACGGATAATCGGTGGTGTCATAAGTGAATCCAAACTTCTTCGCCACCACCTTCAACACCCGCAACCCCTCCGGCACAACTTCCTTCCCCACCCCATCACCCGGCATCACCGCAATCTTCATCGAGTCTCTCCTGCTGGCTAAACTCCCGCCAACATAAGGCAACTTCCCACGCATAGGTAGAGGCGGGGAAGGCGCGGTGAACCGTCGATGATGAATGAACCCCTGCGCCGCCTAACCCAGCCTTCGGCACCGCTTCAGCAGCGGAATCGCCCCCATTGCCAGAAGCGCAGCCGCGCTAGGCTCAGGGGCGAGCGCGATCGAAACCTCGTTGTACCGGCCATCGCCCGTGCCTTCTTGTCCGAACGCGCCGAAGTCGAGGCGCGGCGACGGGACAAAGACCACATTTCCCCCAAAGTTGCTCATGCGCTCGACGCCGTCGATGAAGAGATCGATTCCGTTGCAGCCGGGATCGTATTTCATCTCGTAAACGTGGAACCCGCTCCCCCCGCCGTTGAGCGTGAAGGTGGGCCCGGTCGCGTTTTGCCCGTCCCCCGTGAAGAAGTCGACCAGCTTTGCGATGGGATCCCCAGCAGCGTCAGAGCCGAGCACAAGGTCAAAACGCTTCAGACCGGTGGAGTAAAGCACGGAGACCGAGTAATCCGGGGCATCGTCCAGCGTCGCGACCCGAATTCGCGCACGCACGAACCACCCGATATCGTTCGTCTCCTGGATCTCGGAATTGTTCAGGATGTATTCATAACCCTTCTGCAAGCTCGAAATAGGCTTAGCAATTTGCCACGCGGCATACCCAGAATCGTTGTCGTTCGAATCAAAGCTTTCAAAAGCTCCAAATTCGTAGGCAGGGGTAAAGCCTTCACTCGTGGGGTTCGCGGTGCCGCTGTGACCGCCGATGTGCGCCTGTGCCGTTGTGCTGACGCACAGAACCGAAGACAGCGCCAGAACGGCAACGTACCTTACAATAGTGCCCATGTTTTCCCTCGATTTGATCGGTGTCCGATAACCTGCCCGGCCGCCGGAATAGTGCATCGCCCAGCGACACCCGCCAGCGGGAAACGCCCAATTCCCCCAAGGAAATCTGCGCAAACCGGAGTTGAGGAAACCCATGATGGGCCTAAGCATTGTGTGGTCGATGTTGGCAATAACGACTGTGAGGTCAGTAGCGGTGCTGCTGTGTGAACCCGCGAAGTCTCCCGGCTCACCACCCGCCCCCGATACCCGCTAGCGCCTTCGCCGATCCGTGCTACGATAACCTTTCAAGACCATGACCCGCAGACGCCGATGACGCTAATGCCGATAAGGAAATCAAGCCATGCCGTGTTGGGTTGTTCCGACCGTAGCCGCTGAGATCTGGGGGATCGGTGTTGACCAGATTTTGATGAAGATCGAGGCCGCGGAGCTTGAGGTTCGCCACGAAAACGGGTGGCTCTTTGTCGATGTTGCCCCAGGGGGCGAAATCGCGATGCCAACAAGCAAGCTGCCCCGGCCGCAGCGAATGCGCACTTATACCATGGTGACCCGGGAGGAAGAGAACGCGCTGACCCGCGAGGGGTCAGAAGCCGATGCGCATCCCGATCCAGAGCCCGAAGTGTCCACGTTCTCCGATTGGCGCAAAGGCCGACAACGCACCGCGCGGATCCGACTCGCCCCGCCAAAGTTCGCGCTAGCTTAGACTTTGCCGCCTTCCCCACCCGCGATCTGAAGAAACGGAACCTCAACAACGGTGCCCTTGCGCATCTCCCCCTCCGCCGGAATGTTAACCGCCGTGCCCGCGCCAAAGTGCGGGCGCTTCAAAATCCCCAGACACAGCGCGACATTGGAGAGAATCGGCGAGATCGTGCTGCTCGTGATGCCGCCGATTTCATTCTGATTAACGTCGAATATTTTCGTCCCCGCGATCGGCAGCGCATCCGACTCCATCTTGATACCCACGATTTTCTTCGCCACCTGCTGCCGGGCGTGCATGCGCGCGACGATCTCCTGCCCCGGATAACACCCCTTCGTAAAACTAACCGCTCGGCCGAGCAGGTCCCCCGTCTCCGCCGGAAGAATGGAACTATCGAAGTCGATGCCAAACAGGGCCCGTCCCGCTTCGATGCGCGTCGCATTGAAAGCCGCCCACCCAATCGGACGAAGCAATCGCTTCCCCAGTTGCGTCGCTTGCCCGAACTTCTCCACAAGAGAAGACCACAGCCGCGCGGCGTCTCCTGTCGCAACGATCAGTTGATAACCGGGCGCGCCCGTCACGTCGTCCCGCCAAATCGTCACCGGGATCTCAAATAACGCCGCGGAAGCCGACTCCAACGGCTTCAGATCCGCAAACCCCCCGGCGCTAACCAGAAGTTCTCTCGCTCCCGGACCGTGCAGCGCCATCTCATGAAGTTCGCCCACTCGAGACCTGATGTCCACCTTTTCCGCAAACAGATACTTATCCAGAGCCACCCGCACCGGCTCAACCATCCGCACTTCAAGTTCCAAAAACGTCCGGTCCCCGCGCTCCAGAATGTTGAGGTCGCTAAGGATCTTTCCCGATCGCGCATCCAGCAAAAACGCGTAAACCCCCCGTCCCGCCTCAATGGGCTGCTTTGCCTGCTTGTCCCATACCTGGTTGCTGATCAGGTTGTTCAGGAACGGCAGCCGATCCTTCCCCACGATCTCAAGAATCCCGCGCTGCGGCAAATCGATTAGCCCACAGGCTTTCCGAAGCGCCGCATACTCCGCCTCCGGCGCACCGAACGTGCTGACGATTTCAACGTCTCCGTAAGCTTGAGTCTCCGCTTCCGCCTGTCGATGCAGATCAATCAATACGTTGGGTGGGGAATCAGCCATCGGATGAGCTACTTCTTCTTCTCGTCGCACTTGTCATGCACGCACAGGCACGTGGTCTTGGTGCAGTCGTACGCGCAAGTGGCGCTGCAATACAGCTTGCCATCCCGCATCACGCCCTTCCCCGGCAAAATCTCGCAGCGGCAGCTTTCGCAAGCGCATATCGTCGTCTCTGGCATAATGCACCTCGTCCTTCCTATCTTCTGCCCGTCGGTCAACCCGGTCAAACGAAGCCGTGTGGATAAGTGGTGTTGACACAACCAGTTTTTGGACCGTCCCGGGGAGACGGTGCTATAATCTCAGCGTAGTTGCCGGTTGCCGATCTCAGATTTTTGTGAACTGACCGACGCAACCGTACGGAGCGGCCATGAGTGACGAGAAAATGCATTCCTCTTCTCGAGAGTCAGCGCGGTCGGCCAGCAAAGATGTCCTGCCTCTCCTAAAGGGTTGGGACTACGAGCCGGGCACGATCAACGTCCGAAAAATCAACGGACTGGATGGCCGGCCCAAGCTTCAGATGCGCCTCGATCTGGGCCTCCTTCAGATGGAAGTCAACGGCCGTCCCGACGGTCAGCGGCCCCATGGTCGCGAATCCCTCCTCGAGTTCTACGAAGAGCAACTCAAGGATCACACCGACAAAAACGGCACCGAACTCGGCTTTCATCTCACCTCATCTCAATGCCAGTCGCTGCGCGAAGAGGCCCAAATGTACTACCAACGCTATCTCAGCCTGTTCGTGCTTGAAGATTTCCCCGGCGTCATTCGCGATACCGATCGAAACCTTCGCGTCATCGACCTCTGCGGCAAATACGCCATGAACGAGCAGGACCGCCTGGTCCTCGAACCCTTTCGCCCCTACATCACCATGATCAATGTCCGCGCGCGGGCGTCGATCCTGTACAACGACAAGCGCTACCGCGAAGCATTGGCCATCGTGAAAGAGGGACTCGAATCCATTCGCGAGTTCTTCACCCGTTTCGGTCAGGAAGAAAGCTACGCCCGATCCAGCGAAGTGAAAATCCTGCGGCGGTTCGCCCGAGATATCCGCAAAAAGCTCCCGGTAGACCCTATCCAGAAGCTCAAGTCACAGCTGGATAAAGCCGTCCAGCGCGAGGCCTACGAAGAAGCCGCGCGCATCCGCGACGAAATCCGCCGCCGCGAACAACACGCAACTTAACGCTCCTGCAATCCCTCCACCCAACCCCACCGGTAGACGGGCGAAGCCCAGGGCTTCAGCCCTGGGGTCTTAAACCCCTACCCTACAAACCCATGAACACCCCCCCTCCCCAAATCTCCCTGCTCGCGTCCGCACTCTCCCCAGATCCCCGCGATGCCGCATCCATCGCCCGCACCATCGGTTTCTCCGGCATCTTGTTCGACGCCGCTTCCCCAACAATGGATCTCACCCAACTCTCGCAGACCGGTCGGCGCGAATTTCGCCATGTGCTGAGTTCGAACAATGTGCAACTCGTCGGGCTTCGCTATGACCTTGGCCCAAAGGGGCTCGGACTCGGTGCCAACATCCAGCGCGCCATCGAGCGCTTGGATCAAACCATGGAGACCGCGGCGGGTCTGGCGTCTCCCCTGGTCTGTATCGACCTGGGAATTCTTCCGCCCGCGCCACCTGCCGTTCGACCGCCCGCGCCCAAAGTCACCCAGGAACTGGCAGGTTTAATCCTGCTCCCGACAGAATCTGCATCGCCCCCACCCCAGCCCCCCGCCGCGCTCTCGCCCGCGGATCGAGCCTTGGCAGATCAATTGGACGGCGTCCTGGCCGAGATAGGCGCCAAGGCCGATCGCTACAACGTCATGCTTGCGATGCGATCGGATCTCGCCGGATTCGACTCTCTCTTATCCGTAATAGATCGGGCGCGCTGCCCCTGGCTCGGCATCGATCTCGACCCCGTTGCCGTCCTGCGCGACCCCTGGCCACTCGATGAAATTTTCTCCCGCATCAGCTCTCTGATCCGCCATGTCCGAGCCCGTGATGCCGTCGTCGGCGCCGACAAACGCACTCGACCGGCGCAGATAGGCCAGGGATCCACCCACTGGTCCGAATTTCGTGCCGCCCTGGATGCAGCCGGATACCACGGTTGGATGACCGTCGATCCCACCGAGCTTCCTGACCGGCAAACGGCCGCCACCAACGCGCTAACGCTCCTCCGACGCAGGATTTGAACAGCGCAACCGCCTTGTAGGAGCGACGCCTGCGTCGCGGTCGCGGCACAACCGCGAATAATCGTGATTTCGACGCTTGCGTCCACCGCGACGCACATCGCGGGTGTGCCGCAGCCGCGTGACGACTCAAGAACACAATTGTGCCAGGAATAACCGTTAGACCCGCCGGAAATGAATTCCGCTTTTCAATAAAATGGGTTAGACTTGCGTCGTCTAAAATAAGGAGCCTCATGAAACGCACCATGATCGCGGCTTTCCTGCTGCTTTTCTGCACCGGAGTTTCGCCTGCAGCCGATCGATCGGCGACTTCTTCGCCGTCTAATCCGGCTCAAGCGGTTCGGAAAATCCAGAACGAATACCAGCAGAAGGTCAAAGAGTTCTCTGACCGATATCAAGCGGCCAAAACAAAAGAACAACAAAAGAAAGCCGCCGACTCTTACCCCAAACCGGACGTGTACGGCAAGCGGATGCTTGCGATCGTCAAAGCGAATCCAAAGACCCCCGCCGCCCGGGATGCGCTCTTCTGGATGGCCGAGAACCTCCAGAACGGCGAATCGTTCGAGCAAGCGCTTGGCATTCTCGCCGCCGATTTTGCGACCGACTCGAACATCTCAAAAATCCTTCCGCGCCTGGACTGGATGCCGCAGGGTGAACCCCTCTTTCGCGCCGTGATCGAGAAGAACGGCGATCACAAGACCCAGGGTATCGCACTCTACTCCCTCGCCGACAATCTCATGCAACGCGGTGAAGCGGTCGCTCAGTTCGAACACAGCAAGGCGCCGGCGAACAAAATTGAACAGATGGCGGGTAAGGCGCCGGACGGCAAGATCCGCACCGCCGCCGACCTCAACAAAGAGGCGGAGCAGACCTTTCAGAACGCGATCGACAAGTACGCCGACGTGATCGGCGCCCGCGGATCGATCGCCGAGAGAGCCAAGACTCAATTGTTCGAGATGCACAACCTGGCAATCGGTCAGCCCGCTCCGGAGATCACCGGAAATTCGATCGATGGGCACCCCATGAAGCTGAGCGATTACAAGGGAAAAGTCGTCGTGCTCGATTTCTGGGGAGACTGGTGAGGCCCTTGCCGGGCCATGTACCCCCACGAGCGGTCGCTCGTGAAGCGTATGCAGAATAAACCCTTCGCACTCCTCGGCATCAACAGCGACTCCGATCTCGACAAACTTAAATTGCGGATGAAAGAGGAAAAAATCACCTGGCCAAGCTGGGCGGATCTCAAGACCGCCGGCCCGATCGCCACCGCCTGGAACGTTCACGGCTGGCCAACGATTTTCGTGCTCGATTCCAAGGGCGTCATCCGCTTCAAGGGCCCGCGCGGCAACTCCCTTGATAAAGCGGTCGACTCGCTGATGAAGGAGATCGGTGTCGCCGTGCCGCCGGCGCCGCCGGTAGCGGACGAATGAAAATGGCAGGGCCCCCGGGTTTGCAAACCCGAGGCTTGTGTCCTTCGTGACTGCGAACTGACCGCGATTATCGGGCCGCTTTAACGCCCGCATCCTTCGCAAGCGCTTCGGCCTTGTCCGTCTTCTCCCAGGAGAACGATCCATCCTTGCCCGGGGTGCGTCCGAAATGGCCATGCCGCGCGGTCTGCTGATAAATGGGCTTCAGCAGATCAAGCTGCTTGATGATCCCGCGCGGGGTCAGCGCGAAGTGCTTCTTCACCATTTCCGCGATTTGATCTTCAGGCAAAATCGCCGTGCCTTCCGTTGAAACGGTCACGCTCACCGGGTTCGCGACCCCGATCGCATACGCAAGCTGCACTTCCGCGGCATGCGCCAGCCCGGCGGCGACGATGTTCTTCGCGATGTATCGAGCCATATAGCACGCCGACCGATCGACCTTCGACGGATCCTTCCCGGAGAACGCGCCGCCGCCATGCGCGCCGCGTCCGCCGTAGCTGTCCACGATAATCTTGCGGCCGGTTAACCCGGTATCCCCGTGCGGGCCACCGACGACAAACCGGCCGGTCGGATTGATGTGGAACAGAATGTCTTTGTTCCAGAAGTTCGCAGGAATCACCGGCTTAATCACCTGCTCGATAATCTGCTTCTTCGCTTCCTCGGAGAACACGTCGTTCTTCAAAACGCTTTCATCATGCTGCGTCGAAACGACAATCGTATGGACGCGAACCGGTTTTTCGTCTTTGTATTCAACCGTCACCTGGCTCTTCCCGTCCGGTCGAAGCCACTTCAGCGTTCCATTCTGCCGCAACTCCGCGAGCCGCTCGACAAGGCGATGCGCAAGGTGGATCGGAAGCGGCATCAGCACATCCGTCTCTTTAACCGCGTAGCCGAACATCAGCCCCTGATCGCCCGCGCCCATCTCCTGTTCGTTGACGTTGCCCTCGGCATGATCCACCCCCCGCGCGATGTCGGGGCTCTGGCGATGGATCGCGCTCAGCACGCCGCAGGTGTGGTCGAAGCCGATGTCGGGATGAACGTACCCGATTTCCTTGATCGTGTTGCGGACGATCTCAATCACGTCCACGTACGCTTCAGTCGTGATCTCACCCGCGACAACGCACTGGCCCGTCGTCACCAGCGTCTCGCACGCGACGCGCGAGTATTTGTCCGCGGTCAGCAGCGCATCGAGAATCGCGTCAGAAATCTGATCCGCCACCTTATCGGGATGACCCATGGTGACGGATTCGCTGGTGAAAAGATGAGCGGAGCGGCGGAAATCGGCAGACACAATAACTCCTTGACGGGGATCGATTTGCGTCCCAACACATTCAAGCGTCGCACCAGGCGGCGCTCAAAGTCGGGGCGGAAAATGTACAGCAGAACCCCGGGAGGATCAACAATACCCCACGAGGGGAGTCGAATTTTGCTGCAAGAGCAAGCTTGCGACCTCGTCTACTTCTTCTTGTCCTTGCCCAGTTGATCCAGCAGGCCGCCCAGCGGATCTTTGCTGCCCTTCTGCCCGTCCTTGCCGCCTGATGACTTTTCGCCCCCGCCAATTACCTTTTGAAGCTGCGCTTTCGCCTGCGCCTCGGCAATCTTGGATAGAATATTTCCCGTATCGACCTTGGGATCTTTCGTCGTCCCTTTCATGATGATCGGAATCCCGTTGGGAAAAGCATCCACCATCGCGCTCTTAAAACTTCGATCGGGAATGAACTTCGCAACCAACTGCGGCGGAAGGCTCACGTTCAGCAGTTCCTTAAGCGTCGCCAGCTCAATGTTCCCCTTGAAGCTCAACGGCATGTGAACGATCTTCGCCCTATCCACCGGCGGCGCGCCTGCCGCACCCGCATTGGCGCCGAGATCCATCAGCATCAGCGTCACGTCCTGGGTCGTCTTCCCGCGATCGAGCGTGACCACGCCGTCCTTGATATATCCCTCGAAGGTTTCCGCCTGCCCGGTAACGCTTCCGCCAACGGCCCCGATGACGGGACCGAGCAGGAGCGCGCCGACAGGATTGGCGATGTCCATATCACTGAGCGAGAACGTGATCGTCGCCCGACCGGACTTCTCCGTTTTCATCGCATCGCCCAGCGCCACGCCCTGGCACTCATTCACCGTCACGTTCAGCAGACCCTTGGCCCGCTTAGAGTTCGCGAAAACCGGATTAACGTATTTCCCCAGCGTGTCACTGAGCAGCGCGTTAATGCTCGCGTTGCGCACGAGCGGCTGATTCTTCCCGATCGACGCCCGCATCGTGTCCTGTGTCAGGTCGATGAGAATGCTGCTGAGATCAAGCGTGCCCTCGTTAAACTTCGCGGGCTTGGCGGCACGCTCCGCCTTCGGCCGGTTCGCATACAGCGTCGTAAGCTTCCCCGCCTGCAGCGAGAGCGGAAGCTCCAGATCGCTCACCGCAATCCCCTGCGTATCGAGCAAACCAATGGCAAGACCGCCGTCCATCGTCACGTTTTGAATTGCCTGATTAAACGGCACGTTCGCCGGATAGCTGCCGGCGACATTGAACACCCTCTGGAACTGCCCCCCAATCTTCAGGTCCTTGTATTGTTCCCGCTGCTCGGGCGACAGCATCGGCTTAACCAGCGGCCAAAGCTGAGCGAGATCGTAATTCAGGTTCATCACGACGCCCTCAAGCTGCCGCTTCGTCTCCCAATCCACCACTTTTCCTTTCATGTTCACGCCCATCGCCTTGGTGTCCGGCATCGCCACGGTAAGATCCGTAATGGTCGCGGACTTCGCGACCGTGTCGGCCATCAGATCATTGTTCACCGAAAAGCTTTGAGCCTTGGCTTGGGGATCCGTCTGAAGATTGGGAACGGCGACGACGCCCTTCAAATGAATCTGATTCTGCTGACTCGAGACGTTCTGCGTAAGGGTGTATTCGCCGGCGTAAGTCTTGGCAGGCTGCCCCTGAAGCACCGCCAGCAACGGCGTCATCTGTTGAATCGCGCCTGTCAATTTTATCGCTCCATTGGCGGCGGGTTGGGTCGATAGATTGGTGATCGTGAGCGGCTCCGGCATCTCCAGCTTCGCCACCGCGAGATCACCTGAAAGCTGCGTAAGCTGCACCTGTTTAATCTGCTCGGTAATGGGTTTCGTCGTTGCCGGATTAGATTCCGGATTCGTCGTCACGGCCGCCGCGAAGTTGAGATTAATCGACCGGCTGGGATCAAACGCGAACCGCTGCTGGCCGCGCGCCAGGCCAAGCTTTGTGACGGCAAATACGGGCGCGGTAATGCTTGTCGTCCGCGTCTTCGGATCGCGATTGACGACCAGCTTGATGTCGGCCTCGCCGCTGGTGACTTGCAGCGGCTCAAGCGGCTGCGTGGTGGCGGCAGGATCGCTCGTATCCGGCGCGGCAGGCGCCGCCGTCGCCGCGGGCTTCTTCTTTTTCTTGGCGGTCGTGTCGGCGGCAAGCTGCGCCATATCTGCCATGATCGCACGCGCGGCAGGCGCAGGCGCAAAAGCCTGCATCACCGAATACAACCGGGGCAGATCGGGCACCGCCACCTCAAGATTTGCCTTCAATAACTTGTCGAAAATATTCGTGGCTTTGAGATCGACCACGGTTTCGCCAAGAGTCGTGTTGGCAAACGAACTGTTGATCGCGCCCTTGCTGACCGTGAGTGACGAGAAATCGTCGGGACTGACCGCCGACAGCGCGATCGTCACCTTCTCGTTCGCGATCGGCTGTTCGTTGGTCGTCACCGAAAGATTGTTGATCGCGCCAGCGAGGGTGATGGTGGTATGTTTCTGCTGTTCGGGGTGATCGAGGGTTAGCGTGGTGTCGAGGATACCGCTAGTGAGTTCTCCTGCGGTTGCGGTGTCACGACCCGCTGAAGCGGGCCGCGCCGCGAAAGCTTGAGCAAGATCGTTCAGTCGTTTCAGGTCAGACACGATCTGAATTACACCATTCCCCGCGATGCCGCCGTTGGGCGCAAGCGCGACGCTGATGTTCTTATCCCCCGCCTTCTTCACGGTAATCAAGTTGCTGGAGCTGGTGACGGCAAGGTCCGAAAGATCCGCCGTGATCGGCGCATTCTTCGGCATCGACGCACGACCGTTCATGCTCAGCGACAGGTTCTCATCCTTCAGCAGCGGATGCGCCTGCCCCGCTTCAATTTTCGCGACCGACAGATTTCGGATCGACAGATTCAAGGGTTTTGTGAACGTGACATTCGTGCCGTCATAATTCAGGGCGAGATTGGTATAGAGCTGTCCCCGCTGAACCTGAAAATCCTTGAGCGCCGGAACGAACCCGCCGAACTGCTGCTGAGCCTTGGCCAAGTCCGGGATGTTGAGCTTCGTCACCTCAGCCCCGGTTGCGTTCATCGGTGTGAGCGTGACGCTTTGCACCGTGGCCGCAATGTCCAGCACCGGCGTCTTCTCTTCACCCGCCTGCGTCGTCACGCTCACGTTCTGGATCTGCTTGATGAAATCGCTGCCGGGCTTATCGTCCCCGCGCACCAGCGTCGCGCTCGCGGTGGTATTGAACCGCGGCTGGCTCACATCCTGCCGACCCTCCAGGCCCTTCACGATCAGGTTCCGCAGATCCAACACAAAAGTTGCGAGCGTGGTGCCCCCGGCTTTGGTCACATCGCCCTTGCTCGTCAGATCGAACGCGCCGGTTCCGGTCAGTTGAAGATTCCCCAGATCCGAGAACTGCGCGGCCTGCTGCCGGGCCTTGGCAAGATCGAAATTCTTCCCATGAATCGCAAGATCAGCGATGGATGCGCCGCCCCCGTCGATCGTTCCGAAGACCGTGCCCAGATCGAGGCCGATGTCGCGAACTTCTGGAATATCCTTCCCATTCGGAATCGCCGTGAGTTGGAGCTTTCGCAGACGAATCGGCTCCAGCACAACATCCTTCCCGTCATTCTTACCCGCGGCCGAGATCACGGTTTCCGGATCCTGAGTGATCGTGACGCGATCCCTGGCAATGGCAACATCCGTCTTGCTGTAGATCTTTCCCTGCGTGATCTGAACGCCCTTTTGCAGGTTAAGCGTGTTGCGCAATTGCGAAGCCAGCCCGGGCACATCGGTGACATTCACGACCAGCGAGAGATTCCCTTCAGCGCCAGGCGCCTTCTTCTCGGCCAGATTTTGAAGCGCCTGCTGCGTCGCCTTTCCGGTGAGCGCGATCGTAGCCTGATCCGTCTCAACTCCGAGTCTTTGGATATTCAAGAGCGTGGTGCCCCCGCCGACGGCGGTTGCGGTCACGTTCACGGGGAGATTCAGCTTCGAGGATTTGAACACATCGCCATGCAGCGGCCCGCCGCCAACCAGAACGTTGCTCACCACGATCGCACCCTGCGCGGCCAGGCTGTTCCTGCCATCCGACTTCAGCGTAATCGACCCGTTCGCGATGCCGCCGAGATCCGTCGGCTGCGTCGTCGCCGCCTGACCCGGCGGCGTCGCGTTGATAAAAGGCTTGGCTGCCGCCAAATCGACATTGCCAACCTCAAGTTTCTGATCCGCGATCAGCTTGTTCACGTCGTTGGCAAAGTCGATCAGGGTATTGTCCTCAACCGCGTCGATCGTCCCGGCCAGTGAGACCGTTGACGCCATGTTGTTCCCCAGCCGGTAGACCAGCTTCACATCATCCGTGATGGGCTCATTGATGTCGGTGATTTGCACCACCGCGCTACTGGGATCGATATGAACGACGTCGGCGCCAGCGCGACCCTTCAGTCCCGGCCCGTCGATCGTCCCCCGATACCTGACGGTGATATTCCCCTTAAGATCGGGAAGTTTTGCAGGCTCAGCCGCGCTCTGCTGCGAATCCGTCAATCCCTTCTCCGGCGCAGGACCGCCATCTGCCTTCTCCGGCTGCGATTTCGCGAGCTTCTGATAGTTAACTGTGCCGTCTTCATAGACCGTGCACTTGGTGAGGTTCGCATCGACAAGCGTTTCCCCCAAATCATACCGCCCCTTGATCACATCCATCAGCGACATCTGCGTTTCAAGCCGATCGACCTCCAGAACCAGCACGCCCTGATCGTCATAAATCTTCACGCCGCCCAAGCGCGTGGGGCTCCACCATCCGACCGACAGATCCCCGATCTGCACGGAGCCATTGATATAGTTCTTCGCCTGGCCCGCGACGATCGAGGTGACAAGCCCCGTGCTGACAAGCGTCGGCGCAAGCAGAACCAACAGCAACAAGAGAACGACGAGACCGCCAAGCACATAATGCCAACGACGCCGCTTTTTTCGAGGTGTTTCTTTTTTGGCCAACGGATCGGATGGATCGCGAGACAGTTCAGATTTCGGCGATGTCATAGGCTGCTTTCAATTCACGTACACTGGGAACCGATCGTTAGACACTCCTACGCCGCCCCGGTTCCCGTGTCAAAGCATATGCATAATCGGTCGAGGCCGGAAAGCCAGCGCAATCGCATGTGGATCTCTTGTAGCGGCGACGCCTGCGTCGCGGTCGACGTGCAGCGTCGATAAACACTAGCTTCGCGGCCGCCCCGTGACCAAGACGCAGGCATTCACGCTGGCGTCGCCCCCACAGAAGAGTCGGACGAACTTGCTTCCACAGCCCGCGTCATTAACTTTGTCCATCGGATATGCGATAATTCTCCTGCGCCTTAGATCCACCCGGAGCAAATTGAATGGCTGAACCCCGCAAAAAAGCTTTGATTACCGGCATTACCGGGCAAGACGGCTCTTACCTTGCCGAGTTTCTGCTCGGCAAAGACTACGAAGTTCACGGCCTCGTCCGCCGAAGTTCTTCCTTCAACACCGAGCGAATCGATCACCTGTATCGAGACCCCCACGACCCCGAGGCACGCCTGTTTCTGCATTATGGCGATCTCGTCGACGGCACGGGAATCCGCGAAACCCTCACCCGCGTCCAACCCCACGAAATCTACAACCTCGGCGCTCAATCGCACGTTCGCGTCAGCTTCGATCAGCCCGTCTACACCGTCCAGGTAGACGCACTCGGCACGATCAACTGCCTGGAAGCAATCCGCGACACCGGATTGCCGATTCGCTTCTATCAGGCGAGCAGCTCCGAAATGTACGGACAGGTGATGGAAACCCCGCAGACCGAGAAGACGCCGTTCCATCCCCGCAGCCCGTATGCCTGCGCCAAAGTCTATTCCTTCTGGCAAACCGTGAACTATCGCGAGAGCTACAACATGTTCGCCTGCAACGGGATTCTTTTTAACCACGAGAGCCCCCGCCGCGGCGAGACCTTCGTCACCCGCAAGATCACCCGCGCCGCCACCAGAATCAAAGAGGGCCTCCAGAAAAAACTCTACCTCGGAAACCTCGACGCCAAACGCGACTGGGGTTTTGCCGGTGATTACGTCGAGGCCATGTGGCTCATGCTTCAACAGGAAAAGGCCGAAGATTTTGTCATCGCCACCGGTGAGACCCATTCCGTTCGAGAATTCCTCGACGAAGTCTTCGGCCACCTGAAGATGGACTGGAAGGACTACGTCGCCGTCGATCCCCGCTACTATCGCCCCGCGGAAGTCGACCTGCTGCTCGGGGACGCCGCCAACGCGCGCAACGCGCTCAACTGGCAGCCTAAAGTTACCTTCAAGACCCTCGCCAAAATGATGACCGAAGCCGACTGGAGAATCGCCAAACGAGAAAAAATGCTCGCCGATGCGAAAGACTAATACGGATCTCACTCTTAATTCCTGCGCCTTGGGTTAGCGGCCCCGCTTGCGGGGCGCAGATTTCGAATGGGAATCAAGCGCGAGAATTAAACAGAACCCGCATGATTGCGTAGCATGGGCATCTTGCCCATGTCCGAATCGCTCACATGGGCAAGTTTGGACTTATCAATGATCCCCAAATCAGATCGTATCCTCGTCACCGGCGGCGCCGGCTTCCTCGGGTCCTTCCTCGTCGAGAAGCTGAAAGCACGCGGCTACACCGACATCATTGTCCCCCGCCGCCGCGAATACGACCTCACCCATGAAGACCAGGCCAAAAAGCTCTATACCGATTTCAACCCCGCCGTCGTCATGCACCTCGCCGCCGAAGTCGGCGGCATCGGCGCCAACCTCGACAACCCCGGCCGATTCTTCTTCGCCAACATGGCCATGGGAATGCATCTCATCGAACAGGCGCGAGAGAACAACCTGAAGAAGTTCCTTCAGGTCGGAACCATCTGCGCTTATCCCAAATTCACGCCCGTCCCCTTCAAGGAGGACGATCTCTGGAACGGCTACCCCGAAGAAACCAACGCCCCTTACGGCCTCGCCAAAAAGGCGCTCATGGTCATGTGCCAGAGTTACCGCCAGCAATACAACCTCAACGCGATCTACGTCCTGCCCGTAAATCTTTTCGGGCCGAGAGACAACTTCGATCTTCACACATCCCACGTGATTCCCGCCCTGATCCGCAAATGCGTCGAAGCCCGCCGCAAAGGCGCCAAGGAGATCACCGCCTGGGGCACAGGCTCCGCGAGCCGCGAGTTCTTGTATGTCGAAGACTGCGCGGAGGGCTTGATCGCTTCACTCGAGAAATACGATTCCCCGGAGCCGATCAACCTTGGCTCCGGACGCGAGATCAGCATCAAAGCCCTGACCGAACTGGTGGCCAAGCTCTCCGGGTTTGAAGGAAAAATCGTCTGGGATCCCACCAAACCCGATGGCCAGCCACGCCGCTGTCTGGACGTGACGCGCGCGCAGAAGGAACTTGGCTTTAAGGCTGACACCTCCCTGGAAGACGGGCTCAAAAAAACCATCGAATGGTACGAAGCGCACTCCGCTTAGACCCTCACGCGCTCCACTCCCTCGCCCATTATTCCGGGGGATCAACCCGTCTTCAGCGAAAGATTCTGCGTCACCGGTGGCAAGCACCTGCTGTCATCGCAAGCCTGATACGTCAGCCGCAAATGGAGGTCCGCTCCAACCTGAATCTCCTGCTTGAAGCGCACTGTGATCGTGACGGTCCCGCTATAAACGCGCAGCGTCTCGTCGGCAAATGCAAATCGCCGCTCCTCGCCCGGCGGATAATCCACCGACTCAATCTCCGGCGTCCTCCCCCCACCCGCGCCCCCCGCCGTCAGTGACGTTCCCACCAATCCGCCCGAAACATTGTGCGCATTGATATGGAACGGATCGAGAATATCGATCTCGAAATTCAACTGCGTCGGCGACACAAAGATCGGCCTGACCTTCACAACCTCTGCCCCCACCGGCTGCTGCGTCGGCGTCGTTCGCTCCGACGAATCGCCCGCGACTTCGATCGGCCCGTGCCGCCGCACATGCAAGAGCGCCGCCTGCACCAGCGCGCTAAGCCCGTCCGATTGGTCGCGCAATTGTCGTGCAAACGCCGAGATCGTCTGCCGGGTCACCTCCGGCTTCTCCATCTCCAGCATCGCCAGCGCCGCGACCGCGTTGCCGCTGGGAAGCGGCGAATCCGTCGCCGTCTTCTGCCGGATAAACAGATCCTGCGCATTGGCATCGGTAAAATAGAACGCGCCCCGCGCCGAATCCCCGAACTTCTCGCTCATCAGCGCCGACACCACCGCCGCTTCATCTTTCCATTTCCGCTCACCCGTCGCCTCCCGCACCGCTAGCAGCGCCTGAATCAAAAACGAATAATCATCCAAAAACGCCGCGTATTTCGCCTTTCCATCCCGGCTCGTGCGATACAGTCCGCCGTCCTGCATCCGATGCTCCCGCAGAAGAAACTCCGCCCCCCGCGACGCCGCATCAACATAGCGCGGCTCTTCCAGAATCCTTCCCGCGTAAGCAAACGCTCGAATCGCCAGCCCATTCCAACTCGTCAGAATCTTCGTATCCAAAAGCGGCTGTTTCCGCTTCAGCCTCGCCTGATACAGTTTCTCGCGCAGGGAAGAAAGCCTGGCTTCATCCGCTTCCTCAATCTCCCGCGGCTGATACAGAATGCTCTTGTCAGGACTGCCCGTGCCATGATGCGGATCCGCAAAATTCGGCCCAAGCTTGATTCCATACGCGCGGTTGAACTCCTCCGCGTCCTCGCGACCGAGCAGCGCCTCGATCTCCTCCGCCGTCCACAAATAACTCAGCCCCTCCTGCGCATCCACCTCCGCATCAAACGCCGTATAAAACGCTCCCTCGGGAGAAGTCATTTCCCGAAGCACAAAATCCAGAATCCCCCGTGCAACCTTCGCATATTTTGGATCTTCCGTCTGTCGATAAGCGTCCGCGTAGCACCAGGCCAGCATCGCGTTGTCATACAGCATGATCTCAAAGTGCGGCACCAGCCACTGTGCATCCGTCGAGTAACGATGAAACCCCCCGCCAAGCTGGTCCCGAATCCCCCCGCCGCCATGGCATCGAGCGTGTGCAGAACCATCTCGAGGATCTTCGTCGCGCGGTCTGAACGCTTAGCCTTGTCCTGCGCACCCGTCCCCCCTGCCGAGCAGTACGTCAGCAGAAGTTCCAGCAGCGTCTCGCGCGGAAACTTCGGCGCTCCACCGAACCCGCCGTGGATCGAGTCGTAATCATCCGTTGACCGATCGATCAGCTCCGAAACAAACGCCTCGTCGATGACGATCGCACAATCCGGCTTCGCCGGCTCGCACATCTGCCGAAGGATATTCCCCAGTTCGTTTGCCGAACGTTCCACCTCATCGTGCTTGTGGTGAAACGCATTATCGATCGCCCGCACCAGCGTCAAAAAACCCGGCCGCCCGTGCGAATCCTGCGGCGGAAAATACGTCCCGCCATAAAACGGCCTCAGGTCCGGCGTCATGAACACGCTCATCGGCCACCCGCCGTGCCGTGTCAGCACCTGCACCGCAAGCATATAAAGCTGATCAACATCCGGCCGCTCTTCGCGATCCACTTTGATATTGATGCAAAGCTCGTTCATCACCCGCGCGACCCGCTCCTTCTCAAAACACTCCCGCTCCATCACATGACACCAGTAGCACGTGCTATAACCAACCGAAAGAAAGATCGGCTTGTTCTGCGCCCGCGCCGCCTCAAACGCTTCCGGCCCCCACGAATACCAATCCACCGGATTGTGCGCATGCTGAAGTAGATAAGGCGAAGTCTCGTGGATCAGTCGATTGGTATGCTCCTGGGTCAACCGTCGCTCCGTTGATTCTATTGTCCCTTGTCCGTTGTCCGTGGTCCGTTGTAAATGCGCAGACAGCATAGCAACGGACCACCCACAACGAACAATCCCTCAATCCTCAGGCTTTTCCCCCGCATCCGCCATCTTGACGATCTTCGGATCGAACCGCGCGATCACCTCCACCAGATCCGCCTGCTGCGCCATCACCTGATGGATATCCTTGTACGCGTTCGGGTTCTCGTCGATGCCCGCACTCAGCAATTCCACCCCCGCATCCACGAGCATGGGCCTGATCTGACTCCACCGGTACGTGTTCCGCGCCTGCGTGCGCGACATCCGCCTTCCCGCGCCGTGCGACGCCGATTCCAGCGCCCGCTCAACCCCCTTGCCGCGCACGACAAATCCTGGCGTTGCCATCGATCCCGGAATCACGCCCAACACGCCCACGCCCGCCGGCGTCGCCCCTTTGCGGTGCACGATCATCTCACGACCGTTATGGTTTTCCTTCCACGCAAAGTTGTGGTGGTTCTCCACTCCCGCGATCACCTCCGCCCCAAGATGCCGCGCGATCTTCCGATGAATGATCGCGTGATTCGCCGATGCGTACTTCCCCATCAGATTCATGGCGCTCCAATACTCCTGACCCTCCTGCGATGAAAGATCGAGCCATGCCAATCGTCGCAGCTCCGCCGGCAGTTCCGGATGCTTGTCCATCGCCAGCTTCGAGTAGTAGTCCGCGACCGTCGCCCCCGCCCCGCGCGAGCCGGAATGAGACAGCAGAGAAAGATATTGCCCGGGCGCCAGCGGAAAGTCCCCGCTTCCCGCAACGGAGCCGCTGCGCTCTGTTTCGATCGTGAGAATACCAAACTCCGCGAAATGGTTCCCACTCCCGCTCGTCCCAAGTTGTGTCCGCGCCTTGTCGAACACCCGCTTGGTCACCCCCGTCACCGACCAATCTTCATCAAGGACATCATGCTCCATCGGCTTGCGAAACCCCGCCCCAGTCCCAAACAAGGTCTCGCGCATCAGCGCACTCACCAACTGAGCATGCAATCACTTCAGATCCCCCGCCGGAATATCAAACACCGATAGCTTCATCCGGCACGCAATGTCCACCCCCACCGCATACGGAATCACCGCGTTCTCCGTCCCCAGCACCCCGCCAATCGGAAGCCCGTACCCCTGATGCGCATCCGGCATCAGCGCCCCCGCCAGCGCAACAGGCAGCCGCGACGCATTCTTGATCTGTTCCACCGCCCCCGCCTCCAGCCCCTCCCCCCAGATCGCAAACGGCGCCGGCTCCAAGCGCTCGACAAACCCCTTCTTCTTTTCCTCCTCCTCGATCAAAGCCTCCGCAAGCACCTTCCAATGCGTGTGATCCTTGTACGCGTTGGGCTCCTTAACGATGGCCGCCAAATCCGACTCCATCACCCGCTTGCCGACCGCGCCCCGTCCCGCTTCGCGCAGCTCCGCAATCAGCTTCAGCGCAACCCCGATCGCCTTCCCCGGTTCGAATCCCAGCCTGATCAGGTCGCGGCCCTTCATCGCCTCATCTTAACCCGGTGAAAAGATCCAATCCTTTACCTTCTGAAAGACGTCCCGCGCATCTGAGCCATGTCAATTCGGAAATGCCATCCTGAGCCCCTCACATGGCTGCGCCACCCCCACGACCGATGAAAGGGATTGTCATCCTGGACGATACTCCGTGAAGGATCTACCCCGTCAAATCTCGAAGCAAGATCCTTCATTGCGCCTTTGGTTAGCGGCCCCGCTTGCGGGGCGCGGACTTCGAATGGGAATCGAGCGCAAAAATTAAACACAATCCTGACCCGAGGTCGCCTCAGGTCGGAAAAACCGGAACTCCACCACACCACCTGCCGTTATGCGGGTCATTGACGCTCCTTCATCTCATGAAGACGACCTGAGCCTGATGACAAAATGCGTACCTGCGCCGGTTATACCGCCGTGATGCAACCAAAGTGCCAGCCCCATCCGTAAGGTTTTGAAAAGCACCATACGCTCAAGAATCCGCAACCTTGAGTCCGATAACCCTTGAGAGACAACCGCCGGGGCAACGCAGCAGCCTCGACGGTAAGTTGGGAAAGGCAGCGATTCTTGATGCTCATGACAACCTCGACTACGGTATTGACGTCCCGACGGAAGCGGCTCGGCGTAGTAAGAGTGAAGGCGGAGGGACGAGTGCAAGGCGCTCAAGGCTCCCGAGCCTTGGTCGAACGGACTATGCCCCCGGCAATCGCTTCGACGACACCTACAAAGACAACACCCTTGAACCCAGAAAGTCCTTTAGAACCCGCCCGCCAACCCATCTCCAGGCACGTTCTGGAATTCGAGAAGCCCCTCTCCCGCCTCGAGCAGCAGATCCTCGAGCTTGAAGCGCTGCAAACAACCAAGGGCGTCGACTACACCAAAGAGCTCCGCCACCTCCGAACCAACTACACCTCGCTTCTCCGCAAAACCTACGAGAAACTCAGCGCCTGGGAAGTCGTTCAAGTCGCACGCCATCCTCAGCGCCCCCTGTTCAAAGATTATGTCGAAATGATTTGCCGCGAGTTCAGAGAGCTCCACGGCGACCGGCATTTTGGCGATGACCCCGCCATCAAATGCGGCCTCGCTCGCCTCGGTGGTCACAAGGTCATGCTCATCGGCCACCACAAGGGCCGTGACACCAGGGAAAAAGTCCAGTGCTACTTTGGACTCGCTCACCCCGAAGGCTACCGCAAAGCCCTTCGCTGCATGAAGCTCGCCGAAAAGTTCGGCCTGCCCGTCGTCACCTTCATCGACACGCCCGGCGCCTACCCCGGCATCGGCGCCGAAGAGCGCGGCCAGGCCGAATCCATCGCCCGAAACCTCATGGAAATGAGCCGCCTCAAAACGCCCATCATCAGCGTAGTCTGTGGCGAAGGTGGCTCCGGCGGCGCACTCGGAATCGGTGTCGCCGACCGCGTCGCAATGATGGAATTCGCCTGGTACTCCGTCATCAGTCCCGAAGCCTGCTCCGCGATCCTCTTCAAAGGCAACGAAGCCGCCGCACAACTCGCCGAATCGCTCAAGCTCACCAGCCGCGACCTCAAGCAGCTTGGCGTCATCGATTCGATCATTGCCGAGCCCCTCGGCGGCGCCCATCGCGATCCCCACTCCGCCGCGCATAACCTCGAGCAGTACATCGCAAAAACCATGCGCGACCTCAAGCGCACCAAAATCGAAAACCTCCTCGAACGCCGATACGAAAAATTCCGCAACCAAGGCATCGTCGCGGAAACCGGCCGAAAACTCCCCATCAAGTCCGCCGGGTAGTCCGATGCGCATGACCAGGAAGCATCGTCCCCCCGCGCGCGTAGCGGTCGGGCCGAAGACCCACATGCATCTCAAATCGCGCCAACAAAATCCCAGTCAGGTCCCCCCACTCCTTTCCACCGAAAGGCTAAAAAACACATCAAAAATCCCACACCAAGATTCGTCGGTCGCCCCCCCCGCCGCGCCGCCCTCCGGATCGCCCTCATCTACGCACTCATCGGCGCCTGCTGGATCCTCCTCTCTGATCTTGTTTCAGAAAAGCTCGCCGCCGCCCACACCCTCAACCGTTACCACATCCAAACCGTCAAAGGCCTGCTGTTCATCATCGTCACCGCCACCATGGTCTACGTCCTGATCCGCCGCACCGTCACCGCGTTCCGCGTCACCGAAGCCGCCCGCCACGAAAGCGAAAACCAACTCAAGCTCCTGGTCGAACGCGCGCGCGATTACGCCATCTTCACCCTCGATAACGATGGCAACGTCACAAGCTGGAATCGCGGTGCCCAGCAGATCACCGACTGGACCGAATCCGAAATCCTCGGCCAACCGCTCAAAGTGTTCTACACCGGCGAAGACATCGCCGCCGAAGTCCCCGCAAAAGAACTCGACCACGCCCGCGCACAAGGCTACGCCGAAGCAGAAGCCCCGCGCGCTCGCCAGGATGGAACCCACTTCTGGGCAAACTTCCACATCACCGCCCTCAAAGGCGATCACGAACAGACCCGCGGCTTCCTCGTCGTCCTCCGAGACGTCACCGAACGCCGCCGGGCTCAGGACGCCCTGCGGCAAGTCAATCACACCCTCACAACCGTCATCGACAATTCTCCCCTGGCCATCGTAACCCTCGATCTTTCCGGACAAGTCGTAAGCTGGAACGCTGCCGCCGAGCGACTCTTCGGATGGAAGCACGCCGACGTCCTCGGCAAACCACTCCCTGCCGTCCCCGCCAATCGTGCGGCACTCTTCGAAGAAAACAACCAGAAGCTCATGCGCGGCGAGCGACTGGAAGGCATGGAAGTCCCAGGTTTGCGCGCCGATGGAACCCTCGTCGACGTCGCCGTATGGGCCGCGCCCCTGATCGACTTCCGTGGCGCCATCGTCGGCAATGTCCGGCTCTATGCCGACATCAGCGAACGCAAACGCTGGGAGAAGGAGCTGAAAGAGTTCAACGAGATGCTCGAACGGCGTGTCGCCGAGCGCACCGCCATGCTCGAAGAAGCCAACGAAGAGCTTCAGGCATTCTCATTCACCGTTAGCCATGACCTCCGTCTGCCATTGCGGTCCCTCCAGGCCATCGCCAAGGATCTCCTGATGACCCAGGCCGAGCGGCTCAATGAGGACGGCAACACCGACGCGCTCCGCATCGTCGGAGCTGCCGCGCGCATGGAGCGCCAGATCGAAGATCTCCTCGAATACAGTCGCCTCAGTCGCGGCGAACTGCGCCTCGAGCCCGTCAGCCTCGTGCTCATCCTCCACGAACTCATCGGCCGCCTCGAGCGCGATCCCGCATTCGCCAGCGCCCAGTTCGTCGTGCAGGAGCCCCTGGGTTGGGTCAAAGCCCACGCGCTCACTCTGCAATACGTCATCCTCAACCTGCTGGTCAATGCAGTCACCCATGTCGGTCACAATGTCCGCCCGTCCATCCACATCAGCACGCGCGATGGAAGCGATACCCTCCGCTTCTACATCGAAGACAACTCCACCAACCAGGCTGCCGAGGAAATGGAGCACTTGCGCGAGCCTCTGAAAACCGGCGCCCGCGCCACCGAAGCCCGCCTCGGCCTAACCCTCGTCCGCCGCGGTATCGAACGCATGGGAGGAACCGTAGGCGTAGAACCTTCAGAATCCGGCGGAAGCCGCTTCTGGATCCAACTCCCCCGCGGCGACTAGAACCCCCGTCAAAACAACCACCCCGCGCCTTCCTTAGCGGACCCGCTTGCGGGGCGCGGGGCGCGGATTCCTACCCGGAATCACGCGCAGGAATCACCAAAGCCCCATAAACCCCACAATGCGCGAAAAAGCGCCCTGGCGCGCAGCGCGCAAAATCAGAAAACATCCAAATCAAAAAATCTTTTCCCCCGCCCCGTCTCAAAAACCAAGCTTCTACAGAAAGCGCTGCGCATTTCGACCACTTTGCGCGCAGCGCGCGCCAAGAAGTAGAGGACCCGCAAAGCTCGTCTTCGCGCACCCCTCACGCTCTTTGACAACCCGTCGCGGCCGGATCACTTCCCAAAACTTCCCATTTCTTCCCACTTTTTCAAAATCAATCAGGAACTTCCCCTACCCCCCCAATCCGGCTCCACTTCTTGTTAACCTTAGTCTCGAATGATTTCACTTCCCACTTTCCACCAGCCGCCGCCGCCCGACAACTGTGGCGCGTGCAACGCCTGCTGCATCATCCCGGCCGTCCCGGAGCTTGGAAAACCCTTCTATGCTCGATGCGAACACCTCGCGTCCGCCCCGGCGCAGGGATGCGGCATCTACGACCAGCGGCCCGACGTCTGCCGCAAGTACCGTTGTGCGTGGCATCTCAATGTGATGGGCAATCGCCTCGACCGCAGGCCGGACCAATCCGGAATTCTCTTCCATTATCAGCCTGGAGATGATGGAAAATGGTATCTCGCGATCTTCGAGTTAACACCCGGCGCTGCGACAACTGAAAAAGCGAGATTCCTCAGCGACATCATTTTGAGAAGCAAACAAATGGCCCACCTGCCCATGGGAATGCCCGCCATCCGCATCGTTCCGTTCGGCGCCGATCTGAAAAGCGATTTTCTCGTGTCGACCAAATTCCGAGATTGCGGAACCGGCGCCGACGGCAATTTTCAAATGCAGGCCAACGCCATGGTGTACACCGGACCCTGTCGCGAGATCCTCGACCCGGTTCTATCCAAAACGTAACCCCATCCCTCGCGCCTCCATTGCACCTCCAAGCACGCCCGGAAAATCCGAACCGCATACCACCAGGCCGACCCGAAAGCCGCGTGGCTTCGACAAACTTGAGCCTCCAATTGCTTGCGTTCTTCCAACTCCGAGCATACGGTTGACACCTTCGCTGGAGAGGTGGCCGAGTGGCTGAAGGCGACAGTTTGCTAAACTGTTTTACGGGCTTAAACCTGTAACGCGGGTTCGAATCCCGCCCTCTCCGCTACATTGAAAAACATGCTGGATTCACCAGCCAACGCCGCGCCGACCTGAGTCGGCGCGGTGTCGTGGTGGGCAAGACGGCCATATTTTTCAACGGATTTCCAAGGTTCGTGGAAATCGACGGCGAGGTTCTTCTGCTCAATGAGCAGGTTCGAACCGGTCTTTTTGAGCGTTTCTC
>JBBRYX010000012.1:0-169051 GCA_038237225.1 Tepidisphaerales bacterium | reverse complement strand
GGCAATCCATCTTTGAATACATCGAGGTGTTTTACAATCGCAAACGGCTGCACAGTTCGATAGGCTATCAAAGCCCCGAAGCGTTCGAGGCAAGCCTCAATTAATCATCGCGTCGCGCCCACCGTTCGTGGGGAAGTCCACACGCTTGATGAGTTTCTTACATGCTTTCCGTCGGTGACGCGTGAGATGGCGCGGGGTGTTCTTGAGCGATCTGAATCTGCGTTGCTCTCTCCCGCGGCGGCATGAGAATTTTGCTCGATGAATGCGTTCCATGGCCCATGCACAAGCTCCTGACGGGGCATGAATGCAGCACGGCGCAGAAGTGCGGATGGGGCGGCGTAAAGAACGGTGAGTTGCTTGAGCACGCGGAAGATCAGTTTGATGTCTTCATCACTGCTGATCAGAACATTCGGTACGAGCAGAACCTGACGGGGCGAAAGATCGCGATTCTGCAACTTTCCACCAATAAACTGCGTCCAATTTTGGCGGCGGCGGCGCTGACTTGATCCGCTGTGTCCCGGATTCAGCCGGACGAACTGAGGAACGTGCAAATTCCTTGAGAGCTAACCCTCCAGCACCACGAGCAAATCCTGTGCGGTGACAATGGAGCCGGCTTTTACGAGGACGTCGGCGACTTTGGCGGGTCTTGGGCTGTAGACGGCGGTTTCCATTTTCATGGCTTCGATGCTGAGGAGGCGTTCGCCTTCTTTGACGTCCTGGCCTTTCTTGACGGCGACGTTGCTGATTTTTCCGGGCATGGGGGCGGGGATGTGGTTGGGGTCTTCGGGATCGGACTTGGGATGTTTGTGGAGGTTGCCTTCGACGGCGCGGTCGGAGACGACGACTTCTCGGGGTTGGCCGTTGAGTTCGAAGAAGACGGTTCGGGTGCCGTCTTCGCGGAGTTCGCCGGTGGCGAGGTATCGGATGATGAGAGTTTTTCCGGGTTCGATTTCGACGTTGATTTCTTCGCCGGGTTTGAGGCCGTAGAAGAAGGCGGGGGTGGGGAGGACGGAGGTGTTGTTGTAGGTTTTTTCGTGCTTGTCGTAGTCGAGGTAGACCTGGGGGTAGAGGACGTAGCTGAGGAGATCGACCTCGCGTGGCTCACGGTGCAGTTTGGTAGCGAGTTCTTTTTTGATTGCGGGGAAATCCACTTTAGGGAGGGACGCGCCGGGTCGGCCTTTGAGCGGTTTGAGACCGGCGGAGTCGAGAATGATTTTCTGGAGGACTTTGGGCCAGCCTCCTTCGGGGTTGCCGAGGTGGCCTTGCATCATTTCGACGACGGACTTGGGGAAGTTGAGCTTTTTGGTGGGGTCGAGGACGTCCATGGCGGAGAGTCCGTTGGTGACCATGAAGAGGGCCATGTCGCCGACGACCTTGCTGCTTGGGGTGACTTTTACGATGTCGCCGAAGAGTTGGTTGACCTGGGCGTAGGTGTCGGCGACGTCGGACCAGCGGTCTTCGAGATGGAGGGACTTGGCCTGCGCCTTAAGGTTGGTGAATTGACCGCCGGGCATTTCGTGCTGATAGACCTCGGCGGTGGGGGAGCGTAATCCTTCTTCGAAGGGGTAGTAATAATCGCGGACGGTTTCCCAGTAATCGCTCAAGGCGTTGAGAGAATCGAGATTCAGCTCTGTGGAACGCGGGGTATGTGCGAGGGCGGCGACGATGGAGTTGAGGTTGGGCTGGCTGGTGGTGCCGCTGACGGAGGAGAGGGCGCAGTCGATGATATCGACGCCGGCGTCGGCGGCGCGAAGGAGCGTGCCGGCGTTGATGCCCGAGGTGTCGTGGGTGTGGAAGTGGATGGGGACTTCGACTTCATCGCGCAGGGCTTTGACGAGGGCGTGTGCGGCGTAAGGTTTGCAGAGGCCGGCCATGTCCTTGATGGCGAGGATGTGGGTGCCCATCTTCACGAGCTCTTTGGCCATCTTCACGTAGTAGTCGAGTTGATACTTGGTGCGCTTGGGATCGAGGATGTCGCCGGTGTAGCAAATGGCGGCTTCGCAGATGGATTGGGTTTTTTCGAGAACCGCTTCCATGGCGACTTTCATGGAATCGATGTTGTTGAGCGAGTCGAAGATGCGGAAGATGTCGATACCGTGCTGGGCGGCGGCGATGCAGAAATCGCGGACGACGTTGTCGGGGTAATTAGTATAGCCGACGGCGTTGCTGGCGCGAAGGAGCATCTGGAAAGGGATGTTGGGGATTTTAATGCGGAGGGCGTCGAGTCGGTCCCAGGGATCTTCCTGGAGGAATCGCATGGAGGAGTCGAAGGTGGCGCCGCCCCACATCTCGAGACTGAAGAGGTTGGGGGTGAGATGTGCGACACTGTCGGCGACGGCGAGGAGATCGTGGGTGCGGACGCGGGTGGCGAGGAGCGACTGATGGGCATCGCGCATTGTGGTGTCGGTAACCATCACACGCTTTTGTTTGCGGACCCATTGGGCGAATTTTTCCGGGCCCATCTCGAGCAGACGGTTGCGCGTGCCGGTGGGGACGGCGGTGACCTTGGGATAAGTGGGGATGATGGGATCGGTGAACTCACGCTTGGGATCGGCTTTGCCTTTGACGTCGGGACGGCCGTTGATGATGACGTCGCCGAGGTAGGAGAGGATCTTGGTGGCGCGGTCGCGCTTGGGACGGAAGCGGAAAAGCTCGGGAGTTGCGTCGATGAAGTTTGTCGTGGCTTCGCCGGCGGTGAAGGTGGGATGATTGACGAGGTTTTCAAGGAAGGGGATGTTGCTCTTGACGCCGCGGATGCGGAATTCGCGGAGGGCGCGATCCATGCGGGCGTTGGATTCGTCGAAAGTTTGTCCCCAGCTTGTGACTTTGACGAGGAGTGAATCGAAGTAAGGTGTAATGACGGCGCCGCCGAACCCGTTGCCGCCATCGAGGCGGAGTGCGAATCCGCCGGCGGAGCGGTAGGTGCTGATCCGGCCGTAGTCGGGGATGAAGTGGTTTTCGGGATCTTCGGTGGTGACACGGCACTGAATGGCGTAGCCGTTGGTGGCGACTTTGTCCTGGCGCGGGATGCGGATGGGTTCTTCGTGAAGCTTTTTGCCTTGCGCGATGAGAAGTTGGGCGCGGACGATGTCGATGCCGGTGACGACTTCGGTGACGGTGTGCTCGACCTGGATGCGGGGATTGACTTCGATGAAGTAGAACTCGGCGCTGTCGGCATCGACGAGGAATTCGACGGTGCCGGCGTTCTGGTAGCCGGCGGTTTTGGCGAGGCGGAGGGCGGCATCGCAGATTTTCTGGCGAAGCTCCTGGGGCAGGTTTACGCTCGGCGCGATCTCGACGACCTTCTGGTGGCGGCGCTGGACGGAACAGTCGCGTTCCCAGAGGTGGACGAGGTTGCCGTGCTCGTCGCCGATGATCTGGACTTCGATGTGCTTGGCGCGGGCGATATATTTTTCGACGAAAACTTCGGATCGGCCGAAGGCGGCGCCGGCTTCGCGGGAGGCTTCGGCGAGTTTTTCGGCGAGTTCGTCGGGGGTTTTGACGACCCGCATGCCGCGACCACCGCCGCCGAAGCTGGCCTTGATGATGATGGGGTAGCCGATTTCCTTAGCGGATTTTTTGACGGCGGCGGGATCGGTGAGACCGTGTTCGGTGCCGGGGACGACGGGGACCCTGGCCTGGGTTGCGATGCGTTTGGCTTCGGTCTTGTCGCCGAAGGTGTGGAGGAGTTTTGGGGTGGGGCCGACGAACTTGATGTTGTTGTCGGCGCAGGCTTGTGCGAAGTCGGCGTTTTCGGAGAGAAACCCGTAGCCGGGGTGGATGGCGTCGGCGCTGTGCTCCTTGGCGACGGCGATGATGTTTTCGATGTTGAGGTAGCCTTTGACGGGCTCGCCGCCCTGGGGCGGTCCGATCAAATAGGATTCATCGGATTTGAAGCGGTGAAGGGAGAATCGGTCTTCGTAGGTATAGACGGCGACGGTGCCGAGGGCGAGTTCGGTGGCGGCGCGAAAGACGCGCGTGGCGATTTCGGAGCGGTTGGCGACGAGGAGCTTCTGCATGGGGTTATTCTTGCTCAGAAGGCGGCGGAGCGAGCCAGGAAAAGGGCGGTTCCAAGTGGGCGGTATTGTGGGTGCGAGCGGGGGATTTGCAAGCAGCCCGCCGGCTCCGTCAGAACAGACCTGCAACTCCGCCCGGCACCCCAATTGCTCGAAGCGGCGCGAGAGTTGACGTGAACGGGTATCATCAATTCGCTCTTAAGCGACGATGTCAGTCATCATGAGCAGGTACGTTGAGTGAGCCGGAATGAGAATCACCTCCGATGTTGCGAGCATCCCTGTCGAGAAGCTTACGCACTACCTGCTTCAGTTCCGACCGCGGAACGACAAGAGCCGGCTGCTCGCCAGAATTGGATTTTCCACTAGCGCCCCCCAATTGCTCGAAGCCGCCCTGCTTCGTCACGCTGCTGAAGCAGACGCGGTGCTGGATGAGCAGGATGTCTATGGGGATCGTTTCGTGATCTCCGGGAAGCTGGTGGGACCCATTGGCGACCTGTCGATTCACAGCATCTGGATCCGAAAAGGCGGGGAGAGCACATTCCATTTTGTTACACTCATCCCCGTGAAGGAGAAGCGATGACTTCAATTGAGCTTTATAAGGAAGCGGCTTTGAAGACCGATGTGCCGGAGCACCGCCTCAAGGCCGGCGACGTCGGGACCGTGGTGGAGATTCTCGCGCACCCCTCGGGTGGTCCGCGGGGGGTCATGCTGGAGGTGTTCAGCGCCCTGGGTCACACGATCACGGTGGTTACGGTTCCCGAGTCACAAGTTGAGCCGCTTTCCGACGATGAAGTTTGGTCCGTTCGCAGGATCGCGGGGTGATGCAGAAGGAACCCGTCCAAAAGCGGGGGCGAATCTTCCGGGGGCGTCTCCGGGGCCGTCCCGTTTTGAGCTGTCGCAATTCCGTTTTTGATGTTCAAGCTGGCTCGGTTCAGTGCATCAAATAAAATGCGAACGTCAGTATCGGATTGGGGCGGCGCATCATTTGATCTGGACGGGTTGGGCGAGGGCGTTCTTTGACGGCGCGATGCCGAGCAGTTTGGCGACCGTGGGGTGAAGTTGGAGGACGTCGACCTTGCCGAGGTCTCGGCCGGCGAGGGGGTGGCGATAGCGCCAGAGGACGCAGAAGCCGAGCATTTCGGGTGATTGGGAAGGGGGGTAGCCGTGCATGCCCAGGGGACCACCGACTTTTGCAACGGGGAAGGTTGGGAGGGGGAGGCGCGTGCTGAAGGAGTGGCCGGGCTTGAGCATGACGACGATGTCGCCGACGCGGGTGGGATGGGCGAGATGCCAGTCAGGCGGGAGGGTTTCTCGGGTGTAGACGGTGAGGAAGTCGCACTCGCGGAGGTCGTTGAGGATGGATGTTTTTAATTCGGCGGCTTGGGCCGGGGGGACTTGGTCGAGGTAGATCATGCCTAGGGGGCCGGAGGTGACTAGCTGCACGGTGGGCGACGGTTTTTTCGACAAGAGCTTTTCAAAATTGACGAGCGTGGTCACGGGCATCATGCCGTGATCGGTGGTGAGGAGAATGTAGAGTTCATCGTTGGGTTGCATCTTCTGGTCGAAGATGGCTTTGGCGGAATTGACGAAGCGGGAGAGGTCCTGGTCCATTTCCTCAATGGCGGCTTTGGTTTCGGGGGCATCGGGGCCATACTTGTGACCGTTGACATCGGTGTGCTTGATGTAGTCCATGAAGAGGCCGAGGGGTTTGGGGTTCTGGTCCATCATCCAGGTTTCCAAGAGTCGATTGAGGCGTTGCTCATCGGTGAGCGCGTTTTGGAACTGGGCCTGGAAATAGTCGGGTCGAACGGCTGATGTGAAGGCGTAGGCGAAGGGCCAGTCGTAAACGAGGGTGCGGATGCCTTGGCGGGGGGCGGTTAGCCAGATGGGTTCTGCCTGGAGCATTTCGGGAACGGAGGGGAAGTTGTACTTTTTGTGGGTAGCGGCGTCGTAAAAGTCGTTGGCGGGAATGCCGTGTTCGGATGCGGGGACGCCGGTGGCTTCGGAGACGTGAGAGGGGAAGGTTAAGGAGGGTGTGATGGTGGTGAGCTGTTTGGAGTAGAGGCCTTGGGCCATGAGTTTGTGGAAGAAGGGGGTGTTGGCCTTGTCGACGTAGTCGTGGCGGAAACCGTCCATGCTGATCCAGACGACGACGTTGCGGCCGGTCGGTTTTGTGGAGACGTCCCGGTCCGCTTGCGCGCGCGGTTGGGGAGAACAGGCGAAGGTCGTGACGCAAAGTAACAGGACTGGGTATAGGAGCTTGCGCATGGCGGCATGGTAATCTAAGGATCGCGCGTATTGGGAAAGAGGGCGACACAAGGGTCGCCCCCACGAAAGACGGGGAGTCGGTCAGGCGAGGATACCTGGGACGAGTTTTCCGGCGACGTCGGTTAGGCGGAAGTAGCGGCCCTGGAATTTGTAGGTCAGGCGTTCGTGGTCGATGCCGAGGAGTTTTAGCAGTGTGGCCTGGAGGTCGTGGGCGTCTACGGGATCTTTCACGACGTTGTGACCGAAGTCGTCGGACGCTCCGTAGGTGATGCCGCGCTTGATACCGGCGCCGGTCATCCAGAGGGTGAAGGCGTAAGGGTGATGGTCGCGGCCCCAGACTTTGCTGTCGGCGATGTCGCCCTGGAGGAATGGAGTGCGGCCGAACTCTCCGCCCCAGATGACAAGGGTGTCATCGAGGAGGCCGCGCTGCTTGAGATCTTTCACGAGTGCGGCGCTGGGGGCATCGGTGTCGGTGCACTGCACTTTGAGCTGGGTGGTGAGATTGCGATGTTGGTCCCAGCCTGCGTGCATGATCTGGACGAAGCGGACGCCGCGCTCGACAAGCCGGCGGGCCATGAGGCAGTTGTAGGCGTAGGAGCCTTGGCGCTTCACATCGGGTCCGTACATGTCGAGGACGGATTTGGGTTCACTTGAGAAGTCGGTGAGCTCGGGGACGCTCGATTGCATCTTGTAAGCCATTTCGTACTGGCTGATGCGGGTGGCGATTTCGGGGTCGCCGAGTTCCTGGAGCTTGAGCTCATTGAGTTTGGCGACATCATCGAGCATGCCTCGGCGGATCTCTTTGCTCATACCGTCGGGATTGGAGAGGTAGAGGACGGGATCTCCGGAGCCGCGGAATTTGACGCCCTGGTATTTGCTGGGGAGAAAGCCGGAGCCCCAGTAGAAGTCGTAGAAGATTTGGCCGCAGGAGGCTTCCTTGTCGCGCGAGGTCATGACGACGAAGGCGGGGAGATTTTCGGAGGTGGAGCCCAGGCCGTAGGTGAGCCAGGATCCCATGGAGGGGCGGCCGGGTTGTTCGGCTCCGGTGAGGAAGAAGGTGATTGCGGGGGCGTGGTTGACGGCGGTGGTGTGCATGGACTTGATGAAGCAAAGTTCATCCGCGATCTCGGCGGTGCGGGGGAGCAAATCGCTGATCCAGGCACCGGATTTTCCGTGCCGGGCGAACTTGGTGATTTCCGAGAGGACGGGTTTGGCCTTCTGACCGGAGGTCATGGTGCTGAAGCGTGCGCCGCCGAGGATCTCTGGGGGGATCTCTTTGCCGTGCCACTGTTTGAGCTTGGGTTTGTAATCGAAGAGATCGACGTGGGAGGGCGCGCCGTTCTGGAACATGTAGATGACGCGCTTGGCTTTGGGGGCGAAGTGAGGGAGACCGGCGAGGGCGCCGTGAGCGGCAAGGCTGGGGGCGGTGGAAGGCGCGACGGGAGGCGCGATGGCGCCGAGGAGATCTTTGTTAAAAAGATATGCGAGGGCGGCGGTGCCAACGCCGGTGGCGGTGCGGCCGAGGAGGGCGCGGCGGGTGATGTGGCGGCGGTTGTCGGTGAGTGGGTTCATTGACTGTTTGTAGCATGGGCGTCTCGCCCATGTGAAGAGGCATGGGCGAGACGCCCATGCTACGTCGTAGCTCACTCTTTTGTCAGGGTTTCGTCGAGGTTCAGGATTTCCAAACAGAGGGCGGTGTACGCAGCGTGTTCGCAGGGATCCAATTTTTCATCACGCTTGGATTCGCCTTGTAACAGGAGCTTGAGCGCCTCGGGCTTGTTTGCTGCGTATTCGTTCTTCAGGCGGTCGAGGGCGGCGAAGAGGACGGGCTTCTCTGTGTCGTGCGGAGAACGTCCAAGCACCAACCGGCAAATCATTCGCAGGCGTTCTTCGGGGGATTGCGTTTTCGTCATGACGCGCTGGGCGAGAGCGCGGGCGGCTTCAATGTACGTTACATCGTTGAGCGTGGTGAGCGCATGGAGGGGCGTGTTGGTGCGGGAGGGGCGGGCGACGCAGGATGATCGGGATGCGGTGTCGAAGAATTCGGTGGGGCCGACGATTCGGCGCCAGAAGGTGTAGACGCTTCGGCGGTAGAGGGCTTCGCCGTGATCCTGCTGGTACTTGATGATGTTGAAGGTGGCTTCTTCCCAGATGCCGGGGGGTTGGTAACCCTTCAGGGGCGCGCCACCTACCTTTTCGACGAGGAGGCCGGCGGCGGCGAGGGCCTGGTCGCGGATGAAGGCTGAGGGGAGGCGGAAGCGTGGGCCTCGGGCGAGGAGGCGGTTCTCCGGGTCTCGGTCGAAGAGATCGGGGGAGACTTTGCTGGATTGTCGGTAGGCGGCGCTGGTGACGATGAGGCGGTGGAGGGCTTTGACGTTCCAGGGTTGGGTGCGCGCGTTGGTGGGATTGCGACCCTCGCCCCAACCCTCTCCGACTCGACCAGGCTCGCCGCGGGCCGGCGTACCGGGCGAGGCGGCAGGAGAAGAGGGCGACACAAGTGTCGCCCCTACCGGGATGGGGGAGCCATCGCGGAACTGGAGGGCGAGCCAATCGAGGAGTTCGGGGTGGACTGGACGTTCGCCTTGCAGGCCGAAGTCTTCGACGGTTTTGACGATTCCGGTGCCGAAGAATTGTTGCCAGTAGCGGTTCACCGTGACGCGGGCGGTGAGCGGGTTGGCGGGGTCGGTTAACCAGCGGGCCAGGGTGAGGCGGTTGTTGGTGGGGTGGGTTGTTGGGCGGGTGGCGGTCGGCGGTCCCGCGACGGAGCCGCTGCGCTCTCGGTCGCGGGGGGAACTGGTGGTTTGTCCGTCGCGGGGGAGGGGGTTTAGGACTGCGGGGACGCCGGGGTGGACTTCGTCCAGGCGCTTGTCGTAGGCGCCTTTGCTGAGGACATGGGTGGGGCGGGTGGTGGCATCATCCATCACCATCACTTTAGTGAAGGCGTTTTCGAAATCTTCCGCGGCTTTCTTCGCGGCCGCGGCGGCTTGGTTAAGAGTTTTGAGTTCTGTCGAGATTCGTCCGCGGTAGAAGTCGCGGATTTGTTTCTTCTGCTCGTCGGTGCGCTCGTTGGCAGCGACCGCGAGTGCGGCTGCGACGGAAGGCGTCGGTGCAGACGCGTCGCTCAGGGCGAGGCGGAAGCGGCCCATCGTGTGCAGGCGAACTGGGGATTCGTAGTGAAACTTGAGCGTGATTGAACAGCCGGCTGAAAAGGTGACGGGTTCCGCGAAACGGAAGACGGCGGAGATGTTTTTCTTGTCGGGCGCTTTCCAGACGGCCCAGCCGGTTTTGGGATCCGCATCGACGGCTCCTGCGACCGGGAAACCTTCCTGGGAAAAAGTGGCATCGGTGGAGGCGAAGATGATCGGCTTGGTCTGCTTCGGATCGGCGAGTGAGACTGCGGCCGCTTCAAGGTTATTGAGGACGAAGTTACCGCTGCTTGGAGATCGGCCGGGGCCACCCTCGGGGAGAGACGGATCGGGGATGGCTTCGAGGCGAAGGGCGGTGATGCGAGCGAGATCACTGCGGAGAACGACTTCGTGAACATCGGTGTCGGGATTGGTGCCACCGACGAGGATGGAACTGTCGGGCAGCGTCTTCATGGTGGCGCCGCTGGATGCTTTGGCACTAAGCGGTGTGGCGACGATCCAGCCTTTTTCATAGCGCGCGGCGATCTCCCACTCCACTTGCTTCTTGTCGACCTCAGGCATCTGCGCGGTGAGTTTTTCGGCGGCGTCCTTCGCCTGCTTCTTGAGCAGGGCGAGCTTCTGCGATTGCTGCTCGGAGACCAACGTCATCACGGGCGACACGTTCCCCTCGTTGACGTATTTTCCTTCGCCGGTTTCGGAGCACTGGTTGAAATATGCGTAGAGCTGGTAGTACTCCTTCTGGCTGATGGGGTCGAACTTGTGATCGTGGCACTTCGCACAACCCACCGTGAGACCCATGAAGGCGGTCGCGGTGGTGTCGACGCGGTCCATGACGTTGTCGACGCGGGTTTCTTCGGGGATGCGGCCGCCTTCGCCGTTGAAGGGATGATTGCGATTGAAGGCGGAGGCGAGGCGTTGTTCCTGGGTGGCGTTGGGGAGCAGATCACCGGCGAGCTGCCAGATGATGAACTGGTCGTAGGGAAGGTTTTCGTTCAACGCCTTGATCACCCAATCGCGCCAGGGCCAACTGGTGCGGGTGGGATCGTTTTGATAGCCGTTGGTGTCGGCGTAGCGGGCGATGTCGAGCCATTCCCAGACCATGCGCTCGCCATAGCGCGGGCTGGCGAGGAGGCGGTCGACGACTTTTTCGTAGGCATCGGATGAAGGATCAGCGAGGAAGGCATCGACTTGTTCGGGCGTGGGGGGAAGTCCCGTGAGGTCGAGGGTGACCCGGCGGATGAGGGTTTCCTTCGACGCTTCGGGCGAGGGCTTAAGACCTTCCTTCTCGAGGCGGGCGAGGATGAAGCGATCGAGGGGGTTCTTCACCCAAGTGGCATCTTTAACTTCGGGGAGCGCGGAACGGATGGGAGGCTCGAGCGCCCAGTGCTTGCCCCACTTGGCACCTTGCTCGACCCACTTTTTGAGGAGGTCGATCTGCTTTGGGGTGACGTGCCGGTTGGCTTTGGGGGGCGGCATCTGGAAGTCGGGATCGTCGGAGGTGAGACGCATGATCAGAACGCTGTCATCGAGCTTGCCGGGTGTGATGATGGAATAGTCATCACGAGGAGCGAAAGGGCCTTGCTTGGGATCGAGGATGTCGAAGCGGAGGTCCGCTGTACGGTGGTTTTTATCGGGGCCGTGGCAGAAGTAGCAGTTGTCGGCGAGGATGGGCTGGATTTCGCGGGCGAAGTCGATGGGGGGATCGGCTTGGGCTGGGTTGCAGAGCAGCAGTCCGCAGAGGGCGGCAAGGGGGAGAAGGATTAGGCGGGGCTGATTCATTGATGCTTTGTAAGGCCTTCACACAGTACGAGTTGGAGGCGGGAAGTGTTTAAGCAGATATCCGAACGAGGGATCCAGAAGAGTTGCAGTATACCGAACTGCGGGCTGTTTTTTCTGGAAACGGAAGAGGGCGGTACAAGTGTCGCCCCGACAAGGACTTCGGGGGGCCTGCACTTCGGTTTTGAAAACCTGCGCCTTCCGGCGGGGGCTACGGGGGGGGCGAAGTGGGTTGAGGATTACAGGCGCGGGGGGCGTCATCCGTGGAGTTCGGCAATTTTCTGATGGGACTCAGCAAAGGTTAAAGTTGTTAACCATCCGATACTGATGGCATGCCCATGTCGGAAGTAGCTGTAGCGGAGCGCGTGTCGGTTCGGAAGTGCGAGTTGGACGTGAGCGGGGCGGCGTCGTGGGAAGTTTACCTCAAGGAAGAGGGGTCTGATGGCAAAGAGATCGCTCGCGAGCGTTTTGAAAACGCCAAAGTCGCGGGACTGTACGCCCGTGAGCTCATGCGTCTGTTCCGCGTGGAACAGCTTGACGAGGAAGCTTGACGATGCAGTGCGATCGTTGCGGTCATCGCGTGCTTCCCCTCGCGGGCCGGTGCAAAGTGTGCGGCCGGACGTCCCGGTTCTGGCGCCACGTCACCGGGTGGACCATCGCAGCGGCGGCGGTGGCTAAGGTGGGGATGGTGGTTTGGCATTGGTGATGGGGAGGGACGTGACAATTTTCGCGGCAAAAAGTGTCGCGCCGAAGCACGAAATCCGAAGCGCGAAATCCGAAACAAACTCCGAGCACGAAGCATTTCCGCTTCAGTGATTCGTGCTTGCTTCGGATTTCGTGCTTCGGATTTCGGATTTGTCCGCCACAAACGTCCCCCGCCAAAACTATCACGCACCCCGTCGTGGTTCTGTTGCCTCTTGCCTCTTGCCTTCCCAGGCTCTAATTTTCACGCACATGAAATTTGCATTCAGCACCATCGGCTGTCCGACCTGGGACTTCGACACCTGCGTGCTGCGCGCGAAAGAGTATGGTTACGACGGCGTGGAGCTGCGGGGGTTTCTGAATGAGAGCATTCTTACCGCGGCCAATCCGTTCCTCTCCGATCCCGCGAAGGTTCGCAAGACGTTTGCGGATGCGGGCGTCGACATCTGCTGTCTCTCCAGTTCGATTTCATACGCACAGCACAAAAAGCAGGATGCGCAATCGGCGGCGGACCTTCGTCTGTTTGTGGATCAGGCGCAGCAGTTGGGTTGTGCGATGGTGAAGGTGTTTGATACGCAGGTGAAGGCTGGGCGCAGCCGATCCGTGGGGGGCGTGGCCTTCGGGGATTGGCTGCTGCCGCTGGCGGATTATGCGGCCGATCACGACGTGCTGGTTGTGATCGAGAACGCACTGTCTTATCGATCATCCAAAGAGATGTGGGCGATCGTGGATCGGTTGAATCATCCGTCGATTTCGGTCTGCTGGGATGTGTTCAACGCGGCGGCGGTTGGTGAGCCGCCGTCGGTGAGCGTGCCGACGCTGAACAATCGGATTCAGTTCGTGCAGGTAAAGGATGCGAAGCTTGGGCAGCTGGGCGCGACGTATTGCAAGCTTGGGGAGGGGAATGTGCCGGTGCGAAATTTCCTGACGCGTATGCGCGGGATTGGCTATGAGGGGTGGGTGTCGCTGGAGTGGGAGAAGGCGTGGTTGCCGAACCTCGCGGAGCCGGAGGAGATTTTTCCGGATGCGATCACCAAGCTGCGGGATTGGACGAAGGCGCTGGAGGTTTCGGATTGGGAAGCCGCGGCCACTGTCGGAGCGCCCGCGAAAGCCGCAAAGCATTAGTAGGGGCGACGCCTGCGTCGCGGTCGACGCGAAGCGTCGAAATTGCGGTTATTCGCGGCTGCGCCGCGACCGCGACGCAGGCGTCGCCACTACAAGGCGCTGCATGCGATTGCCCTGATTCGGTGGCAAAAGAAAAACACCCGCGTTTGCGGGTGTTGAGGTTTCATCCTTGAAATTCTGGGGGTGGATCAGTGGGCGGCTTCCTGGGGCGCATCAGCCGTTCGGCGGACGCGGGTTGCCTTGCTGCCCTTGGGTCCATCCTCGGCTTCATAATCCACCGCTTCGCCATCCTGGAGGGTTCGGAAACCCTGTCCTTCGATGACGGAATGGTGGACGAAGATGTCCTTCCCGCCGTTCTCGGGCGAGATGAAACCGAAACCCTTCTGATCGTTGAACCACTTCACTTTACCGGTGGCCATAACAGCCACTCCTTTCGGGACGTGCAGGAGCGTGGACCCATGTGGACCATGAGGCCATGACCCCTGGAACAGTCGCGCCTTGAACAATTCCATCAGCCCTTCCCCGAGCGGATGGCCCGCTGCCAAAGGTGCGCATGGCAGCAGTAAACCGAGCGGGATGAGAACTTACCACACGGACTCAACCGGACCAAAATAATTCAAGTTTCGCGACGGCTGCGATCTGGCGATACCACCGGTTATCCACATGCTGTCGACGAGCGCGGGGTTTTCGTGCAAGAATGACGTAAACAGTGGCGACGCTGGAACTAAGGGAGTGTCGGATGTGAGGTGGGCCATTCCGTCACGCGGCTGGTTGTGAGTATAAAATATGGTCTGTAAACAGCTTATGTCTGTTGTTCGTAGCATGTGCGGGATCAAATCCGGTTTTGTCGGCGGAGGGCCGACATATTGCATTTCCCCCAGCTTATGGCCGCGAAGTCGCGGTTAGGAAAGCGGGAGCAGTTGTCCACCGGTTTTCCACAATCGGTGGTGGACCTTGATTTTCCGACAGGGGCGGTGAGACTAGCCGCGCACCGGCGAAGCGAACCTGCTGCGAAGCAGGTCGTAGGGCGGTGGGCGATGAATCTTCTGGAAGTCACAAAGCTCACCAAGACTTACAATGGCCGGACGGTCGTGGATGAGGTGAGCTTTCTGCTGGCCCAGGAAGAGATCGTGGGGCTGCTGGGGCGGAACGGCGCGGGGAAAACGACGAGCTTTAGGATGATTCTGGGGATGATCAGCCCGGACAGCGGAGCGGTCGCTTTTGATGCTCGGGATGTGACGCATTTGCCTATGTATAAGCGGGCGCGGCTGGGGATTGCTTATCTGCCTCAGGAACGCAGTGATTTCCGCCGTCTGACCGTGTGGGAGAACCTTCAGGCGATTCTGGAGACGTTGAGCCTGTCTCGATCGGAGCGAAATCGGCGTGCGGAGCGGCTGCTCGAGCAATATGGCTTGTTGAAGCAACGTAACCAGCGGGCTGAAACCCTCAGCGGAGGAGAGCGTCGAAAGCTGGAAATCGCGCGATCGCTTATACGAGATCCGAAGCTGGTTTTGCTGGATGAACCGTTCAGCGGCGTGGATCCGATCGCCGTGGAGGATTTGCAGCGCGAGGTGGTTCGGCTAAAAGAGGAGTTTGGCAAAAGCGTGCTGATCACGGATCACAATGTCGCTCAGACGTTGCGAGTCTGTGATCGGGCGTTGATTATCAATGATGGGCGCGTGTTCAAGGAAGGGACGCCGCGGCAGATTATCAACGATCCTGCCGTCCGAAGCGCCTACCTTGGGAACACTTTCAGGGGTGATGAGTTCGATAAATGACCTGCTATCCCTTTGAGGCATAGCATGTGTCTACTAATCTAAAGAAAGTTGAGGCTGTGCCCATGAGAATTTGCACGATTTTGGTTGTGATGCTGACAGGGTGTTTTGTGGCGCGAGCGGCGGATGCTCCGGCGCCCGCGCCCGCTCCCGCCGTAGGCGCCACTGCGCCTGCGGTTGCGAAAGCGGCACCATCCACCGCGCCGTCGGTCACTCCGCAGGCGCGCGAACTGCTGGATCGGATGGACCAGGCTTACGCGAGTCTCATTTCGCTGGATCTGGTCGGGAAGCTGGCGTTTCGTTCGGACGTCGGTGGGGAGAAGCGCAATCGGGATTCGGAGTTCACGGCCAAGTATCAGGCACCCAATCGATTTGTGCAGGATATGAAGGATGATGTTGTCGCGGGGTCGACCGGCGAGAAATTGTACATGTATTCGGCGGCGAAGAAGGGGTACATCATTCAGGATGCTCCGAAGGGGAAGATCATCGCGAAGGACCTCCAGCCGCCTTACGATCAGTTGCTTGATGTGATCAGCACGCAGAACCCATCGCTGTTGTTTGCGCTGACGGCGTCGCCGAGTAAGATGCTCATCGAGAACATGCCGTCGGCGGAGAAGCTGGCCGATGTTTCGGTGGATGGGAAATCGTTAAACGCGCTGAAGCTGAAGGATCCGGCGACAAATGCGAACATGACGCTGCTGCTCGATCCGGCCACGAACCTGGTTCGGCGGGCGACGCTGGACATGTCCCCCGCCTTGACGAAGCGGGGCGCGCAGGACGTGAAAGAGGCGCAGGTTACGGTGGATTATTCGACGGTCGCTCCGGGGGCCGCGGTGAAGGCGGGACAATTCGCGTGGGCGCCGCCGGCGGATGCGAAGGATGTTGCCAAGGAGATGGCTGCTCCGGAGGGCGAGGAGCCGAGCAAGGCGCTGGAGGGCAAGGCTGCGCCCGAGTTTTCCGCGAAGGATCTGAATGACAAGCAGGTTGCGCTCAAGGACTTCAAGGGGAAGGTTGTGATCGTGGATTTCTGGGCGACCTGGTGCGGTCCTTGCCGCGAGGGATTACCGCATGTGGACAAGGTGTACCAGGCGTTTAAGGACAAGGGGGTTGTCGCCCTTGCCGTGGACGTGCAGGAGACCAAGGAGAAGGTGCAGCAGTTTGTGACCGAGAACAAATTCACGTTTACGGCGCTGCTGGATTCCGACGGCAAGGTCTCCGAGAAGTTCAAGGTGAGCGGGATTCCGCAGACGGTGATCATCGGAAAAGACGGGATCGTGAAGAACGTGTTCGTGGGCACGGGCCCGGACAGCGAGAAGAAGCTTCACGATGCGGTCCAGGCGGCGGTGGACGCGAAATAAAGTTCACGCGAAGTTTCTCTGGCTTCTCTATCTTCACGCAAATCATGACAGGCCGCTTCAAGCAGTTGAAGCGGCCTGTTGTCGTTTTATGGGTCGTTGCGGCGCAATCAAGATAAAAGTTGGCAGTAGTGGAATCGTATTGTACGTCTCTCAGGCATGATGAACGGCGTCAAATTTTAGGTCTTTTCGGGCGATTGCGGGCGATTTTCGAAATCGCATCAAATAGTGCGATTCAATCATTAACAGCCTATTTCAGCGCGCGATCTGCAATTGCGAGGCTGCGAACGATGGGATCGCTGCGTGACGACCTCGTCCATTCGTCGAAAATATTTTGGTTTTATTGGACGATTTGGGTTGATCGAGTTTTCGATCTCTGCATTATGCCCCTGCCTTGCTAGGGCACTTACTGGCAGGGGACGTTTAAGTCCGGCTTGCCCGCCGAGGGGAAAAGGCGCGGTGAGTCCATCAGGGCTGTCCCCTTTTATGGCCCGATCGGTCTATCCGTAAAAAGGACCTTTCGGGAAATCTCCAACTCTCGCTTAAGTATCGCGAGGAGGAAAAGTGAAAATGCGCTCTTTGTTCGCACGGATTTTCCGTGCTCAGAGCCGGTCTCTCTCTATCGGTCGCCGGAGCGTCCGCCAGAAGATCTCGGCAAGTTGTGAAATGCTCGAGTCCCGGAAGTTGATGTCGACCTACTACGTCAGCGCGTGGGGAAACGACGGCGCGAACGGGCAGAGCCAGAACGCCGCGTGGAAATCGATCGGTCGGGTGAACGGGCAGCAGCTTCGTTCCGGTGATACCGTCCTGTTTCAGGGCAGCGCCACTTATTACGGATCGGTTCAGTTGATGGCGGAAGAAGGCGGCGTGAACATCAGCTCGTACGGCAACGGCCGGGCGACGATCAATTCAGGCGGCTCCGCGGGTCTCGATGTCGGGCAGACGGCGGGCGTGCATGTCTGGAACATGAACTTCCGCGGCAACGGGATGTACAACAACAATGCGAGCGGAATCTGGTTCCATGCGAACTGGGGCAACCGCCAGCTTTACGGCGTGCAGATCGACAACGTGGACGTCTCCGGCTACGGCGACTATGACGTGAAGATCGAAGCGCCGGGCGGAGGCAGCGGATACAACAATGTTCGCATCAGCGACTCGACCTTCCACGATTCGAAGAACGGCGGCATCTGGATCAACGGCTCCTCGCGCCTGGCGAACAAGAACGTCTACATCGGATCGGTGTGGGTGTGGAACCATCCGGGTGATGGATCGACCGGCAAGGTGACGGGCAACGGAATCGCTGTCTTCGACACCGACGGCGCCATCGTCGAGCGATCGGTGGTTCATGACAACGGCCAGAACGGCGCTGCGCCGGTTGGCATCTGGACGGCGGGCTCGAACCGCATCACCTTCCAGTACAACGAATCGTTCAACAACAAGACGATGACCAGCACGGACGGCGGCGGTTTCGACTTCGATTGGGACGTGACCAATTCGACGATGCAGTATAACTACTCGCACGACAATCACGGGCCGGGGTATTTGATTGCGGCGGGATCGCACGTCGGGAGCGGGAACACGATCCGCTACAACGTCAGTCAGAACGATGCCCGGCGCAACGCGCGTGGGGCGATCGAGCTGTGGGGCAACGTGACCAACACGAAGGTCTACAGCAACACGGTGTATCTGGGCGGCGGCGCTGCCGGCGGAGCTTCGGCGTTCTTCGCTCACAACAACGGCGCCTATGGCTACAACATGTCGAACCTCGACGTGCGCAACAACATCCTCTACACAACCAACGGGCAGACGGTGTTGAACGTGAACAGCGCGGTCACCGCCAACGGCAGCAACCGCTTCATGGGCAACGACTATTATGCCGGCGGCAATTCCATCAACATCAACTGGAACGGCGGATGGTTCTCATCGCTCAATACCTGGCAGAACAGCACGGGCCAAGAGAAGAACTATTACAACCAGCCGGTCGGATACTTTGGCGATCCGAAGCTTCAGGGCGCCGGGCAGGCCGGAACGCTCAATCATGCCGGCAAACTGAATCAGCTCTGGCAGTACAAGCTGCAAGGCGGTTCGCCGGTGGTGAATCGCGGCGTGAGCTCACCCAATACGCTGAGCGCGGCGGGCAGCGACTTCTTCGGAGGCTGGCTGCTGAAGGGCGGCAAGAACGACATCGGCGCGAATGAGGCCGCATGATCGCGTGAGGGATTGAGAGAAATCAGGCGGAAGCTTGAGTGACCGGCGCCCTCCGGAGGGGCGCCGGTTCTTTTTTGGGTCAACCAGGTGGGCCTTCGGCCCGACCACTACGCAGATACGACGCTATCTCGAAATTGTCGTTCGCAATTTTCGATGCAACGCAGCACTTACAGCGAATTTTTGCCGCCGCGCGAAAAATATATTTTTTATCGGACGCGATGTCTTGCATCGATGATTTTGATCTGCATTATCCGAAGTGGCTCTGCCGCGGGCGTCTGATGTTTTAGGGCAGGGGCTGTATTGGATGTCCGAGTCTGTGTCCTTTGGGGGCATCTGACATTTCGTTCGGGCTGCAGTCTCCTTAGCTCGGGGCAAGCGTTGTACTCGTTTTTTTCGGAGGAATGGAATGCGCGCTAAGATCGCGAGGGCACTCCGCACCGCCATGGGACGGCGGGACGTTTCGTCACAACCGGCAGCGACGAATGTCGCGGTGCCGCGGCCGTGCACAGTCGAGCCGCTTGAGAAGCGGGAACTGCTGACGACTTATTTTGTGAGTCCTGGCGGGCGCGACAATGCGTCCGGGACCTCGGCCTCCGCGCCTTGGCAATCGATCAATCGCGCGAACCAACAAACCCTTCGTGCCGGCGATCGTGTGTTGCTGCACGGCAATGCCACGCACTACGGCACGCTGGTCCTTAACGCTAACGAGATTGGGACGGCGAAGAATCCGGTCGCGGTCGGCTCTTATGGTGGGCGCGCGACGATCAATTCCGGCAATGGGCGCGGGATTGAAGTGGTCGATGGCGCCAACATCGTCATCGATAACGTGAATGTTGTCGGCTCGGGAATGTATTCGAACAAAAGCAGCGGAATCTGGATTCATTCGAGCAATTCGAACAAGCTGATGAAGAATATTCGCGTCAGCAATGTGGACGTGTCGGGTTACGGCTACTACGGCCTGAAGATGGAAGCGCCGAATTACAATTCACACTACCAGGATGTTCGAATCGAATACTCCAGCTTCCACGACTCGCTCGAAGGCGGCATCTGGATCAACGGGACGGCGAACAACGTTCACAAGAACATCTACATCGGCCACGTTTATGCCTGGAATCATCCGGGCAACGGCTCGACGAACAAGGTGACCGGCAACGGGATCTTTGTGGCGGACGTGGATGGCGCGCTGATCGAGCGATCGGCAGCACACGACAACGGCGCGAACGGGAAAGCGCCGGTCGGGATCTGGACCGCGGGATCCAATCGCGTGACGATTCAGTATTGCGAGAGCTACAACAACAAGACTGCGGCCGCCACGGATGGAGGAGGATTCGACTTCGACTGGGACGTGACCAACTCGGTGATGCAGTACAACTATTCGCACGACAACGATGGGCCCGGTTATCTCATCGCCGGTGCCGACCACCGCTCCGACAACAACACCATTCGCTACAACATCAGCCAGAACGACGCCCGGCGCAACGGTCACGGCGCGATCTACTTGTACGGGAATGCCAGCAACATCAAGGTCCACAACAACTCGGTGTACCTATCGTCCACCGGCAACAGCACCTCCACCGCTTTCGACGCGTGGACGAATGGTTTTGGCAAGCAGTACAACGTCGACGTTCGTAACAACATCTTCTACACGGCGGCAGGCGTGAAGGTGGTGCAGGCAGATGTGGCGTTTGCCAACAATGCGTCCAATGTGTTCTATGGAAACAACTACTATTCCGGCGGGGCGGCCGTGAATATCAGTTGGGCGGGACGGACGTACGGCAACGTTGAATCGTGGCGCAAGGGTTCGGGTCGCGAGAAGATCAACGGGATGCGCGTCGGCTATCAGGGCAATCCCCGGCTTCAGGGCGTGGGCAAAGGCGCACGTGTGGGAAATGCAAACAATCTGGCATCAGCGCTTTCCGCTTACAAGCTGCAAAAGAAGTCACCCCTCATCAACAACGGCGTCAATCCCAACGCGACACTGAGCTCCGCACCAAGTGATTTCTTCGGCAGCTCATTGCCGAAGAAGGGCCGGTATGACATCGGCGCCAACGAGTTCTAAACCTCGCATCACACTCTGGATTCAGCAACTACAGGCGAGGCGCTGGCGGCTCCTGGGAAGGGAGGCCGCCGGTTTTTTGTTATGCGCTGCCTCCCGTAGCATTGGAGCAGGACAGGCTATGGGCATTGATCGAAAGACTGCGTTGTCGCGGATCGCAGGATTGTCAGCACAAATCCGTGCACACCTGGCTAAAATGGATGCAGACCCGACCGGCACTGACGCCGAACATTGGAGAGGTGAAGTCAGCAACTGGCTTGGACAGATCCGGCATTTGTCAGGGAGCTTAGGAAAGCAGACGGGCTCTGAAGTGGCTCGCAAAGTTGACGCATGGACGCGGGAACTAGAAGGTGAAAGCCATGGCAAAAGACAAGCAAGAGGTCATTTGCAAGAAGCTTGAGCACGTGTTCCGGCGCATCAACGACGCCGGGCCCGTTTCGTCGGATTTACGGACGCACGATTTCGTGTTTCACATGACCGACTGGAAAGAGGAACTTGAGGAGCTTTCAAGACTGTTCGAACGTCCCGCTGACGGCACCGACGCGGAATGGCAACGAGCGGTGGAGGGTTTCCTCTACCATGCTGTTGGCCATCTCTTTGCAGCGGCGAAATTAAACGGATACGTTCCTGATCCGTTCAAGGCATTGCCGAAAGTGAAGCGTAAACGTCGAGTTCCCACCGCAACGCACAATTAGAGGAGATCACATCTGCTCGGGGTGCTCGATTCCGAGCAAATCCAAACCGAGCGCGAGAGTCCTGGCGGTTGCGACACAGAGTGTCAGGCGGCTCGATCTCACCGGCTCTTCGCTTTGCAGCACGGGGCAGTTTTCGAAGAAGCCGCTGAACCGGGTTGAAAGCTCGTAGAGATAGTTGGTGAGGTGGTGCAGCTTCAGTTCGCGAACGACCAGCTCGAGGATTTCGCCGAGTCGCAGGACGTGCTTCGCGAGTGCGAGTTCATGGGGCGCCTGGAGCGTCACAGGGGTTTCGGGGTGGTGCGTGATTCCTCGCTCGGAGGCTCTACGGAAAATCGACTTCACTCTCGCGTGAGCGTACTGCAAATACGGCGCGGTGTTTCCTTCCAGCGAAAGCATGGCATCGAATGAGAATAGATAGTCGCTGGTGCGATCCTTCGAGAGGTCTGCGTATTTGACGGCGCCGACGCCGATCGCGTGACCGATGGCGAGACGTTGCGCCTCAGGCAATTCGGGATTCTTCGTCGTCACGACCGCGATCGCGCGCTGCTCGGCTTCATCGAGCAGATCCTTGAGCTTTACAGTTTCGCCGCTGCGGGATTTGAAGGGTTTGCCGTCGGGGCCGAGCATGGTGCCGAAGGATGCGTGTTCGAGCGAGGCGTCTTCGGCCCAGCGGGCTTGGCGCGCGGTCCAGAAGACTTGCACAAAGTGCTGGCTTTGGCGGGCATCGACGAGATAAATCACGCGCTTGGCTTTGAGCCGTCCGACGCGGAAACGCACGGCGGCAAGGTCGGTTGTGCCGTAGAGATACCCGCCGTCGGCCTTTTGGATGATGAGCGGATTGTCGAAGCCGGGCACGGGGACGACGATGGCGCCGTCGCTCTCGGATGCAAGACCTGGCTTCTTGAGATCGTCGACGACCGCGGGCAGTTGCGGATTGTAGAACGATTCGCCGCGCTCGAGCGGCTCGGATTGAACGGTGGGATCCGCGAGTTGCACGCCTAGCCGGCGATAGATCTCATCGCACGCCAAGCGAGTCACCTCGCGCGCCTTCTCCCACGCGAGGCGTTCCTGCTCGTTTTCCGGAAGCTCGGGGTTCTGGATGAATCGCGTGACCAGCCGGGGCAGCTCGGCGAGCGTGCGGCGATCATGCAGCGGGTGGCGGATCGATACCTGCGCCGCCTCCGGCGCATCGGTGACGCTGGAAACGAAGACGTAAGCTCGCTCAAGCTCGTCGAGATCCAGCTTGTTCTCGCGCAGGTAAGGCAGGAAGTATTTCGCTCCATCGGGATCTTGATCGACGAGCTGTTGATGAAGCTCTGCGAGTTCGAGAACCACGGATGCCAAAGCGGCGGAGTCTTTCGACTTATTTGCCGCCTGTTGACGCGTGACGAGATCATTGAGCCTCTCGCGTTGTCCGGCGCGCTCGAACACCGCCTCATACCACATTGCCAGGACCACGCGTCCGAACTGCGTGCCCCAGTCGCCCAGGTGGTTCTGCCGGATGACGTCATCGCCGACGAACTGGAGGGTGCGCGCGATGGCGTCTCCGATGATGGTGCTTCGGAGGTGACCGACATGCATTTGCTTGGCGATGTTGGGGCCGGAATAGTCGACCACCACCCGTTGCGGTGAGGAAGACTTCTCGATCCCCAGCCGTTCATCGCCCGCGACCGCGGCAATCCGCTCGGCGAGCCATTTGGGGTCCAGCTTGACGTTAATAAAGCCGGGTCCCGCGATCGAGACTTCCGACGCCATCGGCCCCAAGTCCAGCTTCGCCTTGATCTGCTCGGCGACGGCGCGGGGGTTGGTCTTCTGACCCGATTTCTCGGCAACCTGCTTTGCCAGGCCCATGGCCGCGTTGGACTGATAATCCCCGAATTTTTCGTTCTGGCTGACCGCTATGATCGGGTCGCTGTCGAGGGCAAAGGCCTGCTGGATGGCCTTTCGGAAGATCGAGTCAAGCTGGGATGCAATGGTTTCCATATCGGATTCTGCGGGATCTCAGGTTGGTATGGCCTTAGCGTAACTTTTGCCCCCGGCGCGGCATGCTACAACAGATGGGTCACAACCTCTATCGCCGAAGACATTCCCAGATACAGCATGGGTCTAACTCAGATTACTGGCACTTTGGTGGGGCAGACATTCCTGTCTGCCTCGGATGAATGTATTCATTCATCCGAATCTCGACTCCACGAGTACATCGAGTCGAGGCGGACAAGAAGGTCTGCCCCACCGATGTAAAAACCGTTTGTCCCAAAAACTTGAGTTACACCCCATACAGCGATACAGGCCGCCCGTGTTTCGAACCGATGAACCTCTATTGAGTTAGAACGTCTGAATAGAATGCAATCTGGGCAGGAGCGCGGAGCAAAGTTTGGTTTGACCCGCCTGTGGCTCATGATTATTGTTCAACGCCCGACCTGTAGCCTCTGCGGCCCGCTCTAAGCGGGCCGCGCTTCCCCTGATTTGGCTTGTCACTGGCGGTAAGGATAACTCCATGAGCAAGTTGCTGTTGCGTTGGTTGATGATGCTCACCGTGGCGATTGGCGGAACGATGCTCGTTCCGGCATCGGCACGGTCGGCGCAAGATGAGGTTGCTTCGCTTGAGCAACTCAAGAGCGAAGCGTTTACTGCCCTCAAGGCGGGAAACTTTGAGCAGACCGATCAGCTTCTCGGTAAGGCTGCCACCCTCTCGAAGGACCCGTCGGTCGTGCAGATGGCTTCATGGGTTCGACAGTTTGAGTCGCAGCGCCAAGAGTTTACGGCCGAACGCCGCAAGCAGTACGACAAGGCGGTTGGCGATGTCAAGAAGCTGGTGGATAACAAGAAAGAAAGCTATGCGATCGACGTGGCCGCTCTGGCATTTAATCTTGCTGATGACAAGAAGACCTTTCGCCAGGAGCCGTGGGTTGACAGTCTGATCAAGGACACCGCCGCGATGGCGGATGAGGCGGATCAGAAAGAACAGTGGCTGCGATCGCTTCGTCTTTACGCGTCGTTGGGTTCAATCGAACCCGCTGTTCCGGAGTGGAAGGACAAGCTGAAGCTGGTCACGCGGCGCATCCGGCTTCTGGCGATGTACGCCCCGGATACCGTCAGGACGATGCAGGAGAATGAAAGCAAAGACCGGGATCAGGTCGATGCGATGCTTAATCCCGCGACTCAGCCGACGACCAAGCCGGCGAAGGATGATGACAACGACGCGTTTCGAATCGACTGGCGCGACACCGTCCGCAATTCTGACAAGAGCATGTTGATTGACGCGCTGGTTGACGCCCGCACGCACTACTATCGCCAAGTCGATTATCGCGATCTGCTTCGCGGTGGATTGAAGGGCATGCGCGTGCTGCTGACCACGAAGGGCCTTGAAGGGACCTTTCCGGGGCTCGCTGATGAGAACAACCGGACGCAGATGGTCGAGGTCATCGACAAGGCCCTGCTGACGGATACGACCGCAAAGGCGAATGAATCGACGGTGCGAGACACGCTCGAGAAGATCTCGGCGGCAAATCACAACACGGTGGACTTGCCGGATGAAATTGTCGCGACCGAGTTCGCCGATGGCGCTTTTGGGGAGCTTGATCCGTTCAGCAGCATGATCTGGCCGAGTGAAGTTGAAGAGTTCAACAAGACCACGCAGGGTGAATTCTCCGGCGTCGGGATTCAGATCCAGTCCGATCCGAAGGATCGTTCGCTGAAGGTCGTCAGCCCGCTCGAAGACAGCCCGGCGTACAAAGTCGGGATCAAGGCCGGCGACACGATCACGCACATCAACGGGAAGAGCGCCAAGGGAATCACCCTGGGCCAGGCCGTGAAGACGATCACGGGGCCCAGCGGCACCTCGGTTACACTTACCGTCAAGAACCCCAAGGGCGTGGTGAAGGAATATCCAATCGAGCGCCAGACCATCAAGGTCGCGAGCGTCAAGGGTTGGAACCACCGTCCGGGTGGCGGATGGGATTACTTCGTCGACTCAGACAACAAAATCGGGTACCTCCGACTGACCAACTTCACCAAGAGCACTTCCGATGAATTGACTCATGCGATCTCGGATATGCGCGGTCATGAGGCCAAGGCGCTGATCGTCGATCTTCGCTACAACCCGGGTGGCCTGCTGTCATCGGCTACGGAGGTCTGCGACAAGTTCCTCGCCGGCGGGAAGATCGTCAGCACCCACGCGGATCGCGACACGCCCAATCAGGCGACGCAGGTGGATGCGCAGTCGGACATTGATGAATGTGATTTGCCGATGGTGGTGCTGGTCAATCAGTATTCCGCCAGCGCCAGCGAAATTGTTTCAGGCGCTTTGAAGGATCATAAGCGTGCTCGAATCGTGGGCGAGCGCACCTTCGGCAAGGGTTCGGTGCAGATGCTCTTCCCGCTCGGCAATCGCCAGAGTTATTTGAAGCTGACGACCAGCCACTATTACCTCCCGGGAGGCAAGTGCATTCACCGCGAGGAAAACTCGACCGAGTGGGGCGTCGATCCCGATCTCACGATTGAGATGACGCCGGATCAGGCTCGTGCCGCGATTGAGTCGCGTCAGGATCTCGACGTCCTGCGCGATGCGCCCGACATCAGCCCCCCCGGCACCAATCCGCAGCAGGAGGCCAGCAAGGCGCAAGCCGCGACCCAGGCGGCTGCGTCCGCCTCGACACAGCCCGTCAAAAAGGACGCGCTCGCGAGTGACCCGCAGCTCTCCGCGGCTGTTTTGCTCCTGAGAATGCAACTGGCGGGTGCGCAGCTTTAATCAACCTTCGGCAGAATCTAACGGGCTTTGATGGAGGAATCATGCCGAGATTGTTGTTGGTCCTGCTGCTCGCGACACTCAGCGGATGCGCGTCGCGGAAGAACCCGTTCAATGAGTGGTTCGCTTCTGAAACCTACGAAGATTATGTTCCCAAGACCGCGCAGCCTGTGGTTCAGGGAAAGGGCGTGCTGACGTATCAGCCGATCGAGCGCGGCACGATTTATGTGCTCGATACGACTGACATGATCCATGTCAAAGACACGATCACGCCACATCTTCTGGGCAGCGGCTTCGCAATGAAGGGCGCAACAATGCAGTTTGATCCCTCAACGGGCATCGTCAGTTCCAACGGGAAGACGGATTTTAAAATCCAGGGGGTTCACTGTGATCACACTTTTGAGCTGAGGTTTGATCCGGTGAAAAAGGTCGAGAAGAAATGAAATTAGCCCCGGGTTGTGCGCCCGGGGCTAACTTCATTGTTAACTTTAATGTGGGCCTTCGGCCCGACCGCTACGCCTTGGCGGTCTGCTTCTTCGCGGGGATGTTGAGGTGCGGGCGCACCTGCTCGACGATCCCGTCGAACGTCGCGGGATCGGCGATCGCGATTTCTGAAAGCATCTTGCGATTCAACTCAATGCCCGCCGGGGTCATCGCGGCGATGAAGCGATTGTAAGAGACGCCGCGCTCTTTGAGAGCGGCGTTCAACCGGGTGATCCAAAGCTGGCGGAAGTGGCGCTTTTTCTGCCGACGATCGCGATACGCATAACGATCGGCGCGGGCGGTAAACTCCAGCGCTTGGCGATATTGGTAGCCCGGGCCGAGGACGAATCCGCTGGCACGTTTGAGAACGCGCTTGCGATGGCGGGAATGAACGACGCCGCCTTTGACGCGAGCCATGATGAGTTCCTTTCTCTATGAAATTGTTTCAAGCCAGAGGCACTCGGTGAACAAACCGGGCTTGGCTGCGCCAAAAGGCGCTTGTTGAAAAATCCGGCCCGTGACATACGCTCGGGCTTTGATTACTTGGTCGATTGCTTGGAACCTGCCGAAGCGGATTCTCTTTTCTTGGCAGCGAGCGCACGCTCATGAATCACTTTGTTCGGCTTCAGCTTCCCGATTCCCATGAACCGGCGCATGTTGCGGGCGTGGCCTTCGAACAGGATCTCCGGACGGCGCAGCTCGCGCTTCTTCTTCGAAGGTCGCGACGATCGCAGATGGCTGGTCAGCGAGTGATTGCGCTTGAGCTTGCCGGTGCCGCTGACGCGAAATCGCTTGGCGACGGCCTTGGACGGTTTGTATTTATAGGCCATGGTTTCCTTCGATTGAAAAGAAAGACCCCTCGAAACGAAGGGGCGGGGATCATAACAGAGAGGTAAATGAGAGTCCAGCGGACGGCGGGGGGTTCACGCAAGTTCTGAGGAGATCGCATTTTCAGAGGTGAGCCGCGACCGCAGGGACCGCGTTTAGACCGCAAGAACGCGCCCTTCGGTCGCGGCTCACCGACGGGGGGACCCCCGTAGATATCATTGTTAATAGTCCTCTTGATTGAACCGATTAAGAGGAGAGCCGAGGAGGTTCTGGTGGGCAGGGTATTTCGCGGCTTCCTGGCGATCAAGGCAGCCGTTTTCGGGGTCCTCATCCTCGTGCTGTGGGTGCGCAGCTACCTTGTGGCTGACGCGTTCCGGAAGGGGAATGGCGCGCAGTACGTCCAGATCGCATCGGCTCGAGGTGCCGTGGTTACGACCTTCGGTCACGACGGAAAGAAGACGAAGCTTGAGGGTTCGTGGGCTCATGTGCGGGCTGAGGATCCTGAAGTGATCCTGAAGGAAACGAACTTCAGCGACACCCCCGCCAACGCGCTTGGCTTTGGGTATAGCAAGAACATGATCGGGAACCCGCCGCGGGGCGTGGTGGTGAATGTGATGCTGCCGCACTGGCTGGCGTTTCTGCTGGCGATTCCGTCGGCGCTGCGATGGGTCTGGCTGTGGTCGCAGAAGCCGGCGGTTGTCAGGCCCGGTGGCAAGTCGTGGTGTCCCGCTTGTGTGAATGAGATTCGCGGGATCGTCGAAAAATGTCCGCGTTGCGGAGGGGCAGTGGCGTCAGAAGCGGATATGCTTTGTTGAGGGTCGCGACACCGCGCAATGGGACTTGATGAGTCTGAGGTGAGCCGCGACCGTAGGGAGCGCGTCCGCGATCCGAAGCGCTCCCTTCGGTCGCGGCTCAACTCCAGAGCCTCGCGTGACATCTTAAGCGTCCGCTTTTACAACATCCTCCCATGCACGAGACCCCTGGCGCTGCCGCACGTCCCACCTCTCAACCGATTTATCCGAGCGATGCCTCCGCCAATCCGGCGGACGTTCCCACGCTGAGCCTCTTTCCGGCTGAGAAGGGGGATGGATCGGCGATTTTGATTTGTCCGGGCGGGGGATACGGGCATGTGGCCGCGGACGTGGAAGGGGAACCCGTTGCCGCCTGGCTCAACTCGATCAACATCTCGGCGGCGGTGCTTCGCTATCGGATCGCGCCGCAGTTTCGGCATCCCGCGCCGCTCCAGGACGCCAGTCGGGCGATTCGCATGCTGCGCGGCCGGGCGGATGAACTTCATCTTGACCCGCATCGCATAGGCGTTCAAGGCTTTTCTGCGGGTGGACATCTGGCCGCGACACTCTCGACTCATTTCGATGCGGGAAATGCCAGTTCGTCAGACCTGATCGAACGTGTGAGTTCGCGTCCTGATCTCACGATACTTTGTTATCCGGTGATCACGTTTGTCGAATCAGCCGTGCACGTCGGCTCGAGGAAGAACCTGCTGGGGGACATGAAAGCTCCGGACCTGTTTCGCGATCTGTCCCTGGAGAAAAAAGTCTCGCCGGACACGCCGCCGACGTTCCTGTTCCACACGATGGACGACCCGGGCGTTAAGGTGGAAAACAGCCTGCTTTACGCTGCGGCGCTGCGCGATCACCGCATCCCGCACGAGATGCACCTCTACGAGCACGGCCCGCACGGCGTGGGTCTGGCCGTCAACACGGGAAAGCCCGGACGCGATAGCCCAATCCTTGCCACTTGGCCGGCGCTGTGTGCGAATTGGCTCAAGACCCACAGCTTCGGCAAAGGCGCGTTGTAGCGAACAAGAGCCGAGCGGCTCCGCCGCCGGTTAGACGGATGTCGCGATTGGTATCGCGTTTGTTGCCACCTTTTTTGGTTCCAACAACAGGAGGCCCTCATGGGCAGTGAAGATCGCGCCGCCGGTAAGATCAAGCAAGCCAAAGGCAAAGCCAACGACATCGTCGGCGCTGCCCGAGGCAACACGGCTCAACAGCTCAAGGGCAAAGCCCAGAAAATGATCGGCAAAGTGCAGAGCAAGCTCGGGAAGAAGTCGACGGGGTAAAGGCATCGCCGCAGTAGGTCATTTTTTCAGTGCATCGAACTTTCCCCGTATCACGGGCATCTTGCCGGTGTTGCCGGTTTGGGCACGGGCAGGATGACCGTGGTACGAGAGAAATTGCGCGGTAAGCCACTGATGTAACTTAAACGCGCACAGCGACACGCCCTCCGCGTGTCGCTGCCAATTGGACGGGGTGCGGGCGCGAGTTCAAGCGCGTCCGTAGATGTACTCATTCAAGAAGTGGATCGTCGCCTGCTGATGCGAGGCGTGAGAGGCATTGACATCGCCGATGCTGATCATGCCGTGCAATTGACCTTCTGAGTCGCAGACCGGCAGGTGGCGGATTTTTTTGTCCTTCATGATCGCCGAGACTTCGTCCAGATCCATCTCGGGGGGGATGCAGATGACATCCTTGGTCATCACATCGACCACCCGCATCTCGTTGGGCATCTGATCGTGACCCACCACGCGCCGCAGCACATCGCGCTCGGTGAAAATGCCTTGGACGTGCCCCTTCTCCATAACCAGCAGCGCGCCGATTTTCTGCTGGTTCATCTTGCGAATAGCGTCCATCGCGGTTGCAGACGGCTCCACCGACTGAACGGAATTCCCCTTGGTCAACAGGATGTCCTGGACAGTTGGCATTCAAGACTCCTCGGGTGAGAGAAAGATGTGGAACAACTACAAAACGCGGTCACAACGAGAGGTGACTCGTTCAATCTACCAAACTCACACTCGATTCCTCAAGAAAGTTAAAAGATTCACAAAGCTCCCTCATTCTCTCTCGGGATTCGCCTCACTCCCCACGCTCAGGGACTTCCCCTACAATCTCCCCCATGACTCGCCTTCCCGTTGTTGCGATCGTTGGCCGGCCCAATGTGGGCAAGAGCAGCTTGCTCAACGCCCTTGTGGGCAAGCGCATCTCCATTGTTCAGGACCAGCCTGGCGTGACCCGCGACCGCGTATCGATCCCGTTAAAAATTGAGGGCCGGTTCGTGGAACTGGTCGACACGGGGGGCTACGGCTTTGAGGATCCCGACCTGACGGAGCATATTCGCCAGCAGATCGAGCGCGCCATGGCGCGCTCGGACCTGGTTCTGTTCATCGTCGATACGAAGGCCGGTCTGACCGGCGGAGATGAGCAAATCGCGTCCCTGCTGCGGAAGCAGAACCTCAAGACCATTCTCGTCGCCAATAAGACGGATTCTGAAAAGACCGACCCCGCTCTGGGAGATTTTGCACGGCTTGGTTTGGGGACCCCTCTTGGGATATCGGCCCTGAACGATCGCCGGCTCGACAGTCTCGTGGATGCGATCAAGGGGAATGTCGATCTCGAGAACGCGCCGACCGAGATGCCTGAGCCGGAGATGATGCTGGCGATCGTCGGCAAGCGCAACGCGGGCAAGTCGACGCTGGTGAATGCGATTGCCAGGCTTTACGACGTGACCGATGAAAACCGGGTGATTGTTTCCGAGGTTCCAGGGACGACTCGCGATTCCATCGACGTGCGCTTCAAGAAGGACGACAAGAACCTTGTCGTGATCGACACCGCGGGCGTGCGCAAGAAGCGGCACATGGTGACCAACGACATCGCATTTTACTCCTTCCACCGCGCCGAGCGATCGATCCGCCGGGCGGATGTTTCCATCATGCTGATCGATGGAACGGAGCATGTTTCTGAGCCGGACAAGAAGCTGGCGCGGTACATCGCCGACCAGTTCAAGCCGGTGATTCTGGTTGTGAACAAGTGGGATCTGGTTCTGGCTGATGCTCGGAAACAAGCGTCGCAAAAGAAGGTCGAGTTTGATGAAGAGCTGCTGGCCACGGAGTATTCGGAGTATCTCAACCTCGAGCTGAAGCACCTCGACTTCGCGCCGATCGTTTTCGTTTCTGCGAAAGAGGGCCTGGACGTGCATCAGATCCTGGATGTGGCTTTCGACCTCTTCAAGCAAGCCAACACGCGCGTCACGACGAGTAAGCTGAACAGCGTGCTCAAGAAGATCATGGAGGAGCGCGCGCCCAGCACGCCGACCGGTCGGCGGATTCGGGTTTACTATGTGACGCAATCCGATGTCGCTCCGCCGACGATCGTGATGTTCGTGAATCACCCTGAGGACGTGACGGATTCTTATCAGCGGTTCATGATCAACCGGTTCCGCGAGACGCTGCCGTTCAACGAGATTCCAATTCGCCTGTTCATGCGCGGCAGGGGGGGAGCGCCGGCGGGCGAAGAGCCGTTCGAGCACGGCGAGCCCAAGCGTCCTTCCGCTCAGAAGCGCAAGGCGCCGCCGAAAAAGCCGGTGCGCCGTCCAAAACGTTCGAAGCGGTAAGGCTTCCGCCATCGAGCAGCGAGAATTGAGCGATCCGCCGATAAACGCTTGAGCGCTTCGGCCTGTGTCGATTGTGCGGTTTAATCACCCGGCGGCTGTAGCGGATATGCGCTTAAGTCGGAAACTGCTGTTTTAACCGCTTTTGCCAACGATATAATCCCCGCCGTGCCTGATGAGGATCTGACCATTCGCCCCCGGCGTCTGCGATTGCAGCCGCAGTTGCGCCAAATGCTTCAGCGTGTGGTAATGCGCCGGAGCGACGTTATTGTCCCGGTCTTTGTGCGCGAGGGAAAGAACATTCGGATCGAAGTCGCGTCGATGCCGGGCGTCTTCCAGATGTCGGTTGATGTGGCGACCGATTGGCTGAGCCAGCGGGCGCAGGAGGGGTTTGGGGCTTATCTTATTTTTGGTGTCATTGATCGGGAAAGGAAGGATGCCGCGGGATCGGCGGCTTTGGATCCGGACAACGTCGTCTGCAAACTTTTACGCAAGACGACCGAGCAAAAGATTCCGATGGCGGGGATCACGGACCTGTGCTTCTGCGAGTACACCAGTCACGGTCATTGCGGGGTGATGACGGATGATCGATCGACAGTAAAGAACGACGAGACCGTCGCGCGCCTGGTGAAGCAGGCGGTGAATCATGCGCACGCCGGCGCGGCGGTGATCGCGCCCAGCGGCATGATGGATGGAACGGTCGGCGCGCTGCGAAAGGGGCTGGACGCAGGAGGATTTGCCGACGTTTCGGTGCTCGCTTATTCCGTCAAATACGCCAGCGCGTTCTACGGGCCGTTTCGGGATGCGGCGGATTCAGCGCCGGAGTTTGGGGATCGCCAGTCTTATCAGATGGACCCCGCGCGCGGCATCGACGAAGCATTGCACGAGATCGATCTGGATCTTCAGCAGGGCGCCGACATGGTGATGGTAAAGCCCGCGGGAGCTTACCTGGATGTCATCGCCGCCGTGCGAAGCAGGGTGCAGGTTCCCGTGGTCGCCTATCAAGTCAGTGGTGAGTACGCGATGATCGAGGCGGCAGCCCGCAACGGGTGGCTGGATCACGACCGGGCGATTCTCGAATCGCTTCTCGCGATCAAGCGCGCGGGCGCCGATCTGATCATCACGTATTACGCCGAGAAGCTTGCGAAGCTTTTGCCGCCGTAAGTTGGATCTTATTGGGCTCACGGAAGCGCTTTGAATGATTCTCTCGTAGCACGGGCATCCTGCCCGTGTTGACGATTTAGACACGGGCAGGATGCCCGTGCCACAGGGAAAGTTCGGAGGGAAGATGAGGAAGCTGGGTGTGGGCTGCGCTCCGCGCCGCCTGCGCGGATTTACTCTGGTCGAGCTTCTCGTGGTGATGGGCATCATCGCGCTGCTCATCGGTCTGCTTGCGCCTGCGGTCAGCGCCGCGCGGCGATCGGGGAACAAAACCGCCTGCGCGCAAAACCTGCGACAAATCGGGGTCGCGATTCAGATTTATGTCATGGAGAACAATGGCAGGTTGCCGCTGGCGGAAGTGGTGACAACCGACGCGACGAATAAGACCATCGCTTTCATCACCTGGGATGATCTTCTGAATCGTCCGCTCGGCGGGCGGATGAGTTCAACCGAGATGGACGCAAGCTATTCCACGCGCGACATGTCGACGATGCATTGCCCCGGCGATTACGCGCCGGTACAGGGTATTCCTGATCCACGCGCGATCCGGCGCAGCTATGCGTGGGTGCGCGCGCACACTGTCGTCGCCGGCACGATGGGTGTGGGCGGGCGCCTTCTTCTCAATCCGAACTACCCGGTCGACCGGTCGGTGGTCATCCGAATGTCCGAAGTTCGCCGTCCGTCCGAGCAGATTGCCGTAGCCGAAAGACCGGTGGACAATAACATCCTCGGCGGCGCCAACGGATATGTCGATCGGGCGGCACAGCAGGTCGTGGACTCATTCGCGCAGAATCCATCGTCCCGCGGGCCGCACGGGGATCGGTGGAACTATCTGTTTGTGGACGGACATGTCGAGTCGCTGAAGCTGGAAGACACTTTGAAGCCGCTTGCGACGGGAGAGTTCAGCCTCTGGGCGTGCAACTCGATCTGGACGCGCGATCCGAACGATTGAATTGTGAAATTCGCAGGGTCCGCTTCAGCGGACCCTGCGAAAAGAGGCTCAAACCGCCGCCTGCGGGGTAACGAGGGTGTCGCGATAACTGATACTTCGCAGACGGTTGATTCCGGCCAGGTATGCAAGGGCGCTGGCTTCGAGAATGTCGGTGCTCAGGCCGCGACCCTTGATGATCTTGCCGGAATGATCCAATTCGACGTGCACTTCGCCTAAGGCTTCTTTCCCTTTGGTCACCGCACGAATTCGGTAGTCCGTCAGGTTCACCTTCACGCCGGTCAGGCGGGCAATCGCGGAATAGATTGCATCCACCGGGCCATCGCCGACGCTGGCATCTTGCAGAGTTTCGCCGTTGGAATCTTTCAGCGTAACGGTTGCGGTGGGAATGGTGCTGCTGCCGGAGGTGACCTGCAATCCCACCAGTTGCCACAGTCCCTGAGACAGCTCCAACTGATCGTCGACGAGCGCTTCCAGATCTTCGTCAAAGACCTCCTTCTTCTTATCCGCCAGGCTCTTGAACTTGACGAACGCCGCCTCGAGCTGCTCGTCGGTCAGCGTGTAGCCGAGTGAGTTCACACGATCCTTGAACGCATGCCGTCCGGAATGTTTGCCCAGCACCAGCTCATTTTTCTGGATGCCCACCGAAGCGGGGTCCATAATCTCGTACGTTTCGCGGAACTTCAGGACGCCGTCCTGGTGAATCCCCGCCTCGTGCGCGAACGCGTTCTGGCCAACGATTGCCTTGTTGCGCTGGACAATCAAGCCGGTCAGCGTGCTGACCATCCGGCTCGCGGGATACAGCTTCTTCGAGTCAATCCGGGTGCCGATCTTGTAATAGTCGCTGCGCGTGCGCAGGGCCATGACGATCTCCTCGAGCGCCGCGTTGCCCGCGCGCTCGCCGATGCCGTTGATGGTGCACTCGATCTGCCGGGCGCCGTTTTCCACGCCCGACAAGGAGTTGGCGACGGCCAATCCCAGATCGTTATGGCAATGCGTGGAGAGGATGATGTTCTTCTCGCGGATGATCGGCAGCTTGCGGATCAGGTGCGCGAAAATCTCGCCATACGTCGTCGGCGTCGCGTACCCAACCGTATCCGGCAGGTTGATCGTCGTTGCGCCGGCCTCGATGGCGGCTTGCGTGATCTCTTCCAGAAACTCCAGTTCCGTCCGGCTCGAATCCTCGGGTGAAAATTCGACATCTTGTGTGTACTCCAGCGCCTGTTTGATCGATGCGACGCTCAACTTGATGATCTCCTCTTTTCCCTTGCGCAGCTTGTGCTCGCGATGAATCTTGGACGTTGCGCAGAACACATGAATCCGCCCCTTGGCCGCGCCCTTCACCGCTTTGCCAGCGCGCTCAATATCCTTGGGCGTGCATCGCGCCAATCCGCAGACGGTCGCGCGGGTCAATTCGCCCGCAATCGTCTTTACCGATTCGAAGTCGCCATCCGAGCTGACGGGGAAGCCCGCTTCGATGATGTCCACGCCCATCTGCTCGAGAAGCCGTGCGATCTCGACTTTTTCAGGCAGCGTGAGCGTGGCGCCGGGAGACTGTTCCCCATCGCGCAACGTTGTGTCGAAGATTCGTACGGTGTCCATGGCAACTCCTTGAAATGGCTGGGGCCGTTTGAGCCCCAACAATGCCAACAAAAAACCCTGCGATTTCAATCGCAGGGCTTGGTGAGATTCATCTGGGAAGCCGAAGCCTTACGATCATGCGCACAATTTTCCGAGGCCACTAAGGACCAGCGGAAGCTGCGGCGAAAGTAGAGCATTCAACTGCATGTCAAGAATTATTTAGCTGGGGAAGCCGTTTCTGTCAAGCGTTTCGGCGTTCCCGCATTCCTGAAATCACATTCAGAGCTTTTTAACCCGAGCGGGCACGTCCGTGGCACCGCGTTTTCTAGAGTACGGTGGGAGAAGCTGGGTTTTGTTGAGGCTGTACCGCTCACGGCTTGAGGCGTTTCAAGCCCCAGTCTTCCGGCGAGACATCAACAGGGATGTGCCGTGGTCGCGCCTGGGAATAACATCAGTCAGGAGCTGTTCGTGGCCCGCTGCCGTGATGGGTCGCAGATCAAGCTCGTGCGTCTGAACGATGGGCGCTGTGCCCTCTATCGTGCGGGCGAGCCGATCCTGTATGCCGGTTCCAAAGACAGCGACCTCGACTATCTTGTGGCGGAGTTGTTGAAACTAGTCGATGAGAACTAGCTTGCCCAGTTTGAAACTGTCGCAGCAGCATCGGCATAAAGTCGCGTTAAAAAGCTAGGAATTTATTTGTATAGTTCGACTCTGAAATGGTTAAGCGGGCGACCCAGTGTCGTGTGCTGATTGTCGAAGACGATCCGGTGTCATGCCGCGCCATGCGCGCGCTTCTGACCCGGTGGGGTTACGAGGTTGAAGTCTGCGGCACCACCACGGAAGCGCTGGAGCTGGTGAAGCAGTGCGTGCCGCATTGCATCCTGCTGGACTTGATGCTTCCCGACATGAATGGTGTAGCGGTGTTGCGCGAAATTCGCAGCCGCGAGTTGCGCGTGCGGGTTGCGGTGGTGACGGCGGCAATTGATCCACAACTGATGCGCGAGGTGCGGGCGCTTCGTCCTGATGTGGTGTTGCCGAAGCCGGTCGATCTGGCGCAACTGAAGCGTTGGATTGACGAAGCTGCGGATCTATCGAGTGGACCTTGAATCATTCGGGCGCGTCGTAATGTTTGGGGCCGCCGTAGTTCATAAACTTTTTGTAGACGACCAGGGTCACGATCAAGGACAGCGTGACGAATCCGCTCGCCCAGAGATAAATGTAGTGGTAATCGCGCGACCCCGGGGGCTGGTGACGGTTCACGTAATCGAGCCAGCGGCCGACGATTGGCGCGGTGATCATTGAACCGATGGCGATGGAGATGCCCGTCGCACTCATGAAAGTCGCAAATCTCATTTTGGGAAGCAGCGCGGGACCCAGGGGCGCTGTGGCAGTGAGCCAGATCCCAGAGCACGTCCCGCAGATCACATGTGCCGCGGCAAACGTGCGCGCATCGCGCACGAGGAAGAACGCGAGCAAGGTCGATGCGGCGTACATCAACAGCGCGAAGAGGGTCATGCGGAGCGGATGAAACTTGTCCGCGAGCCAGCCCAGGAAAGGCGCCTGAATCATGGAGCAGAGAAGCTGAATCGCGGAGTATTTGCCGTACGTCGTCATGTCCATGCCGACCGACTGCGCGTAGTAGATCGAGAAAAGGTTCACCGGCGTAAAAGCCATATGCGCCAGCATGAAGGAGAGGAAGAACCAGAGGTAATACGGCTTGGTGAAGCAGTCGCGAACATAGGTTTCGACGGCGGCGCCGAGCGGTCCGAGCGGGTGCTTCCGGGTCGGCGGCGGGGGAGGATAATCGCCCTCTTTTACGGTCAGGCACATGATCGAGAAGCAGATGCCGTACAACAGGCCGATCCCGATGAACATGGCCATGAAATGCGCTTCGACTTTTCCAAAGAAGAAGTAGCTGAAGAAGATCCCCGCCCCAAGGCTCAACACGCGGAACAGGCCGAAGAAGCGCCCGATCACCGGGCGCGGCACGACATCGTTGATCAGCGCGCCATGCAAGGTGTTACAGGTGACTGCTCCCAATTCGAAAATGGTCCAGAAGAACGCGAAGACGAAGATGATGCACGCGCTGCGGCTCGGGGAATTCGGCGAGCCCATTCCTTCATGCAGCCATCGACCGATGACCGGCGTAAAAGCCAGGCCCACCATCGCCGCCGCGGCGAACGGCGTGGGGATCAGCAGAAAGGGAATACGACGTCCGAAGCGCCCGCGATGGCGATCGCTGCGGTAGCTGACGACCGGCGCGAGCAGAATGCCGAGCGCGGCAGGCAACGTGCCCATCAACAAGCCGGTGATGAAGTCACTCCCGCCGAATTTCCGCAGGAGGAGGGGCATCGTCGGGATAATGAACCGGTCGCGCAGTTGCCAGGTAAAATCGCCGCCGAGCAGAAAGACGAACAACATCACCAGTCCACTCTTGGTGTACGTGAGCGTTCCCGCGTGCCAAAGTTTCCCGGCGGGCGGTGTCGCGTCATTCAAAGTGTCGGCAGGTGGAAGTTCGTCGGCAGTGGGCACGAAGGCTCCGAGGAAATTTCAATCGCGTTTCGACGCAATCCGATTGGAAAGGCCCGCCGATGAATCGTCAATGCGATCACCCTCGCCTGGGCACACAATAAAATGCTTGCCTCTGTGAACTCTGTCGTCTCTGTGGTTGAATACGCCTTACTCACAAGGAGCGGACGATGAAACAGGTGCTTACGGTTGCATTGGGATTGTTGCTGGCGGTTGCCGCGCGGGCGGACGAGAAGTCCGGGTCGGGGACGATTCAGCTTTTTAACGGCAAAGATCTCTCGAACTGGACGTCGCACTTCAACGATGCGAACGCGAAGCTTGAAGACGTGTTCACCGTTTCCGACGGCGTCATTCACTGCACGGGTTCTGCTCCCGTCGGTTACATCCGCACGAAGGAGAAGTACACCAATTTCAAGCTCCGACTCCAGTGGCGCACCATGAAGAAGGGGAACAGCGGGGTGCTGCTTCGCGTTCAGGAGCCGGACAAGGTTTGGCCCAAGAGCGTGGAGTGCCAGCTTCAGACGGACAATTCCGGCGACATCTGGGTGATCGATGAGTTTCCCATCAACGTTGAGAAAGCGCGTACTGATGGCCGGCACACGACGAAGGTCAGCGCCTCGAACGAGAAGCCGCTGGGTGAATGGAACCAGTATGAGATCATCGCCGACGGGACCCGGCTCACGCTGAAGGTGAATGATCTGGTGCAGAACGAGGCGTCGGAGTTTCAGGAAACTCCCGGCTCCATCCTGCTGCAATCGGAGGGGGCGGAGATTGAGTTTCGGAACATCGAACTGACGCCGATCGAGGGCACGAGCGCGAAGGTGGAAGCGAAGAAGAAGCCGGCGCTGGAGCAGACGGTTCATGAGCTGTTTCAGATTTTGTCGCCGGAGCAGAAAAAACAGGTGGTGCTTGCGTATGACAGCCCGGAGCGGGAGAGCAAAATTTTTCCACCGGGGAAGCGGCCGGGAATCCAGCTCAAGGCGCTGTCTGATGAGCAGAAGCAGAAGGCGCTGGATCTGGTGAAGGGTTTCACATCCGACTACGGCTGGCAGAAGTGCCAGGCGATTGCGCAGCAAAGCCATCCGGGGGCGGGGCTGGATGATTACTACGTGACGTTCTTTGGCGAGCCGGGTGCTGGCGGCAATTATGCCTGGCGAATCGCGGAGCATCATTTGACGCTGGTTCACGTGGAATTTGCGGATGGGAAGATCAGCTCGATCGGTCCGATTCTGCTGGGCGCGAATCCGCCGACGCTTTGGAATGAGGAGGAGGATAAGCTGATTCAGCTTTATGGGTCGCTTTCGCCCGCGGAGAAGGAAAGGGTTACGAAGGCGGGGAAATCCGACAGCAGCAAACCCATTGGCGATGCCGGTGTCGCGGTGTCGGAGTTGGGAACCGATGCACAAAAGGCGGTGCAGGGGGTGGTGGATTTGCGGCTTAAGTTTTTCTCGCCGGATGTGATGGCGCGAGTGAAGGAAATCATCGAAGCCCAAGGCGGGGTCAAAGCCTTGCGATTGCAGTTCTGGGGTGCCGCTACGAAGCGGTGTGCGGATGGGGGGAAGTGGGACTGCAAGCTGGGGAGTCAGAACTTCCTGTGCGATTATGAGAATAGCAGGGGGCATATTCATATGTCGGTCATGGGGATGCATTGATGGGGGAGAGGCAAGAGGCAACATTGGCATCGTGGCTCCATTCTGAAGAGCGCGCGGACCGTCCGCGGCGAAGGTCCCTCCCTCTCCTCCGGGGGCGCTGCGCGCGGAGGCGATTTTTGGCGCAGCGCGGTTTTTGTCTTGCGAAAGAGTGGCGTAGGTTAGAGGCTATTTTGCCACGAACTTTTCAAGAAGCCGGATTTTTTCCTGCGTCATCTTCAGGCTGTCCGGGCAGAGCACATCCAGCCGCAGCGCGTGGCTAAGCCAAGGCGTCGATTGGTACATCTCCGCAGCCGCCTTCGCATTCAGAAGCTCATCCTGCGCGATCTCCCGCAGACGTGCCGCGGATTTCGCCCCCTCTCGCTCCCGGAGAAACTTCACCGTGTTCGAAGCCGCTCGAAACGTGCGATAGAGATATTCGCCCATCTCACGTTGCTCAATAAGCTCACTTCGCCAAGGCTCCACCTGCTGTTGCGGATCGAGCTTCTGAAGAATCGCATGCCCTTCCCCCGCAAGCTCCGCAGCGCGGGTGAACTCCTTCTCAACAATCGCCACCCCAGGTTCCGCCCCCAATTGAGCAACAGTCTTCAGCGTCAGATCATCCTTCGCGACCACCCGCTCTTTGCTGAACGTGGACTGCTCCTCCGCGATATAAAACAGATTCGCCTTGAACGCATCCGGCGTCGCCCCATCCCATACCGGCAACGGATGCGCCGGCCCCAGAAACGCCGGGCCGATGTAATACGCTCCGGTCGTCAGCACGGGAATATGACCCAACGACTCATCGAACTTCCTCCAAGCCTCCACCACCTTCGGCCCCCGTTCCCCAACCACTTCCCGCGCCACTTCCTGCGATGCACGATCGGGATCAAACTCAGAATCCCACCGCGCCTTAAACGCCATCCGCTCCGCAACCGAATCAAACATCCCAATAAAACCCCACCGCTGAAGCACTCCCTCCGGTGCCAGCGATCGCATCGCCGCCCACATCCGCGCCGACCGCGTAATCCCCGGCACATATGGCAGATGAAGCAGCTCAATCCCATGACAGGTCTCGGTCTTGACGTAAACGCTTCTCTTCTTGTCCCGACATCGCTTTGCCTGCGCCTGGATCCGTTTCGATGCCCCCTGTGCCTCCACCGTGTAATCCCAGATTCGTCTCTTGTACCCCTCCTTCTGGATGATCTCGTCCTTATCGATCTCGCTCAGAAACCCGACGTTCGCGGGCAGCCGATCGATCATGGCCCCTTCCGTCACTTCTTTCGCCCAGAAAAACTGGGCGCTGTAGGGCCAAGCCATCACCCGCGCCTTCGGGTTGATCTTCTGCGCTGCATCAGCCGTCACCTTCAGGAGGTTCGCGATCACGTCCTCTGCCACCTTCCCTTTGCACCGAGGGCAATTCGTCTCCCCGATCGGCGCATCCGCCGCCCGCATGAAGCAGTGGTAGTAAGACTCGCCGCCGATGATCAGAATCAATCCGCCAAGCTGCGGCGCGTGCGTGAACAGGTTGGTCATCGCCTCAGCATGAAACCCCAGCGCATCGTCATCCGATGAGCACAGGCAATGAAGCTCGCGCTTCCCCCAAGCCAGCTTCGCCCCGCGCGCCCCCGGCACCCGCTGGAACACCGCATGATCCGCCGCCAGCTTCGGCCCGACCACGCAATAGTAAAGCTTGATCCCGTAAGGCGCCGCCCGCTCCGTCGCATCCTTGAGTATGTCCAGATGCTTCTGCGCATCCGGGTGATCCAGCTCCTTGAACCGCGTGTTCTGCGTGTAGACCAGAAAGTCGCCGTAGATCAGCAACCCATCGACCCCTTGATGCGCGAGAGACCGCAACGTCTGATCCGACAAAAACTCTTCCGCAAAATCCGGCACCGCATAATTCGCCCCCCAGCTCGGCGGCGCGATCTGCACCTGCCAGGCAGGCTTGTGCGACCGCTCCCCGTTGGCAAGAACCGCCCCTCCATTCCGCCGCATCTCATGCTCGAGCGAAACCCACCCCGCCCACATCGACCCCGCATCCGCCGCGTGCACCTCCACGCGATTCCGCTCCACCACCGTCCGAAACCCAACCGGACAAGACCCAATCTCCACCAGGATCTGCGATTCACCCGAATCCGAAAGCTCCACCCCGAGGTGCTTCAGAAAATCCCGAGCATCCTCCGCCACCAATTCTTCTGCCCGATCCTTCCGCGCCGTCTGCACCCGCCACTTTCCAGACAATTTGAGCTGCCCCGGCCCCGCCTCAACCTTACCCCTCAACCCGACATTTCGATGCGGATCGCGCCGCTGAAGGATCAGCGGGTTGGCATTCATCGTCCGAAGCAAATCCCGGCGATACAGCGAATGATGCATCATGACTGACACCGCGCGAAAAAAGGGCGACACAAGTGTCGCCCCTACGGGAAGAACGCGTCGTCGCCTCAACCCAACAGCTAAACCAACGGTTCCTTCCCCGGCTGCGGCACCGGTGGAACCGCCATCGGCCCAAACTCCAGGGTCGTCTTCGGCCACAGATCCAGCGTGGATTTCATCGCCTGTTCCCAGGTCACGCGCTTGCCGGTGTACGCGCTCATCCGCCCCATGATCGCCGTCAGCGTGCTCTCGGCGATCTGCTTGCCCTCATTCAGCGGCTTGCCCGCGTTGATCGAGTCGATCAGGTCCTTGTGCTCGCGAACATAAGCATCGCCCCAGTTCTCCTTCTTGATCTTCTCGGTCGAGCCGACTTTCCCCTCCGCCGGCTGCGCCGTTCCCTTCGTCCCCGCAAAATATTCCGTCACGCGAGCCTCCGTGCCATCCTGCTGCCGGCACGTATTCACGACCTTCACCCCGCCCGCGTACTCGTACTCGACCGCGAAGTGATCGTACACGTTGCCGTAATTCGGGTTCGTCCGCACCTGCCGCCCGCCCATGCCATACGCCGCCACCGGCGGTCCTTTCATCACCCAGTTCATCACGTCGATGCGGTGAACATTCTGCTCGACGATGTGATCCCCCGACAGCCAGGTGTAATACAGCCAGTTGCGAATCTGATACTCCGCATCCGTCCATTCCGGCTTGCGCGCATGAAACCAAAGCTCGTTCGCGTTGTAATAGCTGTTGCCCGCGACGATGTCCCCAATCGCGCCATCGTGCATGCGCTGGATCGCTTCGCGGTGGGTGGTGTGATGGCGGAAGAGCGTGCCGGTGAGTACGCCTAAATTCTTCTCCTGCGCCACCTTGCTCGTCTCCAGAATCGCCCGCACCTGCGTCGGGTCAACCGCAACCGGCTTCTCGAAGAACACGTGCTTGTCCTTGTCGATCGCATACTTGAAATGCGTCGGCCGAAAACCGGGCGGCGTACAGAGCAGCACCAGGTTGATCCCTGAATCGATCACCTTCTGATAAGCATCAAACCCCACGAAGCACTGATCGTCATTCACCGCGTACTGCTCGCCCACGCCCTTGTTCTTATCCCCATCCCCCTTGAGCTGCGCCCGCGAGCTATCCAGCCGATCCTTGAACAAGTCCCCCATCGCCACGATCTGCACCTGCGCGGAAGCATGGCAGCAATCCGTCGCCGCCCCCGTCCCGCGCCCGCCGCAGCCGACCAGACCGATCTTGATCTTGTCCGACCCCGCCGCCCAAGCATAGTTGGTGCCCAGCGACGCAAACGTCGCCGCCGCCGCAATCGCGGCACTCGACTTCAGAATCGTCCGACGCGAAACATTGCTATCACTCATGTCATCCTCTCGTAGCATGGGCGTCTCGCCCGTGTCTATCGAAGGCATGGCCGAGACGGCCATGCCACGAAATCACTCTTTCTCACACAAAATCCGGAACCCAACAAACGTCCCATCCGACAGCCACCACTTGCTCTTCGGGCTCTGCGGATCCGAACTCTGCCAGTCTTCCGAATATTCTTTCCGCGCATTCGATGAAACTTCATCCGCGCTGTCGATCCAAGCGCCCCCCGCGACCACGCTCGTCCCATCCGCCCGCATCACCCACTCGCCAAGATTCCCAAGCATGTCATAAAGCCCAAACGCATTCGGCTCCTTCTTCCCCACTAAATGCGGCTTCTCCTCCGAGTTCCCATCAAACCACGCCACCTTCGTCAGTTCATCCTTTGGGAGCGGCTTCCCATCCCCGCCCGCCCGGCACGCATACGTCCACTCCACCTCCGTCGGCAGCCGATACTTCTTCCCCGTCTTCTTGCTCAACCACTTGCAATAATCCTGCGCATTGAGAATGTGCGGATAAACCGTCGGAAACCCCGAGTCCCCGAAATCCTTCACCGTTCCGTAAGGTTTACTGGGCCGGCTGTCAGCATCAACCCCTTCCACCCGCTGCTTCTCCGTCAGGTCACCGCGAATCATGTATGGATCAAACATGTCCCAGGTCACTTCGGTCTTCGACATGTAGAACGGCTTGATCTTCACCGCCTCCTTGTCGCCCGACAATTTGATCTCGCCCTCCGGAATGAGGACCATCTCGAAGGAGCTCAGTCCCGCCGGGACTTTCTCCTTGAACGTTTTTTCTTCAGGCCCAGCGCCAATGATCAAGACGCTGATGCACACAATAATGAACGACACTCTGCGGGCTCTCACGCGTTCCTCCGCTTTCGCAATTCTGTTAATTGGAACCACTGCCGGGCTCGGCTGCTCGCATCAGCCCAGACTCCAGCGCTATAACTATGCCCAAATTAAGATGGGCGTTCAAGCGCGCCTCGTCGTTTATGCCCCCGATGAGGCGACCGCCGAGAATGCCTGCCGCGCTGCCTATCAACGCATCGAAGCGCTCGAAAACGCCACGAGTGATTACCGCCGCGACAGCGAGTTGTTGCGGCTCTGCGCCAAAGCCGGCGCAGAGCCTGTGAAGGTCAGCGATGAACTTTTCCTGGTCCTCGAAAAAGCCCGGGAACTGTCCCAAAAAACCGCTGGAGCCTTCGACGTAACCGTAGGCCCCGAAGTCGCCCTCTGGCGAAAGGCAAGAAAAACCCACGAGTTGCCCACCACCCAGCAAATCGATGCCGCCCGCCAGATCACCGGCTGGAAACTGATGCAACTCGATCATTTCAAAAAAACCGTCCGCCTCGTCAAGCCCAGCATGAAGCTCGACCTCGGCGGAATCGCCAAAGGCTACGCCGGCGACGAAGCCATCCGCGTCCTCCGCGACAACGGAATCAAAAGCGCCCTCTTCGAAGCTGGCGGAGACATCGTCGTGAGCGACGCCCCTCCCGCAACGAACGGCTGGACCATCGAAATCGAAAACCCCGGCTCCGCCCCCAGCAAACTAACCCTACACAACACCGCCATCTCCACCAGCGGCGACACCGTCCAATTCGTGGAAATCGCCGGCACCAAATACTCCCACGTCGTCGACCCCAGAACCGCCCGCGCCCTCACCAACCACTACGCCGCCACCATCATCGCCCCAAAGGGAATCGACACCGACGCCCTCTCCACAGCCATCTGCGTGATGGGCCCCAAAGGCTTAAGCATCCTGAAGTCGTACAACGCCCACGGCTGGCTCCGCGCCGTCAACCCCTGACCCCGAATCGCTCCACTTTGCACGCGTTCGCGGGAGGCGTTGATCCAAGGCCTCCTTTAACTCTCTCGCTTGATTCGCTCTCGAAGCTCGCGCCCCGCAAGCGCGGCCGCGAAACACAAGCGCGGGAATTAAGCGGAATCCGCATCAGCTGGATGTGATTATTTCGCTTCGGGACTCTCGCCTGCCAGCAGGGTCTTTAGGTGCTTGAGCAAGGAAGCGGAGCTGATGGGCTTGCTGTAGAAATAGGTGGCGCCGACGTGCGACAGGGAGTTCAATGTTTCCATCGACGTATCGCCCGACATGACAATGATCGGGACAGCCGAACCCAAACGGTCGCGCAGTTTCTGCGCTAGGATGAGGCCGCTGATGTCGGGGAGATGAACGTCGATGACGGCGGCGGCCGGGGTTGTAGTTTGGAGGCAGGCGAGCGCATCAGCTCCGCAATGGCAGCCTATGGCAACGTACCCGGCTTTCTGCACCAATCTCACGAGCGCGCGGGTGACGTTGGTGTTGTCATCTACGATCAAAATGGTCGGAAGGGTGCCGGGAGGCGACACAACATTGCCTTCGGTGGTGAGGGTCACTTCAGCTCCATAACTGTGGCGCGCAGCGGAGTATAAGTTTGGTGAAGGGGGATCGACAATGAGGAAAGTGAATGCTTTGACCTGCGAAGCGAAGCGAGCATTGTGAGAAGGGGATGAAGGTTAGTAGGGCGCGGAAATTCCGCGGAATCAAAATTTCCTGTTCGACAGAGCAAAAAATTGTTGAGTCCTTGTTTCTTTGTGGTAAACCACCGGGAGCGAAGCCGTGTTCGAAGCCTATTCTCTCGGCAGCCCGGTGTGTGGCTGTTCAATTCGTTCAAGGGCTTTGTGGGCTTCGTTCATCTCTTTCAGTGGGAGTGTGCCATGCCCATTGGCAACGTGAAGTGGTTCGATTCCAAAAAGGGTTACGGATTCATTCTGAACCCCGATGGTAAGGACGTGTTTGTTCATTTCAGCAGTATCGAAGGCGACGGATTCCGTTCTCTTAAGGACGGAGAAAGTGTCAATTTCGATGAAATCAAAGGCGAAAAGGGCCTTCTGGCGCAGCACGTGAAACGCGTGGCGGCGGCCCGGGGCGGCGTGGACGCGCAGCCTGCTTAATCGGGTTGCTTTGCGTCTCATGAGCCGGCGCGAACGCGCCCGCCTGGAGCGGGGAAATATCCTACCGCTGGCGCTGCGCTTATTTCTCGCCGGGTTTAATGGCTTTTGCACTTTTCGTCACAAGGTTTTACCTTCTCGCGACCATGCCTTTCTTCTGGGGATTGGTCGCGGGTTTTGTGGTTTCGGCGATTGCCGCGGCAGGGGTGGGGGTCTGGACGTACAAACGCTTCGTCCGGCTGGAACGCCGCACCCAACAGGCGGAACGACTCGCCGAGATCGGGTCGCTCACCGGCGGGCTTGCGCATGAGATCAAGAACCCGTTGTCCACGGTTCAACTGAATCTCGCACTTCTTCAGGAAGATCTCGATCGGCAGAATCCTGCCTACAGCCGGCTGATCAACCGGCTGAGCGTTGTCCAGCGCGAGACGTCGCGGCTGCGGGACATCCTGGATGATTTTCTTCGTTATGCGGGACGGATTGAGCTGGATCGCAAGCCGGTCGAGCTGAACCAGCTGTTTGAGGATTTGGTGGATTTTTTTTCGCCGCAGGCTCAAGTGCAGCGGGTGCAGCTTCGGCTGAAAAAATCGCCCGCTCCGATCGTCGCCAATGTCGATCCGAAGCTGATCAAGCAGGCGCTGCTCAACCTGATGCTCAATGCGGTGCAGGCCATGCCGGCGGGAGGGGAGTTGATTCTCTCGCTGAAGAAAGAGGACGAACATGTTTGCATCGACGTGATCGACACGGGTGCGGGAATTTCGCCGGAGACCCTGCCGAAGATTTTTCTGGCGTACTACACGACCAAGCGCGGGGGGACGGGGATTGGGCTGGCGATGACGAAGCGCATTGTTGAAGAGCATGGGGGGACGATCAGCGTGCAGAGCGAGATGGAGAAGGGGACGGATTTTACGATTGTGTTGCGTTTGTAGGGGCGACGACTGCGTCGCGGTTGGGGCAGCATCGGAATCGCAGAGGATTCGCGGCTTTGCCGCGACCGCGACGCAGGCGTCGCCCCTACAGCCGCAAGCGGATAGAATTGCGTGGCTATGTCGGATTCTGAAGTTACAAAATCGAACATCCTCGTCGTCGACGATGAGCGCGAGCACGCGCAGGTGATGTGCGAGGCGCTGACGCGACTGGGCCACCGATGCGATGTGACGTATAGCCTGCCGGAGGCGCGGGGACGGCTTGAGAAGCGGGAATACGATGTGGTCGTCACGGATCTCGTGATGGATGGGCGGCGGGATGGGCTTGAGGTTCTTCATCTGACGCATGGGAAGAATCCCCAGCCGCCGGTGATTTTGGTGACGGCTCACGCGGATATCCCAACGTGCAAGCAGGCGTTGAACGAAGGCGCTTACGACTACATCGAGAAGCCTCTGGATCTGGAGTATTTCCGGGCTCAGGTGAATCGGGCTGCCGAGCGGGCGGCGCTTCAGAAGCAGAATCAGGCGCTTCAGGAACAGGTTCTGTCGCAGGTTGGTTTCGAGGGAATCATTGCAGCCAGCCAGTCGATGCAGAAGGTCGTGCAGACGGCGCGGCAGGTTGCGCAGAGCGACATTCCGATCCTGGTCATGGGCGAATCCGGAACCGGGAAAGAGCTTGTCGCGCGGGCGATCCATAATAATTCAAAGCGACGCAAGCAGCGGTTGGTGGCGTTGAACTGTGCGGGGCTGTCGGAATCGATTCTGGAGGACGAGCTTTTCGGCCATGTGCGCGGCGCGTTCACCGGCGCGCAGACGGAGCGGGAGGGGCGGTTTGAGCACGCGGACGATGGGACGCTGTTCATGGATGAGATTGGAGATATGCCGCAGGCGATGCAGGCGAAGCTGCTGCGGGTTTTGGAAAATGGCGAGGTGGTCCGCCTGGGATCGAATGAGCCGATCCGAGTGGACGTTCGGCTGATCAGCGCGACCAATCGCAATCTTGACGAGATGGTGGCGGAGAAAAAGTTTCGCGAAGATCTGTTTTTTCGGATCAAGGGCGCGACAATTCTGATTGCACCGTTGCGCGAGCGGCGCGAGGACATCCCGATCTTGATTCATTATTTCATGAAGCTTGCGAGCGAGCGATACAACAAGGAGATCAGCGGGATCAAGCCGGAAGCGCAGCAGCTTCTGATGAGCTATCCGTGGCCGGGGAATGTGCGGCAGCTTAAGAACGTCATTGAGAACATGATCGTGATGGCGAACGGGACGGAACTGACGGTGGAGCAGTTGCCGATTGAGATTCGCCCCGCGCGGCCGGAATCGATTGGCGGGATGAATAACCTCGTCGGGATCTCGATCGAGCAGGCGGAGAAGGAACTGATCAAGAACACGCTGAAGATGGTTCATGGGAACCGGGAGCAGGCGGCGAAGATCCTCGGGATTGGGGAAAGGACTTTGTATCGGAAGATTAAGGAGTATGAGTTGACGGAGTGACCATGGCCGTCCCCGCTGAAATCGACTTTCGACGCCATCGTCACCCGCACGAGAATCCGGATGGTGATGCAACCGATGATGTTGTGGCGGTTGTGCGACAACTTAGTGAAGATTGGCCGCTGCGCGGCGACCGCGACGCAGGCGTCGCCCTTACAAAAGAGCAGATATGACCTGTCGCATTGGCCATGGGTTTGACATTCACCGGCTGCAATCGGGCGGCAAGCTTTTGCTTGGCGGCGTCGTCGTGGCGGAGGACCTGAGCGCTGTCGCGCACAGCGATGGCGATGTGGTGATTCATGCGATTGTCGATGCGATATTGGGGGCGGGGGGAAAGGGGGATATTGGGGAGCACTTTCCGGATACGGATGCTCGGTGGAAAGGGGCGGCAAGTTCATTGTTTCTCGTGCAGGTGATGGCGGAACTGGAACAGGCCGGTTGGGTGGTGGAGAACGTGGATGTCACAATCATGGCGGAGCGACCGAAGATTGAGAAGTTCAAGTTGGAGATGGCGGCGCATCTGAAGTCGATTTTGAAATGCGACATCAACATTAAAGCCGGCACCAACGAGGGCTGCGACGCCATCGGTCGCGGCGAAGCGATTGCGGCCCACGCGGTTGTGTTGATTACGAAGTCACAGTAAAAGAGCAATCGTTGTCGTTGGGGGTTGAAGCAATTTCCCTGAATCGAAGAGCCGATGAGCCTCCGCGTTTACAACACACTGAGCAAGCAAAAAGAGATTTTTGAGCCGGTGCGTCCGGGGAGGGTGGGGATCTACCTTTGCGGACCGACGGTTTACAAGTCGCCGCACATCGGGCACATGGTGGGGCCGGTGATCTTTGATGCGATTAAGCGCTATCTCGTCTTCAAGGGATACGATGTGATGTGGGTGGTGAACATCACCGATGTCGAAGACAAGCTGATTCAGTCGGCGCACGATGAGAAGGCTTCGGTGCAGGAGATCGCGGAGAAATACACGCGGGAATATATGGAGTGTCTGGCGCTCCTGGGCGTCGATACGATCGACAAGTTTCCGAAGGCTTCAGAGCACATCGGCGAAATCATCACGATGTGCGAGAGCCTGATCGCGAAGAACCATGCTTATGCCGTCGAGGGGAATGTGTGGTTCGATGTCACATCGGATCCGGATTATGGGAGGCTGTCGCATCGGAAAGTCGAGGAGCAGGAATCGGGGCTTCGCACGCTGGAAGGCACGGGCAAGCGAAATCCGGCGGATTTCGCGCTGTGGAAATCCGCGAAAACGGGCGAGCCGGCGTGGGATTCGCCGTGGGGCGCGGGCCGGCCGGGCTGGCATATCGAGTGCTCCGCGATGAGCGTGAAGTATCTCGGCGAAACCTTCGACATCCATGGCGGTGGGATGGATCTGCTGTTTCCGCATCACGAAAACGAGCTGGCGCAGTCTGAATCCGCCAGCGGGAAAACGTTCGCGAAGTTCTGGATGCACAACGGTCTCACCCGCATGAAGACCAAGAGCGCATCCGGCGAATGGAAGATGGAGAAGCAGTCGAAGAGCATCGGTAACGTGATCGACCCGCGCCAGTTTGTGGAAGATCATGGCGCTGAGCTTCTCCGCTATCTTCTGCTGAACACGCACTATCGCAGCCCGATCGATTTTTCGGATGAAGTCGTGGTGGCAGCGAAGAAGGGGCTTTCCGTTTTCCAGCGGCTTGTGGAACGGATCAAGCGGGTGACGAATGGGCAGCAGGTTGCGGCGGATGCGCCGGACATGGATCGGACGGCGGGGAAGCTGCTGGATACGGAACACGCACCGTTTGCCCGCGCGGTGCTGGGTCTGCGAATGAAGTTCCTCGAGATGATGGATGATGATTTCAACACCGCCGGTGCGATTGGCGTGATGCATGAGCTGGCGGGGGAGATCAATGCGCTCATCGAGCGGCATAACGTCGAGCAGAATAAGCAGCCGGAGCTGGTGGAAGCGGCGACGGCGGCGATGCAGACGCTGAAGAAGTCGGGGCTGATTCTGGGGCTGTTTCGGCCCGAGCTGCAGAAGCAGCAGGCGCCGGAGTCGGGGGTGACGGACCAACTGATGGCGCTGTTTATCAAGATTCGGGCGGAGGCGAGAGCGGCAAAGAATTTTGCGATCGCGGATTCCATTCGCAAGGGGCTCACCGAGATTGGGATTACGTTGGAGGATCGGCCGGAGGGAACGGTCTGGAGACGCGAGTAGAGAAAAGCTCCAAACGGAAAAGTTCCAAGTGCCAAAAAAAATGACGGGGGTGTAACTGCGCTTATTGGCACTCTTCGTCAGAGAACGGTGGGGCAGACCTTCTTGTCTGCCTCGACTCGATGTACCCATTGAGGCGAAATTCGGATGGATGAGTACATCCATTTTAGGCAGACAAGAAGGTCTGCCCCACCGATGCCAAAGCAGCATATGCCAGAAACTTGAGTTACACCCAGTGACGGCGCTTCTGCTTTGTTCTTGTTTTTGACTCCAATTCCCTTTATTTGGAGCTTGGAATTTATCCGTTTGGAGCTTCCCCTTGCGCATCCTCGGAATCGATCCCGGACTTCAACTCACCGGTTATGGTGTGATCGACTACGATCCGCAGCGTCCGAAGCTCATCGATGCCGGGGTGATTCGGCTTAGAGCGAAGACTCCAATCGCGGAACGGCTGGTCGAACTCGAGCGGGCGCTCGCGCAGCTTTTTACCGAGCATCGGCCGGAGGTGTGCTCGATTGAACAGGTATATTCCCATTATGCGCATCCGCGCACGGCGATTTTGATGGGCCATGCGCGCGGTGTCATTTTGCTGGTGGCGTGTCGTCTGGGCGTGCGAATCGAGGAATTTGCGGCCAATCGGATTAAGCAGTCGCTAACCGGACACGGTCACGCCGGCAAAGTGCAAATGCAGCGGGCGATCCAGGCGCAATGGCGGCTGCCGAGCCTCCCGGAGCCTCCCGATGTTGCCGATGCGCTGGCGGTGGCGCTGTGCTGCGGGCGATACCTTGACGAGCCGGCGAGACCGAAGCGGGAGGTCCGTCGCGTTGCCAAGACCTCTCCCTAACGAAAGTCTACAATGCGATGACGAGACAGGCATGAGGCGCGAACGATGATTTCATCCTTGACCGGAGAACTGCGGCGGGTGGACGAGGACCGCGCTCACCTTCAGATCGGGCCGGTGATTTGCGAGCTTCTCGTGGCGGCCAGCGATGTGGGCGAACTTCAGGCAAGCATGGGAGAAGAGGTCACCTTCCACACGGTGCTTTACTTCCAGGGGGATTCCAGCGGCGGCAGCCTCGAACCGCGGCTGATCGGATTTCTTCGGCTTGACGACAAGCGCTTTTTCGAAAAGTTCATCACCGTGAAAGGGATCGGTCCGAAGACCGCCCTGCGCGCGCTGACGGCGCCGGTGGGTGAGATCGCCGACGCGATCGAAAACAAGAACACGCGCTTCCTGTCCAGCCTCAAGGGAATCGGCAAGCGGACGGCGGAGCTGATAATCGCCGAACTGTCCGGAAAGGTCGGCGCGTTCATGGGCCTGGCGTCACCGCGACAAGCAGCGCCGGAGCGCAACAGCGAGGACGAAGCGGCGATTGCGGTGCTCACCAGCCCTCAGATGGGACTGCGCCGTTCCGAAGCCGAGACCCTGCTGAACCGCGCCAAGCAGGCTAGGCCGGAGGCTCGCTCGGCCGACCAGTTAATCCCTGAAATGCTCAAGCTGTACTCCCAGCGCATATAGCATTTTTGACAGGCGTATGAGGTTCACGAATGGCGATCGAGCGACTCATTTCCCCGCAGATGCAGGAAGGCGAAGAGCTCACGGCCGCGCTGTCGCTCCGCCCCGAGCGTTTCGAGCAGTACATCGGCCAGACTTCGCTGATCCGGAAGCTCAAGATCGCGGTGGAAGCCGCGCGCCGGCGCAAGGAGACGGTTGAGCATATTCTTCTGCACGGTCCGCCGGGGCTTGGCAAGACGACGCTTGCGCACGTCGTTGCGAATGAGATGGGCTCGAAGGTTCATGTCACCAACGGTCCGGCGCTGACGCGCGGCGCGGACCTCAGCGGGATTCTCAACAGCCTTCAGCCGCGGGATGTGCTGTTCATCGACGAGATTCACCGGCTTCCCGTGGTTGTTGAAGAGTGTCTGTATTCGGCGATGGAGGATTTCAAGATCGATTTGACCAACGAAGCCGGCCTGCACGCTCGCGTTTTCAGCATCGAGATCAAGCCCTTTACGCTCATCGGAGCGACCACGCGCATCGGCCTGCTGACCGGCGCGATGCGCAGCCGGTTCGGGCTTGTCGAGCATCTGGAGTTTTATTCGCCGGAGCAGATTCAAGAGATTCTTCGGCAGAACGTGAAGCTGTTGAAGGTGGAATCGCAGGTGGATGCGCTGGCGGAACTGTCGCGCCGCAGCCGCGGCACACCGCGGGTTGCCAACCGGCTTCTTCGCCGCGTTCGCGATTACGCTTCGGTCGAGGCGAACGGGAAGATCAATCTTGAAGTCACCCGCAAAGGGCTGGAGCTCGAAGGAATCGATGGGCTGGGTTTGGACGAGCAGGATCGGAATTTCCTGCGGACACTGATTGAGGTTTATGACGGCGGTCCCGCGGGGGTTGATGCGATTGCCGCCACCATGGGCGAGGAGCGCGATACGCTGGAAGACGTCATCGAACCGTACCTGTTGCAGACGGCGATGGTCATCCGCACCCGGCAGGGGCGGCGCGCAACGAAGCTTGCGTACGAGCATCTCGGCGCGAAGTGGACGCCGCCGAAGATCCCCGTCGAAGACGAAACCCTCTTCGCACCGCCGCCGGACGAAGCGAAGGCGGACAGCAAAGACGAGCGAAAACCCCGCGGCGAGCGGTAAAAAAGAATGCCCACGGAGGTTAACTCCATGGGCTTTGGTTTCTCCAGGGCAATTTTGCTGATTACGCGACTTTGTCTTTTCCGGGCATGGCAACCGGTGCAACCGGAATCGGGCCAAGTTCGATCTTCGCGGGCATCAAGCTCATCTCCGACTTCATCGCCTGTTCCCAAGTCACCAGCTTGCCGGAGTAGGCGCTCATGCGCCCCATGATGGCCGTCAGCGTGCTTTCGGCAATGCGCTTGGCTTCATTCAGCGGCTTGCCTTCGCGGATGCTGGCGATCAGATCCGCATGTTCCTGCTGGTAGGGGCCAAGTTCGCTGCCCTTCTTGTACTTCCATTCTTCAGCGCCCTTAATGTAGTTCGCGCAGTTGCTGGTGCCTTTGGTTCCGACGACGTGTTCCGCGACGCGGGCGTCGGTGCCGTCTTGTTGGCGGCACATGCTGGTGACCCGCGCGCCGTTCGCGTAGACGTATTCGATCGCGAAGTGATCGAAGATGTGGCCATACGCAGGATCCGTCCGCACCTGTCGACCGCCCATGCCATAGGCGCTGACCGGTGGGCCGTTCATCACCCAGTTGATCACGTCGATGTTGTGGACGTGCTGCTCGACGATGTGATCGCCGCCGATCCACGTGAAGTAGATCCAATTGCGGATCTGGTACTCCATGTCGCTCCACTCGGGCTTGCGCGGGTGCATCCAGAGGCTGCCCTGGTTCCAGTAGCAGTTGCCCGAAACGATTTCGCCGATCGCGCCATCGTGAATGCGCTTGATGGTTTCGATGTACTCGCCCTGGTGGCGGCGCTGGGTGCCGGTGACGATGGCAAGGCCTTTTTTCTCCGCCATGTCGCCCGATTCGATCACCGAGCGCACCTCAGTCGGATCCACGGCGACGGGCTTCTCCATGAACACGTTCTTGCCCGCTTCGACCGCGGCCTTGAGATGAGTGGAACGAAACCCTGGAGGCGTCGCAAGAATGACGTAGTTCACTTCGGAAAGGCCAAGCACCTTTTGATAAGCATCAAAGCCGGTGAAGGCATGATCGTCTTTTACCTTGAACTTCTCCCCAAGGTCCTTCATCTGATCTTTGGATTGTGCAAGGCGATCGGGGAAGACATCGCCCATGGCGATGATTTCGACGTTCTCAGCGCCCGCGCACGCATCGTGGGCGGCACCGGTCCCGCGTCCGCCGCAACCGATTAAGCCGACGCGGATCGTGTCGGAACCGGCCGCCCAGGCGTAATTGGTTCCGAGGGCGGACATCGCTGCCGCCGAGACGGTCGCCACTGCTGCCCCTTTGAGTAAACCTCGACGTGAAATATTTCCGTGGTCGGACATGTGAATTCCTTTCTCGACTTGTATTACACCGCTGGCGGTGAATCGTTACAGAGAAAACTTTACCCGCGATTGCCTCGGGGAATTAGTCGGGACTGGGAACAGCGACGCGGGCGCCCGGAACTTACTTTCCAGCTTCCACATGTTTCAGGCGCGCTCGCATCCGATCAACACCGCGATCATACTGTTGCCGATCTTCGGCGCTAGGATCAAACGGTCTGGCCTGCGAACGTGCTCTGATCCTTTCCAGAACAGGTGCATACAACTCCTTCGGCAGTTGGTCGATATTGGTTCGTCGAACGCCCGGCGGCAACGCCTGGGTCGCAAGCTCATCGTCAATGTAGTAGGTGAAAATCAGGCGCAGCATGTACTCCATCGCCACGCGATATTCGGCGCCGGCGCTCTTCAGGAGCTTGGCGCGTTCGTCGCCCGTCGCCAGCATGGCCTTGAGGTAATCCCGATCGCCCTTCATCATCTCCGCGGTGGCGCGGCACTCTCCCATGTGCGACTGATACGTGCCGTAATTGATCGTGAAATTCTTGAGGTGACGTTCGTATTCCTCCAAGGCATCGATACCGACGCGCGATGCGCGGTCATAAGATTCGATCGCAGCGAGGAGGTTTGGTCTTTCCGTGGCACTGAAGGGCGCATCAGCCGCGAGATCTCCGGTCGGCGTTTCCATCTGAAAACGCTCTTCCGGGATGGGGTGATTGAACGCCGTCAATTCAAGACGCCGACCGCGCTCGGCTTCATCTTCTTCCCAGCTCTTAAGCGCGAGCGCGGGCCGCGAATCCACGACCATGGGGCTCAATTGCGCGTGCTGCTGGTTCAGCGTCGACTGCATCACCTCGGCACGCTTCTGATAGTTGTACGCAAATCCCATCGTCGACACGCCAAACGGAAACGGCTGGTACTTCTCCAGATACTGAAGCTCCGCTCCAGTGTTCCACTCGTTTTCCTTCACCGATTCAGGCTTGGCGTATTTCCCTTGCAGAAGCTCCGGCAGGATCATCCCTCGCTGATCCAGCACCGGATCCATCTCGACGCGCCGCCATCCAGGATCCGTACGCGCCACCTTCTGCCGCGGAATATGCGGCAGCGATTCATCGCGCACGCGCTTCTTGTAATAGTTCTTTTCCGTCGAGCTTCCCAGCTTGTCAAAGTAGATCCCGCCGATCGCGTAGATCATGTTGATGTTGTTCGGCCTGCCCGATTCCACGCGCTGCGCATAATCAATCGCGTCGAGAATGGTCGAATACTTATTGCCCAGCGACGCCATCTGGACGCTGATGTTGTACGCCTTGTTCCAGACCTGAAAGATATGAACCGTATCGAACTCCGGCTGCAGCAGGCGAATCCACTCGACTTTCGTATCGAAATCCTCGAGGTCTTTCTCATTCTTCTGCGATTCGGAGCTTGTCCAGAGCACCATCACCAGCGGGCCGCGCAGTCCGCCAAGCAGCAGCGCCAGCGCGAAGCTGTTCATGTTCGCAAGCGAACTGTTTCCCCCTTGTCCCGTGGGCTGGGCGCTGTCGCTTCGGTTTCGCATGCCCCGCGCCCAGTCGCGCGTGACGGCGCTCACCAAAAGCGCCAGGATGAGCGTCAAGACAATAGGAACGCGGCTCCGATTCAAGGCGCCACCTCTTTATTTTTCAGAACCACATACGCCAGAACCGTCAGCGGCAACCCGAATCCCAGCGCAACGCCGGCTGCGTCTCCAAGACGCCTGGAAGAGATCGTCACGCCGCGCTCGATATCCTCCACCGCCGCGAACTGCCCGATGTCCGGCAAAATCGTGCTCATGAAGTTGAGCAAGCCGCTAAGCCGTTCGACCGTTGCGCTCACTGCCTTCGCCGGCGCTGATTTAGTCAGGCCCAGGTCATTCACAATCTGATTGCCGATCCCGGGCGCGGTCGCATCGCCAAGCTGCGCGACGCCCCAGTGGCCCAGGAGGATCAGAAGCGTCAGCACCACCGCGATGGGCCACGAAAGAAACGTGCTGCAGAAGATCGCAACCGCCGTCACCAAAATCGACATCAGCCAGAGAATCAACAGGCTCTGCGCGAGGTTCAGCATAAACGGGTGCTTCGCCGTAATCATCGAGAGGGATGCGCTTTGCAGTCCTACAAAGTGACCCGGCGTCTGACACTGCATCAGAACGTCGAAGTTCCCACCCCCGACCACATCAGCGCCGACGTTAAAAAACGTCGTTCGATTGGACTCCGGTCGAATCGTGAGCGGTTCGGAAGTTTTTCCGCTCTGCAGATTCCGAACCCGCACCGTCACCAGCGTCGGCTCATCGTAATCGAACGCGGATGAATCCATGTCGTTGCCGCTGCGCTCGATCCCGAACTTCCCCTCAAACGTTGCGGCATCGCCACCGCTGTAATTGGCATTGCGATAGGAGTAGACGCCCACCGCGCCTTTACCGTCCACGACACCGCGAAGCTGCTGTCCGAATGTGCCCGACCGGCTGGTAAAATGCGGCGTGTCGCTCGCCGCCTCCAGCAGCCTCCCTTGTCCGGGTCCGAGCGGGACCGCCAGCTTCACGGGATTCTTCCCCGCGTAATACTCCGCATCTTTGGATGCTCCCGTCACGCGGATAAACGTCGGCTGTCCGCCCATCGTGCCGGCCACGTTCGGCGGGATATAGGCAAAGACCTGCGAGACGCCGTTCTTGTTCAAAAGCTCAAGCGGTCGATTGCTCAGCAGGCTCGACGCGGTCCCAAGCCCGTTCATGAACCGATCCAGAACCTCGATCGTGATCTCCGGATTCGGCTGCGGTTTCACTTTCGACAGGATTGCCTGCCGCTCTTCAGGAGACATCAAAAACGGCCCGTAATACGGCGCCTGCGCGGGAGCCGTCGAAGCCTTGTGCGTAGCGGCCACCTTCTCCGCGACCGGCTCCGATTTCTTGCGATAGCCGATCTCCACCATGACCTGAATCCCCTCGGATCCGGGAACCGCATCCGGCTTGTCGCTCGCGATCAAGTCGTCCTTCTTCAGGTTGAACGGCACCAGAAACGAACCCTCCCCATTGCCCGCCATGGACCATGTCGATGCCCCCAACTCCGGAGGAGTCCCGAAGACCTGTAGCCCATCCGGCTGTTCAAGCGTCCTCGCGCGCAGCAGCCCGGTCTGCCTGTAATGATCCAGCGTCTGCCTCTCGCTCGCAGGCAGTTCCGGTGATTCCAGGCGGTCCGTGATGTATCGCTGCATGCTCCATGAGCGCACGACGAGGTAGCCGTATGAAAACACCCCCATGATGAGAAGAATTGCCGCCGACACACGGGCAAAACCGACCACTTTCCCAACCACGATTTCAAGCCGCGTGGTCGGCTTGGTGACCACCGTATAGATAACCCGGTTCTCAATCTCTCGTGGCAGATTGGTGCAGGCGAGGATGATCGTGCTGATCACCACGACCATCCCGGTCGTGAAGAGACAAATCTTGATCGTCTGCCGAATCACATCCTGCTCATCAAGCGGGCGCTGCAACTGGGAGACGACGATGATCCCGAGAATCGCAAGCGGCGCGATCCAAAGAATGCGCCTGCGGATGGATTCATCGAAGCAGACACCGGAGATCGCCCAGATGCGTTTGCCGCTGAACCTGCGCAGGTCCACAAATCCCACGAGCAGGCCGACGAGAAGAATTCCCGACGCCAGATACCCGCCCAGGTGTTCGATGACCGCGATGAAGTGAAAGGGGTGTGGAAACATAGTTCTCGCTTGAACTTCAAGATCCCCTCCGATTCACGCGCTAACACCAGAAGAAGCTGCTGCTTTGCCGCGCCTCAGCCGCCGCTTCCAACGCTGGTCTGCCCGGCCGGTGTATTCTCTTTCACGACGCGGATAAATAGATCCTCGAGCGTCGTCGTCGGGTGAGTCACTTGTGCATCCTGCACGCCCAGCCGGGCCAGAAACTGCTTCAGTTCCGTCAAATGTTCCCCGTTCAATCCGCGAGCGGAGATCTGCGTCACGTCTTTAACCTGCACCAGATCCTTCACCTGACCCAGCGTCTGCATCTTGCCGCGGAACAGGATCGTGATCCGGTCGCAAACATCCTGCACGTCCGCCAGAAGATGGCTGCAAAGAAGAACGGTCTTTCCCTGCGCCTTCAGCGACAAAATCAGATCCTTCATCTCGCGCGTGCCGATCGGATCCAACCCCGTCGTCGGCTCATCCAGCAGAATCAGATCGGGATCGTTAATCAGGGCCTGCGCCAAACCGATACGTCGCGCCATGCCCTTCGAATACTCCCGCAGCTTGCGCTTGCGGCTCTTGGCGTCCAGACCCACGGTATCAAGCAGCATCGGCACCCGCCGGTTCAGTTCCTTCCGCGGGATCTTGAACAGTTTTCCGTAAAAGCGGAGGATCTCCTCGCCGTTGAGGAACCGATAAAGATACGATTCCTCGGGCAAAAACCCGATCTTCTCGTTGATTTCGGTATTCCCCGCCGGACGCCCCAGCACCGATGCTTTCCCCGCGGTCGGAAAGATCAGGCCCAGGAGAAGCTTGATCGTCGTGCTCTTGCCCGAGCCGTTGGGTCCCAGCAAGCCAAACACTTCTCCTCGCGCAATCGTCAGGCTCAGATCATCCAAGGCTCGGACTTTGTCCCGACCCCAGAAATCCTTGTAGATCTTCGTCAGATGCTCGGTATGAATCGCAGGCGAATTTTCAGAACTCATTGGCGTGATCCGTAAAACGTAATGGGTAAAACGTAAAGCTTGGCACCCGATCCCTCTCCCTTACGCATCACGTTTCACGGCTTAACGAATTTTCGGCGTCTTCCGCGCCCGCCGACGCTTCTTCTCGCTCGGCTTCTCATAATAGGCCACGCGCTTGATGTCTTTGGTAAGGCCTTCTTTTTCGCAAGCCTTCTTAAATCGACGCAAAAGTTGCTCAGCCGTCTCACTGCCACGGCTCTTGACCTTGATCATTCGAAAAACCTCAATCCTTTCCAGAACACAATTTCTGAACAATAAGACACCGTCGCCCATCCCCGCGCCGATAAGAACTCCCCATCCTACCATGCGCGACAATTAAATGGAAACCGATTAGGGGTCCCACGATTCGCGTTAAACCATCGCCGCGGTAAACGATCCGATCGTTCGCGCCGCGACATCGTTCCCACTCATGTCGTACACCGCGTATTTCGACATGCTCACCGTATACACCCCGTTATCGCTCCGGTCCCAGTTTCCGCCCGGGGCGACAACAGCGTAGGTCACCGTGCGCGGCGACCCATTCGTGGTCGCATCCGCGCGAACGAACTTCCCATTGGTCCCAAAACCATTCGGACCGCTGATCCAAATGTCCGCTGAATCCAGGCTGGCGTACAGAATGCTCTGGTCATCCGTGTAAGTCACGCTCAGCAGTTCCGTCGCCCCGTTCAGGTTCACCGTGGGAGCCGAAATCAGCCGCGCCTGCGGCATGGAAGACCCGGTGGACGTTGGGATGGAGTCGAGAAAACCGCTGTTGCTGCTGGTCAACGCAACGGCGAAGGAACCGATCGACCCTTGCGGAACGTCGTTCCCAGTCGTGTCATAGACCGCGTACTTCGAGACGCTGACGTTGTACGTGCCGTTGTCGCCCGCGTCCCAGCTTCCGCCTGGAGCGCTCACGCTGTACGTCACGGTACGCGGCGAGCCGTTGAACGTCCCATCGGCATACAGGAATCTGGCGTTGGCCGAATATCCATTCGGCCCGGTGATCGAGAGGTCATTGGAATCCAAGCTGGGGTAGTAAATGCTTTGATCGTCGGTGTAGGTCACCGTGATCGTTTCAGCGGCGCTATCGACCTTCACGGTTGGAGCCGAAACCAGCCGAGCCTGCGGAATGGGGAGGAGGGAAGGAGTGGGGACGGAATTGAGGATGCCGCCCCCAGCGGAACCGGTCGAGGAACCCTCCGTGTTCGTCAGCGCCGCATCGAAGGATCCGATCGGACCCTCCGCGACGTCATTCCCACTCATGTCATACACGGCGTACTTCGACATGCTGATGGTGTAAGCGCCGTTATCGCCCGCATCCCAGTTTCCGCCGGGAGCGGTAACCGCGTAGGTCGCGGTGCGCGGCGAGCCGTTGGCTTTCGCGTCGGCATACAGGAACTTCGCGTTGGTCCCATATCCATTCGGCCCGGAGATCCAAAGATCACCCGAATCGAGGCTCCCGTACAGGATGTTCCCATCATCAGAGTACGTCACCTGAATCAGCTGCGTGAGCCCGGAGGTCGTCACGGTCGGAGCCGAGACCACGCGGGCCTGAGGCATGGTCGAAACGGGCGTCTGGGGAACGGAACCGAACGGCCCGGTGTCCGTTGAACCCGTCGAACCGGTGGACGGAATCACCGGAGTCGGTGTGCCGTTGCCTCGTCCGAATCCTTCCTGGATATACGCGATGGCCTCAGGCGCGGTCCATGCCGGGATGTAATGATCCTTGCTCATCGCCCGCGCCGTCTCAATGAATCGCGCCTCGCTGCCCTCACGGTTCAGCGAGCCGTTGTAGGCCGCAATCGTGCGATCAGATTCATAGTATTGCTTCGGCCCCATCGTGGCAGTCTTGTCCACTGTTGCTCGCCACACATCCATTGACGTGTTTGAGCCGCCAACGGTAATCCAGGCGCTCGGCGACTGCGGGTTGCTGTAATTATTGCCCGACCAGTTTTCCTGTCCCCCATTGAACGTGCTGTTGTGCGCGACGACCTGTGGCGAGGCGCCGTTTGCGGTAAAGTCGTTGTTTCGCACGGTCAGGTTATTGAGCGCGCTTGGACCAGTCCCGCCGGGGACGAAGTCCCAGGAGTAGTCCAGCGCCTGGTGCCAGCCGTGGATGATGTTGTTCTCGATCGTGAGGTCGTTCAACCCCGCCGCTTCGTTCGGGTTTTCGATGCCGCCAAGCGTCATCAGGCGAATGGCCGCGAAAGCATTCTGCTCATCGTTCGTGATGATGTTGCCGGAGAAGACTGTTCCACCGCCCTTTTTGGTATTGCCGACTTCAATCGCCCACCCGCGGGTGGCGCCGCTGATGTCGTGATCGCCCACGAACACATTGTCCTTGACCTCTCCCGAGACTCCGCCCGGCGTAACCGGCGAGCCTTTGCCGAACGTCAACCCGATCGGATCATCCAGAAACAGGTTGTTGTCGATAATTCCCCCCGACCGCGCTTGCAGACCGTGGCTTCCCGCGTTTGAAGAAATGTTTTTCTTGAAAACAACACCCGTGTTGTCCGTCCAGACGTAAACGTTGTGCCCGTACAGCGTCGCCTGCGCGCCATTGATTCGCTCGTTCCAGCCATTGTGATCGAAGACGTTGCCGTCCATCGTGATGCCCGTCACGCCGCTGACGAAGACGCCCTGGCTCTTGCCTCCCGTGGAGACAGCGCTCGTCGACCACGAATTGTTAATCACGTTCTTCCGCAGCTTGATGTTGGTCGGGCTGCCGTTCCACGCCATGATGGCGACGTTGTCGCGGAAGAATTCCACCTGCGTGTCTTCGATCAGAACATTTTTGGCCGGGCCAACAATCTCGATACCAAAACCACCAGCCGCGTTGCCATTGAAATCGCTCGAATCAGGGTTCCGCGTGCTCGCCATAAAGTGCAAGCCCATGACCGCAACGTTCTGCATCCCGCCCGAGTAGAAGGCATCGTTCGACCCAGCCTTGATCAGCGGCCTATCGCCCGAGCCATACGATCCGAACACCATCGGCTCATCTTCGCTCCGCCCGTTCTTCGACCACGAGATCGCCTCGCTCCAGGCGTCCCCTTTCTTGAGGACCAGCCAATCTGGCGACCCGCTCCGCAGCAGCGACATGCCCTTCCCGATCGAATGCACGGGTGAACTCTCCGACAAACCGCTGTTTCCGTCGTTCCCCTGCGTGCTGCTCACGAAAATCGTCTTGGTATCATCGCTTGGCGTGATCTTTGTATACCCATTCCCATCCAGCGTGACGGACATCAGGGTCCGGCTTTCCAGGCTCTCCAGCACGCGATTGATTGCGCGCTTAATTGAGTGACGGGCAGGACGGTCGGTGAATCGGCGGAAAAAACGTTGCACGGAAACCTCCGGTGTCAAACAAGGGTGTCTCGGATCCGACCGGTGGAATCGTCAAAGCCGAAACCCAGTTAACAAAAGGGCTCAGCCGCCGGTTCCTTCCGGGAGCGGATGGGTGTCCGAGTTTTTCGGGTGGCGCTGCCGCGCAATCAGCGTGTCAAACACGCGCGGAAAACCACATAACCTGCCAATCGATCCCGCCCCCACTCCGCCTCTGCCGGCAGAATCTCATCGATCGGCCCGTTCTCACAAGCCGCCATTCGCGGCTCGTCCACAAGCACAACTCATTGCCTTGTACGTCACACATCGATCCGATGCCCGCTTCGGTTCGGTCTAAAACCAAAAACTTTTTCGCCGCCAAAACGGCGCAGAAAGATTTCCCCAGGGGTTGAACTGAGCAGTTCGACCCGTCGATTCCATGCGATCAGCCACGATAGCGATACAATTCTCGGCCCATGGCCTCCCCAAGAACTCATTGCCGGCGAAAACATCTTCCCTCTTTCGTTAGTCCGCGGAGCCCGCGCCGCGGAAAGACAGGTAATCTGCGCGGCACTGAAGCCGAGCGCCTCCGATTTCGCTACGCGGCTCAGCTAAAGGCGTTCCCCAGTGTCGCTTGAAGATTCCGGCCTCGTGCAGGATGATGGACAACAAGTTTCTGCAGATATCGCCGCGATGCGGATTGGGGATTGAGATCTTTAGCTCGCCTTTGAACATCACCTCGTGCGACCCGCCCGGCGCCATCTCTCTCAGAGCGACTTAAGCTGGCATATGGAAACCGCCGGCGCGAGGGGAATTCTAAGGGGACAGGATTCGTTTTGCCTGGCTGGGCCGCACCGACTAGATTATCCGCATGCTGCGAGAACGGGAAAAGGGGTCGGGAAGGTTTTTACTTTCCCGTTCGGCACCCACCCCCTTTTTCTCACCCGCAAACATCACATAGGTCTCAGGTCGCGGCCCCAAACGGCTGATATCCTAAGGTTATCTAACCGCGCCGGCCGGCGGATCGGGATCAATGCTCTGCATCCTCAAACGGTTCTGCTGCGATTGGAACGGCAGATAGTACGGACGCAGACCATCCACACCGCTTCCGGCGTAAATGAAAATCATGTTCCGGCAAATGGAGAAAGAAAGCATCAGCACACAGGCGTAAACGATCGCGCGCGACTTTGCCTTCCAGTGCGATAGCTCAATTCCCACCGGAATCATCAGCAGCGGCATGAACGGGAGCCACAGCCGAGCGCTCTCTCCCGGCAGCAGCGCCGCAAGCCACAGCGTCGCGATCTGAACCAACCCAAGCCACGCGAGCCGCCGCACATCGTTGGCCGCCAGCTTCAGTCGCGGGCGCGACCGCAGCATAAAGAACAGCACGAGCAGCCCGCTGATCCACCCCGTCCCCAGAAAAAAGTCGAGCATGTCGAACACGAGGTGCAGCGGAAAAGGTCGGCCGATCCAGATGATGCCCCGCATTTGCAGTTGCGCGATGACGCCGAAAGTTTCGATGGGCTCAAAGCCGAACGCGAGCTGGAGAAAGCCGTAGAACCCGAGAAACGTGAGCACCGCGGTCGTCGAGCAAACGACAGCGGTAATCACGCCCGGCCGGCCCCGATCCGCCAGGAACAACAGCGTGTAGATCGCGAGGAACACGCCCAGGCCCAGGAAGATATAACTGGTGAAACTCGCCACGCCCAGGGCGAGTCCAAATGCGATTGACCATCCCACGCTGTTTCGCAAAAGCGCCAGTCCCCACGCCATCAGGAGGAAACAAGACGTCGTCGCGTAAACCTGGTCCAACTGCGGAAACGTGAGCAGCAGCGACGGGCAAAGCGCGAAGTAGCTGGCCGCACAGAACCCAGCGCCCGTGTCGCCGGAAAGCGCTTTGATCAGCGCAAAGCACATCGGCACCGCCGCCGCCGCCAGCAGCGCAATCGCCAACGCATCCGCCAGCGCCGCGGATGCTTCTGTCTCGAATTCGTCAAGAAAAAACAAATGAAACAGCACCGGCCCCGGGGGCTTGTATCGCGAATGCAAATGCAGCCGCGGGAGAAGCTGCGGGTAATCATCCATCCATTTAGACAGCTGGAGTTTGTTGTAATGAGCAACACGCGCATCCGTGAAATAGCTGGTCGCCAGTGAATTGCCAATCAGATCGGTCGCCCGCGAAAGCCCGCCCGGCGGCTGACCGCTGATCGCCGCAAACTGAAGCAGGAACGTTGAGCCCGTCACCAGCGACAGCGCCAGCGAAAGCCGCCGACCCGACGCGAAAACCCACTGCCCCGCAAAAAACGGAACCGCCGCAAGAACAATCGGAATCAGCAGCGGCAGAATCTCCAACCGCCGCCAGTGCCATTTCCAGTAATACGGCCCGTTCATCCCCGGCACATGCGCCCAAACCAGCGCAACAAGTACCCCAGTCGCGCCCAGCACCATCGCAAGCTTGATGAGCGGCCCTCGCGCAGCAGTCATGAGAGATTTGAGAATATCACACCGCTGACACAGGACAAACTAAGGCGATGGATGACGAACCCGCCGGCATCGCGTATGAATGAGTTGCATGCTCCGATCCTTGCTGGCCCATCCTCTGACCCGGCAAATGGACATCGACGATCCGCGCACGACCGCCATGCGCAAGCAGATCCTCGAGACCAAGCCATTCTTGTGGCGAATTTATGACGAATGGTATCGCCTGCTCGCGGATGATCTGCCGGAGGGGAATGAACCGGTACTGGAGCTTGGGTCCGGAGCGGGGTTTCTCAAGAGCTATGTGCCCGATCTTCTGACCAGCGAGATTTTTGCCTGCCCGGGCGTCGACGTGGTGCTGGACGGCCAGCAGATGCCCTTGGCGGATGCCTCGTTGCGCGGCGTCGTGATGACGGATGTGTTCCATCACGTTCCCAATACCCGGCGATTTCTCGCCGAAGCAGGTCGATGTGTCCGACCCGGAGGCGTCATTGCCATGATTGAGCCTTGGTATTCAAAATGGTCACAACTGATTTACACCCGGCTGCATCACGAACCGTTTCGCCCCGAAGCACTCACGTGGGAGTTCGCGCCCACCGGGCCGCTGTCCGGCTCCAACCAAGCACTGGCCTGGCTTGTATTTCATCGCGACCGCGCGATTTTCGAACATGAATTTCCCCAATGGCGGATCGAGACCATCCGCCCATTCATGCCTTTCCGCTATCTGATCTCCGGCGGCGTCTCCATGCGATCCCTCGCGCCGGCTTTTTCGTTTGCCGCCATCCGCGCGCTGGAGAACCTTCTGGGGCCAGTCGCCGCGATGTTCGCCCACATTGTCCTGCGGCGGCGCTAACATGCGCCGCAACCGTCAACGCGGTCCGTCGAGTTCCGGCCCCATGTAGATAAACACCATGTTCTGGCAGATGACGATCAGCAAAAGCCACAAGCAACCGTAGACGGCCGCGCGGTGGGGCGCGGGCCAACGGACCAACTCGAAACCGATCGGAGCGATCATCAGCGGGATCAGCGGCAGCCAGAGCCGCGCGGATTCACCCGGCAACAATGCCGCAAGCGCGATCGTGAGAATTTGCAGCATCGCCAGTTGCACCAGGCGATGTTTGCCGGTGCGTCGGAAGCTGCCGCGACCCCAGGATACGAACAGCAGCAAGATGAGGATAATGCTGATCCAGCCGGTTCCCAGCGCCAGATCGAGAAGGTCGTCGAAAATGTGCTGCGGAAACGGGCGGATCAGCGGCAGCAGGTCGATGGTCTGAACGCGGCCAATGACCTGAAACGTGGTGATCGGATCGAAACCGGTAATCCCCCAAAGCGCGACGTAAAGCCCGATGCTCGTGCCGGCTGCCAAGGCAAGCCTGGCCGCGGCGCCCAGAGCGGATCTCGTTCCGCGATCGACGAGGAAGACCATCCAGTAAACAACAAAGAACAATCCGAAGATCAGAAAGATGTAGCTCAAGAACAGCGCCAGCGCCATGACGGCGCCGAAGGCGCAAGAGAATCGCCAATGCGGCCGATGCACGGTCAACCCGTAAAGGATCAGCAGCGCCGGCGCCAGCGCAGCGTAAAGCTGGTCGAACTGCGGGAGAAACAGGATCAGCGAAGGGCAGAGCGCCAGGTAACTCGCGCCGCAGAAGGCGGCGTCGGAATCGTTGCCGTAGAAATCGATCATGCGATACGTCAGCGGAACCGCCGCCGCCGCCGCGAGCGCGATCACGGAACCGCCTATCGTTGCCGCCAATATCCCCTTCCCAAAAATGGAAACCAGTCCCAGATAAAAGAGCATCAGCCCGGGCGGCTTGTACTTGGCGTGAACATGCAGCAGCGGGACGATGTCGGGATATTGGTACAGCCATTCCCACGTGCTGATGTTCTTCTGCTCTTGAAGGATGACCGCGTCGGTGTAGTAGCTGGTGATGACCGTGTTTTGAACGATCAGAGGCAGGCGGCGCAGAAGAGTCGGGGGTTGAAAAGAGAGGGCGGTCAGTTCCAAGGTCAAGCTCGCAGCAGCCAGACACGCAACGGCGAGCCTGCGACTTCCGCCACGAGCGTAAATCAATTGCGCGACGACAAACGGCGCGGCAGCAACCAGCATCGCGGGATAGAGCCAGAAGCTCAGCCGGCGCCACGACCATCGCCAATACCATGGACCATTGACACGGTGGAGATGCGCCAGGACCAGCGCCACAAGAACCGCCGTCGTAAGCAAGATCACCGCCAGGTGCCACGCCCTCTCAGAGGATTGCTTGATGTGCGGCTCGGTCATAAGCACAAGATAAGCCGTTAAGATAGGCAGTCCAATTCGTCGCGCCGCCTCAATTTCGCAAGGAGCGAGGAGGGGCGGAGCAATGGCTCCCGCAAGCGCCGTCGTTCCCTCTCCCCCGCATCCGTCGCCCACGCATGTCAAACTCGATGCGCTTCATCTTTTTCCGTACAATGCGCCGCTATGGCGAAGAAGAACCAATCCCCGCCCAAAAATTTCGAAGAGGCGCTCGAAGAGCTCGAGCGGATTCTCTCCGACATCGAAACCGGTGAAGTCGGACTCGAAGAAAGCCTGGCCAAGTACGAGCGGGGACAATTCCTGATTCAGCATTGCAGAGGAATCCTCGGCAAGGCCGAGAAGCAGGTTGAGACCCTCAATAAGGCCGCCGAGGTACAGCCGGCGGGCGACCCATCAGAAGCCGGCGATGAATCATCCGAAGATCAGGCATCAAGCGAGGCGTGAGCGCGATGGCCAACGAACAGTCGAGCGTAGTGGATCAGGACCTGGCGCTGGAACTCCTCAAACGCCACGGCGAGCGCGTCGAACAGTACATGCGGCAATTGATCGTCCGCATCAAACACTCGCCGACGAAGCTTTCCGAAGCAATTGAATACTCCCTGCTCGCCGGCGGCAAGCGCCTCCGCCCCACGCTCATCCTCGAAACCTTCGAAGCTTGCTCTTCCTCTTCCCTGAACCCTGAACCCCAAACCTCCAACCTTTCCTCCGCCCTCGCCGCCGCCGGCGCGATGGAGCTGATCCACACGTTCTCTCTCGTCCACGATGATCTCCCCGCGATGGACGATGATGACCTCCGCCGCGGCCGGCCCACCAATCACAAAGTTTTCGGCGAAGCGATGGCCATCCTTGCCGGTGACGCGATGGTCACCATGGCTTTCGAAACCATTGCATTGGATGCAGAGCCCAAAGTCGCTCTCGCCCTGATCCGCGAGCTTGCGACCGCGACCGGTCCCGAGGGAATGATCGGCGGCCAGGTGCTCGACATCGACGGCGAGAACAATGGCCTCTCCCTCTCCGAGCTTCAGCATCTTCACCGCATGAAAACCGGCGCCCTCCTCACCGCATCCTGCCGCCTCGGCGCCATCGCCGCGGGAGTCACCCCGGAAAAACTGCTCGCCGTCTCCGAATACGGCCGCAACCTCGGCCTCGCCTTCCAGATCGTCGATGACATTCTCGACGTCACCAGCACCCCGGAAGAAATGGGCAAAGCCACCAACAAAGATCACGGGGCCGGCAAGAACACCTACCCAAGCCTGCTCGGACTGGACAAAAGCCGCGAGGCCGCACAGAACGCGCTCGCCGCCGGACTAAAAGCACTCGCGGGATTCGGCGCCGAAGCCGAGGGCCTTCGCGCGCTCGCACGATTCATCGTCGGGAGAACATTTTAGCGAGCCACCGTAGCAACTCTCAAAAGCACGAGACGCCTGATGACTGAGAGTTACGGCAGCCTTTCCATGGACGAGATGGAGGCGATCCTCGGTTTGCACCCATCGCAGGTCGGTTTGAAGCTGGTCCGGTGGTTTTGCTTCGGCGTGCTTTTCGCCATACTACCGTACGCCCAGATAGACCCTCACGGTTTTTCGCACAATGAAATGCAAGCTGTTCGATTGGCTTTTTCTTTGCTACATTAATAACTGCTGATTTTTGCAAAGGATTGGCGGAGTTCAAATGATTTTACCAGTCGTTGTTATTGTAGCTCTTGTTGCTTTAACCATTTCGGGTGGCGGCAAATCTGCACCGTCAGAGGCGTTCCAACGGTTTTGAGGCCCTAAATGCCGATGCCAAGAATGGCGGAACGAAAATGCGCCAAGACTTGTGTTCCGCCTGCGCGTGTTAAGAATGAATGCCCTTAGGAGGTAGTTGCATGTCGCTCCTGGAGCGGATCCATTCCCCGGCGGATATCAAAGAACTCTCGCTGGAAGAACTTACGTCTCTGGCCGGTGAGATCCGCACGCGGATCTTCGATTCCGTCAGCAAGAACGGCGGACACCTCGCGTCGAACCTCGGCGTCGTCGAACTCACCCTTGCCCTGCATCGCGTCTTCGACCTCGGCCCCTATCCCGATGGGCCCGACCGACTGCTCTTCGATGTCGGGCATCAAGCCTACACCCACAAGATGGTCACCGGCCGAGCCGGGCTTTTCCCCAAACTCCGCAAAAAAGGCTCCGTCGGCGGCTTCCCCTCGCCTGATGAATCGCCCTACGACTTGTTCGCCGTCGGTCATGCGGGCACCGCCATCTCCACCGCCGTAGGCATGGCCCGGGCGGATCAGAAGCTTGGCCGCAACAACCACGTCATCGCCCTCGTCGGTGACGCTAGCATCGTCAACGGCCTTTCCTTCGAAGGTCTCAACAACGCGGGCACGCTCAACCGCCAGTTGCTTATCATCCTCAACGACAACGGCATGAGCATCAGCAAGCCGCAAGGCGCCTTCGCCCAGTACATGGAACGCGTCCGCGTCAGCACCACCTACGACGAGTTCAAGCGCTTCAGCGAGAAGCTCGTCCACACGCTGCCGACCAGCGTCGGTCATGCGATCGAGCATGCGTGGGATTCCTTCTGCTCCGCCGTCAAAGGCGCGATGTGGTCCGGTCAACTCTTTGAGGCCATGGGCATCAAGTACATGGGCCCGATCGACGGGCACGATCTGCCGGGCCTCATCAACTTCCTCGCCGAGATCAAGCACGTCGACAAGCCCGTCGTCCTGCACGTGAAGACCGTCAAAGGGCACGGCTACGAAGTCTGCACGGATGATCCGACCAAAATGCACTCGCCCGCCGCGTTCCAGGTGAACGGCTGCCGGGTCGAGATCAAGAAGGGGACCGGAAAATCCTGGACCAACGCCTACGCCGACGCCATGATCGCGCTGGCAAAAACAGATTCCCGCGTTGTTGCCTTGACGGCAGCCATGCCGGACGGCACCGGTCTCTCCAAATACGAAAAAGAATTCCCCGATCGCTATTACGACACCGGCATCTGCGAAAGCCACCTTACCGCGATGGCCGCAGGCATGGCCAAGAGCGGCATGCGACCGTTCGCGGCAATCTACTCCACCTTCATGCAGCGCTGCTTCGACCAGGTCTGGCAGGAAGTCGTTCTCAACAGTGTCCCCGTTATCTTCTGCATGGACCGCGCCGGTTACGTCGGCGATGATGGTCCCGTGCACCACGGCTTCATGGACCAGGCGTTCCTCCGCTCGATGCCCAGCATGGTGTTGATGGCGCCAAGCGACGAAGCGGAATTAAACCGCGCCCTGCGGTTTTCGCTCGCGCTCGAAACCGCCGCCGCTCTGCGCTACCCGCGCGATAACGTCCCCACGCAAAACTTCGAAGAAACCATCGACCCATCCCTCAAGTCCCAGGCGAATCGGGAATGGGAACTCGGCAAGAGCCGGGTCCTGCGTGAAGGCGCCGACGCCACGTTGATCGTCTACGGCGCCCTCTGCGAAAGCGCCATCGCCGCCGCCGAAGAACTGGCCGCGGAAGGCATCAGCGTCGAAGTCATCGACGCCCGTTTCTGCAAGCCCATCGACGGCGACATGCTCGCCCGCGTCCTGCGAAGCAATCGCCCGATCCTCACCGTGGAAGATCACGCTCTGCAAAATGGTTTCGGAAGCGCCGTCGTCGAACACGCTGTCGCGTATGGACTGCCAACCGAGAAGCTGAAACGCCTTGGCATGCCCGACCGCCTCGTCGCCCATGCCACCCGCAAAGAGCAACTTACCGAAGTTGGCCTCGATGCAGGAGGTCTCGCGCGCAGCACGCGCGACGCCTTTCGCGGAAGTCAACCGACCGTACGCTGCGAAGTAACGGTCCACCCGCGGCAAACGCCGGTCGTCGTGAAATAGACCTACACAGACGGATTCGGAGTTATTGACCCCAATATGACCCCGCGCGACGCTCCTGTGACCGACGGAATGTTCGAGGGGATTCCGTCCAGCGTCGCCGCCGCGAGCAGCGCGAACGCCGTCGCTTCTTTCGCTGCTCCTGAAATACCACTGTCATCCGTTAGCTTGATCGGCGTTGGGTTCATCTTCGACGCCAGCCAGTTCATCATCGATTTATTCCGCGTGCCGCCGCCGCTGGCAATCACTTCATCGACGCGCTCGGCTACGGCGAGAATGGATTCATAGACGGTTCGCGCAGTCAAATAAGCTGCCGTCGCGAGCAGATCGTTCAACTCTTCGGGTTTGTGCTTCGACAGAGCGAGCGCCCGTTCAAACGCCGCGATCATCGCCGGCCCATCGGTCGACTTCGGCCCGACGAGCGCGACGTAGCCGTCCTCCAAAAAGTGATCGACCACTTCATGCGAAACTTGACCGCGCGCAGCGCCGGCTCCATCGACATCCCAGATCATCTCAACCGGCCCGTACGTCCGGCAGACCCAATCGCTGATGCAGTTCCCCGGACCGGTATCGCACGCAAGCACCCGTTCCTGCATGCAGTTCGCCGGAAGCCAGGTGATGTTCGCGATCCCGCCGAGGTTCAAGAGGATTCGGTTTTTCTTTGGGTGTCGAAAAAGGAGGAAATCCGCGAACGGAACCAACGGCGCGCCTTGTCCTCCGGCCGCCAGATCCGCGCGTCGGAAATCGGACACCACCTGGCAATTCGTCTCATGCGCGAGCAGCGCTGGATCAAACCATTGGATGGAATCGGGGGGGCCGTGAAACAACGTTTGTCCATGCGCTGCCACCGCCGCGATGTCTTTGGATTCGAGCTTGGCCAGCGTCAGCGCCTGATTCACCGCAGCCGCCGTTGCGAGCGTGATTTGTCGACCCAGCTTCGCAAGCCGAGCCAGGAAGTCGCTTTTCACTTCATCGTTTCGAAAGGCGAAGATCTCCCTGCGCAACTCGGGCGAATATGCCTGGTAATGGTGCAGAAGCACTTGCGCCTTCATGTCCAAACCCTGGCCGGTGATTTGGGTGACGGCGGCATCGACGCCGTCGGCGCTGGTGCCGCTCATGGTCCCGACGATGACGCGCGATTCCATCTCAGCGAGCTTAGCCGAGTGAGATATGGGTGCCAAACGCAGAGCGGTTAGGATATAATCGCGGCGCACGGAGGCGTTTGGAGCGCAGTGGTATGGCGAAGAAAAAAGACGAAGAAGCAATCAGTCAGTCCGGTGGCGAGAGCGCGGCGGCAACGAAGCCCAAGCGCGCGAAGAAGCCGTTGCCGAAACATCAGCCGCCGCGAATGCTGCCGCCTTGGAAGGTGCTGCTGCATAACGATGACAAGAACACGCTCGAACATGTGGTCGGGACGATCGTCGAGCTGACGACGCTGAAGAAGGAAGATGCCGTCACGCGGACGCTCGAGGCCCACGAAACGGGCGTGGCCCTCCTGCTGACCACCCACAAAGAGCGGGCGGAGCTTTACAAGGAACAGTTCGAGAGCAAGAGCCTTGTGGTGACGATCGAGCCGGCGGAAGAATAATCCTTTCCTCTGGTCAGTCGAAGCGACAGGAACGCTGAAGCGCTTTGTGCAGGAGGCGCTCGTAATCCGTGGCGGGGATTTCCAGGCAGTTGAACTGTTCTAAATGGGCCGTGGTGGCTTGGGTGTCCAACAGTTCGTATTTCCGCTCGCGGAGGCGTTCGATCAGATGAACTAGCGCCACCTTGCTGGCATTGGGGGCAATGTGGAACATGGATTCGCCGAAGAAGGCGGCGCCGAGGCTGACGCCATAGAGCCCGCCGACGAGCTGGTCGTTGACGTAACTCTCGACAGAGTGCGCGAAGCCAAGATGGTGCAGCCGGGTGTAGGCTTCAATCAACGGCTCGCTGATCCAGGTTTCCCCGGCACGGGAGGTCTTGCAGGCGCGCATGGTGGCGGCAAAATCGTGATTGATGCGAACGTCGAACTTTTTCTGGCGGACGATCTGGCGAAGAGTGCGCGGAACGTGGAACGTGTCGAGCGGAAAGATCCCGCGCGGGTCGGCGGTGAACCACCGAATGACGCCGCCGCGGTCCGCCATGGGGAAGACGCCCTGGGCGTACGCCGAAAGGAGGGTCTGCGGATCGAGTGAGACGCTGGAACGCATGCGTGGGGGATTTTAGCAGGCGGGCGGGGGCGATGAGAAAGCCGTAGTGCTTTCAAAGTCGACGAGCAACCGATGCCGCCCGCTCATCTCATCCCATGTGCTTGATCATCTCATCGGCAAATTGCGAGCACTTCACTTCCTTGGCGCCTTCCATCAAACGCGCGAAGTCGTAGGTCACCGTCTTGGCGGAGATGGCGCTCTCCAAAGCTTTGACGATCAGATCGGCCGCTTCCTGCCACTTCAGGTATTCGAACATCATGACGCCGGAGAGGATCACGCTGCCGGGGTTGACCTTGTCCTGGTTGGCGTATTTGGGGGCGGTGCCATGGGTGGCTTCAAAGACGGCATGGCCGGTGATGTAGTTGATGTTGCCGCCGGGGGCGATTCCGATGCCGCCGACCTGGGCGGCCAACGCATCAGACAAGTAATCGCCGTTCAAATTCGGAGTCGCGATGACGTCGAATTCCTCGGGCCGCGTGAGAACTTGTTGCAGCGTGATGTCCGCGATGGCGTCTTTGATGACCACCCCCCCTGGTCCCGCGCCGGCTTTGCCTTCCGGAATCTTGCACCAGGGGCCGCCGTCGATTTCCTCCGCGCCGTAGAACTGTTTCGCGACCTGGTATCCCCAGTCGCGGAAGGCGCCTTCGGTGAACTTCATGATGTTGCCCTTGTGCACGAAGGTGACGCTCTTCTTCTTGTGCTGGATTGCGTAACCGATGGCGCTGTGGGCGAGGCGCTCGGTGCCGAGGTAGCTGATGGGCTTGAAGCCGATACCGACATGGATCGGCACTTCACGCTTGGGCGCGCCGATGGATTCGAGGGTGGTCTGCCAGGATTGGGAAGCTTCTTTCGAGCCGAAGCGGATCTTCTTGAAGGCCTTCGGATCGTTCTGCTCGAGGAAATCCAGGACCTTCTGCGCTTCAGGAGTCCCGGCCGCGTACTCGATGCCGGCGTAGATGTCCTCGGTATTCTCGCGGAAGATCACCATGTCGACTTTTTCGGGGTGCTTGACGGGTGACGGAACGCCCGCGAAGTGACGCACCGGGCGCAGGCAGACGTAGAGATCGAGCATCTGCCGGAGCGCCACGTTGAGCGATCGAATGCCGCCGCCCACGGGGGTGGTCAGCGGCCCTTTGATCCCGACGAGAAATTCCTGAAACGCGCTGACAGTCTCGTCGGGGAGCCAATTGTTGAATTGCTTGAACGCTTTTTCGCCGGCGAAGACTTCCATCCAGGCAATCTTGCGCTGCCCCTTGTAGGCCTTGGCGACGGCAGCATCAAAGACCCGGACGCTGGCGCGCCAAATGTCAGGCCCCGTCCCGTCGCCTTCGATGAAAGGGACGATGGGCTGGTCAGGAACGGCGAGCTTGCCGGCGGAGACCGTGATCTTCTGGCCTTGAATCGGGACTTTCACGTCTTTGTAAGCGGGCATGAATACCTCGGGTGAAAGACGGGAATTTCGGGATTTTGAGGGTGCTGTCAATCGACCGACCGCTCGACCGCGCAGAATCGATACCCGATGCGAATTTTTCCCATCATGGATGCGACCTGGCCGAATAAATAGGGACCGGAGGACGAAACCTATTTGTCCCGCTGTGGCCGGAAGAGTTTCTCAAACCCTTTCCTCCGCAACAAGGCGCCAGCAAATCATAACTCGCGCGCTGCGCGCTCGGCGCGCAAATCGCGCAGCGCGCCAAATCGCAAAATCCACGAAAACAAATTTCTTTCCCCCCACTCCGCATCAAAAACCGCGTTCCAAAAACCGCGCTGCGCGCCAGAACACTTTTTCGCGCAGCGCAAAGGAATCTATAGAAGGAGGGTTCTCCATGTGCATCGATTCAAGCCCCACCGCCGCGGAACACTCACCCTCTCCCCGCGCGCCCTCCACATCACGTTTCACGTTTCAAGTTTCAACTTCCACGTTTCAGAAAATGTCCCCCAATGTCCCACATCCACATGAGCAACATGAGACATCCGGCATGCGACATCTCCCCTCTTCGCGCCTCCTTCGCGTCTTCGCGCCTTCGCGCTCTCTCCCCCCATCATCAACCCCCAAACACCCCACGCACTTCCCAAAACTTCCCATTTCTTCCCACTTCCGCAAAAACGATCGGGAACTCCCCTGATCCCACCCCGCCCCCGCACCGCCGTATGACCTTGTAACCCCTCCCACATTGCACTAGGATATTAAAGATTAACGGACACGCCCGCCCTAAGCGGTTTGTCCCGCCTCCGGACTTTCAGCGGATCGCCGTAGGTGTACGATAGGCTTTTGTGACGCAACGTCTTGTCAGACAACGGGTTAAACCAGCGCCTGGCAAGGGGTTCGACTTGACCGTGGAACGACTTGGAGTTCAATTCGTGCAGGTTCTGGCTGCGTTAACGGCGGCGACGCTTTCGCTGCTTGTCTTCGCTGCCGTGCTGCTGCTGGCTCGACATGCAGGACAGGGCGTCGCCCTTCCCATGATCGCGCCGCCTTCGGCTCAACTCGTCCTGCTGACGAGCCGCCCACTTCCGCCATCGCTGGCATGGGCGCGAAACCTGCCCTCTCGAGCTCCGCCTTCAACTCTCCACCGGGCCAGTCTCACCCAGCTCGCGCTCGCGCGCGAGTGATCGTGTCGCGCGCCCACGCCCGGGCTTGCGATTGCATCACCGAAGCCTCCCCTTACCGATCCGCTATTGGAGTTTAAGCCCGTCCCGCGGTGTCGTTTCGCTGCGCAGGGCAGAAGGGGCCGTATATGGAATTCATCTGGGCCTTAATCGGGTTCGTTCTGGGAGCCGGTGGCGTCTTTGCATTCATCCAAATGGCGACGCGAAACACCCTCGCCCAAGCCAAAGCCGATGCCGATCAGATCCGCACCAACGCGCAGCAGGAGGCCACCAACAAAGCCAAAGAAATCGAGCTCTCCGCCAGGCAGCAGCAGATGAAGCTGAAGGAGACTTTCGAGCGCGAGCAGGAGGCTTCCCGACGCAAGCTGGAAGATCACGACAACCGCTTGTCCAAGCGCGAAGACATCCTCGACCGAAAGCTCGATACCCTGTCGGTCAAGGAGAAGAATCTCGATGACCTCGAAATCCGCCTCGCCAATCGCGACAAGTCTCTAACGATGAAGGAGCAGCAGCTCGATGGCGTCCTGCGCGAGCAGCGCGATCGCTTGCTCCAGATCACCGGTATGAGCATCGACCAGGCGAAGGAACTGCTTCTCCGCCGGATCGAAGACGAATGCCGCCAGGAGGCCGGCGCGCTCATCCAGAAAACAATGGAGAAGGCGCAGGAAGAAGCAAAAGACAAATCCCGCCAGATCATCCTCCAGGCCATCCAGCGCTACGCCGCCGAGCAAACCGCCGATCACACCGTCAGCACCGTCACCATCCCCAGCGATGACATGAAGGGCCGCGTTATCGGCCGCGAAGGCCGGAATATTCGGTCCTTCGAAAAGACCACCGGCGTAGACGTCATCATCGATGACACGCCCGGCGTCGTGGTCGTCTCCTGCTTCGATCCTGTCCGCCGCGAAGTCGCCCGGATCTCGCTCGAACGACTCGTGCAGGATGGCCGCATCCACCCCGCGCGCATCGAAGAAGTTGTCGCAACCACCACCAAGGAAATGGAAGAACAGCTTCTGAAGATCGGCAAGGAAGCCGCGCAGGAGGCCAACCTGAACCTCCCCAAGCCGGTGATTCCGCTCCTCGGCCGATTGCACTTCCGAACCAGCTACGGGCAGAATGTTCTGCGCCACTCACTGGAAGTCGCCTACATCTCGCAGGTCATCGCCGACGAACTCGGGCTCGACGGCAACCTCGCCCGGCGCTGCGGACTGCTCCACGACATCGGCAAGGCCATGGACCACGAAGTCGAAGGCGGCCATCCGCAGATCGGTATGGAGTTCCTCCGGCGATTCAACGAAAACGAAGCCGTCCTCAACGCAGCCGTCGGTCACCACGGCGACGTGCCCGCGACCACGCCCTATACCCCCATCGTCATGGCCGCCGACGCCATCAGCGCCAGCCGCCCCGGCGCGCGCCGCGAAAGCCTCGAGCGTTATGTGAAGCGCCTCCGCGATCTCGAAGAACTCGCCCTCAGCTTCGACGGCGTCCGCCAGGCCTACGCCATCCAGGCCGGCCGCGAAGTCCGCGTCATCGTCGATTCCAAAATGATCGACGACAAATCCAGCACCAAGATCGCCCGCGATATCGCCAAAAAAATCGAGGACGAAATGCAGTACCCCGGCGAAGTCAAGGTCACCCTGATCCGCGAACTCCGAACCGTCGAATACGCAAGATAGCTACGAGGCGCGTGTCGACGCTTCCTTCTTCGACGCCTCAATCGCCTTTTCGATCGCGCGCTTTTCAGCAACCTTGTTCCGACCGTGATCGGTCAGGGAATCGTACCTTTCCTGCACCTTCTGACTCGGCTTCTCCACCGCGGCCAGATATTCCTGGCAGCATTCGCCGGCGGCTTTCTTGATCGCCGCCTTCACATCCCCATCGGCAAACTCCAACGGTTTGCCGACATATTTCCTCGCGATGTCACCGGCGATCTTGTCAGCGTTTTCGTAGTACAATTCGGAGATCTTCCGGTGCCCATCTTCATGAGCCTTGATCTTCGCGGTCGTGTCTTTCGGGAGCCACTCCGTCACCTCAAGCCCCAGCTCCAGCCGCACCCCGACGATCTTCGTGCGAACCGGCTTCTCATCGATCGTCTTGGTCTCCACTTCAATTCGCGCCCCGCAGGCAAACACCGATTCGGTCACGGCCGCCTCGTTGGCGCTCAGCGCCGGCATGTCCTTCGGAGGACGCTTCGGGTCAAAGCTTCGAACCGAAAGGCTCGGCGGAGATTTCCGAACGACCGCGGGTTCCTCCGCGCTTGCAATCGCGGAAACCGCCAGCAACGCCAGCGCGATGATACGTGTACCGATGAACTTCATGCCGCAATCATAGCTTCATCAGCCATCGTGGGTATGAAGCGCACCGCGATTCGTGAGCGTGCGAAATGCGCGAACGACGTCTCGATCGAACATCTTTCCGGCACCCTCTTCGATGCACTCCGCCGCTTTGCCTTTATCCCAGGCAGGCTTGTAACAACGCACGCTGGTCAGCGCATCGTACACGTCCGCCAGATGAACGATCCGCGCTTCCAGCGGAATCTCCTCACCCGCCATTCGATCGGGATAGCCGGAACCGTCCCAGTTCTCGTGATGGCTTCGAGCGATCTTCCGAGCGCGGAAGAAGAACGGTTTATCAACGAGAATCCGCTCGCCGGTCGCCGTGTGTTCCTGCATGACCGCGCGCTCTTCCGCGGTCAGTGGTCCTGGTTTCTGGAGAATCTGATCCGGCACGTGCATTTTTCCGACATCGTGCAGCACCGCCGCGTAACCGATCGCTTCGGCGCTTTCAGCCTCCAGCCCGATCTCGCGGGCGAGCAGCTCGGTCAGTCGGCGGATGCGCCGCACGTGCCGACCGGTGTCCTGATCCTTCGCCTCGGAGGCGATGGCAAGCATGTAGATGGCGTCGATGTTGGCGTCATGAAGCTGCTCCGTCCGGCGGCGCACGCGTTCTTCGAGCGCCTCGTTGGAATGCTTCAGATCCATTGCCTGCTCAAGAATCGTGTTGCTTAACTCCGTCACAATTCGGTATTGGCCGCGCACGCTGTCTTCGACTTTCTTCTGCGCGCTGAGATCGACAACGGTGATCAGCCGATGCCCTCCTGCAAGCCCCGGCAGACCATGCAATGTGGTGACCGAGATAAGCACGGGCAGCGGCTCCTCATCCGCACGAAGAAACGCGGCCTCGTGATCGCGCGGCTCATTGATCTCGCTGGCGATGTCCTCCAGCAGAAGCACAGGCGGCGGTGGGCGAAGCTGGTTGAAGATCGTCTGCCCCACGACCTGTGCCGGATCGCGCCTCAGCATCTGCGCCAATCGTGAGTTGACGTAGATGAACTGCCCGAGCGCGTTGATCATCCCGGCGCCGCAGGTTAGCGCGCCGAGCAGGGTGAAGGCATGCTGCGGGTTTGCATCTTCAGGCACGAGCCCTCCCAACGGTCGTCGGCTCAGAGTAATCATAGCCTCGCGCTCCGACGGTGAGGCCGAAGAGTTGGCATCTTATTCTGGAACGAGTAGATCATCTCTCTTTAGGAGATCAAATCACATGCCCAAGCTCATGGTCGATGGCGTTGGCTCATTCGATGTTGCCGCGGAAATGCGGCTGGTGAACGCGCTGGAAGAGGTCGCGAAGGTGGATCAGCTTCACGCCTGCGGGGGCAATGCGCGATGCACGACCTGCCGGGTGGAGTTTATTTCGGGTGAGCCGACGAAGATGACGCAGGCGGAGAAGGATGTGTTGGCTGCGAAGGGCCTGACGAACGCGCCGGGGTTGAGGTTGAGCTGCCAGATTCTGTGCGATCAGGATATGGAGTTGAAGGTGATTTCGCGGCTGGAAGGATCGGGGAGGAAGGATGCGGGGCACAAGGCCGAACCGCGGATCACGCCGCCAGCGGTTTGGACCGCGAAATAGGGGGTTGGGTTTGGCGCGACGGTCGGTTGTTGCGATTCGACCGCGGGCTTCCGCCACGCGGCTAAACCTGGCGGTTGTTGGGGAGTCCTCAAGCTTAAGGGAGAGTGGGCAGGCAGATGCCTTCGGCGGCGCCGGTGACTTTGACGACGTATTCTGCGCCGGTGGCTTCGTTTTTGGCGCGAATGGTTTCAGTTCCGGCTTCGGTTGCCTTGAGGACCGTCTTGACGGCTTCGCCGTTGATGGTGAAGTTGACGGTGATGAAATCGCCGACGGCAACTTGATGGACCGTTTGCGATATTGTCTCAGGTTCTGGGGCATCGGACGAGTTGTCCGAACCTTCGCCGCGAGTGACCCGGCAGAGGCTCGCGCCGGAGAACTTGAGGCTCATCGGGGTGGCGCCGGCGGTTTCCAGTGCCGCGCGAATCTGCGCGGTGCTCAGCATTTTAATCAGCTCGGGCGCCTGGAATTTTGCGATGATGATTTCCGAATACCCCGCCAGTGCTGCCCCGTCGTACCCCGACCACCGCGCGATGTCCTGCAACCTAACCACCCCGAAAAAAGCAGCCGCCTCTTCCCTGATTTCGACGGTGGCAGGAGGGCCGGCGGTGTTCTGCTCGATGACGGCGCCGTATCCCCACTGATGAAAGAGCGTCTGGGTTGCCCAGGCGAGGATGGTGAGGATCACCATCAACTGCACCGTCTTTCGCATGCTAAGGCGAGGATGAGGAGGAGGGTAGTTCATCAGGTTCTCCCGTAGGCGCACCATCAGCGCTTCTTCCTTCATCGGGAGAATCTCCGGCAAATCTTGAGAAACTCGTGGTCCCCGTGCGGCGCAAGTTGATCGCATAAGCCCTTGCCGGAAGGGGAGACACTTGTGTCGCCCTCTTTTCCAGGAGACGAAGAGGGCGACACAAGTGTCGTCCCTACGCGAGCGCGTCGCGGGTCAATGAGTTCCTCGAGCGACGCGCAGCGACTGCGCGAGATTCTGCGTCTCTCCCGCGGTCAATCTTCGGACCTTCATCGCCAGGCTGTCCTCGTCGACGCCTACCTGCATCAGTCTTACGGGTACTGACTTGGAACCCTCGACCAGCGGCAGAAACAGGATCGGCTCGGCCGGCTGCTGGTTGGCGGCGTTTTGCACCAGGCGCCCGAGAGTGACGAACATCGCTTGCTGGTTGGCCGCGCCTTGCGGATCGATTTTTGCCGACTGCTGCCAGATGGGGATCCACTTGTTGAGGCTTGCGAGCATCTTGGTTTTGTAGGAACCCCAGACTGCGTCCGGCAGCGGGAGGCGTCCTGCCATCACTTGGGTCAGGTCCAGGTGGAGTTGGCCGTTTTGGTCAAGTGTAGGGATGAAGTGAAAGCTGACGACGGCGCCGACGTCTTTAACCTGGGCGGCGAGGATGAGTTTGTGGTCGCGTAAAACGATGCGGGGTTGTTCGATCCACTGGGTGTACCTGGCCTGCCAGCCGTACATTCCGGACCACTTGGAGAAGAGCGCGTTTAACTCATCCTGGGAGATGTCGATCTGGTGTTCATCCGTGACGCGGGTTGCGGGGATGTGGGAGCCGGCGTGGTGGGCGACGGAGGCGCGGACGGCATCGCCGTTGAGCATCGCGGCCCAGTTCTGGGTGAGCGCGAGTTTGCTCTCGGCCCGTCGGGCGGCTTCAGTCAGTTTTTCGGGCGCGAGATCAGCTTCGTAGAAGTCGGGTGTGCCCTTGTAGAGCATGAAGCCGCCCGCGCAGAAGATGATGATGGCGAACAGAATGACCGCCATGGCCGCAAGAACGCGATTTTTCCAGCCGCGCATGATTGAACTGTAGGCTCGGATTACGGGTCAAAATTGGGAGCGGGATCGCGATGGAATTGGATGTCGTACTTCCACTGATCGAAGTAGAAGTTTTTGCCGTCGACTTCGACTTCGCCGCGCTGGAAGTCGGCGGGTTCGGAGCGGATGGAGAGTTTGGGCGGGATGAGGTCGCGGCCGTAATCGAGGTTCACGATCATTCGGTAGGAATCCTGGTGACCGAAGTAGAAGTCGCGGAGTTCGGGATCGTCGGATTCCTGGACGCCGTTGGAGGCATCGACGGGGAGCCAGCCCCAGGGGCGGACGTAGATTTCGGACCAATCGTGCATGTTCCAGGCGATGGGCTTGGTCTGCCAGCCTGATTGCCAGCGTGCGGGGACGCCGGCGATTCTGCACAGGGTGACGAACATGGTCGATTGGACACCGCAATCGCCTTTGCGCATGGCGAAGCATTTTTCGGCGAAGCTGGAGATGATCGTATACTCCTCTTCGGCGTGCCAGGGGATGTTGGCGCTGACCCAGTGGAAGATCTTGCGCGCCTTCTTGAGGGGGTTGGTTTCGTCGCCGACGATCGTCGCGACTTCTTTGCGGATCTCGGGGGTGAAGGAAATATGGGGCAGACGTTCGGAGAGCCACTTGCCGTTCCAATCGGCGGGGAGAGGCTCGACGTTGTTGTCATCGAGCTTGGGATAATAGGCGAAGGAGGTGTAGACGAAGACTTCCTTGAAGGTCATCGCTTTTGATGGATCTTCGACCTTCTTCTCGAAATAGACGGTTCGCTGGGCACCGGCGGAAATGGGGAAGCCTTCGATGCCGCTGGGGGCGATGGTGACGTCGTGTGGAGAGGACTCGACCAGCTTCACATCGCGCTGCTGGCGATATTCCTGAGGGAAGGGGAGCCAGACTTTTACGATCGATCCCGGCTTCACGTCCCTGGAATTGGCGGGGATGGTGATGGTGTAGGTAATGCGGTGCTTGATCGGCAGGACTTCGGGGGTGTCGCTTTTCTTGCCTGCCTCGACGACCTGCTTCAGATGATCGAGCACACTCCAGCGCTTGTCCTCGGGCTTCGGCGCGTTGCCGGCTTTGGCGCGGCGATCCTTGGCGTCGGTGCAGAACTTGAAGAGGTTGGAAGGCTCGCGGTTGAAATATTTGGTCTCGCCGTCGATGACGCGGGCGTTGGCTTCGCCGGCCTTGGTCCAGCGCGCAAGATCCTCGGCGGTGGCGTCGGGGACGGAGCGCTTTACCATGGCAAGCACCTCATTCGAACTTTGAGAATACTCGCGGCGTGTGCGGCGGATGATCTCCGTGGACTCGTCCCGCGCGCGGGTGACATCAGCATCGGAACTTTCCGGGGCGGCGGCGATGACCTCTTCGCCGTCCTTCAGCTTTCCCTCTTTGAGCAAGGCGACGGCTTTGACAACGGTTGGATCTTTGGAGGTAAACGCCGCGGACGCACCGGGTGCTTCCTGGGCTTTCGCGCTTGCCATTGCCATACCGGTCACCCATAAAAGGACGAGAATCAATCGTGTCATAGTCTCTCCGCTTGGCAGGCATTCTAGCGGGCATCGCGTTATCTTGTAGGGGCGGCGTTCACTTCAGCTATCGGCGCTGGAACTATGGCCAAGCCCGCCCAATACTTTACGTGCGAGAAATGCGATCGCCGGTTTGCGTATACGCCGGGGATGGCTGGGAAGAAGCTTCGGTGCAAGTGCGGGTATGTGTTTGTGCCGCAGGTTGCGAATTTCATTGAGACGCTGCCGGATGAATATGACCTGACGCCGGATGCGCCGGTGGCGGCCAAGCCGGCGGCGCCTCAGGGTGCTGAGCCGGCTCCGGTAAACCCGGTGCTGGCGTACGCACATAAGCGTCCGGTTCCGCAGGCGGAGCAGGAGCTTGAGTCGGTCAGCAAGATCAAGAATCTGTATGTGCCGATCGCGCTGATTGTCCTTGGCGTGGGGCTGCGCGGGGCGCAGCTCTTTTTGCCGTCGGCGGGCGGGCACAGTGTTGGGGTGATGGTCCTCGCGTTGCTCGGGGCGATGATTCTGAACGTGGTCCTGATGTTCTGCGGCGTGCTGATCGCATCGCGCGTGCTGGATGCTGATTTTGGCGCGATCAAGTGGGCGGTGATGAAGCTTCTGGCGATGTCGATCGTGGGTGGGGCGGCAACGAGCATGATCATCAGCATGGATTACAAGCAGGGGGGGATTCAGGGGCCGCTGATCGCGCTGCATGTGCTCATTTTGATTTATTTTATTGGGTTCTCGACGTTTTTTGAGATCGATTTGCAGGAAGCGCTGTTTACGGTGGTGATTGTGATGCTGTTTCAGACGGGGGCGTTTTGTATTGCATCGGCGCAGTTCACTTAGATTACGTTGATAGAAAGAATAACCGGTCCGCTGAAGCGGACCCTACGCTAATCTCACTGGCTCATGTTTTACTTCTTCGCGATTGTTTGTTTTGTGATTGTGGGTGTGCTGGTGTTCCTGGTGCTGTTTGAGCCGGGGCTTGAGTACAAGGTAAAGGCTCCGACGCATGGGCTGGAATCGGAAGAATTTCTTTGCCTGATGGGTGCTCTCTCAGATGCGCAGGTTCATCGCGACAGCGAGGTGGAAGTGCTGACGAACGGCGAGGTGTTTTATGAGTGGGAGCTTGCGGCGATCCGAGGCGCGACTCGGAGCATCAACCTTGAGGCGTACATTTTTTGTAAGGACAACATCGGCCGGCGGTTTATTGAGGCGCTTGCCGAGCGCGCGAAGGCGGGCGTGAAGGTGAACGTCGTGGTGGACGCGATCGGCAGCTTTACGACGTGGGACAAGACTTTCGCGCCGCTGCGGGATGCGGGCGGCCGGGTGGAGTGGTATCAACCGGTGCGGTGGTACACGCTGAAGCGGTTTAACAATCGGACGCATCGAGAACTTCTCATCGTCGACGGGGAAATAGGGTTCATCGGCGGGGCGGGCATCGGTGACAACTGGCATACGGGCGAGAAAAACGAGCCCGCGTGGCGGGATACGGTGGTGCGGGTGACCGGCGATCTGGTGCTCGGACTTCAAACCACCTTCGCGGAAAACTGGATCGAGGCGGCGGATGAGATCCTGACCGGGGAGGAGTATTTTCCGGCTTGCGAGCGGATGGCGGAATCGGACGGGCGGAAGGAACCCAACGAAGCGATGGGCATGGTGGTGGTAAGCGCCCCGTCGGCCGGACGGATGACGCGTGCACGGGTTCTGTTTCAGACGCTGCTGACGAGTGCGACGAAGACGATCTACATTAACTCGCCTTATTTTCTGCCGGATCCCAGCGTGCGGAAAGCGCTGGGTCAGGCCGTCGGTCGGGGGGTGTCGGTGAAGGTGATCGCGCCGGGAAGTCATGCGGATCACCTGATGACCCGCCGAGCATCACGGCGGCTCTATGGTGAGCTGCTCGAAGCGGGCGTGGAAGTTTACGAGTATCAACCGGCGATGATCCACGCAAAGGTGCTGATCATCGACAGCGCGTGGTCGGTGGTTGGGTCGACGAATTTCGACAATCGGTCGTTCGGGTTGAACGATGAGGTGAACCTTGCGGCGCGGTGCCGGCCGCTGGCGGCGCGATTGTGTGAGGATTTTTCGCGAGACCTGGAACAGAGCCGGCGCGTGACGTTGGAAGAATGGAATCGCCGGCCATTGAGCGAGCGGATCGTGGAGTTCCTTGGTCGGATTATTGAGCGGCAACAATAGGGGTTACTTGAGGAGCCGTTCGATTTCCGGATCGGTGGGGCCGGTTTCCGATTCCACGGTTTGGTTTGCGAGTTCCTGGAGGAATTGGGCATCGGCGGGCGGCAGGGTGATCAGGGGAGCGCCTTTGTCGTCGACGACGAAACTTTCCAGGCCTACCGGCGTGCGGTGGAGGAGGGTTTTGTAGAAGACGCAGGCGGCGAGATAGGTGCCTGTCGGGCTGGGGTGGAGGTTGTCTTCGCGATAGAGGTTGAGGTCGGGGCGTTTTTTGAGCGAGGCCTGGAAGGCGACGCCGACCGGGGCGATGGAGGTGTGGTTGGTGGCGGCGGCGTCTTCGTAGGCGTGGAAGATGGCGGCGGCGTTCCCGGGTTGGTCCTGCCGCGGCCAAGTCATGAACAGGACCGTTCGGGCGCCGACGCCCTTGGCTTGCTCGTCGAACCTGCGGATGAAGAGAGCGAAGATGTCGGGTTTCTGGAGGGGCTGAATGCTGTGATCCTGGAGGACGACCTCATCCCAGCGTTCGCTTCGGAGGACTTTGCGAGCGGTTCCCTGGCTCCAGTGCCAGGCGAGGGTTTTGGCGTCTTCGACGCAGGGGGTGCAGTCGAGTTTTCCTTTGGAGAGGCGATTGAGCGCGTTGGGGATGCCGCCGTTGTCGGAGGTGACGCTGTTGCCGATGAAGAGGACGCGGCGGGGGGTTTTCGGGAGGTCGGCGTCTTTGGGTTTATTGGATGAACATGCGGAAGGGATCAGGGTGAGGAGAGAGAGGACGGACAGGCGAATGATCAAGCGATGGGTCATGGTTGGACATGCTAGTGATTCTGATGGTGTCCTCCAAAACGTCGGTGCCGCGAACGATGAGGGCAGATTAAGCTAAAGACGTGGCGAACGCGGAAAACAGCGATTTGAAAACGCAGGTGGCGGAAATTGGTAGGCAGGTTGATCGGGCGGTGCGGAAGGCGGGGCTTTACGTTCAGATTATCGCTCGTTTTGGAATCGCGGCGAGAGGGGCGACTTATCTGCTGCTCGGTGGGCTCGCAGCTTTGGCGGCGATCGGCGTGCGGGGGGGGATCGCCAGCACGGGGGGGATGATGCAGGTGCTGATCGGCAGGCCGATCGGGTGGATCATTTTCATCGGGCTGGCGGTGGGGTTTGCGGGATTCGGATTGTGGCAGTGGGTGCGCGCGATTCGTGACCCCGACCGGGTAGGGACCGATTGGCCTGCGCTCGGGAAGCGGCTGGCGTGGTTCTGGAGTGGGATCGTCAACTTTACGATGGTTTTCCTGGCCATCCGGATCGCAATGAGTGGTCGATCGCGAGATGTGTCGGGAGATTTGAATATTCAAAGCTGGGTCAAGTTGGCTATGCAATATCCACTGGGGCGATGGGCGGTGGCGGGGACCGGTGTGGGGATGATTATTTACGGGATCAGCGAGATGGTGTGCGCGACTCGGATGAATCCGAACGAGGCGCTCCATCGGTCGGAGTTGTCGCCGGGGGTTCGAGGTTGGGTGTGCTGGATCGGGCGGTTCGGGATTATGGCGCGTGGGATTGTCTTCGCGATGATTGGAATGTTTCTGATGCTGGCAGCGTGGTATGAGCAGCCGCGCGTCGCGAAGGGGCAGGGGGGTGTGCTCAAAGTGCTGGAACACCAGCGATATGGAACGGCGCTACTTTCGATCGTAGCGGTGGGATTGATTGCTTATGGAGTTTATGCGCTGGTTCTGGCGCGATATCGAAGGATTCGGACGGATTGAGCGCGCGTGCCGCGAGGGCCCCGCAAGCGGGTCCGGTAACAGTCTTTTGGAAAAAGGGTTAGCGCGCCGATAGGGGAAGAGGGGTTCCGGTGCGCGCTGTTGAGGTGAAATGATGTTGAAAAAGGTGTGTTTGGTGTTGTTGTTGATGCTTTGCTCGACGTCGGTGGCAATGGCGCAGGCGACGACACAGCCTTCGGAGCCTAAGACGTTTGCACAGGCGTTTGCCAATACGCGACTGGCGAAGTTGGCGCAGGGGCAGCAGGTTTCCTTGTCGGATCTGCGCGATCCGGGGTTTTGGATTGATACGGTTCGAGATTTGATCGTGGCGATGGTGGGTTTTGTGCCGCGGATTATGGTGGCGCTGCTTTTTCTGCTGGTTTTCTGGGTGATTTATCGGACGGTGAGGCGGATTGTCGTCGGGTCGATGAAGAAGGCGAACGTCGATTCCTCGATCCGGGACATGCTCGGGCACCTGTTGAAGTGGTCGATCATGGGGTTTGGGGTGGTCATCGCGTGCAATCAGATTGGGGTTCAGATCGCAGCGTTGCTAACGGGGGTGTCGATCATCGGCCTGGCGATTGGATTCGCGGCTCAGGAGACGCTGGCGAACTTTATCGCGGGGGTGGTGATCTTCTGGGATAAGCCGTTCCGGGTGGGGGACTGGATCGAGGTGGATTCGGTTTACGGGCAGGTGCAGCGGGTGACGTTTCGGTCGACGCGGCTGCTGGACCTCAACGGAATCGCGGTCGTGTTTCCGAATACGTCGATGCTGTCGCATCGGGTTTCAAATCATACGACGCACCCGCTGACGCGCGTCAATGTGCCCATTGGCATTGCTTATAAGGAATCGATCGATGCTGCCCGTGCGGTGCTGCTGGCGTTGACGAAGGGGGATTCGCGGATTTCGCTGGATCCGAAGCCGGCGGTGGTGGTGGACCAGTGCGGAGACAGCAGCGTGGATCTTCTGCTTCGGTTCTGGGTCCTGGATGAGGCGATGGAGTGGTCGATGCGTTATGAGTACCTTGAGAACGCAAAAATTGCGTTGGAGCGGGCGGGGATTTCCATTCCGTTCCCGCACATGCAGGTGGTGGTGGAGTCGGAAGCACTTCGCAAGGCGGGGTGAACTGCGCTCGGCCGTTCCCATTCAAGTTTCAATGAGCCCCGGGTCATGATCCGGGGCTTCTCCTTTGGAGTGGAGTGCCGTGCCCGGGTCGGTGCGGCTCGCGCGAGTTATCGGCGGTGTGGAGCACAAGTTATCGTGACCTGCGCATCAGCGTTGATACGAACGATTTTATTTGCATGGCCCTATTGCTTCGTTTACGATTCGCGGCGCCTTGGGCGGACCCGGCTTTACCGGAGTTGAGTGCGCGTAAGTTGTTCCCTCGCGCGTTTGACGATTTTGGCCACCGGTGAAGTGAATGGAGCGGTCCGATTCCAGGAGTTTTGCACCAGGGATTTTCACCAGACTGGTTTTCCCGCGCATGCCCCGACTTCCCGCATACGACGACGCGAATGACTCACCGTTGAAGTCTACGCTCGCGGTCCGGAATGAGATCGACGCAGATCAGGCCAATGACGAAACGTCGGTCGGGCGGTAGGTAGGTTCAATTGCGCGGTATCTATGCCGGCCCCTTTATCGGGGGCCGGTGGCTTAAGGAGGAACCCCGTGTTCTTCAGTAGCATGCGTGTCGGCTCGCGGTTGGGTTTAAAACAAGCATCATCCCGAGGCGCACGAAGGGGGCGATCGCGTGTCGCCGCAGTTGTGTTGGCCGCGGCGCTGGCAGCGCCGGCGGTGCTTATCGTGTACTCGCACGACCAGCCGGCGGCGGCGCAGCAGTCCAACTCTGATCCCGCGACGCAGCTCCAGCAGGGGGTGAAGCAGTACAAGGACAAGCAATACGAGGAAGCGGTTTCGACGCTTTCGGTGATCAGCTCGGATTCGCTGAGCGCCTCGAATCAATCGATGCTGCGGGACACGCTGGCCAAGGCGCAGTCGGCGGCGGAGCAGCGACAGGCGGCTCGGGCGGAGTTCGACGCGGGCCAGCGGGCGCTCGACGGCGGAATGGCGACCGAGGCGGCGACGCACTTCAAGGCGGCGACCGGGAACAACTACGCCGACGCGGGGACGAAGCAGAAATCCCAGGAACAACTGGCGCTCGCACAGTCGATGATCGACGTGAAGAGCGGGGATATGAAATCGACGTATCGCGACGCGGTTGCCGACTACAAGGCGAATCGCCTTGCGGACGCGAAGCAGAAGTTTGAGACGCTTCATGCGGCGAACTATAAGACGGGGCTGTTTGAGAAGAAGCCTGCCGAGTATTTGAAGGAGATCAACAAGCGGATGCCGGCCGCGCCGTCGAACACGTCGGTGGCTGGCGCGACGTCGCCCCAAACGGCGCCTGCGCCGGCGGTGGCGGTGAATGCTGCTCCGGCTCCGGCGCCTGCGCCGGGAGCTTCGGCTGCTCCGACACCGGGTCCGGGAAACACAGCGGCACCTGCACCGGCACCGACGCCCGCGCCGGCGGTTGTTGTTGTACCTTCACCGGCACCTGCGCCCGCGCCTGTGACGGGTCGTCAACCGATGGCGAATGGGACGCCGGCGCCTGCTCCGGTTGCGGCCGTTCCGTCGAATGCCGCGACACCGGTGACGCCGGTTGCTCCGGCGGCGCCCGCACCCGCGCCCGCGGGCTATCAGACCGCTCCTGCAAGCACGCCTCCTCCGGCGATTACGGAGAATCAGGGTCCGGAAGATCCGGTTGTTTCTCGATCGAGCGCGAAGGATCTGTATAAGGTCGCGAAAGATCAGTACAAGAAGGGGGATTGGGTCTCGGCGCGCAAGAACTTCATGGCGGCGCAAGCCGCTGGGTACAAGCCCGGCATGTTTGAGGATGCACCGGCGAAGTATCTCGAGCGAATGGACAAGAAGGAAGACGCCGACGCGCGGCGAAACGCGTCGGCGCAGCCGCAGGTTGCGGCGGCGCCGGCGGTTCAGCCCGCGGTCCAACCGGTAGTACCGGTGACACCGGTTCCAAGTCCGGCGCCCGCGCCGGCTCCGAATGCGCCGGCTCCGACGGTTCGAGCGACTCCATCTCCGACGCTCGCTCCGGCACCGGCGCCAGTCGCACCGGCACCGGCGCCAGTTGCTCCGGCGCCGACTCCCGCTCCGACCGTAGTGGCTCAGGCTCGTCCATCGGCGACGGCTGTTCCCGCGCCGTCACCGGCGCCGGCGCCATCTCCGGCACCGGTTGCTCCGGCTCCGACGAATCAGCCGACCAACGTTCCCCCGACACCCGCGCCGGCTCCGGCGAATCAGCCGGCCAACGTTCCGCCAGCGCCAACTCCGGCGCCTGCGGTTCAGAACACGACGCGCGTGGTTGCTCCGGCACCGACCAATCGAGTGACGGCTCCCGCTCCGTCCACATCGACGGAGGAGCTTGCCGCTACCGCGCGGATGCAGCAGGCCAGTGGCGAACAGCGCGCTGCCGAGGCACGTCGGGTGGTGGAGCAGGCGCGCACGGCACAGTCGCAGCAGAATTTTGCGCAGGCGCTCGATCTTTATACGCAGGCGAATCAGCTTGATCCGAACAACGCGCAAGCGAAACAGGGCCGCAACGACATGCTGACGATGACCGGGCGCGCGACGCCTGCTTCGCAGCTTGACCGTGAAGAGCGCCGGATCCGCATCGCTCGGCAGGAGATCAACTATCAGTTCAATCAAGCTTTGACCGAGATGCGAACGGGCATTGCTCGCAACGATTTTACCTTGAGTCAGGAAGCGTTGAACCGTGCCCGCGTGGCACGCAATGCGAACCCGAACGTGTTCTCGCCGGAAGAGATGCGTGCGTTTGATACGCGACTGGCGACTTCGCAGGCGACCCTGTCGGGGGCGCAGACCGATTTCCAGCGGCAAGAGTCGGCCCGGCAGCAGACCGAGACGGCGCGATCTTTGCGTGATTCTCGGGCGCAGCAGGAATCCGAGCGAGTTCGCACGGTGGCGGACCTGACGCGGAATGCCCGTCAGCTCATCAACGAGACGCGGTACAAAGAAGCGCTGGATGTGCTGGACCAGATTCTGGTTTTGGATCCGACGAACGATTACGCCCAGGGCGTGCGTCCGCTGGTCGAGGACAAGTCGCTCATTCAGGAACAGCGCCGATACCGCGAAGACTTCGATCGGCAGTTCACGCGGCAGCTTAATGCCTCGGAAGAGAAGAAGATTCCATACGACGATATTCTTCGCTATCCGAGCAATTGGCCGGATATTTCGGAGCTGCGCGATCAGACGACGAGCCAGGAGCTTGGGCGCGGATCGGCAGATGCCCAGACGACGCTTCAGCTGGAGCGGAAGATCCCGGAGATTCGGTTCGAGAACATTGCATTCGATGCGGTTGTGGACTTTCTTCGCGATGTCAGCGGAGCGAACATCTTCGTGAACTGGCGTGCGCTGGAAGCCAGCGGCATCGACAAAACCACGCCGGTGTCCGCCCGACTGCATGATGTGAAATTCTCCAAGGCGCTTCAGACGATCCTCGCGGACGTCGGTGGCGGCACCGTGAAGCTGGGTTATACGGTCGATGAAGGGGTGCTGACGATCTCGACGGATGAGGACCTGAGCCGCAACACGCTGACGCGCACGTATGACATTCGCGATCTGATCATTGATGTGCCGGATTTCCCAGGTCCGAACGTGCAGCTTTCGAGCGTGGGCCAGGGTGGTGGCGGTCGATCGGGTGGTGGCGGCGGCGGCAGCTTGTTCTCGGACTCCGGCAGCAATGACAACGCCACGAACACACAGCCCAAGACCCGTCAGCAGCTTGTGGATGACATCGTGAAGCTGATCACGGATACGATTTCGCCGGATAGCTGGCGCGAAGCGGGCGGTACGGTCGGTTCGGTTCGAGAATTGTCCGGGCAGTTGATCGTGACGCAGACGCCGGAGAACCAGCGTCAGCTTACGGGGCTGCTCGAGCAGCTTCGCGAGACGCGTGCGATTCAGATTACGATCGAGACCCGCTTCCTGACGGTTCAGCGGAACTTCCTTGAGGACATTGGTTTCGACGTGGACGTGCTCTTAAACCGCGATCGGGACGCGAACTCCAAGTGGAGCACGATCCCTGTCACGCAGGATACGATCCTGTTTACATCGAACCCGGCGACGGGTCTTCCGGGCAGCATTCGCAACGTCGCCGGCGCGACGGGGGGCAACCAGAACAGCGGTAATGGTCTGGCGAGCTTGGCGCTTTCGGGCACTTATCTCGACAATTTTGCGGTGCAGTTCCTGCTTCGCGCCACGCAGGCGGCGCAAAGCTCGACTTTGCTGACGGCTCCGCGCCTCACATTGTTCAACGGGCAGCGCGCGTACGTTGCGGTGACCCGCGTGACGGCATATGTGTCGGATCTTGAGCCGGTGGTCGCGCAGAACGCGGTTGCGTTCAACCCCACGGTCAGCCTGTTTCCATCCGGCGTCGTGCTGGATGTGCAGGCGACGGTGTCGGCGGATCGGAAGTATGTGACGCTGACGCTTCGCCCGACGTTGACGACGCTGTTGGATCTGTTGCCCTTCACGTTCCAGAGCACGCAAGCGGCCGCGGGAACCAGCCAGCCGGTGAACGCCGGTGGCGGGCTCTTTAATTTCGGTGGCACGAACCCGGCGGCAGGAACGATCCAGACGCCAATCTTCCAGCTCACGCAGGTGCGTACGACGGTCAGCGTGCCGGACGGCGGAACGCTTCTGCTGGGCGGACAGACGTTGGCGGGTGAGGTCGAGCGTGAGGCGGGTGTTCCCGTGCTGTCGAAGATCCCTTTCCTGAAGCGGTTGTTTACGAATCGTTCGATGGCGAAGGATGAGCAGGTGTTGCTGATCCTGGTGAAGCCAACGATCGTGATCTCGCGTGAGCAGGAGCAGCGGCAGTTCCCGCTGTTGTCGAACCGGATTACGCAGTAGACTTGAAACCGATGAGGGTTCCGGGTAGTTTGGTTGGCTCGATATTTCCAACGATCTTGAAAGGTTTGTCATGCCCCGCGTTTGCTATTTTACCGGTAAGAAGACCACGTTCGGCAATCAGGTCACGCATCGCGGCAAGGCGAAGTATCTTGGCGGCGTCGGGACCAAGATTACCGGCATCACCGCGCGGAAATTTAAGGCGAACATTCAGAAGGTTCGCGCGGTCATTGATGGCGAGATCGTTCGCGTGAAGGTGAGCACGAAAGCGATCCGCAACGGGATGATCACCAAGCCCGTCCGCCGGAAGTACACGAAGCCGGCGGCCACCGCGGCTTAGGCTGCCGATTTAGTTCAATCACACAACAAGGCGCGCCGCATTGCGGCGTGCCTTGCCTTTTGCGCCGGTGGGTTTACGCTTCAGGCCTCCATGTCAGGCGATCAGAAGATTACATCGGATCAGATTCGTCACGTTGCCAAGCTCGCACGGCTGGCGATGCCTGAAGAGAAGCTGGCGAAGTTTACCGGGCAGCTTGAGTCGATCCTCGAGTACATCGACAAGATCAAGGAAGTGGATACGAAGGGGGTCGAGCCGATGGCGCATGCGCTGCCGATCTCGAATGTGTTGCGGGAGGATGCGGTGGAGCCGAGCTTGTCGGTGGAGAAGGTGCTGATGAACGCGCCCGAGACGGATGGGGCGTTCTTCAAGGTGCCGAAGGTGATTGGTGGGGAAGAGGATTCGGCGGGGTGAGGGGGGGGCGTCATCGAACGAAGAAACCCGCGGCGGGCTTCGACGAGCTCAGTCGAGTCGAGCGGCTGGGCTCTCGCGCGAGCGGCGGCGTTGATTCCTTCCTTACGCGCGGATAGGGTCATTCGCTTGATGCCCAAGCATACGCCTTTCTTTGATTTTCATGTGCAGTCGGGGGGGAAGATGGTGGATTTCGCGGGGTGGGAGATGCCGATCCTGTATCGGTCGATCGTGGACGAGCACGAGCAGACGCGGCGGAGCGGGTCGATCTTCGACGTTTCGCACATGGGGCGGCTGCATTTTTCGGGAAAGGATTCGCTCGCATTCCTGAACAAGGTGCTGACGCGAAATGTGGCGGACCAGAAGGTGGGCCAGTCGCGGTATTCTCTGGTGTGCAATGACGGGGGCGGGGTGATGGATGATTGTGTCATCAGCCGGGATGTGAAGAACTGGATTCTCGTGTGCAATGCGAGCAATCGGGAAAAGCTGGTGCGGTACTTCACGGACATGCGGCGGCAGACGGGATTTGATTTTGACATGTCGGATCAGACCGAGAGCACGGCGATGGTCGCGCTTCAGGGGCCGAAGGTGATCGAGCGGGTGGCGGGGATCTTGCCGGTCGATCTGAAGACGATGAAGCGATACCACTTCGAGAGCGGCAGCTACATGGGGATGCTGAAGTTCACCATCTTTCGCAGCGGATATACGGGGGAAGATGGCGTGGAAATCGTCATCCCAGCGAAGGTGGCGCCGATGGCGATGAAGCTGATCGGTGGAAAAACGGACAAGCCCGACGCGACCATCAAGCCGGCGGGGCTGGGGGCGCGTGACACGCTGAGGCTGGAGGCAGGGATGCCCTTGTATGGTCATGAGTTGTCGGAGGAGATTGATCCACTGTCGGCGGGGTTGTCGTTTGCGGTGGATTTGACGAAGGACTTTGTGGGGGTGGAGAAGCTTCGCGAGGTTCAGCAGCGGGGGCCGAAGCGCAAGCTGGTTGGATTGGAACTGGAAGGACGGCGGATCGCGCGACAGGGGATGGCGGTGGAGAGCGAGGGGAAAACCGTCGGCGTGGTGAGCAGCGGGACGTTTGGCCCGACGGTGCAGAAGAGTATCGCGATGGCTTTTGTTGATGTCGATCTGACGGGTGAAGGGACGATACTTGGGGTGGATCTTAGGGGTGTGGTCAACGCGGCGAAAGTTGTGAAGCTGCCCTTTTACAAACGCCCCGCGTAGCATGGGCATCTTGCCCATGCATTCGATCACATGGGCAAGCTGCCCATGCTACGGAGGAAAGAAAATGTCAGCGCCTACGGATCGCCGGTATTTGCAGTCGCATGAGTGGCACAAGAAAGAGGGGGATTCGGTGATCGTCGGCATCACGCAGATTGCGGCGGATGAGTTGACGGACATCACGTATGTTTCGTTGCCGAAGGTGGGGGATCAGGTGACGGCGAATGGGCGGTTTGGGGAGATCGAATCGGTCAAGGCGACGAGCGATCTGTATAGTGGGGTTTCGGGGACGGTTACGGCTGTTAATCCGGCGCTGGCTTCGGATCCGGGATTGGTGAATCGAGATCCGCACGAGGAAGGGTGGATGATCAAAATTAAGCCGAGCGATTCGGGGGAGTTGGATAAGCTCTTGTCGGCGGAGGACTATCTGAAACGGACGGGGTGATTGTAGGGGCGACACTTGACTTCGACGAAGCTCAGTCGAGTCGAGTCGTGTCGCCCGGCGTCCTTGGAGAAAAGGGCGACACAAGTGTCGCCCCTACAATGGCAAATGGATAACGGACACGTGACGCGCGAGGTCCTCCCGTCTTCAGCGGAGCTTGAGGGCGAAGTGGATAATGCGCCGGCGGGCGAAGCGATTCTGAATCCATCGGATACTTTTGTTCACCGGCATATTGGGCCGAGCGCATCGGATGTGCGCGCGATGCTGGACCTGCTGAAGGTCGGTTCTCTGGATGAGTTGATCGAGCAGACGGTGCCGGCGGCAATCCGGTTGCCGCGGCCGCTGAATCTTGGGGAGCCGCGGGGGGAATTTGAGACGCTGGCTGAATTGCGCGCAATTGCGGAAAAGAATCGGGTGATGCGGTCGTGCATTGGGATGGGGTATTACGACACGATTACGCCGGCGGTGATTCAGCGGAATATTCTGGAGAATCCAGGGTGGTACACGCAGTACACGCCTTACCAGGCGGAGATTTCGCAGGGGCGGCTCGAGGCGCTGCTGAACTTTCAGACAATGATCGCGGACCTGACGGGATTGCCGCTGGCGAATGCGTCGCTCCTGGATGAAGGGACTGCTGCGGCGGAGGCGATGGCGATGTGCCGGTCGATCGCGGATGCGAAGAAGAATGCATTCTTCGTAAGCGCCGATTGTCATCCGCAGACTATCGCGGTGGTGAAGACCCGGGCGAAGGCGCTGGGGATTCACTGCATTGTGGGGAAAAAATCGGAACTTGAAAATCAAATCGATCAACTTTTTTGCGGTGTGCTTCTCCAATATCCGAACACGCAAGGGCAGATCGTCGATTACTCGGAGACGATCGCGCAAGCGCATCAGGCAGGTTGCGCGGTTGTGCTGGCGACGGATCTGCTCGCACTGGCTTTGATTAAGTCTCCCGGTGAGCTGGGCGCCGACATCGCGATCGGATCAGCGCAGCGGTTCGGTGTGCCGATGGGGTTTGGTGGCCCGCACGCGGGTTTCATGGCGACGAAGAGTGAGCACGCGCGCAAGATGCCCGGACGGATCGTGGGCGTCTCGAAAGATGCGCAGGGGAATCCGGCGCTTCGGCTTGCGATCCAGACGCGCGAGCAGCACATTCGCCGTGAGAAGGCGACGAGCAACATCTGCACGGCGCAAGTGCTGCTTGCGATCATGGCTGGAATGTATGGTGTGTATCACGGGCCGCGTGGGATCAAGCGGATCGCTCAGCGCGTGCACGCGCTGACGAGCGCGCTGGCCGCGGGATTGGAGCGGCTCGGGCATCAGGTGGATTCGGGCCGGTTCTTCGACACGATTCGCATTCGGCCGAACGGACTTGAGGCGGAGATGGTGCTGAATGCCGCGCAGAATTCCGGGTACAACCTTCGCGATTTTGGGGACGGATCGCTCGGGATTTCGCTGGATGAAACAACGACGCGGCAGGACGTACAGGCGCTGTTGGAGTGTTTCTCGGGCGGGGCGACGTTCCGGCTGAACGTGGATGAACTCGCGAGCGTGCGGCAGTCGATTGAGGATCGCACGACGCCGTACCTCACGCATCCGGTGTTCAATCGCTATCACTCCGAAACCGAAATGCTGCGCTACATCCGGCGGCTCGAGTCGCGCGATCTGTCGCTGACGACGAGCATGATCCCGCTGGGATCGTGCACGATGAAGCTGAACGCGACCAGCGAAATGTTCCCGGTGACTTGGCCGGAATTCGGGCGGATGCATCCGTATGCGCCGGCGGATCAGACTCTCGGATACACCGATTTATTTCAGCAGCTTGAGAAATGGCTGGCGGAGATTACGGGATTCTCGGCAGTGTCGCTGCAACCGAATGCGGGCTCGCAGGGCGAGTACGCGGGGCTACTCGCGATCCGGGCTTATCACGAATCGCGCGGCGAGGGGAATCGCAATATCTGCCTGATTCCGACGAGCGCCCACGGAACCAATCCGGCGAGCGCGGTGGTGGCGGGGTTGAAGGTGGTCGCGGTTGCCTGTGATGCCAACGGCAGCATCGAAGTGGAAGATCTGAAGAAGAAGGCTGGCGAGCACGCGGCGAATCTCGCGTGCCTGATGATCACGTATCCGAGCACGCATGGCGTGTTTGAAGAAAGCGTTCGGGAAATCTGCGCTATCCTTCACCAGCACGGCGGCCAGGTTTACATGGACGGCGCCAACATGAACGCGCAGGTGGGGTTGACTAGCCCGGGGTTCATCGGCGCGGATGTGTGTCACTTGAATTTGCACAAAACATTTTGCATTCCACACGGTGGTGGGGGACCGGGAATGGGACCGATCGCGGTCGCGCCCCACTTGAAAGACTTTCTCCCATACCAAGCGCAGGGAATGCAATCCCTGGGCTTGGTCGAGGAGCGTGGCGTCGGCATGGTTTCGTCGGCGCCGTACGGATCAGCCAGTATTCTCACGATCAGCTGGATGTACATCAGGATGATGGGCGGGCCCGGATTGAAGCGTGCATCAGAGATCGCAATCTTAAATGCGAACTACATGTCGCAGCGCCTTGAGCCCCATTATCCAATTTTGTTCAAGGGGAAGAACGGCCGGGTGGCGCATGAGTTCGTGATGGATGCGCGACAGTTTGAAAAAGGCGCCGGCGTGAAGGTGGAAGACATCGCCAAGCGTCTGATGGATTATGGGTATCATGCGCCGACGATGAGCTGGCCTGTGCCGGGGACGCTGATGGTGGAGCCGACGGAGAGTGAATCGAAGGCGGAGCTCGAACGATTGTGTGATGCGCTGATCGCGATTCGCGCGGAGATTCGTGAAGTAGAAGAGGGCCGGTTGGATCGGGATGACAATCCGCTTAAAAACGCGCCGCATCCTGCCGGAGCCGTCAGCGCTGATGATTGGAAGCATTCGTATCCGAGGCAAAAAGCTGCGTACCCCGCGAACTGGCTGAGAGAGCACAAGTTCTGGCCCCCGGTGGGTCGCATTGATAATCCATACGGCGACCGGAATCTCATCTGCACGTGCCCGCCCATGAGCGGGTATTGCGAGTGATGGATTTGGAAATGGAGTGAAGATGCAGCGACGGCAGTTCCTGATTCTTGCCGCAGCGACGGCGGTGACTTCGGTCGTTCGCGCAGAGGCGGCACGTGATGACATCACGATCACTCGCATCACCGGCTACGACCTGCTGACGAGGCGCGTGAAGCTGGTGGGAAAGAACGCCCGGCTGGGCGATCACGGCGATCGCTCGCGCGATCGCGTGGTGGTTCTTCATGCCAGCGATGGCTCGGAAGGCATGGGCTGCTGTCACGCCAATGAGAAGCAGCTCGGGCCGTTGCTCGGAAAGAGCACTCGCGAATTGCTTGATGCGCAGACGAATCGTGTCGCAGTGTTGGGTACTCAGACGATGCCGGTGTGGGATCTGTTGGGTAAGCTCTCGAACAAGCCGGCATATCAGTTGTTCTCCACAAATGCAGGCACGTCGTTGCCAGTCGGCGTTCGCGTCTACGACGGCTCGGTCTACTTCTCCGATCTGCTCGAGCAATACGAACATCATTGGGAGGATCGCTTCAAAGAGGAGGTCGACGAGATCCTCTCGCGGGGACACCGGGCCTTGAAGGTCAAGATTGGCCGTGGAAACAAATGGATGCCGCGGGAAGAAGGCGATGCCCGCGATATCGAGGTGCTCAAGATCCTCCGCGCTCATGCGGGCAAGGACGTGGCCATCGCGGTAGACGCGAACAACGGTTATGGCCTCGATCGCACGAAGCGATTGCTGGAAGCCTTGCCGGATTTCAATTTCGATTTCATCGAGGAAATGTTCCCGGAGGATGTGGAGCAGGATCTGGCGCTGAAGGCGTTCGTCGCTTCGCGCAAGCTCAAGACGCTGGTGGCTGACGGAGAAACACAGCCCAATGTCGAGCTGCTCAAACCGTTCATGGCGGCCAAGGCGATTGATCTGTATCAGCTCGATGTCAATCAGGTCGGCTGCGATGGCCTGCTCCAAGAAGCGGCGTTGTGCGCGCCGCACGGCGGAAAAATCGCGCCGCACACCTGGGGCACGCTCGTCGGCTTCTACGCCCAACTGCACGTTGCCCGCGCGATCCCGAACTTCTATAGCGGCGAGCAGGATCCTCTCTCGAGCACCGCGCTGATTGCCGAGGGTTACAGCATCAAGGATGGCATGGCGACAGTTTCAGATTCACCGGGATTTGGCTTGAAGCTGAACCTAAAATCAGATCAACTCAAGCAGAGTTTTGAGCTGAAGTCTTAGCTAAAGGAGTCAATCATGGTCGATCAAATCAAACAGGGGCGGATCAGCAAGGCAATGACCTTCAATCAGAAGGTGTGGGCGATGACCGCGCGGATCCCGGCCGGCCGGGTGACCACATACGGTGAAATCGCTCGCGCCCTGGGCACCAAGGGCTATCGCGCCGTGGGCAACGCTCTGAATCGGAACCCGTATGCTCCTGCCGTTCCATGCCATCGCGTGGTCGGCTCCAGCGGCGCGTTGACCGGTTTCGCTCACGGCGTCGAGAAGAAGCAGGCGATGCTGATCAAAGAGGGTGTCGTCATGCGCAACGGGAAGGTCGAGCTGAGCAAAGTGTTTACGTTCTGACCGCGCGTCTCGACGATCAAGAAACCCAATCGATCCCTTCCGGCAACTGCACGACCTGCGCGGTTCGCCCGCTCTCACGTGCGGCATCCAGCAGCGCCATAGTCGGAAGGACGGATGCGGCAGTTACCGCGGGCTCGGCGGTGCCAGCCACGGCATCTGCAAAAAGTTCCCAAATCTGTGTCTCGGTTAGCCCGCGCGGTGCGCGTGGCAGATCCTCAGGTTCAATCCCGTCGGCGGGGGTGAACTTAAACTCCGACCACGTCTCCAGATCGAAGCTGAGACTGTACGGGCTGTCGGCTGAGCCAAAGGTTCCGTCCACATGCCAGCGCGGCAGCGGCCGGGTGGTCGTGGTGTTGACCTCGACGACGGCGACGGCGCTGCTGTCGAAGTCAATCGACAGTCGTGCGAAGTCATCGCACTCCTTCGACCAGATGTTCGAACGGAGCTGGGTAAAGACGCGCAGCGGTTTCGCGGGCGCCATCAGCCGCCAGAGCTGATCCACGAAGTGGCTTCCCCAGTCATACAATCCGCCTCCCCCATAGGCGGATTCGTTGCGCCAGTTGGGATGCCACTCGCGCGCGGCGGGTCCGACGCAGCTTGCCCATTGGCCGATTCGCGACTCGACGTTGATCAGCTTCCCAAACGTCCCCGCGTCCACGGCATTCTTCAGCGTCAGGTAATCGGGATCCCAGCGTCGATTGTGAAACACGCTCAGCACGCGCCGGTGCTCCGCCGCACGAGCGACGAGATCCTTCGATTGCGCCAAATCCAACGCGATCGGCTTCTCGACCATCACGTGCTTCCCCGCCGCCAGCGCATCGGAAGCATGATCGTGATGCATTGCGGTCGGCGTCGAGATCAGCACCGCATCGACGTTCGGATCCTTCAGCATCGCATGATGGTGGGGGTAGCAGCGAAGGCCCAGATGCTCGGCTCTGGCACGGCGGGTGGGTGTTGGATCGGCCACCGCGACCGCGCGGGCGTTGGCGGCCTCCGCCAGCCAGGCGGCATGTTCCGCGCCAATCCGCCCGAATCCGATAATACCGATGCCCAATCGCTTCAAACCGATCTCCGTCGGGAGCAGTATAGGACCTGCTGGCGGCGCGTCGACCCGATGCGGAAATCCGCACCGCAGCCCGTTCTATTTCGTACAATATAATGGAATCGCCCCCACGGGAATCGGAGCCACGCTTGGCCTATCTCATCGTTACATTGCACGGGAAGGAACAGCAACGCCGCAAGCTCGACGGCCCGCTGACCGTTGGGCGGTCGCTCGAGGCGGACATCACGCTGGAGGACGGCGCCGTCTCTCGACAGAATTCGCGGATCGAGCCCGAGGGAGAGAAGTGGGTTGTTGTTGATTTTAAAAGTCGCAACGGCACGCGGGTGAATGGATCAAATATTGAGCGGCACGAGTTGAAGGAAGGGGATGTGATCGCGGTGGGGCATACCAAGCTGCGTTTTCACGCGGGCAAATTTGTTGGACCGCGCCCGAGCGATCCGGCGGCCGCACTTCTTTCAGAGACGACCATCATCATGCAAGCCCGACGAGAGCCGACGACGAGGACGCTGCCGTCGCCGAAGATCGGCCGGGTGGATGTGAAGCCGCCGCCCCAGCAGGCGCCGGGGTCTACGCCGCTGCCGTTCACGCGACCGCCAGCACGACCAATCGTGCGATCGGATGATCGGGATTAGGCGCGCTATCGCCGGGGACGAACGTCTGACATCAATTCGATCATCGACAGGATCGCCGCGAGGCTGGCAATCGCAATCCAGAACCACGATTCCGGTCCGCGGAATTTGGCGATCTCGAAATAGAGCAGCACCAGCGCTCCGACCCATGCGCATCCTGCAATCAATCGCCGAAAGGTGAAGTTCACGCCCGCCAGTGTATCGCGCTTAAGCCGGCGGCAGCGCTTGTATCGGCCAGCGAATCGCCTTGAGCTTCGAATAGAGTCCCAAGGCAATTCCAAAGACCAGGTGCGCCAGCAGCGTGGCGACGATGAAGCGGGTCGTCAGGTTGATGCCGAAGAATCTGGTGTAAGGCGTGAAGAGCATCGACAGCTCGAGCCCCACCGCGAGCGCGATCGCCCAAAGCCAGCTTCTGCGTTTGGCGTCGCCGATCATTGCCATGTACATGATGCCAAAGGTGATGCCGTTGCTGAAGTGGTAGATCCAACCCACCACGTGAGCGATCAGTGGAAACTGAGAATCCGTCTGCGTCGTCGTGAACGGCTGACCCAGAATCATCGCGCCAAAGCGAGGGAACACTTTGAACAGGGGCAGCTGCAGCCATGCCGGTCCCACATGATCGACGGCACCGATCACGAACGGCAACCGGAACACATCATACGCAATCGCGGCGACCAATCCCCCGATAGCGCCGATCATGACCGCGTGAAAAAGCCTCCGGTCCCCATGCATCAAGTCAATCCAGGCCATCGCGATCAACAGAGCGGTCGCCGGGATCAAAATCCAGATCGTAAATCCCCGCATCGAGCAGAGGCCGTAAAATTCTGTGAGCAGGCACCAGATGCTGGCGGCGGAAAGCAGAAAGACGATCAACCGACCGCCGAGCGTCCACTGAAGCAGGGGCGGTAATACCGAACTTCGGTTGCTGAACTCCTGGGTCATGCGGAATGCCTCCAAACTTCGATTGTAACCATCTTCTATTTTCGGCCGGGAACAAATCGGACAAACATGAGACGCTGAAGGAGTGTGTTTGTTCCCGCGGACTAACCCACCGTCGGCTCTCTACGTGACTCTATTCCCATTCAATCGTTGCGGGCGGCTTGCTGCTGATGTCATAGACCACGCGGTTTACTCCGCGCACTTCGTTGATGATGCGATTGGACATCTCCGCCAGCACGTTGAACGGGATGCGCGCCCAGTCGGCGGTCATGAAATCCTGGCTTTCGACCGCGCGAATAGCGATCACAGAATCGTAGCTTCGCGCATCGCCCATGACGCCGACGGTGCCGATCGGGAGGAGTACCGCAAAGACCTGTGCGGTTTTGCGGTACAGGCTCGCCGAGATAATCTCCTCCAGCACGATCTCGTCGGCGTCGCGGAGGATGCGCAGGCGCTCTGGCGTTACTTCGCCGATGACGCGAACGGCAAGGCCCGGGCCGGGGAATGGGTGGCGCCACACGAGGTTGTCGGGCAGCCCGAGCACCTCGCCGACGGCACGCACCTCGTCCTTGAAAAGCTCGCGCAGTGGCTCGACCAGCTCAAAGCCGAGCTGTTCGGGCAGGCCGCCCACATTGTGGTGAAGCTTGATGTTCGCTGCCGTGCCCGCATAGCCGTGACCGGATTCGATGACGTCGGGGTAGAGCGTCCCCTGCGCGAGAAAGCGCGCGCCTTGGATCGACACCGCTTCTCGTTTGAAGGCATCGATGAATTCTCTGCCGATGATTTTGCGCTTTTGCTGAGGATCGTTCGCTCCTGCAAGCGCTTTCAGAAACTGATCTGATGAATCGGATACGCGGAGATCGATTTTGAAATGATCGCGGAAGGTCGATTCGACCAGCTCCCGCTCATTTTTGCGCAACAAACCATTATCGACGAAGATGCAGGCGAGTTGTTTTCCGATCGCTTTGTGCAGCAGGGCTGCCGTAACCGAGGAATCGACGCCGCCGGATAATCCGCAGATCACCTTTGCGGTGCCCACCTGTTTGCGAATCCGGCTGATCGCATCTTCCACAAAATTCCCCATCGTCCACGTGCCCGAGCAGTGGCAGATGTCGTAGAGGAAATTTTGGAAAAGCTGGTCGCCGCGGGGCGTGTGCGTGACTTCCGGATGAAACTGCACGCCGTAAAACGGCCGGGTTTTGTGGCGCGCGGCGGCATACTGGCACGACGGCGTTGCCGCCAGCGGTTCAAACTCTGGGGGCAGCTCGAAGACCTGATCCCCATGCGACATCCAAACCGTCGTCTGCGATGGCAGGTTCTTCACAAACGGATCAGTCGACGTCACCTTCAGCTTGGCCGATCCATACTCGCGCGCCTTGGCGGGTTGAACTTGCCCGCCGAGGATCTGGGCGCCAAGCTGCATCCCATAGCAGATGCCGAGAACGGGGACGTTCAAGTCGAAGAGGCGCGGATCGCACTTCGGGGCGTCGGGTTCATAAACGGAGCTGGGACCGCCCGAGAGGATCACCCCCTTGGGGCTAAGCTGCTTCAACGCGTCGATGGAAATATCGGGGCGGACGAGGAGCGAGTAGACCCCCTTCTCGCGCACTCGCCGGGCGATGAGCTGCGCGTATTGCGATCCGAAGTCGAGGATCGGAATGATTTCGTCGTGAACCATGTGGAATAACTATAGGGGATATGCGCGATCGGCAAGATCATGTCGTGGCCACGTGATCCACCCCCCTCTGCCGCTCTTGGCAGCGTCTGCTCGGAATCCTCATCCTTTTCAACTAAAATTAACTGCTATGGCTAAGGCGCGGGTTCATTTCTTGTGCAACAATTGCGGCAGCGTCCATCCCAAATGGATGGGCAAGTGCCCGGATTGCGGCACGTGGGATTCCCTTCAGGAGTACAAGGAACCCACGGCCGACACGCGACGGTCGGGCGCGACAGCGACGGGTGACATCACCAAGGGCGCGGATGCCTTGGCACTGTCCGAAATTGACGAAAGTCAGACGCCGCGCATCCCCTCCGGCATCGGCGAATTCGACCGCATTCTCGGGGGCGGCATCGTCCCAGGATCCGCGGTCCTCGTCGGGGGTGAGCCTGGGATCGGCAAGTCCACCCTTCTCCTCCAAGTCGCCCACCAACTCGCGCAGAACGGGAACGGGAGCCCAGCGGCTTCGCCGCGGGACGCAACAGCTCGACGAATCCTCTACGTCACCAGCGAAGAATCCGCCCGCCAGACCAAGCTTCGCGCCGCGCGCCTCGGCGTCGTGTCGGATCAACTCCTCGTCCTCGCCGAGACCAACGTCGAGCGGATCATCAACCAGATTCACAAGGTAAAACCCGCGGTCGTGATCGTCGATTCCATCCAGATGATCTACAAGCCGGATGTTCCCGCGGCCCCCGGATCGGTCACGCAACTGCGGGACTGCTGCATGGATCTCGTGTATCTGGCGAAGCTCAGCGGCATTGCGGTCATCTTCGTCGGTCACGTGACGAAAGCGGGAACGCTCGCGGGCCCGAAGATCATTGAGCACATCGTCGACACCGTCGTCTATTTCGAAGGCGACCGATTCCACGCACATCGCATCGTGCGCTGCGTCAAAAATCGCTTCGGCTCAACCCACGAAGTCGGCCTCTTCGAAATGACCGGCAGCGGTCTGAAAGAAGTCACCGATCCCGGCAATCTCTTCTTCGAACACTACGGCAAAGAAGGCCAGCCCTCCGGCTCCGTCATCACCGCCGCCATGCAAGGCTCCCGCGTGCTGCTCGTTGAGGTGCAGGCCCTGACGGCGAGTTCGGTGATCGGCGCCGCCAAGCGCAAAGTCTCCGGCGTCAGCGCTGATCGCGTCTCGATGATCATTGCCGTCCTTGAGAAACGCGCCGAGCTCCGCCTTGCGGCCGATGACGTCTTCGTCAACGTCGCCGGCGGCGTCAAAGTCGTCGAACCCGCCATCGATCTTGCCGTCGCGTTAGCGATCGCTTCCGCGCACATCAACCGGCCATTACCGCCCGGAACCTTCGCGTTAGGCGAGTTGGGACTCGGTGGAGAAATCCGCACCGTTCCGCAGCTGGAGGTCCGCCTTCGCGAAGCATCGCGGCTCGGACTCGCTCACGCGATCGTGCCTTCCATGGGTGGGAACGTGCCGAAACTTAAGGGGATGGCGCTGCACGAGGTGAGACGATTATCACAAGCGTTGGCTGAAATGTGATGCGGAGATGGCGAAGGGTATTCGAACGTAAAACGTAAAACGTGAAACGTGAAACGTAACGGGAAGCGAGTCGGCATGCCTTTGCGATGGTGGGTATGATGGGGGCGTACGGCGATTGGATGCAGTCTCAGGATGGGGGCATGCAGGAATGAGCCGGACCTTCCGGAGTAGACGACGTTTTTGATCCGGTCGAGATCACAATTACATCCCCTGCGTGCGGGGGTTGATGAAAATGTTGTCGTGGGCGGGGATGATGAGGTCGGCGATTTCGTAGGCTTCGGCGAGGGATTCGTGGGCCATTTTGATGTCCCAGGTGTCGGGCAGGACCTGGCCGGCGAGGAAGTGGTCCTGGGTGGGGACGGCGTCGCCGGCGATGAGGGTGGTGCGGGTGGGAGTGCTGACGAGCAGGCCGCAGGTGCCGGGGGTGTAGCCGAAGAGGGGGAAGAGGTCGACGTTTTCGGTGAGCTTGTCATCCGGGTTCTTGAGGGATTGGAGGAGCTTCAATTCATCGGCGAAGATTTTGCGGTCGAGATCTTGTTCGGGGGCTTCTTCGAGCATGCGCTCAAGGAATTCGGCGGCGACCCGCTGCTCAATGTCGTGGATCAAAATCCTGGCGTCGGGGAAAAGCGAGAGTCCCTGGCGATGAGAGGGACGGAAGTTGGTGAGGAAGACGGTGGTGATCTTGTCGGGAGTGAGGCCGGTGCGTTCGAAGAGCCGGGCCTGGAGGGCGGGGGCGGGAAGGCCGGGGTCGATGAGGATATGATGTTTGCCGGTGCGGATGAGGCTCGTGGTGGCGTGGGCGGTGCGGACCGGTTCGGATTCGGACCAGAGGCGGTTTCGGGAGAGGGTGCCGATGGAGATGATGTCGACGCGAACCGCGGGCATGGTTGGAAGAGTAAGGGATAGAAGGATGAACGTGAAATCCGAAGTCCGAAATCCGAAATCCGAAACAAGCACGAAATTCGAATGAATCACACGCGAGCACATTTCAAAATGCTGAAGATGCTTCTTGCAGCGATGTTGGGGTTGGCGCTCGTGGGCTGCTCGACCAAGGCTGGGCAGTGGCAGGGGCCTTCATCGGCGGCGCCGGTGGATTCTGAGCAGTGGCGGTATGCGAATCGGGAGGGGAAGGTGTTGCGCACCGGGCATTACCTGATTCACACCACCGTGAAGGAGCCGGGTGTAGTGGGGAAATTGCCGCAGGTGATGGAGGGGGCGTACGCCTCGTATCGCATGTTCGCGGGGGATTTGCCGGAGTCGGCCGAGCCGATGCGCTGTTACGTGTTCGGCAAGCGCGATGAGTGGGCGGACTTTACGCAGAAGCACACCGGCGCCGATGCGGCAATCTATCTCCAGATCACGCGCGGGGGATATACCGTTGGCGACTGGTTCGTCTCGTATTACGTCGGTGCGGATGCGACGTATTCGGTTGCTGCCCATGAGGGTTGGCATCAGTATGTGTCGCGGCATTTCAAGGGGCGGCTGCCGCCGTTTCTGGAGGAGGGGACAGCGTGCATGTTCGAGAGCGTGCGGTTCATCGGCAACCTGCCGCGCTGGGACACGGCGATCAATCCGGCGCGGACGCTTTCTTTGCGGAACACGATCGAGGGCAAGAAGCAGTGGCCGCTGGAGAAGCTGGTGACGATGCATGCGGGGGATGTGGTGCGCTTGCCGGGGGATCGGATCGAGGCGTTCTATTCGCAGAGTTGGGCGTTTGCGCGGTTTTTGAATGAGTATGACAACGGACGATACCGCGCCGCGTTCCGACGGCTCATGAACGACACCGCCGCGGGCGATCCGGCGGACCGGGGGCAGGCGATGCGCAAGGCGATGAACCTGTGGTCGCCCGCGAGCGTGAAGCCCATGCTGGAGAAGTATCTGGGAAAGGATCTGCGGTCGATCGAGGAAGAGTACAACACGTTCATCCGGCATGTGGCGTATGATCAGTTTCAGAGGCAGTGGACGGTGAAGCCGTAGGGGAAAGGCAAGAGGCAAGAGGCACGTAGGGGGGGACGAGGCAAAGAGGAGTGAGTGGGGAGATCGAATTCACTCCATCCCTTCTCCCTTCAGCCCTCACTCCGTGCTTACGTGCCTACGTGCCTTATTCCCTAACCCACCACCCCGCTCATCGGCACCGCCAGCGGCAGAACGACCGCCAGCGGCTGGGTGAGGATTCGCCAGTCCGAGATCGATCAAAGGGGTCGGGAAGTTTTTTTGCCTAAAACCTTCCTGACCCCTTTGATTTGACCTGGTGAAGAATCATTCACAGAGGGGCCGAAGCTTTGGGGAAGGAGAAGAGGAATGCGGGGTCTGGGGGGCGAGGAGAAGACACTTGGGGCGATGGATCGTCTCCTCGCCCCCCGGGTCGGCGAATTCGATTCCTGACCCCTTATCCGCGCGACCCCTTATCCGCGCCTTTTTCTTGGCTGTCAGACCTACGGATCAGGATCTTTACGGGCGGACGTCCACGCACGAAAAGATCATCGCGACCCGCGACCGCGGCCAGGTAGATCAAGGGTGTGTAGATCAGCATGATGAACGCGCCTTGCCCATCAATGAGGGTATTTGCAACCATCGCGCCGAAAGCGCCCAGGAATGACGCCACCCAAATCATCAACCGCGACTTCATGAGGAAGCGACCCACCACTGCGGCCAGCGTCATCCACGCGATCTCTGCAATCAGCGAGAGCGTCGGTGAATCAAGCATGGCGAGCATGGACGGAGGATAGCAGGACCCTTGCTCGCTTGAAAGCGAACCCTGGGGACAAGGCGAGAGGGGGAAATTCAAAGGGGTCGCACATCAATATCGCTGCGATCTAAGAAGAGGAGCAGATAAAGGGACATCCGTGGGACATTCCAATCCGGTTCGGCGCGCGGATTGCACTGGCGCGTTCCGATCCAGGCCTGGGCGCAAATCGATCAAAGGGGTCAGGAAGGTCTTTTGCGAAAAACCTTCCTGACCCCTTTGATTTTTCTGACCCCTTTGATTTTTTGCTGACCTTTTGATTTTTACCGGGGGGCTCCGTGGTGAGCATCCGTCTGTCCCATAAAATCGGTTGCCGATGATCCGCACGTCGCCGTCCCAGAAGATCGGCGGCCCGAGTCCCCCGGCGCGGGGTCGGGTGGGATGACACTGTCTCTCGCGGCGTTCGTTTTCTCCCTCCGGGCTGACGGTTGCCGCCTGCCGAATGACGGGCGCCCTCTCCGGACTGATGGTTGCTCCCTCTGGGTCGTCGTTTGCTCGCTCCCGGTGACGGTTGCTCCCTTCCCGATGCTCGGTTGCCCCTTCACAACGGACAACGGACCGTTGACAACGGACCCACTCGCGTGGCGGAGGGAGGGGGACCTCGGATATAAGGTGCATGTGATGCGGCGTCGGTGTTTGTTTTCGGGGAGGGTGCAGGGGGTGGGATTCAGGTACACTGCGCAGTCGATTGCTTCGCGGTATAATGTGCGGGGATTTGTGAGAAACCTGCCGGATGGGCGGGCGCGGGCAGGGGGGGTGGAGATGGTGATGGAGGGGGCGGATGAGGACATGGATGCCATCGTGAAGGAGATCGGCGAGCGGATGGATGGGTTTATCACCGGGAGAACCGATGAGGTGACCGAAGCGGCCGGGGAGTTTGAAACGTTTGAGATTAAATATTAAAAAGATGTCCGTAGTACGTTGTCAGTTGTCCGTTGCTGAAGCGGATCAGCGTTTCCTGGCAACTGGCAACTGGCAACTGGCAACTGACAACGGACCAACATGTACAGAACCTTCGTCATCGTCCGCCATACGTTCTTCGAGTCCATTGTGCAGCCGATTTATTCTTTGCTGCTGGGGCTGGGAGCGGCGGTGCTTTTGATCTTTGCGCTGCTGCCGTTCTTCACGCTGGGGGAGGACACGATCATGTTCAAGGCGGTGGGGCTGGATGTGATTCTGCTGATGGTGCTGATCGTGACGCTGTTCGCGACATCGCGGTCGATCTTCGATGAGATCGAGGACCGCACGATGCTGACGCTGATGAGCAAGCCGGTGCGGCGGTGGCAGGTGCTGGTGGGGAAATACCTGGGCATCGTGGCGGCGGCGGGTGTGGCGGTGGCGGTGCTGGGGGTCATCCTGATGCTGTGCACGTGGGCGCGGCTGCCGGGGGATTATCAACTGAAGACGGCGACGATCGATGAGAAGGAACTGCGGCAGATTTTCGAGATGCGGGCGATGAACCTGGCGGGGCTGGCGCCGAGTTTGGTTTTGCTTTGGTTGCAGATCTGCGTGCTGGCGGCGATTGGGGTGGCGCTGTCGACGCGGTTCTCGCTGGTGGTGAATCTGCCGGTGGTGATTTTGCTTTATATCGCGGGGAACCTGACGCGGTTTGTGCTGGGCGATGGCGGGCAGGGGGGGCGGGGGATTGCGCGGGCGGTGGGGTATGGGGTGAGCACGTTGTTGCCGTATCTGGAGACGTTTGATTTGCGGAGCAAGACGGTTTACTCGGTGTTGAAGTTGCGGGGGACGATGTATGAGGGGGATCCGCGTGCGGTGCCGCTGGGGGAGATCTGGTCTTATCTGGGCGTGTCGACGGTGTACGCGGTGGCTTATGCGGTGTTCGCGCTGGCGGTGGGGATGTGGTTGTTTCAGACGAGGGAGTTGGGGGGGGCGGAAGGATGAGGGGAATTGACGATTGGGGGATTGAGTCATTGACGATTGAAGACGGGGCAAGGGGGGAAAATGTGGGGGGGCGAACTTTGAGGGGGCCGATGCAGTAAGCTCAGGTGTGGCGTTGTCGTGGGGGCGATGCCTTTTGTTTTGGCAGGGGGGGAGTGGAAAAGTTAGATTGTTTTGACGTAAGTGGGGGTGGCGGTGTATTTTCTGAGGTCTTGGGTGGGTTGGAAATGCGCCGGAAGCGCCGGTGATTGCAGCAGTGAATCGACAACCATGGCAAGCGTTACGGCGGGAGCGAGGGTTGCTTCGCCGTTGATCGGGTAGACCCGACGTTCAATCCGCCTCGTGCGTCCGTTGGGCCGTCCGGCTCGAACCACAGATGGGCATTGTGGACAGAGTTGGGAGTCGCGCGTGTTCTCGTCTCGAGCATTAAAGAAAAGTCAGGGAAGGAGCCCTTCGAGGGGCAAGGAATCGGTGCGCTTAGGGCGCGGGCGCGGGCGCGGGTTGGAGAAACTTGAGTCGCGGACGCTTCTGGCGTCGGCGGTGCAGGGAGTGGGGGGGGTGGGAACAGGGCTGGTGGGGAATTATTTCTCGGATCTGAACCTGACGAACCTGTCGACGACGAAGGTGGATCAGTCGGTGGATTTCCACTTTGCGGGAGGGCCTGGGTTTTCGGCGCGGTGGGCAGGGAAAGTGCAGGCGCAGTTTTCGGAAGCGTATACGTTCTATACGGAGAGCGATGAGCCGGTGCGGCTTTGGGTGAACGGGCAGGCGGTGATCAGCAACTGGACGGATCATCCGTTCGCGAAGGACAGCGGGACGATTTCGCTTTCGGCGGGGGAGTTTTATGACATCAGGCTGGAATACTCGGATGATGTTGGCGCGGCCGACTTGAAGTTGAAGTGGAGCAGCGCGTCGACCACCGAGCAGGTGATTCCGGCTTCGCAGTTGTATGATTCGGGCGGGTGGGCGAGCGTGAACTGGCTGGATGAGGATATCGGTTCGCCGGATTCGCGCGGGTTTGTGATTGGGGATTCTGGCGCGGGCGCTTATTCCGTACAGGCGGGCGGGGGGATGTTCGGCATTCGCGCGAGCGACAATTTTCATTTTCTGCATCAGGCGCTGAACGGGGATGGGACGATCATCGCCCAGATTGCGATGAACCAGGATTATGAATTTCCGGCGGAAGCGGGGGTGATGATTCGGGAGAGCTCGGATCCGGCCGCGAAATTTGTGGCGATGACGGTGGCGCCCGCCGGCGGCGGGCAGATTCAATTCCGCAAGGCGAATGGATCGCTGGGGATAACGGGTGATGGAATCGGTCCGGTGACGGCGCGGTGGGTGAAGCTGGTGCGGGATGGGTCGTTCTTCAAGGCTTATCTTTCGCAGACGGGGACGGATGGGACGTGGATGCTGGCGGGGACGACGTACGTGGACATGGGGCGGACGGTGGAGGTGGGGCTGGCGGCGGTGGGGAGCGATGAAGGGGCGCTCTCGAGCACGTTCACGAACGTGAGCGTGACGCCGACGATTCCGCTGGGGGGCGGGCTGGATCAGGTGAGGGATTATTCGCTGGGTAACGTGTTTGTGGATGTGGCGAAGCAGATGCGCCAGCCGCAGACGACGGGGTTTGGCGCGGACACGCCGGTGGATGCGAACGGGTGGCCGACGACGGATTTCGGATCGATCTTTATCACGGGGTTCTCGAACAGTGCGCACATTTATAACGGGACGTACAAGCTGTCGTTCACGGGGCGGGCGAATGTGTCGGGCTGGTCGGTGGGGCCGACGACGGTGAGCAACGTCGTATACAACCTGGCGAGCAACACCACGACGGCGGATCTGGTCATCAACGCGGATGAGAACAGCGCGCAGTGGTATTCGGGGCTTGTTTTCTCAAACACGCGGCGGACGGCGTTCGGCACCTTGGGGACGGGGATTACGAACATCAAGTTGATCCGGCCGGGGTATGCCGCGAATACGACGCAGGTGTTTACGAATGATTATCTGGCGCACTTGAAGCAGTTTACGACGATCCGGTTCATGGATTTCACGCAGACGAACAACAACGCGATCGTGAACTGGAGCGATCGGGCGAAGGTGACGGATGCGCGGCAATCCACGAACAAGGGCGTGGCCTGGGAATACGCCATCCAGATGGCGAACCAGCTTAAGAAGGATGTCTGGGTCAACATTCCGGTGAACGCATCGGATGATTACGTGAAGAATCTGGCGCAGCTCTTCAAGGCGAATCTGTCGCCGGACCTGGCGGTGTATGTTGAGTACAGCAACGAGGTTTGGAATGGGTCATTTCAGCAGGCGACGGATGATCTGAATGCGGCGGTGGCGGAGGTGAATGCCGGGGGATCGCCTTTGAACAATGACGGGGTGAACAATCAGTATTACTGGGCGTGGCGGCGGATCGGGAAGCGGCTGAAGGAGATCAGCGATAACTTTGCGACGGTGTACGGGGCGGAGGCGATCAATCGGAAGATTCGGCCGGTGCTTGCGAATCAGTTTGCGCAGCCGGAGGTGGCGAAGCAGCAACTGGAGTGGCTTGATCAGACGTATGGGTCGCCGAGCAAATACATTTATGGGATCGCGGGAGCGCCGTATTTTGGGGCGGGGGATGCGATTGATGCCAATCCGAACGCGACGGTGGACCAGTACATTCAGGGGTTCAGCGATTCGATTCAGGGATCGGCGAAGTTTTATTATGGATACAACTCGTTCGCGATGAGGTACGGGCTGAAGAGCATGGCGTATGAGGGTGGGCCGGACACGTTTGGCGGCGGGAACGTCGCGGTTAAGAAGGCGGCGAGTTTGGATCCGCGGATGGCGGATTTGGTGAAGACGTATCTGGATAGCTGGTACAGCCAGGGTGGCGGGTTGTTCAACTGGTTCCAGGCGGGACCGACGAATTGGGATACGGGGTTTGGGTCGTGGGGACTGTCGAACGCGATTGATAATCTGACGAGCCCGAAGGCGCTGGGGACGATCACGGTGGTGGGTGCCGCGAAGACGCCGTTGTCGTATGGAATTCCGGTGCCGGCGACGTTTGATGCGCGGGCGCAGGCGGGGGCGACGGTTCCGTATGCGGATTCTTATCTGAAGAGTCCGGGGAAGGGAAACAGCGTTGATTATTTTGTGCGCGCGGCGAAGGGCGGGGATTACAAGCTGTCGCTGCGAGGCGGCACAACCGGCAGCAGCGAGCAGGTTCGGGTGACCGTGAATCAGACGATTCGGGCGATTACGTTGAAGAACACGGGAAGCTCGACGACGTTTGCGGACAACAATTACGGAACGATTCGGCTGGAGGAAGGGGAGAATCTGATCCGGGTGACGAGCCTGGCGGAGACGAGCGGATGGAATCTTCAGACGGTGACGGTTGCGCCGCCGGATGTGGCGAATGCGGCGCCGACGATCGCACAGACGGCGAGCGCGGGGGGCTTGATCGCGGGGAAGACGTTTAGCCTGAGCGTTCTTGGAGCGGATGATTCGGGGGAATCGAAGCTGGTGTATTCGTGGCGCGCGGTGGGAGAGACGGCCGGGTCGGTGGCGTGGTCGGGGAATGGATCGAACGCGGCGAAGAATACTCGGGCGACTTTTTCACGCGCGGGGATCTATACGCTGGAATGCACGGTGTTTGACGGGACGAGTGGGGTGACGAGCAGCGTGCAGGCGGTGGTGACCCAGATTGCGACCACGGTGAGCGTATCGCCGAGCAATCCGTTCGTGCCGAACAGCGGGATGCAGAAGTTTGGCGCGACGGTGTACGACCAGTTTGGGATCGTGCTGGTCAGCCAGCCGGGTGCAACGTGGAGCCTGGACGGCGGATCGGTCGGGAGCCTGGCGTCGGATGGGATGTATACGGCTCCGGCGAGTGCGACGGGGAGCGCGACGGTTCGGGCGACGGTGGGGAGCCTGAGCGGGACAGCGAGCGTGCTGGTGCAAATTCCGCGGACACCGGAAAATCCAGGCGATGCGCTGCCGGGGATTGGTTACCGGTATTTTGAGGGACTGTGGCAGGCGGTGCCGAACTTCGACGCGATGACGGCGATCAAGTCGGGGACATTGTCGACGATCGACATGTCGCCGCGGAATGTGACGGATGGATACGGGTTTCAGTATGTCGGATACATCACAGTGCTGACCACGGGCACGTATACGTTCTATACGAGCAGTGATGATGGCTCGACGTTGTATATCGGTAACACGCTGGTGGTCAGCAACGACAATACGCATGCCAACCAGGAGCGGAGCGGGCAGATTGTTCTGGCGGCGGGAACGCATGCGTTCAAGGTGAATTATTTTGAGGCGCAGGGTGGAGAAGCGCTGACGGTGAGTTACTCGGGGCCGGGCATTGGCAAGCAGGTGATTCCGGCGTCGGCGCTGTCACATACGCGGAAAGCGCCGACGGTGGCGACGGCGGCGAACGTGGTGCCTTATCCGGTGCCGGGGACGCAGGCGGCGGTGAGCGTGCTGGGCGCGGATGAAGGTGGGGAAGCAGCGCTGACGTACACGTGGACGACGACGGTAAAGCCGGCGGGAGCGCCGGCTCCGACGTTCAGCGTGAACGGAACGAACGGCGCCAAGAACGGCACGGTGACGTTCGGACAGGCGGGAAATTATGGACTTGTTGTGACCCTCTCGAATGGTTTCCTGACGACGACAAGCAGCGTGAGCGTGACGGTGAGCCAGACGCTTAAGAGTTTGGTGGTTACGCCGAGCCAGCAGACGATGGGGATCAATTCATCGCAGCAGATGATCGCGACGGGGAAGGATCAGTTCGGGCAGACGATGTCGACGTTGCCGGCGCTTTCGTGGTCGGTGACGAGCGGCGGGGGGAGCATCGATCCGGGGGGCGTATTCACATCCAACAGGAATCAGTGGGATGTGAATGTCTTCGCGAGCTATGGATCGATCAGCGCGAGCACGGTGGTGATGGTGCGGGACGAGGCGCCGCGGATTACCGGGGGGCCGACGGTCACGTTTGATAGCAGTGGGAAGGTGGCGCAGTTCCATGCCGCGGCGGTGGATGATGGTGGCGCGCAGAACCTCAGCTATGCGTGGGTGCTCATCAGCAAGCCGAATGGCGCGGCTGACCCTGTGTTTCCAAACGACGGTGATTACCTGGCTGACACTTCGGCCATGTTCGGTAAGGCCGGTTGGTATACGTACTTCCTATCGGTGTTCGATGGGTTGAACAACGTTGACGTCCAGGTGAACGTACACGTGGATCAGTTGGTGAACGCGATTGCGGTGAACCCGGGCGCGGTGAACCTGGCGGCGGGGGCGACGCAGCAGTTTAGCGCGACGGCATTTGATCAGTTTGGGGATCCGTTCAGCAGCGCGCCGACGTTTAACTGGTCGATCGTGGGAGGTGGATCGATCACCGCGAGCGGGTTCTACACGGCTACAGGCGGCTCGGGCGCGACGGTGACGGCGGCGGTGGGGTCGGTCGTCGGGCAGGCGACAGTGAACGTGAACAACAGTGCGCCGACGGTGGCGCAGGCGGCGAGCGCCAATCCACAAACCGGGACGAGCACGGGGGCGAACCTTGCGGTACTGGGGGCGGATGATGGCGGGGAAGGGAACCTGACGTATACGTGGTCAACCAGCAGCAAGCCGAACGGATCGCCGAACCCGACGTTTAGCGCGAACGGGACGAACGGTTCGAAGAACACCTTGGTGACGTTTGGACAAGTGGGTTCGTACACGTTTCTGGTGACGATATCGGATGGGACGAGCGCAGCGACCAGCAGCGTGACGGCGACGGTGAACGCGAAGACGACGAGCGTGGTGGTGACGCCGGGGTCGGTGAATGTGAACAACGGGGGGACGCAGCAGTTTGGCGCATCGGCGCGAGATCAGTTTGGGAATGTGATGGCGCAGCAGCCTGCGTTCACGTGGACGCTGCAAAGTGGCGGGAGCGTGGCGGGGTCGCTTTCGTCGAGCGGGTTGTATACCGCGCCGGCGAGCGGGTCGCCGCAGGATGTGGTGAAGGCATCGGCGAGCGGGACGCTTTCGGGAACGGTGACGGGAAGCGCCACCGTCAATGTGAATGCTTCGAATCAATCGATCTTTACGGGCGAGGGCGATGTGGGTGGGCCGGCGACGGCGGGGTCGAGCTCGGTCTCGAACGGAACGTACACGGTTCGCGGCGGAGGGGATAAAATCTGGGATCCCGCGGATCAGTTTCATTTTGTGTATAAGCAGATGACGGGGGATGCGACGATCGTCGCGCGGATTGTTGGGATGACCGGGACAAATCCCGGCGCGAGCGCTGGGGTGATGTTCCGGGAGAACTTGACGGGGACGTCAAACCACCTGATGCTCAGGGCAAGCGCGGACCACACGGCGTCGTTCTTCGCGCGGTATACGAATGGGTTCACGGCGACGTCGCGGCAATCGGGTGGATTTGCGACGCCGTTCTATGTGAAGCTGGTGCGGAGCGGGGATGATTTCCGCGGATATACGTCGAGCGATGGCACCAACTGGACGTTGTTCGCTTCGAGCAATGTGTCGATGCGGACGACGTATTACGTGGGGCTGGCGGTGAGCGCGAATGATCCGTCGCAATTGAATACTGCGACCTTCGATCAGGTGAGTCTGACGGCGGGGGCGCAGGGATTTGCGGCGGCGCTGGCCTTAGCGCCGGCGAATTCCACACAGCCTGATTTGAATTCGGCGGTGACGACAGAGGATACCCCGATGAGTATGTCAAGCAGCGCGGCTCAGGTTTCGACTGCCGCGGTGAAGGTGGCGGTGACTCCGCGTTTGTTGAAGGGGATGGGGAGTGGGCCGCTGGTGAGGGTGAATGTGGGGCTGGGGAAGAAGAACGGCTTGCGGAAGTTGGAGATGCCGGATGTGACGACTCGATGATTTTTTTTGATGGGTGGATTGGGAGCACGGGCAGGATGCCCGTGGTGCGGGGGAAGTGATGGGCTCAGGCGCTATATAGACTGGAAATCGCGGCGGCGGGGGTCGGCGATTGCTAATACGATGGCGCTGATGGAGGAGGGGTTGCCTTGCTTTAAGGTGCGGGCGACGGCGCGGAGGGTGGCGCCGGTGGTGAAGACGTCGTCGACGATGATGATGGGGCGGTTTTCGATCGACTTGTGGCGGCGCTTGAGGGCGAAGGCGCCGCGGACGTTGGTTTCGCGGTCGGCGCGGGAGGTCATCTGGGTTTGGGTGGGCGTGTCGCGGATGCGGCGGATGGGGCGGGAGAGATCGCAGGATAACTGTTCCTTGAGACGGCGGGCGAGGAGGTCGGATTGGTTGTACCCGCGGGAGAATTGGCGGCGGTAGTGGAGGGGGACGGGGATGAGGAGGGTGTCTGGGGTCGTCAAGTTTTTTGTGCGCGGTTGGGAGGCGAGATGATCGGCGAGAAAATCGGCAAGAGGCCACCGGGCGTTGTACTTCATCTGGTGGATGAGAGATTTGAGCGGATCGTGGAAGATGCCGAGGCGGATGATGTGGTCGATGGGGGTGAGACCGGCGCCTTGGCACCAGGGGCAGGGGGAGTTTTCGGTGGTGAGGGGCGCGGCGCATTTGGGGCAGGCGGGTTGAGAGACGAGGTCGGATAGTTGTTGGGCGCATTCGTCGCACAGTGTGGATGAGCCGGGGCACGCGGCGTTGCAGTGGGCGCAGACGCCGGGGTAGCAGAAGTCTAATAGGTGGGAGAGGATCCGGGGGAGGGGCACGAGGTCAATATATCGAGGTGGTCGTCCGGTTGCTCAAAAAGCTGGAGTTTAGATGCGAATCGCGCCGCGAAGGCGCAAGCGGCGGACGGAAGCGCGTCAGCATTTGAAGCGATGGGTGTGGGGGGGTAGCATGGGAGGGTTCGGTCGTTTGAGCTGTGGAATCCATGAAAACACTTAATCTATCGTCGAAGGCGCGGCGGACGCAGGAGCAGCCGATCAATGCGTTGATCGCGGCGGCGCTGGCGAATCCGAAGCTGATTAATCTGGCGGCGGGGCTGGTGGACTTCGAGACGTTGCCGGTGGAAGAGGTGGCGGCGGCATCGAAGGCGATTCTGTCGGATGTTCGGCGCGGGCGGGCGGCGCTGCAATATGCCACGACGAACGGACTCGGCGAATTGCGGGAGCTGGCGCTGAAGCATTTGGAGGAGCTGGAGGGGAAGCCGGCGAGCACGATGCGGTTGTCGGCGGATGACTTCGTGATCACGAATGGGTCGCAGCAGGCGCTGTATCTGATCGGGGATGTGCTGATCGATCCGGGGGATATCGTCATCGCCGCGAATCCGAGCTACTTCGTCTATACCGGCACGCTGACCAGTTTTGGGGCGAACGTATTGGCGGTGCCGGCGGATGAGAATGGGATGGATGTGGATGCGGTGGAGCAGTTGCTCGAGCGGCTGGATCGCGAAGGGCGGCTGTCGCGCGTGAAGATGGTTTATTGCACGAGCTACTTCGACAATCCGACGGGGCTGACGCTGAGCATGGAGCGGCGCGGGCGGCTGGTGGAGATTGTGAAGCGGTATTCACGGGAGCATCGGATCGTGATCCTGGAAGATGCTGCGTATCGAGAGCTGCGGTATGACGGCGAGGCGCTGCCAAGCGTGAAGTCGTTTGATCCGGATAACTCGCACACGATTATCGCGTGCACGTTCAGCAAGCCGTTTGCGCCGGGGATCAAGACCGGGTATACGGCGATGCCGCCGGATCTTTTGTATGCGGTGTTGCAGCAGAAGGGGAATCATGATTTTGGATCGGCGAGCCTGTGCCAGCACCTTGCGGTCGAGGTGATGAAGAATCGGCTGTATGAGAAGCAGGTGCAGAAGCTGAAGGAGAATTATCGGAAGAAGCGGGACATCATGCTGGCGGCGCTGGAGAAGTGGATGCCGGCGAACGAGCATATTTCGTGGACGAAGCCGCGGGGCGGGCTGTATGTGTGGCTGACGTTGCCGGAGCGTGTGGACACGCGCGGGGTGGGTGCGATGTTTAACCTGTGCGTGGAGCGCGGCGTGTTGTATGTGCCGGGGGATCATGCGTATCAGCCGGACGAGAGTGGGAAGATCCCGACGAATCATCTGCGGTTGTGTTTTGGAAGTGTGCCGACGGAGGCGATTGAGCCGGGGGTGGAGCGACTGGCGGGGGTGGTGAAGGAACTGCTGGGGACGGGTGGGGATGATGGGGCGGGCGCGCCGGTGGAAGCGGTGAACGCGGCGTTGCCGAAAGAGGTTGTGTTTTAATCACCGTAGCATGGGCATCTCGCCCATGTTCCGAAGACATGGGCGAGACGCCCATGCTACGTAAAAAGAAAATGAGTCGGACGCTTTTCTTTTATATCTTCAAGGACTTGTTCAGGATCTTCATGATGACCAGCGGGGCGCTGGCGGGGATCATGAGCTTTGGGGGGTTGCTGCGCCCGTTGACGGAGCATGGGTTGGATGCTTCGCAGGCGGCGAAGATGTTGTCGTATTTCATGCCGGCGATGACGACGTATTCATTGCCGATCGCGGCGCTGTTCGCGACGACGATGGTTTATGGGCGATTGAGCGCGGATAACGAAATTGTCGCGTGCCGGGCGGCGGGGATCAGCTTCGGGCTGTTTCGCGGGGTGGCGCTTCCGGCGCTGGTGTTGGGATTGATCGTTGCCATCGTCAGCTCGATGTTCCTGTGCTTCATTGTGCCGGTGTTTACGTTGAAAGTGGAGCGGGTGATTTATTCCAATCTGGCGCAATTGATTGCGAATCAGATTGAGCGGACACACCAGATCAAGTTGCCGCCGGGGGATCGGACGATGTTTGCGCAGGAGGCGGCGGTGGGGGCGGTGGATCCCGCGCATCCGAAGGAGCAGCGGGTGACGCTGGGCGGGTTAATGATCGTGTCGCTGGAGAAGGAAGAGGGGCCGGTGAAACCCGGGGAACAGAAGCTACAGATTCCGAAAGAATTCTATCTCGCCAGGCAGGCGACGATCTTTATCCGGCCGAGCAGGAATGGGGAGGAGTATACGCTGGATGCGAAGCTGGAGGGGGGATCGATGTTTCCCCGGCACTTCAGCGAGAAGCAGACGACGCAGGGTGGGATGCGGGCGACGGAGTACGGGCCTTGGCCGATCCAATCGGCGATCAAGGAGGACACGAAGTTCATGGACATCAGGCGGCTGCATCAGTTGGATCAGGACCTGAGCCAGAGCCGGCGGGTGCAGGAGCAGATGCACAAAATCGTGAGGCAGCAGCAGGAATCGGCGCTACTGACAGACGTTCATGGAACCATTACGACGGCGGCGACGAAGGAGATGGTTTCGGGGACGGAGCGGTATGAGGTGAGCGTTCCCGTAAATGCGAAGGTGACGCTTCAGAGCGGGAAGCTGGAGGCGCGGCCGGCGAAGTTTGTGGAGTATCGGGAGGGGAAGCTTTACAAGTCGGCGGAGGCGGGGGAGCTGGAGATGACGTGTCAGGCGCTTGGGGATGATCAGATTACGGTCAATGTCGAATTGCGGGATGTGACGTCGACAATGACGGAAGGGCGGAGCAGCCGGGATTCGTTCTTGCGGACGTTTGTGGTGCCGGCGACGTTGAAGGCGGCGAAGCTGGAGGCGCGGGGGCTGGAGTTTTTTCAGTCGAGCCGGGAAGTGACGCATGAGGATCGGCTGGCGCTGGTGCGGGAGAAGCTGAAGATCGGCAACGCGATCCAGAGCGAGATGCACGCGCGGGCATCGTTCGCGGTGAGCTGCCTTATCCTGGTGCTGGTGGGGTGCTGGCTGGGGATGATGTTCCGGAGCGGGAATTTTTTAAGCGCGTTTGCGCTCAGCGTTATGCCGGCACTTTTGTGCATCGCGCTGATCGTGGCGGGGCAGCACACGGCAACGAACATTCCGTACAAGATCGATCAGAACTTTAAGAACCCGTTGAACCTCGGAATCTTCCTGATTTGGAGCGGCAACATCGCGGCATTTGTGATTGCGGCGGTTTTAGGTGTGAGGATGAACAGGCAGTGATTAAGGGTTTAGGGTTCAGGGTTCAGCAAGAACGGCTGTTTCTGAACCCTGAACTCTGAACCCTGAACCCCGAACCCCCATGCGTATTCTGGATCGATACATCCTCTGGAACTTCATCAAGAACTACCTGATCAGCTTCATGGTGCTGATCGGGCTGTATATCGTGCTGGACATGGTGTTCAACTTTGATGAATTGGCCGAGGTGCAGAACCGGTCGGGGTCGGGCGGGGTGGAGTCTGCGGTGACGTTGCTGAAGGGCATCGTCGACTATTACTTTTACCAGTGCTTCCTGATCTTCGGGCATTTGTCGGGGATTATTCCGCTGGTGGCGGCGGCTTTTACGTTGATCCGGATGCAGCGATTCAATGAGCTGACGGCGTCGCTGGCGGCGGGGGTGCCGCTGCTCAGGACCAGCATGCCGATCATTTTGGCAGCGGTGTTCATGCAGGTGCTGCTGGTGGTGGATCAGGAGATTCTGATCCCGAAGATGATTCCGAAGCTGACGCGAAAGCACGATGAGGTTTCGCAGGCGGGGGCCCGGACTTACGCGCTGCCTTCGATGCAGGATGAGAAGAACGGGATCCTGCGCGCTTCGCGCTATCACCCGGCGACGCCGCAGGATGCGCCGTGGATGGAATACTTTGATGTGATTCAGCGGGATGATGAGGGGAATGCGGTTTCGCATATTTCATCGGACAAGGCTTTTTGGGATGCGCGGAACAAACGGTGGCGGCTGGAGAATGGGATGCTGGTGACGGGGCTGAAGGTGGGGAGCGAGATGCGGCGGACGGCTTGCGAGTTTTATCAGAGCAATGTGACGCCGGATGAGGTTTCGCTGTATCACAGCAGCGGGTATACGGAGTTGTTGTCGACGCCGCGGATCAACGAGCTTTTAGCTCGGCCGAAGAGTTATGGGGTGATCGATCTGCTGCGCGTGAAGCACGCGCGGCTGACGCAGTGGCTGATCAACATCGTGCTGCTGCTGCTGGCGGTGCCGAGCGTGCTGTCGCGGGAGCCGGGCCGGGTGCGTTTTGGGATCATGCAGTGCGCGGTGCTGTGCGGGGCGTGCATGACGGCGATTTTTTTGTCGCAGCAGGTTGCCGGGACTCCGCCGGCGGGCAGCGAATGGATGGACCGCTGGCCGGCGATTATGGCGTGGGTGCCGATTTTGATTTTTGGACCGATTGCGGTTTGGTTATTGGACCGGGTGAAGACGTGAGGGATGAAACGTGAAACGTGACGAAGAGGGAAAACGTAAAACGTGAAACGTAACGAAGAGAGAAACGTGAAACGTAACAAGGACCCATAATATCCTGTTAGGTTTTACGTTTTACGTTTTTGTTCTTTTCAATTTGCTTCTCGAATCCTGAATCGTACATCAAGTGGGTCAGGCAGAACGCAACCGGCGTGGTTGTCCTGGATGGATGGCTGCGACGGGGCCTGATGAGGTTTGCCGGGTTACCCCGGTGGGCCTGAGACGCTCCCCTTCCCACTTTCTGGCGATGCCGGCCGTGGTTCACTCCACGGCCGGCATTTTTTGTTGCGGTAAAAGCTTTGCGATGTAAAGTGGCCGCTGTGAAACGCGCGCGCGGATTTAGTCTGATCGAGGTTCTGGTGGTGATCGGGATTATTACGATCCTGATGGGGTTACTCTTGGCGGCACTCGAGCATGCGCGGCATCAGGCGTATATCACGGATTGTGCCGGCAATTTGAGACAGATCGGGGCGGCGGTGAGCTTGTACTGCAATGAAAACCATGGGAACTATCCGCGGACGCGATATGTGCCGGGCGCGGCGCTGGTGAAAGGGACGGGTGCGAGCGGAGCGGATGCGTTTATGGCGGGTGGGCCGGATGTGAACGATCTGACGGCGCCGTGGTTTTTGCTCATGCGGGTGGAAAAGTTGCCGGCGGTGTGCATGTTGTGTCCGTACAACGATGTCAACGTATTTGAGGCGGACAAGGCGAATCCGCAGACGCTTGCGAATTTTACGGACTACAAGAAGAACCTGGGGTATAGCTTTGCCAATCCGTATCCGGATGCGGAGGCGGTGAAGGCGGGGTATCATCTGACGAGCAGGGTAAGTTCGCAGCTTGCGGTGGCGGCGGATCTGAATCCGGGGGTGGACAAGGTTAAGAAGAAGGATGATGTGACGGCGGCGGTGCCGGGAGCACCGTGGGCGGTGATGAAGAAGGCGAACAGCGAAAATCACGAGAAGGATGGGCAGAACGTGCTCTTTGGCGATGGGCACGTGGATTGGGAGAAGAGCGCCTTGGTGGGGATCAGTGGGGACAATATCTACATCAACAAGAAGAACGATTCATCGGCGGTGGAAGCTTCGCCGGTGGACCGGAATGATGCGGTGTTGTTGCCGGCGGAGTGACGGGGAAATGGTGGATACGCGCGGGGGCGCGAGGGTCGTAGAATCCAAAGTATGACGGTGAATGATCTTCAGGCGCAGTGCGAATTAGGGCAGCAGCAGTTGGTGCGAACGGAGTACTTGCAGGCGGAGGCGACGCTGGCGTCGGCGGCGGAGGTGGCGCTCGGGAATAAGGATTTTGATTTGCTGTCGCGGATTTATATGCCCTTGCAGGAGGCGCGGCGGCAGCGGCGGCAGCGGTGCGGGGAAGGGGAGGTGTGCCTGGATCTGCTGGCGGAGAGCGCGGCGGATCACCTCGATGGGCAACGGGTGATTGAGAATTTCTCGCACGGACAATTGCTGGTGGCGGGGTGGGGGTCGATCGCGCCGGCGGTTTTGGTTCGGACGCTCGCGCGCGAGCGCGGGCTTTATCTGGAGACGTTTCTGGCCGCGGTGTATCCGGTAGGCGCGGGGCGGGTGGTGGTGATCGTGCCGACGGAGGATGTGGCGTTGCCGGATGCGACGGAGCGGTCGGTCGATGATCTGGCGCGGAGGCTGCCGCCGCAAAGTCTATTGATGGCGGAGAGCGAATTGCCGCGGGGGACGCGGCGGGGGAACACGCAGACGTTCGCGGAAGTGATGGCGATGTGGGAGCGGCTGCATGCGCCGTTCCTGGCGGCGGCGGATATGCAGGTGGATCTGATGCAGAAGATCGAGGGGTATCGCCGGACGATTCGCGTGGATTACGCTTGCGAATTGGCGCATCAGAAGGCTTCGCAGGCGGCGCGACAGGCGCTTCGAAAATCTTTGCGGGCTGGCGAGACCGCGACCGGCTGATACAACAGGCGCATGAGCTATCCAGATTCTCGACGTCGGATGGGGTGCAATCCGCGCTTGATCATCGCAGTCGTGATCGCGATCGGGGCGGTGGTCGCGTACTTCGGGAAGAAGCAGATCAATCCGGTGACGGGGGAGAAGCAGTACGTCAATCTCACGGTCGATCAGGAAAAGGCGCTGGGCCTGGAGGCGGCGCCGCAGATGGCGAAGCAGATGGGCGGGGTGGTGGATTCGAGAAGCAATGCGGACGCGAAGCTGGTGGCGGATGTGGGCGGGCAGATCGTCGAGAACAGCGATGCGCGAAAGAGTCCGTACTTCAGCAACTTCCATTTTTATCTGCTGAGCGATCCGGAATCGATCAATGCGTTTGCGCTGCCGGGCGGGCAAATTTTCATCACGCGCGGGTTGTATAAGCGGCTGGACAACACCGGGCAGTTGGCGGGCGTGCTGGGGCATGAAATCGGGCATGTGATCAATCGTCACGCGGCCGAGCATATGGCAAAGGGATCACTCGGGAGTGCGCTGGCGCTCGCGGTGGGTGTGGGGGCGAGCAACGACCAGCGCCGTGGCTACATGGCGGCGGCCGCGGCGCAGATGGCGAACCAGATGTTTCAGTTGAAGTTCAGCCGGAGTGATGAGTCGGAGTCGGACAAGTTCGGGATGAACTACATGGCGCAGGCGGGATATGACCCGAGGCAGATGCTGCGGGTGATGGAGGTTCTCCGCGATGCGAGCAAGGGAGGGAGGCAGGCGGAAATCATGTCAACGCATCCGATGCCGGAGACGAGGTTGCAGGAGATTAAGCAACGGATTGGGGAGATGTTTCCGAATGGGGTTCCAGGGGAATTGAAGGAGGGGGAGAAGCTGAGGTAAATGCTGACGGCGCGTTCCGCTTCAGACGGGGTGCCGTTGGCGATCGTAACGTTTATGTGAAATGCCGTCGAGAAACGCGCCCAGCTCCATCGCCCGGTTGACGCCGCGATCCACCTCAAGATTTATTCTGGTGTGATGATCGAAACGGTTCCAGAAAACGGATTTTGCGGCTTCCGAAATAAACGCGGGATTCATCCCGCTGAAGTGGGACGCGCCGTCACTACACGTCCAGGTTTTTGACTTCCAGGGCGTGATCTTCGATGAACTTGCGCCTGCGTTCCACGTCTTCGCCCATGAGGACGGAGAACATTCTTTCGGCTTCGCCGGCTTCGGTGAGGGTGACTCGAAGCAGGACGCGCTTGGTGGGATCTAAGGTGGTGAGCCAGAGTTCTTCGCTGTTCATTTCACCCAATCCCTTGAAGCGTTTGACTTCGATGCCTTGTTTACCGAGGTGGAGGATCTGGGGGAGGATCTGGGCGACGCCGGCGACGTCGTGGGTGGTGGTCTCGGTGGCGAGGGCGTAGCGGGTGGCGAGCTTTTCGCCGCTGACGGATTCTTCCTGGGTGAGAAAGTAGTCGTCGATGGAGAGGCCGTATTGTTCGAGGGCGGTGAAGAGTTTTTCGAGGTCCTTGACCTCGTGAAGCTCCTGGTTTTTCTGGAGGCGCTGGTAACCCTCCTTCGCGTCCTTGACGTCTTTCGCATCACTTTCACCCGTCACCTGCTGAAGCTCGGCATCCTGGACGATGAGCTTGTTTTCCAGCAGGTATTGATCGCGATCGGGGCCGGAGTGAAAGAAGTGCTCGTGACCTTCGACGACCACGCGATAGAGGGGCAGACGCCCGTGAGTGTCGCGCTTGGACAGAAAGTCGGCGAAGTCGATGCCCCGGCGCTGGACGATTCTCACGAGCTCTTCCAGCTTCTCCAGAAGCTCGACGACGCGGACCAGTTCATCACCGGTCAGGCGGCGGGATTCTTTGCCGGTGTCGGCGTCGCGGACGACCAGGCTTGTTGCTTCGAGTCCGAGCGAGAGCAGAGTCTGGCGCATGGCGCGCTCGTTGAGGACGTATTCGCTCTTTTTGCGGCGCGTCACCTGATAGAGCGGGGGCTGGGCGATGTACATGCGGCCGGATTTAATCAGTTCGGGCATGTGGCGGAAGAAGAACGTGAGCAGCAGCGTGCGGATGTGCGAGCCGTCGACGTCGGCGTCGGTCATGATGACGATCTTGCCGTAGCGGCGTTTATCGATGTTGAAATCCTCGCGGAAACCGCAGCCGAGGGCGCTGATGATCGTGCGGATGGCCTCGTGGGAGAGCATCTTGACGATGTTGGCTTTCTCGACATTCAGGATCTTGCCGAAGAGCGGGAGGATTGCCTGGACGTTGGAATCGCGGCCTTGCTTGGCGGATCCACCCGCGGAGTCCCCTTCGACGAGGAACAATTCCGTGTCTTCGTTGCTCTTGGAGCGGCAGTCGGAAAGCTTGCCGGGGAGGGAGTTTCCTTCCAGGCTGTTTTTTCGACGGGTGAGCTCGCGCGCTTTTCGGGCGGCTTCGCGCGCCTCAGCGGCGAGCATGCCTTTCTCGAAGATGTTCCTGGCGTCCTTGGGGTTCTCCTCAAAATACTTGTTGAGCTGGTCGTTGACCGCGCCGGTGACGAAGCCCTCGACTTCGCTGTTACCGAGCTTGGTCTTGGTCTGGCCCTCGAACTGAGGCTCGGGGACTTTAATGGAGATGACCGCGATCAAACCCTCGCGGACGTCGTCGCCACTGGGACGGGTGTCCTTGATCCAGCCTTCCTTCTCCGCGTAGCGATTGATGGTTCCGGTGAGCGCGGTCTTGAACCCGGAGAGGTGGGTGCCGCCTTCGTGGGTGTTGATGTTGTTGGCGAACGACTCGATCGTTTCGCTGTAGCCGTCGTTGTACTGCATGGCGGCTTCGACGATGTAGGTCAGCTCTTTTTCCTGATCGTTCTCAATGATCTTGTGGGGGACATTTTTCTTGAAATAGATGATCGGATGGACGACGTTCTTCCCGTCGTTGAGATATTTCACGTACTCGACGAGGCCCTGGTCGTACTTAAACTCTTCGCGCTTACTGGTGCGCTCATCCTCGATGATGATGTGCAGGCTTTCGTTGAGGTAGGCAAGCTCGCGGGCGCGCTTCTGGACGTGTTCCCATTTGAAATCGACATCGGGGAAGATTTTGCTGTCGGGCTTGAACGTGACCTTGGTGCCGCACTTGTTGGATTTGCCGATGACCTTGAGGTCCTGGGATTTCTTACCGCGCTCGAACTCCATGTGGTGGGTGGTTCCTTCGCGGGAGACTTCGACTTCGAGCCACTCGGAGAGGGCGTTGACGACGGAAGCGCCGACGCCGTGGAGGCCGCCGGTGACTTTGTAGGCGGATGAGCCGTTGTGTTCGAATTTTCCGCCGGCACCCAGCTTGGCGAAGACGACTTCGACGGTGGGGATCTTCTCGGTGGGGTGAATGCCGACGGGGATTCCGCGACCATCGTCGACGACGGAGCATGAGCCATCGGCGTTGACTTTGATCAGGATCGAACTGCAGAAGCCGGCCATGGCTTCATCGATGGAGTTGTCGACGATTTCCCAGATTAGGTGATGAAGCCCGCGCGCGGTGGTGTCGCCGATATACATACCGGGACGCGTGCGGACGTGCTCGATGCCTTCGAGCACTTTGATCATGCCTTCGGTGTAGCTGTTGTCGGGCCCGCTTTGTTCATCAGTCATGGAATTGTTGTCCGTTGTTTCGTTGCTTTCGGCCATTTGTTCTCGGTCTTCCTGGGATGCAATGAGATCCCCTGCGCGGCCCGATAAGGCCGGCGGGGAAGCATCTCATTGTCCCAGAAAATATCTCTGAATACTACGTTTGCGACGGATTCGGGGTCGATTTTGCCGAGTCGCAAGGGCGTCGGCTTAAGATTGTGATTCTTCAGGTCAGGAGCGTACGATCATGGCGGTGTTGTTGCGCTATTTCAGCGTGCTCATGGGAGTCCTGCTGTGCGGCCGGTCGCTTGGCGCGCCGACGACTCGCGCGGATGCGACGGATATGGGGGCATTGATCCAGTCTTTGTCGAACCGGGATTCCACAATCCGCGCTCAGGCGAGCGGGGCGCTGATGGCACAGGGGCAGTCGGTTCGACCTGCGCTCCTGAAGATCATTCGAAGCGGCGATCCCGAGCAGCGCTCGCGGGCCGCGGAGATTTTGCTGAAGCTTCCGTGGACGTCGCCTTCGGATCCGCCGGAGGTGGAAAAGTACATGAGCGCCTACGGCGACCTCGATGAGGAGGCGCGAGAGGCGCTGGTTCGCGAGCTTTATGAGAAGCTCGATGCTTCGGCGACTCTGATGCGGCTGCTTTTGGAAGAGCCCAGCGATGACGTTCGATGGATTATAGTCTCTCTGCTGGCCCGAAACGACGACGAACTGGCGATGCGCGAACTGCGGGCGATGGATTTATCGGCGGATGATCCGCCGGTGCTGCGGCTGGGGGGGCAGGCTTGGATTTATCACGATCGGGAGAAATCGCTGAACCTACTGCGGCGGGCGATTGAGACGGAGGCGAAACATCCGACTTCGGATGGCGTGGTTCTGCCGAATGGACGGATCGAGCCGCAGCTTGATTTCGCCTATGACCGGCTAGTGGATGATGCGCTCAACAACAAGCGGTTCGACGAAGCGGCATCGTGGCTTCGGCAGCAGATCCCGCGAGAGGTGGGTGTGGGGGCGTCGCGCGAGGCGCTGCCGCGACTGGTGATGCTGCATGCTTATTTCGGGCCGATCAAGGGGATTGAGGATGATCTGCGGAACTGGGGTGTGAACGATGCTTCTGCGCGTCGGGTGCTGGAGCACATGAAGGTTGCTTCGACCCGGCCGGCGACGCGAGCGGGGTTTCCGAAGGAAGTGCTGTTTGCTGCCGTGGGATTGTCGGTTGAAGAGCGTTTGTCGGCAGCATCGTTTCTGCTGCAACATTCGTTTCTGGATGCGGCAGAGAGTGAATTGGCAGCAATTACCGCCATGAAGGTGGAGCCGGCGGAGATGCGCGATCAGAAGGAAGTGAAGACGCAGCTCATGGCATGGATGCTGTATGGGGCGCGAAATAAAGATGAGAAAGCCGCCGATGCGCTACAGCAGGCGATGATGCTGATGACGCGGTGGAACCTGAGGATTCCGTGGCGGCGGGAAGATGATCTTCGGGGTGAGATCTATTGGCGGCGGGCGCGGGCGGCGAAGGCGAGGGGGGATGACGCGCTCGTCAAGACGCACGTTGCGAACCTCTTGCGGTATTCGCTGACCAGCGCGGATACGACGATCGACATCGTGAACTGGCTTCGCGAGGCGGGGATGGCGGATGAAGCGCACCAGGTGTTTGAGAATGTCTACGCGCAGACGCGGGGGCGGCTGGATTCATCGGGGAAGGATCCGGTGCTGATGAACGATCTGGCGTGGTTGTGCGCGCGCTCTGGCGAGCGACTCGATGAAGCGGTGAAACTGGCGGATCAGGCCCTGAAGGCGCGTCCGATGAGCGCTGCGTTTCTGGATACAGCGGGAGAAGCGTACTTTCGGGCCGGAAATCGGGAGAAAGCGATTGAGCTGGAGAGCAAGGCGCTGCAGTTTCGGCCTTTGGATGATTTCATGAAATCGCAGCTCAAGCGATTCAGGAATCCGCCGACGACGCGGTAGGGGCCTGCACGTCATCTGACTATCATTGATCTGTATGTATCGCCTGACACGGGAAGTTCGCTTTGCTTTGAATCCGGTGCCGGATGCGCAGCTCGATCACCAGCCAACGAATGGTTTTGGTGGATTCCCCACGATGACGGGGCTTGGCCGCTACTATGCGCTGCGCGTGACGCTTGCGGGTGAATTGAACCCGCAGACGAGTTATTTGCGGAACATCAAAGAGGTGGATGAGGTGGTTCGGGGGACGATCATTCCGCTGATCACCGGCTACTCAGAATCGGCCGAACGACTGCTGCGCGAGCAGGTCTTTCCGGCTTTGAGAAATGCCCGGGCCGGCGCTTCGGTGGAACGGATCGAGCTTGTGCTGACGCCTTATTGTTCCGTCTCGGTTACCGCTTCGGAGTTTCCCATGGTGCGTCTTAGCCAGAAGTTTGAATTTTCCGCATCGCATCGGCTCCACAATGCTGCCCTGAGCGATGAGGAGAACCGCAAGTGTTTCGGGAAGTGCAACAACCCGCAGGGGCATGGGCATAATTATGAGGTCCAAGTGACGCTCAAAGGTGATGGTCGCGGCCGGTCGCTGCTTGAGTGCTTGCCGGACTTCGAGCGAATCGTGGCAGAGACGGCGATCGAGCGGCTGGATCACAAGAACCTGAACGCGGAGGTGGCGGAGTTCCGGGAATTGATCCCGACGGTTGAGAATATCGCGAAGATAATTTTTCTATTGCTGAAGCCAAAGTTTAGCGAGGTTTCTGCGCAGCTTGCTTCGGTGACGGTTTGGGAGACTCCGAAGACGTGGTGCGAATATTCGGAGTGACGGAAATTAACTCACTCGTAAGGCCTGTAGGTCAAAGAACTTAGGTCTTCGTCTGCCAAACCTCTATTTGGCATCGATCATGATTAAATATGCTTCGCAACTCGCTCGCCAGCGTGTATCCTAGGGTTGTCAAATCCTGACATTCGTTTGCCGCCAGCGCAACTCACCCAGTTTATTTCAGTTCACGACGAATCCGAGGGCAAAGCATGACCAAGGCCAATCGCACGAAGTTCAATTTCGCTCTGGCAACGGCCGCCGGATCGGTGGTCGCCATGATCACGGCTGACGCGTCCGCGCAGCGTGTCAAGGGCATTGATATTGCGGATTATCAGGGTCCCTCGATCAACTGGGTGAACGTGAAAGCCGCGGGTCGTGACTTCGCGTTTATCCGATCCAGCCGCGGCGGGACCGTCGGCTTCTATGAAGAGAACGATTCGACCAACGTCCGGTACGGCCAAAACACGCAAAGCAGCCGATACGATGATTTGTACTATCAGACCAACCTGGCCAATGCCGTCGCGGCGGGTCTGTTCGTGGGCAACTATCATTTCGGCCGAGCCGGGATCATCAGCTATGTCGATGATTACGGGAATACGATCACGCATACCGGGGCTGACGAAGCGAATCACTTTTTGCAGAAGGCCGGGCCGTGGATGAAGCCGGGGTATCTGCTTCCCACTTACGACCTGGAGGACGGCTCCAACCGGTCAAGGGAAAGTTTGACCGATTGGAGCGTTGATTTCTCGAACAAAATCTTCGCAGCCAAAGGATTTCTCCCGCAGGTCTACATCAACCAGAACTACGCGGTGAACCTGATCGTCACGACGGTGCCGAACAATCCGATGGTGGCGGCATTTCCGAACAACTGGGTGGCGCGTTGGCCGAACCAGACGAATCCCGAAGCGATCGACGTGCAGAACCTTGACCCGCATTCGCCGCCTTCCAGCGGAAATACGTATGGGCCGTGGAATCCTACTTATCCGACCGTGTCAACACCGGCGCCGTGGAAGTTCTGGCAATACGGCAGCAACAACACCAATGTCGCGGGCATCTCGCCGGTCGACGTGGATGTCGCCCATGGTGGAATCGAGTTCGTGAAGGACATGTTGATTCCGGCGCTCTGGCAGACGGATTCCAGCGCCGATTGGTCCACCATCGGCAACTGGAATACTGATGCAGATCCTTCCGGGCTGGGACCCGCGGCACGATTGCCGGGGGTGAACGACACGATCATCCTGAATCGTGGCGCCGCCAATCCGACGATCGGTCTTTCGACCGGTGTGCACACCATTCGAAAGCTCTTCGTGCAGGAAGCGCTGAACATCACGGGAGGAAGCCTTTCGGTTGGTTATGTGCCTTTTACGGCTCGCTCGATCGACATCAGTTCGGCGCCGATCAGCGCGCAATTCTCGAACAACGTCACGCTCGGGGGTACGGCCACCCTCAGTTCCCACACCACCCAGATCGATGCTGGTGCGTCGCTTGCGATGAATGGCGGAAACCTGGTATTCGCAGCCGTCAACCTGATTCCCGACGCGAGCAACCCGGGCAAGATCAGTATCGGCGGCGATGTGACGCTCACCGCGAACAGCGCGAACGGCGCGACGATCAGCAACAGCGCTGGCGCGGGCCTCTCCGGCAGCGTCGATCTCACCGGGGCACAACGAAACTTGACCATTCCGTATCAGAACAACCTTGTCGGCCCGGATGTGCAGATCAATGTGCCGCTGACCAACGGCGGCCTGACCAAAAGCGGGAACGGGTGGCTCGCGCTCACCGCGGCGAATACGCTCGCGGGGCAGGTCATCATCAACCAAGGGACGGTATCGCTCGGGAACGTCACGGGATCCCTCGCCTCCGCCAGTGGCTACACGATCAATGCCGGCGGCATTTTGCAGATGGATCCCGGGGATGGGACGAACATCGACCGCATCGCCACGGCGCCGGTGACGCTCAACGGCGGGATGATCTTCAGGAACACGCCTGCCGCTTCCACGACCTCCGAAACAGCCGGTAATCTGGTCGCATCCAGCGGGGCGTCATCGGTAACGGTGTCGGGTGGTTCCGGCACGCACACTCTGAGCTTCGGGAGCTTCAGCCGGAACGCGGGGGCAACGATTAATTTTGTCGGCAACGCATCCTACCGGACGACTTTTACCAGCGGCGTCACGCCGGGCTCGTTTATCGACCAAGGCTGTTTCGTCAGTAACTCGGATTATGCGGTGTACGACAGCGGTGGGTTTGTCCGAGCAATGATCAACGGTGCCGGCGATAGCGACTACGCGACGGCAATCATCCCCAATCGGCATGTGAAGGTGACGGGCGCCGCTGCCGGTGTGCTTGGCACCTCGATCTACACGCTGAACCTGTCGAACGGCAGCCTTGGAATGAGCCTGGCGCAGAATGCCGTCCTGACTCTGTCCAAGGGCGGGATCATCAAGACGGGGCAAACCACAAGCACGATCAGCAATGTGCTCAGCGGCGCATCGCTCAGCACCGGCGCGGGCACCGAATATGTCATCAACACCGTCTTTTCAAACGACCTGTTGAACATCAACGTGCCGATCAACGGCGGATCGCGTTTCAGCAAGACCGGGGGCGGCATTCTGGTTCTTGGGGCTTCCAATGGCTACGGCGGCGCGACGACAATCACCCAAGGCATCTTGCGCGTTGGTTTGGCGGGCGCTATTCCTGATGCTTCCAACATCACCGTCGGCAGCGGAGCTACGCTCGATTTGAATTCGATCAGTGAAACCGTCGGCGCCGATCTCACGCTTTACGATGGTGTTGTCAGTTCCGCGGGCACGCCGACGCTGACTCTCAGCGGCGCGAATTCATCGGTGACGTATCTCGGCACCAACGGCGGCGGCACGATCTCGGTATCGCGGTTGAATCTTGGAACCGCCGCCGGCACGGGAACCTTTAACGTGGCCGATGGCGCGGCGGCCAATGACTTGACGATCAGCTCAATCGTCCGGGACGGAACCGGCGCGCACGGAATCACCAAGACCGGCGCCGGCAAGCTGCTTCTCTCGGGCCTCAACACCTTCACCGGTCCGATTGCGATTAACGGGGGAACGCTCGTTGCCGGCACCATCAATGCCACGGCGACGGCAGCGCAGCCGTTGGGTTCCTCCAACTCCGCGATCTCGCTGAATGGCGGGACCCTCGAGCTTGCAGGTCTCGCAGGCGACACGCTCAATCGTCCCATCACGATCGGCGCGGGCGGCGGCACGATTCGAGCCACGGTCACGGGGCTCATCATCGGTGTGGGCTCGGGCGGCGTGGCCGGCGCGGGGTTCCCCATTACATTCGACGCGAGCACCAACAACGGCAACATCATCGTCGACTCTGTCGTCAGCGGAGTGGGAACCACCGTCACCAAAATCGGCATCGGAAACTGGACGCCCACTGCCCAGAATACCTACACCGGGAACACGGTGATCAATCAGGGCGGCATCCAATACTCCAGCCCCGGGAATCTCGGTGCGCTGGCGAACACGATCGTGTTCAACGGTACGACGCTGGGTCCTACAGTCGGGCTAAGCGAGCCGCGCAATGCCACGATCAATGCCGGCGGAGCAACGCTTGAAACGAAGCAACTCACCACGTTTACCGGAGTGTTTTCCGGAACGGGCGGTTTGACCAAGACGCAAACGGGGTCGGTTACCCTGACCAACAATCACACCTATACTGGTCCCACGGACGTCAACGCGGGGACGCTTGCGGTGAACGGCAGCCTTGCCGCCGCGAGCAATGTGACCCTTCGCGGAGGTACGCTCGGCGGACTTGGGAGCATCAATGGATCCGTCACGCTCAGGTCAGGCGCAATCAACCTGGGAAGCGGTGGGACGATTTTGGGAAATCTCAACGTGTACGGTCCCACCGGCGGAAGCTGGAGCGGCCAAGGCTCGGTCGCGTCTCCCGTGAACGTTTACAGTGGCCAGCTCACCCTCGGCGCCAGCGGGAATCTTACCGCTTCGGGTGGCGTGAATGTGAATGGTGGAACGCTCGCGGGCGCGGGCACGATCACCGGCAACGTCACCATGGCGAGCACCGAGATTTATACATCCGCCACCAACTTCTCCGCGGGCGCGAACATCACCGGCAACCTCACCATAAACGGCACCAGCCAGGGCGCTGAATGGAATGGCCAAGGCGCGGTCGCGGGGACAACGACGGTTTCCGCAAAGACGCTCTACGTCAACGGAACCCTGGGCGGCGCGGGCTCGCTCACGCTGGCGAGCGGCACGAACCTGAAGGGGCTTGGCACGATCAACAAGACGATCACGCTTAGCGGGAACAACCGGCTTGGCAGCCACTCGCGCCTTTATAAAGCGCCCGGCACCACCACCGTTCAAACCGGGACGCTCACCATCAACTCGCCAGTGGTGTGGGGTTCACCCAGCCTGTTTATTAACGCGGGCGCGGTCTCCACCACGGGCGATACCATCTCCGGCGATCTGACGATTCAAGCCTCACCGGTTGTCATTTACACCGTTCCCAATCCAGACGTGATTACCGATCCGTATCACGGCACGCTCACCGGCACCGGGACGGCAACCATTACCAGCACCGGGTTTCTTTCGGGGCAAGGTCTTGTCGCCAAGCCGGTCTCGCTTCAAGGAGGGACGATCAATTTCTCCAGCGCCGGCAGCCTGGGACCGGTGGGCACGATCTCCAGCAACATGAACGTGACCGGCGGAACCTGGGCGGGCATCGGCTCGGTTACCGGCCCCGTCACCGTCGGAGGACCCGGCACCTTCGTGATCGGGCCCGGAGCGAATCTTACGGCCAGCAGTGACATGACCGTCAGCGGCGGAAGCTTTGCCTCGGGAGACGCCAACTCCACCATCAACGGCAGCCTGACCTACTCCAGCAACGTCCCGAGCACCTGGGGCGGCAACATCACGGGCGCTGGCGAAGTTCTCAACGTCAATAACGGCGCAACCCTCACGCTCACGGGCATCAACGCGTACACCGGCCAGACCAACATCAACGATGGCGTGCTCGTTCTTACCGCTAACAATCAACTCGCCACCTCGGCCATCGTCACGGGAATCACCGTCGTTACCCCCGGCGTCTCCGGTCACGGTGGCTCGCTTCGCTTGAGCAGCGGCATCGACTACAGCCTGCCGCTGACTCTTGGCGGCGGTGGCGTCAACGGCGTCAGCAACACGCCGCCGGGCACCACCGGCGCGCTCGACAGCCTTGCGGGAACGAACACATGGTCCGGCGACATCAACCTGCTGGGCGCAGGCTCGATCGGGACCGATCCCACCATCAACCAGGTTTCCGCCGCGGCAGGCGCAACGCTCGTGCTCTCGGGAATTCTTCAGAACAGCGGGGCTGTCATTGCTACACTGGCCAAGAGCGGCGCGGGCGACGTCGTCCTCACCGGCGCGAGCCCGAATACCTACACCGGTCTGACTCGCGTCTACGGCGGGCGACTCATCATCGAGAAAGACCTCGCGCTGGGTGCCGAGGGAGATCCCAACGGCGCGAGCAAGAACACGTTTCAACTTGGCGGCTCCGACTCGACGATCGCGTTCCGCGCTCCCGGTGCGTCGCCGGGATTTCTGTATAACGCGAAGGAGTGGATCAACCTTGATGGAAACGGCGCGCCGGGATTGGGTGAACTCGACAACCTCGGCGGCAACAACACATTCGCCGGTCATCTTGGTCTGAACGGGCCGACCGTCAGCGGGATTATTCAATCCACCATTGGTGTCTCGACCGGTTCGCTCGAGCTCTCCGGCGGCCTGTTTGCCCGCGGCGCGAGCGGTGTTCGGAACATCAACAAAATCGGCGCCGGCACGCTGATTCTCTCCGGCGACACAGCATCGATCACGCTCAACACCTCCAACGGTCAGCTCACCAACAGCATTTTCAATGTCATTGCAGGAACGCTCGTTCTCAAGGGAACCACCTCGAACACCGCCAACGCCCCCGGTATCACCACCTGGAATGTCAGCAGCACGCTTGCGAGTTCTAAGACCGGCGCGCTCGGCGCTTCATCCGTGAACCTTCTCGGTGGAAAACTTGAAACCCGCGCCGCGCAAACCTCCGCCGCTTCGATCAGTGTCGGCGCCGGCGGCGGTATCGTCGACACCCTGGGCAATAACTCCACCTTCACCGGTTCGCTCAGCGGCACCGGCGCGCTTACGAAGAACAGCGCCGGCCGAATCACGCTGGCGGGCACCCTCAATAACTTCAACGGCCCGCTGATCCTCAACCAGGGCGCGATCGCGATTGCGACGAACGGCAACGCAACACGGACGCTCCGTGTGGCCGGCCTCACCCTTGATCCCGCCACGGCGCTCGATCTGAATGACAACGATCTGGTTGTCGATTACACGGGAAGTTCCGTCTTCTCCACCATTCAGGATTACGTCATCACCGGCTTCTCCGCGACCGTCGATTCGACCAGGACCGGGATCGTTTCCACCCACGGCCAAAACCTGAATGGCTCGACGATCCTCGCGCTGTTCGATAACGCTTTGGCAGGATTCACCGACTGGCCGGTCGGTTCGGGCTTCACCATCGACACCACCACCGTCGCCGGTAAGTACACCTACCTCGGCGACACCAACATGGACGGTCAGGTTTCGGCGCAGGATTACACCGCAATCGACGCCAACATCGGGACCAGCGTGGACGTCAGCATCTCCTGGTTCTACGGCGACACCAACTTCGACGGAACGATTGATGCCACTGATTACACCGGCGTCGACGCCAATCTGGGGATGGGCGCGGGGAACCCGCTGAGCGTGCAGGGTGTTCCCGCTGTCCCTGAGCCGGGGTCGCTCTTGGGGTTGCTGACCGCCTCGGGTGTTCTGTTCAGTCGCCGCCGCCGGCGATGATTCGTCGAGCGCGTGCCGCATCTTCCGCTTTCGCTCGCGATCGCATTTGTTACAGTCGGTTCATGTATCGGCTGTGCGCCCTATCGCTTGTTATGCTGATCGCAACCGGTGCCGCGTGTGATCGCAAGAAGAGCACGCCGATTTTCATTCCACCGCCGAAAGAAGAAGGACCCTCCTACGAGATCGAATTGCAGCCGGTGACGCCGCTGGCCGCGGCGCGTCAGACGCATGTTGCCGTCGATACGCTCGGCAATCTCTGCTGGCTTCAGGAATCCGATCGAGGCGACGATACGATGTTCATCATGGGGGATGACAAGGTTCCCCATGCCGCGGATCTTTCGACGGGCCGGATCTGCGATTCGCTGGGTGTCTCCGGGGGAACCGGAAATATTCAGTCGCTCGCGCCTGCACGCGGAGGCGATCTGTATTTCTATTTCCTCGGCTCCAAAGGGCGGCAGACGCTCGCGTGTCTGGGCATCTACTCGAACAAGACGGGTCGCATTCGCGTGCTTGCCGACGCCAAAACGTTGATGGCTGAAACGGGTCTCGGGCCCTCGATCGCGCTGGCGCGCGGGAACGTCATCTCGCACGGCAATTCTTACTGGCTCTGGGTTCGTCACACGGATGCCTCGGCGCTGCACCGCTTGCGCGCGGTTGATATTCCCGCATCCGGTTTCATCGCCGTGGAGCCCGGGCGTTTGAACGTACGGATCCAAGGTCATCCTGTGGATCTCACCAGTCCGGATTACGCGATCGCGCCGGCGGGAGAAGATTCGCTATTTTGGCTCGACCGCACCGAATCGATGCTGTATCGCGTAGATGCCAATGGGTATGTCTCGCTTCACAAGTCGCTGGTCGGGCTGCCGATCGCGCTGTCGTTGCCGGCCCGGGACGTTCAAGGACGGGTATTGATCTTCGCCGGCGATTCACCGAAGTCGGATGTGAAAAACCTGAGCCAGATCAATTTGCCGCGCGTTCGCGTGACGGTGCCGTTTCCGGCGCTACTCATGTTCGACCAGAACGCATTGCGCGCAATCGGCCGCGAGAAATTCCATCTGTACCCCGGAGTGTCGCTGCAGGCGATGCGCATCGGTGAACTGATCGCGGATCCGCGAGATCGCTCCTGGCTCGCGTATGACAACAACTCGGGGGAGTTGATCCGGATGCGCATCAGCGAGCGCGAATAGTTCCGGTGCGTGGCGAGGGGTCCGGAGTTCCGCGGAAACGCAGGCGCAACCATCAGGAGACACCGGTTGCCGCTATTATGATAGGCGGCTTGACAGAATAGTTAGTATATGCTAACTTGATGTATCGAGATTGGAGATGCTCATGACTCAAATCAACTACGATCAGCGCCTGGGTGAACTCGAACGGCGCGTTCAGCGGATTGAGGGCCACGTCGGGCTGTTGCCGCCGCGTTGGCCGCACGGTGCGCGGACACCCGTCGCGCGGGAGCAGCCCATGGCGCAATCATCGCCGCCAGTTGAAGGGGTGGATCTCGAAGCTGAATTTGCGGAGGCGGATGCCCCCGGGGGCTTGACGGAGGATATCGCGCGCGAAAATCCATCAGGTGCGTTGACGGATGTCGTGGACCCGCCGCACGTGAAGGCGTCTCTTCCACCGTTGTTGCCGCTATCGCGTGAATCCGGATCGAGCCCTGTCCTGTCCTACCCAACCCCGCCCAAGCGCAAGCCCGTTTCTCAAAATCCGCTCGAACAAGTCATCGGCATCAAATGGGCGGGGTGGATCGGCGCGATTGTGCTGGTGATCGGCGCGGCGCTCGGGATCAAATACGCCTATGACCAAGGGCTCTTTCCAACCGTCTCGCCCGCGATGCGGCTCGTGTTCATGTCGTTCTTCGGGTTCGCGCTGATTGGCGCGGGTGAGTGGATCTTCCGGAAAGTCGGCCGGCTCTCTGCAACCGGATTCTTCGGCGCCGGCGTCGCGACTCTCTTCATCATCAGCTATGCCGGCCACGGTTACTGGCCGCTGTACTCGCGCGATACCGCGTTCATTCTCATGGGGCTGTGCACCCTTATTGGCGCTGCGGTGGCGATGCGCGCGCAGCTTGTCTCCGTTGCCGTGCTCTCGCTCATCGGCGGAAATGTTGCCCCGATCGTTCTCCGCGGCGACGTGTCAAACCTCGTCCCGTTCCTCCTGTACCTTCTCATGCTCCAGGCGGTCGCGCTCGTGCTCGCGTTCTGGGGGACCAGCGGAAAATGGTGGACGCTCCGCGGCTTGTCGCTCGCGACGACTGGTTCCTGGATCGCAACGCTCGTTGCCCATCCTGAGCCGAGCTTCGCGTGGGGATCTGTAATGGGATTCACGCTGCTCTATTCGGCGCTGTATCACGCGGAAGTAATTGCCTCGGCGCTTCGGCGAAAAAACCAATCGTCCATCGAGCGCGGCGGTGTCGTATTCAGCTTGATCACGACGGCGCTTGCATCGGCGGCCATGGTGAGAATCTTCGGGCTGGATGAGCCGTGGGTTCGCGGAACGTGGCTGCTGACGTTCGCCGCGATCACCGCAGTTCTCTCGATCCTGTTTCGGCGCTCGCTTCCGGCCCTGGCGATCAGCTATCGCGTGCAGGCTGCGGCGCTCGTGGTGGTTGCGGTGCCGGTGGTGTTCAGCGGCGCCGCGATCAGCATCGGATGGGCGGTTCTCGCTCTCGCACTTGCGGCGACAGGGAGGATCCTGAGCGATCACACCTCCCGAGCCGCCTCCATCGCGTCATGGATCTTCGCACTCGCCAATCTCGCGCTGTGGACGTCCACCTGGCATCCGGCCGAAGCGCATCGCATTGCCTTCACAATATTCAACCAGCCGGTTGTCGTTTGGGTTATCTTCGCGAGCGTCATCGGCTTGGCCGGTCATATCGTGGCGCTGCTCGCCGGCGGGTCTCGCGATCCCGCGGCCGGGAAGGACCGGGAACTCGCAAACCTCAGTCGCACGCTAAGCTTCCTCGCGTCGGCGGTCTTCGCCTTCGCGGTCATCGCCGCGCTCCCACCGCTCGGCAGCACCGGCGTTCTGCTCGCCTACGCATGGCTCCTCGTCTTGCTCGACCGCGCAGCGCCACGACTTTCGTTGGGCGCCCAGGCATGGTCCGTCCTGTTGCTCGCCATTGCGAAGTGGGCCGCTATCGACACCTTCGCGACGCGGTTCGGTCCCAACTGGACCGCCGCAAGTTATCGACCGATTCTCAACCCGCTCATGTTCATTGCCGCCGCCCTCGCTGGATCTTTGATCGGCATGTTCTGGCTCCGTCGCAAGGCTCTCGAAGGCTTGCTCGAGAAAACTTCCGTCCGTCGCCATAACCCTGCGGTCGTCAGCGCCATCATCGCCATCGCCGTCATCACCTTTGGCCTCAGCTTCGAAGTCGACCGGACGGTCGAGCAACTTACCAGCACGGTTTGGCCGGTCCTGCAACTCAAGCTGATGGGCTGGACGATTCTCTGGTCCGTTTCCACCGTGGCGCTCTTCGCCGCAATTCGCTTCATCGATCCCGCGTCGCTCGCCCGTTCCACTTGGCGCTCGCTGGCATGGGCGCTCTGCATCCTGCTCACGCTCAAGTTCATCGTGTTCGACACATCATTCTTTCTGATGTCGACCGGTGGACATCCGGCGGCGCTTCTAAACGCGCAGACGCTCACGGCGCTGGTGATGGTGCTGACGCTGGCCGCCCTTCGGTGGCTGCTCAGCGATGCCTACGCCGCCCACGAGCTGGGCATGTCCCTCTCGGCACGTGTCGCCTTCGTCGCAACCCTCGTCGTTCTCTGGGCGGGCACGCTCGAGATCACCCGCCTGATTACCGCGGGTCTGTTCCCCGGAAACTTCACCTGGCCGCACTTCGCGCTGATGCAGTTCGCCTGGACCAGTTGGTGGACCCTCGGCTTCGCCGCCTATTTTGCGTGCGTCACTAAACTCGATGTGCGCGAAATCACAGCTTCAACGTCGCTCCGCAAACTCGCCATCATCCCCATCCTTCTTGCCGTCAAGTTCCTCACCATCGACACGATTCTTGGCCACGGTTTTGGCGGCCCGGTCGCAGCGCCCGTTATTCTCAACGCCCAAGCCGCCACCGGAGCGCTCGTCTTCGCAGCGCTTCTATTTCTCCGCTATCTCCTGCCCCCGAACAGCAAGCTGCGATTGTTGACCGCGGCAGCCGCCATCCTGATTCCGCTCTGGTGCGGCACGCTCGAAATCGACCGCGCCTTTGAACGGTCTCCCGCAATCATCGCCGTGTTCACCGACCCCCGGCTGGCCAAGCAGGTGGCGTTCTCGATCTTCTTCTCGATCTACGCAATCGTCTGCGTCACGCTTGGCTTTTCCCTCCGCACCGCGGGCTTGCGATATTTCGGCCTCGCGCTCTTCGCCCTGACGCTCGTCAAGATCGCCCTTCTCGATCTCTCCCGAGCCAGCACCGGCTACCGCTTCCTCAGCTTCATTGGCCTCGGCGCACTCCTGATGATCACGTCCGTGCTTTACGGCAAGCTTAGCCCCAAGCTGCTCCGCGCGAACGGCACACCTTCGGAACCGCCGGTCAATTAGTATTTCGATCTAACGATCGCGGATCCCTGATGCAATCAACGCATCAGGTTATGCGTCACGTCGTTGTAGGTGACGAGGAGGAACACGCCCACGATGATCGCAAGGCCCACGACTTGCGCAATCGACTGCGTCTTGGCCGAGAGCGGCCTTCCCTGAATCTTCTCGATGAGCAGAAACAGGAACAACCCACCATCCACGATCGGAATGGGCAGGAAGTTCACCACCGCGAGGTTCGCGCTGATCATCGACAGGAACCAAAGCAGCCAGTCGGTTCCCTTGTAAGCAAAATGCCGCCCGGCATTGAAGATGCCGACGGGGCCCATCATGTTCTTGTAGCTCACGCGACCCTGGAACATGCGGTGAAGCGTCAGATAAAACTGCAAGACGAAGTCGCGCGTTTCGGTGATTCCCCAGCCCGCGGCCACCAGCGGCGAACTGGTCTTTCGCGGCTCAATTCGATCGTGTAGTTGCAGATCATGACGGTAGTTGTACCCGGCCACTTGCGTCAGCGCGCTCGCATCGAAATTCAGATCGAAATTCTTCTCGCCCGTCGGCGTCGTCGCAGTCACTTTCACCGGCGTCCCTGCAACCGCTTCGCCAAGCAGCCGCTTCACATCAAACCAACTCTTCACCGGTTGCCCGTTGATCGCCGTGACGTTCGCGCCCAGCGGAATCCCCGCTGCCGCCGCCGCGCTCTTCTCCTGAACCCCCGCGACAATTGCATGGCGATCGTCGTATCCCAGACCAATGTTCAGACCATACCGCTCATCCGTGACTTTCACGCTCGGACTCAGATCGTTCACCGCAACCTCGCGCCCATCGCGAAACACCAGCAGGTCCACGGTCTGTCCCTTCTTGCCCGCCTTGCTGAGCCGATCGATAAGATCAGCCGCGGTCGGATTCGCTAGCGGATCCGAGCCTTTTGCGTACGAGATCTGCAACACCACGTCATTGGGGAACAGCTTCCCGCGGGCTGGTGATTTGGGCGTCACGATTGAAACGGTCGTCCGCGGAACCATCCCGCCGAAACTAAGCTGCTCCGCGCCGAATGGGTTGTTGAATTTCGGCAACACTGAAACTTCTTCCGCCTTGCCGTCAGGATGCTTGACCGACAGCTTCACGGGATTGCCGTGCGAATCCTGAACCGCGCGATCCAGTTTCCAATACTCATCATCCTTGCTGTTCTCCAGCGATCCCGCTTTCACCGGCGCGCCATTCACAGCGATAATCACATCTCCGGGACCCACCACCAGCATCTCCCGCGGAAGCATGCTGTCCGGCCCGTTGATGTCCTTCATTGCTTGCGCATCTTCCTCATCCAGCCCGCGCAACTGCACCGGGCGCTCAACACCAATCTCCATGAACCGCCCGCGTCCTTCGCTGGACTCCGGCGTGATGTACAGGTGTTCCGTCTTCCCATCCACGCGCTCCACGAACATGGGTACTTTGCCTTCGCCCGAGAGCGCGACATTCAGCACGATCTTCGTGAAGTCGTGCTGATATTTATCGTCGAAGTAAAGAATTCGATCGCCCACCTGAAGCGGCGCGCGCGAGCCGTCTTCTCGCGTTGTCTTGGCCGCGGGTGATCCCGGCGTGATCGCCCCGATCACCGGCGGCTGAACCCGGAAGCCGATCAGAAACACAATCATGAACCCGATCGCCGCCAGGATGATGTTCATGATCACGCCGGCGGACACCACGATCATCCGGCGCGGGATCGACTTCTTGTTATAGCTGCGGGGATCTTCACTTTTCTTATTGGGATTAAGATCGTCCTGCCCCAGCATCTTCACGTAGCCGCCCAGCGGGATCCAGTTCAGGCGGTATTCCGTCTCGCCGAGGTCCATGGTTCTCGACGCCATATACATCTTGTCTTCTTCGCTCTCGGCATCGGCGAACTCGTGCCCCTGCCCCAGCCTTTCGCGCTCCTGAACATGCGCCCGCAGGCGCTCTTCGTATTCCTTCGCGGTGGATCCAACCCGAAACCCAATCCCCTTGCGCCAGGCAAACAGCGCCTGACCAAACCCCACCGCGAATTGTTCGACTTTGATCCCCACCCATTTCGCCGCCAGGAAATGCCCCAGCTCGTGCCAGAAGATCACGAAGCCGAAGCCGAAGATCAGGAGTAGCAGTGAGCCGAAGGAGGCGAGTGTCATGATGAAGGGGTCCGAATGAAGTTCATGGTCGGTCAGGAGGGCGGGGTTCAGGCCCGCCGGGCCGTCATTATAGGAGCGATTCGGCAGATTGCCGCGCCCATCGGTCGGCCTCGATTAGATCGTCCAGAGAAGGATGAGGCTGAACCCGATGCCGGTCAAGAGTTCCCCGCACCACTTCTGGAATGCGCCCAAAGCGTATTTTACCGGCCATAAACGCCTCAACCGCGATTTCGTTGGCCGCATTCATCACCGCCCCCAAGCTGCCCCCACGTTCTGCAACCTCATAAGCGATGCCCAAAGCCGGAAACCGATCCCCGTCCGGCGGCTGGAAATTCAAGCTGAATTTGCCCATCCAGTCCATTCGCCGCGAGATCCCTTCAACTCGCTCGGGGTACGTCAGCGCATATTGAATCGGCGTTCGCATATCCGGCGGCGAAAGCTGCGCGATAACCGAGCCATCCACAAATTCCACCATGGAATGAATCACCGACTCCGGATGCACAACGACCTGAACCATTGAAGGCGGGATGTCGAACAACCAGCACGCTTCGATCAGCTCCAACCCTTTGTTGAAGAGCGTCGCGGAATCAATCGTGACCTTGTTCCCCATCCGCCACGTCGGATGCGCCAGCGCCTGCTCCACCGTCGCGTTGGCCACTTCGTCTTTCGACTTGTTGAGAAAAGGGCCGCCGCTCGCGGTGAGGATGATTTTCTTGATCTCACTCTTCCGTCCGCAATGAATTGCCTGAAAGATCGCCGAGTGTTCCGAATCCACCGGCAACACTTTCACGTTTCGCTTCTTCGCCTCCGGAATGACCAGCGACCCTGCGACAACGAGCGCCTCTTTGTTCGCCAGCGCCAGCGTCTTGCCCGCATCCACGGCAGCAAGAACGGCCGGCAGACCCGCCGCGCCGACAATCGCCGCAACGACCAGGTCTACATCATCGCGCTGAACCATCTCAACGAGACCTTCGATGCCCTTATATATGCGAATCCCGAGCTGGCGGATTTCCGAACACGCGGCATCGTCGGTCCCATTCTCCGCGAGCGCAACGGCAGCGGGTTTGTGCCGCTTCACCTGCTCAAGGAGAAGATCCGTATTCCGCCGAGCACTGAGAGCGACAGCTTGGTAGGGGGGGCCGAGGTGCGAAATCACCTCCAGCGCATTGGTCCCGATGGAACCGGTGGAGCCGAGAATTGCGATTCGCTTGGACAAGGGCGGTCACTCTACCTGCAAATTGGCCCTAGGACACGTAGCATGGCCGTCTCGGCCATGCATGCATGGGCGGGGACGCCCATGCTACGAATTGCTCTTCGTGTCTTCGGCTTGAGGCAGGTCCTTCGTGGAGTTGAGCCCAAACAGTTCAAGAAACCGCTTCGTCGTCCCATAAAGGATCGGCCGACCCGGTTCTTCCGCCCGTCCCGCAATCTTCACCAGATGCTTCTCCATCAGCGACCGCACCGTTTCCCCGCACGCCACCCCACGAATCGCTTCAATATCCGCTCGTAGCACCGGCTGCTTATATGCAATGATCGCCAGCGTCTCCAGCGCCGCCTTGGTCAGCTTCGCATCGATCTCGCGCTGGTGAAAACGCTTGAGCGATTCCCCAAACTGCGGCAGCGTCAGGATCTGATACCCGCCCGCAACCTGCTCGATCCGGAACGACCGATTCGTCTCCGCATACTGCGCGTTCAGCGCTTTAATCGCCTTGCGAATTGCCTTGGTCGAATCCATCTCCATCAGTTCCGCGACACGGCCCGCCGTCAGCGGATGATGGGTCCCCATCAGCAACGCTTCCAGCAGACCGAGATCGACCTGCGGCAGCGACGCCGCCGCTGATGCTTCATCGGTGGCATCATCAGCCGTGTCTTCCACCGCCCCGTCAGGCGGCTCGGGCACCGCGCGATCCCCGGCTTCGGCGGAAGGATCGAGCTCGTCAATCGCCATGAGTTCCTCGTCACGTACCATGCGCATGCAGCCTCCGTGCTTTCACATCCATCGGCAGAAACCGCGCCAAACGTCCAATAAAACTGAACGGACGGCGCAATACCGGGAGGCCGCGCAAAAAAAAGGCGACCCGCTGGGTCGCCCGGGAAATACCCCCAAGGGGAATCGAACCCCTGTCTCCACCGTGAGAGGGTGGCATCCTGGGCCGCTAGACGATGGGGGCGCATCGGACCCGCCCGAAGGCGGGGAACGGAGAATCTTAAAGCAGTTGAAGGGCGAGTCAAGCGATTGGAGGCGTTGCCGCTCTCTTGCGTGCAGTCCGCAGAGATTTAGCATCATGAGGGTGCCGATGAAAAATAAAGTGGATGAGCCGGCGGCGGCAACTGAACGGACGCTTTCTTTGCGCGCTGAACTCGGACTGGCGCTCGCGCTCACGGTCGCCTGTCTGCTGCCGTTTTTGAACAAGGCGTTCCATATCGATGACCCGCTGTTTCTGTGGACCGCTCAGCAAATCAGCCGCTCGCCGCTGGATTTTTACGGCTTCGACGTCAACTGGTCGGGATCGGCAATCCCGATGAGCGTCGAGATGAAGAATCCACCCCTGACGTCGTATTACCAGGCGGCGGTGGGGCGGGTCGCCGGGTTTGGCGAACTGGCGATGCACCTCGCGTTCCTTCCCTTCGCCATGGCAACAGTGGCGGGTGTGGTGCTCCTGGGACGGCGATTCGCAGCCGCGGGATTGTTGCCCGGCATGTTGACGCTGGCTTCGCCGGCATTTTTAATCTCGGCATCGAGCGTCATGTCCGATGGGATGATGCTGGCGCTCTGGACCTGGGCGGTGGTTCTATGGGTATGGGGATTAGACAAAAATAGCCCGCGATTGTTGATCGCAGCGGGAGGCTTGATCGCGCTGGCTACACTCACGAAGTACCCGGCGATGTGCCTCGTGCCATGGCTCGCGGTCTACGGAATCCTGAGGCGCCGGATGTGGATCTGGCAGAGCGTCGCGATCCTCTTGCCTGTCGCAGCGCTCGTCGCCTACCAACTGTGGACGGCGAAGTTGTACGGGCATGGGCTGGTTTCCGATGCGGGGACGTACGCGATCGAAGCAAAGTCATCTCCGATGCTCACGAGCGCATTTGTGGGATTAGCGATTCTGGGTGGAAGCGTGCTGGGACCGGCGCTGGTGATCGCGAGCATCGCGACTCGGCGCGGATGGGTGTTCGCAGCAGTGTTCGGCGCTGTGGGGTTCATCGCCGGACTGGCGCTCAAGCAGGAGGGACTGAACCTCATCGAGTTCGTTCTGATGATGATAGGAGGTGCGGCCGTGGTGGGGATCGCATGGCAGGACCTCCGCCAGTCGCCAACCCCGGATGCCGCACTATTGGCGATGGGAGTCGCGGGGGTTTTTGTGTTTGGGGCATTTGTGAACTGGACGATCAATTCTCGCAGCTTTCTTCCGTTGACACCCGTTGCCGCCGTGCTTGCGGCACGCGCCCTAAAAAGTGCCGCGGGCTTGCGGATGCCGCCTTCCGATTGGAACGCGCGGCAATGGATCGTCGGCAGCGCCGTAGCCGTGGGACTCATGGTTTCCCTCTGGGTGACGGCTGCCGATTACCGCTGGGCGGGAGCCAGTCGCGCACTCGCTCGCCAGCTACAAGAGTTCACAAAGAACGCAAAAGGTCGGGTTTGGTTCACCGGGCATTGGGGGTTTATGTGGTATATGCAGCCGTTCGCAAAATCGGTTGATGGGCGCCGGTCGGTGATCGAGCCGGGGGATTTCATCGCGATCTACCTCAAGACCAGCGATCCGTCGAAGCTGCCCAAGCCGGCGGTGGAGATCGTGCAGAAGCTCCAAGCGCCCGCGGGCGCGCGCATTTCGATCGCGGCTGCTTATTCCGATCGGTTCGGGGTCTTACCGTATATCATCGGCAGGAGCGATCTGGAGGAGGTTTGGCTGTTTCGCGCCAAGGCGCGCCTGCGCCTGGGATCGGATTCCGAGCCCGCGAATCGGACGACGCAGCCGTCGCATTTGCGAAATGGCAAGTGACGCGCCATGCGATCGCTGATACAACACGCAAAACTTTCGCGGAGACACACATGGGATGGAGATCAGCCGTAGTGGTGTTGCTTTTCGGGACGTGCATCGCGCAAGCTCAAACCGACGAGCGCCTCGTCACCGAACCCTGGACAGGAAGCCAGTGGGGCCAAACCTTCGACCACGCACTCTATCAGGAGCAGGGGCACGTGAAGGGTGAACCCGGCAACCAATCCAACACGCAGATGTTCTGGTGGGATTCGATTGGCCGCTTCCGCTTCAACTCCAGCGACGAGAATGCGCCGTCGATCGCCTATCGCTACGTCACCGTCAATTTCGATTCCAACTCACCATCCCTGCCCGACACGCTCGACAAAGTCTCGCTTGCCGGCGGACTTCATCTCGGCGAAGTCTACGGCGGCAAAGTCGGACTCGTCCTCGGCGCCGGATGGAGCGGCGACAACCCCTTCGCCGACGTGGACGGCATGTTCGGCATCGGTCACGTCACCTGGACCAAAGCCTTAAGCGCACAAAACTACCTCGTCCTCAGCATCGACTACGACGGCAGCGCCGCCTTTCTGCCCGATGTGCCAACCCCCGGTTTCATGGTGGTTCATCGTGAAGAAAACGGCAGCATCGGCTTCGGGTATCCGCGCAGCTTCGTGCGCTGGGATTTGACCGATCGCCTGAGCGTCGAAGGCGAATACCGTGTCCCATATTCGATTGATGCCTACGTCGATTACAAAATCGCCGGCGGCTTCAGCGTCTTCGGCAACCTCGCCGATTCGTTCGAAGCGTATTATCTCAACGATGAATCGAGGGAAAACCGCTTCTTCCAGCAGATGGCCCGCGCCGAAGTCGGCATCCGCTACGCCAAGGGCGATTTCTACCAAGGCATGAGCCTCGACGTCGGACTCAGCGTAGGCTACGCCTTCGAACAAAACCTCTACCGCGGCTTCGACGTGAGAGACCTCGACAAAACCGCCGAGATTTCCGATGCGCCCTATGTCGCCCTGGTCCTTCGCGGCACTTTCTAAATCGAGAATGTCGCCACCGAGGCGTCCGTTAAACAAGCTTTTTGATCGACTAAGATGTCATTGACGCCAAAATCGCCTCGATCTGGGGCTTGAGACGTGGAACTTCGCGCATGATCGTGTTCCACACCTCATTCCAGTCAATTTGAAAGTATTCATGCACGATCACGTTGCGCATTCCCGCAATCTGCCGCCACGGCACCTTTAGTTCCTACGGGGGGTAGCGAACCGATGAGTTGCGCATCCCCGCAATCTGCCGCCACGGCACCTTCGAATGCTTCGCCTTGATCTCCTCCGAGAGCCGGCCCGAAGCTTCTCCGACCATCTGCAAGTGCCTCAGCAAATGCGATTGCACCGGCTCATCGGAATCGAATGCAGCGCGGCTTGCGGGACGGAAGCGCTCAATCACCGCTATCGCCTCCAGCATGTCGCGCAGCCAATCCAAGTCCGATCTCACAGCGGCACGGCCTCCGCCAGCACTCTCTCCCGCATCCGTCCATGCAGTCCCGCCTCGCTCAATACATCGATCTTAAACCCAAGCAGATCGTTCAGATCCATCAGCAAGGCCCCGTGATCCAGCAGCGACCGGTCCGGTGCAAAAGTAACCAGCAGGTCCGCGTCGCTGTCGAAGCCATCTTCTCCGCGCGCCCTCGATCCGAACAACCGTACGTTGCCGGCCCCGTGGCGCGCGGCGATTTCGCGGATCTGATCGATGTGCTTCAAAATGGTCTGCCGGCGGGTCATTGTTCCATCTTACCCGCTTCCGGTGTGTTATGTGATTCAAATGCGCGGGCGCGACGTTGGCAGCCTGCCGCCCCGAGGCTCGTCGAGTCTGCCGCAGGGAGAGAAAGAAGTGATCCGCAGATTGCGCGGATTTCCGCAGATTTTCGATGCCCTTTCTCAAATCTATGAAAATCTGCGCAATCTGCGGATAGATCATCTTCGGAATTATGGAGGGGGAAAGGTGCGCATGGCTCCAACCCAGATCCTATGAAATGCAACAGTTTCACCGACGTGATTTGATCAACCTGCGGAAGGCGGCTTCGGGGTCTTCGGCAACCTCGCCGATTCCTTCGAAGCCTACTACCTCAACAACGAATCAAGAGAGAATCGTTTCTTCCAGCAAATGGCCCGCGCCGAACTAGGCGTCCGCTACCAAAACTCCGACGTCTTCAAGGGCCTGAGCCTTGATGCGGGACTAAGAGTCGGTTACGCCTGCGAGCAAAACCTCTACCGCGGATTCGATGTGCGCAGTCTCGACAAGACCGCGGAAGTGACGGATGAGCCGTATATCGCGCTGGTGTTGAGGGGGACGTTCTGAGCGTTCTCCCATGACGGACCGGACAGGAATACCCAGAACAGAGGAACGCGGAGAACGCGGAAGATCAAGAGTGGGAACCGCGGATTCACGCAGATTCACGCAGATTCTTAGATGAAAGCTGGGGGCTCGCCGCCGCGCATGCCCTTGATCACCCCTGCCTGTGAGCCCCGTTTGGATTTCCTAACGATCCGAACGCAACCCCTTCTCAATGCGATTCATCACGGTCCCGGTTCGCACGCTGATTGCTGAGCACATCCGCAGCATTCGGTCCACACTCAGGGAGCGCTTGCCGTTCTCCACTTCGTTGACGTATGCCCGGTCCATGCCAGCCCGCAGGGCAAGTTCCTGTTGCGTGAGTCCGGATCGCTCGCGCGCCTCCCGGAGCACGCGCCCGATCACCGTCGCGGACCGCTCATTTCTCGCCACACGCGAGAAGCTATTGACATGGCGGGGAGGCGTATGTAGTCTACTGCCTACTCGCGCCAGTTATTGCGTCGACGAACGCTTCGGCTAGCATGTCTAATATCGCCGGAACTCTACGGGCAGCATTTCGCCGGCGCAAATAAGGGAGAATGGGATATGAGGAACAGCAAACACGCGCGCAATAGGAACGGGTCTGCAATCGGCAAGCCCAAGCACCGGAGCTTGATCGAGCCGCTGGAGCGGCGCGTGTTGCTGACGGTATTTGTCGACGACTTCAATCGTCCGGATTCCAGCAGGGTCGGCAACGGATGGCTAGACACGCTTGGCAACACGGGCGGCAATCTTGTAATCCACAGCAACGAAGTCAGCGCCCCAGCGCCCAACGGCACGTCAGGCATCTATCGCCCGTTTTCATTTGCGACGCCGGTGACAATCTCGGCGACGCTGAAGGAGGAAAACGGCTACGGCGGACTATTGCGTCGATACACGAGCAACCTGTCGATCGCTAATGATGGAACATTGTTGCACGGATACGGCTTGAATTTCTCGCGTGGCGACCAAAACTATCCGTCAGCAATCTACCTGTTCGATGGAAGTACGACCGTTGGGAGCGTGACCCCATCATTTCAGTTCGGACCGGCGATCAACACGAGCTTCACAATATTGCCGGACGGTTCTGTCGTGGGCAGCGTCTCGGAGGGGACCGATGTATTCAACTTCTCGTTCGGTCCGCACGCGATTCTAAGCACCGGCTCGAACTTCTCGTACGCCACGGGCTTTGCCGATCCGCGCTCGGGCACCATCACCAATCCTCGGCTCGATGATCTCAAGCTCGTTAGCGCTACTGTGGCTCCTCCCACGGTTACCTTGGCTGACCCGGTAGATGGCGGACTAGTTCCGGTCTATCAGTTGAACCAGTACGGTATCCACCACTTCGTGGACGTTCTTTTTCAAGCCGCGCCGGGCAGCACCATCGAAGAATCATCGATTACGGACGATCTTCCCGAGTTCGTGCTGAGCGGCAACGCCGCTGCAGCGGTTCATGTCGCTAACATCCCAACACCGGTGGCAGGGCTTCCTGGAACGTATCGATACACTTTCAGTGGCGACTTTGCTGGCGGCGTGGTGAAAGTCGATTTCCTCGCCGGAGCATGCGTCGATTTGTTGGGGACGCCGAGCGAAGCACATAAGGAGACCTTCGTTAGCGCGGGGCAGTCAATTCTTGGTGAGGCTACCCGCGACAAGGGAAGGAGAACGGTAGACGTGGATATCGAGCGTGTTGGAGCAACCAAACTGATTAACCCAAGGCTGCCAACATGGATCGTCATTCATGGTCGTGACTCGAATGCTCTTAAGATGACGCCGCTCGCGACGTTCATCGACGGGTACAAAGCCGGCGATCAGGTGCTCACCTTGGACTGGGAGGAGGGCGCGAAACCAGGAAGCAAGACTGATTTTCAAGGAGAGGATTGGATCATGCCCGTTGCCGGCGAAACAGCATCACTGCTGAAAGATTATGGGTTTAAGCCGCAGCAGTTGAGCCTCGTCGGGCATAGCTGGGGGGCCTACGTTTCCGACGAACTCGCGAAGGTGATTGGTGCTGTGGACACGATCATCGCACTGGATGCGCCAATCGATGTCGAGAAGGGAATTCACCGAGTTCCGGACGACGCAGGGATTCTATGGCCGCTACACGGTGGAACGTACAACCCGGAAGCTCACGCAGGGGAAGCTGACCCAGAGATCGATTTCGATAGGGACTCGAACTTTTCCTGGGCATTCCGCGCGGACACGACACATCTGGGACCTGGACGGCGGGTTCTGTCGAAGCGATTGGGCTCTGCAAAGACTCTTTCAACTGCTAACGAGTCATTTTTTGTTGCGAACACTGACCACTTCACGATTATTGACTTTTTGGAGAACGTTGTAATAGATAACAATCATTCGACGGCGAATAAGGTCAGTCAGTTGTTCTCGCTCCAGCGCCTGCTGGACCACCAGCGCGGTGCTTGGATTGATAACAAGTACAGCGCCAACGGGGAGAAGACCGGTGAACTCAAATTCGAAGCGGTGATCGACACCAGCTTTTCAAGGCCCACGTCCATTCTTTTCTTTGACAAGAAGGACGGCGCGGAGAAGTTGTTGTTGGCCTGAGCACGCGAAAGGAGACGCGGAGCAGGGTCAGGAGTCATTCTTTTAAAAATCCGGGGGAGCAGTACGGTGAGCCCGGGTTCGGGGGCGGCGGTCGGGGGGTCGAGGCCCCGTTCTTCAGCCATCCTCTATCCTCTATCCTCAATCCTCTATCCTCGATTTCCCCTTGCACGTTGCCCATTGCCGGTTATTTGGAACTTGGAGCTTTGGTCCTTGGAGCTTCACCCGCCGCGTTCGATAAAATCCCGCCCGGCGGCGTGTCATCGCCGCGTCCGCTAATCTCGCGCTCCGGGTCCCGCGCACGGGCGGTCCAATAGCGTTTCACGTCTCCGCGGCGCGTCCGTTCCTCCCCCCGGCGCGTCCGTTCCTCCCCCCGGAGCGTCCGTTGTTCTCCCCGGAGCATCCGTTGCTCTCCCCGGAGCGTCCGTTGTTCTCCCCGGCGCGTCCGTTGTTCTCCCCGGCGCGTCCGTTGTTCTCCCCGGAGCGTCCGTTGTTCTCCCCGGCGCGTCCGTTGCTCGGTCAGATGAACACGGATGCACACGGATCAGAAACGGATCTGTGTGAATCGGTGTTCATCCGTGGTTTGGTTCTATTTCGCCACCCGCCGCCCGTGCCGGGTGCTGGTCTTGGGCTGCCAGATCTTCTTCTGCTCGCTCTCCTCTTCAGGAGCAAACGTTGAGCCGCTCTTGAGGACCGGCGCGCCTTTCATCTCGTTGATCTTGTCGCGCAACTGAGCGGCGCGCTCGAACTCCAGGTTCCGCGCGGCCTCCAGCATCTCCTCTTCCAGCAGCTTCACGATCTCCGTGTTATCCAGTGAATCGCTGCTCTCGTGGATCGCGCTGGCAACGGTATGGCGCGCCTTCACCTCCGCCTCCAGGCCCTGGCGGATCGCCTTCTTGATCGTGGTCGGCGTAATCCCGTGCTTTTCATTGAACAGGGTCTGAATCGCCCGCCGCCGCGCCGTCTCATCCATCGCTTTCTGCATTGCGGGTGTCACCGCGTCGGCGTAAAGGATCACCTTCGAATTCACATTCCGCGCCGCCCGCCCGATCGTCTGAATGAGCGACGTCTCGCTCCGCAGAAATCCGGCTTTGTCCGCATCCAGAATCGCCACCAGCGACACTTCCGGCAGATCCAACCCCTCGCGAAGCAGGTTGATTCCGACCAGCACGTCGTAATCGCCTTGCCGAAGCTCGCGCAGAATCTCCACGCGCTCAATCGTCTGGATCTCGCTGTGAAGATACCGCCCCTTGATCCCCGCCTCCTGGATATATGCCGCCAGATCCTCCGCCAGTCGCTTGGTCAGCGTCGTGACCAGCACGCGCTCGCCGATCGCCACGCGCTCCTTGATCGCCGTAAGCAGATGCGGCACCTGCCCCTGCGCCGGATGAACCTGAATCTCCGGATCGATCAGCCCCGTCGGCCGAATCACCTGCTCGACCACTTCGCCGCCCGAATGCTCCAGCTCATACTTGCTCGGCGTGGCCGAGACGAAAATGACCTGGTTCCAAAGTTGCTCCAGCTCTTCAAACTTCAGCGGCCGATTATCCATCGCGCTCGGAAGCCGGAACCCGTGCTCGACCAGCACCTCCTTGCGGCTGCGGTCGCCGAAATACATTGCCTTGATCTGCGGCACCGTCACGTGCGACTCATCGATGATCATCAAATAATCTTTGGGGAAATAATCCAGCAGCGTAAACGGCCGCTCCCCCGGCTGCCGACCATCCAGATGCCGTGAATAATTCTCAATCCCCGAGCAATACCCCACCTCCGCGATCATCTCCAGATCATATTTGGTGCGCGCGAGCAGCCGCTGCGCTTCCAGCAATTTTCCTTCCCCGCGCAGCTGCATCACCCGAATCTCCAGCTCTTCCTTGATCGCCTGGATCGCCCCCGTCACCTTCTCCTCCGGCATCACATAATGCACCGCCGGATAAATGAAGATCTGATCCTCGCTCTTGAGAAGCTCACCCGTCAGCGGGTTGATCGCGTCGATCTGCGTGATCTCATCGCCAAAAAACTCGATGCGATACGCGAATTGCTCGTACGAAGGGTGCAGCTCGACCACGTCCCCGCGCACGCGAAACGTCGCGCGCTTGAAGTCGATGTCGTTGCGCGCGTATTGCAGATCCACCAGCTTCCGCAGCATCTCATCGCGATCCGTGGGAACACCCTTACGAATCGCCAGCACCGACTTCTGGTAATTGACGGGTGATCCCAGCCCGAAGATGCACGACACCGATGCCACGATCACCACATCGTTCCGGCTCACGAGATTGCTGGTGGCGCTCAATCGCAACCGATCCAGATCATCATTCCGGCTCGCATCCTTCTCAATATAAATATCCCGCTGTGGGATATACGCCTCGGGCTGATAGTAATCGTAATAGCTCACGAAGAACCCCACCGCATTATTCGGCAGCAGCTCCTTGAACTCTTCATAGAGTTGCGCGGCCAGCGTCTTGTTGTGGGAGATGATCAGCGTCGGCTTGTTCACCTTCGCGATGGTGTGGGCCATCGTAAAAGTCTTGCCGGACCCCGTGACTCCCATCAGCGTCTGATACTTTTGATTGGACAGCGCCCCCTGCACAAGCTTCTCGATCGCCTGAGGCTGATCCCCATCGGGCTGGTATGGTGAAACGACTTGGAACTCAGGCATGACGGCTCCGATCTGTGGGCGACGCGATTATAGACCCCCGGTAGGGGCGAGACTTGTCTCGCCCTCTTCGTTTCATCGGAAAGGAGGGCGACACGACTCGACTGAGCTCGTCGAAGTCAAGTGTCGCCCTTACGGGGACGGCTTGGTCGTCGGGAACATCAGATACGGTGCCAGATTCTCCACCATGCTCACCCCAATGCCCGACACCTTCAGCAGGTCCTCCTGCTTCTCAAACGCCACTTCATTCGGCCGCGTGCGATGAAACTCGTCCCGATAGGCCACTATCTCCCGTGCCCGCTTCTCCCCCAGCCCCGGCACCAATGAAAGCGTCGCCAGATCCGCCGAATTCGGATCCACCCGATCCAGAACTTCCGCCGCCCGCTGCCCCTCATCCCGCTGCGGACGCGGAACATGCTGCCGATCCCAAGACAACCGAAACCCCAGAAACCCCGCCAAGAGCAACACAAACCCCGCCAGCACCACCCGCTGCGCGGCCGTCCACACTCGCAGCTCCCGCGCACCACTCATTCACGCAAAGATCGCAGAGACTCAAAGATAGACAAAGAGAATTCTTCTTTGTGGTCTCTGAATCTTTGCGATCTGGGCGAATCCGATTAGCCACAGATCAACACGGATGAACACGGATTCAGAAGATCCATCTTAAATCTGTGTCTATCTGTGTTCATCTGGGGTTCGTTCTTCTCCTACTTCTTCGTCCCCCACTGATGCAATTTCTCCCTCAAATCCTGCAGCTTCGCAAACGACGGCTTCGCCCGCAGCATGTCATCGAACAATCCACCGCCCGGGATATCGTGATTCAGATCCGCCAAATTTCCCCACGCGATCGACTCCACGTACGGCTTCGAATACGCCAACTTGTAAACCGCATCCAGCCATTCCGCCTGAAGCTGCGGGTCCCAAGGCCGATGCCATCGCCCGGCTAGCGCTGGATCATTCTTCCCGCCCGAAAGATCCCCCGCATCCGCCGTGTTCCGGCTCGGGCAGCACACCGCGGTTAAATAAACCGGCCGCCCCAGCGTCGAGAAACGATCCAGCAGGCAGCTCAGTTGGAACAGATCGCGTGTAAAATTCCCCGGCGTCGGAACCCCCATCTCCAGCTCCACACCAAACGCTTCAAAATTCACACCCGCCTGCGCCACCATCTCCGCATAAAACATCGGCGGCACGCCCACGCCGCCCTTGGCGTGATACTCGCCGAACGGCTGATTGATCGACACCAGCGTCTTGGCGTTCGGCAGCAGCGTCTTCACCTGCGCCACCAGCATCCGCGTCACCTCGATAATCTGCTCGAACGTCAAATTGAAGTGCGCTCCCGAATTCAATCCCGACACCACGTTCCACGCCCCAACCGCCTTGCGATACCGCTGCACGATCTTCTGCACGTACTCATAACACAGCTCACGCAGCGTCTCGAAATCGTGCTCCCAGATGAACAGCCAGTCCGGCAGCGCAGACTCATGTAAATTGATGAGCGGCCCCGCGATGATCGGCGTCCGCTTCTTCGCCAGATACTCCACCCATTCATCGACTTCCGCGGTGTTGAACACCTGCTCTTCCGGCTGAATCTGCCGCCAGTTCATCGGCAGAACCACGTAATCAAACTGGTCCGCCAGCGTGTCCTTGTATTTCTGATTCCCCACCGAAGCCGCCGCCCGGCAACCGACCACGTGACGCACGAACTGCCCGCTCGATCGCCGCCGGTTCAGCAGCAGATCCGCATGAAACCACGCGAGCTGCTCGGAGATATCCAGCGCCGCCGCGTGCGCCTGGTCCGCCAAACCCGCCGCCTCGGCGGGCGTATCCAGCTTCCCCAGCGCATCGGCAAACATCGCCTGCGCCTCCCGAAATGCCGTGGTAAATTTCTCCGCCCGCGGAAAATCGAACAGGTTCCAATCTTCCTGCTTCTGCACGATCCGCATCAGCCGGAACCGCGCCAGCTCCACGTTCAAATTGTAAGGCTTCTCCCGCGAAGGCAGCCGGGTTGTCTCGACGTGATACGCCCCGATCGGACCCAGGTCCCACAGCAGCGCCACCCCGATCGCCTGCTCATCCGCGCTCTCGCAAACCAAGAGCCCGTTCTCGAACCGAACCTTCCCATTGATCGGCACCGACTCCGGCCCCATGCACACCGCCCCCGCCGGCGCAAAATTCGTCAGGCGACTCCCATCCCGATAAATCTCAAACTTGATGGCCATCGACTGCTGCTACCTCATAACCCGCGGCATCTTAGCAGGAACCCCCCCTGTCTCAACTGTCGCAAATGGATGCGGTCGAACCACTGAACCCAGACGCAGCTTCCATTCCGGCGGGGTGCCGGAGGAGTGGCGCTTCGCTTGCCCGCGAATCACGCGAACGGGCACGAACCCAGCGGATGATCCCCAGCTTGCGCTGATGGGAACGATTCAGGAGCCCGGCTATGATATCACTCCGTCTCAGGGATAAGATTTCGTCTCCCGCGTCCAGACGAATCCTGGTCCCCTGAAAATCCTCACGTTGGGATACTTCCCTTTGGCAAGAAGTGAATCGTCACCTACGATCAGGGCGCGATGGCTGAAGAACCGAAGAAACCGAAAGGCATGGGCGAGGCGGCCTACCGGAAAGGCGCCCGCGATCGCATTGGCGAATCGTTCATTCTCCTTCGAGCCGAGGCGTTCGGCGGCAGCGCCTATCTTGCAGGGCGAGGCGCGGAGGGCGCATTGCGGGCCGTGCTCTGGAAGTCGGATCCTGAGATTCAGCAGGGGAGGAAATCGCTCGATACCGGTCATGACCTCCGCCGGTTGCTGACCAACGTGCGCAACTTAGGTCTGCTGCGCGGCGGCGGTCCGGACGATCCGCTGATCGCGGCGGTTCAGCGGGTTGCGCGATTGTGGTATAACAACATGCGCTTCACATCCTCGCGCGCTGTTGAAACCAAGTGGTTTGAACTCGGCGAGGTGACGGGGCAGCGAACGATCAAGCAGGCGGCATCCGATTTCTACGATGCCTGTTCGGTGATCATCAAGCGATGTGAGGTCTTATGTCAAAAGTCCAGGACGCCGTAGCCGAAATGCAGGCCGTGATCACGCGCAGGCTCGATCTCGAAGCGCCTCGTTTCGCACTGGAGCCAGCCGGCACAAAGGTCAGTGGCTCCATCATCTCGCCCACGTTCCGCGGCATGGCCGACACGGAGCGGCAGCGGCGGATCTGGAATGCTCTGCACGAGGAGTACGGCGCCGAGTCCGTCCACCGTGCGGGATCGTTTCTGGCTTTCACGCCCGAGGAATGGGATCTCAGCGACGACCCAGCAACCCACGAGTAGCCCACAACCGACCCCGAGCCGCGCCGCTTCGGGTCATGGAACGAAGCCCTCAAATCCTTCATTGAATTTGTTAACGAATCGGCCGAAGCCGGCAGTGATATCGCGGTGAGCAATGTCTGAAATGGTTGCGCTGGGACGTACAGCCCTCTTAACCGTGGCCATCTTTGTGATCGGCCAGCTTCTTCAACGCATTTTCATCGAGCCGATACAGGAGATTCGACGCACGAGAGGAAAGATTGCGCATGCTTTACTCTTCTACGCAAATTTCATACATCGAACACCAAGCCCTTTCGAGGGTGGTGCCGTTGCAGGACTACCGCCTGACGAAATGAAAGAAGCATCTGACGAGATCCGCAAGTTAGCAGCCGATCTTAAGGCGCTTACGTTTGTGCTTCCGGTTTATGGCTTCTTTGCGGCGCTTGGAGGGATCCCGTCCATTGCGGCGGTAGAGCGCGCGTCGCAAAATCTCATCGGGTGGTCGAATTCGCTAGGGGATTCCACGCATTCCGGCTCCTATCGTAAGGAGATAGCGGACGCGCTGAAGCTCAAGGTCGCTGGCCTCGTTTCGTAATCGACGGAAGCAACGCGATTAACGCTCTACCTTGTTCGGAATTCAGGAAAGGAGCGGCGAGACAACCCTACGGACCCCAAGCTTTTTCTCGCCGCAGGGGGGGCTCTCCCGGACCCTCTCCACACCACTCTTTCCTTCCCCCCATTCAAGCCCGCCCTCTGTGAATGGTGGAGGCACCAGCCCCATACTTGCAGGGCCGCATCGGACGTTGATCCCGCGCAGCCCCCATCGGGGCGGATGCAGGGGGGGGTGGGCGGGGTTTGGGGCAGCGCCCCAATGCGAAACGCTGAATCGAACGTCGTCCTTGCGTCCCGCATTCCAGCTTTTACCGTCCCCCCGGCATCTGTTATCGTGACGGCGCACTTCCAAAACCGGGTATGCGTATGGACGTCTCGCTATGTCCGCAATGCAACAGCCAGCTGTCGACGCGGGCCAAGCGTTGCCACGTTTGCGGTTTCGATCGCGACTCATCGAATGCGGTGGATGCGGTTGTTGACACCGCGCGCGCCGCGATCGCCGGGCGCGGAGAAGGTGCGATAGAGACGTGTGCCAATTGCGGGCGTGCGATTGGGAAGCTCGAAGCGCCGTGCGTTGATCACGGACACGTTGTCTGCCATGAATGCAAGCAACGGCTTGAGACTCAACGCACGCCGATGCAACCTCGATCCGTCGTCCTCTCGCCATCGCTGATGCCGGACGGCAGCGCTTCCGCCTCCACCGTTTGGAGGAACCTGCGGTGGCTGGGCTTTTTCATGTTCGTCTTGGGTGTCTTCATCCATCCGGTGATCGGGGTGGTGGGACTCGTGTTGTGGCTCGTTGCGGGGGTGGTTTGGATGTCGACAAAAACCCGTTAGGTCCCCACCGATGTCGAATCGGAGGGCACGGACGGACGATCCGGGCCTTCGGATCGGCAATCCGTGCCTTCCGATGGAGGATCTGCGCCTTGGGATCGGGAATCCCTGCCTTCCGATTGGCGATCCCTGCCTTCCGTTCGCCAATCTGAGCCTTGGGATTGGCGATCTGTGCCTTCCGATCGGCCATCCGTGCCTTCCGATTCGCGATCTGTGCCTTCCGGTGCCGCATCGGAGGGGGGTTATAGGGACCCGAAAGGGCCGGATTTCGGGCCTTTTCGTGGGTTTCAGTGCTGGGAAACAGTTTTCGTTATTGCGGACGTTCCGGCAGGGCATTGCCCATTGCCAATCAACTCTGCGAACTGAACCCTGAACCCTTCCCTCCAACGCATTCAAGTTCCTCGACCCAGTCCTCCGTGACTCCAGGGGTGAATCATGGTCTTTGCGTTCCGGGGGCGGCAGGTGAAAGGGCGTTGGCGGCGACGGTGGCCAGGATGGTGGCGAATCGGGTGTTGCCGTGGGAGTTCATGTGTTGGGAGTCGAGAAAGTAGCCGTCCTTCGGGGGGAAATTGAGCTTCTCGAAATCGCCGCGCTGGAGGAACCTCACATGCTTCCGCTCAGCCAGGGCGGAGGTGCGGGCGAGAAAATCGGCGTACTGGGCCCGCGGCAGGGCCTTGCGCATCACCTTCGGGATCGGCATCTCGAGCAAAATCACCTTCGCCCCCCCCGTCCCCCCCGCCCCCTCCGTCCCATCCTTCCGCTGCGCTTGCGCGCGGGTGATGAGCTGCTCGAGGATCTCCAGGGCCGGTTCGTCGACGGCGAGCGAATTCGTGCGCGATTGTTTCGCGAGCTGCTTGCGGATGTCCTTCACGCTGACTGAACCCTCGGCGATGAGCGAGCGGAAATTCTCGCCGGCTTTCCCGGTGATCGGATTGACCTCCGCCGATGGCAGACCGCGCGCGGGGTGGAGGATGACCTCGCGCAGCGGCTCGCGGAAATACAGGAGTCGGCAGTGGCGGGCGAGGGTGGTGGAGAGGGAAGAGCGAAACGGAATTGACGATTGGGGGATGGGTGATTGACGATTGGGGAGTGCCGAAAGCGAAGCGGGGGAAGTGGCGGGTTGCGGATCTTGAATTTCGAATTTCGGATTGGTCTCGGATTTCGGATTTCGAATTTCGGGTTTCCCCCCGAACCGGTCCGCGTACCCGTCGTCAACCTGCAAATCGCGGAGGGAGAGGCCGATGAAGATCAATTTGGGCGGGCGTTTGCTCGTGAAGAGTTCGTGGGTGATCGCGGCGATTTCTTCAATCTTGGCGCCCCGGACGGAGTAGTCGCCGACGGTGAGTTTGCGGTGAAAGCGGGTGCGGAGCGTCTCCCGCATCCGCGGGACATTAACCGCTTCGCGCATCATCGAGGAGCCGACCAGCGCGATGTCTGTCGAGCCGCGCGCATCGATCATCGCCAGGACGGAAAACTGCCCGGAGTCGGTGTGCACGCCCGGGCCCGATGTGGGGCGGGGAAGGAGACGCTCGACCGGGATCGTGCGAAGGAACAGCTCGACGCCAATCAGCAGCGCGATCGCCAGGAGCGTGGCTTTGGGTAACCTCTTGAAGGGCACGGGGAAAATTCTACCGCCGAGACGCTGGGAGCGCGGAGACACCCCCGGAGAATTTCCTACAGGTGAAGAATTAGCCGCGGATGAACCCAGCGCGGCCGCGCGCTGGGTGTATCTCCGTTCATCTGCGGCTAAAACTCTTGCACCCTCATGCCGCAGCTCGAGCTTCCGCCTCTCGCAACGGACAACGGACCACAGACAACCGCCCGCCGTTCCCCCGTGAACGCGCGCTCGGTTCTCCTCGGTCTGCTCGGCGTGGTGCTCATCTGCACGCTGACGCCTTACAACGATCTGGCGGTGAACAACACGCCGCTGACGGGGAATTATCTGCCCCTGGGATTGCTGCTGTTCTTCCTCACCTTCATTCTGCTGATCAATGCACCCGCGCTGCGATTGTTCCCGAGCGCCGCGTTCAGCTCGGGCGAACTCGCCGTGGCGCTGGGCATGGTGATGGTGGGCTGCTCGGTCCCCGCATCGGGCCTGATGCGGTATCTGCCGGCGACGCTGGTGGGCGTCACCAATCAGGCCGTGCTCTATCCGGAGTATGTGAAGCTGCTGCGTGACCTCGATCTCCCGCAGTGGATTTTTCCGACCGTGCATCAGACCGACCCGCTGCTGCGGGCGAGCGATCCGGTCATCCAGCAGTACTGGTATCGCGCGCCGGCGGCGGGTTCGTCGCCTCTCGATCATCTGCGGGCCGTGCCGTGGGCCGCGTGGGTGACGCCCGCGATCGCGTGGGGGATCTTTCTACTCGCCTTCTGGGTCGCGATCCTCTCACTCGCGGTGATCGTGCGCAAGCAATGGGTGGAGAACGAGCGCCTGCCGTTCCCGATCGCCCAGATTTACCTCTCGCTGATCGCGCCGCCGCAGCGCGGGAAGATGTTCAACGCGCTCTTCCGCTCGCGCGGATTCTGGATCGCGGCGGGGTGCGTCTTCGCAATCCACTTCTTCAACGCGATGGGGCAATACGATCCGAAGCACTGGCCGAAGATCCCGCTGGATTACGATCTCACGCGCGTGCTGAACCGGCCGCCGTTCGCGTTCATGGAGCCGGAGGGAGCCGCCGGCGATCTGATGGGTTTCAAGCGCAATGCGATCGTTTTCTCGATCGTGGGGATCACGTTCTTCCTTCAGACCAAGGTCGCGTTTTCCCTCTGGTTTTTCTATCTCTTCTACCAAATCGAGCGCGTGATCTGGGGCTATCACCAGAGCGAGTTCACCTATCCGCAGCAACAGGATCAGCAGCTTGGATCGATGATCCCGTTCGCGCTGGCGCTGCTTTGGGTGGGGCGGGAGCACTGGAGGAACGTGATTCGGGAAATGTTTCGATTCATCAGCATTTCGAATGTGCCACGAAGACACGATGACACGAAGATCGGCACAAAGAAGGCGGAAGACAGTTCTTCTAAGAACTCCGTCGTGGATTCCTTCGCGCCTTCGTGCCTTCGTGACTCCCCCTCCCGCTATCTCCCGTACATCGTCGCCGGCTGGCTGCTCGTCATCTGCCTGTTCGTCATGATCGGTTGGCTGGTTGCCGCCGGATGCACGATCATCGGCGCGAGCGTGCTCGTTCTGCTGATCATGATGGTTATGCTCGTCACCGCTCGCGTCGTCGCTGAGACAGGGCTGCTGTTCGTGCAGCTGGGCTTCCCGTACTGGCGCCCGTGGGTGCTCGGCATTACGCCGCCTCTGAATATCCGCACGAGCATCAAAACCTTCTTCTACCACGGCCTCTTCTCCATGATCCTCGGCCACGACGTCCGCGAGACCACCAGCGTGTTCGCGACGCATGCGCTCAAAGTTGCTGACGAGGTGGGATTGACGCGAGATCGTGAAGAAACCGAAGAGACCGCGAAGGCGCGAAGACGCGAAGGACAGCGCGAAGTACACATTCTGAATTACCTTCGCGGCCTTCTTCGCGTCTTCGCGCCTTCGCGGTCTCTGCCTCAAGGGCTCGCCTTCATGATGACCCTCGCCCTCTCCCTCATCGTCGCCTACATCGTCTCGGGAATCGCGATGCTCCATGTCGAGTATGCGCACGGCGTCACGCTCGATACCCGGCATGAGGTGCCGCTCAACGCGTGGGGGACGCAGAACGGGCCGAACTCGTACATCATGACCAAGACCGCAGCCTACACCCCGCCGCGGAAGGGGCCCAGCGAAGTGCACAATCGGTGGGCTCACTTTTTCTTCGGCTTCGGCACCGTCACCGCGCTCTCAATCCTCCGACTTCGCTTCGCGTGGTGGCCGCTGCATCCGGTGGGGCTGCTGATCGCGTATGGGTGGCCGATCAAGCAGATCTGGTTCAGTATTTTTCTCGGCTGGCTCCTGAAAATCCTCATCGTGCGCTTCGGCGGAATGGGTTTGTTCCGGATCGCGCGCAATATCTTCATCGGTCTGATCATCGGCGAAGCCGCCGCGGCGGGGTTCTGGCTGATCGTCTGCCTGGTGCTCTCGGCAAACGGCGTGGATTACCGGCAGATCCGGTTGTTTCCCTCGTGAAGAGGAATTGCGCCACCGATCGGGCGCCGATGGACACCGATCAGAAGTAAACGAAGTTCATCGCTGAACATCGGCGCCCCATCGGTGGCCTGGACTCGCTTTGCAAAGACTTATGCCGAACGCGGACCCCAGCAAAAACTTCTTCGCCTGGCACGGTTGGCAACTAGCGCTGCCGCGCAGTTGGAACCCGGTAAAGATCGAAGGGGATTGGGCCAAGGGCACCGTGCTGCTGGCGGACATGGATCACCCGCGCCTCGGGGTGCGCTGGCGGAAGATCGCGGACAGGCGCTTCAACCCGGCCGCGTGGGCGCAGCGCGCGATGCGCGATGAAGTGGGGCGGCTGGCGGCCGGCGCGGCCAAGGCCCTTCCGTCCGCGGTGATCGGGGAAGACTCGCTGGTTTACCTTGATGATAGGCCGCCGGGGAGGGACCTCTGCGTCGGGTACAGCCGGGAGAGCGAACGGGCGATCGAGATTATCTATCACGCGCGGAGGCGAGATCGCGTCCTGACCGAAGCGATCCTGCCGACGCTGGCGGAGTCGCCGCCGCGGAACGAGACCGCGTGGTCGATCTTCGATCTGTCGTGCCGAACGCCCGCGCAGTACCGGTTGTCGAGTCATCAACTCATGGCGGGAGATTTGACGTTCGACTTCTCGCGCGCGAGAGAGCGCTTGACGGTTCGGCAAATCGCCGTGGCGAAGCTGGCGTTGTCGCGGCGCAGCCTGAGCGATTGGCTGGTGAATCAGCAGGAATTTTTGCGGCCACACTACCGACCCGCCGGGAACCTGCGGGAGATCCAACTGGCGGTGGGGGGCCGGGAGCTTCGTGGCGTCGCCCGCGATGCTGAAAAACTGAAACGGTTCATGCTGCATCGTTGGCTCCCCGGGAAGATGACGACAACGGCGCTGCATGATGCGGAGCGCGATCGGCTGTTTCTGTTCCAGGGAACGGACGCAGAATCAATCACGCAATTTGCGGGAACGGTGAATCTTTGACCGTCCGTGTCTCCCGGTTACTCTGATTCCAGTGCTCCGCTTCCTCTTCAACCCCCGCCACGCGCTCATCCTCCTCATCCTCTTTCTCATCTACGCCGCCGTTTGGGCGATTCATCCTGTTGACATCAAAGACTGGGCACTCGAAAACGCGCTCACCGCGCTCTTCGTCGTCTTCCTGATCCTCACCCATCGCCGGATGCCGCTCACCAACATCTCCTACACCTGCATCTTCGTGTTCCTCTGCCTGCATACGGTTGGCGCGCACTACACATACTCTCTCGTCCCCTACAACGACTGGAGCACAAAATTCTTTGGCCGCCCCCTCGACCCCATCCTCGGCTGGCAGCGCAACAACTTCGATCGCGTCGTCCACTTCCTCTTCGGTTTCCTTCTCGCCTACCCGATCCGAGAAGTGTTTCTCCGCGTCGCCGGCGCCAAGGGGATCTGGGGTTATTATCTGCCCCTCGATCTCACGATGAGCTTCAGCATGGTGTACGAGCTCATCGAATGGGCCGCCGCCGTCGTCTTCGGCGGTGACCTGGGTCAAGCCTACGTCGGCTCCCAAGGCGACCCCTGGGACGCACAAAAAGACATGGCGCTCGCCAGCCTCGGCGCGCTCATCTCCATGGGCATCGTCGCCTTCATCAATTGGAAGTTCGACAAAAACTTCGGCGCCGAATTCCGCGACAGCCTCTCGGTCAAACAAGACATCGGCCCCCTCGGCGAAAAGAAGCTCCGAGAAATGCTCCGGCAGGAAACACCCCGCGCCTAGAATGATTCCGCACGGCAAGCGCTTCTTACCCCCTCGCCCGGTACTCCGGCCTGCGACGAGCTTCGTCGAGTCGAAGCGGGTGAGCGTTCGGCACGGTGGACGGCGCTCATCGTTAAGGATCCCGAATGCAAACGCCAATGGTTGGTTCGTGGATCGTGACGGTGCACGCGATCCGCCCGTTTACCATCCATGGAGATCTCTATTACGAACTCCACGTCACCAAAGACACGGACGACAACGTCCTTGCCCTCCGCGTCCCGGAGCACGCCTGCTCCACCCCTCTCACCTCCGGCATCCGCGCGGAACTCACTTTCCTCATGGGGCAAGTGACCGCCGTGAAGACCCTGTAGGCGCCCCCATCGTTTCGCACCGTTAGCCGCCCCGCTTGCCCGGCGCGTTCGTCTAAAACCTTCTTCCCCTACCCATCCGCCTCAATCCGGATAACATACTTCCCCCACATGGCCACACGCGATCTTCCACCCCCGCCCCTCGTCGCACTTGCCGGCTGGATCCTGCCCGGAAGCGGCTACTGGCTGATCGGTCAACGCAGCCGCGGCATCACCATCGGAATCACCATCATCATCCTCTTCGCGCTCGGCATCCTCGTCGCCGGCGTCCGCTGCGTCGAAGCCCCCGACATGCAGGCCGAAGGCTCCATCATCTCCCGCGTACTCCAGCGCCCCTGGTTCCTCGGGCAAGCTCTCGCGGGTCCCATCGGTCTCGGCTCCGCCTATGCTTCCGATGCCGCCTCCAAAAGCCCGGTTTATAAAAACATCCAGTCCAAAAGCCGGATCGCGGAAATCGGAACCCTCTACACTGCCGTCGCGGGGATGCTCAATCTGCTGGCGATTATCGATTCCGCCCACCGCGCCGGGAACCACGGGAACCGCTAACAGGGAAATAATATGAGTTTTGCCGCCGCGCCTTCCCTCCTCGCTCTGATCTCCAACAATTCTCTAAGCGCCGGCTACGTCCCTTTCATCTATCCGCTGCCCATCTGGAACTACTGGCCCTGGCTCATCCTCCCCCTCGCCGCCGGCGTTTCAATCGTCTACAAAGCCGTCAAATGCCAGTCGATGAGCACCGTCCCCAAAGAAGCCGCCACCATCTTCGTCTGGATTCTCATCGGCATGCTTACCGCCAGCGCCGCCCTCGCAGGTGTCGTCAAGATCGTCGTAGAACGCTAATCAACCGCGCGTAGCCGTCGGGCCGAAGGCCCACCCCCTACCGGCATTGTTGAAAACTCCCCACCCATAACGCTTTCCCGTCATCATCGTTTACGATGTCTTGCTTCAACCGGAAGGAATGTGCTGCGATGGGACTCGTTTCTGAATTCAAAGAATTCGCCGTCAAGGGGAACATGGTCGATCTCGCCGTCGGTGTGATCATCGGCGTCGCGTTCGGCAAGGTCATCACCTCGCTCGTCAACGACGTCCTGATGCCGCCTCTGGGAATGATCACCGGCGGTGTCGATTTCTCGGACAAGAAGGTCGTCCTTAAATCGGCCGTCATGGATGCCGCGGGCAAGGTCGTCACCCCCGAAAACGCCGTGATGTATGGCAAGTTCATCAACAACATCATCGATTTCCTCATCGTCGCCTTCGCCATCTTCATGGTCATAAAGCTCATCAACAGAATGAAGCGCGCCCCCGCGCCCGCGGCAGTGATACCACCGCCGCCGACCAGGGAAGAGATGCTCCTCGCCGACATCCGCGACATCCTCAGATCCAAGCCCGCCGTCTAGAGCGTGTTATGAACTTTGAGTAGCTTGGGCGGGTATAGGCTGAATGGCAAGGAAGCCTTACCCAAGCGATGTCACGGATGACGAGTGGGGGTTCGTCGCCCCGTATTTGACGCTGATGCGTGAAGACGCACCGCAG
>JBBRYX010000011.1:0-174588 GCA_038237225.1 Tepidisphaerales bacterium | reverse complement strand
GCACTGAGCATCGCGTTGCCCAACCGGCTGTGGGAGCGTCTGGGATTGCCGAAGTTGTCAGCGGGTGTCCGCTGACCGGGTATCAACCGAACCGCCGGATGCGGACCCGCATGTCCGGTGGTGTGGGAGGGGAGCGGCGGCAACGCCGCCCCCTATCCCGATTTCCCCCCATACAATCACTTTCGTGCCCCCAAGCGCCGAACAGCTCCTTCAACAAGCCATCGCCCACCACGAGCAGGCCCAACTTCCACAAGCCGAATACCTCTACCACCAGATCCTCGCCCAGCAACCCAACCATCCCGGCGCTCTGCATCTCCTCGGCGTCCTCTTCCACCAGCGCGGCGAGCATGAACGCGCCCTCCAACTCATCGACCAATCCATCGCCGCCAGCCCCTTCGTCGGCTCGTATCACAACAACCGCGGCGAAGTCCTTCGTGCCCTCAAACGACTCGATGAAGCCGTCCTCGCCTTCCGTCGTGCGATTGATCTCAAAGTCCAACTTCCCCAATCGCTATCGAACCTCGGGCTTACGCTCGAAGAGTTGGGGCAGTACGAAGAAGCGCGGATCCAATATCAGAACTCACTCACGATCCGCCCCAGGCATGTCCAGACCTGGATCGCCCTCGCCCGCGTGAACCTGATTGAGGACCGCCTGGAAGACGCCGCCCACGCCGCCAAAACTGCCCTCCGAATCGAGCCCGATGCCGCGGAAGCTCACCACCTTCTCGGCACTACGCTTCGCTTCGCGCAGCCCCTTCTCGCCGAGCAACACCTCCGCCGCGCCCTCCAGCTCAGGCCCGATCATCAGGAGGTCTGGCTCCATCTCGCCCACGCCCTCCACGAGCAGGCGCGCCTCGATGACACCCTCAACGTCCTGGAGCATGCCATCGCCCTCGATCCCACCGACCGCGTAGCCGGCGACCTGCTCCTGTTCACGCTGAACGAAAAACCCGACATCGCTCCCGAGCAGGTCGCCCGAGAACATCGTGTCTGGGCTCAGAAGCACGCCGAAGCGCTCTCACCTCGCACGATTAGTTTCCCAAACTCCCGCGAACCCAATCGTCGCCTGCGCATCGGCTACGTCTCGCCTGATTTTCGCACGCATTCGGTCGCCCGCTTCTTCGAGCCGATCCTCCAATCGCACGACAGGAACAACTTCGCGATCTTCTGCTACGCCAACGTCCAGAAATCGGATGACACCACCGAGCGCCTGAAGCAACTCCCCCACCACTGGCGGAACATCTACCGAATGCCCGATGACGCCGCCGCTGATGTTGTCCGCGCGGACGCCATCGACATCCTGATTGACCTCGCCGGTCATACCTCGAACAACCGGCTCCTCCTCTTCGCCCGCCGCCCCGTTCCCGTGCAATTCACCTACCTCGGCTACCCCAATACCACCGGCATGAGTGCGATCGATTATCGACTGACTGACGCATATGCCGACCCGCTTCTCTCCGCAGATTCGCTGTACACCGAACGCCTCATCCGCCTCCCAAACTCCTTCCTCTGTTACGCCCCTCCCACCGCCCCGAACTCAGCCCCTCGCGCGACCGGCCCCATCACCTTCGCCTGCTACAACCGAGCTTCGAAGATTACGCCGCACGCTATCCAACTCTGGTCCCAAATCCTGAATACCATTCCTGACTCCCGCCTGATCCTCAAGAGCTTCAGCATTGGCGAACCCGCCACATATCAACACCGGCAATCCGCTTTCGCCGCCCATGGCATCCAAGTCTCGCGGATCCTCTTCGCGGATCTTCATCTCACCCACGCCAAACATCTGGAGGATTACCACCACATCGACATCGCCCTCGATCCCTTCCCGTACAGCGGCACCACCACGACCTGCGAAGCCCTGTACATGGGCGTCCCTGTGATCACTCTCGCCGGAAGCACCCACGCTTCCCGCGTCGGCGTCAGCATTCTCAACAACGTCGGGCTGCCCGAGCTCGTCGCCCAGACGCCTGAGGAGTACGTGCACCTGGCGATCGCACTTGCCAAAAATGCTCATCGGCTAAGCAACCTTCGCAGCACCCTCCGCGACCGGATGAAAAACTCAGCGCTCATGAATCCTGCCGCGCTCACCCGCGCCATCGAAGACGCTTACCGCCAAGCCTGGAGGAATTGGTGCGAGCGGTAGAGTTTTACTTGCCGACCGAAAGCAGAGCTTCCACTTGTTTCGAATCACCGACGCCTTTACCAAGTTCCAACCAACTGCGCGCCACGCGCCGGACCGGTTCCAGATCGTTGCCACCAATGCCGACGATTGACCAGTACGCGCCCTTTTCCACGTCTTCATTTTTTATCGCGAAGAAATCCATTCCCGCCGGCGAAAAGTGATTTGGATATTTCTTGAGCGACTCCGCATCCACCACATGCCCCTGGCTATTGAGCCACCCGATCGGCCAATGGTCCCAACAACTGGAAATCCAACCGACGCCACCGGTGTCGGCATAGGTGTGATCCTTCACGCGGGTCCCTTTCGCGCCATACCCCGATGCATCCCCGAAAGCGCAGAACACCGATCCTGCCTGCATCGGCACGACCAGGACGGCGCCCGCCGCATCATCGATTTCCTTCCAGTTGCATCCCTCCCGTCGCGGCGTAGCTTCCCAAACCGTCGCCGCCTTGGGCTTCCAGAAAACGTCGTAACGTTTTGCGGAAAACGGATCCATCGCCACCAGTGCGTGCCGCTCACCTGTCTTCTCGTCGGTTTGAAGCACATCCTTCCACAACTTCCCAACGGGACACATCCCGATCATCTCGATCGGCTCGCGCGTGTGCCCGTGAGGGTTCCCGGGCAGCAATGTCTTATATTTCTGCCGCCGGAGCACCAGACCGCTGGGAAGACAATAGAAATCCTCCACGGCATGATACGCGCGTTCGCCGGTGTTCTGAGTCACCCCAAAATAAGTCCACCGCATGTGGACCTTCTCCGGCCCACGATCGAGCACCTCCACGAACGAATTCTTCTCCATCCGCCCGTACTGGTTGAACAATTCGGCCCAACCGTCATTTCCTTCGAAGAACTGAAACGAGACGCCGCTGCCGTCGGATAGCTCGAACCACGGGCAGTAGCTTGCTTCGTGGGAGAAGACGAAGCGGTATGGCTTATCGTGCCAGGCGATGACAAACGCCTTTCGCGGATTTCCGTCAGCGGAGGGCGGCGAGGTCAAGCTGCCGGCGTAGTTACCGAAAACGTAATCGGATACTTCATGTACCGAAACCCCCGGCACCGCAAGCTTCGACAGCGTTTCCATCGTGATCGGCGAATCATCGGCGGCGGCGACGGCGCGAAGGCAGAAGCACGCGATGGCGATTGTGAATATTTGAAGAGTTCGCATCTTGAATCTTACCGGTGCCAACTGCCGGTCGTTTAACTCCGGAGCGCCATCCGCAGCGCCATCCGCGCGACGCCGCGGGCTGCGTGAAAGTCGTCGGTCCCGGTGATGAGCGTCCAGCCCTTGCGCGCAATTCGGGTTAGATCCTTCTCGACGAGTTCCCGAATCACGGGCAGCAGATGACCCATGCGGATGCCCAGGCCGCCGGTCAATGCGACGTGATCGGGGCAATAAATCCCATGGCAAATCCGAATTGCGCGAGCCAGCGCCTTGAGTGCCGGATCATCGGGTCCGAGCGTCTTCAAAATTTCCGGGATGTCCGTGCCGTATTTTTTTGTCAGCGCCGGAACGCCGATGTAGCCCTCGAGTGAGCCTCTTCCGCCATCGGGCCCGATCACGGGCTCTCCCTCGATGGAACAATCGACCTGTCCGATATGGCCTGGGGATTCGCCATCCACCATCAAAGGAGCCCCGTCATCGAGCACGGCCATCCCCACGCCAGTACCGAGCGCCAGCGAAACGAGCCTCCCTTTCAGTTGGTTGGCGGCGTAGATGTCATAGCCGTTCGCCACCGCATCCGTCGTTACCGTGATTCGCGAAGCGGCGCCGATCGCGTCTGCAATCAGATCATCGAGATCCAGTCCGTTGAGGGTTGGAATGTTCACCGACTGAATGACCACATGCTTCCCCTTTTCCCTGACCCCCGGGACACAAATCCCGGCGGCGACCTCCCTGGGCAACTCGGTTTTTAGGGTGCCGCGAATGGCGCCGGCCAACTCCGCTCGGGTTGGGTTGTCGTAGGTCGCGCTCTGGGCGATCCAAAGGAGTTCTTCATCTTGAACGGCTGCCAACTTTACCGAACTTCCGCCGACGTCGATTCCAAGTGCAATCATGCTTCGCAGAACATACTGAACAACGTGCTGAGAGGCGACAATGGCAGAGACCGGAAAAGATGGGGGTTCTCAAAAGCGGATGGAATTCGAGCATTGCGGCAGAAGTGGGAAGTTTTGGGAAGTTTTGGGAAAGTTTTGGTAGCGGGTTGAGGGGGTGGAGTTTAGAGGTTGGGGGGTGGGGATGAGCGCGCGTTGGAGGCGCGGGTACGAGTTCGGGTTGCGGTGCCACGGTCTTTTCTTCTACAGCCGAGATCATACCTTAACATTGTCCTAATATGCAACAGGAAAAATGCGGCTTCCTTTTAATTTTCGCGTTTAATTTCGTGTCGAGACCCGCGCCCCGCAAGCGGGGCCGCTAAACAGAGGGGCGGGAATTAAACTGGAATGGTATCCATTTCGGCGCGCGGGGCTCAAAAGAAAGGGCGCATTAGAAAGTTTCTATCGCACCCGGTACAATTTCGGTGCACGATCCCTTCGGCTGAAATTACAAGGAGTTGTTCATGTCCATGGCTGACTCGGTGTCCCAGAGTCCGGCTGCACCGCCCGCCGTCGCGGGTGTGGAGCGGATTCCGGTTACCGTCTATCCGTCGTCCACGCTTGCTTCGAATGCGGTTGCGCAGGAGATCGCGGAGCTGATTCGCTCGAAGGCTGCGCGGGGAGAGAAAGCGGTGCTGGGTCTGGCGACGGGATCGACGCCTACGGGTGTGTATGACGAGCTGATTCGGCTTCATAAGGAAGAAGGTCTTAGCTTCCAGAACGTCGTCACGTTTAACTTGGACGAATACTTTCCGATGCAGCCGGACGAGTTGCAAAGCTATGACCGGTTCATGCGGGAGCACTTGTTTGATTTCATCGACATCGACCCGAAGCATGTGCACATTCCGGATGGCACGGTGCCGCGGGAAAAGGTGAATGAGTTTTGTCAGCGGTACGAGCGCATGATCAAGGAGGCGGGCGGTCTGGATTACCAGATCCTTGGGATTGGTCGGACGGGGCATGTTGGGTTTAATGAGCCCGGATCACCAAGGGAGAGTCGGACGCGATTGATCACGCTGGACCGGGTGACGCGTCTGGATGCGGCGAGTGATTTTTTTGGGGAATGGAATGTGCCGCGCAAGGCGCTGACGATGGGGGTGGAGACGATTCTGTCGGCGCGACGGGTGGTGCTGCTTGCGTGGGGCGAGCATAAGGCGGGGGTGATCAAGCGCGCGGTGGAAGGGGAGATTACGCCGCAGGTTGCGGCGAGCTTTCTTCAGCAGCACAGCGGTGCGCGGATTGTGCTGGACGCTTCTGCCGCGGCCGAGTTGACACGCTTCGGCACGCCCTGGCTGCTCGGGTCTCTGGAAGACTTTGGTTTGAAGTGGACCGAAGCGATGACGCGCAAGGCGGCGATCTGGCTTGCGGGCAAGACGTCGAAGCCTCTTCTCAAGCTGACGGATGAAGATTACAACGAGCACGGGTTGCAGGAGCTGATCGCTTCGCGAGGCGGGGCTTACGACATCAACATTGAAGTGTTTCGGTCGCTCCAGGCCACGATCACGGGTTGGCCGGGTGGGAAGCCTCGAGAGCATTTGCAGGAAGCGCTGTATCACGGGCCTACTTTTCAGCACAACAACGCGGAAACATTTCCGAAGCGCGTACTGGTGTTTTCGCCGCATCCGGATGATGACGTGATTTCGATGGGGGGCACGTTTATTCGCTTGTGCGAGCAGGGACATGATGTTCATGTTGCGTATCAGACGAGCGGCAATATTGCGGTGTTCGATCAGGCGGCGATTCGGCACGCGGATTTTGTTCATGAGTACGCGCAAGTTTTCGGGTTCGGACAGAAGCAGTCGGAGCAGATTGAGAAGCAGATCGAATCGTTTATTCGGCGCAAGCAGCCGGGGGAGGTGGATTCTCCGGAGCTTCAGAAAATAAAGACGATTATTCGGCGGACGGAGGCGCGAGCGGCGGCGCGGTTTTCGGGTGTGAAGGAGCCGAATATCCACTTTTTGGACATGCCATTCTATGAGACTGGGCGCGTTCGGAAAAAACCGTTGGGCGAAGAAGATATTCAGATCGTGATGAAGCTTCTTGAAGAGACGAAACCGCATCAGGTTTATGCCGCCGGCGATCTGTCGGATCCGCACGGCACGCACCGGGTTTGTCTTGCGGCGATTTTCGAGGCGCTGAAGCGGCTGAAGAAGCAGGAATGGGTGAAGCCGTGCGAAGTGTGGCTGTATCGCGGCGCGTGGCAGGAATGGGGGATCGATGAAGTGGAGATGGCGGTGCCGCTCTCGCCTGATGAAGTTGACCGGAAGCGGATCGCGATTTTCAAGCATGAATCACAGAAGGACAAGGCGCTTTTTCCGGGGACGGATACAAGAGAGTTTTGGCAACGCGCCGAAGAGCGAAACCGGGCGACGGCGAAGACCTACGATAAGCTCGGGCTGGCGGAGTATGAGGCGATCGAGGGTTTTGTCCGGTGGAAAGGGCTTGATTCCTGACGCCAGAAGCCTGATGCCCGTGCCACAGGGAAGCCATGAAGAAATCATTGGTCACGGTCACGGCACTTTGCATCCTCTCGATCCTCGCTGTGGCGGGGTGCGCGGCGCAACATGCTCGACCGTACGCGGCGATGACTTTGGAATCAGCAATGAAAGCGCTGGATCATCGCGCCGACTGGCATGACCTCGCCGGCCCGACCTTCCCCCGCCATCCGGCTGAGAAATTTTTGTCTGGTCTCACCATCGTCATTGATCCCGGTCATGGCGGGGATGCGTGGAAAACGGACTGGAAGCGCAGCGCATCGGGCACGCGTGAAGCGGAGATCAATCTCCGCGTCTCGCTTTTGCTGGCGCGTCTGCTGAAGGATGCTGACGTGAATGTGATTCTGACGCGCGAATCGGACACGGATCTGGATTTGGAGGAGCGGGCGGCGATGGCGAACAGCGCCGTTCGGCGCGATGGGTCCATTGGGGCGGATCTGTTTATCTCGGTTCACCACAATGCCACCGAGAGCAAGACGACCAACTTCACCAGTGTCTGGTATCACGGGGCGGTTGAGGACAATGAGCCTGATCTGGATGTGGCGCGTTACGTTGCCCATGCGCTTGGGCGGCACATGCACACGCAGGTTGCGCGGAGCGCGCCCGTTCTTTCGAGTCATCTGATGTATGCCAGCGGGTTCGGCGTTCTCCGCACGTGCCAGGTTCCTGCCATTCTCTGCGAATGTTCTTTCTTTACGGCTCCGGTTGAAGAACAGCGGTTGAAAGATGCGAGCTACAACTTGCGGGAAGCTTACGGGATTTATGAAGGGCTGTGCGAGTGGGCTTACTGTGGTCGGCCGACGCAGACGACGCCTTATGTCGAAGAACTAAAGCTTACGACAACACTCGACGACGGCTTGCCGGGCTGGTGGGGGAAAGATGCGAATCGGATCGTCACGTCCACGATCAACATCACGCTCGACAGCGAGCGTCTGCCGATCACGTACGATGCGAAGTGTCACGCGCTTGCGACAACACTACCGAGCGACGTCAGTGACGGGGACCACGTCTTGTGGATTCATCACGCGAACATGTTCAAGAATCACAATTGGCCGCAGCGGTATCTTGTTAACGTCAGTCGAGGTGACGCCACGGTGAAAGCGTGGATAACGGATACGCTGCCTGCAAGCCGTCCGAGTCTTGCCACATCTCGCCCGGCGACGACACGTTCCAGCAGTCGGCCTTGGCGCCGCCGGTGACCACCAGGCCGGCTTTTTTACGGTCGCGGGTCATCAAATTCGATCACGCGAGGTCATGCCTGTTTACCGCTTCACTCTCCCCGCTTCATCCTCTATCCTCGTCGATCGTGGCCGGCATCCTCCCCGCGATTCTCTCCCTCCTTGTCGGCGTTTCCGGGTGGTTCTATCTCTTCTACTCCCAGGCGGCGTCTAACCTCACGAGGATTGAAGATCGAAAGACCAACGCAATCCGTATGACTCTCCGCCGAATTGGCGCGCTTGTGATGCTGCTGCTCGCGACACTCATCGCAGTGGGCTATTATGCTTTTGACAGAGAACATCCCACTGCGCAGTTCTTCCTTACGTGGATCATGGTCCTCGCGTTGCTCATGGTATTAGTCGTCCTCGGTTTGATTGATGTGCGCCTGACTTACAAACTCCGCCACACGTTTCGTCAAAAAAGAGAACAACTATGAAAACCACCTCGCGCCCATCGTTCGTCTGCGCTTTCGCGATGCTTCTCGCGCTTTTGACTGGTTGCTCCGACCAACAACCCACGACGGCCCCCAGCCTCCCGACCACGTCCATGCAGCTCGGAACGAAAACCTTTACGGTCGAGATCGCGAATACGGAATCCGCGCGGGAAAATGGTCTCATGAAGCGCGATTCCATGCCGGACGATCACGGCATGATCTTCGCTTTTAAGGAGACGACCAGAAATCCCTTCTGGATGAAAAACACACGCATCCCGCTGGACATCATCTATATCGATCTCAATGCCAAAGTGCTCGTTGTTAAGCAGATGAAACCGTACGACCTGACCCCTACGACCAGCCCCGGCTCTTATAAGTGGGCGATCGAATTGAACCAAGGCGGCGCCGCCACCGCGGGAGTCAAGGAAGGTGACATCCTCACGATCCCCAACGCGGCGCAAACAGCAACAGAATAAACATCCCCCGTTCCGTTCCACGTTTAACGTTTCGCGTTTCACATCCCCCACTCCTCACAATCCGAAATCCTCCGGTCCGATAACCGCCCATCCCACCCATTACTCCCGGTAAAAACGTCCCGATCAATTAAGGCGGAAGCGTTGTTCGCCGAATTCACTCCTAACGGAGCTTCACCTCAGGAGTGGCATGAGCGCGGCAATCGAATACCTGAATCTCGAGGACGCCAAACTCCGCGTCGAGCCAGCGGACGATCCGCAAACCTGCGGAACGATTGCGCGAATCATACCTCCGATCGAGCAGGAGCTTGACCGCCTTCAGCGCGATCTGACGGCGGTGCAGCAGGAACTGGCCGAACTGCGGCGGCGCGATGAAGTGCTGAAGTTCTATGCCCATCGTCTTGATGAAGAGCTGAAGCTTGCGGCGCGGGTGCAGCAGGACTTTCTGCCCAAGGCGATGCCGGAGGTCGGCCGGCTCAGGTTCCACACGGTCTACCGCCCCGCGGGGTTCGTCTCCGGTGATCTGTACGATGTCTCACGGCTCGATGAATCGCACGTGGGCATCTACATGGCGGACGCTGTGGGTCATGGCATGCCCGCGGCGCTGCTTACGATGTTTCTGAAGAACGCGCTTATTACCAAAGAAATTCTGCCCACCGGCTACCGGCTTCTCTCGCCCGGTGAGACGCTGGAGCGCCTTAACGACGCGCTCGTGGCCCAGAACCTCTCGCAAGCGACCTTCGCGACGGCGGTGTACGCCACCGTCGATACTCAAGCGCTTTCCCTGACGCTTGCGCGAGGTGGTCATCCGTCCCCGATTCGTCTTACGAAAGACGGCGCACTTTATCCTATCGAGGCCGAGGGGTCACTGCTGGGGATCTTCCCGAACGAACGTTTCTCTGAGACGACCGTTCAGCTTGAAGGTGGCGACCGAGTCTTCCTCTTTACCGATGGGGTCGAAGTGGCGTTCGCATCCGACCGCTCGCTTGATACGCAGCAGTGGCGAGACGAAATCCAATCGCGCCATCATCTGACGACGCCGGATCTGATCGCGGATCTGACGGCAAAGATTGACGCGCGGGAGCTCAAGGACGACCTGACGATGATTGTGATGGATGTGGAGTAGCTGAGTCGGGGGATTCGGTGAAGAGTCTTATTTCGCGTCGAGGGGATCGCCGAAGACAATCTGCTTCAGGTGGATTTTCTCACCCGCCATTTCCGCTTTGAGGAGCACGAAAATCGGGCGGACCAGATCCGGACGGAGGTTCGCGGTGGCCTTTCGCTCCCGGGGCCAAACCACAATGACGCCGATCAGTTGCTTTCGACTGGGCTCGAGCGCCTGCATGATCCACTGGGTGGCGGTCACGTTGGCCTTCACCACGTTCGCGGGGTCGGGCATCATTTCTTTGCGTATCGAATCGGGCAAGTGATCCGCCTTGGAGAAGTCGGTCGCGAGTTCCGAGGCAAGATTGGCGGGAAGCTGGCCGTAGGCGTGCTGAGAAACGACGGCACCGCCGGCGGTGGCGAGGATCAGTTGCTCCGCGGTGTGCCGGGCATCGGGGTCAAACCCGCCGAAGGTGGCGTTTTCATCGAGGACATTGTTCAAAGCCGACACCTCGCCGGCGATGAGGCCTTCCGAGACATCCTCGACTGTTTTGGAGAACGCGGATGGGGCGGGCCGCGTTGTCTGGGCCGGCGCTGCGCTAGTGACAACGCTTAACAAAGCCACGAGGAATACAGCGAGATCTCTCATCCCTCTATTCATCGGCGTAATGCCGTCAAGATTTCCCGTCTCAATATTATCCCCGCTGCATCATGCGATTTATTGGACGTTCTCGGTCTTGAGGCGCTCTCCTACAATCACGTCGAAACAACCCGAACATCCGCAGTTTTCAGGATTACTCCCGCATGGCCCGCAACGACGCTGTTCCGAAACCTTCCCGATTCCTTACGCTTGCCTCGGTGTGCGTCATCATCGCGGCGCTGTACCTGGCGAGCGACGTGCTGATCCCGCTGGCGCTTTCGGTGATGTTGATGTTTTTGCTGTCGCCGCTGGTAAGCCGGCTGGAGCGTGCCCGGATTCCGCGGGCGCCTTCGGTGCTGATCGTGGTGTTCACGGCGTTCGCGCTGCTGGGGGTGCTGGGTTTCGTGGTGGCGGATCAGGTCTGGGAGCTGGCCAACAACATCGACCAGTATCGGGGGAATATCACCTCCAAGCTCGAGGTCTTGCGGCCGAGAGGCGGTCTTTTTGAGAAGATGATGCGTTTTGGCGAAAACGTGCAGCGAGATCTCGAGAAACCCACCACGCAGTCGACTCAACCTGCTGACGTCGCCGCCCGACATGTCGGTTCCAAAACGGGCGACGCGCTGACGATCACGGAAGAATCGAAGGGTTCGGTTCCGAATCCCTCCACGCAGCCGACGAAACAGAACCCCGTTCCGGTGGCGGTGGTTGAGCCGACGCCCTCGCCCATTCAGCGTCTGTCTTCGATCGTGGGGCTGGCGCTTTCGCCGCTGGGAACGGCGGGTCTTGTCATCATCTTCACGTTGTTCATGCTCCTTCAGCGCGAAGATCTGCGCGACCGGTTGATTCGACTGGTGGGCCACGGGCAACTCAATCTCACGACGCAGGCGCTCGACGACGCGACCGAGCGAATCTCGCGATACCTGCTGATGCAGGCGATTGTGAACGGCACCTATGGCGTGGCCATCTCGCTCGGGCTGTGGATCATCGGCAGGACCGCGGGGCATAACAACCCTGGTTTTCCGAACGTCGTCCTGTGGGGACTTCTGTGTGCGGTGCTGCGCTTCATTCCTTACATCGGCCCGTGGATGGCGGCGGCGTTTCCGGTGCTTATCTCCCTCGCGGTCTACAGCGGCTTTGGCGTTTTCGGCTGGACCCTGAGCCTGTTCGTCGTCGTCGAGCTGCTCTCGAACAATGTGATGGAGCCCGTGCTTTATGGAGCTTCCACCGGCATGTCCGCCGTCGCGATCCTGGTCTCGGCGGTCTTCTGGACTTGGCTTTGGGGACCGATCGGTTTGCTGATGGCGACCCCGCTGACGGTGTGCCTGGTGGTTCTGGGCAAATACGTCCCGCAACTTTCGTTCCTCGACATCATCCTCGGCGATGAGCCGGTGCTGGCGCCGCACGAGCGGGTTTATCAGCGCTGGCTGGCGATGGATCAGGAGGAAGTCGTTGAGCTGGTGACCGGGTATCTCGGCGAAAAATCGCTCGAGGAAGTCTACGATCAGATCCTGATGCCGGCGCTCGGGATGGCGGAGCAGGATCGGCACAAGGGAAAACTGGACGAGTCGCGGCGCGAGTTTATCCGGCGAAGTCTGCGAGAACTGATTGATGAACTGGGCGATGAGCAGCAGGTGATCTTCGCGCGCACGGGCGCGGGTCCGGGTGATCGTTCGAAGGAAGTTCAGGAAGCCGCGGCACCTACGTCAACCAAGCGGAAGCGGCTCTTAGACCACTGCACGATCAACGTCCTGACGCTTCCGGCCCACGATCAAGCGGACGAAATCGTGGGACTGATGCTCACGCAGTTGCTGAACTTTCAAGGCTATTGCGCGAAGAACCACTCGTTTACGTCCCTGGCTTCGGAAATGGTGGAAGAGGTGAAAAAGTCCGAGACTCATATCGTGGTGGTCTCGGCGATGCCCCCCGCGGCGGTGACGCATGGCCGATATCTCTGCAAACGGCTTCACCTCGTGTACCCGGACATCCCGATGCTGGTCGGGCTGTGGACCCTGAAGGGAAACCTTCAACGCGCGAAAGATCGCATCACCTGCGTCGCGACGGTTGGGGTCACAACGACGTTGTCCGAGGCGATCGATCAGATTGATCAGATGTCCAAGCACCTTGCGCTGCAGCAGGCGCCCGCCGCGTAGGGTGGGCACCGCCCACTTTCTCTAAACGATCGCAGCCCGGGCTACGGCTTTAATGCTCCCGCCGCGACGGCCGCGAGCAAACCGCCGAGGATCGGGGCGGCGACCGGAATCCAGGCGTAGGACCAGTCGCTGTCGCGCTTTCCCGGGATTGGGAGAAGGGCGTGAGCAATGCGGGGGCCGAGATCGCGGGCGGGGTTGATCGCGTAGCCGGTTGTGCCACCGAGTGACATTCCAATTGCAAACACGAGCAGACCCACGGGCAAGGCTCCGAGCGCTCCAAGTCCTAACTTGCCGGACTGCGCCGAAGCGGAGCTTAAGGTGAACGAAATGTTCGGGTCGGACATGAGGAAGATCGGAAGCACGAGGAGGAAGGTTCCGATGACTTCGCAGAAAAACGCCGTGCCGAGATTTCGGATGGCGGGTCCGGTTGAAAAGACCGCGAGCTTGAGATTCGCGTCCTCAGTGACCTTAAAGTGATCTTTGTAAAACAGGTAGACCGTGCAAGCGCCGACGAACGCGCCGAGCATCTGCCCGGCGATGTACATCGGCACCTGGCTCCATCCGATCCCGCGGTGGGATGCGGCGATCGCGATCGTGACCGCGGGGTTCAGGTGGGCGCCGCTGGCGGCCCGCACGCAAAAGACCGCGACGAAGACGGCCATGCCCCAACCGGCGGTGATGACGATCCAGCCGCCGCCGTTGCCCTTGGTTTTGTTGAGAACGACGTTGGCGACGACGCCGTCGCCCAAGAGGATTAAGATTGCGGTGCCGATGAATTCGGCGATGAAAACCTTCCAGTCCATTTCCGACCTCCGCCTGTTTTGCGTTGTAGCGATTCGAGATGGGCAAGATGCCCATGCCATGAGAATCAGATCATTTTCTTGACGCCGACTGACGACTTTTCTTCCCAGTCACGCGAGCGCCGGAGCGCTTCGGTCCAGCGCTCGCGCCGGTGCTCGACATCTGATCGCTTCATTTGTGGCTCGAATTTCCGTTCGATTTGCCAGTTGGTTTCAACATCCTTCTGATCGTTCCAATATCCCACGGCCAAACCTGCGAGATAAGCAGCGCCGAGGGCGGTTGTTTCCGTCACTTTCGGTCGGACGACGGGCACGCCGAGCAGATCCGACTGGAACTGCATGAGCAGATTGTTCGCGGCAGCGCCGCCGTCGACGCGCAGCTCTTTGATCTGGATGCCCGAGTCTTTCTGCATGACATCCAAGATGTCTGCGACTTGATAGGCGATGCTTTCGAGACCGGCGCGCGCGAAGTGCGCGGCGGTGGTGCCGCGCGTGATTCCGGTGATGGTGCCGCGGGCATATTGATCCCAGTGAGGAGCGCCCAGGCCCGCAAAGGCAGGGACCATGTACACGCCACCGGGATCGGGAACCGTAGCGGCGAGCTTCTCGATTTCGGCGGCCGACTTCACGATCCCGAGTCCATCGCGAAGCCATTGGACGACCGCGCCGCCGATGAAAACGCTGCCTTCAAGAGCGTACTGTGTTTGTCCCGCACGTTCCCAGGCTACGGTCGTGAGCAGCTGATGCTTCGATGCGACGGGTTGATCTCCCACGTTCATCAGCATGAAGCAACCGGTCCCGTAGGTGTTCTTCGCGAGACCGCGCGCGAAGCAGGTTTGGCCGAAGAGCGCGGCCTGCTGGTCTCCCGCGATCCCTGCGATCTTGACGGCGCCGCCGAACAGTTTTGAATCCGTCTCGGCGTACACCTCGCTCGATGATTTCACTTCCGGCAGGACCGCTCGCGGAACGCCCAGAAGTGTCAGCAGTTCATCATCCCACTGCCGGGTCTTGATGTTGTAGAGCATCGTGCGCGATGCGTTGCTGGGATCGGTAATGTGCGTTTTTCCCCCGGTGAGTTTCCAGATCAGCCAGGAGTCGATGGTTCCGAAGGCAAGCTCGCCCTTCTCGGCTTTTTGTCGCGCGCCTGAAACATTGTCGAGCAGCCATCGCAGCTTGCTCCCGGAGAAGTACGCGTCGATGACAAGACCCGTTTTCTCCTGCACCTGCGGGAGATGGCCACTTTTTTTCAGCTCGTCGCAGAAGCCCGCAGTCCGTCGATCCTGCCAGACGATCGCGTGGTGAATGGGCTTTCCCGTAGCGCGATCCCAAACGAGGGTTGTCTCGCGCTGATTCGTTATCCCAATGGCCGCGACATCATTCGCAGAGAGGCCGGCCTTGTTCATTACCTCCTGGGCGACGGCAAGCTGCGATTCCCAAATCTCATCGGCATCATGCTCGACCCACCCCGGCTGCGGAAAGATCTGCCGAAACTCGCGCTGCGCCACGTTCAGGATGCTTCCCTTGTGATCGAACAGAATCGCCCGCGAACTCGTCGTCCCCTGATCCAGGGCTAGAACAAGCGACATTACCGATCTCCTTCAGGCTTGCGAGATGCTCATTGCAACACAGCTTGCGCCAGAACAACATCCGTTGTGATGCCGCTTTCGTCAATGCACCGTAACGCGCATGACCACCATGCCGATTGAAGACATGCGTCTGGAGTCCCGGATGCCGGGGGTTCTCAGCCGGAAGCGTCACGCATTTATGCGCTTGCTTAAACTTCCTTTAGTCGCCGGGGCCTTTCATGGCTTCGACGCCGCCCATGATTTCGGAGAGTTCGGTGGTGATCTGACTTTGGCGGGCGCGGTTGTATTGAAGGGAGAGGCTTTTCACCATCTTGTCGGCGTTGTCGGTGGCGGACTTCATGGCGATCATCCGGGCGACGTGTTCGCTGGTGGTCGCGTCGAGAAACGCCTGGAAGAGGGCGCTCTTCACCGTGAGGGGGAGAAGCTCGTCGAGGAGGACGACGGGCTCCGGGGAAAAGTCGTAGATGGTTTGGCTGTTGTAATGCGCTTCGGCTCTGCCATCGGCGCCGGTGTGCTTCATGTCGAGGGCGCCGGCCTTGAGCTGGGCATCACGCTCGGCGCCCTGCCGGGCAAGGTGCTCGGTGGCCTCTTCGACTCCGGCGAGCGGCAGGAGCGTCATGACATCGGACCTTTGGGTGCCGGCGCTGATAAAGTTCATGTAGACGATGTGCACGGCATCGAGGGCGCCGCTGACGAACGGGTCGATGAACTCCTGGGCGATCCGCTCAACATCTGCGAAGCGCGGCGTATCGGCGGCATCCATCCGTTGGGCGATCGGGCGCTTGAGGAAGTTGAAATAGCTGAAGCCCTTCTTGCCGGCGATGTGCAGCTCGACGGTTTTGCCGGCGGCCTCCTGCTGCTTCATGAAGGCGTTGGCGGTGCGGAGGACGCTGCCGTTGTAGGCGCCGGCGAGGCCGCGGTTGCTGGTGAGGACGAGGACGGCGATGCGGTTGGTGCGATCTTCGTCGGTCGGGCGGCGGAGGAGCGGATGCTTGACGTCACCGACCGTGGCGGCAAGTTCGCGCACCAGCTCACGGACTTTGAGCGTGTAGGGTTTGGTTCCGACGGCGCGCTTGAGCGACTTCTGGAACTTCGCCGTGGCGATCATCTGCATCGTCTTGGTGATCTTCTTGATGTTTCGGACGGCCTTACGGCGTTTAACGATTGCTCGAGCCTTCGCCATGCGCGGGATCTCCTGAAGTAGGTGGGGGATTATCGGGGTCTGGGGCAAGTTCGCAAGTAATGGAGGGGGGAGGGTACTTGGCAGAGCAAAATTTGTTATAAATTGCCGAGAACTCGGTTCCGGCATCGGGGTTGCTCACCGAACGCTGCCGTCGCTGCACCGTGCGGATGGCAGTATCGAACAACTCTCAACAAGGAGGACTTATGTCCCGAAAACTTAACTGGGCGCTCTCAGCAGCCCTTGCGTGTGGATCTACCGGACTCATCATTCAATCCACCGTGCGCGCGGCGGATGATGAGAAAGCTACGTCAGCCACGCCGCGAAATGACCAAACTGTCGGAGATAAGTCCGGCGAGCGCGGAACCGGCGCTATTGCCGAACGGACGACCGGCGCTGCGGCTCTGGCGCTACCGGCGGGCGCAACGCAGTCGAAGGAGATGGCAAACGCCGCGAAGCTTTCCGGACCGATCGTGGGCGTGACGAATCAGTCGCTCGATAAGAACGGGCTCGATGACATGGTGGGGTACTTTGTGGATCAGGATCGCGATCGTCTGAAGGACATCGACAAGCTGGATGCGAATGAACTGAACGGCAGGATCGACGGGATTGCCAAGGCGTGGAAGGATAAGTATGGCGCCAAGTTTGATGCGGATGAACGCGACTTCACCGCGAACCAGGCGGTTGAAGGGGAGATTCAGGATCCGGCGCAATTCGTTCAGGCTTGGCCGGTGGCGGTGGTGATGATTGGAAGCGGGGATCCGGCGACCGCGAGTGGAAACGCTGCCCCGGGAACTGCGGAGCAGGCAGCGAACAAGCAGCTCGACCGGGACACGCAGAAGAATGGGAACATCGAGAAGGGTCGCAATGTGGCGATTGTGCGTCTGCCTGCGGAAGGCGGATTGCCGGCGATGGATGTTTCGCTGATTCGCGAAGCAGGCGGCTGGAAGATCGATGTCCCGAACACGCGCACGTCGCAGCAGATTCATGATGATGTGCAGAAGCACCTCACCATGGTCGGCGAGATGAGCGCGCAGTGGCCGGCGGATCAGACCCAGGCTCGGCGCACCGTGGCGCGGCATGTGTTGATGGCAATCTATGGCGTTGAGATGCCGCAGGGCGGTGCGAAACCGGCGGCTGCTCAGTAAGCCTAGTCACTCGAGTCCAGGAACGGATCACGTGGGGCGTCGTTTCAACGGCGCCCCACTTTCCATTGAAAGGGAAGGAGACCCAATGGGTTTTGATCAGTACCATGAACCGCCGAGTGAATTGCCGCAGGCGACGCGTACGTTTGCGCGAATGATGCTTTCGTTGATTGAAGAGGCGCAGGCGATCGACTGGTACGAGCAGCGGATGGCGGTGGAGAAGGATAAAGAGGCGCGTGCGATCATGGGGAATGCGCAGAAGGAAGAGTTCAAGCACTTCGGAATGGATCTGGAGTTCTTGCTGCGGAAGAAACCGGAGTGGCGCGCGGTGGTGAAGGAAATCCTGTTCACAACCGGAGATATCGTGGATCGCGGCGAAAAAGGTGAAGCCGCTGTCGATTAGGCGGCTGAGTCGGGGATCAGGCGATGGTGATTTCTTTATCCAGATAGATGTCCTGGATCGTGTTGAGGAGCTGAATGCCCTCGTTCATGGGGCGTTGGAAGGCTTTACGTCCGGAGATTAGGCCCATGCCACCGGCGCGTTTGTTGATGATGGCGGTGCGGACGGCTTCGGCGAGATCACCGGCGCCTTTGGATTCTCCGCCGGAGTTGATGAGGGGCGAGCGGCCCAAGTAGCAATTGGCGAGTTGGTAGCGGGTCATCTCGATGGGGTGGTTGTTGGGCGTTAGTTTTTCGTAGACGTCTTTGTGGGTCTTGCCGAACTTGAGCGCGGTGAAGCCGCCGTTGTTCGTGGGGAGTTTTTGTTTGATGATGTCGGCTTGGATGCTGACGCCGAGGTGGTTGGCTTGGCCGGTGAGATCGGCGGCGGTGTGGAAATCAGTCTGGTCGGTCTTGAAGGCGGGGTTGCGCAGATAGCACCATAGAACGGTGACGAGTCCGAGCTCGTGGGCCTGGGCGAAGACGACGCTGACTTCCTGGAGCTGGCGGGTGGATTCGGGGGAGCCGAAGTAGATCGTGGCGCCGACAGCGGCCGCGCCCATGTTGAAGGCCTGCTTGACGCTGCCGAACATGATCTGGTCAAACTTGTTGGGATACTGAAGAAACTCGTTGTGATTCAGCTTGACGATGAAGGGGATTTTGTGGGCGTACCTGCGCGAGACAGAGCCGAGGACGCCGAGGGTGGAGGCGACGGCGTTGCAGCCGCCTTCGACGGCGAGCTTGACGATGTTTTGGGGATCGAAGTAGGCGGGGTTGGGGGCGAAGCTGGCGCCGGCGGAATGTTCGATGCCTTGGTCGACGGGGAGAATGGAGACATAGCCGGTGTTGGCGAGGCGGCCGTGATTGAGGATTTGCTGGAAGTTCCGGAGGACGGTTGGGGGCCGATCTGTCAGCGCAGCGATGCGGTCTATGAAGTCGGGGCCGGGGAGGTGGAGAAGGTCTTTGGGAAAGCCTTTGGCTTTGTAGGTGATGAGGGCTTCGGCGTCGGGTCCGAGAAGTTCGATGATTTGTTTGTTCATAATCGTTTTCCTTGTCGGACCGCTCCCGAGGGTCGCGACTCAACGGGGTCGTTGAGCACCTTCCTGGTTTAAATTCAAAAAAATATTTCGGCCCTTCTCGTGGGCAGCTGCGCGGCACGTGAACGACTTTTGACATGCCGGCCGGCGTTGCGCGCAGCGTCGACGATGCGCGATGAAAACATCAGATCGCGGACGCGCACGAGAACAATATGGGCGTGAGCCATCGGTTTGTTGTACACGAGAGGCGATGAATGCAACACGTTTTAGCAAGCAAACTCATGTGAATCAACGTCCGGTTAGCGTGGAGGGTTATCAAGGTGTCCCAAGGGGTCGAGTGCGCGCGTACGGCAGAGACTGCCGGTCAGGGTGTCTTAAAAATCGGACACGATGTCCGCGCCCCATTTTCGCGGAATCATATTTCGCTCGATGGCTTAAACTTTTTTCGCAGGTTCAGCCAAGAAAAATCGCCCACAGCGCCACAAAAGTCGTGCTCGCTGTATGCTTATGCTTGCTCGATCGTCCTGAAGGCACATTATTTGCTTTGCCGCCTTGAGGGCTGGCCACAAGTCTCCAGTGAGGTTGGCGTTATGAAGAAAGAGAACTTGACGAAGTCGGCAGGCGGCAAGAAAGACGCGCCGGTTGTGCCTATTGGCGACCCGCTTGTAGCGCAGGCGCGTGAAGAGCGGGGTCTGAAAACGACACCAATCCAGCCCGACTGGCATCGGTATGCAGACAGTCGGCTTAAGCAGTTCTATTGCCGCTAGATACCTCGGCGTATCGGGAACGGCAATCGGTTCCATTATCAGGGCACCGCACCTGACCGACCAAAACTGAATAGTCCGGAGACGTGATTCACGGCAGGTGCTTTGTTTCGAAGGAGAAGGTCCGCGCTGATGCACACGAATCAGAATCCATCCTCGGCCGGCACTGCTCAGCAGTTGACGATTGACAACTTGCCCTTCGATGAGTTTGTGTGGGGCGCGGGCATTGAGTGCTCGTTTATTCCGCACCTGAAGGTGGATCAATACGAGTGGACGCAACACGATCGGTTCTGGCGCGAGGATCTGAAGCGGGCGCGGGGGGAATTGGGGATTACGCATCTGCGGTATGCGCTGCCTTGGCACAAGCTGGAGGTTTCGCCGGGGAAGTTCGACTGGTCGATTGCCGACGAGCGCGTGGCGTACATGGCGGAGATTGGTCTGACGCCGCTGATGGATGTAATGCATTTCGGGACGCCGCTGTGGCTGAAGCAGGCGGTTGGGGATCCGGAGTTTCCGGAGAGCCTGGAGCGGTTCGCGGAGGCGATGGTCTCGCGGTATCGCTCGACCGTGAAGAACTGGTGCCCGTTTAATGAGCCGTTGGTGACGGCGCTTTTTTCGGGAGACTTTGGATTTTGGCCGCCACACTCGCGGAAGTGGCGCGGGTATATGCCGGTGCTGTCGCGGATCGTGCAGGCGGTTTCGCGGGGGATTCGAGCGATCCGTCGGGCGCAGCCTGAGGCGACGGTTCTGCTTTGTGATGCGAGCGAGAATTTTAAGACGCACAATGAGGAGCTTGGGGCGGAGGTGCGGCGACGGAACATGCGCCGTTTTGTTGCGCTCGATCTGCTGACGGGGCGCGTGGATCATCATCACGTTCTGTATCCGTGGCTGAATGCATATGGGATGAGCGATGTGGACATCGAGTGGTTCCGGACGCATCCGCAGAGACCGGATGTTTTGGGACTGGATTATTATCCGCATTCGGATTGGCAACTGGAGTCGATCGGGGGCGGGCGCTTCCGGCAGGTTCGTTCGGACAATCCCGCTGGGTTGTATGGGGTGGCGAACGATTATTACAACCGATACGGGCTGCCCATGATGCTCACGGAGACGAGCGTCGAGGGCCAGGCGATCAATCGGGAGATCTGGCTCGATACCAATATTGACGACATTCGCAGGCTTCGGCAGGAAGGTGTGCCGATGCTGGGGCTGATCTGGTGGCCGATGATCGACCAGGTGGATTGGGACGGGGCGTTGACGCACCGGGTCGGGAAGATTCATGAAGTGGGGTTGTTCAACTTGAAGAAGCAGGCGGATGGGACGCTGGCTCGGCAGGCGACACCGCTGGTGAAGCAGTTCAGGAAAGCGGTTGACGCGGGTGAGGAGATGGTTGGGAAGCTCGAGAAGGTCGCGATTCCGGTGGCGGGGATGGATGAGGAGTTGCCACCTTTAGAATATGCGGGGCAACCGTGCGAGAGCGATCTGACGGTCGCGAAACCGGCGACTTCGGTGAAGGCGCAAGCGAATGGGAACGGTCATGGGAATGGGCACGCGACGAAAAACAATACGCGTCTTGCGGATTCCGCTCCGGGTCTCGCCGCTGAACCCTCGCTGGTGAAAGAGGTGACGAAGGCGGCGGCGGAGATTAAGGCAACGGACAAGTATGGCATGGTGGTGTTCAGTCACCTGCGGTGGGGATTTGTCTGGCAGCGCCCGCAGCAGTTCCTCTCGCGGTTTGCAAAGAAGCATCAGATTCTGTTTGTGGAGGAACCATTTTTTGATCTTGGGGAAGGTGCGGAACCGCGGATTGATTATCACCGGGTGATGCCGAACGTGACGGTGGTGACGCCGCATGTGGCGCCAAGCATGGCGAAGAGTCCGACGCTGCCGCGGCATTTGCGGGAGTGGACGAGGCAGGCGATCGAGCGGCAGAACACGAACGGCGCGTTTGATCGGCCGCTGCTTTGGTATTACTCGCCGATGGATAGCTCGTGGTCATTGGGGCATTTTGAGAATCGCGGCGTGGTGTACGACTGCATGGATGAGCTTTCGCAGTTCACCGGTGCGCCCAAGGCGCTCGTTGCGAATGAAGCGCGGCTGATCGAGCACGCGGATATCGTCTTCACCGGCGGCTACAATCTGGGGGACAAGAAAAAGCAGCAGCACGACAATGTTCATGTGTTTGGTTGCGGGGTCGAGTTCGATCACTTCAACAAGGCGCAGGATCCGAACACACCGGTGCCACCGGATATTGATTTCATGCAGCGGCCGATCATTGGTTGGTTCGGCGTGGTGGATGAGCGCGTGGATTACGCGATGGTTGGCGAGATGGCGCGGATGCGGCCGGACTGGTCGTTTGCGCTGGTCGGGCCGGTGGTGAAGGTGGATCCGAATTTGTTACCGCATTCGCCGAATCTTTATTTCCTGGGCGGGCGGGATTACCAGCAGCTTCCGAGTTACTGCCGTGCTTTTGACATTTGCATGATGTGCTTCGCGCTGAACAAGTCGACAGAGTTTATCAACCCGACGAAGGGGCTGGAATACATGGCGACGGGGAAGCCGGTGATTGGGACGGCGGTGAAGGATGTTGTGAAGCAGTGGCCGCACATTGTGCACATTTCAAAGAGCGGAGCCGAACACTTCGTGCAAGCGATTGGGAATGCCCTCGAGAAAAAGGGCGACACCGAGGAGCGAATCGAGAAGGGCTTGGCCCTTGCGCAGGAATGCTCGTGGGAGGGTTCCGTGAACAAGATGCACGATTTGATCAGACAAGCGATTAATCGAAAGGAGCGCCGATCGGCTCGAAATGTTCAGCCGATGACTGAGGCCCAGCTTGAGTATCAGTACATGGCCACACAAGGGTCTTAACGGATTGGGGTCTTAACGGATTGGGATCGTGAGGCAACTGTAGGGGCGGTTTTTAACCCGCCCGTCGTTCCGGCGGCTTTCGCTGCCCTTACAGAGGAGTAAAAATGGAACCCAAGATCGTCATCATCGGAGCTGGACCGACCGGACTCGGCGCGGCATATCGGCTTAAGGAGCTGGGGTACAAGAACTTTCACATGTACGAGCGGAGTCCGTACATCGGCGGGCTCGCCAGCTCGTTCACGGATTCGGGCGGGTTCACATGGGACATCGGCGGTCACGTGATGTTCTCGCACTACAAGTATTACGACAAGTGCTTCGATGATCTGATGGGGAAAGACTTTCAGTTAAACAACCGCGAGTGCTGGGTGCGAATGTTCAACACCTGGGTGCCGTATCCGTTCCAGAACAACATCCGGTATTTGCCGAAGGAAGTAACGTACGAATGCCTTGCGGGTCTGGTCGAGGCGCAGACGCAGCGCGATCACAAATCCGCGAAGAACTTCAAGGAGTTCATGGAGGCGGTGTTCGGGGATGGGATCTGCAAGTACTTCATGAAGCCTTACAACTTCAAGGTGTGGGCGCATCCCGCGGAGATGATGAACAAGGAGTGGATTGGGGAGCGGGTAGCGGTGCTGGATATCAACCGCGCCATGAAGAACGTGGTGATGCAGTCGGATGACTTTGGATGGGGGCCGAACAATCAGTTCAAGTTCCCGCTGTTTGGCGGGACGGGCGAGTTTTATCGCCGGTTCGGGAAGCCGCTGGATGGGCATTACACGCTGAACAAGAAGCTGGATTTCGTGAATCTTCAGAAGAAGGAGTTGCGATTCAGCGATGGCGAGATCGTGAAGTATGACCGGTTGATCTCGGCGATGCCGCTGGACAAGCTGTGCAACGATGTGATCAACGGGGAGATGCCGCGCGAGATCAAGAAGGCCGCCGCGGGTTTGCGGCATTCGGGCGGCTATATGGTGGGCATTGGGATCAAGCAGCCGTGCCCGAGCACGAAGTCGTGGATGTATTATCCGGAGAGTAACTGCCCGTTCTATCGGGTGACGTATCTGAGCAATTACTCGCCGTACATGACGCCGGATGCCAAGACGCATTATTCGCTGTTGTGCGAGACGAGTTATTCGGAGTTCAAGCCGGTGGATGGGAAATCGATCGTGGATGACACGATCAGGGGCTTAATCAACTCCGGGATGATTAAGGAATCGGATCAGAAGGACATTGTGGATACGTGGGTGTATCGCGCCGACTACGCTTATCCGACGCCAAGCGTGGAACGGGATTCGATTCTTTCGCAGGTGATTCCGTATCTCGAGCAGCAGGAGGTTTATTCGCGCGGTCGGTTTGGGATGTGGAAGTATGAGGTCTCGAATACCGATCACACGCTGATGCAGGGCGTGGAGCTGATTAACCGTCTGATCCTGGATGAGACAGAGTCCACGATCGGGCTGAAGTACGAGAGTACGCTGGACGGTCGAAACGCGGCGACGCATGAGCGGTCGCTTCTGGCGGGTTCGGGTGATCCGAAGCGCGCGGTGGCGGTGGCGTCGAAGACGTCGCCGGATGCAACTGCGGCGGCGTATCCGGGGACGGTGCGCAAGACGGTATCGGAGATCGCGGGCACGCTGGCGCGCGATACGGGGGATAAAGAGGAATCGCATACATCGGAAGAGGAACTCGGCGTGACGTCGCCACGAAAAACGAAAGAAGGTGTTTGATGACAAGTCCAAAGCCAAGATATCCAGGACAGGATCAAGGTCGGCCGCGAGGATCGCGGAAGACCAATCCGGATCGGCGATAGCCGATCGTTTTGTGGTGGTTTTGAGGCGAATCCGTGGAACCCGCGCCCTTTGGGCGCGGGTTCCTTATTAAACAAGGCGGGGGCAAACAGGTGGAAAAAAGGCGTGATTGTCAGCGGTTTATGAGGTAGACTGGGAGGGTTCCTAACCCAGGTGATTAGAAATGCGATTCGGGTATCGGTCTCGGCAGATGTTGGCGGGCGCCGTTGCGGTGGGGCTGTCGTCTTCGGCGCTGGGGCAATATTACCCGGCGGCGATTCCGCAGGTTACGGTGGTGCCGCAGACCGGGTCGTATTACGCGACGAATCAGACGGTCAGCGTTGAGGACAATTACATTCCCAATGTAATCTGGCGGGAGAACGGGGCGGCATCTTATCAGGCGCTGAAGGTGCAGGCGATCGCGGCTCGCGGGTACATGTATTATAAGCTGACGAACACGCCGAACGCCGGGAAGGCGACGAGCGTCAAGGACAGCACGGCGGATCAGGTTTATTCCAAGGCGGGAAGCGCGCCTTTCACTCGGGCGACGGCGACAACGACGCAGCAGAAGTATTTGCTGGCGGCGGATGAAACGGAGCGCGAGCTTCTGATCACGTCTACGGGCGAGACGGTGTGCACTTTTTTTGTCGCTGCGGGGAAGCCGGATACGGCGATCGATACGACAACGTATTGGCCGGGCGGGACGGCGCCGCTGGGGCAGTGGGAGACGGGGGATTCGGATCCGACGGGGACCGAGCATTGGGTGACATATCAGCGCGGGAAGACGGGCGCCGCGGTGACGGGGACACCGCTTGGGTCGCTGACCAACCCGGTGAATCGCGGGGCAATGTCGCAGAACGGCGCGAACTTTCTGGGCGCGGGACGGTCGACGGGAGCTGGAGGGACGTTCGCGGCCTGGGATTACCTCGACATCGTGAAGTACTACTACGGGGCGGATACGCAGCTGGCGCTGGCGAAGGTGCCGGCGACGGGAGAGGCGCCGGCGTTTACGAAGCAGATTTGCTCGTTTGATTACACCGAGGGGTATCTGCGGAACGCGATGAACCTTCGAGCGAATCAGCAGATTAATTACGGCGGAAGCAGTCATGTGCGCGACACGACCACGGCGCAATCGGGCGCGGCATCGCAGAAGCTGACGATCGATTTTGTACCGAACATTTTCAGCACCGATCCTGGGAGCTTCGTTTATGATCATGTTGCGGGGATGATGATGGGGACGGAAGCGAATCCGACGATCAATGACAACCTGATTGGAACGAAGGCGGCTAATCTTTTGATTGAGGCGGGGCGCGGATCGATTGGTTTTTGGGTGAAGACGACGACGCAGAATTTGAGTGCCGCTCCGACGCTGGATGATTCGGCCGATGGAACGGAGCGCGCGGTGACGCGGAACATCATCGGCGATGGCGCGTGGCACAAGTATGAATGGTTCATCGCGGACAACGCGGAATGGGCGAGCGGGCTCGGGACGAACGCGATCAATGGGAACTGGACGTTGGATTCATTGCGGTTCAGCGGGAAGTCGGATGCGGTGTTCAATTTGGACAGCGTTTTTTATTCGGCATCCGCGAGCACGCCGACGAATCAGTGGGTTTATGACGCCGACGGTATGTGGAATTCGGCGGGAAACTGGACGAGTTCGATGCCGAACGCAATGGGTGCGACGGCGAATTTCCTCGGCGCGACGACGGCAAAGCGGACGATTACGTTCAACGGGCCCGTCACGGTCGGCACGATGAATTTCAATCAGCCGCTGGGTTATGAGCTGTTCAGCAACGCGATCACTTATGGAGCGCTGACGTTTGACGTGTTGAGTGGATCGGCATCGATAAACGTTCAATCGACGGGCACGCAGACGATGAACCTTTCGCCGTCCGTGCGGGATAATCTCGCGATTGATGTTGTTTCGGGCGGGACGCTGGCCATGACGGGCGGGATCAGCATGGGGAGCTTTAGTTCTGGTCGCAATCTCGTGAAGACCGGTGCGGGAACGCTCGTTCTGGGGGGGACGTTGAACTTCAACGCGATCAGTTGGCTGGATACGCGCGCGGGGCAGACAATCGTGAATACGGATCTGGGGAATGGGACGGCCGACAAGGCGACGTTGAACGCCGACGGCGCGACGGCACGCGTTACTTTGAACGCGACGCAGCGGCTGCGGGATGTGACCATTCTAAATGATTCGCGAGTGAGTCTTGCCGCGAATGGCTCGCGTTTTATCCGTTCCCGAACGCTCAGCATCACCAGCGGCGGCGCGCTGGATCTGAATGACAACGATCTGGTGGTGGATTATTCATCCTATGGCGCCAGCCCGTTCAGCAGCATTCGAGGGTATGTGTTGTCGGGGTATTCCGCGGTACTTGATTCGTCGAAGACCGGCATTGTCTCGACATCGGGGCAGAACACGGGCGGGGCGACAATTCTGGCGTTGTTCGATAACGCGCTGGCGAACATGAGCGAATGGCCGACGGGCTCGGGGAACCTGGTGCCGGCGAATTCGGTGCTTGGGAAATACACGTACATTGGCGACACGAATATGGACGGACAGGTGACGCCACAGGATTACACGGCGATTGATGCCAACCTTGGCACAACCGTCGATCCCGGGATCGCGTGGTTTTATGGGGACACGAACTTTGATGGGAGCATTGACGCGACGGACTACACGGGCATTGATGCTGCGTTAGGGCTGGGGCAAGGGAATCCGCTCGCGGTTGCGGCTGTTCCTGAACCTGCGGCGGGTGTGGGTCTGGCGCTTGGAACACTTCTATTGCGCCGGCGGAGAGCGCGGGCGAACTGATGAAACATCGGTTTGCGACCTTGACGTGCCTCGCGGCCGCCGCGACGGCGCAGGCGAAGACGACGGTGACCCATCCGTTTCGGGGTGTCGTCCGTTACGAGCGCAATGAGCCCGCGGGGGCGGTGGTGCCGCGCCCGGTCGCAATGAACATCCTGGAGATTGATCTGGCGGATCCGACGATCGGGCTGGTGCTGACGCCTTCGAATGGAGCTGATCCCGGGGAAGTGACCAGGCAGACCACGCGAGATTTCGTGACATCTCAGGGAGCGCAGCTCGGGATCAATGGCAATCTTTACAGTTCGGCGGGCACGGGGCCGAACGGTGAGATCTATCGCGACGTGAACGGGATCGAGGTGGCGGCGGGACAGCAGGTTTCGCCGTGGGGCGGGGGATTTGCTCGCGAGGGCGGAATCAATTTTTCCGCGAGCAACCTCGCCACAATGGTTCAGCCGACGAACACAAGCGTGAGCAACTACGTGACGTCGCCGTCACTGTCACCGTACAACCTGATGGGTGGGCGTGAACGGCTGATCACCGGCGGCGCGATCACCGCGATTTCGACGGCGCTCAATCCATACACCGCGATGGGTTACAAGGGAAACTCGTTGTACCTGTTTGTGGTGGATGGGCGGCAACCGGGTTATTCCGAGGGGATGACTCTGGTGGAGATCGCGAACTTCATGCAGAGCGCGTATGGGCTGACGGATCTGGTGAGTTTGGATGGCGGGGGCTCGACCACGATGGTGATGGCTGATTCTACGCCGAGGGTGTTGAACAGCCCGAGCGACGGTTCGGAGCGGGTGGTTGCGAATAATTTTGGTGTGTTCGCTGCACTGATGCACGAATGGACGACGAATGGCTCGGGGACCTGGTCCGTGACGGGGAGTTGGACGGGAGGTGTTCCGAATGCGCCCGGAGCCGCCGCGAGATTTGGCAGCGCGATTGCGTTGCCGCGGACGATTTCACTGACATCGAGCGCGACGGCGGGATTGGTGGAGTTCGACAACGCGAACACGTACACAATCGGCGGGACGAGCACATTGACCCTTGATGCAACGGTGGGCGTCGCCTCCGTTCGGACCTTAAGCGGAACGCATGTGATGTCGGCGCCTCTTGAGATTGTCGATACCACGGAGTTCGATGTTTTCTCGGGCGCGACGCTCAGTCTGACCGGATCCATCAACAACTCGACCGGCCGAACGATCAAGAAGCTGGGCGCGGGCGTGATGGTTCTCTCGGGGCCGCAAAACCATGGGACTGGCGCACAGGTCAACGTCAATGCGGGGACGCTGCAAATCATGACGGACCTCGGCAGCTCGGCGCTGGTGGCGCTGAAGCTGAATGCGGGAATGACGGATATTCGCTCGCCGCAGCATCTGCACGATGTGAACATACTGGGTTCGTCGATTGCCACTGTGCAGGCGGGCGGCGGGAACATCTTGAGGGCGCGTACTCTTACGATGGCGGCGGGCGCCGAGTTGATTTGAACGATAACGACCTTGTGGTGAACACCGGCAGCTTTCCCACGATTCAGGGGCTCGTTCTTGTGGGGTACTCGGCGGGGATTGATTCGACAAAGAAGGGCATCACCTCCACGACGAGCCAGGGATCTGGGGGCGTGACGATCCTGGCGCTGTTTGATAATGCCCTTGCGGGAATGGCGCAGTGGCCGCCGGGGTCGGGGCAGAGTGTTTCGGCGACCGCGATCGTGGGTAAGTACACCTACATCGGGGATACGAATATGGATGGGCAGGTGTCGGCTCAGGATTACACGGCGGTGGATGCGAACATCGGTTCCAATAATATCAACCCCGGCATCGCATGGTTTTATGGGGACACGAATTTTGATGGGAATGTGACGGCACAGGATTACACCGCGATTGATGCGGCGCTGGGGCTTGGCGCGGGGAATCCACTTGCTGCTACGGTGGTCCCGGAGCCGGGTATGATCGGGGTGTTGGGATTGGGGATGTTGTTGATCCGGCGACGCCGGGAAGGTAAAGCGCATGCGATGCAGCGGACGACGAAGAAGGATCGCGATTGTGGCGATCGCGGCATGGGCGCCGGCGATGGCGCTGGCGGATAAGACGTGGAAGACAGGGGTTGTCGCCGGGAACTGGAACGTGGGCGGGAACTGGGTGGAAGGTGGGGTGCCGGGCAGCGCGGACAATGTTTTTATCCTCGCGGCGGATGCAAATGATCGCGGCGTGACGCTGGATGTCAGCAGCAGTGTTAAGGAATTGAGGATTGGAAATACCGGCACCGGGATGTTCACACTGGAGCAATCCGCGGCGTTTGCCTTAACGACTGATTCCGAGGTGGTGGGCAGCGGCGTCGGAGGTCATGGCGTCCATGTGCAGTCGGCGGGGACGAACGCATCGGCGTGGCTGCGCGTGGGCGAGGCTCTGGGAAGCGTCGGGAGTTATTCTCTATCCGGTGACGCGACGCTCACGGTAAGCGGGGCGTTTGAAGAATCGATCGGCGATGCGGGCTCGGGCAGTTTTGTGCAGACGGGCGGGGTCAATCGGACGGATTATTTTTCCATGGGCGCTTCGGGCGGCGTGGGAAGCTATAGCATCTCGGCAGGCGCGTGGCAGGTCGTTCACGAGGAGTACCTGTACAACGGCAGCGTGATGCACACCGGCGGCACGCACACCGTGAATAACTTGTACGTTGGCGCGGGCGGCGGACTTGGAAGCTATAGCCTGTCCACGAATGGGATCCTGAGCGTCACGGGCGATGAGAATATATCGGGTGAGGGCGCGTTCGTGCAGACCGGAGGGACCCACTCGATCGGCAGCACGCTGACGCTGGCGGATTACACGCTTTCCGGAAGCGGGGCGCTGGATGTGGCGATCAGCACGGACATGTTCAGCTTCACGCAGACGGGGGGTACGCATCAAACCGGCGGGCTTACAATCGTCGATCATTATAAGCTCTCCGGTACGGGCAATCTTCGTGTGTCCGGCGATGAAAATCTTGGGATCATTCCGGAAACGACCGGCACCTTCACGCAGGGTGGCGGCATACATCGGGTGGATGGGAAGCTGTTTGTCGGGAGCGCGACCGGAGCGCCGGGAACGTACGTATTATCGGGTGGAACCGCGAGCGCGGCAGCGACGGAGATTGCCAGCGGTTCCATACTGAATCAGACCGGCGGCACGCTTGAGCCGGGAAATCTGCGGTTGATCAGCACTGGGAAGTTGGTGGTGGCGAGTGATGGGAATCGCACGTTGAAGGTGGATTCTCTGAGCCTGGATGGCGCGGCTGTGCTGGATCTGAACGACAATGATCTGGTGATCAGAAATGGAAACTTCTCGGAAATCCAGCAACTGGTGCTGGCGGGATACGCGGTGGAGCCGGATTCGACGAAGACGGGGATCGTGTCGACGGCTGGACAAAACCTGGGCGGCATCACGGTTTTGGCGCTGTTTGATAATGCGCTTGCGGGCGTTTCCGAATGGCCGCCGGGATCGGGGCAGACGCTGGATGCGAACGCGGTGGTGGGAAAATACACGTACTTCGGCGACACGAATATGGACGGGCAGGTCACGGCTCAGGATTACACCGCTGTTGATGCCAACATCGGCACCACTGTGAATCCCGGCGTCGCGTGGTTCTACGGCGACACGAACTTTGACGGGAATATCACGGCTCAGGATTACACCGGAATCGATGCAAGCTTCGGGCTGGGTGTGGGGAATCCTCTGGGGACGGCTTCGACAGGGATTGGAAGAGTGCCGGAACCGGGGGGAATGGGTGGGCTCTTTGGGATTGGGTGGTGGATGCGACGGCGGAGGTGTGGCAGGGTCAAAAGCTTGTGAGAGTGAGCACAACGGACCCAAAGTGCATTTGACACACACTCAAACAACGATTCTCATCCCTCCCGGTATTTCCCAAGAATCAGGAGGCCTCAGAAATGTCTCGTCCCGTCACCCTGTTCACCGGCCAATGGGCCGACCTCTCCTTCGAAACGGTCTGCCAGAAGGCCAAATCCTTCGGCTATGACGGCATCGAGCTCGCCTGCTGGGGCGACCACTTCGAAGTCGATAAAGCGCTCAAAGACAAGTCCTACTGCAAGAACCGCTGGGAAATCCTAAAAGACAACGGCCTGGGCGCCTACGCCATCAGCAACCACCTCGTCGGGCAAGCCGTCTGCGACCTTATCGACGAACGCCACAAGCTCATTTTGCCTCCTGACGTCTGGGGCGACGGCGATCCCGAAGGCGTCCGCAAGCGCGCGGCAAAAAAGCTGATCGACACCGCCAGGGCCTGCCGCCGATTCATCGACGCCGCCCCCGGCAAAGTCGCGTTCCCCGCGGTCGTCAACGGCTTCACCGGGTCCTCCGTCTGGCACTCCATCTACGCCTTCCCCCCCACCGATCAGAAATACTGGGACAAAGGCTACGCCGATTTTGCCAAGCGCTTCACCCCGATCCTGGATGCCTTCGAAAAAGAAAACGTCAACTTCGCCCTCGAAGTCCACCCCACCGAAATCGCCTTCGACACCGCCACCGCACAGCGCGCTCTCGAAGCCGTCAAAAACCACAAGCGTTTCGGCTTCAACTACGATCCCAGCCACTTGGGTTACCAAGGCGTCGACTACGTGAAATTTATCCGCAGCTTTCCCACCCGAATCTACCACGTCCACATGAAAGACGTCTGGTGGGGCCACGGCGACGGAACTGTCGGCGTCTTCGGCGGACACACCACCTTCGCCGACCCAAGACGCCAATGGGACTTCCGCTCCCTGGGCCACGGCGATATCAACTTCGAAGAAATCATCGTCGCCCTGAACGACATCGGCTACGCCGGCCCCCTCTCTGTCGAATGGGAAGACAGCAGAATGGATCGAGAGCACGGCGCCACCGAAGCCGCCGCCTTCGTCAAAGCCAAGAATTTTAAGCCGAGCGCTATCGCGTTTGACGCGCAGTTTGATCGGTGAGAATCAAGGTTATGAATGAAGCTGCCGTCTCAATGTCGTCTCTTGCAAATCTAGTGTTCGGTTCACTGCGCGCCATGGATGCCGAATGCGCGACAGGATTGTGCGACTATGGACAGCACAGGGGAAAAAGCAGTCACCAGGTCGAAATCGCCTGTCATTCGGGACTGCGAGAGCGTTTGTCATCTCTGGGTCTACAGGCCAACTCGCCTAGAGATTTCAGGATGCGGGATACGATGTTGACGAAGTAATGGGCATGGCCGTGAAGGCACATCAATATGTGAACGCTTACTTGTACACCGTCCTTCAGTGGTGCGCCAAAGATGAAGAATCACGGACTGCGGAGGATGACTGACGGAGACACATTTACGCGATATGAAGCCGAATCGGGATATGTTTCGCGTACTGTCGAAAGTCGTTGTCGGTTGTGTAGATCGAAAGGTCGTCGGTCGTTGCAACCGCGCAGAGCAGGAAGTCCGTCATCGTCCCTTGGATTCCGTGGACGCGACAGACGTTGAAGAACTCCGCTGCAGTTTCATAGTGAAGGGAGGTGACCGGGTAATCATCGAGCGCACGCAGTTCATCGCGCAGCCGTACGAACCATCGACGGTCGGGAATTCCGCTTAGCAGTTCCTGGCGAACAATCCCCAGGAGCGCCGCGTTCCCCGTCCGAAGCAGACGCGCAAGCTCGTCCTCGTGGAGTTGGACCGGCTTGCGCCGGCGCAGCGCCAATAAAAAGACCGACGTATCAAGCAGGACGCTCATCGAGCCTTATGCAGCGCCTTGCGCGTGGATGCACGTCGCTGGGCCTTGTAGTCGTAGGTAGGGTCGTAGTCGATCGTGCCGAACAACTTGATCAACCCATCCGCCTTCATCGATCGACGGTAATGGGCCAGCGCCGTATCCACCGCCTCCCGCTTGGATTTATGCTTCCCGAGCTTCATGACCTCGTCGAGCAGCCGATCATTGATCTTCAGGTTGGACGCCATGATGACACATTACGCGACACAATGAAATGTGTCAAACGAACTAAGGTGAAACTCACATTATGGGCTTCGTTCAACGTCGTCTCCTCAAGCTCGTCCTCGGCGTCGTCCGGCGCCCGAAGCTGACGCTGCTCATCGCCGGCGTCACGCTCATCGCCTGCGTTGCGGTCGCGGCCGCGCGCCTGCGCATCTCCACCGACACCAACCGCCTTTTCTCCTCCGACGTTGCGTTCTTCCGTCATTATCTGGAGTTCATTCAGAAGTTCCCTGAGAACGAAGCTCTCTACATCATCGTAGAATCCAAGGACGCCAACCAGCTTCCACCGGTCGGTCGCTGGGCCGAGATTGCCGACCGGCTGACTGAACGCCTGAAGAAAAACACAGAGCACGTTCAGAGCGTCGACAGCCGGGTGCCCCTCGACAAACTGGGCGCCCAGGGTCTGCTCTTCGAAGAGCCGAGCCTGCTCCAGCAAAACCTCGGGGATATCAAACGATTCGCCCCCCTTGCGAAACTCTGGGGCGAAGGCGGCCCACTGATAAACCTGCTCGGCCGATCGCCGCTCAGCCGTTTCCTGTCCGCCATAACGGTTCAGAAACCGGATACCGACACCGTTTCCTTCGCCAATGTGCTCGCAGAGTCATGGGTGACGACCCTGCGAACGAATGATCCGCTGGTCGTGAGCAAGCATGTGCCCGATCTGGCCACGCTCGGCGCAACCGATCCCTCGCGCCTCGGCTACTACTACATCCCTGACGAAACCGATCTCTCTCGTCGCCTCCTGCTCGTGCGCATCTTTCCCAAAGTCAAGTACGACTCCCTCACCGCCGTCACCGAGGCGGTGGACTCCATCCGCGCGACCATGCACGAGGTCGCGAAGAATTATCCGGAGTTCGCCGTCGGTCTGACCGGCCGCCCGGCGCTCGATGCCGATGAGATGCGCACTACCGATCACGACACGCACCGGGCGGAAGTTGTGGCACTCATCGTCGTGTTCATCGGGATCGCGATCATGCTGAAATCGATCTGGATGGCGCTGGTCGCGGAGATTTCGCTCGCCGTCGGCATCGGCTGGACGTTCGGCTGGGCCACGATCAGCGTCGGCGAATTGAACCTGCTCTCGATCGTCTTCGTGATCGCGCTGATCGGCATCGGCATGGATTACCTCGTGCAGATCCTGACGCGCTACCGCCGGGAGGCGCGACGATATGTGCGTCCGAGCGCCGTGTGGGCGCGGGTGTTCCGGTACGTGAGCCCGCCGATCTTTACCGCGTGCCTCGGCGCTGCCGGGGCGTTCTTCGTTTCGCTGTTCACTGATTTCCGCGGCGCGGCTGATCTCGGCATCATCGCGGGCGGCGGCCTGCTCTTGTGCCTGTTCGCGGGATACACGGTTCTGCCGGCGATGCTCGTGCTCTGGCCCGCGAAGCTTGCGCCGGTTGATGAAGAGCAGCGCTACACGTTGCCGACGGTGTCGAGGCTTCATCCCGCGGTTCGACTGATTCTGCCCGGGCTATGGATCGCCGCGATTCTCGCGGGCATTCCCTTCGCCCGACAGACAAAATTCAGTCCGAACCTTCTCGAGCTTCAGGCCCCGGACCCGCAGCGGGATCTACTCGTCCGAAAGGTGCAGACGTGGTTCGCAGTCGTGCTCAGCAAAGACATCGAGAAGCTTCGCGCGGTCCGCGATTCGGTGCGGGACCTGCCGGTGGTGAAGAAAACTGAGAGCGTCCTGAACGCGCTGGATAACCACGATTGGCTTCAGCAGCACAAGGCCGAAGTTCCGAGGATCAACTGGAAAGCGCCTGCGCCAGTGGACACCATTGAGCTGGGCACGCTCGCGGATAAGTCGGCGAAGCTGGCGAACCACATCGATCGAAACTTCCACCCCACCACCGCCCCGGCGCGGCAGGTGAAAGCGCAGACCGTCAACCACCTTCGCGCTTTTGAAAAGCTGCTGAGCGATGCGCCTACAGATAAACAACGTGATCTCGCCAAGCGTCTCAGCGAGTGGCAATCGGTTTTTATCGATCAGCTCAAGACCATGCTTCAGCAGTTTTCACCGGCGCCGCTGGATATTTCCAAGGTGCCGGATGAAATAAAGAGTCACTTGGTCAGCGCCGACGGCACCTATGCGCTCTACCTCTACCCAACCCGGGATCTGTGGAACCGCGCAGCGCTCGCGGAGTTTGTGACGACGGTTGAGAATCGCGTGGCGCAGATTCCTGATCCGCCGCACGTCACGGGCATCGCGCCGAACATCTACCACTCAACCAACAACATCGAGAAGGCGTTTTACAAGGCGACGTTCTATGCACTGGGACTGGTGTTCGTGCTGGTCTTCCTCGACCTTCGACGGCTCGTTCCAACGCTGCTTGCCGTGAGCGTGCTGGCGCTGGGGCTGCCGATGCTGGTGGCGATCATGGGCTGGCGCGGGATTGACTGGAACTTCGCCAACTTCTTCGGGCTGCCGATCCTGATCGGCGCGGGGCATGAGTATGGCGTGTTCATGATTCACCGATACCTCGAAGTCCAGCACAATCCGCGGCGCGTCTGGGGAGGGTGGGATGTAAGCGATCGCGCGCTTCTTCTGTGCGCGTTCATCACCAGCTCGAGCTTCGGGTTCTTCTGGGCGATGGGACACCACGAGGGGTTGAGAAGCCTGGGATGGGTGATGGCCGTGGGCACATGCTGCATTTACCTGGCGACGGTGATGGTGCTGCGGCCGATTCTTCGGTGGAGGATCGAGCGGCAGAATTTGTATGGCCTGGACCGGGAGGCGCTTTAGCGGCGATGAAGCCCGAGCAGCCGTGCCGGCCACTGCGTGGGGAGATCATGCACCAGGAACGAACCGGTTGGTGGGAGAATAAGCTTGAGGTTGCGGGCGATCGCGTCGGCGCACAGGTAGCCGCTGCGGACGGCGCCTTCCATCGTGGCGGGCCAACCGGTCTGGGTGTAGTCGCCGGCGAGATACAGGTTTTGGATTCCGTTCACCGGCGGAGCTTGCGCAGGTCGAAGGTCATCGATGCCGGGTTTGGGGGAAAAGGTGGCGCGCTTTTCGATGATGATCGTGCCGCGGAGGAGTTTCGCTTCGCGGGCGGCCGGGAATGTTCGTCGAACTTGTTGTTCGAAGAGCGCGAGACATTCGTCCTTTGGTTTGTCGATCCAGTCGCGGGCGGCGGAGATGACCCCGTGGAGGGACTTGCCTTCGCGGTCCTTGCGAAAGAGCCACTGAAGCGGGCCTTGCATGAAGGCGACGTGGGAGGTGGTGAGGATGGGCCGATCGAACCAGAGGTGCGCGCCGAGGATCGGGACGGATTCGAGTTTGTCGAGGTGGTGAAAGCGAGAATCGGATTGAACGAGATCATCCGGGATCCAGCGACGGGCGCTCGGATGATTGGTGGCAAGGACGATCGCGTCTGCGGCGAGCGATGTTCCGTCGAGGAGGTCAACACCTTCCACTTCGCTTCCGCGAAGGCGCAACCGGCTGACGCGGGTGTTGGTGCGTGCGTCGGCGCAGGGAAGGTTGGAATAGAGATCTCCCAGCGGACAGTTAGGCATTCCGAGGACATACCCGCGCGAGTTGGCGAGCATGGCGTCCTGGAAGATCTGGATCGCGTAAGCGGCACTGGATTTTCGGGTCTCTTCGTTTAGGCCGCTGATGATGATGGGATCGTAGAAACGCGTGATGAGGGATTGCGGCTGGTGATACTCGTCGAGCCAGTCACCGAACGAGACTTTCGAAAGTTTCTGGCGCCCTTCGAAACCCATTCTCGACATGGCGAGCATCGCGCGCGATAGCGCGAAGCGTTCTTTGAGGGAGAGCGCCGTGAAGGCGCAAAGCGAAGGGCCAAGGTTAAGCGGAGCGGGGAGGCCGGGCACGCCCCAGAGATCGTGGCATTTTCCATGCTCGTCGAGGAAATGGACGGTGGGTTCCCAGGTGATCTTGTCGGTAGCTCCGGTGCGTTTGTAGAAGTCGATGAGATTGGTGCAGCAGCCGAGGAGGACGTGCTGGCAGTTGTCGAGGATTTCGCCGGTTTGCGGATCGGTGAAGGAACCGGCGCGGCCGCCTAAAGCGGCCCGGGATTCCAGGAGTGTCACGGAAGCGCCGGCGGATTGCAGTGCGACGGCGGCGGACATTCCGGCAAGGCCGCCGCCGATGATGATGACCGTCGAGGTCGTCTTTTCCATTGATCGAGGAAGATACCGACGGGATTTGCGCCTGACAACGTGATGAGGTGTTGTATAATAGCGATATGGCGTCGCTAAATCTCACCGTTCCTGAAGACCTCAAGCTACGTCTTGCAGCGCGAGCTACAGAGAGCGGCTATCCGAATGTCGAACAATTTGTGCAGGCAGTGTTGCAAGCAACTGCTGAAGAAGAAATCATTGATGACGATATAGAAGAACTTCTGGCACGGCGGCTCAATGATCCGCGACCCAACATTGAGTTCAACGCGGCGTTCAGAGAGCAGTTTCGGGACGAAGTGAAGAACAGGCGGGAATCACGGGGGAGCTAGCGTGGCGCGTCGACTCGTCGTCAAGCCGGACGTTTCCGAGGATCTGCACAACATCGTAGAATACCTCGAGTCGTGGAGCCTCACGGCATCGAATCGATTCATGGACGCTGTCTTCGCGGCATTCGATGACTTGACGGAAATGCCGGGCAAAGGAAGTCCCAAACGATTTCGCGAGAAGCGCTTTGCGGGCTTGCGCACCTGGTTTGTTCCGGGGTTTCGAAAATACCTGATCTTCTTTCAAGCGAACAATGAGGCGTTGATTGTGCTCGCTGTGCTTCATGGTGCGCGCAACGTTAGGAAGCTGTTGCGACAGCGCCGTTAGAAAGTATCACTTCGCGCGGACGGCGCGCCAGCCGATTCTTAGTTTGGAGAGGACAGAGAGGGAGACGCGTTCGTTCAAAACACGCTGGGGATCAGACGTAATCTTGGTGAGCAGGCCGTGGTAGATGTCGGTCATGGCTCTGAGGGTGGGACGGCTGTCCTTCTCAATTTTTGCTTCGAGGGGACTTGAGGATTGGTAGAGGGATTCCGCTCTTTCGATCTGGAAGCGGATGAGGCGTTCGAAGTTTTCGCCGCCTCTGCCGTGCAGGAGATCTTCTTCGGAGACGCCCATCGCGATCATTTCATCCTGGGGAAGGTAGCAGCGGTTACGGGCGGCGTCTTCCCTGAGGTCGCGGAGGATGTTGGTGAGTTGGAAGGCGACGCCGCGATCGATGGCGAGGAGCTCGGTGGCGGGCCCGCCTTCGAAGTTCCAGATGTAGATGCTGGCGAGGCCGATGACGCCGGCGACGCGGTAGCAGTAGACGCGGAGGTCTTCGAAGGTTTGGAAGATGGCGCGATCGAGATCCTGGCGCTGGCCTTCGATGACTTCGTCGAAGACGACGGCGGGGATGTTGTAGCGGTGGACGGTTTCGGCGAAGGCGGGCCAGAGGGCATGGGCGGATTCATCTGGGGGCAGGCCCTCGAGGACGGTCCTGGTCTGGGCGCGCCAGGCGTCGAGGTCCTGGTGGCGTTGCTTGAGAGAGCGGCGATCATCGTCGTCGGCGATGTCGTCGATTAGACGCATGTAGGCGTAGAGTGCGAACATGGCGGAGCGCTTGGCATCCGGTAGAAGTCGCAGGCCGTAATAGAAATTTTTCGCGGCCTGGCGGGTGAGTTGCTCGCAGTACGCGCGAGACTGAGCGAGCCGGCGCTGGCTGGTTTCGGGAACGAGGAGGCTCAATGAGAACCTCCCGGTAGAAACTTGCCAAGCATGGCGCTGAAAAGCAGACGGCCCTTTTGCCATTTCGTGAGCGCGGGGCGGTGCGTGAGGGTGTCGTAGTTCTGACGACGGATCGATTCGAGGACCGCGCGGCCGCCTCTGGAAAAGAGGGAGATCTGAGCGCGAACTGCGGGCCGGAGGGTCGGGAGGAGCGCGTCGCCTTCCTGGAAGAAGGCTTCGGTGCGGTCGACCTCGAAGCGGATGAGGTTGCGGTAGTTGTCGTCGCAGCGCTTTTCCAAGAGCTGCCGCTCGGTAACGTTGAAGCGGGCCATGGATTCGCGGGGGAGATAGATCCGATCGCGGTATTCGATGTCGCGGCGGACATCCTGCCAGAAGTTCGCGAGTTGGAGCGCCGTGCAAATCTTGTCGCTAAGAGACTGGCGCTCGGCGTCGCGGTAGCCGCAGAGGTAGAGCACGAGTCGGCCGACCGGATCCGCGCTGCGACGGCAGTAGTCGACGACCTGGTCGAACGTTTCGTAACGGGTGCTGCGCTGATCCTGCTCGAAGGCGTCGATCAGATCGAGGAAGGGGTGGATCGGGATGTCGTGCCGGCGGATGGTGTCGGAGAGGGCGAGGAAAACGTTGTTGGTGTGATCTCCGTTGTAGGCGGCGCGGGTTCGGTCGGCGAAGCGGACGAGCCACTCACTTGAGAGTTGACGATCACCAAGCTCGTCACCGAGGTCGTCGGCTATTCGACAGAAGGCGTAGATGTTGCAGAAATCCTGGCGGAGCCCTTTGGGAACGAGGACGGTGACGACGGAAAAATTCTCGTAGTGGGTGTGGGCGAGGTGGCGCGTAAACGCTTGTGCGGACGCGAGATCGGTCGCAGGAGCGAGCGCTTCGCGCAGAATCTGCGGCAGGTGCGAGGTGTCAGCGGAGATTGCCGAGGCACGTGTCTCGGTGAACGTCATTGATACCTTCCCTGACCCGTTCGCTTCCCATGGAGTTAGCTCCGTGGGTTCATAGGGAGCGACGGAAGCAGGAGTTATACCGGGATATCGGAAAGGCTTCCATGTTTCCGTGATTCGATGGCTTTAGATCGTGAAGAAGCGGTAGAGCGTGGTGCTGGTGAAGGTTTGGCCGGGACGGAGGATCGTGTTGGGGAAGTTCGGTTGGTTCGGCGAGTCGGGGAAGTGCTGGGTCTCGAGGCAGAAAGCGCCGAAGCGGTTGTAGGTCCCGCCGATGCCGGTGTTGGAGCCGTTGAGAAAGCCGCCGGTGTAGAGTTGGATGCCGGGTTGGTCCGTGAGAAGTTCTAGTCCTCTTCCGGTTGTCTCTTCGATGACTCTTACGGATGGTGACCCAGGGCTGAAGCCCTGGGCTTGGCCGTTGGGGGCGGATTTTAGGACGAAGTTGTGGTCATAGCCGTTTTGGACTTCCGTGATGCGGGAGCCGATTGTTTGGGGGGTGGTGAAGTCGAAGGGGGTACTCTTGACCGTAGCGATTTGACCGGTGGGGATGAGGTGATTGTTGACGGGGATGTAGTGGTCGGCGTGGATGAGTATGAGGTGATCGAGGACATCGCGGGTGCCGGGGCCGGCGAGATTGAAGTAGGAGTGGTTGGAGAGGTTGATAATGGTGGGCTTGTCGGTGGAGGCGACGTAGTCGATTCTGAGTTCGTTTTTTTCGCTTAGGGAATAGGTGACGCGGGTTTCGAGGTTGCCGGGGAAGCCTTGGTCACCATCGGGGCTGTCGAGGGCGAGGCGGAGGGTGGGTGTGCCGTTGGGATTGGACGGGCTGGCGCGCCAGAGGCGCTTATCGAAGCCGTCGGGGCCGCCGTGGAGTGCGTTTTCGCCGTTGTTCGGTGGGATATGGTAGGGATTGTCGTCGATGGAGAAGTTTCCCTTGGCGATGCGGTTGGCGAACCGGCCGACGATCGCGCCGAAGAATGGGTTCGGTTCTTCGTAGGATTTGAGAGAGTCGTAGCCGAGGACGATGGATTGGGAATGGCCTTTGGAGTCGGGGACGTGGAGTTCGGTGATTCTGCCGCCGAGATTGGTAATTTTGACGGTGGCGCCGGCGTCGTTGGTAAGTGTAAACAAATCGACGGCGCGTCCGTCTGTCAGGTTTCCGAAGGATTGTTGCTTGATATTCATGTGGATCACCGTGAGGCGAGGATTTGTGTCGGGGGAAGTGCAAAAAAATATTCGACCGCGAAACACTGGGCCGGGTGGCGCGTCTAATTTGGCTGGTGCGATTTTTGTCCGCTGGTACGTTTGCCGGCAATACATTTCTAGACGCTGTTGCGTTGGAACGGAAGCGCTGGGCGGTTCGCGCGCGAGATGAGAGCAGAAAGCGTCTTAGCAATCGTGCTGCAATCCGAAAATGGTTGACTTTACCTTCAATGGAGGATACCCCTGTGCCCTTGTGTCCTCGCCCGCATCGGGCATGGCGGAACCGGGTGAGGCCGCCGGGTGCGTACGGGGTGGCTTCAACAGAACGATCGCCGATGCTCAACCAATCTTTGTTCCGGCGTGGGTATCGCGCTGCCGCGGCAACTGCTCTGGCGGTTCTGCTTTCAGCGGGTTCCATTTCCCTGGCTCAGAATAATCCGAATCAGCGCATGGGCTTCTCGGTCCGCAAGGCGGACGACAAGTTCGTGAACGCGATCGACGACTTCCAGCGCTATCGCGATAAGAAAGCATGGGAGCTGGCGTTCCGATCCTTGACGAACGTGATGAATGTGGATCCGAAGCTGATGGCGCCGAGCAAGGACGGGTTCATGCTGCCGGCGCGGCAGCGGATCATGGAATTGCTGGTGACGCTCCCCCCGGAGGGGCGCGAGGCTTATCGACTGTTCAACGATGCGCCGGCGAAACAGCTTTATGACCAGGCGCTGGCGGCGGGGGGGAATTCGCTCGCGGACGAGGTGCCGCTGCTGCGGAAGGTTTACGAGCAGTACTTTATCACAAGCGTGGGGGACCAGGCGGCGGATCGGCTTGGGGATGCGCTGTTTGAGAGCGGAGATTTTTTGGGCGCGGATGCGACCTGGGCGGCGATCATCGATCGTTATCCGGATACGGATCTGAACCCGCTCCGGGTGCAGGTGAAGCGCGGGATCGCGATGGCGCGTGCGAAACGGCTTGATCCGCTGAATGCATTGATCGCCCAGATCAAAGAGAAGAACGCTGGGGCGACGGTGACGGTAGCCGGTGCGGATGTCGAGGCGACGGCGTTTCTGATGAAGCAAATCGAACCGACGACGAAGCCGGCGGCGACCCTGTTCGTCAAGGGGGACAATGACACGCCGCTGAATCTTCCAGCCAGCGATGCACCGGCGTGGCAGTGTGAGTTTTTGAATCGGGAGATCACCGAGCAGATCGCGCAGCGCGTGAACGGGTGGCGGTGGCAGGGCGCGAATTTGCAGATGGCGTTCTTTGTGCCGAGCTCGGATACGGATGGGAAGCGCGTTTATGTGAACTGGCTGGGGGCATGCTTCGCGATTGATGCGACCAGCGGAAAGCTGGTTTGGCGCACGGATAAGTTCGAAGACATCTCGCAGAAGATCGATCAGTTGGTGCAGTCGCTGCCGGATATTTTCGCGTATTCGACGGTGGTGATCCCAAATGACCGGGTGCTGTTCGTGCGGGTGCCGGTGAAGCGGATCAATTATGACGAGCCGATGCGGCTGACGTGTCATGATTCGAACACCGGGCAGCAGAAGTGGTCGAGCGAGAGCGGGACGCTTTCGAGTTATACTTTTTTGGGTAAGCCGGTGGTGGTGGGCGATGTGATTTACGCGCCGGGGAAGACGCGGGAGGGATCGGAGCTGATGCTGCTGACGATCGACCCCGCGAACGGAAAGCTTTTAAGCTCGATGACGATCGGGCAGGCGGCGGCGGGAAGCAACTATCGGGGGAACACGGTTGTGCCTTCGTCGAACCTCACGTTTTTCCAAGGCAAAGTGTATGTGCTGACGAACAATGGGGGGATGGTCGCGGTGAACCCGGCGACGAAGCAGGTGGAGTGGGCGTATCAGTGCGAGGGACCGCCGGTGATCAATCAGCAGGAGTGGTGGGCGTATCAGAACATGGCGCAGAAGCTGAAAACCGCGGGCGTCATTACGATTCAGGATGGGATGCTGTACTTCAAGGAGCGCGGGGTGGATGACATGTACGCGATTGATCTGTCGGGACCGACGCTGAAGTGGAAACGGCCGGTGGACGACAGCGACATGATCGCGGGCGTGAGCGAGGGACGGGTGGTGACGCTGGGATCGGATGCGGGGGCGATCGACGTGAACAGCAAAGCGCTGACCTGGTCGACGCGGATTCCCCTCGATAACGGGATGATTTATCCGCTGATCAACGGAAAATCGCTGTTCGTGTTCCTGGGACGTGGCGTCTACGAGATCAACACGACAAATGGTGCGCTGGTGAAGATTTTCCGGGGGTCGGATAAGGATTCGATGGGAGGAAGTGTTTGGCGGGCGGGTCAGAAGCTGATTACGGTTTCGAATCAGGCAGTAACGGCGTATCCGCTGGGCGCGGCGGCGCGGGCGAATTAAGGAGCTTGGATCACAATGTCAAAGAACATGATAAAGCTGAAATTGATCGGCGCGGCAATGTGCGTGCTGATATCGACCGGGCTGGCGCGGGCGGATGAGGGGATTACGGTTTCTGCTTCGGGAGAAGTGAAGAGCAAGCCGACGGTGGTGGAGATCGGCGCAACCGTGTCGGCGGATGCGGAGCTGACGGCGGATGCGATCGTGAAATATCGCGAGGCGAAAAAGAAGGGCGTGGACGCGATCACCAATTTGAAGATGCCGAACGTCACGATGGAATCGAATGGCTATACCGTAAACGCGGCAGTCGATCAGCAGCAACAGATGCGGATGATGCAAGGGATGGGCGGCGGAGGCACGGCGACGAAGCAGAAGGTTGAAGTGAGCGAGCAGATGAAACTCACGATCAAGGATGCCGACAAGCTGGAGCCCGAGAAGTTGATGGACACGCTTCTCAAGGTCATTGATGCGGGGAAAGACGCGGGGCTGGTGATCGGTCCGCCGCCGGCGACAAATTATTATGAAATGCAGATCCGAGCGCAGAGTGGCAAGGGGGCGAGCATGGTGCTATTCAAGCTCGGCGATATCAATGCGCTTAAGGAGCAGGCCTATAAGCAAGCGATGAATTCAGCGAATGCGAAGGCGAAACGCCTGGCGGAGCTTGCGGGTGTGAAGCTGGGACGGGTGATGTCGGTGCAGGAGGGGCAGCCTAAAGATGAGAACAGCGGGCAGAACGCTTCGCGGGCGATGGCTTATATGAATATGGGGATTCCGTTTGTGCCTAATGAACAGACGGATGTGAGCTCGAACTTGTGCGGGGATATTCCGGTGAAGGTGGTTTTGTCGGTGCAGTTTGAGATTGTGAAGTGATGCGCAGCATGGGCGTCTCGCCCATGTATCTTCAAAGACATGGGCGAGACGCCCATGCTACGAAAGAATGAAAAACGTTGCTTCACAGTTCGCTTGTTTGTGGGTGATCGTGACGATGGTTGCGCCGGTGGCGGTGCGCGCCGATGAGCGATTGCCGGTACATGTGACCCCCAAGGTGCAGAAGTCGGTGCAGAAGGGGCTCGACTGGCTGGCGAAGCACCAGGGGCAGGATGGGAATTTTCCGGGGTTCCAGGATGGGAATGCTTATCCCTGTGCGATGACCGGGCTCGCGGGAATGGCGTTTCTGGCGCATGGGGATACGCCCAGCCGGGGGCCTTATGCTGACAATATTCATAAGATTTTGAGCTATGGGATTCAGTCGCAGACGGCGAGCGGGTTGATCACGAGCAACATGGAGTTCCAGAGCCGGTCGATGTATGGGCACGGATTTCTGCTCCTGGTGCTGGCCAGTGCGTATGGGATGGAGACGGATCAGAAGGTCCGGGATTCGCTGAAGAAGACGATCGCGAACGGGGTGAACCTGACGGCGCAGGGGCAGAGCCAGTTCGGCGGTTGGACGTATACACCCGGGGGCGGGGATGAAGGATCGGTGACGATCACGCAGATGCAGGCGCTGCGTGCGGCACAGAATGCGGGATTCACGGTGCCGAAGGGGACAATCGAGGCGGCTCTGAAATACCTGGAGCTTTGCCGGGCGCCTGAAGGTGGGATTATTTATTCGTATCAGTCGGGAGGTCCGGCTTGTCTGGCGATTTCGTGCGGGGCGCTGGCGAGCATGTACAACGCGGGCGAGTACGAGTCGAAGATGTCCGATGCATGCCTGGCCTATGTATGGAAGGAATTCGAGAAGCACAAGAACCAGTGGAGCAAGAACGCGGGGCATGATTATTACGCGCATCTGTACGCGGCGCAGTGCTTTTACCAGGCGGGTGATCGATACTGGAACGATTACTTTCCGGCAGCGCGGGATCAGTTGATCGCGCAGCAGAATGCAGACGGCTCCTGGAACGGCGACGGGATCGGGCCCATTTACGGGACGAGCATTGCGCTCATCATTCTTCAACTGCCCTACAAATTCTTACCGGTTTACCAGCGTTAGGAAATTAGCGTGGCATGGGCGTCTCGCCCATGCATTTTTTAAGAAGTTGATGCGCATGGGCGAGACGCCCATGCCACGCAGGAAAGGGGCTAAGCCCTTGAGCAGCAATAACAATCATGATGTGGATTTGCAGGGGCTGGCGAAGCTTCGGTCGGCGCGCGATCGGATCAAAGAGCAGATGGGGCGGGTGATCGTCGGACAGGAAGAGGTGGTGGAGCAGCTCCTGGTGTGCTTGTTTGCGCGCGGACACTGCATCCTGGAAGGTGTGCCGGGGCTTGCGAAGACGTTGATGATTCGGACGCTCTCCAAATGTCTGTCGCTCGAGTTTTCGCGCATACAGTTCACGCCTGACTTGATGCCATCGGATATCACGGGAACGGACGTGATGTATGAGGATCGGTCGACGGGGGAGCGGTCGTTCAAGTTTTTGGAGGGACCGCTGTTTGCGAACGTGCTGCTGGCGGATGAGATCAATCGAACGCCGCCCAAGACGCAGGCGGCGCTGCTCGAGGCGATGCAGGAGCGGCAGGTTTCGGCCGGTGGTAAGCGGTATACGTTGCCGGATCCGTTCTTCGTGCTCGCGACGCAGAATCCGATCGAGCAGGAGGGAACGTATCCGCTGCCTGAAGCGCAGCTGGATCGGTTCCTGATGAAAGTTTATGTGGGGTATCCGGACGAGGAATCGGAGCGGGCGATTTACCGCATGCCAAGCACGGGCGGCGGAACCGAGCCGGAGCAGGTGCTCGGCGGGCCGGAGATGCTGGAATTGCAGAAGATCGTGCACAAGGTGCCGGTGAGTGAGTTCTGCATCAGCTATGTTTCGAGCTTGATCCGCGCGACGCGATCGGCGGAGACAAAGACGCCGCAGTTCGTGAAGGACTGGGTGCTTTGGGGTGTGGGTCCGCGCGGCGGGCAGTCGCTCATTGCAACCGCAAAGGCGCGGGCGGCGCTCGATGGACGTCCGGAAGTGGATGTGGAAGACATCAAGGCATTAGCCAAGCCGGTTCTGCGGCATCGCATCGTGCTCAATTACAATGCCGAGGCGCAGGGGCAGACCCCTGAAACTGTAATCCAGAAGATCATCGACACCATTCCCGTTCACGCGGAAGCAAAGGCAGGCCATGGCCGAGTTGAGTCCGTACTTAAGGCCTGAGATTCTCGCGCAGATCGTGAAGCTTGGATTACGCGCGCAGCGCGTGGTTGAAGGAACGATCTCAGGATTGCATCGCAGCCCGCTGCATGGCGTGAGCGTGGAGTTCGCGGATTACCGCGAGTATTCGCCGGGGGATGATCTCAAGCGACTGGATTGGCGCGCGTATGCGCGATCGAACCGGCACTTCATCAAGCAATACGAAGAGGAGTCCAACCTTCGCGCGACGATCCTCGTCGATGCCAGCGCATCGATGCGCTACGGTCGCAAGGAGATGAACAAGTTCAGTTACGCGGCGACGCTGGCGGCTTCGCTGGCGTTCGTCTGCGTGAAGCAGCGCGATGCCGTGGGGATGGCCCTGTTTGATGAGCAGGAGCGGACCTGGCTGCGGCCGGCGGCGACGCAATCGCAGTTGACCAAGATCCTCGATGCGCTGGAGAAGGCGCAGCCGGATCGGACGACGGAACTGGGCAGCGTGATGCTGCGGGTTTGCGATCAGATCAAGAGCCGGGGGGTTGTGATTGTCATCTCGGATCTGCTTTGCGACCTGGACAAATTCTATGAGGCGCTGGGGCGGTTTCAGTACTCAGGGCATGAAGTGATGATCATGCAGGTGCTGGATTCGGATGAGATTGAAATGCCGTTCCAGGATTCGGTTTTGTTCAAGGATATTGAGGGGTCGGAAGAATTGTTCGCCGAGCCATGGGCGTTTCGAAAGGCTTACAAGGCCGCGATGGAGACGTTTATCAATGAGGTGAAGGAGCGGTGCCAGTTTGCCGGAATCGATCATGTGCTGTTGCGGACGGATGAGAATCTGGGGGTGGGATTGAGTCATTATCTGCATCAGAGGCAGCGATCCGATCACGGCAAACGGGGCGGAAAGATCCAGAGTTTCGGAGGATGATCTCTTTTGTATCACGGGCATCTTGCCCGTGTCCGAGTCATCAACACGGGCAAGATGCCCGTGCCACGTTAGAACACAATGGGATTCATCAACGCATTTCTTCTTGGCGGATTGGTGCTCGCGAGCGTGCCGATCATCATCCACATTCTGAACCGGCGACGGTTTCAGCGGGTGGATTGGGCGCCGATGAAGTATCTGAAGCTGACGATCAAGAAGAATCGCCGGCGGCTGCGGATCGAGCAGCTCGTTCTGCTGGCGATCCGGACGTTGATCGTGATCCTGATCATCATGGCGGTGGCGCGGCCGGTGTTGTCACCGAGCGCGATGGGATCTTGGCTTGGAGGGCATGGGCGGACGAGCCGGATCGTCGTGATCGATGATTCGCTTTCCATGGGGTATCGGACTGAAGGCAAGAGCGCGTTCGACCGCGCGAAGAAGGCGGCAAGCCAGTTGGTGTCGGCGATAGGAACGCAGGACAGCGTGAGCATCATCACGACCTCGGCGCCGGATGTGCCGCTGGTGAAGGAAGCGCGGCTGGAGGATCCGGCGAAGGTGACAGGGGCGATGGATGCACTCGCGGTGAGCGATACGAACAGTGATTGGCCTTCAACCTTGCGAGGTGTGGATCAATTGCTGGCAGGCGTGACGTTTCCGCAGAAGGAAATCGTGCTGATCACAGACCTGCGGAAAAATGGCTGGGGTGCCGCGGTGACGGAGACGGCAAACCGTTGGGCGACGGAGAATGTGGGGCTTAAGATTGTGGATGTCGGCGTTCGCGAAACCGCGAACGCGTCGATGCAGGCGTTCGATCAGGAAGACACGGTGGCGCTGCCCGGGCCGGTGAATCTGAAAGCACAGATTCGGAACAATACGCGCACGGCGGTGCAGGGTGCTCAGGCGCTGTTGACGATTGGGACCGAGACGCGGCCGGTGCTGTTGCCGGACTTGGCGCCGAACCAGGTGACGGATGTGCCGATCACGATCAACCCGACGAAGCCGGGGCAATTGGCGCTGCATCTGGGGATGACCAACGATGAGCTGCCCGGGGATGATGGGCGGTGGTTGTGTTTGACGGTGCGGCCGACGATTGAGGTGGGGCTGGTGGATGGGGAGCCGAGTGCCCAGCCGTTTGAAAGTGAGACGGATTTTCTGGGTCTGGCGTTTACGGTGGGGACGGAGCCTTGGCATCTGAAGAAGCTGACGGACGTCGAGTGGAACGGCGCGCGGGTGGCGCCGAGCGATGTGCTGGTGTTGGCGAATGTCGCATCGGTCACTGCGGAGCGCGTCGCGGATCTGGAGAAGCAGGTGAGCGACGGGATGGGGCTGGTCATCTTCTGCGGCGATCTGATGGATTTGAGCAGCTATAACCAGAGGCTCTTCAAGAAGGGCGAGGGGTTGCTGCCGGTGCAGGTGGATTCGCCGGTGGAGGCGATTGTGACGGGGCTGGTGCCGGAGGCGGCACAGCAGTCGCCGCTCGAGCCGCTGAGTAAGCTCGCTCCCGCGGCGCTCGCGCGGATCCGGCTGACGAAATTCATGGGCGTGACGATCCCGAGCAATCCGCAGCAGGTGCGGGTGCTCGCGCGGTGGAATAATTCTGAGGCCAGTCCGGCGGTAATTGAGAAGCGCTTCGGCCGCGGTCGCGTGCTGCTGGTGACGGTGACGGCGGACAAGAGCTGGAGCGATTGGCCCGTGGATCCGACTTATGTGCTGGCGATGCGGTCGGCGGCAATGTCGATCGCGCGCGGCGCGAGCCGGCAGGACAATATCGTGGCGGGGCAGCCGATCCAAGTGACGCTGGAAGAGAATCAGCAGGCGATGGAGCAGGTCGTGAAGTTGCCGGATGGTGAGACCGCGGCGGCGGAGCTGATCAAGCCGGCGGACAAGTCGCCATCATCCATCAAATTTGCGCGGACGGTGCGCGCGGGCGCGTATGAGGTGAATTGGAAGGACGCGATGAGACAGGCGCAGTCGCGGTTGATTTGTGCGAGCGGTGACAAGGTGGAGAGCGATCTGACTCCGATCGCGGAAGGCGATCTGACGGCCATGATGGGTGCGCTGAAGCCGCCGATCGTGCGGTATTCCGGCGAGGCATCACTGGCGGAAAAGGGAAAAGAAATCTGGCGGACCCTGGCGATGTGCCTGCTGTGTTTCGGGTTGGCCGAGACTGTGTTTGCGGTTTGGGTTGGGAGGGAAAGATAGGAATTCACCACGGAGCCCCCCCTCCCACGGAGGGCACGGAGACAAAGAGGCGATGAGGTTGTTTTGATTATGGATCGATTGCACGGGCTGGAAGCCCCTGATGCGGGTGATTGAATTGGCGCGCGGAAGTGAAATGAGATGAAGAAATTTTGGGAAATCTTATTCGGCATCAAACCCGCGCCGTGGGCGGAGGGCGGGTCTTGGCGTTTGGAATGGCTTGCGATGCCTAAGCATGACAAGCTGTTTTTGTTAATGGTGGTGATCGCGTTTGCGGGATTTGGCGTTTTGTGGCTGTATCGGAAAGAGGGGAGAAATCTTTCATTGCCGGTGCGCGTGGGACTTGGCGCGCTGCGGATGGTGGTGCTGCTGGGGATCGTGGCGATGTTGCTCGAGCCGGTGCTGATTATTTCGAAGAAGGAATTTGTTCCGTCGAACCTTGTTGTGCTGATGGACCGGTCGGAGAGCATGGATCTGAAGGATGCTTATATTGATCAGAATCGGGCGAATAAGCTGGTGGAGGCGCTGAAGCTGCCGAATGCGACAGAGCTGCGGGATAAGTCGCGGCTCGGATTGGCGCAGCGGGCGTTTGAGGTGGGCCTGAACGAGCAATTAGCCGCGCGAGGGGATCGCGTGGTACAGGTGCGGTCGTTTGCGTCGTCATTGATGCCGGAAAGCTCGGCGACATCGCAGCCGGTGACGGCGAGCGAGAAATCGACGACAGCGATCGGTAGCGCGATTCGGCAAGCGCTGACGGCTTACCGCGGACAACCTTTGGCGGGGATCCTCGTCGTAACCGACGGACAGTCGAATGCGGGAGAGACGCCGATGAAGGCCGCGGAAGCGGCGGCGGCGGATGGGATTCCGGTGGTGGCGCTGGCGACGGGAACGCCGGAGGGGCCGCGCAATGCCAAGCTCTCGAAGATCGAGGTAAACCCGGTCGTGTTTGTGCGCGATCCGAATCAGTTGCATGTGCTGGTGGAGTCGAAGGGATTGCAGAACGCGCCGGCGACGCTGGTGGTGGAGAAGCGGAAAGATGGCGGGGTCTGGGAGGAGATTGCGCATCAGCCGATCACGCTGGAAGAGGCGGGGCGCGTGCAGTCGGTTCCGTTTGATTTCAAGGAAGATCAGCCGGCGAAGCTCGAGTTCCGGGCGAAGTTGGCGGATGTGGGGCCGGAGCTGACGGTGGATGACAATGTCGGGACGGCAGACGTGCGGGTGATCCGGCAGAAGATCAAGGTGATGTTCGTCGCCGGGTCAACATTTCCGGAAGTGGAGTTCATTCGCAATGCGCTGTTGCGGGACAATGCGTTGCAAGCTTCGACGTGGCTGCAAACAGCGGATGCGAACTATATTCAGCCGGGGAACCCGGTGCTTAAACGTCTTCCGAATACACAGGAAGAGCTGAACGATTTTGACTGCGTTGTTCTTTACGATCCGGACCCTGCGCTCTGGCCGCCGGATTATGCGCAGTTGTTGACGAACTTCGCGGCGCAGGCGGGCGGAGGCCTGGTGTATATCGCGGGCGAGCGCGAGACCAAGAACATGTTCGAGCGGCCGGATGATCCGGCGGTCGCCTTCCTGGCAATGCTGCCGGTGGTAAGCGAGCCGGGGCTGTATCGGACGGATGTGTCGGTGAAGTTGTCCTCGCAGGAGCCTTGGCGGCTGGAGATTACGCCGGAGGGGCGGGCGGATCCGATCTTTCAGTTCTCGCAGAAACCTGAAGAGAACGAGAACATTCTGTCGAGCCTGCCCGGGATGTACTGGCATTATCCGGTGACGCGGGCCAAGCCGGGCGCGACGGTGTTGGCGCGGCATGGAGACCCGCGGATGCGGAACGAGCATGGGCCGCACGTGCTGCTGGCGACGCAGCGGGTGGGACCGGGGCGGACGTTCTGGATCGGGTATGACAGCACGTACCGGTGGCGGTACTTGAGCGAACAGTTCTTCGATGGCTTCTGGGCTCGCGTGATCGATCGCGCGGGGCGCGCGAAGCAACTTGGGGGCAGGTATCCGTACACGCTGGCGACGGATCGGGCGAGCTATCGGCCGGGGTCGAACGTCACGCTGACGGCGACGTTTGAAAATGCGCTGGAGCGTGATACCGGGCTGGATGCGCTGCATGGGGAAGTCGAAGTGGCGGATCAGCCTCCGATTCCGGTGACGCTGAATCCGCGGCCGGGAGACAGCAATACATTCGAGACGAGCTTCCCGGTGAATCATCCGGGTTTGCATTTCATCCGCGTGTGGTCCGGTGGAGAAGACATGCGGCAGATCGCGAAAGCGGCGACGCTGCAATTTCAGGTGGAGCTGCCGAATCTGGAATATGACCGGCCCGGGAATGACCTGGCGACGATGCAGACGATCGCGGGGGCGTCGCATGGAAGCGTGTTTGAGCTGGATCAATTGAGCCAAGTGGCCGATGCTTTTCGGACGAAGCGGGTGGCGCGGGTGCTGGAGGATCGGCAGGAGATTTGGGATGCGCCGGTGTTGTTCTCGACGATCCTTCTGGCCCTTTTTGCGGAGTGGGTGTTGAGGAAGAAGTTCAGGATGGTGTAGCGATTTTTGGATCACGGGCGTCTTGCCCGTGCTTGAATCGCTAACACGGGCAAGATGCCCGTGATACGGAAAACGAATGACCGCGATTGATGTAGCACTTTCTCATCTGGCCGGCCGGCGCGACGATGTCGTGAGCCGGCTCTCGGATCTGCGCAAGCGGGTGAAGCTTCACCTGGTGGTGGCGGGTGCAACGCGCCTGGTGGCGGAGGCGGTGAGTCTTGCGTTTCTGAGTTTGCTGATCGACCGGTGGCTGCGGCTGGGACTGCCCATGCGGGTTTGGCTGCTGGTTATGGCGGCAGCCTGGCTGATGTATGAGATTTGGCGGTTCATCATCGAGCCGCTGCGGGCGGAGCTGGGGCTGGTCGATCTTGCCTACGAGGTGGATCGGGCGGATGCGTTCAATCGATCATCGCTGGCGCCGCGGGTGGCAACGGTGTTGGAGTTGCCGGAGCTTCTGGGAAGAGCGATGCCGCCTTCGCCGGCGATGGTGGAGAAGGCGGTCGAGCATGCGCATGAATCGCTGAAGAACATCAACTTTCTGGATCACCTGGACCACAAGCGTTTTAACTTGCAGTTGGCCTGCATGGGCGCTCTGGTCGCGGGGTGCATGCTCTTTGCGCTCGCGGCACCGGCGACGGCGGGTTTGTGGGCGAAGCGGTGGTTTGCCGGATCGAATCAGCCTTGGCCCCAGAAAACTTATCTGACGATCGCGGGACTGGATGAGAGCGGGAAAATCATAGTTCCGCGGGGCGAGCCCTTTGTCGTTCGAGCCGGAGTGCGCGAGGGTTCAATGGCGCCGGATGCGATCTCAATTCGCATGCGCGAGAACCGCGGGTCGAAGATCAACGGGACGATGACGAAGTTTGCGGCGGCGGATTTCCGGTATGACGTGCCGCCCGTGCAGCAGCCGCTCGAGGTCGAGGTGTGGGGCGGGGATGACGATCTGAGGCCGTTTATCATTGAGCCGGTGGATCGGCCACGCATCACGCGGCTGGAATTGGTCAGCCGGCATCCGACGGAACCGAAGCCGACGAGTCATCTGTTTACCGGGCAGGAAGCGGATCTCTCGTTTCTGACGAAGACAAATCTGGAGTTGAAGTTTGAATCAAATGTCCCGATTGAGCATGCGGTGGTTCGCAACGCCGGCGGTGCCGCGCCAAGCGTGCAGCGGGCAGGGGATCACGGCTTCAGTTGCACGTGGAATCATGAGAAGGCGATGCAACTGGAGATCGAGCTGACGGGGACGCAGGCACATCTGACGAGCGTGCCGACGCCGGTGAGCATCGGGTTGAAGGTGGATCAGGCGCCGCGGGTGATGCTGTCGTACACAGGTGTCCGGCAGCGGATTTCGCCGATGGCGCATATCCCGCTGACCGTGTCGGCGCGGGATGATTACGGCGTGGTCCACCTGGATCTTGCAAGCCGGACGGAGTTTCTGGATCCGGAGAAGAAGCAGCAGACGACGGCATCCACGCAGCCGATCTACGGGCCGACCAAGCCACCAAAGGACATGGATGTTCAGATCAAGCAGCAGTTCGACGTGGCGGCGATGAAGCTGCAGGTTGGGGCGCTGCTGTCGCTGGGGGGAATCGCGGAGGATGACTGTTATCTGGGGGCGCAGAAGGGGCAATCGCGGCCGGCGAGCTTTCGAATTGTGGCGGCGGACGAACTTTTCAAAGAAATCCTCATCAGACAACAAGGCGAGCGCGCGAAATTTCGCAAGACGATCGATGCGTCGCAGAAGATTCGCGATCAGCTCAATACCGTGACGGAGCAGACGGTGCCTCAGCTTGCGCGCGACCACCGAACGATCCAGCGCGAGGTGATGCGGATTGCGACAAGCCTGTCCGAGTCGATGACGGAGATGCGGCTGAATCAGCTGGGGAGCGAAGAAGCGTACGCGATGATGGACAAGAACGTCCTGGTGCCGCTGGGATCGATGAACGAGAAGTTGATGAACCCGCAGCGGGACGCGATGGAGACGCTGGGGAAGGCGGATGATTCCGCGAAAGTGGCGGATGTTACGACGCGACAGGACCAGATCATGGCGCGAATGAACGAGATCCTGAAGCAGATGAATCAGTGGGACAGTTTTGTGGACGTGCTCAACCAGCTCAATGAGATCATCCGGTTGCAGGAAAAGGCCAAGACGCAGACCGATGACTTGCGCCATAAGCAGGTGGAAGGCGTTTTTGAGAAGTGATTTACCCGAATCACGGGCATCCTGCCCGTGTTTGAGTCGCTGACACGGACAGGATGCCCGTGCTATGGGATGTGAAAGAAATGAATGTGAAAGAAATGAATGTGAAAGAAATGAATTGTGCTGGTTTTGTTGGGAAAGTATGATGATCCGGCCCCCCTGCCCCCCCTTCTCTCTTGCAAAGGATGGCGTTATGAATCGCCTCTTCCAAGTCGCGATCGTCGCACTTTTGATTTGCGGATTCTCCTACGCGGTGCCGACGACGCAGGTGACGCCCGCGGATCAGATTCAGTTCCAGCAGAAAACCATCCAGGCTCAGATGAAAGAGCTTGAAGAGCGGATGTTCCATCTGGCGGAATTGATCCGCAGTACCGAGGCGGGGGATTCAGCGAAGCTGCTGATGGCCGTGCGCAAGGCGCGGGAGCAGTTGATCGTCGAGCAGATGAAGGACGTGCTCGAACTGATCGGGACGAAGGACCTGAATAAAGCTTCCGGCGAGCAGAAGGAAGTTCTCAAGAAGCTCGATGAGCTGAAGAAGCTGCTGCTGGCCACGGACCTCGATCTGGCCATGCAGATAGAGCAGCTCAAGAAGCTGAACGCTGCGATCAAGAAGCTGGATGAAGCAATCAAGGAACAGAAGCGCCAGCAGACTGAGACGAACAAGGTGGCCGCGGATCAGAAGCAGAACAAGCCTGTCGATCCGAAGAAGTTTGACGCGGCGAAGAAAGATCAGGAGCAGAACAAAAAGTCAACGGACAACATCAACGCGATGATGAAAGACCTGGGTGAAAAGGGTGTCAAGGCGGCAAGCTCGCTGACCAGTGCATCCACAGCGATGAGCAAGGCCACGGGCAGCCTTGGCAATAAAAAGGGAGGCGATGCGCTGACGGAGCAGACCGATGCGATCAAGCAGCTTGAGGTTGCCAAGAAAGAGCTTGAGGAGCAAAAGAAGAAGCTGCTCGAAGAGATCGAGCGGCTGGTTCGCAAGCAGATCATCGCGAACCTCCAGGACATGCTCGATCGGCAAACCTCCGTTCGGCAGGCAACGGCGTCGCTCTATCCCCGGGCCGAGGCCAACGATCGCGAGGCGCTGTTGCGCGTGAAACAGCTTGGGACGGCGGAAGGCCGGATCGTGACCATCGCCGATCAAACGATCGAGCTGATCGAAGAGACGCAATTCAGTTTGGCGCTGCCACCCGCACTGCAGAGCATTTCGCGACGCTGCGTGGTGATTCAAAACGATCTGCAACAGTCGCGTGCGAACAAGAACGTGATTGATGCGGAGCAGCAGGTCGAGCGCGATCTGAAAGATCTGATTGAGACGTTCAAGGAATTGCAGGCATCAGGATCGAAGCCCTCCAACTGCAAGGGCTGCGGCGGCGACAAGAACAAGCTGCTGGCGGAGCTGAAGGTCCTGAAGATGCTGCAAATTCGGGTGACCGAAGAGACAAAGGACACGGACGGCCGGCGCGCCGCGGCCGCCCGAGAACTTCCCGGTGAGTTGAAGACGAAGATCGGCGGCGTGCGAGATATGCAGGCGCAGGTTCGCGATGCGACCGATGCAATTCATCACCGAGTGTGTCCGGATTGCCTGGATGAATAAGGATCGGAGGAACAATGAAGACCATAACTCTTTCGATCGCCGCGGTGGTTCTGATCCTGCTGGTCAACGCGCCGGCGCGGGGGGCGTCCGGATCATTTGCGCTTCCCGGCGCAAAGCCCGGATTGAGCGACACGCAGGGAATGATCGGCAAGGCGGTGCACGATGCGACCGCGAGCCGCGACGAAGATCCCTTGAAGTTCATTGCCAGGGACATGGGATCGATCGTGATCGACCTCGATAAGCTTCAGACCGATCATCCGGTGCAGGCGAAGGAACAACGCTGCGTCGCGGATCTGGACGGGGTGATCAAGAAGCTCGAAGAGGCGATGAAGAAGAGCGGTGGCGGCGGCGGCGGGCTTAATCCGACGCGGCCGATGGCGGATTCTGTAATCGCGGGAGGCCCGGGCGGAATTCGCGATCTTCATGATCCCAAGGCCAGCGAAAAAATGTGGGGGAACCTGCCGCCGAAGCAGCGCGAGCAGATTCTGCAATCCAAGACCGATGGGTTTCCGCCGGGATATGAGGCAATCCTTCAAAGTTATTACCGGCGCCTGGCGCAGGAGCAGTTGGCGGGCGATGAGAAAAATCCGTCCGCGGCGGCAGCGACGCCCACCACCAATCCATCTTCACGTTAAGACTGACAAAAGGACTTCTCCCATGCGGGCTTTGGTTTTCATCCTTGCTCTGTCGGTGGCATCGTCGTTTGCCCACGCCCAGAAGGTGGTTGCTCAGCGGATCATCGTGAACGGTCAAGTCGTTCCCCAACACGGCGCAGCCAACCCCAACAACTCGAACACCGCGCCGGAGCAGGCGGTTGTACTGGATCCAAAAGTGAGTTGGATTCCGGCCGCTGAGTGGGATTCAAACAAGCCGCCGACCGTGTATGGCTATGACCCCCTGACAAGTAAGCCGAAGTTTACCGTGGTGGATGCGAGTGCGAAGGCGATGTGGTTTTACCGGCCGCTGGTTCCGGTCGATCTGGCGAAGTATCCGATCCTGACGATCAAGTATCGCGCAACCAATTTTGACAAGCAGGCGCAGTCGGTGGTGCGGATGGTGGTGGGTAAAGGGGATGCCTCTTCGCTGGCGCCTGGCCTGTTCACCGGCGAGGACGTGCAACCGGACAGTCGGGAGCATGAACTGAAGAAGGATCTGAGCGAGTTAAAGCTCGATCAGCCGCTGAAGAACCTGGGGATTTGGGTCAGCTCGAACGAGACCGGGAATGCAACATTTGAGGTCAGCGAAATCTCATTCGCGGCCGCGGAAGACGCCAAGCCGGAGAAGCTGAAAGATGATTCAGCGCTGAAGGTTTATGTGACCGACGATCAGGACAAGCCGCTCGCCGGGGCAAAGGTGACAGCCGATGCGGAGCGGCTGAACTTTTCGCGGAACGGCGCGACGGATGCAAAGGGCGAGATTTCGGTAACGCCCTTGACGAACGACGCCGAGCAGCACGGCCTTCGGGTGGAAAAGGACGGCTTCGTGATGACCGAGCGCATCGCGAAGGGCGATGACAGGCAGGTGTTTAAGATGATTCCCGCAAGCTACTACGGCGGGACCGCGAAGGGGGATGATGGCAAGCCGATCGCCAAGGGGATGGTGACGCTTCATGCGGAGAAGACGTTTACCGATACATTCGGGCGGGAACTGCACAACTGCATCGTGACCGATTCGTCGGGCCGATGGACGGCGCCCCCCTACCCGGCTGATACCAGCGTGTTCAAGGTATCCTTGTCACGAAATGATGAATCCGGAAGTGAATCCGTGGCAGAGTTGGACGCATCGACGCTGAAGCGCTCGCCGCCGCTGCGGATCATGAGCGCGCCGGTGGCCAAAACCACGGCGTCCCCGACAACGGCGGCTTCGGAGCATGCACCATCGGCATCGCACGGCAACACAACCGAAGGTCGCAGCGCTAAGAACGGTGTTGCACCGGCTCCGAAGGTCGTGCTGGCGAACGTGGTCGCGCAAAAGGTGGATGATACGTCGGTGACCGCGGATCTTGCCGGTCTGAAGGATGGGATGCTCTCGCTGGTGGCAAAGGGAAAGAACGGGAAGGATGAGATCCAAAAGCTGGCGCTGGAGGATGTCGTCGATCTGACGATCAAATCACCGGGTGCTGCCACCGCTTCAGTGAAAACCCCAGGCAAGCCGGCCAGTGCGCCGGTCAGCTTCAAGAACTGCCGGCTCGAATTGACGAGCGGCGACAAGCTGATGGGCGAGCTGACCCACTGGGCAGACAAAAAGGTGACCTATCAATTCGATTCCGGAATCGCGCCGATCCAGGTTCCGATCGAACAGGTGAACACGATCTGGTGCGGCAGCCAGGACATGATCGCCAAGGCGAAAGCGCTGAATGAATCAGCAGCCAGCGAAGACGTCGCGTATGCGGTGAAGGACAATGATGTCGTGGCGGTTCGAGGCGTGGCGCTCGGGCTCAGCGAGGGCGGGCTTCGGTTTCGATTCAACGACGAGGAACGCAAGCTCCCAGTCGCACGGCTCGTAGGCGTGGTGCTGGCGCATCCGGATCTGAACCCCGTGGCGCCGCAGTTCGAGCAGCAGTTGAGCTTCGCGAACACGGAACAGTCGCTGAGCGGCAAAGTAAGCTCCATCGAGTCGGGGGAACTGGAACTGGTGACGAAATGGGATCAGGCGATTCGGATTCCGCTGGCCAAGATCACCAGGATCACGTGCAAGAACGGGAAGCTGGCATATCTGTCAGACATGAAGCCGTCGAGCGTCGAGCAGACGCCCTTCTTTGATCGCGTGTATGCGTACAAAAACGACAAATCGCTGGACGGAAAGCCGATCCAGCTTCAGGATGGATCCTATCCGCGAGGGATTGCAGTGCACTCGCGCTGCCGGCTGATCTACGAAGTTGGCGGGCGCTATGACGAGTTTCGAACCAAGGTGGGATTCCAGCAGCCGGAAGGGAAAATCGGCGACTGCATCGTCCGCGTAATCGGTGACGGGAAGACCCTGTTTGAAAATCTGAGCGCCAAAGGTGACGACAAGGTTTTTGAGATCAAGGTTCCTCTCAGCGGGATTCAGAAGCTGACGCTCGAAGTGGATTACGGAAGAAACCAGGACGTTGCCGACCGAGTTGTGTGGGCGAATGCTCGCGTGATTCGATCGGCGAAGTAAACTTGTCGTTGAATCGCCTTCGGCGCGCTGCTTGAACCCAAATAGGGGTAAGAAAAGTGAATCCATTGAAAGCAATCATTTCGGTTTCGCTGTTGGCGGCTTTTCTTGCTCCTGGTATTGTATCGCGCGGAGCGGTGCCCACCAGCGGACCATCAGGTGACTATGAGCTTCATGAATGGGTGATCTTCGTCGCCGATACGAACCAGCCCAACGCCAATGCGCTGAATGAATTCAAGGCGACGTTTCCGGAATTCGTGTCGACCCGGCGCGGCATGGCGGAGGAGAAGAAGGCGAATCAGCCGATGCCAATCGGTGTGATCCGGCTGCTGGGGAACGTGCCCACCGACGACAAGCAGAAGATCGATATTCTCCTGGAGATGAAATCCGGGCAGTTCAACGGCCACTGGCCAAAGGCTGAGAGCAAATCAACCCGGCTGCTGTGGAAGGACATGTCGGCGACGACGACGCCCCCGCGGATGGGGGAAGTAGATCCGAAGAGCTGGTACAAGAAGATTCGCGACGGTGAGAGCAACTATCTCTCGTTCAACGGGTCGGGCGATCGAGCGCTCGTGTATGACGCGGAGATTCCGTTCAAAATGCCGATCAAAGTTACGGGAGAAGGAACGACTTACAAGGTGTCGAACACCAGCGAGTACACGCTGCGGAACCTGGAATTCTACAAGCCCACGGATTCCGGATGGCAGGTGGGGACGCTTGCGGAATTGAAGGCGTCGCAAGCGCGGCCCGCGACGAAACCCGCCACAACACAGGCGACAACGATGGCTGCGACACGGCGCTCGCCGAGCGCGGCGGATCTGAAAACGGTGTTTGCCGACGGTGAAAAGCCGCCGCCCGCTTCGAGGCCTCAACCAAGAACCGGAGCCGCAAGTCGCGCCTCGACGCGTTCTTCAACCCAGGCATCGACGGCGCCGACGAGCCAGCCCGCGGTTGGTTTCGCATTATCCGCAACGGATTCGAAGACCATGCCGGTCACGGGATGGAAGCATCGGCTGGCGGCTTCGGGGTTGACGCCGGTGGATACGGATCTGATCCTTTCGATCCTCCAGGCGCAGGATGGCGACAGCAAGCGCATGACGGCAGTGGCGCAGCTCGATCGCGAGGACCTGGATCGGCTGATTCCTGAGGATGTGGTGCCGACCCCGCGAAAGACCGTGCGCGTGGGACTGGTCATCCTGAAGAACATCGACCCGACCATTCTCAAGGAAGTCGATCAATTGATCGCGCAGCTTGGGGATGTGGATTGGAACAAGCGGCAGACGGCGCAGAAGGCGTTGTCCGAGCTTGGTCGCGCCGCGGAGCCGCAGCTTCAGACGGCCACCAAAAACAAGGACATGGAGATCGTGTATCGCGCAGAAAAACTGCTTCAGGTAATCAAGACAGGCAATCAACCGAATCAGCCGCCGGCACAGTGAGCTTTGGCTGGTGTTCTAGAGTTGACATGATCCGCGTGTGGTTGAACGGGCGCGGAGGATCAAGCGACACCGGTGCAATTTCCACATCAGCGCGCGCGGCGGATCGGTGTCGACGGCGCGGGCGCATCACGCTGGCGCCGATCGTCGTCTGATTTGGACTGCGACTGGGATTCGCGCTCACGGCTTTTCGGCTCGGACTTCGCGCGGGATTCCTGCTGGCGGCGACGATCTTCTTCGGCGCGCGAGCGGGCATCGCGATCCTGGCGATCGCGCTCAGCGCGAGACTGCGATTCCTTTTCTTGTCGGTCCTGATCCTGTTGACGAGCGCGCTCGCGCTGGGCGCGGGTTTGAGCGTGCGTCGCATCGCGTTCTTCGCCCTTCGGCTCGGGGCGGGAACGCTGCGCAGGTTGGTCCGGGGCCTTTGATCCGCGGGAGTCCGGGCTTGAGGGACGAGGATCGATGACTGGACTGATCGGCGCTGGATCCCGTGCCCTGTCACGAGGAGATGCATCGGCGGCGAGAATTGCCGCGGGCTTCGGTGTTGCGATGGGCGTGGCCGATGCCGCCGCGGATTGCCCGAAGGCATCGCGCGTCTCGGCGTTTTTGATTTGCTGACGCTGGACGTCGCTTCGAGCTGCCGCGGGAATTTTAGGATCAAAGGGATGCGCGACACGAGCGCTATCCTCGCCGGGGAGACCGATGAGTGAAACGGGACGCCCGACGCGCGGCGCCGCTGAGGCGGAAGCGACAGAAACGGGTTGCGTTCGCTGACGCTCCAGCTCGCGCTGCCGCCGCTCCTCGGTCCGTTGCTGCTCCACTTTCTGACGCTCCTGCGACGGGAGCTGCGCGAGCCGCTGCTCTTCGGCGCGGTCTCTCACATGACGTGCGGCCAGGGCTTCGCGCTCGGTCCGTTCCGCGGAGGCGATCGCGTCTTCTCGCCGCTGACGGTCCTTCTCGTCGCGATCATTGGGATTGCGAGTGTCGCGGATGTCGCGGGATTTGCCGTCGCGATCGCGAGCGTATCCGTCGCGAGCTGAGTCTGAACCCCGGTAAGCGTGATCGCGATTGCCACCTTGGTGATAGGAGTTGTCGCGGTCGCGGTCATAATCGCGCTGGCCGTGATTGTCGCGATCGGCGAGGCAGATGCGGAGATTCTCCGCGGCACAATCGCGATCGCGCCGGCAGGTGGCTTCGCGAACCCAGAGTGTGCGGAGCCAGGAATCCGTATTGACAGCGTCGCCGGCATATTGGTTATGCGCGGACTGCCACGCTGTGACATCGGTCTGAGCCTGGGCAAGGCGCGCGCTTTCCGACGTGATCGTGGTTTGAAGATTCGCGATCGCCTGCTCGCGCGCGGTGACGTCGGCCGCGGTCGTGTTCGCGGCGCTAATCTGCATCTGCATGTCCTGTTGCGCAGCGGCCGAGCCGGCGATAAGGTTCTTCAGATTCGGATCGGCGGCCACATCGTTGCTGAAGCGCCTAACGAGTTCCTGGCGGGCCTGCTCGATCGCGTTGACGCGGGCACGGGCTTCGACAACCAGCGGATCATGGTTGACCTGGTCCGCTTTGAAGCGCTCAAAGGCGCTCTTGGCGTTCATCCAATTCACACTGGCGGCGCTGAGAGACGATTGATCGACAGGATTCCGATTACGCTCAAACTGAACGGCTTCTTCAAGGTCTTCAACCTGATCGTACAGACCCACATAGTCGTAGGTGCCTCGGAGCGCATCCAGAGTCGCGTCCACTTCGTGATCGTGAGCATTTTTGGCGGAAGCAAGATCGGTCGCAACCTGTGAATACGCCGGGCTGGATTCGAACGTGGCGCGGGCGGTGTTCTGATAATTGATTACTTCGGCGGCCGCGGTTGCGGCTTTCGCTTTGGCGGCGTCGAAGCTCGCTCGAGCAGCCGCGGCGCGATCGTGCAGAAAGACCAGCGACTGACTGATCAAATCAATCCGGCCCTGCGCGTCAGCAATGCAGCGCGCGGAGGTTTGGATTTGTCCATTGGCAGCAGCGATGGAGCTGGCGGCCGCGGATTGGTTGGCCAGCGCCTGATCCAGAGCGGCCCGGGCGCTGGCCGCTTCGGCACAGGTTTGAGCGAGCGCCGCCTCGCAAGCATCCAGATTGCGACGAGGGGCGTCGTATGAGATCGATACGTGAACCTCGCCGCCCATCGCCGGGGTGCCATAGGGATAGAGGACGAAAGGAGAGACGAGAAGGAGAAGCTTTCGGGGGGTGTGAGGCCGCATGCTCACCTCGGTTAGAAAAGGAGACACGGTCGAGTGCCGAAGGTTTGTGCGGAACCCTGACCGTGGGTTGAGGCGTCATGGCACGCAGCAGATCGTGGCTCAATACGCGCGGGCGAGCTTGGCACGCTGGAAGGCGGAGACAATGATGTCTTCGTGACGCATGCCCGCTTCCGCGCGGGCTTGGGCGCAGTATTGGCAGAGACCGACGCCGTGACCGTTGCCGTGGCAATCGACGAAGCGGATGGCATCGGGTTCATTGATCGTCTTGACGAATGAACTGGTGAGACGCGTGGTGTCGGTGCCGTTGGTGTTGACCGCCCAGCGGAGTTCTTCGCCCGCGAGCGAGAAATGGTTGCCGCTCGTGTCGCTGATCACGAATCGTGTTGCCCTGCCCCAGCGATTGACGGCGACGACGTCGATGGACGCGAGCGTGGAGATGTTGCGCTCGGGGCGCTTTTTCCTTTCGCCCCACGCGCGGATGCGCGCGGTGAGTTCGGTTTTCGGGATGACGATCGGTCCGTAGTTAAACCACTTGCTGGCTGAGCAAAGCGAGTGATTGTTCTGATCGGAAAGAGGCGGAATGTAGGCTTCGTTGAAGGCGTCGGCCGCGGACTGGGAGATGCCCCCGCAGCAGGCGGAGAAATAGGCTTTGAAGATTTTTTCCTGTCCTGGTGTTCCGTAGACAACGACGACTCCGGAGGTTTCGTCGACCGCTTGACGGGACTTGGTGGTTTCGGATTTGATCCCGCCGTAAACTTGGGATCGGGTGTCGTCGAACACATCGAAGGTCTTGCCGAGCACGGATCCGCCGCGTGCGGTACGGGCTTCGTAGAGCGCGTACGTGCGCGCCGTGACCGCTTGCGCTTTGTAAGTTTCGAGGAGCCAAGGCTTGAGGAGTTCGTCGGCGATCACGCCTTTGAGATAAGAGTCGATGTCCACGTCGTTGACGACATCGAAGCCTTCTTTTTGAGGCACGAGACGATATTGCCCGTGATAGGCTTTGTTGTTGATGGCCACCGTGCCGTCGGTTGAGGGGACGATCGTAAGGGCGCCGACGCCCAGGGGGATGTTTCCGATCTGCCAGCCGCCGGGGGTTAAGAGAACGGCGACGGAGGATCCGGAGGGGATATTGAGTCGGCGGCCAGGTGATTCTTCGTTCAGGCGAATCAGAGGAGGCTCAGTTGCGGCGAGCATGATCTGCTGCTGCTTCTCGAGCAGGCAGACGCGGATCCCCGGTGCCGCGGGGTTGGGTTTGTAGGGTTGATGAGATTGCGTGCAGGAGGGAATTGCGAACAAAGACAATAGGATCGAGAGAAGGATTACGGCGCAGATGGAGCAACGAGGTTTTCGCATGGCGTCCGTGCCCGGTGAAGTTCCGCGGCCGATCGGTTGATACTTGCGCGGATAACCCCGGGCTCCCGCCCGGGGCTAGTCAGTCGATAGCTTCGCATGGGCAAGGGGAGGAGACAAGAGTGCGGCGCGATCGAAGGTAAAAAAAGACACGTCCCGCCGAAGCGGGGCACGGCAATGATCTTTGAGTGGGAGCGCTTCCCTTTACTCTTCCAGTTTGCGGAGGCCCAAACCGAAACTCGTGAGTTGCTGCTTGATCTCGTTGAGGCTTGTCTGGCCGAAGTTCTTGCAGCCGAGAAGCTCGTCTTCGGTGCGGCTGGCGAGTTCGGCGATGCTGTTGATGTTGAGACGCTGGAGCGCTTTTCTGGAGCGGACCGACAGCTCGAGGTCCGCAACCGACTTGCCCATGATCTCCGGGTTCGCGTTCTCGGCCACGACTGACGGACGACGGGCAGCGAGAAACCCGCCACCGGGCGCGCCACCGGCTGCGGCGGCGGCTTTTTCGCCCTCAGCAGCTTGCCCGAGGCGAAGGCCCTTCTGCGCGAGGAGGGCTTTGATTTCATTCAGGCTTGTCTCGCCAAAGTTCTTGTAGCTCAGCAGCTCTTGTTCGGTGGTGCGAAGCAGGTCGCCAAGGCTGCGGATGCTCATCTTCTTCAGGCAGTTGCGGCTGCGCACGGAAAGCTCGAAATCCGTGATCGGGATCTCGAGCACCTGGTTGCGCCGATCGCCCCGACGATCATCATCGTCGAAGTACATGGACCGGGCGGATTCAACGTCCTTCATGTACAGGCGAGCGCGCTGGTGATTCGGATCGGTCGCTAGGACCGCCTCGAGACATCGGTGGGCCTCATCGTAGTGGTTGTTGTCTTCATAGAGAACCGCGAGGTTCAGGAGCGCGTTGAGATGAACCGGGGCGCTCGTGCAGACGCGCTCGTAAAGCTCAATGGCCTTGGCGTCGTCGGCTTGGCGGTCATAGAGAAGCGCCAGGCGGAAACAACCCGCCTCGTGATCGGGGTTTTCATTCAGGGCGCGCTCGTAAAATTCAACGGCACGCTCGTGCTGGCCCTGCGTTTCGGCGTCAGCGCCACGCTTGAAGTATTCCTCGGCGGCACGCTCGTTAATGGAGGCGACAGAAGTTTCGCTCATAAAATGCGGTTCCTACAAATCGTTAAGGATCCCGGACCGACGTTAAGCGCCGGGGATGAAGGTAATTGGGCATTACTACGCGAGAACCCGCGATATGTCAACGCCGAGGGCAGCCTGATGCGCATGACGGGGCGGATTCCCACCGGGGTGGTCGCTTCAGCGACCATGTCTTTGACTTATTCAGACCTCTCACTCGTGTCGCACTCTTCGTCTCACAGGAAAACAGGGCGACACGACTCGACTGAGCTCGTCGAAGTCAAGTCTCGCCCCCACAAGATCGGTTGCGGACCGGCGAGTTTGCGATTGCCCTGATTCGGGCGCCGGAAGCACCCGAATTTCCTCTTTCCTCTGCAAACCCCCATGGTACAATCGCCGCTTGTCGAGATACGGGTCATGATCAACCTTCATCCCGACACCAAAAAGGGAGGCCTGCATGTCCGCATACACACATGCGCCCGCTCGACAGCGCGCCTTTACCCTCGTCGAACTTCTCGTCGTCGTCGGTATCATCTCGCTCCTCATCGGTCTGGCGCTCCCCGCCCTCAGCAAGGCCCGCGAAGCCGCCAACGCCGTCAAGTGCATGAACAACCTCCGCCAGATCGGATTGTGCTACGTCATGTACGCCCAATCCAACAACGGCCTCGTTCCCCTCGGCGTCAGCAACGTCGGTGATCTGCCCGCCATCGAAACCTTCCCCGCCCCGCCCGGTCTCGAATCCCCCCCCGCCGAATACCCCGTCTCCCTCAATCACTTCCTCTACGTCGACGGCCACCCCTCCTGCGCCGCCGGCCCCCTCGTCGCCACGGGTCTCATCAAAGGACAAATGGGAAAGATCTTCTACTGCCCCAGCGAAATCCACGGTAAACAATTCCGCTACGACACCCCCGTCAACCCCTGGCCCGAATTCGGCGCCCGCCGAACCACCCGCATCAGCTACGCCGTCCGACCCGTTCGCTCCATCTGGACCTTCGACACCGACGGCCCCGGCTACAGTTGCTCGTCCATGCCCAAGCTCGTCAAGCAAAGAAACTTTGCACTGATGGCCGAGCTCCCGCAAATCCCGCCCTTCAACCACGGCACACAAGCCTCCCCGTACCTCCATGCCCTCTACGGCGACAACTCCGTCCGCATCAATTACGTCCACGCCTTCGCTTCCGAACTCAAAACCTATCTCACTGGCGCCTCCGAACCCGGCTACTCCAGGCTCAGCGCCGATGCCTGCTTCCAGCCCGATGACCCAACCGCCAAAACCATCTGGTCCATCATCGACCACAACTAAATAAATGCCCATGATCCCAGAACATCCTCACCACGCGCGTAGCGCTCGGGCCGAAGGCCCACCTGCAATTATTAAATGATGATCCCTCATCAGAAATCCGTTCCCTGCCTCACAAGAAAGGCGCTCTTCATGTCGCACCGCAAACAATTCAAACCTGCCTTCACCCTCACCGAGCTTCTCGTTGTCATCGGAATCATCGCCCTGCTCATGGGCCTCCTCCTCCCCGCCGTCACCAAGGCTCGCGCCACCGCGCGTGCCGCCACCTGCATGAACAACCTCCGCCAGATGGGTGCCCTCTACATCATGTATTCTCAGCAGAACGATGAGCAGGTTCCCCTCGGACACTCCGAGTCCGCGCCCAGTCAACTCCCTTACCCCGACATCGAGCGCGAGCCCGGTCCCGCCGAAAAAGACGGCTACTTCACCAACCGCAATCACTACATCTGGGCGTACGGCCGGCCTTCCGCCGCCGGCGGACCCCTCGTCTCATCCGCAATGGTCAAATTCGGCTCCGCCAAAATGTTCTACTGCCCCGCCGACGATCACGGCAAACCCTTCAAGTTCAACTCATCTGAAAACCGCTGGCCTGATTTCAAAGGAGATCTCCGCGAAGGCAAAGCCAGCGTGACCACCCGCATCAATTACGCCGTCCGCCCCGTGATTGGCGTCGCCTGGGGCCATGACTCCACAACCCTCAATGTAGGCTATCCCGACATGCCCCGATTGTTCCGCATGAAGAGCAACGCCATCGTCGCCGAGCTTCCCCAGGTCCCTCCCGCCAACCATGGCTCCGGCGCCTCCATGTTCATCAACGTCCTCTACGGCGACGGCGCCGTCCGCCCCTGCTTCGTCAGCAAATATGCCGAGCCCCTCAAACGCTACCTCTCCACCCCCGCCGACACCCCCCCGGGCGGCTACTGGAACGGCAGCTCCATCGTCTACCTCACCAGCAGCAAAGCCTGCATCAGCAAAGACCCCAAAGACGTCACCATCTGGGGCGAACTGGACAAGAACTAAATGGATGCGCGCAATTCCAGAACGTCATCCGCGTTTTGCGTAGCGGTCGGGCCGAGGGCCCACATGCCACGATGTTTCAGAGTCACGCTCTCTAATTGAGATGTCCGAATTTTTCACATGCCCCGCATGCTCACAGCAGTTCCCCTACATGCCCGACCTCGTCGGCATGAAGGTCAACTGCCCCAAATGCCAGCATCCCTTCACAGTCCCGCTCATCACCCGCCGCGCGCGAGTAACGATTCCGAACGCGTCGCTCCCCGTGCCCGATGGCGCTTCCAGCTCCGATCCCTTCTCAGGCATCCTCGACGATTCCGAACTGAAGCTTTCCGATGTCGTCCACGACGATGAAGACGACCCGCGACACGCCACCGCCGTCCCACTCGATCCTGAGACAACCGAGCCGGCGAATCCAACCATCGATGCTTCCGATGATGCGCCGACTGAATCCCCCACATCCATTTCTCCGTCCACTCCATCTGACGCGCAAGACGCCCCAGTCTCGTCCGCGACACCGCAACCAATCAGCGCCAAGCCTCGCCGCCCCGCCCGTTCTCGTCCGCGCCCAATCCCAGTACCCGATGCCCCCGCGAAACCAGCGGAACGCAATCTCCGTCAATCCACCTCACTCCACCTCGGCCTCGCCCTCATCGCCCTCGGCGTCTTCGCCCTCCCCCTTCCCCTCGGAATGCCCTCCCTGCGACACGTCGGCCTCGTCCTTTGCCTCGGCATCATGCTCTTCGGCTCCGTCATCTGTGCCGTATCGCTTTTCCGCCAGCACATCAAATGGATCTTCGGCGCCACCACCTGCGCCCTGCTCGGCCTCGTCATCTTCGCCAACGGCGGCATCGACTTTTCACCAACCTCCTCCTCCACGCTTCCCCCCGATGTTGTCGCCGCCGTGCCGGCGCAACCGCGCCCCACCACCTCCGAGCCCGCAACCGCCCCCACCCGCTCTCCCATCCCCGGCTATCAATCCCTCGTCAATCGCTACCACCAAAAGCACGTCGTCCGCATCATCATCCTCCCCCCACCCCATCAGCGCCCCGACACATCCCTCGCCGCCAAAGCTCGTGAGACGTTCCGCCCCCTCGCCACCAGTTGGTCCCTCATCCGCCGACCCGATCACCTCGAATGCGCCCTCGCCCCCATCGACGATCTACAAGCCCTCGCCAAAACTCTCTCCTCCACCGGCACCGTCTCCAACATCGACGAACAAACCAAAACCATCACTTTCCGTTTCTAATCCGGCACGACACTGCAAGCATCGGCTCCAAAAAAATTTTTAGCCGCGAACGGGAGCTTAGCGGCTCTGCCGCGGGACCTTCGACCCAACAGATTACCATGCCGCAATCGAGTGCGCTATTCTCCGTACGGTCCGCTTCCGAGGATCGCTTATTCCTCGTCTTCCCCTTCCCCCTCCCCCGGCCCAATCTCCGGCTCCTCCTCCTCCACCAGATCCTGCGCCAACCGGCTCAAAAAAAACTGCAACTCATTCCCCGCAACCGTGTCCGGCAAAGGATCCCGCAGATCGTACTGGTGCGAATGATCCTCGCTCGCCTCCTCTCCCCGCTTCTCCCCTTCCGTAATAATGTGATGCTCAAACGTGACCGCATCTTCATGACTCTGCATCACCACCAACTCCCCCCAACGCCACGCCAGGTGCACGCGGATCGCAAGCTGATTCCCCCAGCTCGTCACCCGGTGCACCACCTTATTATCCCCCAGCAGCTTCACCAGATCATCCACCGCCGGCAACACCGCACCATTCAAAAAATCCGCATAGTTCCTGTTGTAATCCTTCTGACGCTCCATCGCCGACCGCTCTGCAATCAATTTCTCCGGCAGCACATCCCGAAACGGACCCACCCGTCCAAGCCACCATTTGCTGAAAGCCTTTTCCACCATGCCGCCAAGCCTACGAACCCGCCCCCCCGCCAGCAAGCCTTCCACTACCTCGCCCTTGCAGATCGCCGCCGCACGCACAACCCGTCGGCCCGAAATGGGCCCATGGTCAAAAATAAGCGCAAAAAAATGTCGGCGGTTGGAGGTAGCGAGGGGGGGATCGCCTGCCTCCGGGGGTCCGCCGACCCGTTTCTTATACCACAACTGGAAGTTGATGCAACAGGTGTTTTGAAAAGTCTTTTTACTTCATATCCGGCCCACCCTATTGGTGATCAGACCGGGCGGTTCCGATAGGTTGCCACCGGCATCACCACCGGCGGTGCCGCTGCGCCGCGATCGATTCTTTCCATCGCCACGCCGTACGCTTCGCTCAGATATTCCGGGCGCAACACGGCATCGGGTGTTCCGTTAGCGATCGATTGACCGTTGTGAAGAAGAATCATCCGGTCCGCCATCTGCCCTGCAAGGTTGAGGTCGTGCGATGCCATCAGCACGCCCACTTGCTTTTCCTCGGCTAATTTCCTTAGAAGCGAAGCCAACTCCACCTGATGCCGCACATCCAGAAACGTGTTGGGCTCATCCAGCAGCATCGCAGCCGGTTCCTGCACCAGGCATCGCCCCACGAAGACCCTTTGCCGCTGCCCGCCTGAGAGCTCATCCATCCGGCGATTCATCAGGTCGATGAGCGATAGCTGTCGCGCAATGCTTTCGACCACCTCGCCATCACGCTCGGATTCGATGCCGAAGGCAGACCAGTAGGGTGCTCTACCGAGACGCAGTACATCCTTTACCCGATGCTCAACATCCCAGCTTGGACTCTGCGGCAAGTAGGTTACTCTCCGCGCAAGTTCTCTCCGCCGCCAAAGCGACAGGTCCTTCCCGTCCCACGCAATATTGCCGCCGCCCTTCAGTTGACCAAGCAGCGCCTTGATCAAGGTGCTCTTCCCGCTGCCGTTGGGACCGATGAGCGTCACGACTTCGCCCGCATCCAGGGTCACATCCACGCCGCGCAGCACGGGCGACGCATCGTAGGCAAATGTCACCCCCGTTGCGCGCAGAAGCTCGCTCACTGCCCCACCTCCCGCAACTTCATCCGCTTGCCGCTTTGCCACAGGAGAAGCAAGAAGAACGGACCGCCGAGAAGTCCCGTCAATACCCCCACCGGAAGCGCCGTTCCCGCTGCCCCTTGCCTCGACAGCATCCGAGACAGCGCATCCGCCACCGCCAGCAGGCTTGCCCCCATCGCCGTCGCAACCGGCAACAGTTTTCTCTGATCGTTTCCCACGATCAACCGAGCCAGATGCGGACACACCAATCCGATAAAACCGATCGGCCCGCTGATCGCCACCGCCGACGCCGTCACCATCGACGCCGTCACCAGAGCCACCCACCGCAATCGATGAATTCGAACCCCGAGCGCCTTCGCCTCATCCTCCGACAGGGTTCCTACATTCAGTTCACCGCTCAGGTACATGATGATGAGGAATCCTACCGCGATCAGAACCGCGGCAGTCACCTCCTGCTGCTTCTGCAAGCTGGTTTGAAGCCCGCCGACAAGAAAAGTCAGCGGTCCACCAGCCGTCGCGGGATCTTTTGTCAGCGCATTGAGCAGCAGAAAGATCGACCCATTGACGGCGTTGACGATCACGCCGACCAGCAGCAGGGTCACCGGCTCGAGCCTGCCGCGCCGCGTGGCTAAAGTGAAGACGATCCCGACCGCCGACAGAGCCCCGGCAAACGCGAACGCCTGCTGTCCCCCGACCGCCCACGCGGTCATCGAAGGCAACTGCCAGAGATACGAAAACAACATCGCGCCGCTGCTCGCGCCCAGCAGGTAAGGATCAGCCAGAGGATTTCGAAGCACCGCCTGGTACGTCACCCCCGCTGCCGCCAGCGCCGCACCAACCAGTGACGCGACCAAAATGCGCTCCCGCCGATAGAAAAAGATCCAGTCGCTGGGCCAGCCCATGCTTCCATCCGACCCCACCAGCATGCACAACGCGGCCACCCCGATCCAGATGAATGCCCCGAGCGCGATCGTCCCCACCAGCATCCCCACGCTCCATCGCCTCAAGAAGCACCCCCCCTCTTACCCCCGCGCTCACCCCCTCTCCCTCCAGGAGGGTAACAATATATTTGATGCACTCGCCCGATTTTTAGAATCACTTCTTCTTTTTCTTTCGCGGCGGCGGGAGTGCCGACTGAATTTTCTTCACATCACGCTGCGGAAGATTGAAAATCGTCTTTGCTGCCGCCGCGAAGTTATCAAACGGGGATTCCTGGTTCGAGCGGGTTTTGAGCTTCTTTGTCATTGAGCAGAGTGTATAGTAAAACCCACGGACGCGGACAGCAGCCTATTCTGACACAAGGCTCACTTCCACTGGTGCAAACGCAGAGGACATCGTTGCTTGCGGCAACGTGTGTCCGCGCCCGCGGGCGTCAGACTATTTGATTTTCGGTTTTCGGCCATGCCTTAAATGAAGGCCAACGTGTGGTCCTCCGACGCGCCGATCAGCGCCTTGTAAGTCAATCTCTTTCCCTGAAATCCTCCGGCACCCATCACAAACCGACCACCATCTTTCAGCTTGCGATTGTTGAATCGGAATGTTTCCGAGTCGAGGTACGCCGCCAGATGGCACGGCTCGATTGAAATGTGCGTTCCTTTGATGCACCGCTTGAACAGCGACCAGAAGTTTTCTAGCCCGTTGGTGTGGACGTTTCCGTTCACATATTTGACGGTGTGATTCACGAACTGATGAACATAACTGTCTGCCAGAGTTTTGTAGGCGTACAACTCATCGGTCATCAATTGCGATCCGGGCTCCACGTGTTTTTCGACTTTCGCTCGGATCGCCTTCACGTGCATCTCACGCATGATTTCAGTTCGCACTTCCCCGCCGCGAGACAACAAGCCCATCACAACGGTCTTGCCCGCCGCGCCGGTGCCTTTGCCGATACGCCGATCGCGAACGTGTTTGTGCATGTTCTTGGCGAGTCCGCCGATGGCAGTTTCGTCGGCTTCGACGACGCCGCAGAGCTTCTTATCAAACGATCCGATATGCAGGGCATGGCGGATTCTGTGCAGCATGAACCACGCGGTCTTTTGGGTGACGCCCAGCGCCCGGTGAATCTCATAGCTGCTGATGCTGTTCTTGCAGTTCACTTCCAGCCACAAAGCCGCTAGCCACTTCTCCAGCGGCAAGGGCGAATCCTCCATGATGGTTCCGGTTTTCAGGCTGAATCGCTTTTTGGTGTGTTGCTCGCGGCACTCCCATTGACGACGGGTGCGGATATATCGAACCCGAACGCTCCCGCAGTTTGGGCAGCACACCCGTCCGCCCGGCCAGCGGACTTGAAGCATGAAATTGTGGGCGTTTTGGTATTCAGCGAAGTACTTAATGGCTTCCTGAAGGGTTTTGGGGACGTTCTCGGCGGCGTTCATGGATAGCATAGTACGATCTCGATTCGCCGTGTCAATAGGTCATCCGGTAGTCGCCGACGAATTTATTCGCATTACTCCAGTTGCTTTTGTCGTCCCCTATTGGGTACACTCTGGGTAACAGGAGATACCCATGGCCAAATCGAGTCCCGTTCCAGCGGCAGCACCAGCCCCAGGCGACTTAGCGACTGTGCCGCGCACTCGCAGCCCTAACTACCCGATCTATCGAATTGACACCGCAATCAAGAAAGTGGAGGCGCTTGCACAAGAGTTCAAGCGGCATCGTGTTCCCCTAGCAGATGCGGCAAAGAAGATTGGATTCACTAGCCCTAAAAGCAGCTCGGCGGCCCAAGCCATCGCGGCCCTAAGAGCGTATGGCTTTCTCGACGTGCACGGATCTGGTGACAAGCGCCAAGTGGCGGTGAGTGAAGCAGGGCACAAGATTGTTGGGAATCACAGTGATCGCCAGAGCTTGCTCGCCAAAGCCGCCCTTGCCCCCGCTCTCCATGCGGAACTCTTCAAGCGATTCGTGGACAAAGATGGAATTGCTCCCGATCCAACGCTTCGACAATATTTGGTTTATGATCGGGAGGAGGCGCGATTTAACGAAGAAGTTGTGGATACTTTTATTCGCCAGTTTAAGGCAACTTTGCGCTTTGTTGGCTTGGATACTTCGGGTAGGATGTCGGAGGATCGCGGCGCTGAGCATCAAACAGAGATCAGTGTCGGCGATTTCGTGCAATGGGAATCACAGGGCGCGGCGCGATTCCCCGAACCGCGCCCGGTGACTGGCAAGAGCGACGATGGTGGATTCGTGTTTGTGGAAGGATCACCAACGGGCTTGCCGGTCGATGAGATTCGATTGGTTGAACCGGGGAACGGAAAGGCGCCAACAATGATGCCCGCAAACCCGGAAACACCCGTGCCGCAAGGTGAGATTGTGCCGCCTACGCCTCCGCTGAATCCGCATTACAAGCCCGCCGTCGCTCTAGCGGGGGCAAAACAAGATGTGTTCACGGGTCAAACCGGCGATCTGATTGTGCGCTGGCCCGGCGTCGTGTCACCAGACGACATTGAGGACATTGAGGTTTGGCTTGATATGCTCAAGCGAAAAATCAAGCGCTCAGTGAAGGAAGAGACGCAAAACTAGAAAGGGCCGAAATGTCACGCGAGAGCCAGCACACCGCCGTAAACATGTTCAAAGAGATCAAGGCCGACGCTGGGTGCGATGATGTTGCAGCAGCTATTTTGACGCTCGCCCAATCCCTCGGGTCTATTGAAGTGTGGTTAAAGATGGAGAGCGATACCGCGTATGACCTGAAACACGCTGGGAGCGAGGTCGCCGAGGCCATACAGAACGTAACGAGGGACGGTGCGATCCGACTTGCGGTCGGCGGTGAATCGCCGCTAACAACAAAGAAGCCCAAGAAGAAATGAAAAATTCCCGGCACTTGCCGGGCTTCTTTGCGCGTTCATTTTACGGGGAGTGCATCAAATATATTGTTACTCTCCAGGAGAGGGCTGGGGGGGCGGGGGGGGGCTGGGGTGAGGGTTTGGCTCCGAGATCCTGCATCATCCCCTGCGCGGGCGCGGGCGCGGGATGCAGCACACCCTGCATTTTCCTCGCGACATCCCCCACTCTCCATCCCGGCAACAAAAGCCAATCCTCCGTCCACACATAAACCTTCCCCTGCTTCACCGCCTTGACCTCAGTCATCCCGCTCCAAAAACGCTTGGCCTCATGGTTGACCTGCTCTGAAGCCCCCGGCAGCAGCAGAATCACCACCTCCGGATCCAAAGCGGTCAGTCGCTCACGGTCGATGGTCGGATAGGAATTCTCACCGCCTTCGACGACGTTTTTCCCACCTGCCAGGGTGACCAGCTCATCCAGATAGTTTCCCCCGCCCACCGATGCCAATTGCGTCGCATCTCTGCCGATAAATGTTTTCACCGGCAGCTTTCCCACCGCACGCTTCCTAACCTCATCGAGCTGCTTTTTCAGGTCTTCTTCAGCGCGCCGGGCTTTTTCCTTCTCGCCAAGCGCCTCCCCCAGCACGCGAATCGTAGGATACAGATCCTCCAGCCGGTTGTTATGCACGTTCACCAGCTTCGCACCCAGTTCCCCCGCCCGCTCGGAAAGCCCGGCGGGCATCTTGTCTTCCCGAAACTGGACCACGATCACCTGCGGCCGAACCTGCGCCAGCTTCTCCCAATCCACATTTCGATAATCCCCGGCCCGCGGCAAGGGCTCGATCTCCTTCCGCGCTGCATCCCAGTTGCTCACCGCCACCAGATGATCCCCCGCCCCCATGCCGATAATCAGATCCGTCGCGGCAGGCACGAGCGAAGCGACCGTGATCCGGCCGGTTTGAGGCGATGACACCGCCGCCGGATGGGGTGTTTGCTTCCCCCGCTCACATCCCCCGGCCAACCCCACCCCGGAAAAAAACAGCAAGAGAATCGTGCGCGCTGATTGACCCATGGCGCGCGGATGGTAGATTTGCATTAAATCGCTGTCAAACGATTCTCATATGCAGGGACGCTAGCCATGAATGAATCCAATACGTTCTTCTCGCGGATCGGAACCTGGATCAAAGGCGCCAATGGGCACGGAGGGGGCGATGGCAGCTCGGAGCTGAAGCTTCAGCCCGACGCCCAGCAGCACATCGTGCAGCGGAAGAAGCTGTTCCCCTGGGGCCGGGGGGGCCGGCGCGACAACGCCATCGAGAACCTCCAGAGCGGGTTCATGACGCTCACGGAGCTGATGAGCGCGATCAAGGAGAACCTCGATCGGCAGGATCACCGCAACGAAGAACTCCTGGGGGCCCTTCAGCAGCTTCCGCAGATCCTTCAATCCGTTCCCGAGTCCAACAAGCTTCAGACCGAGACGCTGCGCGCCATCCATCAGCAGATGGAAAATCAGAACGGCCAGCAGACCAAGCTCGGCGAGATTCTCGATCGCATCTGCGAGGCGGATGTGACGCAGACGAACACCATCGACGCCCTCCGCGACCGCGTCGAATCCCTCACCCAGCACGATCAGGCCATCGCCAGCAACTTGAGCAGCGTGGGTTCCGCCATGACCACGCTCAGCGAGAACACCCACGCCAGCGCCACCGTCCTGCAATCCCTGCGCGACAGCGGCGATCAACGCGACCGCGAGCTGGAAAAAATCCTCCACCGCCAGGGCGCCCGCTTCACGACGATGCTCGCCGTCGCCATCGTCCTGTCGATCGCCGCCCTCGCATCCGTCGCCACCATGGCCTACCTCGGCTACGAACTCCTCAACAAAGCCCGCTGACCTCCTCCGATCCCCCCCGTCCCCCTCCGCCCTCCGTCCCCCTGGCGCCGCCCCCCCTCCGCCCTTCCCAGATCACTCCACCCCGCAAGCCTCCCGCTCCGGCGCAGAACTCTCCCCGCGCGGACCTCAAGCCTCCCCGCGCAGCGCACAAACCTCCCCGCGCAGCGCACAAACCTCCCCGCGCAGCGTAAAATCCTCCCGCTGCGCCGCAAAACTCTCCCCGCGCAGCGTAAAACTCTCCCCGCGCAGCGCAGAACTCTCCCGCTGAAACGCAAATCATTCCCGCCGCGGCACTCGCCGCACCCGCGGGTCCACCGCCCACCGATTTTCCACGTTATGGGAAGGCCGCCGACAATCGCCGACGCCTCCGGGGGCGCGCCGCCGGACCTGCGGTCAGCACCAACACCCCCGGACCCCGGCTCACCTTAGCGCCTTCTGAGGTGTGCAATCTAGATCGATCAAAGGGGTCAGGAAGGATCGATCAAAGGGGTCAGGAAGATTTTTTACGAAAAACCTTCCTGACCCCTTTGATTTCTTTGACCCCTTTGATTTCTTGACCCCTTTGATTTCTTCCCCCCTTTGATTTCTTCCCACGTCCACGACCTCCACGCCACCATTCTTCACCTCATGGGTTTGGACCACGAGAAATTAACCTATCGCCACAGCGGCCGCGATTACCGCCTGACCGACGTGAGCGGCCATGTCGTAAGCGACATCCTCGCGTGATGCACCTGTAGCACGGGCATCTTGCCCGTGCTCATATCGCGGACATGGGCAGGATGCCCATGCTACCGGGACACCGTCGGCAGCACGCGGGGCTTGCCGAGGAACAGCGGCGTTTTCGTTGGCGCGGGATCCGCACTCACCACCATATTGCCCAGCCAGTGAAAGGTTAGCTGGAGGTCCGGCTTTGTGTTCTTCCACAACCCGCTCACCTGATGCGTAAACTTCAGCAGCGGGTACGTGATCGTCAGCTCATCACCCGCGTCAGCGTCCAACCGAACGTAATCGCCTGACCACTTAATCTCTACCGACTTCGTCCCCAGGAACGCCCGCACCTCGGAGCGCGGCGCCCAGTGCGGTGCCCGGAGAAAGTAGACATCCCGCTCCCCCGCCACCACCGTTAATCGCCCCGCATCCGGCATGAATGACACCACCTCGCCCCACTTCGACTTCACTGAAAGTCCAAGGTTCACATAAACGCCCGCCGGCCCGAGCTGACTCGCGGGCAACCGCTCGATTGTGCTCGACCACGCGGTGTGGATTGCGCGCATTCCTTCCGGCGCGCAGCAACCGAACATCTCGAAGCCGGAGACGCCGCCGAGCAAGACGTTCTCGTAGTCGTTGAGCCCTGAGCCGCCGATCACGCCGCCCTGAAACTTCCGCAACTCTTTCAATCCGCGATCAATCGCGTCTGTTCCCGAAGCCGCGTTCAGCTCGCGGTAATAGGCTTCAAACGCCGGCGTCACGATGAATTGCAGGTTGCTGATGTAGTTCCGCAGATACCGCTCCGCGTAGTCGAAGTATTCAGGGTGTCCCGCCCGCGCGATCAGCGTCGCGATCGAGATCATGTCCGAGATGCAGCACGTCTCGTTGCAATTGTCCGGCCCCGCCGGAAACCAGCCGGTGCCTGTGCCTCGGCTCAGCATGAAGTCCCAGGTCCGCTTCGCAAACTCCACGTACTTCGCGTCGCCGGTCACGACGCCCAAGTCCGCGATTCCCCAGACCGCGTGCATCGTCGCATGACTGTGACCTTCAAACCGTCCATCAGCCTCAAACTGAATCCCGCCCGGTTGCGCGTTCGTCATCATCCCCTCGGCATACGCCCGGGCGAACGCCAAACCTTCCGCATCTCCGGTGGCAAGCCAGTACGTCACCAGCGGTTCCACGATCGGCGCCGGCTGCGCGTTCCAGCCGTTCGGCAGCACTGTCCCATCCGGCCGCATCCCGCCCATTCCACACTTGAACCAGCACCGCACCTTAGCATCGTGCTCGTCCCAGGTCGCCAGCCCCTTCAGCGCCCGCATCACCTTCCCCGCCAGCGCCTTCGATTCAAGGTCCCGGTGACGAAGATGATGCTCCGACAAACTCTTGAGAATCTTCGTCGCGCCCCAAATGTGGATCACGCGATCTTCGTCTCGATACTTTGCGTTGATATTCCCCTCGTTGAACGCGCCGGGATGACTGAGCACCTTCCCGTCCGGCGCGATGTACGACCGGATTCGCTTGTGAAACGCCGCCTCCACCTCGCGACCGGCATCCGAGCCGGTCAGATCCCGCATGTAGTACCATTCCCAATCCATGCGCGCATCGGTGTCGCACGCGACCACTGGATCCTCCCCCGCCGGCACCGGCGGACACCGCAGCGGATGACACTGAAACACCGGCTCAAAGTCCAACTCCTTGCGCGGCGTCCGAACGAGATAGTTCATCGCCCACTCCCCCATCCGCTTCAAATCCACGTCCGCGGGCCGGGTTGTCGCATCCAGCGGCTTGATCGCATCCGCCGCCGGAACCGCGACCTCGATTCCGCTCACCGTGCCCGTCAGCCCGCGAACCGGTGGCGCGGGCGGATCTGCCGCATAGCCAACGGCGACCCTCAAAAGCAGCACTAATCCAACAATCGGAATGAAGTTTTCGATGACCAATCCTTCGTCGCGGAGCTGAATGAACAGGCTCTGAAACTCAATTCAATTCCCGCACCAGGACCGCGGGCTTCCGCCACGCGGCCAAACCGACGGTCTTCAAGTTTCTCAAATTAGATGACGCAGCACGGGCCCCTCTCGGCAGCGCTTCATTCCTTCCACTCAAAGCGGCTTCTGTGCATTTTTCGCCGCCGCCACCACCGCGTCTGAAGCATGCTGAAGCTGGGCCAGTTCCCGCTGATGCTGCGCTAGGTGCGCTTCCACCAGCGCTTTCACTTCCGGATTCTCTCGCGGAATCGCGGGCAGCGCATTTTCATATCGCTCAACCTGGAGCAGCTTCTCATGAACTAATTTGGGCAGAAGAAACTTGAGCGACAGAAATGCAAGGTACTGTTCATCGCGCCGAACCCCCGATCCGTGCACCACCGCGGATCCGAGCGTCTCGATCATTTCCGCCAGCTCTTGCGCCCGGCGCTGCTCCGCGGTCACCATATCCGCCAGCGGTTTTCTGACCTCGGCCGCCGCTCGAGAAAGATAAGGCGAACCCTCTCCCATGAACCGGAACACGCTGTTCAGCGTGGCATCCAGCAAGCTGCTCAGGATATCGACGACGGCTACCGGCGCTGTCATGGTCATCACTCGATCCACCAACTCCCCGCTGCCAATCTCAAAAAGATTCTTATGAACTACCGTGACTCAACCGACGCTGTCGCACCGCCATTTTGAGATGAAAGGAACATCCGCCCGTAATTCGTGGTCAGCTTGTTCAGCGGGTTCCATCCGATGAACAGAACGACCAGCATCAAAGCGCTCGCCATGGCTAAACCGACCCCTAGCGGATTGGCCGCGACGTCCGGCTCATCGCTCTCGGTCAAATACATCACCTTCACAACCCGCAGATAGTAGTACAGGCTGAACACGGTGTTGATCCCGATGACCGCAACCAGCGCCCACCAGGCGCCGCCGTTTCGCGCCAGCACCATCATCAGGTTCAGCTTTGCGACAAAGCCGGCGACAGGCGGGAGCCCGACGAGGCTAAACATGAACACCGCCATGCACATCGCCAGCAGCGGAGCGCGTCTTCCCAAGGCGGCGTAATCGCTGATTTGCTCGCTGCCGGTCACGCGCCAGATCAACCCGGCAACCGTAAACGCTCCAAGATTCATGAACAGATACACAGCGAGGTACAGCAGAATTGCCTGGGCGCTGCCCACCGACATCACCTGACCCGATCCGGTTGCCAGTGCATTGTTATGTTGAACCAGCAGCGACAGCGCGCACAGCATATAGCCTGCATGGGCGATCGAGCTGTAGGCCAGCAGTCGCTTGATATTGGTCTGCACGAACGCCGCGGTGTTGCCGACGGTTGCGGTGATGGCGCCGAGAGTTCCGATTGCGATGGACAGCCCGGTCAGCGAGACGCCCGCCTGGTTGTGATAGCCAAGCCCGTTCGCGATCTCCATGAGCACGCGAAGCAGGAGCGCCAACGCGCCGCCCTTGCTGGCCACCGAGAGGAACGTGGCCACGTCAATGCCGGCGCCTTCAAAGACATCGGGGCACCAGAAATGGAACGGCACCGCCGAGATCTTGAAACCGATTCCGACAATTAAACCCAGCATCGCCACAATCAGCAGGACCGATGCGCCCGAGGCGCCGGCCTGCATTTGCCTGGCGATCTCGCCCGCCTGCAAGGTTCCGTACATGCCGTACAGAATGGAGACTCCATAGATCATGATGGCGCTTGTCACGGCGCCGAACAGCACGTATTTCAGTGATGCTTCCGCCCCGATCCGGTTCGTCTTTCGAAACCCGGCCAGCACATAACTCGGCAGGCTCGCCATCTCCACGCTGATCACCAGCATCAGCAGGTTGCTGGTCGAAGCCATCAGGCTCATGCCCAGCGCGGCACCGAGCAGCAGCGTGAAAAACTCAGGCCCGTCGCCTTCATGCATTGACGACATTGACGTCGTGAACCACATGAAGATCACGCCCGCCGTGAAGATCAGCAGCATCACCTTCCACAGCATCGCGAATTGATCGGCAACAAGGAGACCGCGGAAGTACAACCCCGGCGAGCCCCCCCCGAACACCAGCAGCGCCAGCAGCGCGAGACCGACGCCCGCCAAAGCGACGATCGCGCAAGCGGCATTCGCCATTCGCGTGAAAAAGGGCGTCAACAGCACGGCCACGATTGTCGCAATCAAGATCAGATCCGCGATAAACGGATGGAGCTGATCCCAGCCGGGGATGAACGGGAGACCCATTGCCAGCATCGACATCATTCGCCATTCTTCCTGTAACACGGGCATCCTGCCCGTGTTCACGATCCACAACACGGGCAAGATGCCCGTGCTACGGGGACGCTTTCTATCGCACGCCAAGGACCTTGAACAGCGCATCCACGGTCTGCTGCGTGAACACAAAGAACATCAGCCAAGGCAGCACGCCAAACGCGATCGCCATGACGGTCAGCGGCGTCAGCACCGCGACTTCGCGCTGATCGACCTCCGAAAATCCCTTGTACTCCGCCTTCTCCGGGCCGAAGAACACGCGCTGGATTGTCCAGAGCATGTAACCCGCCGTCAGGATCACGCCAAAACATGCGATCACCGCCAGCGTGATAATCCAGGGGTAGTCTCCCGGGTACGCTTTCATGATCAGCGAGTCGGGTCGAGCGGCCTGAAACGCGCCGATCAACACCATCACCTCGCCCACAAACCCGCACAAGCCGGGCAGCCCCAGGTTCGCGAAACATCCCACCGTTGAGAAACCGGTATACACCGGCATGGTCGTGGCAAGTCCGCCGAAGCGCGAGAGTTCTCGATGGTGCGCCCTCTCGTAGATCACGCCCACGATAAAGAACATCATGGCGCTCGTGATCCCGTGGGCGACCATCATGAAGAGCGCCCCATTGACCGCGGCGGGCGTCATCACCGCTGCGCCCAGCGTCACGAAACCCATGTGTGAGACGGATGAATACGCGACCAGCTTCTTGAAATCCGTCTGCGCCATGGCGCACAGCGCGCCATAGATAATGCTCACCACGCCGATGATGGCGATCAGCAACCAGAGCGTCTTCGCCGCCTCGGGATACAGCGGATAGGCGATTCGGAAAATCCCGTAGCCGCCCATCTTCAACAAAATCGCCGCCAGGATCATCGAGATGGGCGTCGGCGCCTCGACATGCGCGTCCGGCAACCAGGTATGAAACGGCACGGCAGGAACCTTGATCAGGAAGCCGATCATGAGCAGCACGAAAAAAGTCTTCGCCAGCGCCCCGGCCAAAGCGACTTGGGATCCGAGGTGCGCCTGAAACGCCGGACTCGCCATCGTCACCAGATCAAACGTCCCCAGCGGATTGCCCTGGAATCCCCTGCTGTAAAGATACGTCCCAATCAGCACGATCAGCAGCCCGATCGAACCGACCAGCGTGTATAGGAAGAACTTGATGGCCGCATATTCTTTTCTCGGGCCGCCCCAGATCCCGATCAAGAAGTACATCGGCAGCAGCGACACTTCGAAGAACACATAGAACAGGAAGAAGTCCAGGCTGAGAAAGACGCCGAGGATTCCGGTCTCGAGAAACAGGAACAGGGCCATGTAGCCCTTGGGCATCTTCTCGATATTCCAGGATGCAATGCAGCTTAAGAAACAGATGAAGGTGCTGAGCATCACCAGCGGAAAACTCAGCCCGTCTATCCCCACCTTGTACTGAATATTGAATGCGGGGATCCACGATGCCGACTGCACCATCTGCACGATGCCCGATCCCGGGATCGCGGCGCCGCCGGCATCGTACTTCACATAGTCGTACGGCCCCTTCTGGTTCCAGTCGAACGTCACGAACAGCAGCAGCGACAGCAGAAACGTTGCGGCCGTAAATCCCACCGCCGCCCAGCGCACTTGGTCGCGGGTGCGCAGAACCATCGTCACCAGCGCCCCCACCATCGGCAGGAAGATCAGGATCGTCAGCAAATTGTGTCGCAAGAAGTCCATAATTCCTTCGGTATTTAGCCCCCGGTGACTACACCGGGGGTGACCGCTCCGCATGCCCTCAAGAAAGCGCCACCACAATCGCCGCCGCCAAACCCAGGCTCACGACCGCAACCAGCACCATCACATAAACCCGTATCCGACCCGTCTGCGGCGCCCGGACCGCAGCGCCCAATTCCTGGCTCAAAGAGGCGGCTCCGTTCACGGCGCCGTCGACAACATATTTGTCGGTCAACCCCGCCAGATCTCCCGCGCGCCGCACGCTGTACCCGGCAAGATTCACCATGCCGTCGACAACATACCGGTCGAACCACGCGCTCAACCTCGACAACGCCATCACCACGCCCACAAAGATCGCGAAGTACAGCTCATCGAAATACATCCGCCGATACAGCCAGATCCGAATCCAATTCAGCGGCGGAATCTTCATCAGCGGACCGGCAATCCAGTAACCCCTGGCATAAACGATGAAACCCAGTCCGATGCCGACGATGAAAGCGAAGAAGACGTACTGGTGAACCAAGTGCCAGCCATGCGCGAGGGGATCGTGCTCCGCGTGCTCTTCCGACTTCCCGATAACCGGCGCCGCCGCCAGCTCCGTCCCTTCCGATCCCGTCGTCGTCTGCTCGGCCTTGGGAACATCACCCGGCCAACTCGTTGCGAACGGCTGAAAATTCTTATCCTCTTTGATCCGCTGACACAGGACCGTCGCCTCGCGCTGGGATCCTTCGATCAGCTCCCGCACGTTCAACCATTTCCCGCCAATCACCGCCAGCACCGCCAGCGCCACCAGCGGCCAATACATCACCGGCCGCTCGCGCGCGTGGTCATACACATGCTTGTTCCGCGGCTTCCCCGCGAACGTCAGCATCCAGCATCGCATCATGTAGAACGCCGTGACGTACGCGATGATCGTCGGCATCAGCCAGAATGCCCAGTACCAGTGGGACTTGCCGTGCGCATCGGCCCAAGCGCTAAACGCGCCCGCGTGGGCGATGATCATGTCCTTGCTGTAGTACCCGCTGAAAAACGGCGTCCCCGCGATCGCCAGCACCGCGATGAAGAACGTCGCCGCCGTGATCGGGATCTTCTTCCACAACCCCCCATACTGCGGCATCTCCTGCTCATGGTGCGCCGCATAGATCACGCTCCCGGAGCCAAGGAATAAAAGAGCCTTGAAGAAAGCGTGCGTGATCAGGTGGAACAAGCCACCGATATAACTCCCGATCCCCAAAGCCATGATCATGTAACCGAGCTGCGACAGCGTGGAATACGCCAGCACCTTCTTGATGTCGGTCTGCGCCAGCGCAATCAGCGCCGCCATCGTCAAAGTCACGCATCCGATCACCGCGATGAACAACTTCGCATCAGGCGTCAGGATCGGAAAAATCCGCGCGACTAAATAAACGCCCGCCGCCACCATCGTCGCCGCATGGATCAGCGCGCTCACCGGCGTCGGCCCCTCCATCGCATCCGGCAGCCAGACGTGCAGCGGAAACTGGGCGCTCTTTCCGACAGCGCCGAAGAACAACCCAATCCCCATCACCGTCAGCAAGCCCGATGAAATATGGCCCACGCCCGCCACATTCAAAAACCCGTGACTCGTCCCATCCAGCGCCCCCGCCCCACCCAGCAGCACCCACAAGTTCGGCAGCGCCACATTCCCCAGGTGATAAAACAAAATCCCCAGCCCAATCAAAAACCCGAAATCCCCCACTCGATTGGTTACGAACGCCTTGATCGCGGCATTGCTCGCGCTCTTCTTCTCATACCAAAAGCCGATCAGAAGATAGGAGCACAGGCCGACGAGTTCCCAGAAGATGAACAGTTGGAGAATCGTTCCGCCGATGATCAAGCCAAGCATCGAAAAACAAAACAAGCTCAGGTAAGTGAAGAATCGAGGAAATCGCTTGTCCTCGTGCATGTACCCGATACTGAAAATGTGAATCAGCGTCGCCACCAGCGTGATCATCGCGAACATCGCGACGGTCAGGCTGTCGACGTAAATCCCCACGTCCAGAAACCCCGCATGCGGCTGCCCCACGCCTTCCGGTCGATTCGCCAGCCCGATCGGGACCCACTTGATTGGATAATTAATCGGCCCCTGGTTCAGCCCCCACGCCACCTTCTGATGCGTCCCCGGTTCCTCGTACATCTGCCCGTTCTTCGGCAGCCAGAGGAACATCGCCGCCATCGCAAATGCGAACGACCCCATGATCGCCGCCGTCCCCACCCAACCCGCCAGCGGATTTCCCATCCGCTTGCCAAAAAACACCAACACCAGAAACGACGCCAGCGGCAGCAGCGTCGCGATGATCAGAAATGTTGCCGGTAGAGGCATTCTCGCTTGTCCGTGGTCCGTGGTCCGTTGTCCGTGGTCCGATGCGGGAGGCCGTCTTCAGCAACCGACAACTGACCACGGACAAGAAACTATCCTCGTAAGTTCTTCGCCCTCTCGACGTCGATCGTAGAGAAGTTGTTGTAAAAGTTCAGGAAGATCGCCAGCGCGACAGCCGCTTCCGCTGCCGCCAGCACGATCACAAATATTGCGAACACCTGGCCATCGAGTCGCAAGCCGCCTGCGCCGATACCGTGCGAAAATCGATTAAACGCCACGACGTTCACATTCGCGGCGTTCAGGATCAGTTCCACGCCCATCAAAATCCCAATCGCATTTCGCTTGGTCAGGATCGACATCAAGCCGCACACGAACATGAACGCCGCCAGCACGAGATAGTGCTGCAAGCCGACCTGCGAAAGAATCATGGGGCCGAAGTTCATTTGTTCAATCCGCAATCGACTCGGTTAACTCCACTGCCTTGCCGCCCTGCTCAGCGTCGGCTTCTCCGTCCGCGGCTCATCTCTTCGCCGACCTTTCGCCAGATACGCCGCCCCGATCATCACCACCAGCAGCAGCACGCTGATCAGTTCAAACGGCACCAGATAATCACCGAGCAAAACCTGCCCCAGCTTCGCCACCGGATACTCATCCAGGCTCAGCGCATTGCTCGCGAAAGTCGTATGGAAAATTCCGAGGATCAGCGCAAACAGCAGGATCACCCCCACCGACATCGCCACGATCACTTCCCCCAATTTCGGCTCGAACCGCGCAAACTGGCTCTTACTCGTCAGCATCACCCCAAACACGATCAGGATCAGCGTCCCACCCGCATACACCACAAGCTGCACCGCCGCCAGAAATTCCGCGCTCAGCAGGAAGTACAATCCTGCCACACCCGCAAGCGTAAACAGCAATGCCACCGCCGTCCGCACGATGTTCCGCGAGAACACCACCGCCAGCGCGGCGCCACCGGTCAACAGCGCAAACACATAGAACAGCACCGCGGACACCGTTCCGGCATCCGTCAACTCCACACCACCCTGTCCCAAAATCGCACCCATCATTCCCTTCGTGCCTCTTGCCTCTTGCCTTCTTCCCTACGCCTTCACCAAATTATCCGGCACCCGATCCAGCGGCGCCGGCTCCGTCAACCGCTGTTTATTGTTCCGTCCCGTCGCAGCCGCATACATCACCCAACCGACGACCGCGCTGAACATCCCGATGCCAACCAACGTCAACACAAGCTGCGTCACTCCGGCCGCGCCGTACCCCGCGCGAAACCAATCCGCCAAATCCCAAGGCTGATAATCCTTCCACGGAATTCCCGGCCGCTCCGGAATCAACCACTGCCACACCGCCGCCCCGAGCAGCAGCACGCACGCCATCGGCAAAAGCACCTTCACGCAGGCATACAAAACCTGATCGATCCGAGGCCGAGGCAGCGTCCACCGCAGCCACATCTGCACAAAGATAATCCCCAGCGCCTTGGTCACAAAAATCCCCACGCCAATCACGTTCAGGAGCAACAACGACGCCACGTTCATGCCGGTCGGATCGATGGTGTAGTTGGCAAGCGCCTTCTGATACCACCACCCCAGAAGCCCAAACGGATCGTGCCACCCGCCGAGGAACAGCGCAGCCTGAATCCCACCCACGATGAACATCGCCCCATATTCCGCGAAGAAGAAGAACGACCACCGCAGGCCGGAATACTCGGTATGAAACCCCGCCACCAGTTCCGATTCGCTCTCCGGCAGATCAAATGGCGCTCGCTTGTTCGACGCCAGGGATGCTACGAAGAAGACGAAGAACGCGAGGAACACGAACGGGTTTCGATAAATCAGCCAGGTGTGAATGCCGCCACCCTGAATGTGCCCCAGCATCACCATGTTCAGCGTGCCCGCCGTCATCACCCCGACGATGATCGAGATCCCCAGCGGAATCTCATAGCTCACCATCTGGCAAGCCTCGCGCATCGCCCCGTATATCGCCCATTTGTTGTTGGATGCCCAACCCGCGAGGATCACCCCCATCACCTCCACCGACAGCATCGCCAGAATCCAGAACACCCCCACGTTCAGCCTCGGCTCCACCGTAAGATTCGGTCCGAACGGCAGCGCAATAAACGCCGCAAAGACCGGCGCAAACGCCAGGTATGGCGCCAGCCGATACAGGAAATGATCCGCCACCCCCGGCGTCAGATCTTCCTTCAGCAAAAGCTTCATCCCATCCGCCAGCGACTGCAAAATCCCAATCGGCCCCACCCGGTTCGGCCCGATCCGGGCCTGCATGTGCCCCGCCACCTTCCGCTCCCACCAGATGCAGAACATCGCAATCAGCGAAATCACCCCGAGGAACATCGCCGCCAAAACCACCATGTACGCGGTCACCCACAGCGCATTTCGCTCCAGACCCAGTTGCTCAAGAATGAGCGGTTCGACGATTGAAGTAGCGGCCAGAAGTGAACTCACCATGAGCATCGGCCCAATCTCCAAGCGGAACAAACGATGCCCCGCGGGCTCGCTGCGTCCGTTACCGCTGGGTTTGTATCGATACCCCCAAACCCTGTCAAGTAATCAGCTTAGGTGGAAGACGGGAGGAGTGCGTGACAGTTTTGGCGGGGGACGTTTGTGGCGGACAAATCCGAAATCCCAAGCACGAAATCCGAAACAAGCACCAATGACTGAAGCGGAATGCTCCAAACAGCCCGTTTTGGTGATTTCTTCTTTTTGCTTGGGATTTGTCTCGGATTTCGGGCTTCGGGTTTCGGGCTTACTCTTCGGAACTCATCTCCCCGCCCAACTCCTCCTCCTGCTTCTTCTCTTTCACCTTCGCATCCCCCGATCGCCGGAAAATCGCCAGCACCCGCTCCAACGGGACGACAAACAGCTTGTTGTCGTGTTCCAATTCAACCGGAATCGCCTCCCGCGGATCGAACAGAACCTTATCGTATTGCCGGATCGTCAGATCCTCATCATTCTCGATCGCCTTGCTGATCGCGATCACCCGCCCCGTAATCACCGGAATCTCATGACTGTCCGGCAACACAATCCCGCTCTTCGTCTCCCGCTTATTATCATCCTTCCGCACCACCACCCGCTCGCCGATGGGTTCAATGATGTCATAGTCCAACCCGCGCTTCGGTTTCGTCGCCATATCGCTGATTCTAGGGCGAAGATGTCCAAGGGGCGAGAAGGGCAAAGGGCGAGATCCGTCGCGAATTCGAAAGGCGGCGCGCGCTCAAGGCTCGCATTTCCTTGAGCCGGAAGAAAGTCGAACGTCAATACGCACACGTTTGACAGTCCCCCCCGCAGACGTTCTCGCTGCCGTCCCTAAACCCGAATCGGGGGCCCCTTCACTTCTCCGCTCCACCGATCGCGGGCAAGGTCAGTCGTTTTTTGGACATTGCTTCTTCGAATTTCGAATTTGTTTCGGCTTTCGAGTTTCGTGCTTCGGATTTACTTCCCCGACTTCGCCCCCCCTGCCGCCGGCGCCGTCGCCGGCTTGCCCGCCTGCGTCGCCGCCATCGCCTGCGCTTCCTGCATCAGCTTCCGCTGCTTGTCGATTGCCGCCTTCTTCAGGTCCTGCACCGAGGGGAACTTCCCCTCGCTCGTCTCCTTCGCCGTTTCGGTCATCATCGTCGTCTGCTTTTCGATCAGCCCCATCATCTGCTGAAGTTCCGCCTGCGAATGCCCTGCCGCCAGTTCCGAGATCGACAGCTTCCACACCCCTTCCACCTTCCGCAGCCCCGCACCGACGAACTTGTTCGCCTCCGTCTCCACCGGCGTCGCGCGATCCCCATCAATCTTCCACTGCGTCGAGTCGATCTCCTTCTCGCTCGACTGCATCGGGATCAAACCAAACAGCTCCTTGCGTGTGGAGTCCTCGCCATATTTTTTCACCGCCGCGTTATACACCTTCGCCCCCGCCACCGCGTTCGCCGCCATCGCATCGGCCAGCTTCTCTTCGGTCGGCGTGGAGGTGTGCAAAAACTTCCGCACCCCCTTCTCATCCTCCTTGTTCGTCGCCGCCAGCGCCGCCTTCTGCGCTCCGCCCGGCGTCGAAACATCAGCTTCCACCCCCCGCGCACTCCCCGCCAGCACAACCACCAGCAGCGCCGCGCCAATCCAGTTTCTCACCATAACATCTGCCCTTCCGTCAAAAGAGCCAAGCTTATTTCCCCCCCCGCCCCCTGTCCACGCCTCCCTCACCCAAGACCAATCGTCAATCACCCAATCACCCAATCGTCAATTCCCCTCCCCCCCACCGCCATCGCCCTCCAATCCATCCCCACTTACAATCGACCCCTCGGACAAGAAATGACCTCCCACATTTCCATGAATCCCCCACAACATGAACCCGCGCCGCCACAGGCGCGCCGCTCAGCCCTCCGCTTCACCCTCCTCGCCGCCGCACTCGCCGCCATCGTCTTCACCGCCATCGCCCCCACCCTCATTTCCCTCGAATTCTCCGGCGGCAGCGAAAACCTCATCGTCGGTCCCATCCTCGAAATGCGCCGCGGCGGACCCTGGCTCGTTCCCACGCTCAAAGGCGCGCCCCGCACCACCAAGCCCCCCCTCACCACCTGGTTAACCGCGTTAGCCGTCCGCCCTCAAACCCTCAGCGCGCTCTCCAATCCCGCGCAGCGCGAACAGGCATATCAAACCCTCGCCTGGCAAGTCCGCTGGCCCGCCCTCCTCTCCGGCTGCATTCTCCTCCTCGCCACCGCCTGGCTCGGCCGAACCCTCGCCGATGACCCTGTCGCCCTCACCGCCGCCACAATCGCCGCCACCACCTTCCTCTTCCTGCGCTTCACCCGCTCCGCCACCACCGATATCCACCTCGCGATGTGGGTGACGATCACCAACGCTCTCCTCGCCGCCGCGATCTTCAAACGCTCCGCCCCCGAACGAGAGCCCAGCGACTCGACTCGACTGAGCTCGTCGAAGTCTGTCGCGGGACCGCGAAACGCGATCATGCTCTTCACGGTCGCCGCCGCCATCACGCTCGCCTGCGCCCTCATGACCAAGGGCCCCGTCGCCCTGGTCCAAACCATCATCCCCCTCGCCGCCTTCGCAATCTACAAACGTCAAACCCGCCTGCCTTGGAAGCCCATCCTCCTCACCACACTCATCGTCCTCGCCATCGCCCTCCCCTGGCCGGTCTACGTCCTCACCCGTTTCTCCGGCCAGCTCGAGCTCTGGACCCGCGACGCCGCCGCCGGGGGCGCTCGTAACGAACCCGCCGATCCAATCTGGTCCTATCTTCCCATGACCCTCCTCCTCCTCCCCTGGCTCTGGTTCTTCATCGTCGGTGCGATCAAGATCGTCCGCGAGCGCAGCGACGCCGGTATCTTCGCGCTCATGCTTGCCGTCGCGCCCGTCCTTGTCATGACCTGCTTCCCCGAGAAAAACGAACGCTACCTCCTCCCCATGATCGCCCCCGCCGCCGTCGTCGCCGCCATCGGATTCCTCCACCGCGACATTGCCAACCGCATCGCCTGGCACCTCGCGATGGGCGCCACCTGGGCCACCCTCGGTCTTATCGCCCTCGGCCTCCCCATCGCCGGCTGCTTCCTCACAACCGCCGCCAGTGACAAATGGTGGTCCCCCACCACCGCGGCAATCGCCGCCCCCATCGGGGCCGCAATCCTGATCCTCACCTGGCGTCACGACCGCGAACTCGGCATCCTTCCCGCCGCCCTCGCGATCATGCTCGGCGCCCAAGCCCTGTTCATCCGCGGCTACTCCAGAACTGACTCCGGTCTCAGCGACATGAAACCCCTCGCCGATGCGATTGTCGCCAAGCTCCCCTCCACCGCCGAAGTCTGGGGCTTCACAGCCCCCGCCCGCTTCGACAAAGTCCCGATCGATCTCCCGATCTACCTGAACCGCACCGTCCGTCACGCCACCCAACCCACCACGCTCCCGACTTCAACCCCGCAGGTGATGGTCGTTTTCACCAACGAACAATCCCCGCCGCCGCCCGAGCTAAAAGACTGGCAACTCATCAAGCGCGTCCCACGTAAGAAACAGGGTTTCTGGGAAGCCTATGCCCGCCCCGAGTAACATCACATCCCCAGCACCTGCGCCCACGTTTCAATCGCGCGTTGAAGCGAGAAAACATTCTCCACCCGTTGCCGCCCCGCGGCCCCCATCGAGCCGCGAAGCAAAACATCCCTCGCCAGCTTCACCACCGCCTCCGTCCAGTCTTCCCCCGAATCCGCCAGAATTCCCGTCCGCCCCTCCTGCACGATTTGCGAATTCGCCCCCACCGGCGACGCAATCACCGGCAGCCCTGCCGCCATGTACTGAACGATCTTGAACCCGCACTTCCCCAGCGTCCAATGATTCAGCGGCGTCGGCGCAATCCCAATGTCCCCCCGACAAAGCAACTCCGACTCCCTCTCCTCCGACCATTTTTCAAACTCCACCGGCAGCGAAATCCCCTCCAGCGCCTGATCCGCGACGATCAACAAGCGCAGTCCCGGCACTTGCTCGCGCGCCCGCTCCAGCGCCGGGAGCACTGGCCGCAAATAAGGCAGCGTCGAGTGCGATCCAATCCAAACCAGTCGCGGCAAATCCGTCGGTTCATGCCCCTTGACCTGGTAATGCGCCGGATCCACCACCGTCGGCAGGACAATCACATTCTTCGTCTTCTGAAGAAACATCCCCGCAAGGTAGTCGTTGCCCACCACCGCGCAATCGAGGACCGATGCCGTCGCCTCAAACCGCCGCGACAATCGCCACTGCGAAAACCGCCCGCGCGGTTTCTCATCAAACATCACCGCATCATCGACGTCATAAACAATTCGCAGCGCCTTCTTGCGAAGCAGCTTCGCATCCCACGGATCCAGCAGCTTCCGCTGAAGCAGCACCGCGTCAAATTGGTTCGCACTCGCCAGCAGCCGCCGGCGGGCAAAAATGCCCCGCGGCCGAACCTCAACCTTCAAATCAAACCCGCGCTGCGCCAGCAGCGGCAGAATCGCAGCTACCCGCAGCCTGTACGATGCCTGCTGGAGATTGTTGGTGATGACGAGAATTCGCTTCATGAACGTGTGGCCACCGCCTGATCTGCAGGCGCGACGAACATGCGACAAGGATACAAAGGCATGCCGATCATCGCGAGCACCAGGCGCGGAACATCGACCGCAACGCGCCTTCCATCGCGCGGGCGTGCGAAGCGGCATCCATGAGAGGAGATTGCTGCATGCGCGCACGCAGTCCATCGCGCAGGTTCGCAAGACGCGCGCGATCGAGGCCGAGCGCGGTCGCAATTTCGACATACTCCCGCGGCGTCCTCGCGACCAACTCATCGAGACCCACCGCATTCAGCAGGCTGACGCCAACGCGGGAAACATGCCGATCGCCCGCAAGCGTGACCACGGGGATGCCCATCCACAGCGCATCGCACGTCGTGGTGGTGCCGTGATACGGATACGTGTCGAGCGCGATATCCACTTCGTTGTACACTTGAAGATGAAGCTGCGGCGTGGCGTGGCGTCCCGTAAAGACCACGCGCGATGGCTCGATCTTGTTGCCACAGACGCTGTCGAGAATCCGCCGGCGGGTGGCCGCGTCTTCGCTCCCATGGCCTTTCAGCATAAGGCGGGAGCCTGGCACCTTCTCCAGAATCTGCGACCACAACTTGAGGATGTCCGCGCTCAGCTTCGCGAACGTGTTGAACGAGGCGAAGGTGACTTCAGCCGATGCACGCGGCGCGATGGACGGTGCATCGTGCGAAGGAAGGTAACACCACGCGCAGCGCGGAAGCCGGAACAACGCTTCTGTATGAAACGAATCAGAACCCGAAGACGGATCTATTGGATCCACTGTCGCATCGCTGATGCGGTAGGCGATCTGCTGCAGCCCGGTGGTGTCGGGATAGCCCAGATAGGTGACTTGAACCGGCGCGGGTTTGCGAGCGAAAAGCATCAGGCGATTGCCCGCAGTGTGGCCGGAGAGGTCGATGAGGATATCGATCTTGTCGTGACGGATGCGCGTTGCGGCTTGGTCGTCGCTCTTGCCGCGAATGTCGGACCACCGCGCGAGCTTCTGCAATCGTTCGGTCACTTCATCGGGAATCGGCGTGGAACTGTAGCAAGTGATTTCGAACTGAGTGCGATCGAGTTTTCGAAGCAAAGGCTCGATGAAGTACGCGACGGAATGCCGGCGGAAGTCGCCGGAGACAAACCCGATGCGAAGCGGACGATCCGGGTTCCGGTCGTTCGGATGCGGCGGCGGAATGTAGTTCGGCGGAACGAATTGTTTGGCCCAGCGCTGGTGTGCGTCGAAGATTTCCGAGGGAGTGATCGTCGGCAGGTAATGGAGGGCAAGGAGCAGGTTGTCGTGGGCAACAGCATAGCGCGGATTCAACTCAATGGCGCGCCGGTAAGCTGCGACCGCTTCCTCAGCGACACCCGCCTGCTGAAGCGCGGCGCCGAGATTGTTCCAGGCGAGGGCATAATTCGGATCGATCGAGAGCGCGCTGCGAGAAGCGGCTATGGATTCCTCAAGCCGATTGACGGCGAGCAGGGCCATCCCCAGATTGGTCTGAGCTTGAGCGGAGCGCGGGTTCCGTTTCGCGGCGCGGCTAAGGATCGCGATGGCTTCATCAAACTTCCCCTGGCGCGTGAGACCGATGCCGAGGTTCGCCAAAGCGCCGGCGTCGTCGGGCTTAATCGAGAGAGCGGTGCGAGCAGCAACAATCGCTTCATCCAGATTTTCCTGTGCCAGATACGCGGCGGCGAGGTTGCTCCAGGCAATGACCTCGCGCGAGTTCAACTGGATTGCCGCACGATATTCAACGATGGCCTCGTCGAGTCGGTTCAGGGCGGCGAGCGCTTCGCCCAGGTTGATGTGGTAGTCGGGATTCCTGGAATTGAGACGGATCGCCGATGAGATGAGATCGGCGGCATCCGCGTGGCGGCCGACTTGATGGGCGATCACGCCGAGAAGGTGGAGGGCATCCGGGTGGTTGGGGTTCGTTGCGAGAATCTGGCGGTAGATTTTCTCTGCACCGGCGAGATCGCCCGCGCTGTGAAGTCGGACGGCCTGCTCGATCGCGCGCTTGGGGTTGTCAGTTGTCACGCGTCCGCTCCGCACCATTGCGTCCAGATCCTTCTGTACGTGTGCTCGACAGCTCGCGCGAGAGCGGGAGCATCGGTGAGCGCCGACTCTTTCATGCGGTCGCGGAGACTGGCCCGGAGGGAGGAAAGCCGTCGCGTGTCGTGGGCAAGATCAAGCGCGATTTCGATGTAGCGTTCTGGGGAATCAGCAATCAGTTCCGGCAACCCGACCGCGGTGTTCAGGCTAACCCCGACCCGCGAGACGTGACAGTCACCGGCGAGGGTGATTACCGGCACACCCATCCAGAGCGCCTCGCAGGTGCTGGTGGTGCCGTGGTACGGATAGCTGTCGACCGCGATGTCGATCTGGTTGTAACTTTCCAGGTGATCGTGAAGTGAGTTGGATTTGCCGAGGAGTGTGATTCGCGCGGGGTCGATGTGGTGCCGAGTGAAGAGGGAGAGGAATCGAGCGCGAGTCGAAAAATCCTCCAGGCCCGACGACTTCAGCACGAGGCGCGACGACGAGAGGCGCCGGAGAAGCTGAGTCCACAAATCCACGACTGTCGGGCTAAGCTTCGCGAGCGTGTTGAATGACCCGAAAGTGATGTGGCCATTCGAGTGAAAGGCTGAAGCGGTGGTGCGAGGGGCGGCCTCATAAGGACGGTAACACCAGGCGCACCGCGGCAGGCGCACAAGCGTTTCAGCATCCACGGAAGGATCCGCGAAGACGTCGGTGATCCGGTAGTCGATTTGGGTCAGACCCGTCGTGTCGGGATATCCAAGGTACGTCAGTTGAATCGGCGCGGGCTTTCGGGCGAACGCGAGGAGACGGTGGCCGGCGGTGTGGCCGGAGAGATCGACCAGGATGTCGATTGCGTCTTGGCGGATCAAGTGGGCAAGGTGTTCATCGGAAAGAGATTGAGTGGTGCGCCAGTGGTGCACTTGCCTTTCGATGCGGCGCGTGGTTTCGTCGGGGTGGTCGACGCCGCTGTAGCAGAACACTTCGACTGCTGCGGCATCGTGGGCCGCCAGCAGGGGCTCGATAAAGAACCCAACCGAGTGCTGGCGCAAATCGGCGGAGACATAGCCGACCCGCAGACGCCGCATCGGGTCGCGATCGTTCCGGTGCGCCGGCGCGGGGGGAACGCTGCTCGTGTTTCGGCGCGCCCAGGCTTTGTGCTCGGCGAAAACTTCAGTGGCATCGTGCTCACGATATTGGAGCGTGAGCAGCAACCCTGAGCCGGCGGCGCCGTGCGTTGGATTAAGGCGGATTGCCGCGCGAAAGTGCTCTTCGGCCTCTTCGACCAGACCAACCTGCCGAAGACTGACGGCAAGGTTGTGGTGGGATTGCGGAGCCGTCGATTCGAGATCGACGGCGCGGCGGAGCGCTTCGATGGAATCGCCAATTCTGCCGGACAGCGCGAGCGCGCTTCCAAAATTGCTTTGAACGCCGGCGTTGTTCGGGTCGAGTGCCGCGGCGCGGCGCAGCGCTTCGATCGCTTGTTCGTGCCGGCCTTCCTTGATGAGAAGCGCGCCAAGCTGGGCAGGGGCGTCGGCAGCCCTGGGCTCGAGTTCCGCGACGCGCCGCCAGGCTTCAGCGGCTTCGTTGAAACGTTGCTGCGATTGGAGGACGAGTGCCAGATTGCGGTGAAACCTGGCATCACTCGAGCGGATGGAGATGGCGCGACGAAATAGATCCACTGCGGCATCGGATCGGCCCACGGTGTGAAGGACGATGCCGAGCAGATGGAGGGCGTCGGGATGATCGGGGTGCTTCTGGAGCACCTGGCGGTACAGCGATTCGGCTTGCGAAAATTCTCGCGCCTGCTGGTGCTGGAGCGCGGTCTGGAGCATGTGCGGAATCGGGTCGTGGGGCATCGCGAGATCGGGAGTATATCGCGCGAAGCGGGCGTGGGCTCAGAGCGGTGTTCATCCATGGGCTGAACACCGACGGTAGATCGGGACCTCTAAATAACCATCCCCAACCCCCGAATTCCGATTCGGCGTGGTCGCTTCAGCGACCATGTCTTGAGGGTATTCAGAGATCTCGATCTGGATTACGGGCGGGTTTTGCTACCGGCGCTGGAAATGGTCAGCCTTTGGTTTCCTGTTCGCGGGATCCGCCGGGAGTAATAATCATCATCTGGAGGCGGCCATCTTCCTTGACGACGCGGAGGAAGCGGCTGCGGGAAATTCGGCTGGTGGTGACGAGCATGCCGGACATCGCGGGGTTGTCAAAGTTGGACGTGTTCTGCGCAGCCCACCAGTTGCAGCGATAATGATTGGGGGCGACGCGGCGGCAGGTGACCTGCTCACGGGGTTCGCGCGCGACGGATTTGGCGATCTGCTCCGAGAGATCTTCATCCTTGACCGGACGGGGGACGGGAGTAACAAGGGCTTCTGACATCATGCACATCCAAACTGCAAACGAACAGGCAACGGATCAGCAACGGCGGGAATGGCTCCACGCAGGTTCGGCGATGACCGTGTAGTTCTGGTCATCGGGATTTTCGAGCCTCGGAGTGACGGAAATGGGGCGGCCGCTCCGCACGTCGAAGATCTTTGCGATGACCTTGGCGTTGTCATGAAGCGGCGCCAGCCCGGGAAGAGCGCCTGACTGTTGATCGGCGACGCTGTGGATTTGGGCACACATATTTTTCCAGGTGCGATGTTGCACCCAGAAGCCGGCACGGTCGCCGTTGGCGGAGTAGAGTTTGTAAATATTCATGACGGTGCTCCGCGAACAAGCGAGACCACGGGCCGGGGGAGAAAAGCAATCGGAGCCGCGTTAACGGCTCCGATTGGGGGTAAAGATTAAGATTTAGTAGCGACCGCCGCCGCCACCACCGCTGCGGCCACCGCCGCCGCCGCCACCACCGTAGCCGCCGCGACCACCGCCGCCGCCGCCACTGCTGCGACCCCCGCCGCCGCCGCCGTAGCCACCGCGACCACCACCGCCGCCGCCACCACCACCACCGCGATCTTCGCGGGGCTTGGCTTCGTTGACGGTGAGAGCGCGGCCGCCGTGCTCTTGGCCGTTCAGGGCGCCGATCGCGGCCTGAGCTTCGGAATCGCTGCTCATCTCGACAAAGCCGAAGCCTTTGCTTCGACCGGTGTCGCGATCATTAATGATCTGCGCGCTTTCGACAGTGCCGTGCGCGCCGAAGAGCTGCTCGAGTGCGGAGCTATCGACGTCGTAGCTCAGATTTCCAACATACAACTTCTTGCCCATGGGGTCCTCCTTAAGGACGGGGGGCTAATCCAGGACCCAGCGTTTTACTTTTCAGGTCTGGCGGAAAAGAGGTCAGCGCTCTGACCTGGGAGGGAGGCAAGTGGGGAAGGGACTGCGGGCAGAAACAAGAACCTGCGGCGTAATCGATTCGCTCAGCGTACCAGCCGGGGGGATGATAGCAGATAACCGGATTGGCGTCTAGAGGGTGTGGTGGCGGACGCCTGGGCGAATGAAAGTGATTCGAAACCGGAATGTTTTTCGGAAGATTTCCGAAATAGACTCGATCACCTTACCCACACAAAACCCAAACATTTCCCTTGCTCCCCCACCCACCCCAGTAGTAAAATCCCCCAACCGGCCCCCAAGGCCATGCTCTTTGAAAACCTCGCCACCATGTCCCCAGGTCCAGCGCTCTCTCCGCGCACCCGCTCCATCACGTTTCACGTTTCACATTTCAGCACTAATGTCTCAGATGTCCCCACAACAAACCCTTCCCGCCATTCTATTATGCTACCTCTCGCGCCTACTCGCCGCCCTTACTCAAAATGACTCACCATTACCCACGGATCCAAAGTTATCCCCCACGCGGGAGCGCTCTGCATCACTTTGCAGCACAATGCAACACTTTTCAAAATTCGATCGGGAACGTTCCCGGTTCCCTTCTTTCACGATCGCGCTTTTTCGATCGCCTTCTCCGACCGGAATTCCCTCAACGGTGCGCCTGCATCAGACAACCCCCGACGCCTTCCCTCCTTCGAATCGTCCTAGATTGCCCCGGTTCTCACGCTTTGAATACATTTCCTGTCGCGAGGGGCCTTGTGCGTTGCTGTGCATTTCATCATCCGCGTATAGTGCGCCGCATGGCCGGGCCCAGCCGAGTTGCTGTTCGGGAGCCCGCCGTCGCGGGTTTGTTTTATCCCGGGACGGATGAAGAGTGTCGCACCGCCGCCCAGCGACTCATCAGCGCCAATCCCGGCACCACCAAAGCCGCGTGGATCGGTGGCATTGTTCCGCACGCCGGCTGGGTGTGCAGCGGCGCGATTGCCGGCGAGGTTATCGGAACCATCGCAAAGCACACGACGCCGGATGTGGTTGTGATTTTCGGCGCGGTCCACACGCCAATCCCGCTCGAGCGGGCGGTGCTGTCGAGCTTCGGTAAGTGGCACGTCCCCGGCGGCACCACCGAAGTGCCCGCCGATCTGACGAACGAAGTGCGGTCGAGTTCACCGTTGTTTGTCGTTGATGATCGCTTTCATCAGCGCGAGCACGCCGTGGAGGTCGAGCTTCCGCTGGTCCAGAGCATCTGGCCCGATGCGAAGTTGCTTCCGATTGAAGTGCCGCTGATTGCCAATGCGATTCAGATTGGCCAGCGGACCGCGAAGTCGGTTCAACAGTCAGGTCAAAAGGCGGTTTATCTCGCCAGCAGTGACCTGACCCATTATGGGCCCGCGTATCAGTTCACGCCCTTCGGAGTCGGGCTGGATGCCCTGAAATGGGCGATGGAAAATGATCGGCGCCTGCTTGATGTTGTGGAGAATTTTCAGGTCGAGCAGGTTGTGACGGAAGTTCGGGAACGGATGAACGCATGCGGCGGCGGCGCGATCGCCGCGATGTTGGCCGCCTGCGGATTATCGGGCGCTAACGCCGCAAAAGTGTTGCGTCACGCCAACAGTTACGAAGTGCTGAAAGCGGTTCAGCCGCAGAGGCCCGATAACGCCGTCGGATACGCCGGCGTCGTCGTGGGCTGATGAATCGCGACTTGTAATGGTCTTTCGTCACGTTTCACGTTTCACGGTTCAGATTTCACGTTGCGTGAGAAACACATCACGCTTCGGTCGTTGCGGTAAGTCATCGCCAGGGACGGCGGAGGTTGCGTGTGATCATCATCCGGCACAAGTGGTGTCGGGTGCACATTGCGAATCAGCCGTCGCCGGGGCTGGTAACGCATGTCGGACTTGCTTTCCCGGCGAAAAATGGGTCGCGCGATGGTCTGGAACGGGCTTCGCTAAGACCCCCGTCGTAGGGAGTGAGTAGAAATATGAATGAGCAGGAATTTCAGTCCAAGTTGGCGGAGCTGATGGGAGAGATCACAACCCTTCCCCCGGCCGAGCGCAGAAAGCTGGAGAAGCTCGCCGATGAAACCCGCGCCCGCCACGAGCGGTTGCGGCAGACGGTCAGCTCCTTGCAGGAAAGCCTCGACTATCTCCGCCTCAGCATCAAATACCTGGTCTTCGATCTCGAAGCCACGCGCCGGGAAAACGGCTATCTCCGAAAGATGCTGGAGGAAACAAGCGGAAACAACGATTAACCGGCCGATGATCCAAAGAAAATCTCGACACGGAAGTTACCACCCGGGCCGCTCGCCAGAACGGCCCGGGTTTTTGCGCCAATCCTCAAAGCGCAAAGTGTGCAAGCTGCTGGTCCGCCGCCGCCTGAATCCGCAACGTCCGCCGCGAGGCATCCAGAACCTCTTGGGTGGTCAGTGTCGAATCGTCCGCAGTGCCGCCGATGTCTTTGAGAAACGCCTCAAGGCATCCGTCAGGCAGGTCAGGTTCAAGATCGACCGCGCGAGGGATTTTATCGGATGAAGTGGCGAGCGTCAGCGTCCGCTGAGAGAACGATGCTTCGATCTCGCCGTCAGACCCGTGAAACGTGAGGCGCCAGTATTGTGGCGCGGCGTACGCGAGACCATCCGGGGCGAAGTATGAAAGATCCCCCAGCACACCGGCGCCGCTTTGCAATTTGAGCATGACCTGAGCGCCGTCATGAAAGTGGGGGAACTGGGGCAGGCGCGCGTTCCACGTCCGGGCGCTGATCGATTCGGAAATCGATTCGCCGGTGATCCAGGGAATCAGATCGATCGCGTGGACGGCGATGTCATTGATCGTGCCGCCATGCTTGCCAGGTTCGAAGTACCAGCTCGGCCGTGTCGCAAGGAGCAAGGGATGCTGGGCCGTAAACACGATCGCCAGGATCTTGCCGATGGTGTTGGCGCGGATGAGCTTCCGCGCCGTGATGAAGACGCCGGAGTCGCGAAGATCCAGCAGGCACCCGAGGCGAAGATTCGTGGCTCGCGTGAGCGTCGCAATCTGCTCCAACTCGTCGAGTTGTGTGCAAATCGGTTTGTCGGACAGGACATGTTTTTTGGCGTTGAGCGCCGCGATGATGATCGAGCCGCGCTTGGAGAAATAATCGCCGACCGCAATGGCATCGCAATCCACCGTCTCAAGCATCCGCTGGAAATCGGCGTGCGTGACGTCGACCTTGCCCGCGGACTTCAGGGCATCGACGGTCGCCGGATCCTCCTCACAAGCCGCCACCAGTCGCACCTGCGGATGCGTCTTGCAACTGTTGTACAGGCCCATGATGTGGCCATGACGAAAGCCGGCGAAGGCGATCCTGAGCATGGGAATGTGTTAGTCTGATGGTGGCCGGCGGTCAATCGTCTGCAATCAGGACAAGCACCCAATCACTGGCGCCTGAATCCGTCGCGGGCTTGGTTGCGGTCCAATGCGATTTGTCGTCTGGTGTGACTGAACCCAGGTCGGTGGTCTTTCCACTTACGGGATCGAACACCTGCGCGTGGTATTTCACCGCAGCTTCCAGACCGGCGACTTGAATCGATTGCGATTCAGGAACATAGGTCAGCCGAACCTTGGAGGCGATGCCGACGGTGAATGGCCCATAGGTTGGCTGTGTCGTGAACTCACCCCAGGGTTTGGTGCCGTGGGGGCCGAGATCTTTCGCCGGACTCCAGCTCTTGTCGTCTGCGTTCGCGGTCGTCCAGGCAGTGGACGTTGTGTCGACCCTCCTGGCGGATTGCCAGGATCCATCTGTGATGATGTCGGTCGCCTTGCCGTCGGCGTGTTTGATTCGCAGGCTGGCAATCAGACCCGCGGGGTTTGCGGTGACCGGAGCGGGTGAGTTCTCGGCTTCGATGGCGAGAATGTTCGCGCCGGGTTTCAGCGCAGCGGTAACGTCGAGAAATTCCGGCGTGTTAAAGCCATTTTTAGAACCCACGCGCTTGCCGTTGAGATACGCGACGCAGCGGTCGTCGGCAGCGATCGAAAGCACGCCGGCGGCAGGTTTTCCACCCTCAGGCAGATCGAAAGTTTTGCGAAAGTATCGCTTTTCCACGGGGGCGGCCGTTGTTGGATCACCCTCGTCAAACCAGATCCAATGGCCCGATGCCGTTTTTCCCAGCGTGTCATCACTGGCGTAAGCGGCCCACTCCGGGTGAGGCTGGAACTTCTGCCAGTCGAAGCGTTCGAACAGCTTTTTGCCGAGCGCGACTTGTCCTGAGCCTGGGAGCTTCATGGCTTCGTTCCAGGGGATGACGCCGTAGCCGACGCTGCCGGGCGCATGTTGCGGCGACGGGCCGTGGGGTTGACCGGGGCGGTTCACTTGCCAGATGCCGTTGGCGCCGTAGGTGTGGCCCGCGGCGCCGTTGGTCATGCAGATCCAGAACATCTGGCGCGTCCACTCCGTGCGCAGCGTATCGGAGAGCCGCTCGTAGGCGGCTTCTCCGTTGATGACCGGCATCACGGGAGTGTCGGCGTACGACTGCTGCATCGTGCTCAGGGTCAGCGGCACAGCTTCGCGCTCGCCGTGCGGGGTTTGCAGCATGTCAAAATCCAGCAGCTTGACATCATCCGTGCAGTGGCGCGCCGACCAGCGGCCGAGTCCCGTCGGATGGATTGTGAGCAGACGATGCTGCGGATCGGTGGCGCGAATATATTTCAGCACTTCGGTCCATTGGGTCACCTGCTTGCGGTCGTCGTACGGGAATCCTTTCGCGAGATACCACGGAAGGTTCGCTTCGCCGGCAGCGCACCAGACAACGGGCATGGCGCCGTAGCGCGCGATGAGATAGCGCCAGTGCTTTTCGACTTTCTCGACGCCCATCCACTGCATGTAATAGCCCCACATACCGACGATGCAGGGTGTGAAGCCTTCTTCGACGAGGTACTTGAGCCTCTGATCGGCGGCGTCGAAATATTCGGGGCGGATGCGGAGGTAATCCGCCTCCCAGGGCTGACCGGCTTCGTTCGCGCTGCGCGGGTCGAACTGATGCGCGTCCGGGTACAGACCGGCAACAATCTGGATGACGTTGAACCCTTTCTGCTTTCGGTCGGCGGCGAGCGTCTTGACGTCTTCGGGCCAGTGCAGGCGGTGACTGAGGCCCATCCACCAGGTGTCGCCGAGCCAGAAGAACGGGGTGCCGTCGACGTGCTCGAGATGCCGCTTGTCGGCGGCGACGCGGATGGGGCCGTGCCGGTAGAGGGGATTGTCGCCGGTGTAGGCTTTCAGGTCGATCGATCCTTCGATGCCGTGAAGGCTCGGATTTTCGCGATCAGAGCATTCGGTCTTGTAGCGATGAAGGCCGGGTTGCGGGGAGGTGTAGCGGATGCGCCAGGTTTTGCCGCCGGCCCAGAATGCGGGCACCTTCATCTTCGCGCCGTCCGGCGCGGTCACGATCGCATCCAACTCGATCTCGTTAAATGGATCGGGGTAGGTTTTGGTGGAGGTAAAGGTCCATTCGCTGACGCGGTTGACGACGCCGTCATCGGCCGCGAAGACGGATGAGGCGAAAACCGTGACGGCAAGGACGAGGATGGGGAGAGCATTGGAAGTTGTCATTGGTCTTTCTTATTGCGCGGATTCGTTCGCGTTGCACAAAGCAGGTGAGGATGCGAAAGAGTTGCCACAAGAGGGTCGGTCCGTAGAGTGTAATCGGTGCGCGGTCCCGCTGCGCCTGTTCCCAATGTTCTTGCGAAGTGGATAATGGATGCAAGGGGCGTCCCGTGCGACCGCGGGCTTCCGCCACGCGGCTAAACGTGGCGGTGCATCGGGGAGTTTCAACCGATGCGCGGACATTTATGCGGCTGCGTTTCAACAGCGACCGGGATGGGTTGTTGATACTTCAAAGCGAATGACGCGAATGACTGGAGCATGATGCCTGCAACGTGCGAAGAGATTGACGACGGATATCGCCTGGCGAACGAGCAATTTGAGGCCATCGTCTCCGTGCGCGGAGAGACGATTGGGATTACGCACCTCAGCCATCGCGGCGCGAGCGCGCGTCAGCAGGTTAAGGTGAAGGAAAAGCCGGTGTCGCTGAGGCTGGCGACGGAGGCGAAGCGGATCGACATCGTATCGTGGAATGGGCATGCGGGTTCGGGTCAGGCGTTGCCGCCGGAAGCGGATTGGGGTTATCAGCTTGGGTTGCATAAGAAGCCTGCCGGTGGAGGCGGCGTGCAGCGGCTGACCGACATGCCGGTCGGGCCGCCCTGGTATACGGACACTTTTTATCCCGGGTACTTCTGGTATCGCACGACGATCGATCTGCCGGCCGCGTGGAAGGGGCAGCCGGTCGTGTTCGTTCTGGGCGGATGTGATGCCTATGACTGGCGGTCTTATTGGGTCTATCTGAATGGCGAGAGGATCGGCCAATCATCGCATGATGACACCTATCTGGGACCCTGGCACGAGACGCCGCGATATGTTTTGAAGCCGGGCGAGCCCGCGTATGCTCAGCTTAAGTTTGGGGCGCCCAATCAGCTTTCGGTGCAGGCGCGGGGCTTGGATCGGCGGACGCCGGAAATGAATCGGCTGGATCTGGAGCGTTACAGCGGCGCGTCCATGCTGGTGGATCAGTATGTTTCTGGTGGGGAACCAACGCAGGATGTGACGGGGTTTAAGCTTGTCGATCATCGATCCGAGGTCGTGGACGGCGTGGCGTCGGTGGACATGGATTTCACGTTGGATGCCAAGCGGATCGGAATCACCGCACGTTATTCGCTTCATCCGGCGGATGCGGCGTTGCACAAGCGCATCATCGTGAGGAACGAAGGCGATGCGGTCATCACGCTGCTGGAAGCGGATGTGCTGAACCTGAGTTTCGAGAAAGTGCAGACAACGGCTGGCGGGCAGGGATGGCCTTGCCGGATTGGGGAGGATTGGTTCGCGGGTGTCGCTCATCCGGCGGGCGTGGCGCGCTACAATAAGGATGGCGTGAAGCTTCAGGTTCTTCCCGGGGCGACGCTCGATCCGACACACAGCCATGACTATGTGAGCAAGGACGCGGTTGTCGGCGTGGGGAATGGTCGACGGGCCTTCGCTGATTATCTGGAAGCGCATGGAAGGCGCAAGCCGCAGTTTCTGAACATGTATTCGCTGTATGGACTTTGCGAGATCGCAACCGGCTTGTTCCCGAAGATCGAGCTGACGGAAGAACTGCTCATGAAGAGCGTCGATCGGATGCGCGAGTTGCAGGCTCGCGATATTCGCTTCGACTATTACTGCATCGACACGGGGTGGAACGATCCGCTGGGCGATCTGAAGACGTTTCATCCGGCGAACTTTCCGAAGGGGCCGGAGAAATCGCTGAAGGCTGTGCGGGATTTGGGAATGAAGCCGCTGCTGTGGATGTCGCCGGCGGCGGGACCGGCGGTGTTTCGGGGAGGTGTTCAGAATCCGCTGGTTCCGCCGGGAGGTGAATCCAATAACGGCAGTTGGGGATTTTACTGCCTTGCGGGTGAGAAATGGCGCACCATTCTGCGCGAGGCAATGGTGCATCACGTCAAAAACTACGGGGTTCGCGGGTTCAAGCTGGATGAGGTGACGTTCTATTGTGGTCGATCGAGCCACGGGCATTTGCCCAACAAGTATGGCATCGAGATGGAAATGGACGCCTTCATCGACACGCTGAATACGGTGCGGAAGGAATGTCCGGATCTGCTGGTGATGCTGTACTGGAGGTTCATGTCGCCCTGGTGGCTGCTGCATGCGGACACGATCTACGAGCGTGGTTTGCTGATGGAAGGCGCGACGCCTTCTGACACGCCAGCGCGACTCATCCGGCAATCCGCGACGATCAGTCTGGATCAGGGGCACGATTACAACTGGGACCGCATGCCGTTGATCGGCCAGGACAGCCTGGGTGTCTGGTTGAGCAACACCCGTTGGGGGAGTTGGATGGGAGCGGAGGGATGGCGCGATGCGTGGGTGATGGATTTTGTTCGCGGGAACATGATGCATCAGCTTTGGGGGGATCTGGGTCTGCTGAATGCGGAAGACCTGGAGTTTATGGAGGCGATCGCGCGGTGGACGAAAGAGAACTGGAAGGTGCTGAAGCATCCGAAGCGGATCCTGGGGAGCCCGTGGAAACCGGAGCCTTATGGGTATGCGTGTTGTCAGGGAGATCATGGGGTTGTGGTGATACACAATGCGAACTTTGCGGGGAACAAGGTTCAGTTGCGGCTGGATGAGCATGTTGGGCTTGCGAATAAAGCTTACGAGGTGCGCTGGGTTTATAAGGGTGGATTGGTGAAGCCCGGACAGACGCAGGTGGTTCCGGCGGGGGGATTGTTGGAGGTGGAATTGGGGGCGTTTGAAGTTTGCATGGCGGATGTGCGGCCGGCGGGGGCGCTGAGCACGACGAGTTCGTCGAGCGCGTCAATTCCTGTGAGCTCGAGCCCGCGGCAGATTGCGGCGCGATTTACGCAGACGTCGTGCATCAAGCTGGATTGGAACGATCCGGGTGCGCAGAAGCGGTTGGCGACGGTGGTCAATGGGCGGACGACGCCGACGAACTCGCCGGAGGTGCTGGCGGTGGGGCCGGATCGATCGGATGAGCGGGATCGGGACATTGTTCAGGAGAATCTCACGAGTTCAATTTCGTTTCCTGCGGCACAGGCTGCGATGAAGCTACTGGTGATTACTCGGATGGATCGGGACGGGATCGCGTGGCACCATCTGGCGCCGTTTCTGATCAACAAGATCACCGCGACGAGCGTGGGGAAGGCGCTGGTGGGTCGGACGACCCCTCGGAAGATGCATGAGCAGGCCGGGGGGTGGAGCTGGATGTTGCACGAGTTTGACGTGCCGGCGGGATGCACGGAGGTGGCGCTGGCGGTTGATTCGTGTCATCCGAAGACGATTTCGGTGGCGCAGGAGGTTTGGATCAGTGATGAATAGCCGAGCTTTCTTTATTCGTGTTCTCGCTGTGTCCGTGCTTTTGCCGGGCATGGGAGGAATCGTGGGCGCTGAATCAAAGCCGTCGGCGGAGCAGACGCCGGCGCAGGTTCGAGTCGAGACGGATCCTGTGCGCGCGGCGATTCGGGTGCTGAGCTGGGACACCGAGGGCGGCGCCCGGACGAAGGTCAACCTGCTGCGAAACAAGACTGTGGTCGGGTTGCGGGTGAAGTTAAATGGAGAGTGGCGGGCGGGGGAAACCTTTGACACGAAAGTTGAGAAAGCAGGCGCGGCCGAGACGCGTTATCGGCTGGCGGTGGCGGCGGATGCGGAAGTGGAATGGCGTCTGGTTGCGGGCGCGGGTCGGCTTGAGATGAAGATTGCCGGCAGAGGCGCGGGGTTGAACGGCGTCGAAGGGTTGGAGCTGGTCTTTCCGTTTGATCCGCTCGTGGCGGCAACGACGCTTTTGCCTGCTTCCTGGGACGGCGAAGGGAAGCTGCATCTGCCTGCGATTATCACCGCACCGGATTTTGGACAGATGCTGCTCAAGACTGGTGATGGCGCGAAATTGAAGGGGCGGTTGATCGGAAGCCGGGCGAACCACACGGTGGATTTCACGTTGGAATTGCCGGCGCTGGGGAATGGTGAGGAGATCGCGCTTACTTTCGAACCGGTGCGGTTGCCGGTGCCGGAGGGTCTGACGGATACGTCGATGTGGCGTGCGGCGCGGCGGGGTTGGTTTAATGCGTTTCAGCCGAGCGCGCAATGGGGCGACCAAGGAAACCGGTTTAGCGCGCCGTCCGGGATTCTGTCCAACAATGTCGTAAGCGATCCGGTGAGCTGCCTGTTGCACCAGTGGGCGGACCAGATGCTGCTTACGCCGGCGTTTTCATCGGAGATCAAGCTTCCCGATTCCGTCAGGCGGACGTTGGATTGGTGGCTGGACAATCGAACAAAGCCGACCGGGGAAGTTTATGCGTATTGGGACCATGCGGACATGCTGGATGCCAACGCAAGCCCGCTGATCGCGGCATGGGATTACTTGGAGGCAAGCGACGATCGCGCCTGGGCAGTGCGGCGGATCGAGCGCTTGGAGTTCGTCGCAAATTATCTGGTCAAGCGGGATGTGGATGATGATGGAATTGTCGAATCGACCCACAGCGGAAACTACGGAACGCTGATTGAGCCGATGCGCGCGGGATCGGCGTATGATACGATCAACGCCGGTTTCAAGGACGCCTATTGCAACGCGCTGATCTATCGCGGCTGGCGCTGCCTGGCTGATCTTGAAAAACAATTGGGGCGGTCGGAGCAGGCGGCGCTTTACGCAACGCGCGCAGACCGATTGAAGACCGCGTACTTCAAGACGTTCTTCAACCCGGGGACGGGCTGGCTGGCGTGGTGGAGAAGCAAGGACGGGGAGTTGCACGATCTCTCCTCTCCCATGATCAGCAATGTTGCGATCTGTTATGGATTGATTGAGCCGGCGCAGGGGCGCGAAGTGCTTCGACGTTTGTGGGCGAAGATTGAAGCGGTGGGGTTTGAGCGGTTTGATCTGGGCATCCCGATCACCCTGGCGCCGGTGCGGCGGGGTGATTACCTGACGGGCGTGGTTGGGAACGTATGTGGGATTCCATCGAAGGAAGATGGTTCAGATACTTTCGGTCAGTATCTCAATGGCGGCTGTATGGTGAACGACGCGGTTTACTGCATGACGGCCCTGTATGTCGTGGGTGAGCAGGATAAGGGCGATCGGATTTTGCGCGCGATGCTGGACAGACAGGAGCGCGGGGTGTTCCCCAATGGAGGTGGGTTTCAGAATGGTGTGGTGAATGCGTATCCTCAAGGCGCTGAGTTTTACACCTGGGATGGTAAAACGTGTGGGTATGAAGGGCACTTGACGTATAGCTACTCGTTTCTTCAGGCGATCCTGCTTCGGGAACCCGCGTTTCGTTCGCGGCTGTTTCGGCCATTGCACTGACGTAAGACATTGATCATGAAAACTCCCGCGATTCGAAAACTTCGACAGAAGCTGGCGGCGAACCAGCCGGTGTATGGCCTGTGGGTGACGCTGGAGAGTCCGAGCATCGTCGAGATGGCGGTGGGATTGGGGTTGGATTGGATCGTCATCGATGCGGAGCATGGGCATCTTGATTGGAAGGAAATCGTCGAGCATCTGCGGGCAACGGTTCGCAGCGATACGGTGGCACTTGTGCGCCTGGCGGAGTGCAACATCGGGTTGATCAAGCGGGCGCTGGATATTGGGGCCGATGGGGTGCTGCTGCCGTGGATGGAGTCGGCGGACCAGCTTCGGCAGGCGGTGGCGTTTGCGCATTATCCTCCGGACGGCGTGCGCGGGATTGGCGCCGAGCGCGCGACTTGCTGGGGGCAATGTTTTGTGGAGCATACGGAGGAGGCGAACGAGAACGTGCTGGTGGTGCCGATTATAGAGTCGGTGAAAGGGGGGCGGAATATTCGGGAGATGCTGCGGGTGGACGGGGTGGAGATGTTCTTCTTTGGGCCGGCGGATTTCTCGAGCTCGGCGGGATTCAAGGGTCAATGGGAAGGGCCGGGTATCGCGGAGCAGATTCTCGGGATCAAGGATCAGATCGTGGCGGCGGGGAAATACTGCGGGGTCATCGCGACGGGTGATGCGAATCTTGCAGAACGTCGCGGGCAGGGTTTTCGGATGCTGGGGCTGGGGTTGGACAGCGGGCTGCTGTTGAGAAGTCTGCGCGGGACGCTGGCCAGCGTGGGGCGGGATCGCAAGATCAATCCGCTGTTTCAGCCGGAGAGCGCGCCGCCACCGGCGACACCGATGGATCGGCCGCCGGAGAATTTTCGACCGGATCGGCCGGAAGTGATGAACGACCTGGGGAGCGGGAAGAAGATTGAGATTGATCGGGGCGTGGTGTTCGAATGCCTGGTAGGTGCGCATAATCGTGCGAAGAATCTTACCACCGGGATCGTGCGATTCGATTCCGGAGCGCAGCTCGTGTATCACCGGCATACGTTTACGGAATCCGTCACGTTGCTGGAAGGATCGGCGGTGCTGGAGGTGGAGGGGCGGCGGTATGTGCTCTCGCCGATGGACAACGCGGTGATTCCGCCGGGGCTGGCTCATTTTGTGAAGAATGCTTCGCCGACGCGCGAGGCGGTTTTCCATATTGCGATGCCGACGGATGCGCCATCGCGGGAGTTGGTGGAGAAGTTTTTTTCGCGCAAAACGATGTCGGAAGATGCCAGCGGATCGCCGAAGCCGGGGCTTGAGCGGGTCAATCGATTCAGCACGGCGAAGCGGTTCGAGGCGGGCGCAGGTGCGACGTTCATCGACTTTTTCAATGAGGACCTCGTGCCGGGGATCGAGATGAGCGGCGGGTATGGGGTGTTCAAACCGGGCGGTCGGCTGCCGGCGCACATTCATGATTTCGATGAGAGCATCTGCATCGTGCAGGGCGATGCGACCTGCGTTGTCGAGGGACGGAAATACTCGATGAGCGGATATTCGACCGCGCTTCAGCCGCGCGGGCGCGTGCATTACTTCATCAACGAGAGTGACGCGCCGATGGCAATGATCTGGGTGTACGCGGGGCCGCGGCCGGAGCGGCTCGTGGTGGATGAACGAAATGCGACATCAGGCGGCAATCCCTGGCGCTAACGCGGAGCGAGACGATGAACGACTCATTTCAAGTCATGCTCACGGGCGATTTTTACGATGCTACGGGGAAGGCGAAGTACGATGATCTCGGGCTCAGCGTGTTTGATGCGCATCCGAATATCAAGGTGCGATCGTTCGCGGAGCATCGACCGCAGATTAGCGCGGATCAATTGACGGGGGCGAACGGCGTGATCGTGCTGACGCCGTCGGTCACTCGCGAAACCGTTTCATCTGCCGAAGACCTGCTGGCCATCGGTCGATTCGGCGTGGGTTACGACGCGGTGGATGTCGGCGCCTGCACCGAAGCGGACGTTGTCGCTTACATCACGGCCGGGGCGGTCGATCGGTCGGTGGCTGAGGCGGTGGTGGGATGGATGATCGCTCTGTCGCATCATGTGCGCGTGAAAGATGAATTGGTGCGGGCGGGGAAGTGGGATGACCGGAGCCGGTACATGGGCCGCGAGCTTCGAGATCGGACGCTCGGCGTAATTGGATTGGGCGGGATTGCGCGGAAGCTGCTGGAGTTGCTTTCGGGATGGGGGATGAAGCCCGCGATTGCGTTTGATCCGTACATGGATCCCGCGGCCGCGGAGAGGCTTGGCGTTCGGCTGGTGGGTTTGGAGGAGCTGCTAAGATCGAGCGATTTTATTTCCATCCATTGCCCGCTGACGGAACGAACGCGCGGGCTCATCGGATCGCGAGAGCTGGCGATGATGAAACCGGATGCGTATCTGATCAACAGTGCGCGAGGCGGCATTGTCGATGAAGATGCGCTTTATGCAGCGCTCAAGGAAGGTCGGATTGCGGGGGCGGCGCTGGATTGCTTTGCGAAGGAGCCGGTCACGGAGCCGCATCGATTTGCAGAGCTGGAGAACGTGCTTCTAGCGCCGCACAGCATCGCGTGGACGAATGAGTTATTCCGCGATATTGGTCGGGCGGCGTGTCAGGGGATGGTGGATTTGTCGGAAAAGCGACGGCCTCGCGGTGTTTTGAATCCAGACGTTTTTGATCGCGCGGGGTTTCAGAAAAAATGGGATCGCGTGTGCAACCGGAGGTGATTGTGACAGAGCATCCTCTTACTGATGAGCAGATCGAGCAATATCGCAACGAAGGGTTTCTCGTCATCGAGCGACTGTTTGATGCTGATGACATGGGCCGCGTTAACGCGACCATCCGGGAGATGACGGATCGAGCGCTCTCCGGCGGCGATTACAGCAAAGTGCTGGAGCTTGAGCCAGAGCCGGTGGATGGGCAACGTGTGCCGAGAAGGATCTTCAATCCTTACGATCAACATGAGACGTTCAAGGCGCTGGCGCATGATTCGCGGATGGTGGACAAGATTGAGTCGCTGATCACGCCGAACTTCAATTTGCAGCACAGCAAGTTGAATATGAAGCCCGCGAAGGTCGGCTCCGCGGTGGAATGGCACCAGGACATGGCGTACTTCCCGCATACGAATGATGACTTGGTGACGACGCTGGTTTACCTGGATGATGCGACGGAGGAGAACGGCTGCCTCCAGGTGCTGCCGCGGCATCACACGCATTACTTCGAACATGCGGGTGCCGACGGAAAATTTGCCGGGATGATCACCGAAGACTTGAGCGAGTTCGGTAAGCCGCGTACTCTCCCCGCGCCGGCGGGCAGCGTGATCTTCATGCACTGCATCACGCCGCACGCGTCATTGCCAAATCGGTCAAGCCGGGCGCGGCGGACGCTGATCTACGAGTACCGGGCGAATGATTCCTTCCCGATTTATTACGGCGAGATGACGAACCTTGCGGAGGCGAAGTTTCGGCCGATCCGTGGGAAGCCGGCGCGGTTCGCGCGGTTCGGGGGCCCGAGGCCGATGATTCCGAATGTTGGGAAGTATGCGTCGTTATATGAGCTACAGGCGCAGGCGAAAGCGGCGAAATCCTGATGATGGGCAGTCGACTTCAAAATCAGGTTGCTTGGATCAGCGGCGCCGCATCCGGCATGGGGGAAGCAATCGCGCGGCTGTTTGCGGCGGAGGGGGCGGCGGTGGCGCTGGTGGATGTGCAGGCCGCGAGAGGGCAGGCCAACGCGGCGGAGATTCGCGCGGAGGGCGGTAGAGCGGTATTTATTGAATGCGATGTCCGACACGAGAACGCTGTTCGCACTTCGATGGAAACGACGATTCGAGAGCTTGGAAGACTTCAAACAATTGTGAACTGCGCGGGCATCGTGCAGGTGAAGCAGTTGCACGAGCTCGACGTGACCGAATGGGATCGGCTGATGGACATCAACGTCAAGTCGATCTTTCTGTCGATCAAGCATGGGGTTGCCCATCTGAAGAAGAACTCGCGCAGCTATGTCGTGAATATCGGCTCGATCGGGAGCTTCATCAGCCAGGGATCAACACCGGCGTATATCGCTTCCAAGGGGGCGGTGATGATGCTGAGCAAATCGATTGCGCTGGATTACGCGGCGGACGGGCTGCGGTGCAATTGCGTGTGTCCCGGAATCACGGATACGCCGATGTTTCGCGAGCATATGAACAAGACCGCCGACCCCGAGGCGGCGATCAAGGCGCGGTTGCGCCGCGTGCCGATGGGCGTGTCGCTGACGCCGCACGACATCGCGAAATCGGTGCTGTATTTCAGTTGTGAAGACTCGGCCGGTGTGACCGGCACGACGCTCGTGATCGACGGCGGCTATCTCGCGGCGGCGGAATGGGAACATCCGGGGCATACGAAATTCATGGATCCGCAATGAAGAAGAACCGGTTGAAACTCGCATCCGCGGATTTCACATTTCCACTGCTCGCGCACGACAAGGTGCTGGATTTGATCGCGGCGCTGGAGATGGATGGGATCGACATCGGGCTTTTTGAAGGGCGGTCGCATTTGTGGCCTTCGCGGGAGTTTAAGAACCTGGCGAAATCGGCGCGGATGCTTGGGAAGAAGCTTGGTGATCGAGGGCTGAAGCCTGCGGACGTGTTCCTGCAGATGAATCCGGATTTCGTTCCGTACGCAATCAATCACCCGGAGCCTGTCCGGCGGCGCAAGGCGCGGGATACGTTTCTTCGCACGCTGGAATATGCGGAGCGGGTTGGGTCGCCGCATGTGACGACGTTGCCGGGCGTTTATTTTGAGAAAGAAGAGCCGCGGGTGGATTCGTGGCAGCGATCGCAGGATGAGCTGGCGTGGCGGATGGAGCAGGCGAAACAGCATCGAATCACGTTCTCCGTTGAAGCGCACGTGGGATCGCTTGCCCCGAGTCCGCGGGAAGCGGAACGAATGGTGCGCGGGGTTCAGGGTCTTACGCTGACGCTCGATTACACGCACTTCACGCGGCTCGGGATGCCGGATTCGCAGATTGAGCCGTTGGTACAATACGCGTCGCATTTTCATGTGCGCGGCGCGCGCAAGGGGCGGCTCCAGGCGCCGTTCAAGGACAATAAGATTGATTACGCGAGGGTGCTGAAGGCCATGCGGGCGAGCGGGTATCGCGGGTATCTCGGCATCGAATATGTCTGGATCGACTGGGAGCATTGCAACGAATCCGACAACGTCTCGGAGACGATTCTGTTCCGCAATTACCTTCGGAGCCTCGCTTGAATCAAGCCCTCGGCCTGATCGAAGTCGGCGGCTACGCTCCGGCGATGGTGGCGCTGGATGTGCTGGACAAGACCTCGAACATTCGCCTGTTGCAGGCGGAGCTGAACGATCAACTGGGTGTGTTGATCAAGTTGACGGGTGAATCAGCGGCCGTTGCCGCCGCGGTGGCTGCCGCCGAATCTGTCGTGCGTGCCATGCGGGTGGCGATTGTTGTTGATGTGATCAATGCGCCTGATCGTCAAACCTGGAAGACAGCCGACTCCCCGCGCGAATTCAGTCCATTGCTCGATGCCGACGTCGTCTTTTCCCCCAAGGAGACAAAAACCGTGAACGGATCATTCGCTCTTGGCCTGATTGAAACTCAAGGCCTGACTGCTGTTTTGGAAGCGCTCGACACCGCCGCCAAAGCCGCCAACGTGGAAGTCGTGGGAAAGGAAAAGCTGGGCGGAGGTTACGTGACCGTCATCTTCAAAGGCGACGTCGCCGCGGTGCAGGCCGCGGTGGAGGCGGGGAAGGCGCGTGTCGCGGGATTGGGAAAGCTGATCGCGGCCCATGTCATTGCGCGGCCGAGCGAGGCGGTTTTGAGCTTGTTGCCTAAACTTTAACGAATGTGACCTGTGAATAATTCGTACACCTGGTCGCAGAAGCGACCGCGCCGCTTAGACTCACTAAAACGCTTGAGGTCCAGCTACTGCGCCGCCGCCCAGTGCTGTCTCAATTGATCGAGTCCCACCGCCGCAAGCAGCACCGTTCCACGTGCCACATCCTGGTAATAGCTCGACACGTTAATCAGCGTGAGACCATTATCCAGCGTGCCCATGATCATCACGCCGAGGAGCGTTCCCCAGATGCTTCCTTTGCCGCCGGACAAGCTGGTGCCTCCCAGAATGACGGCGGCGATGACGCTGAGCTCAAGTCCAAGCGCTGCTTGCGGCGCGGCTGCGCCGAGCTTGGAAGCGAGGAAAATTCCACCGAGTGCGGCGCTAAGCCCGGAGAGGATATAGACCGTCATTCGCAGCGCAGAGACGGGCAGGCCTGCAAGGCGGCTCGCCTGCGCGTTTCCGCCGATCGCATAAATGTTCCGACCGAAGACCGTCAGGCCCATCACTCCTGCCGTCAGTGCGAACAGGATGAGCATCACGATTGCGGGGAAGGGAATCCCGCCGACAAATCCGCGGCCAATGAAGGGGAAAGCCTTACTCTCGATCGTCTGGGTAAGACCGCCTGAGAAAGCGAAAGACAGCCCGCGCATGATGGAAAGCATGCCCAGCGTTGCGATCAAGGGGTTGATCTTCGCGAAGGTGATCGCGACCCCGTTGAAAGCGCCGATGGCCGCGCCCGCGAAGAGCGCGGCAACGACCGCAACGGGCAAGGGCAAATGGTGTGAAGCTTGTGCGATAATGACGCCGGTCATCGCGACAACCGATCCGATGGAGAGATCGATGCCGCCGGAGATGATCACCATGGTCATCGCAACCGAAATGATCCCAATGGTGGAGACGGCGACGAGGATGTTGAGCAGGTTGCGTACCGAGAAAAAGTACGGCCTTCCGAGCCAGCTCAGAATGAGAAACAGCAGCACATAGACCGCAAGCAGGCCGAACTCCTCGCGCCAGTTCATCCGGTCCGGCGCGGTTTCGGGAACCCGCGCGGGCTGATCCTGGAGCTTGTTGGATTCATCAGTCATCGTGTGTTGCTTTCACGCATCGAGCTTCGCCGCCGGTTGCTCTGATCCTGCTGCCGCGGCCAGCAGCGAAACCCGGTCCGCAGTTCGCCGATCGAATTCTCCCGCCATTCTGCCCTTGGCGAGTACGAGAACGCGGTCGCTGACTTCGAGAACTTCTTCGAGATCCGATGAGCAGACAACAACGGCCAAACCCTTGCCGCGAAGTTCTGCGAGAAGGGAATAGATATCCGCGCGGGCGCCGACATCAATGCCTCGCGTTGGCTCGTTGAGCAGCAGCACGCGAACGCCCGCCTCGAGCCAGCGCGCCAGAACCACCTTCTGCTGGTTGCCGCCGCTGAGCGTGGCAATGGATTGACCCACGCCCGACTTGAGCCGCACGTCGAGACGCTGGATCCATTCGCGCGTCTTGCTGAATTGTTGGTGACGCGACACCAACCCTTTTCGCGAGACAGCGGGCCAGTTTGCGAGCATCAAGTTATCGGCGACGCTCATGGCAGGAACGATTCCCTCGCTTTTGCGGTCCTCCGAAACCAACCCGACGCCAACCCGCTTGGCTTCATGGGGGGAGCGGATGGAGACGGTGTGATCCCGGATGCGAATGTGTCCGGAATCTGCCGGTGTGATTCCGAAGAGAGTGCGAGTGACTTCCAGATGACCCGCTCCGAGCAAACCAAAAAGGCCGACAATTTCACCCGCTGTCACCCTGAAGCTGATGTCGTGAAACGCTCCGTCGCGGTTCAAACCGCATACCTCCAGCGCGGCGGGTTGATTCGATGACTGTTCAGCGGCGACCGGTGCCGATTCTTTCGCGACTTGATCCACTTCGCGCCCCACCATCATCCTCACGATGTCTCGCCGGCCCACTTCATTGGCGCCGACCACTCCCGCAACGATCCCGTCCCGAAGCACCATCACCCTTTGAGCCACACGCTGCACTTCATCGAGTCGATGCGAGATGTAGATCAGGCCCACGCCTTCACGACGCAGTGAGCCGATCGTCTCAAACAGCACATCCACCTCGCGCGGCGTGAGCGCCGCCGTCGGCTCATCCAACACCAGCACGCGGGCGCGGATCGGCGCCGAAAGCGCTTTGGCAATTTCCACCACTTGACGCTGCCCCACCGTTAGACCGCGCATGGGTCGGTCGGGTGCGAAGTCCGCGTTCAGCGACGACAACACTGCGCCGGCGCGCCTCTGCGCCTCGTTCCAGTCGACCAGCAGCGATCCCGGAAAATTCCGCGATCGTCGCGGCAGGTGCCCGAGCAGCACGTTCTCGGCCGCGGAAAGATCCGGTGCATCATTCAGTTCCTGATAGATCACCTGGATCCCCGCGCGCTGTGCATCTCGCGGCGAGCGAAACTCCACCGCTTGCCCATCCAATAGAACCTGCCCCGCATCCTTACTGTAATCTCCATTGAGGATCTTCATCAGCGTGGATTTGCCCGCGCCATTCTCGCCAAGCAACGCAAGCACCTCGCCTGCATTTAAGGCGAGGTCGACGCCATGAAGCACCTCCGTTCCGGAGAAGCTCTTGCGGATCTGGCGCATCTCCAGAAGCGGCGGCGGCTGCGTCATGCTCACCTATTTCGGATAATGCTGAGCCATGTTTTCGCGGGTCAGGAAGACGTGATCGGTGTACACCGCCGGAGGGACCTGCTCGCCTTTCATCAGCTTCAGGAGGACCGGAATAATCTTGTTGCCGTATTTTTCCGGGAAGGATGCGGTCGTGCCGACCATGGGCGTGTCAGCCTTGCGAATTTCTTCGCGACCGCGATCGCTTCCGTCGACGGCCACGACCGCGAGGTCCTTCTTCCGCCCGGCGGCTTCGGCAGCGCCGATCGCTCCCAGCGCGGTGTCGTCGTTGATGCAGACCACGGCGATGTGGTGGGCATCAGGCAGCGTGTTCATCACGTCCTTCACCAGCCGATGTGCTTCTTCCAGAGTATTCTTGCTGTCGAGATGCTTGACCTTCGCTTCGTCGATCTTGCCGATGATTGATTCAAGCCCGTCGCGCTGGCCTTTCAACCGCTCCGCCGGAACCGGACCGGATTGCGGAAGCTCGAGCATGATCAACGCATCGACTTTTCCGTCCCAATTTTTCTTGACCCAGTTGCCCAATCCTTCGCCCGCCATCCGGCCCGCTTGCGTGTTGTTCACTCCGAAAAAGGTGGCGCCTTTCATCGGAATGTCGATCGCTACCACAGGGATCTTCTCGGCATTGAACTTGTCCATGATGGCGACGCCGAATTGCTCATCAGTCTGAAACTCAATCACGCCCTTTACGCCCTGGACGAGAAAGGTATCGGCGTTGTTGAGCGCCGTCTGGCCGTCCATGCGGTTGTTCATGACGACGAGATCAATGTTGCCCGCCTCTTTGGCCGCGCGCTCGATGCCTTCTCGAACACGAACGGCGAAGGGAAAATCCTCCGAGATGTTGGCAAAGCCGATCTTGATGCGGGGGGAGGATGAACCCGACGAGGAGGTTGCTGATTTATCGCAGCTCGCGATACCCATCACGAGCGCGGCGAGAGTCAGTGTTGCAAAGGTAATCGAGCGATTCTGTTGATTGCGCATAAGCTTTCCACAGTCTGGATTTGGGCGGGCGAAACTTTGAAGTGTTACGGTGACGTCACAAGACCGCTTCAGCGAGTTTAAGCGTCCCGTGAATCCCGTCAAGGAATCGAGATCGAAGGATCAGTTCCTGGTTGCAACTCCGATCTGTGGCGGCTCGCATTGCAATGCTGTCATCCTGAGTCGTCACGCGGCTTCGCCGCACCCGCGATCGATGAAAAAGGATTGTCATCCTGAACGGTACTCCGTGAAGCATCTTGCTGGGTCGGTGATCGATGCCAGATGCTTCGGAGTACCTCAGAGTCTGTAAAGATTTGACTGTAGCACGGGCATCCTGCCCGTGTCGGTATCATCAACACGGGCAAGATGCCCGTGCTACGGGAAAAGTTCACACGCTCTCACGATGACAAAACAACTACGAATAGAAGTTACACCCTCAGTTCTGGATCCGCGCCCCAATGGCGGCGAGATCGGTCAGGCGGTCTGCAGGTTCGTGAGCAGACCAGGAGATGCCGCGGAGGATGAGAATGCGAAACAGGGGATCATCAAACGTCCAGGTGTAATGACCGACGATCGAGACAAAGACCCGGCCCTTGGATTGCTCGTGTGTCCACATCAGCGGCCTCGGAGCACCGGCTTCGACTCCTTCCAGCAGGACGTTAATCCGCTTCGGGTCACCGATGAGCTGCCAGTAGCTTTCGTCGATGAAGGTTATCTTTTGGAAGCCGCGGGTGATCGGATGAGCACTGTCGCGAACACTGAGATCGAGAGGACCGTGACGAAACGTGGATGAGCCGCCGCGCCACGCGAGGCCGATGCGCTCGGCCAGCGGTTCGATGGCATCATGACCATCAACGGCGTAGTGGAGATAGACAAGCCCGCCGCCGCGCTCGAGAAACGCGTCAAGCTCTTTGGCCTTGTCCGCCGTCCACGCGAGATTGGAAGAATAGAACACGGCGACGTTTGCCTTGCCCCATTGCTCGTTCGTCGGCCACGCTTCGGCCGCGGTGACGGTGACACTCTCCGCAAGGCTCAGGAGCTTCGACCACCGGCGTTGAAAGAGCGGGTAATCGTGCTCGCCGACTCCATGATCTTTTGGGCCGGACACGAGAAGAATGTTGAGCGGCTTGGCAGATATGGGACGCGATGCGATTGGAGCAGCGTTGAGCACGCCATCGACTTCCGCGCGCGTGCGCGGCGGCGGAGCGCCGTCGCGCTCAAGCGGGGCCGGTTCGACGGGCTGCGTCAGAAGAAACGTCAGCAGGTCGCGCATCTTCTCCGGGCCGAGACCTTCGGGAACGCCCTTGGGCATCACAGAGATGGGAGATGGTGTTACCTTCAGGACATCACTCCTTGAGACCGGCGTCTTCTCACCTTCCGCATCGCCACGAACGAGGAAGTGATCGGCGTCGGTGTTGCGGACGATGCCGGCAAGAGTGCGGCCGCCTTTGATCTTGACGATGGAGCCAAGGTATTCGGGATTCAGCGCTCCACTCGGATTCTGGATATCGCGCAGCACCGATTCATAGTCGCGGTGGATGAGGTTGGAGAGGTCCGGGCCGAGGTCAGAGCCTTCCCCGCGAACCTGGTGGCACTTGGAGCAGGCGGCTTCGGTGCCGAAGAAAATTCGTCTGCCGCGCAACCAGTTGCCGCCGTTGAGTTCGGGGATATTTTGATTGGAAGCAAGCGGATTCTTCGATCCGGATTGCAGCTGCGCCCAGGGCATCAAGAACCGGCGCAACGGCAGCGCACGCGGTCGGGTGTCTTCATTCGTATGAAACGAGACGGTAAGCGAAGGGTTGCTTGACCTGGACGTGAGCAGGAGTTTGAGGGGAAGCAGCTCGCCTTCCTTCGGAGCGATGGTCAGCGTGGATCGAAAGCGACTTCCCTCCTTCGCTGCGGTTGGCTTCAACTCCTTCGCTTCAAGTGCAATCGGCGCGGTTGATTCGAAGGTAACGGTGACCTGCTCCGGAGGATAGGTGAAGTCGAGCTTCGATCCCGGCTGAATCGCGGGGTGAAGCATGCTCCAGAGGTCGAGTGAGGTTTGAAGGCTAAGTTGTCCGGGCGATTCCATCAGCTTCCAGAGGCCGTCATGTTCGGCGCTCCCACGGGTCAACGCGCGAGAGACTCCGAGATCAACATGCGGCAGCCAACCGGACCACGCTGCACCGCCAACCGGCTGCCAGGTGACGGCGACGCCGGTGAGGTCATAGGCAAGATCGACGGCGTTGATCTGATTGATGTCGTTTGCGCCGGCGACCGCGGCGCGGAAACCCGCAAGCGTGATGGCGTGATGAACCGCCTGCGGTTGGGGTGCGGTCTGGATGATCAGCGTGCGACGGTCACGCGTCACTTGAACACCCATGACCGGCAGGTTGTGCCGAGGCGCGCCCATCTGTCGTTGCACGGCGGCATAGCCAGGTTGCATCGTCTCGAAGCGATCGCCGGGACCGACATACGGGCCATAGTCAATCGAGATGCGTTTCGCGAGATGATCGAGAAAGGCAAGATCGAGCGCGCGATCAAACGCGATGCGCGCTTCGCCCCGGCCGGCCGACCAGCACGCGACGGGTTGCGCTTGATCGTCTTTGTCCCGGTAGGTGACTTTGAAGAGTTTGCCTTTGCCTGTCGGCCCGCTGCCCCAGTCAGGGTTGCCACTGTGCGTGGCGATGATCAGATCGCCGTGGGGTGAAACGCAGGCATCGATCGTCATGAGCGGAAGCGACGCGACAATATGATTGCGCGCGACATACCCCGCCGGTGTCTTGGCCAACTGGGTGCGATAGATCTTGCCGCGGGATTCCCCGCAGACAAGCGCATCATGAATCCAGGACGCGGGTCCGAAAACTGGACCACCATTGACCGGTTCGTTGAAGACCATCCCGCAGGTGGATTGATGCTGCGGCGCGTAGTCGAACACGCTCGGCTCATCGATGACCTGAGGAAGGTAACTCGGATGGCGCGGAGGGAAACCGTAGTGGCGGTTGGGCTGGATGTGCAGAAGCTCATCGAAGGGATTGCCGTTGGGCGACCACGTCGCGCCTTCCTGATCGCTGGAGAAGAGATCGCCAAGATGATTGAAGGCAAGCGCGACGGAGAAGCGGACGCCGGTGGCAATGATTTCACGTTTGGAGAAATCGGGAGCGACTTTAAGAATTGTTCCCCGCTCGCTCTTGAGGTCATAGTGAGACTTCCCTTGCTTGTCCATCTGGAAAGGGTCGGCGAAATTCCAGCATCCAATACCGAAGTAGATCGAGTTGTCGGGAGCAACGGCGACGCCGACCGCATCGACTTGATGAAACGTCCCAGGCCAACCGGTGGCGACGACGATCTCCTTGTCCGCCTGGTCGTCGTTGTTCGTGTCGACGAAGAGCGAGAGCTTGCCTTTGGCGGCGACGAAGACGCCGCGACCGCGCGGGTAGTTCGGGGGCGTGAGCGCCATGCCGATCGGCGAAACGAGTCCTCCCTTGCTGTCCCAGAAGATTTCCGCCTTGTCCTCCAGCCCGTCGCCGTTCGTGTCGGAAAGAATGTAGATCGTGCCGTCGTATGCGAGCGCGATAAGCTTGCCATCCTCGCGGTAGCGCACATTGTTGATGTTGGTGAGATCGAGCGGAAGCCGGCGAGCCGTGAAACCCGGAACCAACATCTGAACCTCGGGCGGATGGTCGATCCGCTTGATCGGCTGGCCGGCTCCTTCGTCGGCGGCGAGGAGGACATGCGCGAGTGCAATAATGAGAATGATTGGAGTGAATGCGATCATCCTCAGAGTTTGCGACCTTTTCAACAGTAGCATGGGCGTCTCGCCCATGTTCTTCGGAAGATCGCATGGGCGAGACGCCCATGCCACTAAAACGTCACAACCTCTCAGCATGCGCGCAATGGATCCATTGGGTCTGCCAGGGGAGCTGGATGCTTCGGAGTTTCTCGCCATGAAACAGTCCACTTAATTATCGCTGCGCGACGTTTTCCCACTGTCCGCTGCGCGCTGAGATCAGGACTGCATCGCACACTCTTTGCGTCTCGAGGGCATCGCGAAACGTGGGCGAGGCGGGTTTGCCGCTGGACAGCCCTTCAAGAAAGTCCGCGACCTGGTGAACAAACGTATGTTCGTACCCAATCTGAAGCCCCGGCACCCACCAGTGTTTCATGTAGGGGTGATCGCTGTCGGTGACGTGAATGCTTCGCCAGCCGCGCAGCGCGCTTTCGTCCTTGTGATCGAAGTAGCTCATGCGGTGAAGATCATGGAGATCCCACGCGATCGAGGCAAATTCGCCGTTGATTTCGAACGTGTACTCGGCCTTGTGGCCGCGGGCGTATCGAGTGGATTCGAAGGTCGCGAGCGAGCCGTTGTTAAAGCGCGCGAGAAATGCGCAGGCATCGTCAATTCCGACCGGCTCGACCTTACCCGTGAGATTGTGCTTGCGCTCCTTCACGAACGTCTCGGTCATCGCGGTGACGTTCTTGATCGACCCATTGAGCCAAAGAGCAGTATCGATGCAGTGTGCGAGGAGGTCACCGGTCACCCCGGAGCCGGCCGCGTTCACATCCAGCCGCCACAGCCCCGCGCCGCCTTGCGGAAGCTCGGCGGAGATCGTCCAGTCCTGAAGAAATTTCGCCCGAAAATGGAAAATCTTCCCCAGCCGCCCCTCGTCGATCAACTGCTTCGCCAGCGTCACCGCAGGCACCCGGCGATAATTGTACCACACCATGTTCGGCACCCCCTTTCCCCCCGCCGCCTGCTCCACGGCCTGGCACATCTCCTCCCCCTCAGCCGTGTTCATCGAAAGCGGCTTCTCGCACAAAACCATTTTCCCCGCCTTCGCCGCCGCAAGCGCAATCTCCTTGTGCGTGTTGTTCGGCGTACAGATATCGATCGCGTCGATGTCCTTGCGCTCGAGAAGCTTCCGCCAATCGGTCTCGACCGATTCATACCCCCAGTTGTCCGCGAACGCCTGCACCTTCTCCTTGTCCCGCGCGCACGCCGCCTTCAACACCGGGCGATAGTCCAGCGGGAAAAAGTTGTTCACCTTCCGGTACGCATTGGTGTGCGCCCGGCCCATGAACCCGTAGCCGATCATGCCGATGTTGAGACTCTTCATGCGCTGCCCTTATGAATGGTTATTTGTTTGACTATTCGCCCGCCAGCTTCGCCACCTGGTCCCGCAGACCGGTTGAAATACGAAACTCGATCTCGCGGACCAACCGATCAAGCAGCGGGAGTACCGCTTCGATTAGCCCATTCCGTTTTGCGCGGACCAGAATTCCAAAGACGCCGGTTGTCTGCAACCCCAGATCAATTGCCATTCGTCTTCCCCGGTCTTCATCCATCAAAATCCAGTCCGCGGCAAGCTCGATAGCCAAAACAATCGCCTCGGACTCACCGGCGTCTAAATCCGCGCGAAGCTGCATCACGCGCGCCGCATCACTGGGAGCTTTGACTTTGATGAATTGAATCTCAGCGACATCCACCACTGGTCGCGGCCCGCGCGGACTTTTTAGCTCTTGAGCAACCGCGGGTGGAATGAATACTTCCGCAAACAACGATTGCAAGACAGGCGCAAGACCCAGGTGAACCAGAGCCGCAATCGCCGAAGTGTCGCTGACGACGATCGCCACTAGATCCTCTGACGCTCTTCGTCGCCGCTGGGTGGACGATTCTCACGCGCGATCTGTTCAAATTCCTTTGCGTAGGTCTCATCCCAGTCGAGGTGAATCCACGGCAGGCCGCGCTTGGTCAGCTCTGCCTCGAATTCCACCCGGGACAGGCCGGTAAGCTTAGTCGCCTCCGGCTTGCTGATCCGATCGGCGTCAAACAACCGACACGCCATGTCGATCAACGCATCCCGCGCGCCATGCCGCAGCCCGTCAAGCGTCTCCTCTGGAATGCTGAGCGACATACAACCTCCGGCTTGATGGTACTCGATTTACCCGCGGACACGCATCCTTTCTTATGCTTGCTGTTCTTTATGTAGCGGAGAGAAATGCCCGCCTTATCATCCATTGGCCGATCATGCCGATGTCAAGTGTTTTCCTGGCCATGCAGACGGTTTCAGCGGGAGGGACCGGAGCGGGGCAAGGGGGGCGGGGCAAGGAGCGGCTCGGATGAGCCGCCGATGCCTTCGGCCGCGAGCAAAGCCGAACGGGGCATCGATGGATACAAATAACGGACCAATGTTCAGCGGCCGGGGCCGCGCCCGAACAACCTTTGAAACCAAGAACGCTTCACAGCGGCCCCGGTCCGCTGCAGCGCTTGGTTATGTCGCATTCCGGTTGGTCTGATCTCGGCTTCCGAAAACTCAGCAAGCCAGTCGGGCTCTGCTTGATCCGCAGCCTCGACGACGTACACCAGCTCGCCATCGGAGTGCGCGTGGATGTCCACGACAACGCCGCGCTCGCCGACAGACGGTGGTCGCTTGTTGCACTTCCAGCCATCGTACGCACGTACGCTGCGCCTGAGACAGACGACCTCGACGATGTCGTATTCAGCGATAGCGATGATGCTCATGCGACATACCTACTGTTTATCTTGACCCGTAGCATTCTGCTCCCGGTTCGGGATTCCATGATACCCGCAAAACAGGTGGGAAACGACGCTTTTAACGGGGGCGCTCCGGTTATTCTTGATCACACTGGACCAAACACGAACACGTCTGTCGCCGGGGTGGGTTGAGACCGCCGGGTGCCTGAAACCGCCGGGTGCCTGGGACCTTTGGGACCGCTGGGTGCCTGTCAGCTTTGGGCATTCCAACGGGTGGTTAGGCCACATTGGCATCGTCTTGTAGCGCACCTGCCGTAATCTTTTCCACGAGCTCCGTTTTGGCTTGGGCGTAGGCGTTCATATCAGCCCAGTCATCTTTCGCCAGCTTCCGTTTGAGGGCCTCGTAACGGAGCCGGTCTTCGGCATTGCTGCGGAGACGATTTCGAAAAGCGATATGCCGGGCCACCTCCACACAGCCGGAGATGAAACGGGGAGATGAAACGGGGACGTAGCTAGTTTAAGGGAGATGAAACGGAAGGGAGATGAAACGGGGACGTAGCTAGTTTAAAACTAGCTACGTCCCCGTTTCATCTGCCGCGGCCGCGGTCAAGTGCAGCGGCGGGTTATTCCTCGCCCGCCGGTTGGCCGGGATCTTCTACGTGGATGAAATCGAGCGAGCGCGGAACGACGAAGCTGTCGTAACATTTCTGGCAAATCCAATGCTCCGGCTCTGAGAACATCGCAACCGGGTCAGTCTGCGGGGAGATCGTTTCCCAGCAGATGTTGCAGTGCTCATGATCCCAGCCGCCTTTGATGAGCGTGCTGTCCGCGGGCATGTTCTGATTCGTTGCCTTGCTGACCAAGGTGTCGCCCGGTCGCTTGAACGCTAGGGCATCGACGGGTTCAAATGTGCGCTGGCTCCAATGCCGTTGACGGTTGAGAACCAGAGCGGCACGCTCGCCCCAATAGCCGTCAAAACGCGGATAGGTCGTACCTGCCTGCAATGCGCTGAAATCCTCGGCCGCCGCGGGAACGAATGCAGCAATGAGGGACTGAAGATCGACGTTTACAAAGCGGCCGCTGACGAGTCGTTCGTTTGGCAGGAGCAAGTCCCCCAAATGCCCCTCACCCATCCAGAGCGGCCTGTCGAACGTGCCGATCGCCCGGTCCTGCTCCAGTCGTCTGATCGTGAAGGTTGGGAGTTGATCGATCGTCATGCCGCGTCGCCGGGCGAGGAATAACTACCGTTTATCTTGACCAGCAGCACTCTGCTCCCGGTTCGGGATTCCATGATACCCGCAAGGCGGGGGGGGAAACGACGCTCTTAACGGGAGCGCTCCGGTTATTCTTGATCGTACTGGACAAAACACCAACACATCTGTCGCCGGGGCGGCCTGAGAACACCGAGTGCCTGAGAACTCCGGGGAGATGAAACGGGGACGTAGCTAGTTTAAAACTAGCTACGTCCCCGTTTCATCTGCCCCGAACTCGCCAAAGCGGAGGTCTAGAAGGCCGCCGTGAAGTTGCGCCTTGAAGGTGTCGAGCTTCTCGATCGTATCAGCCAAGTGTCCGAATCCCACGTACACACGGTTTGCAAAACGGGATTCGCCATCGGCGACTTCGATCGTGAGTTCGACCATGTCGTCGTCTGACCATATTCTCGCGATGCGGATTCCTCGATCCATAGCAACGTCGTTTCGGGCGGTTTAACTATTATTATATTATATGGACCCGTGCGCCCAGATAACACGGAACGGCTTGCTGTGGTGGACGCGCGGTAAGTCTTTAGAGCGTAGCGCGTACGGGCGGCGCTGTCCAAATCACAGCGACGGCGAAAGCGGACCGCAAGAGGGAGGATGTTGCTGCATCCATGCGCCACTCATTCCGCCCAGCCGTGCAGTTCGCGCACCTTCACCATCGCCGCGAGGATGTCGTTCCAGGTCTGCTGTTTCATGAGAACCTCATTGGGGAACATGCACCCATCCCAGCAGATGTGGCGAAAGCGTTTGACGGAATGCCCGCTTTCATTCTTCAGCCAATAACCCGCGTGGCGCGGGATGTCGAGTTTGCCGGTGGGGTCCGTCGCCAGGCAGTGCCGGCCGGTCTTGTCGTGCGATCCGGAACCGTGGACGGTGCCGTTGTTCTGGGCGACGTGAAAGTCGATCGTCCAGGGTCGCAGGGCGGCGGTCAGCTTCTTCAACGCTTCATCAAGTTTCGCCTGATCCGACCAATCATCATTCTGCGGCAGGATGGCATCTTCGGGCGCGTTGTAACCCATCGTGTAGAGCAGCGTGTGCGCCATGTCCGCCTGGAAACCGACGGTTGCGGGACGGCCGACCATTTCGAGAAGCTGGACCATTCGCCGCCAGGAATGCATCCCGCCCCAGCAGATCTCGCCCTCGGCCGCAAGTCGTTCGCCATGTCCTTCGGCCACGTCCGCGGCAAGCCTGAATGTCTCGGCAATCTTCTTTTGATTTCCTTCTGGATCTTTCGCCCAGTCGCCGGGGCCGGCAGCGCTGTCGATGCGGACAACGCCCCAGGGGCGCGCGCCCCAGAGGCGGAGTTTTTCGGCGATCTTGCAGGCTTTGTGGACCGATTCGACAAATTTCCTGCGCTCCGACTCTGAGCCCATCGCAGAACCGCCACCGGTTGGCGGCCAAACCGGCGCGACCAGCGATCCGATGGCGAGGTTCTTCGCCTGAAACTTCTCGGCCAGCCTTTTCAGGCGGTCATCATCAATGTCGATGCTGATGTGCGGGTCGAACAGGAACAGGTCCATGCCGTCAAACTTCACGCCGCCCACATCGGCAGCGGCGGTGAGGCTGATCATCGTGTCGAGATCAATAGGAGGCTCGGAATCCGGACCCTTTCCCACCAGTCCAGGCCAGGCGGCGTTGTGAAGTTTTGGGTAGTTGTTCGTGTGCGGCATGATGGTCCTTACCGATGTGTAGTGCGAGCGTTGGAATTGGGTATCCGCCAAGGCGGAGACGACTAATGACTGATCAATTTTAGATTCGGGATCTGCGTGTAATGTTCTTTGTTGTGCGAGAGAAGCGGGATTCCATGACGAAGCGCTGCTGCCGCGATCCACGCATCTCCGCAGGCTATGGGCCGGCCTATACGCTTTCGGTCGGTGCTGGTCTGTGCCCATGCGTCGGCCATCGGCGTATCATAGGGGAGAACGAGATAGCGGGCCAAGACGTTGTCGAGCGCATCGCGTCGGGGCTTGCCCCAATTCCGTGAAAGTGTCCAAGCTTTGATCTCGGCGATCGTTTGAAAGCAGAGGCAGAGTTGTCGATTCTGGATATCCAGCTCATACGGACGCGCACGTGTATCCTGCTTGAAGAAATAGGAGAATACATCGGTGTCCAGCAGGACAGCGGCGTTCATCAGCGGCGATCCTCGCGTACGGCCGCGAGGAATTCATCAAGCGAGTCCTCGGATGGCCAGTCGCCCGCCAAATCAGAAGCGCCGGACACAGGGCTAACCTGCTGCCGCGCCATCAACTGTGCGATGGAAAGATTCTCACTGAAACCGAACGTCGCGGCAGGCTGAATAACGACAGCGGTTCCTTCGGGCAGATCGGCGCAACCTTCCAATACCGCAACGCCATTTTTGATGTGTCCGCGATAGGTCATGGCTTCTCCACGGCAATTCTAACCACAATGAACCGGCGGATCAAAAAAACGCCTTCGGGTGGGGTTTCCTGTCCGGCCACGCGGTAAACGGAGAAGAACGCGGCATTGATGTCGATACCGTGCTGGTCCTGAAGATACCGGATGATCCGTTCGGAGGGGCCATTGGCGCCAACCGTAATCACAGAACAAGTGCAGCCCATAAAGCTTTACAACTTTACTCCACCAACATACTTCAGCACCGGCGCATCCGGGTTCACCTCCGGACCAAAGTAGCGCAGGATGACCAGGGGTTCGGTGCCGCTGGTGTTCTCATAAGTCACCCCCGCCTTCGCCGCGCTCTCGGTAACAAATACTTCATCCTCCGTCAGATCAAAGAAACCAATCATCTTCGGAGAGCTCAGCCGAGCTTTGTTGATTCGCCCTTCGCCCTGAACGCAGATCACGCTGTTCGCTCCATTGTCCTTCACCGTGCACTTCGCGCCGGGATTGACCGTCAATTCCTTCGCCGTGAAGAGCTGCTCGCCGCGCACTTTGCCATAGACGATCCACTTGTCGATCCATCCGTCCTTGCTCGTATCCGCCACCGGGATCGGCTCCAGATAATGATTCGCCTTGAAGTTCGGATCGACGTTCGCCTCCCAGTCCAACTGTTCAACGATGAAATCCAGATCCTGGTGCTTTTCCTTCGGCATGTCCTTCACCAAGAGCGCCCAGGGCACCTCCCGCCCCTCAACCAGCGACTGATACATCCCGAAAACATCCGAGCCCCACTGCGGCTCATACGTGCACAGCGACCCCGGCGCGTGCAGGATGCTCGGCCCGATCAGCCAACCGCTGCCGGCCTTCAAACGATACGCCTGCGACAGATCGAGGATGCCGTTGTCGCCCGTGTTCCAATCTTCAAGCGTCTTGCGCACCTGCGCCTTGGTCGTCCCGGGATTCAACCCCATGAAGGTGTACGGAAAATTATTGCCAACATTGTTGTGCTGCGGCGGAAAATAATAGCTCTCCGGCTTGCCTTCCTGCTTCACCAGCGCCGCCTGCTCGCGCGACTGATGCATGTGGTGCGGGATCGGTCCCATGTTGTCGAAGAACTTCGAGTACACCGGCCACTTCTTGTACTTGTTCCAGATGCTGTCGCCGATGATCTTGCCGCCAAGCTCCTGAACCGCGTCTTTCAGCGTGGCGCGTTCGCCGTCATGCACGACATAGCTCAGCCCCTCATCTTCCGTGCGGTTGTCGTTCGCGGCAGGCGTGGTGGATCCAAACCAGCGCTCGTCGATCCCGCCGCGGTTGAGACCAAAAGCGTAAAGATCTCGCGGATCAAGCTTCAATCGCTTACCGGGCTGCAAGAATGATCGCGGAACCCAGCACGGCGCCAGCCGGAGGAGCCCGCCGGATTCTTCGAGCGCGCCTTCAACGAGCTTGCGCACGTTGGCGTAGTTTGTCTTGAGCTGTTTAACCGATGTAGCGGCCGCAGTCGCCATGGTGGTGACCCTCTTGTGCTTGTGTCATAATCGATTCCGCATCAGATGATCCGGCGTTCGGGATCGCGCGTCAACAACCTGAAAATTGATAGGGCTTTTCGGATGGTGAGAAATCTCTTTTGTGTGTTCGCCTGTCTCGTTCTTGTCCTCGGCTGCGAGACGCAGTCAGCCCATTCCGGCGACCGCGCCGCAACAACCGCCAAGGTAAAGCCAACGACGCAAGCCGCTGCGCTCGATGATGGTTACACGTCTTCGCCCGATCCAGCCGCTGCGCCTTCGCCCAAGTGGATCTGGGGACCCGCCCAAGCCAAGCCGAATGAAGAGCGATACTTTCGCATCGCCTTCGATCCCGAACTTTCCGGAGCGCTCAAGACCGAGAACCCTTCTTCCGCCTGGATCTGGGCCGCGTGCGATGATGACATGACCATCTATCTGAACGGAAAGATGGTCGCCCGCGGCGTCGGCTGGACGACCGCCTTCCTCGCGGACGTTCGCTCGGAACTGGTGCCCGGCGAGAATGTGCTTGCCGTCAAATGCCACAACGATGTCGGCCCCGCCGCGCTCGCGCTGAAGCTGGAGATCCGCCGCCCGGATCGCGAGCCGTTTCGTCTCGTGACCAGCGACCAATGGAAAACGCTCCCCGAGCAGGTCAAGGGTTGGCGGGCGGCGAAGTTCAATCACCCCTCACTCGCCGCCGCCCGAGTCGTCGGTGATTACGGCATGGACCCGTGGGGCAAGATCACCGTGGCCCTGCCCTCCAAAGCAACCGCGATTGAAAACCTGACGCTGCTTCCCGGATTCAAGGCGGAATTGCTCTACTCGGTGCCGAAGGGTTCGCAAGGTTCGTGGGTCTGCATGACGCCCGATCCCAAAGGTCGGCTGTATGTCTCGGATCAAGCCGGAGCGCTCTATCGTGTGATGCCGGCCAACGGTGGAAAGCCCACGCAGGTGGAGAAGGTCAATCTTGAGATCGGAAGCGCGCAGGGTTTGCTGTGGGCTTTCGACAGTCTGTATGTCGTCGTGAATTCGAGGGGAACAAAATACGAGAGCGGATTGTATCGCGTGCGGGATACGAATCACGATGACACGCTCGATCAGATCACGCTGCTGAAAACGTTCACGGAGCGGGACAACAAGCTTCCCGCGTGGGGCGAGCACGGGCCTCACGCTGTGATGCTGGGTCCTGACAAGATGCTGTATGTCGTCGCGGGGAACTTCACGAGCCTGCCGGATCCGATCGCGGCGAATTCGCCGGCGCGTCACTGGGCGGAAGACATCCTGCTGCCGCGCATGACCGATGGCAAGGGTCACGATCCGACGATCATGGCTCCAGCGTCCTGCATTTCGCGCACGGATCCGGATGGCAAGAACTGGGCGGTCTTCAGCGTCGGCATGCGAAACGCCTACGACATCGCGTTTCACCCGAATGGAGAACTCTTCACCTACGACTCGGACATGGAGTGGGATATCGGAGCGCCGTGGTATCGGCCAACCCGCATCTGCCACGTCGTCTCCGGCGCGGAGTTCGGCTGGCGCAACGGCTCGGGCAAATGGCCGGCGTATTACCCTGATAGTGTTCCGGCCGTCGTCGATACCGGCGTCGGTTCGCCGACCGGAATCACCTTTGGAACCAAGGCGAAGTTCCCAGCGAAATACCAGCAGGCGCTCTTCGCCAGCGACTGGGCGTACGGAAAGATCTACGCCGTCCACCTGCAAACGAAAGGCGCCGGCTACACCGCCGTCTATGAGCCGTTCATCGTCGGCAAGCCCTTCGACGTAACCGATGTCGTCATCAATACCGATGGCGCGATGTACGTCACCATCGGCGGGCGAGGCACCCAATCCGGTCTCTACCGCATCACGTATACGGGCAATGAATCCACAGCACCCGCGCCGGTGATCGAAGATCAAAAAAGCGCCGCGGTCCGTGACCTCCGGCATCAGCTCGAGCGCTTCCACGCTCAAAAAGATCCCGCGGCGATCAGCTTCGCTTGGCCTCACCTGAACAGCGATGATCGTTTCATTCGCTATGCAGCGCGGGTTGCGATCGAGAATCAGGAGCCGGCCCAGTGGACGGAGCGCGCGCTTGCGGTCAATCCGCCGACGGCTTCGATTAATGCGCTGGTGGCGCTGTGTCGGGTCGGCGACAAATCGCTTCAGCCGCGCGTGCTCGCGGCGCTTGATCGGCTTGATCTCAAACAACTGACGCTGGAACAACAGCTCGAACTGCTTCGCGCATTCGGCCTGTGCTTCATCCGAATGGGCGAACCCGATTCCGCTTACGCGACCTCGCTGCGATCGCGGCTGGAGCCGTTGTTTCCGGCGACGAATCAGGACGTCACCCACGAGATTTGCCAGCTCCTCATTGATTTGAAGTCGCCGACGATCGTCGCGCGATCGATGAAGCTGCTGGAGACTGGTGAAACGCAGGAAGAGCAGATGTTTTATGCGTTCCATCTCCGCAATACGAAACAGGGCTGGACGGCGGAGAATCGTGAAGCGTATTTTCGCTGGCTCAACCGCGCGCAGCAGAACTACACGGGCGGGGCGAGTTTTCAGCTTTTCCTGAAGAACGTCCGCGAGGACGCGGTCAAGACGCTGAGCGAGAACGAGAAGCTGACCCTGGCGCCGATCCTCAAGCCCGCGTTCGAAGCGGCGACGATCAATGCCGACAGCAAGATCCCTCCGCGAAAGTTCGTCCGCAGTTGGAAGATGCAGGATTTCGCGACGAAGCTCGATCAGCTTAAGAGCGGCCGCTCTTTTCAGAACGGCAAGGCCGCTTTCGCGGCCGTGTCCTGCATCAAGTGCCACCGCTTCAAGGGCGAAGGCGGCGCATCGGGCCCGGATATCACCGGCGTCGGGTTGCGGTTCCAGGCGGCGGATGTGCTGGAATCTTTGCTGCTTCCGTCCAAGATCATCTCGGATCAGTACCAGGCGACCGAGATCATCACGCACAAGAAAAAGGTTTACGTCGGCACCGTGCAATCTGAAGACGACAAGCAGGTGGTGTTGCGATCGAGTCCGCTTTCGACAGAGACGGAGAAGGTTCTGAAAAAAGACATTGCGATTCGGCGGCCTTCAAAAGTTTCTGTGATGCCTGAAGGCTTGCTGGATGTTTTGAGTGAGGATGAAGTGTTGGACCTCCTTGCGTATGTTCGATCCGGCGGCGATCCGAAGGACACGACGTTTGCGGGCCGGCAGCCCGGGGCGAAAGGCCGAAAGACGAAATCCGAATGACGATGAGTTTTTCCATCTGATGAGCTTCAATATGTACTTATCCCCTTTTCCGCTTCCAGTACTAACCCTCAGGATGCGAGAAGGCCATGCTACGGCGCTCAATACGTCAATAACAATCTATCATGAACAACCTCAGCCTCAAGCGTCTGGCCAGCCATCTGAAAACGGCGAAGCATTGAGCGGCCGCAATTGACGAAGGTTTCGCGCTCGAAAAGACCGTCGGGAATGGGCAGTCGGCAGATTTCTTTGCCGGTGCGCTTCATGCCATCAATGCTGACTGCGACGTAGACGCCGCGGGATTTGCATTCGGAAATTGTCGCAAACAGTTTGCGCAGACTGAATGATTGCGCCCCGTAAAGAATTGCCTGACTGTGAGTGTAGGGCGGATCGCAGTAAATCACGTCCCCAGCCTTCGCCATTGCCATTGCTTCCCGATAATCCGCACGGATGAACGTCGTGCCACTCGTGCGAATGTGCCAGCCGTCAACGCGCGCGGCGAAACTGGCGGGTGAGATCGGATCGTGAATACCGCAGGGTGTTGAACAGTAGCCATCACGTTTGCGGAAACGAACCACGCCGCCGTAGCAGCTACGGCAGAGGAACAGGAGATCGGCACCATTTGGCTTCGCGTTGTACGAAGCCTTCAACAGCTCGAACTCTTCTACCTTTTCACCGGCTTTGAACTTTGTCCAGCGCTCGCCATACCACTGCTTCAGTCGCCCTGGCGATTCACGCAAAGTCTGCCAAATCTCAACCAATGGCCCGAACGAATCGGACCCCACACCGCGCTCTGGCGCGACGGTTGCCAATACCGCGCCACTGCCAATGAATGGTTCGTAATAGGTGCCGTAGTCGGCGGGAAAGTAGGAGGCGATCTCGTGGGCAAAGCGTTGCTTGTTCCCGATCCACTTGAGCAGTTGCGCTTTGAATGGCTTCACCTCTCGCGTGACAGCTTCGCCAAACAAAAGGTGCTGAATCATGACAGTAAGCGTATGCACTTTTTGCATACGTGTCAAGGGCGTTTAGCCTTTGATTTGTGAGCAAGGTCAAGGTGAAGCACGACCGTGAGCAATTGGCGGAACTTCTCCGCCAACTTCGCGTGGAGGCCAAGCTGCGGCAGGTGGATATGGCGGCGAAGCTCGATGAGCCGCAGTCCTACGTCAGCCGGTATGAATCGGCGGAACAACGGCTGGACCTGATCGAATTGCGTCGCATTTGCAAGGTCTTGGATATCACCCTGAGAGAGCTTATCCAGAGGTTCGAGCAGGGAACATGATTGCCGACAAGCGATTCCTCAATCAGTCTAAAAGTTTCTGGGCGCACATTCGCTCCATTAGCGAAGGTGTGGGTTACACGGTGCGTGGGCAGGGCACGGTTAAGGTGCCGACGATAGACGACATCGTGAGAGTGCTGGGCGCATTGAGCCTGCGAACCGACCATGTCGCCGCAAATGGCGAAGCAACGAAGTTTGGCACGTTAATTGTCGGTTATTTCGAGCACCGCGCGAGTGTGCTGAATGATTACGTTCGGCCCCGACTCATGAACGCCGCGCGGGCGAAGCAGGTGTTTGACGAGTTGTGCGCAAAGCACAACCCCGACGCCTGTGACATTCCAATGAACAAGCAGAGTGGCGAGAAAAAAGCGCCGAACTATTTGCAAGCAATCATCAACGTCCTGATTCGCGCAAATTGCGAGGGGTTGGCAGCCAACCTGACACCACGTTCACTGACGACTGTGACCCGTGAAGGAAAACCGCTTCGCACACTGGCGAGGTGGGTTGACGGTGCATTCCCAGATACGGTTAACCCGATCGCGGTATGGGAAGTGAAAGAACATTATCACACAACGTCGTTCGGGAGCCGTGTCTCTGGCGCGATATACGAAACGCTACTCGACGGAATGGAACTCGACGAGCTTCGAGTCAATGAAGGCATGGACGTGAAGCATTACCTGATGGTGGATGCTTACAAGACTTGGTGGGAGGACGGCCGGTCCTACTTGTGCCGCATCATCGACATGCTGCACATGGGATTGCTGGATGAAGCGCTGTTCGGTTACGAAGTCGTCGAACGGATGCCGACGATCGTTAAACATTGGATAACGATCTATCGTGACCGCGAAGCGAAGAAGGCGAGTTCGTCGGAGGTTGATCCCGGCACGACGCCTGCGGGCGCCGGCGATGAACCGAAGCCGAAATAATGCGAGGCGTGCCAGCCGCAGTGATAGTGAAAGCTGCCGGTCTTCTTCAGGACGCGGGCCAGCTCGACGCAGCGGGGGCGCATGTAATCGATGTAGGCCTGGGTTGAAGTGGGGCGGTCCTCGAAGGCCCGTTTTTCCTTGGTCTCGCCCCAGAACACTTCATAGTTGCGGTTGGAGTTGAACGGGGGATCGATATAGATGAGGTCCACGCATCGATCGGGCAGCTTGGCCAGTTGCTCCAGGTTGTCGCCACAGTAGATGACCCGCGTGTCCAGGAGAGAGGAGGGCTCGCCGGTTGCCGCGCGTTTCGGGGCGGGCTCCGGCGCGGGAGTGGGCGCGGGAAGGGGCGCGGGGGATGCTTTGGATGCGGTCGCGGGTTGTTTCTTCGATTGATGATCGGCAACTTCCTTGGGCCCCTTTGCCATCGCGCGCATCCTCCAGGCCCGCGATGATACTCGCTGGCGATCCGAAACTCCCGCCGAGCGGTCGCGCGTTTCATCTGCATAATCTGCATCAACTCTGGTCATCCTGAAGCATTCTCGCTTCCGGCTTCGCCTCTCGCTAAGGTCCGTGCCCTCCGTGATCTTCCGTGGTGAATAATCTTCCGCCCCATAAAACCCTCTCCCGCAGGCGCTAACCGCCACCGTCCGAAAAAGAGATTGTTTTTCACGATTCCGCGAGCGCCCCGCGCGTCTCCGCGAAGCGTTCATTCCTCTCCGCGAAGGATTCTTTCTTCTCCGCGAGCGCTTCATTCCTTCCCGAGAATCATCCATTGCTCTCCGCGAGCGCTTCATTGCTCTCCGCGGACGCTCCATTGCTCTCCGCGGACGCTCTATTCCTCTCCGCGGACGCTCCATTCCTTCCCGCGAAAGCTCCCATCGAGACGGTCCGCCGGGAACAGGGTGGAGGGGGCCATAACGGGAGGGACGAATGACCAAGCCCGAAAAGCTTTGTTCGTCATTTCAGTTCTCTCAGGGTGATGTCCTTGAACTGGACCCTCATCGGCGCGCCGGCGTGGATTTGCAGGGCGAGGATTCCTTCTTTGGCGGCCTTGGCGGTTTGATTGTCGGTGACGTCGACCGTGACCACGCCGTTGATCTTCTGCACGAGGTGGCTGCCCCTGGCGATGATGACGTAGTCGTTCCAGTCGCCTTTCTTGATGGCTTTGAGGATGTCAGCGGATTCTCCAACCGATCCCGTGACTTCCTTGATTCCGCGATCGTCGATGACCACTTTCTGACCGCGTTCGGCGAGGATTCCTCGGCCGCGTTCTTCGTAGAGGATGCCGGTGTATTTGTCGGGGGTATCGCCGACGATGTCGGCCTGGTAGCCGCTGGCGACGTGATCGCCCTCGTCTTTGCTGCGGTACTGGATGCCGGAGTTGTGGTTGGAGATTTTGAATGAGGCGTGGAGCTCGAAATCGCGGACGGTGCCGTCCTTCCAGATGAGGAAGGTGTTTTTCTTGACGGGGTGTTCGGCGGTGGTTCGGCCGGTGATGACGCCGTCCTGGACGGACCAGCAGGCGGGGTCGCCGTCCCATCCGGTGAGGTCACGGCCGTTGAAGAGGGGTTTGCATTTGTCCGCAGCTTCGTCGGCGCCGCGGGCGCCGCGGGCGCGCATCAGGGGAAAGCGAGGGATCAGGGCGGCGATCAGGATCAGGAAGAGGATTGAGAGCAGGAATTTTTTCATCATGAATTCTCCTTCGTTTGGGGGCAATCTTGCATTTTGGGGGCGGTTTGGGAAGGGCGTTGTGGCAGCGGGAGGGGTGGGTGGTCGGGACAGTTCCTGATCGCATTTGAAGGCGGGGGAGGATCTGGGAGGTTTTGGGAGGTCGGGGGTTGAGGCAGAGAGCGCGAAGGCGCGAAGTCGCGAAGTCGCAAAGGAGGCGCGAAGGGGAAAGGGGATGAAAAGTGAAGACTGAAACGTGAAACGTGAAACGTGATGGTTTGAAAAAGTGATGCAAAGTGATGCAAAGTGATGCATGGGCGTTCTGGTTTTGGGGATAACGTTGGGTCCATGGGATGCGGGAGGAGAAGAGACCGCGATGGCGCGAAGCCGCGAAGATGGCGCGAAGGGAAATCGGCGTGGGCGTATCCGTTTGTATCTGTTTGTATCATTTTGGAGGTTGGGGGATGGGGGAATGGATGGGGCGCGGGTGCTCCGAAGTCGTTGACACGGGCTGGAAGCCCGTGATACGGGTCGAGGGGTGGAGTTCATGCGCGTTGCTTTCCGAGGGCGCGGAATGGCCGCTGTTGGTGGTCCCTCTATATCTCCTGGGGCGGTGCGCGGAAAAGTGTGCTGGCGCGCAGCGCGTTTTGGGGGAATGGGGATTGGGGTGCGGGGCGGGGGGAAAGAATTTTTCTTTTGGGGATTTTGGGATTTGAGGCGCTGCGCCTCCGGCGCGCTTGGAGCGCAGCGCGGGGTTTATGATTCGGGAGGTTTACTTCACCACAAAGACACGGAGGGCACGGAGGTGGGAAGGAGAGGATTGAGGATGGAGCGTGGTGTTGGCGTTGGGGATGCGGGGGGAGACCCGGCCGACTGGTGGCGGTGGGCGTGGCGCGGGGGTTGGTTCTTGTATGATGGGGGCATGGGGATTTGTCCTGACGACGTCAAGCGACTGATTGAACATTCTGACCGAGGAAAATAAGGGAGAGGAAATAAGGGGAGGAAAATAAGGGGGACATTGGGGGACATCCGGATGTCCCCTTTTCAGTTTCGAGTCGGTGCGGCCCAGCCAGGCAAAACGAATCCTGTCCCCTTAGTTCCCTTCAACTGCTGGGATCGAGCCGAGAAATTTCTTACTAACTATTTGTTGACAAGTTTTTTCTTTAATTTGACTCTCCCATCGAATGAATAGTGAGGTGCTCGTTTACCGAAATGCTCTAGAGCATCAAACGGCCAGGCCGTAACTAGCGATCAAGAGAGCGGATCAATCAAAGGGGTCAGGAAGATCTTTTTACGAAAATCTTCCTGACCCCTTTGTTTTCTCCCCCTTTGTTTTCTCCTGACCTCTTTGTTTTCTCTTCCTGACCCCTTTGTTTTTTCCGGCCACAATCTTCTTCAGCCGTCCGTTCTCCTTCTCCGCTCTTTTTGGAAGATCGACTCCTGCTCCTGTTCCTAAATCAGCGTGCGCGATCGAGCGCTCGAATACCCTTACGCCAGCCCTCTCGCCGGAGTACGGGGCGAGGGGTCAGAGAAGATCCGCGACGCAGGCGTCGCCGCTACGGGGGTCGGGTGAGGGAGTGCTTAGAAGAGGTCGGGGGAATCTTTGAGGGTGGGATGTTTTTTGTCGCGGTCGGAGAGGATGGCTTGGGCTGGTGCGATGCCCCAATCGATGGCGAGGGCGGGGTCGTTCCAGAGGATGCCGCGTTCATGTGGGGGGGAATAGTAATTGGAGACTTTGTAGACGACTTGGGTGTTGGGCTCGAGGGTGAGGAAGCCGTGGGCGAAGCCGATGGGGACGAAGATTTGGCGCCAGTTTTCGGCGCTGAGGATGGCGGAAACGTGTCGGCCGAAGGTGGGGGAATTTTTGCGGATGTCGAGTGCGATGTCGAGGATCGAGCCGTGGACGACGCGGACGAGCTTATGCTGGGCCATGGGGGGAAGCTGGCAATGCAGGCCGCGGACGACTCCTTTTTCGACGGAGAGGGAGTGGTTGTCCTGGACGAACTCGGCGTCGATTCCGGCATCTTTGAGGAATCGTTGGTTGAAGGTCTCGGAGAAGAATCCGCGATGGTCGCCGAATTTTTTCGGGACGAGGATCTTCACGTCGGGGATTTCGCTGGGGATGATCTGCATGGGAAATACTGCTTACATGCAGTATCGGCTATTGATAGCGTGGGGTTGGGGAAATCGCGAGGTGCAATGAGTTGGGCGCATAGGAAAACCCAGGGATTGCCGATCCCTGGGCTTGGTGCCGTGGTCCGTCCGGGCGGGTTCGCTTGGTTAGATGACTTCTTCGATGGAGGACCAGCGGGCAACGGCTTTTACGCCGAGTTTGCTCATGACCATGATGGCGGCGATGATGATCAGTCCTGCGATGAGGGAGTATTCGAGGGTTTCTCCGCCAGCTTCATCACGCAGGACTCGACCGATCAGTGACTTGATGTTTCGCATGAATTCCTTCCAAGCTCGGCGACCGCTGGGAGTGTGCACCCGAATTGGAAATGCGAAAGTCAACCGGATGAGAATCTCTCATCTGGTGAGTGAGTTGATCGAGAAATGCGGGGGGGTGTGAGGAGGTTATCGAGGGGTGGGTTTGGGGATGGAGGGCCGATAAGCGCTGGATTGATTATGGGGCGGAGATTTGAAAACATCCGGATGATCGAGAGCGCGGGAGGTGACTCTTGCCGCGCTCTCGATATCGGTTATGGGGCGTGGGGGAGAGGTTCGCGTCCGGGTCTCGGTAACGCGCCGGGCAAGCCCGGCCGCTAACGGAAGAGCCGCTAAACGCCGCGTTAGAGGGAGGCGTTGAGGGATGTCCAGCGGGCGACGACCTTGCCACCGACTGAGGTGATCACGGCGATGGCGGCAACCACGATCAGGCCCGCGATCAACGCGTATTCGAGGACTTCGCCACCCTGCTCATCTCGCACCATCCGACGCAGAACAGATTTCACATTGCTCATGACTCGTACTCCAAATCGGCGACCGGGTAATATGTCGAATACGTGGGTGTGGAGGGGCAAACGGCAAAATGAGAATCTCTCATTTTTGGAGTCTCGTGATGTGAAGGTTGGGAGGTCGTAGGGGTTGTGTGATTGGGCATGAGTTGGGGGGGATTGTTGTCCGATAGGAAGAGGTATTATGGGTCGGAATTCGGTAGGGCTTCCCTTTAATTCTCGCGCCGGATCCGCTCGAAGCCCGCGCCCCGCAAGCGGGGCCGCTAAACGAACGCGCGGGAGCTGAGTGGAATCCGTCTAAAACACGAGCGGGTCGTCGGTGGCACGAAGGAGTTGGTATGCGTTGCGCTTTGAGGCTGTTGACGGTGGTGGTGCTGGTGATGCCGGTGGGGTGTAAGTCTGATAAGGCGGGGATGGATGAGGCGACGAAGCAGAAGGTTTCGATGGCTTTGGTTCCGCCGAAGACTGCGGAGGCGTTTGCGAAAGATCATCGGGAGGTTCGGCTGGACTGGGTGCAGAAGCTGATCAAGAACAATGGGGATGTGCATTACGAGTTTAAGTTTACGGAGAAGGATGGGCGCAAGGGTGAGGCGGAGTATGACTCTGTGGGGGAGAAGGCGAGCTTTGCTCCGACGTTGAAATGACCTCGAACTACGCGGTGGGGAGCGCGTTGATTTCTTGGGCGGTCAGGGGGCCGCGGGGTTGGAGGCGGGCGTCTTCGTAGCCCCAACTTCGGACATCGGTGAGGTATTGTCGGATGGCGAGATTGGTGCCCATGCAGATGGGATCGGAGCAAGGTTGTTCGGAGCGCACTCTGAGCAGAAGGTCGTCGATGACCCAATCGGGGATGCGCGTGCGTTCGGAGGGGTAGGCGTAACCGAAGAGCAGGAGGTGGGCCATGAGAACGCGCTCGTGGGTTTTGAAACGCTTGATGAGACGGTGCCAATCAAGATTTTCACCCCGCGCTAAGATGAGATGAGCGACATCCGCGCCGTCGTAGCGGTCGCGGTCCTGGACGAAGGCTTTTTGCCAGATCATTTCTTCGGCGGGGCAGATTGAGGCGGGGCGCCCGAGGACGTTGCCGCGTTCTGCGTTGGTGAACCAGTCGTCATCGACGGGGCAAAGACCGTTTCCGGAGTTGTAGATGACGTCGACGAAGGCGTCGCCGGAGAGGGCTTTTCCAAGGAAGTGGGGCCAGGTGATTTCGGTTCGGTAGCCTGCTTCGGAAAGCGCTTTGAGGATGCGGTCGCGGTGATGAGGGAGGACGAAGATGTCGAGGTCTTTGGTGTGTCGGATGATACCGGTGTAGTGGGCCATGGCGTAGCCGCCCCCGACGACGTATTGCAGTTGAGCCTGGTCCAAGATTGCGAGACAACGGAGATAGAAGGTGCGGGTTTCTTCTGGGGGGTCGGTGACCGTTAAAGAATTTGCGGCCATGCGGGATGCCCTTCTGAGAAGCCTTAAGACGAGGAGGCAAACGGGGTGCCTGAGAGTGAGACGGGGTGAAGAAAACGCGCCGCGCAAGCGGACCGCTAACGCGCGCCGAGTTGATTAAGCGGCGCGGCGATAGGGGGTAGGGGCGGGAAGTTGCTGAGGGGCTGGCGCAGGGCGGGTGGGTGAAAGCATTTTAAGTGGGGCGAGGAGGGCGTTGAAGAGGTTGTTGTAGATGTTGGCGGTCATGAAGCGGAGGGTTTCGGTAGCGGTGCCGGCGCCTTTTTCGTGGATGTGGGGGAGGAAGAGGACGACGGCGAAGAGGCGGAGGATGCCGCTGAGGGCGAAGAGGATTTCGTAGAAGGACCAGTGGTGGAGTCCCAGGATGCCGGGGTCCCAGTGCCAGTTGCGCAGGAGTGACGCGATGACGCCGGATGAGAGACCGCCGAGGCAACCGGCGACGTTGATGATGATGGAGTTGACGGCGACGTAGTTGGTGCCGGAGGACTCGGCGTCGCAGTTGCCGGACTGTTTGGAACCGGCGAAATCGAGGACGAGGTTAAGGTTGGCGACCTCGACTCCGGCCCAGAGTGCAGCGCCGGCGGCGGAGAGGAGATAGCCGAGCCAGATCCACCCGTGTCCCATGAGGCACCAGCCGAGTCCGACGGGGACGAGGCCAAGGGAAGCGATGGCGAGGACGGGTTTTTTGCCGAGGCGGTCGACGGCGCGTCCCCATGCGGAGAGGGTGGCGAGTTGTGCGATGCCGGGGGCGACGAGGAGCATAAGTTGGATGCCGATTCCGCTGACATGGACTTTGTCGATGAGGTAGAGCGTGACGAACTGGCCCATGAAGCTGAGGGCGAAGGTGAGGGTGGCGATGAATCCTCCGAACCAGAGGAACTCGCGATCGCGGAGGGGTTCGGCGAGCATCTTCATCATCGGGACGCTCTTGCGCGGGGGCATGGGGACATCGGGGACGTAATGGAACATGTGGATGTCGATGACTCCGAAGATTGCGCTGAAGGCGAAGATGAAGGCGCAGCAGCGGAGGATGGTGTAGCTGTCGGAGGTGGCGCCGGTGCAGCGGTCGACGATCCAGCCGACGAGTAGGGCGACGGGGATTGAGGAGAGGATTCCCCAGCAGCGGCGGCGGGAGAAGTAGTTGCCGCGGAGGCGGGCGGGAACGATGTCGGCCATCCAACTGAGCCAGGCGGGCCCCCCTGCCGCTCCGGTGCAGTGCATGAGGAATGTGAGGGCGAGGAAGACGAGGACGGCGGTGCTGGAGGAGGTGATGCCGCCGTGGGAGACGATCCAGAGGGGCACGAGGGCGATGGGGATCCAGAGCAATCTTTGCGCGTAGAGGCAAGTGAGGAATATTTTTTTGCGGGCGCCGGTGCGCTCGGTGAGGAGGCTTGCGGGGAGGGAAATGAATGAGGCGATGAAAGGGAGGGCGGCGAGGAGGCCGATCTGGAACTCGCTGGCGCGGAGGTGTCGGGCGAAGAGGGAGTAGGGAGCGCCGGCGGTGGCAGTGACCCAGACTGAGCCGAAGATCCAGGAGACGGTGACCATTTTCATGGCGCTGCGGACGGCGGGACGGCGGATGATTTGGTCCTCGGATGTAACCCCGCCTTTGCGGCGGGGCCTATCACCCGAAGTGCAGATGCTTGGGACGACGAGCTTTACTTTCGATGAGCAGATACTTTCCTGAGACATCGCGGGGGGCTCTTTCTCACTTCGTCGTGAACGCTTACCAACAGTCTTCGAGTCTTTTATCGGCAAGGGGAGGTGCGACGTTACATGTCAGTCGAGCGGCGGCGCGGTAGGACAAGGTTTCGCGAGTAGAATTTTTTTGGGAAGCGAGCGGGAGCGGCGCGAAAGCGATTGAGCGATCTTCAGGGGCGGTTATGGGTCCAGAAGTTTGCGGACTCGAGAAGAGGGCGCGTCATTTGCGGGCGATGTCGGCACCAACCCGGCGAAGGCAAGCGTGTCTCTGTCTCGTTGGGATGCCCGACCGCAACTTATTGTAATCGGGCTCAACCGTTCAGTTTTCATTAACCTGTTTCCCTTTTGGGAAACGTTTTGGACAGGAGGTCTCTTATGCAGCGAAGTATTAAGATTCTGACCGCGGCTGTTTTGGCCGTCGGCGGAGCAGGTGTGGTTTGGGGGCAGCAGTCTTCATCATCGACCGACCCGAAGTCGAGCCAGACGACCGCGCAGCCGGCTGGGCAGGCGGCGGGGGCGGCGGGGCAAAGCAGTGGACAGACAACCCCGGGTGCCAGCGGACAGGCGGCTGGTCAGACCGGAGCCAGCGGAACGACGAGCGGGGTCTCGGGCTCGGAGGGTTTGGCTGGAGCGACCAGCGGCGCCAATCAGGCGATCAATCAGGATGGGGTTCGGCAAGCATTGTCGAAGACCGTGCAAGCGGTGATCTCGGGAGATGCGCAGCAGTTGAAGAAGTGCCTTTCCGCTACGGATCAGGCTCGTTTGACGAACCTGGATCAGGCGGGCCAGCAGCTTTCGCAGGCTGTGACGCAACTGAAGACCGACTTCAAGCAGAAGTATGGACAGGATTTGGATCTGTCGAAGAATCCGGAAGTGGTGTTCAGCCAGGATTTTTTCCAAGTGAATAGCGCGCTGGGTTCCGCGGCTCAATCCGCAGGCGCCCGTCTTGGCGCGAGCAGCGATGCATCGAGTCCGTCCGGGATCGGCGCGAGCTCCAGCGGTGCCGGCGCGAGCGATAAGTCCGCCACGGGCGCGAGCGCTGGTACGAGCGGAAGCGCTGAGACTTCCGGGACGGGCGCGAGCGGCGCGACTGGGACTTCAGGCGCGACTGCGACTTCAGGCGCGAGCGGTACAACCGGTATCGGCGCGAGCGCAGGTGCAAGCGGCACCGACAGCAGCGGTCTGGGCGCGAGCGCGGGGCAAGCTGGCGCGACCAGCAGCACGAACATGGTGTCGGTGACGATTCCGGCGAGCCATGGCATGCAGGAAGCGCGCGTTCCGCTGATGAAGGAAGGCGGCGAGTGGAAGATCAGCACGGCCGCGATCACGGATGGCAATCAACTGGTGCAGAACATTCAGCAGCAGTTGCAGAAGTGTGATGAGAAGAAGGCGCAGTGGCCGAGCGATGCCAACGAAGCGGCCAAAGCGATTTCGCACTCGGTTCTGCTGGCGTTCAGTGCGAGCGGAAGCGCCCCGGGTGGCGCTAGCGGCGCGAGCGGAACGTCGGGTCAGAGTGGCGCGAGCGGCGCCGCCGGTAGTTCGACCGGAACGGGAACGTCAGGCGCGACTTCGGGCGGACCTGCGGGCACCAGCGGAACCGGGACTTCCGGGGCCTCGGGTGCCGGCACCTCGGGAACGCCGGGGAAATAGGACCCAATCGCCTGACCGATTTTTTTGACTGAATTGAGGACGCGAACATCCTGTTCGCGTCCTCTTTTTCTAAAGGCTCCGATTCGAGACGTCTGAATAAACCCGAGACATGTCGCTGAAGCGACCACGGCGCTGGGAATTCGCGGGTCGAGGGGTGGTTACTCAGAGGTTCCGTTGTTTATTTGTCGGGGCTGGTGCTGTCGAGACTGGCCATTTGTTCGATGGCCAGGGTCACCTCATCGGCGGGGAAGACGCCGAGTTCTTCGAGGGCGAGGAGGGCGGCTTTCTGCTCGGCCATTTTTTTGTTGGGACCCCAGGCGGATGGGAAGCGCCGGCCGTCGACGGTGACGCAGACCTCGAAGCACTTGCTGTGATCGGGACCCTTTTCGTCCAGCAGCTCGTAGATGGGGGTGGAGGTCATGATTTTTTGGGCGTGCTGTTGCAGAACCGCTTTGTAGTTGTGCTGATGCGTGTTGGAGGCGATCAGCTCGATCTTTGGCGTCATGGTGCGGAGGACGTATTCCTTCACCACGTCGAAGCCTCCGTCGAGATAGATGGCGGCGACGATGGATTCGTAGACAGCGGCGGCGAGGGAGCTGGGCATCAGCTCGCGGGCGCTGATGCCTTTGCCGATGATGAGGAGATCGACGAGGCCGGTCTCTTTGGAGACCTCTGCGCAGGTGCGTCGGGAGACGACGGCGGATTTGACCTTCGTCAGGTCGCCTTCGAGTTGCTCGGGGAAGCGTTTGTAGAGGGCTTCGCAGATAATCAGGTCGAGCACGGCGTCGCCGAGGAATTCCATGCGCTCGTTGCTGTTGAGGCGATGGTCGGCGATTGACGCGTGCGTCAATGATTCTTTGAGAAGGTTTGGGTCTTTGAACGTGTATCCGAGAATGGCCTCGGCGCGGTTATGAAGATCGCTGGTCACGCGACACCCTTGGAAAACACAACACCCCTTGGGTTTTAAGACGTGGGCTTTAGAGAATTGCGTGGGTCAGTGTGAGGAACGCGGACTTCGGTCACCGGCGGCGAGATTGAGGGATCTTTCGTCAGGCGAAGAACGAAGCTGGAGTTCCGAACCGCTGGCTTACGTCAATGCCGGGCCCGTTTGATGGAGAGTAACACTGGCAAAAAAAGCTGTCAACGTGCGGCTATCAGACTTCGAAGATGTCGTTCACGTTGCAGGTGAAACCGGCAAGAACGTCTTCGCCGGAGATGGATTCTGAGTCCGAGACCGTGCTGATGGGTCCGTCTTTGGAATCTTTGGGGCGATGAATGCGAACATTCCTGGTGTTGGGGTTAACGACCCAGACGAGTTTGACGCCGGCGGCGAGGTGCTGCTCGACCTTTTCGTCGATTTCATAGGCGAGATCGCCCGGAGAGAGCACCTCCACCGCGAGATCCGGGGGAATGGTGACATAACCTTCGGGGAGGCGCTCGTTCGGCAGGCGCCCGGTTCGAATGAACGAGACATCGGGCTTTCGAACGCGGTCCGGGAATGCTGGAAAGCATCGATAACCGCAATCGGTGGTAAACACATGCCCGAGGCGACGGTGCTTCACGAATGTCAATAGCAGGTGTCCGATTACCAATGCAACCGCGCTCGACTTGGATCCCATATGACGCTCCACCAATTGTCCGTCGACCAGTTCATAATCGACCGCATCGGGCAACGTCAGAAGATCATCAGGGGTGAATACGGTTTTGATGGCGGCGGTCGTCATGCTGTCGTCAGTATATCATCAGGCCTCTACCTTGTTCCAGCGTGTCTGACTACCATTCCCGATCTATGCGTGCATTCGCAGTTGCGGTTCTGACGTTGTTTATGGTGTCTGGCGTCGCTTTGGCCGAAGGTGCAGAGGGGCCAAAGTTTGATCCGGGGCGGCACATGCGGGTTTCGGAGGTGAAGGTGGGAATGAAGGGGTATGGGCTGAGCGTTTTCAAGGGGACGAAGATCGAGCGGTTTGATGTGGAGGTGCTGTCGGTCTTGAAGCACTTTAATCCGAAGTATGATGTGGTGCTGGTGCAGTGCAAGGGGGCGAACCTGGAGCATACGGGGAGCATTGCGGGGATGAGCGGGTCGCCGATTTTCTTGAAAGACGGTACGGGGAAGGAGCGGATGATTGGGGCGTTCGCGTATGGGTGGCCGCTGATGAAAGATCCTGTGGGCGGGGTGCAGCCGATCGAGTACATGCTGGAGATCAAGCGGCATATTAAAGCCGTCACGCAATCGGCGGCGGGGGCGACTGCGAAGCGTGGGCTGGTTTCGGCGCCGCGACGGTGGGTTGCGAGTGATTCGATGTTTTTGCCGGGGATGACGAAGCCGCCGAGGAATTTTCCGCTGGCGTCGATGGAGAGTATGAAGCCGAATCCTCGGCTGGGGATGGAAGATGATGCGGTGGGGAAGCTTCGACCGCTGGCGACGCCGCTGATGACGAGCGGTTTGCCGAGCAAGGTGCTGAGCGAGTTTGAGCCGCTGTTCCGAGCTTACGGACTGGTGCCGTTGCAGGCGGGCGGGATTAGTGGAGTCGGGACGACGAATCCTTCTGCCGAAGCGAAGCTGGAACCGGGATCGGTGCTGGCGATTCCGCTGATCACGGGCGATGTGGAGATGACGGCGGTTGGGACATGCACGGAGGTTCAGGGGCCTTATCTGGTGGGGTTTGGGCATCCGTTCAATAATGAAGGGCCGGTGTCGCTTCCGGTGGGCGCGGGGGAGATCAATGCGGTGATCGCGAACCTGATGACCAGTTTTAAGCTAGGCGCGATTACGAAGACTTACGGGACGTTGTATGCGGATGAAACCGTCGGCGTCGCTGGGAAAATCGGGGAGATCCCGCGGACCATTCCGATCAACGTGAAGGTTGCATACACGGATGGATCAGGAGAGAGGAGCTATGCGTTTCAGGGCGCATGGCATCGCAAGCTGACCCCCCTGCTTTCGACGGCGGCGGTGATGGCTGCGGTGACGGGGGTTCACGATCTGCCTGAGCATCACACGCTGGATTACGATCTGAATGTGGAGTTCGACAATGGGCAAAAGGTTCGGGTCAACAACACCGATGTGGACGCGAGTGCGGCTGCGCTGTTCCTGGCGATTGGGAGTCCGATGATCGCCGCATCGGATAATCCGTTTGAGGAAGTCGCGGTGCGGAAGATTGATGGGACGGTGAAGATCACGCCGGAATCTCGGTCGGCGGAGATCCTGTGGATGAACGCGCAGAAGCTGAAGTATCGGCCGGGGGAGACGGTGAAAGCGTTTGTGAACTATCGGCCGTTCCGAGGGGAGGAATCGATATTGCCGATCGAGTTTGAGTTGCCGCACGATTTGCAGGATGGGAAGTTTCAGTTTGTGCTGTCGGGGTGGGAGCAATACCTGAGCGATGAGCAGGGAAGCAAGCCGTTTCGTTTCTCGGCGGAGAATACGAAGGAGATGTTCGCGGTGCTTCGGGACATCAGCGCGATCAGGCACAACGCGCTGTACATGCGACTGGTGAGGCAGCCCGATGGGGTTGCGATCGGTCGCGCGGCGATGCCAAATCTTCCCGGGTCGCGTCGGCAGGTGATTATGGGCGCGGGACGAAGCAATACGACGGCGTATGTGAGTTCGACGACGAAATCGATGCCGATGGAAATGGTGATGAATGGCAATGCTCAGCTTGAGCTCACGGTCGAGAAGGAGGATCGGGTTGAGACGGCGGGTGGGAAGGTGATTAAGAAGGAGGGGGCGGTGTTGCAGAAGCTGGATGAACCGAAGCTAGGGCCGAAGGCGAAGACGGAGTTGCCGGCGGCGGGGGGACCGGAGACGGCGCCGGAGCCGTGAATCTCGGCGATGCGCGACCCGCAGCCCGGGCGTCTCTGACTCGACGAAGCTCGTCGCAGGCCGGGGTAGCGGGCGAGGGGGTAAGAGAAGACCGCGACGCAGGCGTCGCCGCTACAAGAAGTAACGGGCGAGTTTGATGATGGAGAAATATGAGTAAGTGGATTGGCTTGGTTATCGCGGCGATTGGTTTGCCGGCGTTGGCGGTGCAGACCTCTCATTGGACGCATACGAATGAGGGGGACTTTAAGAATGGGACGATGGAGAACGTGGTCGTCACCAATCTTGGGGATCTGAAGTTATCGCGCGCGGTGAAGACACTGCTGGAGCAGGATGCGAAGGTAAGTGCTGTGTACGCGCTGGCGGCGGCGAAGGATGGGACGGTGTATGCGGGGACTGGGCCACAGGGCGTGGTGCTTCAGATTAAGGGCGACAAGGTGAAAGAGCTGATCAAGCTCGATGATGTGACGAATGTGTTCTCGCTGATCGTCGACAAAGAGAACGGCCTGCTGATCGGCACCGGGGGTGAGACGGGGAAGATCTATCGCATTGCGAAACCGGGCGATAAGCCAAAGGAGCTTTTTTCGGCGGAGGGCGTGCACTATATCTGGTGCATGACGCAGGCTGTCGACGGCACGATTTACGCGGGGACGGGGCCGACGGGGCAGCTTTATCAGATCAAGCCGGATGGGTCGCACGAAGTTCTTCTGGATACGGATGAGAACAATCTTCTGTGCATGGTTTCGGACGGGAAGGATCTTCTTTACGTGGGCACCGATCCGGATGGGCTTGTGTATCGGATCAACCGGAAGACGAAGGAAGCGTATGTGGTTCATGATGCGCCGGAATCTGAGATCGGCGCGCTCGCGTTGGACGGTAAGGGGAACCTTTACGCGGGGACGGCTGAGGCGATGGAGCAGGCGGGTGAGACGGAAGCGGCCAGCGCAACCGAGAAGATTGGCCGACCTGAGAGCGGCAGCGGGGTTCCGATTCCGACGCCGGCGCGTCCGGAGCCGAAGCCACCGGAGGTTCCGAATCCGAATCCCGGGGAGCCGGATCCGATTCCGAAGGGCAAGTCGAAGGATAAGAAGGACGACGTGAAGAAGCTGATGCTGCTGGATGTGATCGCGACGCAATCCAGCGCTACGAAAACCAAGGCTCATGAACCGCGGCGACCGATTCCGCCGGGCGGACATCCGGTACCATCGACGGCGCCGACGCCTTCGGTGGGGATCACGCCGCCGAGCGGGATTATGCCTCGGGGTGCAGAGACGGGGCAACCGCGCGAAGGAGGCAACGCGATCTATCGAATCGACAAAGAGGGACTTGTTCACGAGATATTCCGCCAGCCGGTGCTGGTGATGTCGATGATCGTGAACGATGGGGCGCTGCTGGTCGGGACCGGAAATGAAGGGCAGATCTATCAGATTAATCCGGACCAGGAAGAGACGGTTGCGCTGGCGAACGTGGAAGCAAAGCAGGTGATGGCGCTGCTGCCGGTTCCAGGGCGAATCATCCTTGGGCTTGCGAACACGGGGTCGATTTCGGCGCTGACAGAGGGCTTCGCGAGTGAGGGCACATATACCAGTGCGGTACTGGATGCGCAGCAGGTGAGCCGGTTTGGGAAGATGCAGCTTCATGGTTCTCTGCCGGCGGGCACGTCAATCAAGGTGCAGGCGCGCAGCGGCAATATTTCTGAGCCGAATGACACGTTCTGGTCGAAGTGGACGGAATCGACATCGGCGCAGGAGTTTCTGTCGGTGACGGCGCCGGCGGCGCGTTTTCTTCAGTATCGGCTGACGCTGGCCACGAGCGATGGGAAGAAGACGCCGGTGCTGGATGATGTGGACGTTTCGTACCAGAGTCCGAATCTGGCGCCGGTGATCAAGTCGATCAAAACGAGTTCATCTGCCGGCAAGAGCGGTGAGAACGCGGGGAACGGCGCAGCGCCCGCGATCGTTGCACCGGCGACGGCGAATCACACGGAAGCTCTCACTTGGGAGGGCTCGGATCCGAACGGCGATGAATTGCAGTACCGCCTTTATTTTCGGAGAGGGTCGCAGTCGCCGTGGATCCTTTTGAAGGACAAGATCAAGGAAGCGAACTTCGAATGGGACACCCGCAGCGCGAGCGATGGGTGGTATGAGTTGAAGGTGGTTGCATCTGATGAGCTGGCGAATGCGCCGGGCAGCGGGCGGGAGACGAGCCGGATCAGCGATCCGCTGATCGTGGACAACACGCCGCCGGTGGTCAGCGGTTTGAAATCCGCGACCGGCGCGGGCGCGGTTCGGGTTGAATTTGCGGCCTCGGATCGCACCAGCACCCTGGCCAGCTTCGGTTATACGGTCGATTCGTCGGAACAGTGGCAGAGCGTTTTGCCTTCGGATAAGATCGCGGACAGTCTGGACGAGAATGTGAACTTCAGCATCAGCGGGCTTAAGCCTGGTGTGCATCAGATTGCCGTCCGAGCGATCGACGCTAAAGGCAACCCCGCCGTTGCCACGGTCAATGTGACGGTCGACGCACCCGCCAAGCCGTAAGTAAGGACGCCAACATGCATTATCCCCACAAGATCAGCAAGGTTAAGCGAGCTCGGAAGCTCGGATTTCGAGCGCGGATGAAGACAGCAAAGGGCCGGCAGATGATCAACCGCAAGCGGCGGGCGGGGCGCCGGGTGCAGGTCGTCTGAGCCTCGGGCTTGCCGCCTCGCGGCTAACCTGCGGGTCGCTGGTGTCAGCAGGACGGTAGCCGCAATCTGTTGCGTCTAAAGCAATTTATTGGGTCGGAGGTCCCGCGGCAGCGCCGCTGGGCTCCCGTTCGCGGGCGACATTCGATTGTTGACGGGGTGCTAGCTTCGTCTTTTTTGCTCGGTGTCCCCGGGGGTTTCTTCAAATCCACCGATTTCTTCGTCGGCGATCGCTTCGATATCAAATTCATCGAGCGAAGGAGGATCGTTGTTGCCGGTGGGTTGCGATTCGAGCGGCTCTTCTTCAGTTACGAAATCCGCGGAAACTTCTTCGTGCGGTTCGGCCACGGCGTCGGCTTCCTGGGGGACCGCATACTCAGTTTCAACCGGCGCTTCATCCTGTGGCGCTTCATCCTGCGCCTCGGCAACGGACTCCTCGGGGGCTTGCTCGTAGGCTTGTGGATCGGCCTCTTGCCTGTGGGGCGCTTGCTGTGTTCCACCGGATGAGCCGATGACCGTGCGATAAAAACCGATGGCGAATAAGCCTTGTTGCTGCTGGTAGGGAAGGTTGATCAGGTCGCAGAACTCGGCGATGAGAGCCTGCGCGGTAGGGTCGCTGCGCTCGGCCGCCTGGACGGCGCGCTGATGCTGATGATCGCGGAAGCGCATGATCTGGACGAAGCGTCCGGTGGTCTCGTTGCCGGCCCAGTTGGGTCCCACTTGCTCGAAGGTGTCGAAGGAATCGCAGCCCAGCTTGATCATGACCTGGCGGAAACGTTTCAGGAGCCGCTGGTGCTCGACACGCTTTTCGGCGGGGACAATGTAGCTGTTGGTCTGGAGGAGCATGCGGATGATTCCTTAAGCGGCTTCCGGAAGCGCCGCATTTTGCCATAACCCATGGCCCTTGACAAACATGCTACTGGCTGGGGTCAAGTTGCGGCGATATCCTCGCGTCAAATGAATCCTAAGCAGCGCGCCGCCGAAGCTTCGCTTGATTATCTAACGAGCAACACGATCGTAGGTCTTGGAACGGGTTCGACGGCCGAGTTCTTTATTCGAGCACTCGCGCAGGCGCTGCGCGAGGGGCGGTTCAGCAATATTCGGGGCGTGCCCACATCGAACCGATCCGAGCGGCTTGCGGAGGAGCTGGGTGTGCCGGTGACGACGCTGGCGAAGAGCCCGGAGGTCGATGTGACGGTGGACGGGGCGGATGAGGTTGCGTCCAATCTGGATCTGATAAAGGGGCTGGGCGGGGCGCTGCTCCGGGAGAAGATTGTTGCTCAGAATTCGAAGCGGCTGGTGATTATTGCTGATGCGGGGAAGTGCGTGGAGGTGTTGGGGATTAAAGGGGCGTTGCCGGTTGAAGTCGCGGCGTTCGCGCATGCGGCGCAGGAGCTGTTTTTGAAGTCGCTGGGGGCGGCGCCGACTCTTCGCATGAAGGAGGGGAAGCCTTATGTCACGGACAATGGGAACTACATCTATGACTGCAAATTCGCATCGATTTCCGACCCGCAGGTTCTGGAAACGGCGCTCGGGCGGCGGGCGGGGATCGTGGAATCGGGGCTGTTCCTGGGCATGGCGAGCGTGGCGCTGATTGGGGATGACAATGGAGTGCGAACGATGACAAGGTCCGCTTAAGGGACGACGGGGTTGCAGTGTAGGTTGACCACGAAGGCGCGGCGGCCACCAAGTAGCAGCTATTCAAATCGCTTCACCACCAGCGCGCTGTTTTTGCTGCCGAAGGCGATGCAGTTGCAAAGGGCGGCGTCGATGCGTTGCTCGCGCGCCTCGTGTGGAATGTAGTCCAAGTCGCAGTCGGGGTCGGGGTTGTCGAGATTGATGGTGGGATGGATTCTTCCGCAGCGCATCGCGAGCACCGTCGCGGCGAAGCCGGCGGCACCGCAGGCGCCTTGGGGGTGGCCGATCATGGATTTGGTTGAGCTCATCGGGATTTGCTGGGCGCGCGGGCCAAGCGCGCGCTTGATGGCGGTGGTTTCCAGGCGGTCATTGAGCTGTGTGCTGGTGCCGTGGAGATTCACGTAATCGAGCGCGCCGCTGTCGATCTGCGCATCAGCCATCGCCAGTTCAATCGCTCGAACGGGTTCGGCGACATCGGGTGCGATCTGGACGCGGTGATAGGCATCGCAGGTTGAGCCATAGCCGGCAAGTTCCGCGAGGGGGCGGGCGTTTCTTGCCAGCGCGTGCTCGAGGTCTTCGAGGATGAACATCCAGGAACCTTCGCCGAGCACGAAACCATCGCGGTCCAAGGTGAACGGCCTTGAAGCCTTGGATGGGTTCTCCCACTTTTTTGTGGAGATGACGCGCATTTTTTCGAAAGCGTGAAGGATGCCTGGTGAGATGGGGGTATCGGCGCCACCGGCGACCATGATTGGAATGGTTCCTGATCGGATGAGCATTGCGGCGTAACCAAGGGCATCGGTGCTGCTCGTGCATCCGGTGGAGAGAAGATGCGACGGTCCTCGAAGGCGCAAGGCAATGGAGAGATCGCTTGCGAGATTTCCGGGTGTGCCGGCGGTGATGGAGAAGAGAGACGCCTTGCCTTCGGTGAAGAACGTCTTGTACTGCTCTTCGACGAAGGCCATGCCCCCCCCACCGGTTCCGAGGGAGACGCCGATGGTTCGCTGCTTTTGAATATCGTCCGGGTCGATCTGGATCTGCGCGGATTGAAGCGCTTCGCGTGAAGCGGCAATGGCCATCGGGACCATTCGCGGAACGCGGCGAACCTCGACCGGATTCATGGCGGTCGCGGGATTGAAATCCTTAACTTGGCCGATGGCGGTCGTCTTCAGGCCGCTCCCCTCCATCCCGATAAGACGGGTGATTCCGCTGCGTCCGTGGGTGCAGGCGGAGGCAAACGCTTCTGTCCCGATGCCGTTTGGACTTACAACACCCAAGCCGGTAATCACGACACGCTTACGATCTGACGCTGGCAATGATGCACCCTTTCGGGGTTTTTAAACTTCTTCCGATCAACACCCCATGAACCCGCGACGCTTGTGCTCTTCCACATTCCAGAATCTTTATATGGCAAAACTCCGGGCTCATGGGGAACCCGGAGTTTGCGATGATAACGACATCCGTGATTGCTGGTTCAATATCGGTCAGCATTTACCAGGATGCTGCCTGGTTTGGCGTAGCGTTCCCAGCTCTCGCCGTGGCACTTCGGGCAGGCTTTGGGAGGCACCACGACATCCTCCGGCTCGAACCCGCAGGATCGGCACTGGACTTGGAAGATCATGGCCCGCTCGGGTGCCCGCGCACAGGGGTCGTAGGTCACAAAATGGCCTTCAGCAGCGAAACGATCCATTCCGATTGACATTGCAACTCTCCTTCTGGTCAAGCCTTACAGCATTCTCCGCCCTCGTTGGGCAAGATACTTTTGCAACGTCCGTGCCACGTTCTCTGCTGCACGATTATACGATCCAAGGGGTTTCGCCAGAGATCGCTTGCCGCCCCCGGGAAACAAGGAGGAAAAAACGAAAACGCACCGCATTTCGGTGCGGTGCGCGATTTCGTCGGATTGTCGCAGTACGCTAAAACGTCATGCTCCCGTCAAAACGTCTGTGAAGGGCTTGGTAGTTCGTTTTTCAAGCTCGTACTGGCGGAGCTTCCGTTGGAGGGTTCGAACGGAGATTCCAAGTCGATTCGCGGCATGAGTGCGATTGTTGCCGCTCTGATCGAGCGCTTTGGTGATCGCCAGCTTTTCGAGCTCCTCCATGGTCAGCCCGCTGGGAATTTCTTTTGGAGACGCAGCAGCCTGGGCGCTGGTGAGAATCTGGTCGGGCAGATCGCGCTCGGTGAGGAACTCGCCGTCGGCGAGAACCATCATGCTCTCCAGGATGTTGCGCAGCTCGCGGACATTGCCGGGCCAGCGGTATTGTTGGAAGCGGCGCATGACCTCCGGGGAAATTCGCCGCGGCGGAGTCTGCTTGTTTTCAGAAATTTCCCGCAGGAAGTGCTCGACGAGGATGGGGATATCATCCGGCCTGTCGCGAAGCGGCGGGAGGTTAATCTGGACCACGTTCAAGCGGTAGAACAGGTCCTCACGGAACGTGCCTTCCCCGACCATCTTGCGGATGTTGCGACTGGTCGCGGCGAGAACGCGAACATTGACCTTGCGGTCTTCGTGTCCACCGACGGGTGTGACCGTGAGAGTCTCGAGCACGCGGAGCAGTTTTGACTGCAAAGGCAGCTCGAAATCGCCAATTTCGTCGATGAACAGGGTGCCTCCGTCGGCTTGCTCGAATCGGCCCATCCGGCGGTCGGTGGCGCCGGTGAAGGCGCCGCGGACATGGCCAAACAGCTCGGATTCAACCAGCGTGGCGGGGACGGCTGCGCAGTTCACGGCAACGAACGGGCCCTTCTTTCGCGTGCTGTTGTGATGCAGCGCCTGGGCGACGAGTTCTTTGCCGGTGCCGGACTCTCCGAGCACGAGGACGGTGCTGTCGACGGGAGCGGCGCGCTGGATCCTGGCGAAGACATCGTTCATCGTCTTGGATTGACCGACGATCTGACCGAGCCCGAACTTCTGATCAAGCCGGCGGCGGAGGTTGTCCAGTTCCTTGTCTTTCTGAAGCCCCTCGACAGCGCGTTTGATCAGGAGCACCAATTCATCGGGATTGATCGGCTTGGTAACGTAGTCGAAGGCACCGGCTTTGATGGCCTCGACGGCGGTGTCAACGCTGCTATGGCCAGTGATGACAATGAATTGCGCTTCGGGTTGCTTCTTCTTCCAGAGTTGGAGAAGATCGATGCCGCTGACATCCCCCATATGGAGGTCGGTGAGGACCACATCGATGTTTTCTTCGATGTAACCCAGGGCCTTGTCGGCATTTTCGGCCCCGAAAACGGCGAAACCTTCGGCTTTCAGAATCTGGCTGATCGCCCGGCGTTCCACCTCGTGGTCCTCAACGACCAGTACTCGTCCCGCGTTTGACATAGGTACTTCCTTGCCCAGTGTAACTCGCTTTGCCTTAAAAGTCTGGATGTAGCTGACGGAAAGTCATACCACAGCACATTGTCATCCAACAAGGCGCATTTTTTCCGTTTTCATCCGAGGCGCGAGAGTTGCGGTGATGAAAGCAGCAGATTTGTGTGGGTGGATCGGTGGGGTGATACAATTGCACAACCACGATGTTCAAATGGTTTCGGCAGCTTAAAATCTCCCTTGCGGCAAAATGCCAACTGCTTTTCGGGGCAGCGGTTGTGCTGATCATCGGCGCGGCGCTGATGGTGCCGTTCCAGCGGATGGAGCAGCTTACGAATCAGTTGAACGAGCGGTCGGCGAGGACCCTGACGGATTACGCGGTTGCCGACCATGTGGCGCGACCCAAGAAAAATGCTTCGGCTACGACACAAGGATCGGTGGTGGTCCAACCACCGACGACGCGGCCGCTGGTTGGGGATGATCTATTCGCTCCGCCGCGTTTGATTCTCGCATCGGCAAACCGGGATACGACGGCGCTGACGACTTTTGAGAAGAAGGCCGTCCATCGCCTGCGCGAGCGTGATCGCGAATGGATCGCTACGACGTATGAGACAGAGGAGGGCGTCAAGGGATACCGCTACGCGCGAATTGATGCGAGCTGCGTGCGATGCCACAGCGGCGCTGCATCCGATTTCGCCGCAAGCGCAACAACCAAGCCGACCACGGCAGCGACGGCGACCTTGATCGGGATGGTGACGGTTGATATTCCGTCCCAGATCGAGACCAACCAGTTGCTGCTCAACCGCGTGTTCATGCTTTCGGCGGGCTTGCTCGCGGGCACGCTCGCGATTGTTGTGTTCTACCTCATCACGACGCGGCTCATTTTGCAGCCGGTGCGCGTGCTTCAGGAAACGGCTCAGAAAGTGAGCGAGGGCGATCTGAACATTCGTTCGGACATCAATACGGGCGATGAATTTCAGCAGCTCTCGGAGACGTTCAATGAGATGCTGACGAACTTGAAGATGAGCGCGGATCAACTTCGGGCGGCGAACAAGAGCCTGGATCTGAAGCTGGGACAACTGGCGGAGACGAACAGCGCGCTTTATGAGTCGAACCGGTTGAAGAGCGAGTTTCTCGCGAACGTGAGCCATGAGCTGCGTACGCCGCTGAATTCCATTTTGGGTTTTGCGGATCTGCTGAAAGATTCGCCCGCGGCGACCGAGGCGAAGGCATCGCGTTACCTTCAGAACATCCTCACCAGCGGGCGCAATCTGCTCGATTTGATCAACGATCTGCTGGATCTGGCGAAGATCGAGGCGGGAAGAATGGAGATTCGTTCGGAGCCACTTTCGCTGAGCGATTTGTTTGAAGGTCTGACCAGCGTGCTTAAGCCGCTGATCGAGAGCAAGAAGCTCACGATCACGACGTCGGTCGCGATGGGTGTGCCGATCATTCACACAGATCCGGCGAAGCTACAGCAGGTGCTTTACAATTTTCTTTCCAATGCGATCAAGTTCTCGCCGAGGGGTGAAAAGATCGAGTTGAAGGCGGAGTGCGAAGGCGGGGACAGCATTCGCATCTCCGTGGGCGATCGTGGGCCGGGGATTGCGCGCGACAAGCATCAGGTGATCTTTGAGAAGTTTCGGCAGGCGGATGCATCGGTCACGCGCGAGCACAGCGGCACCGGCTTGGGTCTGGCGATTTCGAAAGAGCTGACGACACTGCTCGGCGGCCACATTGGATTGAGAAGCGAGGTTGGCAGCGGGTCGACGTTTTGGATCGTGCTGCCGCTGAAGAATGAAGCGGGAACGGAAGACGTGCGGGTGAAGATGGTGCTGAGTTAGGTGGGGTAGGACGCGCGTTAGAAGACGCAAGGCCCTCACCCCAGCCCTCTCCGACTCGACTAAGCTCGCCGCAGGCTGGAGTACCGGGCGAGTGAGAGAGCACCCTGCGAGGGGGTGAGCGAGTTAGTACCAGAGGTTCAGGATGAGGGCCATGTCCTTCATCTTACCGTCAAACATTCCGACGTTGCTGGTGACGAATTTGATCTCGACATCGGGATGAGAATCGAGCCAGGTGTTGATGGCATCGTCGAGGTATTCCATGCCTTGCTCGCTGAGTTTGCCGTGGAAGCTCTTCATGCGAACCGCGCCGGTTCCGGGGGTCTGTGTGAGTCGCTTCCAGTCATGCTTGCGATGGGTGATGTCAGGGCCGAAGTGAATTTTGCTGGCCGGCTGCGTTTCTTCCATCTCTTCGACATCCTCAACCAAAGCGATGGGGGCCTCGGCATGCTGCGGGCGGGGCGCGGCGGGCTGCGCGGGGACAGGGCCTGCGTTGGGCCTGGGCACCGCGACTGCCGGCCGGGGCGTAATCATGGGCCGCGCGGGCGGTGGGTTAATCATGGGGCGCTGCGGGTTGGGTGTGATGCCTGGACCGCTTGAACGTGGATCATTCATGGTCGCTCCTTACTCGCGAAAAGATGTGAGGGGTTAGTGTAACGCAATGGTCCCGCCGCAACCAAGAAAATCGATGGAATTTTCAATTTCTCAGATTGATCGCGTTCGACGGCTTTGAGATGAGCGGCGACGGCGGGGAGCGATTTGCGACGGCGCGGAGCGTCCCCAGCGGTCGGATCCCGAATCCCGGAGCCGCCGATACGGCATCGCAAACTCCATCCCTTTACGTGGCAGGGGCGACTGGCCGGTGTTTTTGGCGGACGTCCAAGGGCGAGTCGCCCGAGCCACCTACGGATACAACAAATACTTCTGCCGCACCGCTTTGAATTTGACGAGATCCTCCTGCCAGACCTTCTCGATTTCCTTCGGATCCTTCGCGGTGCGAATTGCACCCATTGCTCGCTTGTTCTGGAGCAGGTTCTCCACCTTCTCGAGTTGAAACTTCTCGCCAAACAAGTTGTGGAGCGTCCATGCGAAAGTTACTCCGCTCCGCGCGCCCTCATAGGCATTCCGATCGGTCACGATGATGTACACCCCCTCGCACTTCTCGCCTTTGAACCTGCTCGCGGTCGGGGTGAACTCCATTGGCACGAACCGCAGGCCGGGCAACTCTGCCGCGTTGAGTTCCGCCGACAGTTTTTTTCCATCGATCCAAGGTGCGCCGAAGTATTCGAAGGGCTGATCCGTCCCCCGCCCCACGGAGACGTTGGTCGCCTCCAGTAACGTCACCGACAAGTACAAGACTGCCTGCGTCAGGTTCCTCATGTTCGGCGAAGGGTTCACCCACATCAGATCCGTTTCGTCAAACCACATTGCGCGCTTCCAGCCGTCGAGCTTGACCACTTCCAGATCGCATCCGATGCCGTACTCCCGGTTGTACAACCTGGCCAGTTCACCCATCGTCATGCCGTGCGCGATCGGCGTGGGTCCGTATGCGGTGAAGCCCAGATGCACCTTGTCGGCGATCGGCCCGTCCACGATCAATCCGGTCGTCGGATTCGGCCGATCAAGGACGACAAATTTGATCTTCCGCCTGGCTGCCTCCTCCATGCAGTTGCCCATCGTCGCGGTGTATGTGTAGTACCGGGCATCGACGTGCTGGATGTCGAACACCATCACATCAACATCATCCAGCATCCGGGTGGTGGGCCTGCGTGTTTTCCCATAGAGGCTGTACACATGCAGGCCGGTGGTCGGATCCGTGGCATCGCTGACCTTTTCATCGAGCAAGCCAAACAGTCCATGCTCCGGTGAAAACAATTTTGTCAGCTTCACGCCCGGCGCCTTGGCCAACAAGTCCACCGTTCGTTTGCCCTCGCGATCGCGACCGGTTTGATTCGTGATCAGGGCGACCCGCTTCCCGGCCAGCAGTTTAAATCCATCGCGCGCCAGCACATCAATGCCTGTCAGCACCGTCGCCGGTCTGCCCATCGCCATTCTGCGACCCTCTGAGCGCTCCGCCGCGCACCCACAAGAACATGCCAACAACCATAGCATTGCCAGTCCGAATGTGGATAAGTGCATCTGAGTAAGAATCATCCCATGCTCCGAGAAAGTTTTTCAAACGTCGTAACGCTCGCTTTATACGGATTCCATTTAATTTTCGCGCTTGATTCCCTCGCGAAGCCCGCGCCCCGCACGCGGGGCCGCTAACCATCGGCGCGGGAATTTCATGGAATCCGTATTATTCGCAGGTTCCGGTATTTGCCCGCAAGTCCATGCTAGTTTCCCCATTCTCACGGGTGAAATGTCCGGTTTGGATTCAAAGAAATTTATGACTTCTGCAAGGCTCTCCCGATCATACTAAAATGACGACATAGAGTAGTGATTATCAGAGGAGTAAGAGTGAAAGGGACATTCGCGTACGCGCTCGATCACGAGAATTTTCAGGGCGTTTTCAATAGCAGGCAGGAAGCCGCTGAAGCAGCGTTCGCTCACGCGTTCCGCTCCGGACTTCCGATCAACCAGGTCTACGTCGGGCAACGTGTTGTAGGCGATCCTCAAGCCAACCTGCAAGCCTGGTCAGTCATCAAATCAATGCGCGATCGTTGCCGCAGCGCGATGGGGGACGCCGCGCAGCACTATCTCGCGAACGTGACCGCTCAACAGGCGGAAGATCTTGATCGAGCGCTGGAAGCGACGATCACCCGCTGGCTGCAGAACTACAAGCTGGGGCCGATGTTCTTCAGGATCGAAGCGATCAGCGAACATCCGATGCCTTTGGTTTCACAGGTGAAATCAGGCGAGGATGATGAAGCGTACGATGTGGGTGAAGCGAATTATTTCTAGTGCTTTGTCACACAATGATTTTAGGGTAGACCGACTTCAGTTTGATCCTCGCATCGTCGACTTGGAATCAGTAGTGTCCCGTTAGAAGTCGAACAGGGTGAACTGGTTACAGTTTTCGTCCTCCGCGATCTTTTGCTGTAGATCGGAAAAGACCTGAATCACCGGGGTTTTTTCGACGGTCATCACGCCGAGGATTTGCACGATTGGGTTCGGCGTCTGACTCAGGCCATGGCGATGCTTCAACCGATGCACCAGCACATAGACCAGGACCGCGATCCACAGTTGCGTCTTGACGGCGTTGGGCGTCGTGCCGAAGAACGCCTTGCTGTGCAGGTGCTGCTTCATCCATTTGAACAGCAGTTCGATCTTCCAGCGCTTGCGGTACAGCACGTAGAACGCGCCGGCTTGAAACGTGATGTGGTCCAGCAGGGTGACATCCGCGACTTTCGCGTGAGAAACCCGCATAAACACGGGGATTCCGACGCGCAGGTCGATCATCGTATGCGCCTTGATGCCGGCCTTGCGGCGGCGGAACTGCGCCCAGGGGAAGAGCTTAAGGCACAGATCGATGGTCGTGGAGTCGATGGCGAAGGCATGAAGGTTGAGGCGTTTGAGGTCCGCATCGACGGGCAACTCGATGCGTGCCGAAGCGATCATCGACAACGCCGTGTCCATGAAAATTCGAAATTCGCGGCGTTCGTTGGCCAGGGCCAACGTGCTCCGCGCCGGCGCGGAGCGGATGCCGCATTGATAGCGCCGCGCTCCCAGCGCCCGCAGGCAACTGACGGTCTCGCGCAGACTCGATCGACCCGTGAGCTGCGCGAAAACCATGCAGAGAAGTTGATCCATGCACGAGAAGCGACGGAGCTTGCGGGCGCCGCCCTAACGTTCGACGGCCGATTCGAAAGCGCGGCGTGGAAGCAGTTCGAGCAGTTGTGCAAAGACCGTGCGACCGGAGTTCATGCCCGCATCGTCGTGCCAATGCGACCGCCGCGGGCAGGAAACCGAGCGACGAAATTGAAATCGTGTACCCTAACATCGAAGCGTCCCGACATGGTCAGTTCGAGACAAACGCGACCTAACACCGGGGATTAACCGGACAGTAGTTATGCGCTCCTCCAGAAAGTCGCAGCCCACTCCCGATAATCCTCACAGTACATGAGCCGCATCGCCACCGCTTCCACTCGCGCCGAATCCGCCTCTCCGGCGCGCTTGCGGGCTCTGCCAGCGGGTTATCTTCAGCGCGCGGAGCTGCCGCTCGCGTCACTCGTTGCGCTGCTTCCGCTGATCATCCTTTATGAAGTCGGCACCCGGGCGTTTGCTTTTGATCCTGCCCACCAGGTGGAGCAGCGAATCATTGCGTTTACCTTGATGCAGCGGTTCTTCGCGCTATTCGGCGCCACGGGTCAATACCTCCCCGCGATGGCGGTTGTTTGCATCCTTCTCACCTGGCATATTGCCCGGAATGACGCGTGGACGGTCCGCCCCTCCACCCTCTTCGGAATGCTCCTGGAAGGGGCGGCTTGGGGCGTGCCCCTGCTCGCGATCGGTACCATCTCGGCCCGGTATCTCTCCCAATACCATCTCCCCCTCTTCTCCCACCCTCTTGCCTCTTGGCTCTTGCCTCTTGCCTCCACCCCCTCCCGAACGCCTACAGCGCTGCTCGTCCTCTCCGTCGGCGCGGGCATCTACGAAGAGCTGGTGTTCCGTCTGATCGGCCTGACGCTGCTTCACGTGGTGTTCGTAGACATCCTTCGCTTCCAGAAGTTTTACGCATACCTGTATATGGTGGGAATTTCCGCGGTCGGGTTCGCTCTCTACCATTACTTGGGCTATGAGGAGTTTACTTGGCGCAGTTTTGCGTTTCGCACACTCGCAGGGGTGTATTTTGCGGTGCTCTTCGTCTCGCGCGGATTTGGTATAACCGCACTGTCTCACGCGAGTTACGATGTCATTGTCGTGCTACTCCGATTTGCTGCCGTCGCGTGAATTAAATTATTTTCTTTGGCTTTGCGGCTTCCCCCCTATAATGCCTCGCATCCCAGTCCGCATTGGGGCGGACTACGGCACATTCGCGCTGCGGGCGCTTGATTGTCATGGATGACCGTCAAGCTGGGCGAATGTTAACGTCCCAAGGATGAACGTCGCACTCCCGCAAGGCCCGATGGAACGCACCTACTTAACATTGTGCTTTCCGTCACAAGCGTCCCGAAATCGGGACTAGAAGGAAGCATGGACGCTATGAGCAATAGAACCAAGCAACGTCGCAGCGGGGGTTTGACCCTCCTGCTTTACCAGCGGACCCTCCACCCTGAACTCTTCCGGATCCATGGCACTGAGCAGGTTTCCCGCCGGGCTTATGAAGCCGACATCTGGCTCGTCGATGGCGGCCATGTCGTTTCGTTCCGAGCCGGCAAGAACACGCTGACCGAAGTCATCCGGATGAACCACGAGCCCCTCACGGACCGCGGACTCCTTCAGAGCATCCCCTGCCGTGGCGAGAAGTATCACGAGATGACCACCGGCGAAAACATTCGCTACATGGTTTCGACCCAGGAGGAGCAACTCACGCAGACGCTTTATGATGCGACGAAGCACGAGATTGCAACGTACGCGTCGAAGCGCGAACTGATGAGCGCGGATGTGCCCGCGATCGGTGAGGCCGCGGCAGCTCTCTCGGTGCTCGATATCGAGCGTCGATCCCACGAGCTTCTCGTGCAGAGCTTCCATCTGTTCGATGAGACGCAAATGGTGATTAAGACGCAGGCGATCTTTGAAGTGATCAAAGGCGCTTAAGGTCCACTCAATTCTGTTGAAGTGAAAAGCCCCGTCGAAAGACGGGGCTTTTTGTTTGGATCAGGTTGGTTCGTCCGCGTCCGCGGGCGGTTGGGTATCGACGGGGAACCCAGCGCCTCCCGGCGGAAACTGGGGAGGGTATTCAGGAAGAAGCTCTGGAGGCGGAGCCAGAAAGTGTTCGATCCGCTCCAGGATTTCATCGGTGGGCTTCCGCTGATAAGCAAAGTCATCCATCTTGTAACTCGTTTCGCGCTGCGGATGGTGCGCCTGGTAGTGGATGATCGCGATGCCTTTGCGGTCCCAGCGCGCCTTATCGATGTTCCGAATATCCACGAACTCGATTGGCTCGGCGCCCGGCACGTGAAGCGTGTGGCCCGCGAGGCGAATTTGGCCGCGGGTTGCAAGAAGGGTCCACACGCCATACGCCAAGCCGATGACCGGCAGCCCGCAGGCGAGGAGCTTCTGGATCAGCAGATCAGCGTCGTTATAAGGCTTGTGCATCGCCGCCAGCTTGGTCTTAAGCTCTTCAAGCGACTTCTGATCACTGCGCCTGGCCGCCGAATCGATGTTGTGCTGGAGATCCGCGACTTCTCGATTGTGCTTCGGCCAGCCGATCCACCCGTCGTATCCGAACCAGAACCCGACCCCGAAAATCACGACAGAAAACATGAGGTGCTTCAGCCGATACCGGGCATCCGGCCTGGCGATGATCTCGTCTGAAGAGGAGTTTGTTTCGTGCGGGTCGATCTGCTCAGTCATGAAGAATCCTGCACTTCCAATGCTCTGGTCAGAACATTGTGGCAGAAGAGCGAGCGCTTTTCGAGGGGCCGGGACCGAGACCAGTGCGTTTAGGATCGCGATGCGATGGCCGCGCTGATCGGTTTGATCACCTTTGAAAGGATGTGCGAGTGACAGAGCGCCTCGGCGCGCTCGGCCATCTCGCCAATCAGTTTCTCCATCGGATCTTTTGGCCGGTCGCCCCAGTATCGGCGGAGGATCAAGTACACACTGATCACGTCATCCGAGTAATCGCCGGTGCGGACCTGGTAGCTGTTCGTGCGGGTGACGATGTCGATACGGGCCTGCAAGCGGCAGTCTTCACTCAATGCGACGGTGACCGTAGGCTGAAAATCCACCGCACGAGCGCCTTCTTCCTCCGTCAGGCAGGTCAGCGGAGATTCCGGGAAAAGACTATCGGCAATGACTTCGTCGTGGTTCCCTGAATACGCGAGATCGAAGCCGAAGAGGATGTCCAGGTAATCGATTTCGACGGGGGAAATGCCGAGCTGATAAGGCGCCTGCTCGAGCATGAGGTTGTGGAGTTTAAGCGCGTCTTCGACGCTGGCGGGATTCACATGACCGCTGGAGAGGCGCTTCGCTTCAATCGAGGCCCAGCGGTAGTTGTCGCCGGAGCGGTCTTCTTCAAGGTTGAGTTCCCCGTTGTCGTTTTTGCGGAAGCGGGTCATTTTCGGGAATGACTTCTGGATGCGTTCGAAGAAATGGAGCAGCGTTTCCCGATTGTGCGGGAGGTTCATCTGCGAACCGAGGCGCATATTGATGTAGAAATCCTCGCAGAAAGCCGCGAACGGATGTGACATACTTTTCTCCCTAAGCCCCGGACGGTCTGAATCTGACGCCCGGATGCAGTTGCTCCTACGTCCATGCTCTTTCGCGGAACGCGCCCCGCGAGCGGGGCCGCTAACCGTTTGAGCCGCTAGCAGTACGGAGCTAGCGGGAGCAGGTGCATCTATCAGATTTATCGGTCCGACCGCCCAGGTGAGTGTAGCGGATGTTGGTTACAACGAAAGACGGCGGGTTCAGGTTCGTTGACGTTGGAAAGGGGCGGTTCTACAAACAGGATATGGCCAAGCCCGTATATGCGCTGGTTGGGGAGGATTCCTTCCTGCAATTGCAGGAAATGGGGAAGATTCTGGCGGTTTTGCCGGCGGATGCACAGCGTAGCGATTATGACGGTGAGCAGGCTCAACTGGCTGATGTTCTCGATGATTTGCGGAGCTTTGCCATGTTCGGCGGGGGGAAAGTCGTGGTCGTCCGATCCGCGGATGATTTTGTTTCCCGTTATCGGGAACAGTTGGAAACCTATCTTGCAGAGCCTTCTCAATCGGCAACGCTGATCCTCAGGATGACCACGCTGCCGAAGGTGCAGCGGGTTTACAAGCTGATTGCGAAGATGGGGCAGGTGGTGGAATGTGCTCCGCCGAAGGATCTTGCGAGGTGGGCGATTGAGCGGGCGAAAGAACATGGGGCCGTCCTGCTTCCGGAAGCGGCGAAGCTGCTCGCAGAGCTCATCGGGGACAGTATGGGGAAGCTGGACACCGAGCTGGCGAAGCTGTCTCTGGTGGCGCTCGACAAGAAGATCACCGTGGATCTGGTTGACGAAAACGTCACCAGTCAGCGCGATCGAGAAATGAAAGAGCTGACGGCGGCGCTGGCCGTTGGCCGAAAGACCGAGGCGCTCAAGCGCTGGCGGGATCTGCTTCGCAGCGATTCCTCATCCGAGTTTCGCGCCGTGACGTGGCTGGCGATGTGGCTGGAAGACGTGCGAAGCTTCCTTCGGAACCCTTCGGTTGCCTCAAAGCTAAGCTGGAAATACCGCGACATTGACGGGTTCAAGCGCGTCGCCAACGGCATCGGGAAGAAGGGGCTGCCGGCGTTAGTCGATCGGTTGGTGGAAGTGGACTTTCAATCGAAGACCGGCGTGGGAGATTTTGCGGAGAATGTGGAGCGGTTCATCCTTTCGTTGGAAGAATGACCTGTAGGGGCCACACTTGTGTTGCCCGAATTTCCCTGAAAGTCGAAGAGGGCGAGACAAGTCTCGCCCCTACAATACAACGTGATGAAACAGACACGTGTCAAACTGCCGCGCGGCTCTTCGGGGAACGTGGTGAACGTCGGCCTCACGCAGATGGTCTGCGCATCGGAGTTCACGAAGAACCTTGCCAATCAGGTAAAGCTCGTCGAGCGGGCGGCTAAGGAGGGCGCGCAGATTATTTGCACGCAGGAACTGTTTGGCTCGCAGTATTTTTGTCAGGTGGAAGACCATCGGTTTTTCAAACTGGCGGAGACCATTCCGGGCCCGTCGACCGATGCCTTTTCCAAGATCGCGAAAAAGTACAAGGTCGTCATCATCGCATCGCTTTTCGAAAAGCGCGCGGCCGGGCTGTATCACAACACCGCCGTCGTCATCGACGCGGATGGCGCGCTCCTCGGCGTCTACCGCAAGATGCACATTCCGGATGACCCGCTTTATTATGAGAAGTTTTACTTCACGCCCGGTGATACCGGATTTCGCACGTGGAATACCAAGCACGGAAAGATCGGCGTTCTGATCTGCTGGGACCAGTGGTTCCCGGAAGGCGCTCGGCTCACCGCACTTCAGGGGGCGCAGATCTTGTTCTATCCCACGGCCATCGGCTGGCATCCCTCGGAGAAGCAGGAGTACGGCATCGCTCAACATGAATCCTGGGAGCTGATCCAGCGCTCACATGCCGTCGCGAACGGCTGTTACGTGTGCGCCCCAAACCGCATCGGCATCGAAAAAATCCTCGGGCCCAACGGTAAACCCGTCAGCGAAGACGGCATTCAGTTCTGGGGACAATCGTTCGTCGCTTCACCCAACGGGCAGGTCGTCCGTCGCGCTTCAATCGACAAGGAAGAAGTTTTGGTCGTCTCCTGCGATTTGGACAAGGTGGAATTCAGCCGCACGCATTGGCCGTTCTTGCGAGATCGCCGCATCGATGCGTATGGAAACCTTACTAAACGCTTCATTGACACGGTATGATTCGCGGGAGGAGATCGAGCATTGACCAGCGAAGACCTCAGATCCGAACTGGACAAAAACCCGTTCATTCCACTTCGCCTTCATTTGGTCAGCGGAAAGATGATCGACATCCCGCGCCCTGGGATTGGCTTTATGCTTCAGAACGCGGTGATGATTCTCCACGATCCCCGACGCACTGAGACCTCCTTTGGTAGCTACGATGTCATCGCGTTACGTAACATTGAAATGGTTGAGCAGCTCATTGCGTAGCAGCAGGAACTCCAAATGATCGTAACAAACGTTGCTGCGGTGCTTCAGCGAGAACCATTCGTTCCCCTTCGAGTATTCCTGAGTGACGGCAGACGCCTCGAAATTCCGTTCAAAACCTCTGCCGTGATCGCGCATTATGGATTGATCGTCTTCAAAGGCATTCAGAGGGAAGGCAGTCACGTCGCCAAGACATTTGAGCAAATCCCCTACGAACAGATAGAGCGTATCGAGCAACGGCCGGATCGCGGACGAACACAGCGACATCGGAAGGCTTCTTAGCCTGTCGCAGCTTTCACAGCCGCCTGCGCCAGATCCCTCCACTGCGGCGCGACATGAATGCGCCTGAACGTCAGTTCCTGATTCAGCGCCCGACTTAAAGGCGAAATCTGTGCGAACGGGATCGTCTGGTTTTCGAGGTTATCCGGATCGCAGACCAGGATTTCCTGATCGTTGAACTCGTAGGCGGTATCGGCAATCTGATCGTAGAACATTTCATAAGCCACATCAGCGCCCGCGTCGGCTAAGGCGCGCTCCGCCGCGGTCAGTGCTGTTCTGGCGATGAGTGAATCCGGGAAGCGAGACAGGTCGATTGTCTTATACACACGCCGGAACAGCAGCCCGCGGCAGAGTTGGGCCAGGATTGGATCGGCAGAGTTCGACCAGATCTTAAAGCAATGCAGAATCGAAATATCATCGAGGGTGACGAACTCGCTCATCGAAAGCTCCTGCCCCAGCAGCGCCTTCTCCGCCGCATCTTCGGTGTGCGGCCAGTCCAGTCTTCGCTGCACGGCGAGCCGGCGAGCGCGTTGAAGCGCCAGCTTCACCATCCCCTCGCCGCTGCGGACGACCTTGTGGAAGTAGACGTTCCGGTACATGTTGAAGCGTGCTTGCAGATACGCTTCAACAGCACTGACTCCCTTCCACGTGACGGCTAGCCGATCGCTCGTGCGATCGATCGTGAGCGCGTGGATCAGCCACTCGAGATCGAATGAGCCGTACCGGCTGCCGGTCATCAGATTATCGCGGAGAAGATAATCAAATCGGTCCGCATCAAGCTGGCTCGAGATGATGTCACAATAGAAACTGCGTTTCGGTTCGCAGCGAAGGAAGCTGATGATCCGGCCGGGGAGGGATGGCTCATGACGGGTGAGAACCCTATGCACTTCACTTTCGGGATCGAGGATCACCCGCTGCGTCAGTGATTCATGATGTACCCCGGTAACACGTTCGAACACATGACTGAACGGCCCGTGCCCGAGATCGTGAAGCAGCGCCGACGCGATGCAGATGGTGGCGCCTTCTTCGTCGACGGGCGATGACTCCCTGAGCTGCGCCAGCATCTTCCGCGCGGTTTCCATCACCCCGAGCGAGTGGGTGTACCGCGAATGATCCGCCCCCGGATACGCGAGCGATGCCATCCCCAGCTGCCGGATTCGACGCAGGCGCTGGAACTCCGGCGTGTTGATCAGATTGAACAAAAGCCGGTCCAGCGGCCGGTCCGTGCGGAAGGCGATGACGTCGTGGACCGGATCGCGAATGATTTTCTCGGACATGGCTATCGTTACCGTCGGCACCGTCGCAGTTGGTTCAGGTCACAGGGCGGCAAACGTCGATATGATGGTACGGGAATTGCCCGATGTGAACTAGCCTGTGCAACGGAACCCAACCGTCGCGTGTCTTATCCGATGAGGCTCATGCTGTATCCACGACGCATTTTGATTCTGTTTCTCTCGCTGATCCTCTCGGCGGGCATCGGCGCTAAAGCGAAGAAGGGAGATTCGGAGAAGAAGGATAAGAGCGCCGAGAACGCCCACAACGTCAGCATCAAGAGCCAGAAGTTTGAACCCGCAACCATCACCGTGAAACCTGGCGAAACGGTGACGTGGAAGAACGACGACGATCACGATCACGCGGTGGTGGCATCCGATGATTCCTTCAAAAGCGGCAACCTGAGCCACGGCGAGACGTTCGAGCAGAAGTTCGAGACAAAGGGGAAGTTCAAGTACACCTGCTCCTATCATCCGCGCGAGAAGGGGACGGTCGTTGTGACGGACGAAGAAGAGAGTCCGAAGAACAAGAAGAAGTAGGAGCGATTTGACGTTCCAATGGAAAACCGTATTATCTGAGACCTGATGAAGAACCTGATCGCGATCGCCCGGATGATGATTACCCCACGAAATATTGGGTAGGGCCGATCGTGCACGATGAATTTCAGCGAGCCCTGCCCCAGCCGGCAGGGCTTTTTTCGTTCGAGGACTGACCTATGACACGCCGGATTGAAATCTACGACACCACCCTTCGCGATGGGACGCAAGGCGAAGGGTTCAATCTCTCGCTTCAGGACAAGCTGCTGATCGCGCAGAAGCTCGATGATCTCGGCGTCGATTACATCGAAGGCGGCTTCCCGCTTTCCAATCCGAAAGATGAAGCATTCTTTCGCGAGGTGCGATCGCTCCCGCTCAAGCACGCGAAAATCGCAGCGTTCGGCATGACCCGCCGGCGCGGGATCAAGGCGGAGGAAGATCCCGGCATGAAGGCGCTGCTTGCGGCCGAAACACCGGTGATCACGTTCGTCGGCAAGACCAGTGAATATCAGGTGCAGAAGGTGATGTCGGTCACGCTGGAGGAGAACCTGCAGATGATTGCCGACTCGATCCGCCTGATGCGCGATGCGGGCCGGCAAGTGGTTTACGATGCGGAACATTTCTTCGACGGCTATCGCGCCAATCCGGATTACGCGATCAAGACCCTCCTCGCGGCACAGGAGGCGGGGGCATCAGTGCTGTGCCTCTGCGATACCAACGGCGGCTCGATGCCGGAGTTTATTGCCGAAGTCGTTGCTGCCGTAAAATCAAAAACGTCCGTGAAAATTGGCATTCATACCCACAACGATGGCTCGGTCGCGGTGGCTAACGCCCTCTCGGCGATTCATGCGGGGGCTGATCACGCCCAGGGCACGATCAACGGCGTGGGCGAGCGCTGCGGCAATATGGATCTTCTGCCGCTGATCGCGAATCTCCAGATCAAATACCAGCTTGATTGCCTTCAGCCTGGAACGCTCAAGCATCTGACTGAGGTCTCGCGATTCGTCTACGAGACGGCCAACGTCAACCTCGTCCCCGGTCAGGCGTACGTCGGCTCCAGCGCCTTCGCTCACAAGGGTGGCATGCACGTGCACGCGGTGCAGAAGGACGCGAGCACGTATGAGCACGTCGCGCCGGAATCGGTCGGCAACACGCGGAAGATTCTGGTTTCGGAACTCTCCGGCGTATCCAACATCGCCACCAAGGCGGGCAAGAAGTTCGACATTGAAAACGACAAACCCACCCTTCGCCGCGTGCTGGAGAAAGTCCAGGAGCTGGAGAATGAGGGTTTCCAGTTCGAGGCTGCCGAGGCCAGTTTCGACTTGCTTCTCCGGCGCGAGATCGGGCGGTACAAGCCGTTCTTCTTCCTCGATCACTATCGCATTGTCGTCCTGAAGCAGGAGAACGCGACGCCGGTCTCCGAGGCAACGGTCAAGCTTCGCGTCAACGATCAAGTGGAACACCGCGTCGCGGAAGGCGATGGCCCGATCAACGCACTGGACGGCGCTCTGCGGAAATCACTGAAGAATCATTATCCAGCGATCGAGCAGGTGCATCTGACCGACTACAAGGTGCGCGTGATTAACTCCCGAGCCGAAACAGCCGCCAAGGTCCGAGTCATCATCGAGTGCAAGCGCGATCGCGGCGACGGAACCCGCGAGCTCTTCGGCACCATCGGTGTCAGCGAAAACGTCATCGACGCAAGCTGGCAAGCACTTGTCGACGCGTACGAGTACCACCTGAACCTTGTCGCCGAGGCCGCGACGAAGCAAGCCGAACTGGTTTGATGTAATCGACGCGCGGATTTCGCGTCACAGACGGCATGCTTTCCCCCGGCTACAATGTCACCCCCTGCCACACCCGAAACCCTGTGCAACTTTCCGGATGGCTGGGGTTACTTTATGTTGTAAAGTATATCTGATGCTCTTATGAACAAGCTGCTCGACATCCTCTCCGAACGATTTCCGCGGCACATCGCCATCATCATGGACGGCAACGGCCGCTGGGCGATTCGCCGCGGGCTGGAGCGCGTGCGCGGGCATCAGCAAGGGGCCGTTACCGTCCGAAACATCGTCACCGAGTGTGCTCGCCTGCGCAAAGATCATGGCGGCCCGGATTATCTCACGCTTTATTCGTTCAGCCTCGAGAACTGGAAGCGCCCGATCGAGGAAGTGTCGTTCCTCATGGACATGTACATCACGTACCTGCGCAATGAGCGCAAAACGATGATGGAGAACAATATCCGCTTCCGCCAGATCGGCCGGCTCGAGCATCTGCCCGAGCCGGTCCTTGATGAAATGAACGAGACGCTGGAATTGACGAAGAATAACGATGGCTTGACGCTCGTCCTTGCGCTCAATTATGGCTCCCGCGCCGAGATCACGGATGCCGTCCGCTCGATCGCGGAAAAGGTTCAGCGCGGCGAATTATCCCCTGATGAAATCGATGAGTCGGCGATCTCCGATCACCTTTACACGGCGGGGATGCCGGATCCAGATCTCCTGATCCGCACGGCCGGCGAAATGCGCGTCAGCAATTACCTTCTCTGGCAAATCAGCTATGCGGAGCTTGTCGTCAGCCAAACGCTCTGGCCGGATTTCTCGATTGAAGACCTGCACACCGCCATCAAGGAATTCTCCACCCGCAATCGGCGATTCGGGGCGCTGGATCACTCCAACACCCTCACGCCGCGTTAAGTGCGTTCCAGAAAATCACGATGCCCTCAGCGCTCCCAGCGCGTCATCTCGAAGGTATTCCTGAAGGATCTGCCTGGAATAACGTCCATGCCAGAGGCTTCGGAGTACCTCAGAGCTTATGAATTGTTCCCGTAACACCGCAGTCTCTTGTGTTTTCCAAAACAAGTTTCCAGCCAGCCTCTTGTCCGCGCACGATGAGACCGCGAGGCAATTGCCCTTGCCCGCGCCGACCTTGTCTGCGACAACTTCCCGCCACATGGAGAGATCACTTCGCAATCGCCTGACCTTCGGGCCGCTGATGCTGGGAGGACTTTTTCTTCTGCTCTGGCTCGACCACGAAGTGCAATGGCGCACTCGCCCATGGATGCAGTCCCGCTATCCCGGCGAATACTACCGCGGCGTCGGCGGCGTCGGGCTGCTCGTGTTGCTCGCGATTATCCTCCCCATCGCCGTCTCGGAGATTGCCACGCTCTTCACACCGGAGCGCGTGCGACCCTATCGCATGATCGCGGCCCTCGGTTCGTGGTCGCTGATCTGCCATGCGTTCCTCACGCAGTTCCCACCCTTTCAGAAGATCGCGGCTTCGACGTTCGCGTTCATCATCGTTTTTATCATGCTCTTCGCGGCACTCCGCCGGGCCATCAAGAAGGAATCGTCCGAAGCGATCGTTCGCATGGCGGGAACCGTTCTGGCCACGCTGTATCTCGGCGGGCTGGGGTGGTTTCTCATGGCGATCCGCGTCAAGCATTCCGTCGGACGGCAGGGATTCCACGGCACAACGTGGGTGATTCTCTCGATTCTGCTCATGGTGAAGTTCACGGACATCGGCGCTTACTTCGGTGGACGCGCGCTGGGCAGGCACAAGCTGATTCCCTGGCTTAGCCCGGGCAAAACGTGGGAAGGGCTTTTCTTCGGTTTGCTTACGGCCGGTTTCGTCGGAATGGCCTGCGCCCGATGGATCCCAAACGTCGGCTGGATCAAAGGCTTCATCTTCGGCGTGATCATCGGCGGCATCGGTCAACTGGGCGACCTGCTCGAATCCCTGATGAAGCGCGATGCCGAGGTGAAAGATTCCGGCGCCCTCGTCCCCGGCTTCGGGGGGATTCTCGACATCATCGACAGCCCGCTGGTGGCAGCGCCGTTTGCGTATCTGCTGTTCAGCTTATTCTGAGTCTCGCACATGACTGCGCCACACTCACGATCGATGAAAGAGATCGTCATCCTGAACGGTACTCCGTGAAGGATCTGGCTGGCTTGAAAATCGACGCCAGATGCTTCGGAGTACCTCAGAGGTTGTGACCTTTTCAACAGTAGCATGGGCGTCTCGTCCATGTTCTTCTGAAGAACATGGGCGAGACGCCCATGCTACTAAAATTCACACCCTCTCAGCATGACATTTCGCCGCTTCCTTGGATCATTTTCAGAGCAGACGCGCCGCCGCATCCCCCGTGCCGGGCGGTCTGGGCTTCCGTCCGGTCTGCGTGCTGAAGCTCTGGAGATACGCAATCCACATCATCGAGAGCCCCGTTGTGTACGCGCCCTGAATCAGCAGTTCCATGTAATGCAGAGTGGGAGGGATGTGGTATTTTTCCAGGCTCACCCCGGTATATGTGACCGCCTGGACCGGCTCGCCTTTCCCCAGCGGCGCGATCTTCACTTCGATGCGTTTGCACACGCCGATGTCGCGCCCCGCGCCGTCAATTTTTCGCCCGACCTTCTGATCCAGAATCGCCAGTTCGGGCTCGCTCAAATTAAACAGCGCGCCGGCGACATATTTCCCGGGATCGTAAACGATGTCCGCCACGCCCCCGCCCCAGTACTCGCTGTACAGCGGGAAACACAGCCGGTAATTATCCAGAACCGCCGGCTTCCCCGCCCGCGCGATGGGCGAACGGTGTGCATAGTGCCGCGACCACTGCGACACGGCACTCACATTCAAATTCGACCCATAGGCGAAATACCACATCCGTCTGCTTACTCCGCGCCGCGCATTCTGGCGAACTTTCCGTTAAACGCAAAAATGCGTCGATTCAATATCCCCTCGGAAACCCGCTGATAATCAGCCTCTACCCCCTCCACCATGGGACGCCCTAATGCTCTACCCCTAAATCCTAGCCCGCACCCAAGCCCCCGACCAGCCCTTCTGCCGGAAGGTAGTATCCTCCTTGGATTCCTCGTAGTGGCGACGCCTGCGTCGCGGTCGACGCGCAGCGTCAAATCACCGCAAGATTCGCGGCTGCGCCGCGACCGCGACGCAGCGTC
>JBBRYX010000010.1:0-175729 GCA_038237225.1 Tepidisphaerales bacterium | reverse complement strand
TCGACGCCTTGCGATCGGAAACCGCCGCCTGGCATCAACGCAGCAACGCCAGGCAACGCGGCGTCGATTGGCAATTCCAAGTCGACGATGCGAGGATCAAACTGAAGTCGGTCTACCCTAAAATCATTGTGTGACAAAGCATAGGCTCGAATGCTTCGTACAGACTGGCAACCGAGTGGGTGTTGAGGTTGTCCATCACCAGCACCACTTTTCACGGCGTCCCTGTATCGGCCCGCTGGAACGCTTTTATCTGTCGGCAGCACCACCGCTGCGAGCGATTTGTACATTGGCATTGCCGCCGGCACGGGCTCGCTCATTCAGAACGGAAACGTTTCCACCGTCGGTGGCCGGGACGTCGTCGTCGGCGAAGGGACCGGCAGCGTCGGTAGCTATACGCCAAATGCCGGTTCGGTCACCGCGGTCAACTTTGTGCAAGTCGGCCGCGCGGGCGGGATGGGGACCTACACGATGAACGGCGGCTCGGTCAGCGGCATTCAAACGTCTGATGGGCCTCTCACCCGCGGCTTATCGTATTGCCCGGCGTAAGGAACGAAGACCGCGCGATGCGGTTCGCGAACGAAGCGGTCGCCTGTCCTCGTGACCCGGTGATGTAAAGCCAGCGACGAGGGCCAAGCAAGGCGATTCTACTTCCGATCGTCAAGTTTTTTGAGATGAACCTTGAACGTCTTGATTTCAAACGGCTTGAGGTCGAACACGATGCCGTTGTCGGCGACCCCAAGGTCGCGGATCGGATCTTCCATCAGGTTCACTTCGGCGGCTTTGCTGATCAAGCCGTGCAGCATGATCTTGACCGCTGGCGTTGCGACGCCCGTGGTCTCAAAGACGCGGAGCACCGATGCCCCATCGTCGGCGGGCTTGAGGGTGGAGAGGACCACATTCGGGTGGGAGATCTCGAGCAGTGTCCAGCGGCTGGGAAGCACACCCGAATGACTCGCCGCCTTGCGCACGAGCAAGGGGTGGTTAAGCTCCATCCCGTCGCGGTAAACACCGGCCTGCCGCCAATCGCCGGCGTGCGGGACCAGCGCATACTGGAGGGTTACTTCCCGACCGAGCATGAAACCTGAGTCCGATGACATCCCCGGCTCAAGGCCTCCGCCGAACCCGTACCCGCCCAGGTTATGGGCGCGCATGAGCGAGAGCATCATCGTGCCGTCGTTGACGACGTTCCCGGGGAGGCCAAAATTCAGGAGCGCCAGGCCGCGCTTGCCGTCGCCGTAATCCGCCCACCCCTGCGCCGGGTACTCCACGCCCTCCTGTCGCTCGATCGCGCCCATCGGGATCGCTTCCCAAATCTTGCCGTCCTTGATGGTGGTGGGAAACAAGGCCTGGTAACGAACGTTCCGCTGCCGGTTGACCAGCTTCGTTCGGAGGTCAATCCGGCGTGAGCCCGCGTAGACCCGAATGCGCGTGGCAAAGGTTCCGTCATCAAAAGGATGCCACACCTCGAACTCTGAAAAGACGGGGCCTTTTTTTACCTTCGCGGGGTCGGCGCCCTTGAATTCATTGCTGAACTTGGCGTGTCCGGGTTTTGGCATGGGCTGCTTCTCGGTGACCACGATTTTCTGAGCGCCGTCCAGACCGCGGTACAGTTCCCAGAGGTCTCCCTTGTCCTCCTGGAGTGTAATCACATTGGCGGGAGCGCGGAGGACCTCCCAGTTCGCTTCTTTGACGAGTAGGCTGTTGATCGCGCCCGTGAAGGCGTCGCAGGTGATCTTGTAAAACTCGTTCTCGATGTGATCCCCAGTGTCGGCAGCAACTGGCTGCGATGCTCCGCCGGGTCGGGAAACGATCCGATAGGTGGCGTATCCCAGGGCGGGCACGTCGCGCGCCATGAACGCGACGGTCGCCTGCTTGATGCCGCCATCGCCGTAGCGCGCGACCTTCTGGATCTGAACCGGAATTTCGTTTCCGTCCGGGTCGAGCACGACGATGCCGGGCACACCCGCGCCGGCGAATCCCATGGTCACCTCCGCCAGGTCCGTTCGCGTCCAGCCGAGCGGGTTGAAGACGATAACGGCGGAGCCCTCGCCGCGGGTGTCGATGCGGGAGGCGAGGGCGTCGAAATTCGTGTCGATCGACTCATTCACGAGGCGAGTGGAGAACTCGAAGCTGCGCACGGTGTCGGCGTAGACACCGTTGGTGGCCACGCCCGACGCCAGGTCGTGCGCGGTGTTAAAGAAGACGGGTTCCCAAGCGCGCCAGATCATTCCGCTGTCGGCAGGCGTGCCAAGCCAGTTGGAGAGACACGCGAGCTTCTCGGTCAGCGTCAAGCGCTGCTCGAGGAGTCGAAGCCACTGCTTCAGATCGATCCGGCTGCTGAAGGTTCCGCGGAAGATTGGGTTGAGCTCACCCTTCACCACGGTCAGTCTGGGATGTTTCGCGACGGCAGCCTCGTACTCAGAAGGAGTGCCGAAACGAATGGTCGTGGGGCGGTTTGGCTGCTGGTTGTACTGCTGGATCATCGTTGGCAGCACCTCATCCGGCTCAGTCACGTCGGCGCCTGACAGCGCGACGCGATTGGGTCCCGTGGCGTAAGGGGGACCGAGCATGTCCCAGCGCTGCTTCGTGTACGCGGTGAACTGATTGATCTCGTTCGGGGGGCCATGGAACAAGGCATACGTGTGCGGCAGCAGGAACGCGGGGATCCGCGTGCCGTCGATCCCCTCCCACTGGAATTCCGCGGGATGATCTGCCCGCTGCGCGCCACGCTGCGACCAGAAGGATTTGTAGCCCGCGAGGGTAAGGATCTGGGGCATCTGGCCGTTGTGCCCGAACGTATCGAGGAACCAGCCGACCGTGACATCAATGCCGAACTCTTTGCGGTAATAGGTCTTCCCGTACTGGATCTGCCGCAGCAGCGTCTCGCCGCCAGGAATGTTGAGGTCCGGCATGACGTCGAGGCCGAGGACGAGTTGCAAGCGGCCTTCCTTCACAAATTTCTTGAACGACGCCGACTCCTCTGGGTAGCGTTCGATGAAGGGTTTCACGTAAGCGACTTGATCGAGCACGAAGCGATAGTCGGGATATTTCTTCAGGAGGTAAATGGCTTTAAGAATGTGGGGCAGTCCGATCTCCAGATACTCTTCGCGAGTCTTGAATACCGCGCCTTCCCAGTGCGTGTGCGGAATGATCCAAAAGGTGTTTTTTCCCGGCGAAGAGTCACTGCCGGCGGTCGCCGGGGGCGCGGCCGCGCCATCCGATAACCCGGATGCGACCAGGAGGCCGAGAACGCCCGCGATCAATAGTCTTATGGGCACGAAACCTCCGTTCCGACAAGGGCGTGGCTGGAGTGAAAGCGGCACGGAACCTCAACACGAGACTGTGGAGCAGCGTAAAGGATACAAATTCGCGAGTGACGTGTCACTGGCGGTGCTGATGTCTGCACCGGCGAGCGCGCAGGCGCTGATACGCCGGAGCCTGGTCCGATCCGATACGTCGGACCTGAGATTTTCGCATTTCGAGGTTCCGGAGTACACCGGCAAACGGGATCACGCGAAGATCCCGGATACGCTCGATCGAAGTGATCCGCGATGGGAATCCCCGCGCTCTTCCCCGCGCAGGGATGAACGTGGGATTCGAAGTCACGGTTGTTTTTTCTTTTCGGAGCTAAAGAATGAATCGGCGAACGTGGAGATTACGTGCCTGTGGGGTTCTGCTCGCGCTCGCGTTTTTTTCTTTCCGCTCCCACGGCGAAACCGTTCTTGAGCCGGTAATCAAGCAGGTCCCTGGGGGAGTTCAAGTCAGTTTCAGATCGAATGAAGAAGTTCTTTCCGGCGTTGCGGCGGAAAGTTCCGCGGGGTTGGAGGTGCAATTCCCTGGCGGGGCTTGGCACGGGGTCATTTTCCCATCGTTCGCGAAAGATGATAAGGGTTGGTTACTCGGACCGGCCAAGGTCGGCTTGCTCACGATCACTCTCACGGTGAGCCAGCGCGCACCCAACTTGATCGAACGCGCGGTTCGCGTGGATGCAACTGAGCGGACTGGATTCCGTCTACGGTTCAGCATGGCGCCGTCGGGTGACGGAATGTATTGCTCGTGGCTTCACGACGAGAAGGATCCCGTGGTTTACGGCATCCAAGCCGGGGGTCCCGAGCACGCGAATGAACGGGGACAGACGTTTCCCGTGGCCATGTGGTGGGACCATCGGCGGGTGCTGGGCGTCCTGGCGGATTCGCCCGGCATGTGGGAGAACCGCTGCACGACGGAGATCGATCCGCGAGACAGGCGGCTGGCGGTGACGACGGGCGATGGATCCGCCGAGCATGAGGTGCGGATCGTTAACGACGCGAACGGCGCCTACACCTGCCGGGTGGACGGATGGCAGATAGCCGGGCCCGATCACACGGCGCGCTTCAGCACCTGGGTTTTTCTGGACGCCGCCAAGTCCCGCTACGACACGCGGGTCGCCGCGCACCTGGCAATGGCCAACGCCAAAGGATGGAATGCCTCCGCCCTGGAGGCCATCCTCCGCAATACTTCATACCTCTTGTTGCGGCGCAACCTGATGCGCACCGAAAGCAGGTACATCTTCATCTCGGGCATCGGCTATGGCTGGAAACAATGGGGGACCGACGCCTTCTACATGGCGATCGGCCTGAATGACCCGAAGATGCTGGAAGAGTCCTATCGGGGGCTGTTCGATAAGCGGCTGATGTACGAAGACAACGCTCAGTACTACCTGATCTGGTCCGCGCTGGTGCGCCGCGAGGGCGGCCAATTGAACGACCCGCTCGTGCGTCAGGCATACAAATTCATCCGTGAACACGAGAAGGACGGGCTGTACGTCCCACCCCCGCTGAAAGGCGCCGCCAAACCAAAAGGGTTCAAGACGTACCACGACCTCCTCGAATACGACGATGATGACTCTCCCACCAGCAATCAGGGGTTTCACTGCGGAGCCTTGATCGCCGCGAAAGAGTTGGGATTGAGTGCGACCGATGCGGACATCGACCGGGCGATCGCCGCGTACCAATCCTTGTTCAACGCGGAGCGGGGGTTTTTCCCCACCAGCCGCAAGCAGCACGATACGCTCGGGCAAGACACGCTCTACGGTGAGACACTCACCTACGCGGTCTTCGGCCGGAAACTCCTGACCGACGAGCAGGTTCTTAAACACCTGGAATACACATTTCGCGTGATGTCCCCCTACGGAATGCGCGTCATCTCCAAGGCGGACGGCGCCCTGCTCCCGGGTCACAGCGGCAGTTACGTGTTCGGCGGTTCCTGGTTCATGTGCGACCATGCGGCGCTGCTGTCCGGCCTTATTCACGGGATGCCGTCGGACCAGATCGATCGCCGGCTCATTGATCGAATTGGCTTGGAGATCAATCACTATCCCGCGTTCAACGAGTCGATCAGCACGGTCGATGGTCAACCGCACGGTCACATTCTGTACTCCGCCAACTCGGGATATGCCTGGATTCGGCGGGAGATTCGCAGGCGTCTGAACATGGTGGGGCCTGATCCCGTGGAAGTTTCGATCGACAAGCGCCTGGGCGTGATAAGAACGGCCGGATTTCTGCGGTTGGAAGGTATTGAGCAGGAGACACGGGGAGTTGGGCGGACGGGGGAACGCGCTCCCGGCGCGGAGGCCGGTAATTGATTTCCCTCCGCGCGGGATTGGACGGGAAACTCACGACGCGCCCGCGTCAGTTTATCAGTTCGAAAACCTCAGCGAAAACAAATCCGCGTCCTTGAGCATAAAGCGAAGGCGAACGGGTTTTCCAATCAAGCTCGAGACGTTCGTGCCGGATTTCCACTTCACGACGGCATCCAGTTCGTCGCCAAAAAGCAATTCCATGTCGGCTTGGGAAAATCCAGGCAGCGGATTGCCGCGCTCATCCTGGATCTCCACTTGCACGGACCCGGCCGCTGACGTGGCGTAGTTCAGGAGGAGATTCTTTCCGGAAAACGTCAGTGCACGTGAGGTGAACTCGCCGGCGCCGGCGTCCGCGTGCATCGAGGCGAACCCGTGACGCCGAACCGTGATTCGGCGGAGGCGATTGTCGGGCCAGGCGTAGTGCTCGCTGATGTACATGGAGAATTCGCCGGGGCTCGTCTGCACGATGCCGTGGGCGGGCATATTGTTTCGATGCGTCCAGTTGCGCTCATCGAGTCCGGGACGGACCCACGCTTCCAAGAACGTTCGGTCCCAGTTGCGCCCATCGCGGCTGCTCGTGAAGACGGCATCCGAGACTCCGGCATCTGGCATCGGACTCGTCTTCCTTCTTTCCGGCACGAAGCGCATGGGAAACGCCAGGTAGTGATGCAGCGCGCCGGGACAGGGAATGGTTGCGCTGGTGTAAAAGTGTTCCATCGGTGGTTCAGTCCTGTCAGCAGCGCGATACTGATTTGCCTGCGGCTCTTTCCAATGCAGAAAATCTGCCGACGTGCTGTGTTGAACCCCGCGGAAGCCGGTATATTCGCCCCCGCTCCAAGTGCGCGAATAGCAGCGATACAGCTTCGCCTCCCCATCCCAGAATGCCACGTTGAGCGAATCAAATGCGCCTTTCGTCATCACCGGCTCAGGTTGCAGTTTCTTCCAGTGAATTCCATCGGGCGAGCCAAACGCAAACAATCGGCTCTCCAGCCCGCCCACCGCCTTGTATCGCTCGTCCGCTTTGGCATTCGGGTTGGTGTCGAGGAAGGGCGCGAAGTTGTGCGCTTCGACCCCTGCGTAGACGACATTGTTTTCCCTGGAGCCTTGAAACTCGTAGAGACCGAGGTTGGGCCGGGTGAACTGGATCCCATCGGTGCTTTCGGCATAACAGGTCATTTGTTTGTCTGAAGCGTCCCCGCCTTCCGGAATGAAGCCGCGATAGTAGAGACGAATTCGCGGACCGTCCTGGAAAACAGTGAAGTAGGCGCTGTTCGGCCCCTCCCACGGTTTATCGGTAGTCAAGACAACTTCGCGGCGAATGGGCGTTTGCAATTTGAGCGAAATTCGGCGGCTCCGATCGGAATCAATCAACCCATCATCCACGAACATTTCCACGCGAGTGCCAAGGGCGATTGCCGGCGAATTGGAGATGACTTGTGCGCTTGACAGCGAGACCGCCCGTTCCAAGAGGCTGCTGCATAAGAGCAGACCGAAGAGGTATTTGCACACATCGTGTTTCATGAATCACCGAGTGGTTGCGCGCGGCACTGGAAAGTGCATCGTCTTTTCATCCGCGACGCGGAACGAAAAAATCCGGGCGTTTTGCAGCTTGAACCGAAGCTGAATCTGTTTCCCTTGAACGCGGCGAAGGTCGCTTTCATCCTCCCACCGAATCCAGCCATCGTTTTCTTTGACGAGCGTGTCGGTTGTGGCGGGTCGACAAGATCCGGCTTCAAATCCCTTCAGGGGATTGCCTGGCTCATCCAGCACTTCAACGGCCACGGAACCGTTTTGCGCTTCGGCATTGATGAAGAGCCGATCGCCGGTGCAGCGGAAGGGTTGGGTCAAAAGTTCCCCCGATTCGGCGCCGGCTTCCCACGCGGCGAATCCATCCAGTCGCGTGGTCGCCAGGCCGATGGCGGATTTCCAATTCGTTTCCTTGGTGTCATGATGAATGGGGAATCCGCCGTAGGGGAACCACATCTCGCGTGCATTGATGATCGGGTCCGCGGGGCCAAGCACCATCCCCATGTCGAAGGCGCCCTTTGCGCCGACATCGAGCCATGGCTCGCGCCACGGTCGGCGCCATTTGAGACCGTCGGCGCTCCAGGCGAGTTGCTGGCGAAAGAATCCGGCCTCATCGTGCATGGTGATGAAGCCCAGGTAATAGCCCCCGTGCTGCATGACGAACATGAACTGGATGTTCGACGTCGGCGGATCCTTCTCATCGGCGCGCAGTACAAGCTGTTCGTTTCGCCAATGGATGCCGTCGTCGCTTTCCGCCCACGCCTGCACGCGTTTGGCGCTCCATGATCCGGAAAGTGACGTGCCGCCGCCATCGTCCTTTCCTTGTTGCACGGAGCGCAGCACGAACTTCTCGGCTTTCACCTCTGCGGCGGCGTTGGGCTTGAAATGAACGACCGGACCTACAAACGACTCTTTGCCGTCCGAAAGCCTGGTGTTGGTAAACGTCGGCATGTAGGCGAGAAAAGGCTTCTCCCCGCCCGCGGCGGTGATCTCCGTGCCGGCGAGTTCCCAGAACTTGTAATAGGCGGTGAAGTGGTTGCGCTGGTCATCCCACATGACGTGAATAATGTCCGAGGGAACGAACCACGACGGGCTGAGCGGGTGCTCTTTCCAGGCGATGCCGTCGGGCGAGAAGGAGATGAATTCTCCTTGGTAGGTGAAGCGCACGCCGAGATAGCGCCGATCGGCGGGTGTTTCCGGTCGCGGGTCGCGCGCGATGGAGCGCGTGCCTTTTTCGGGATGCGGCCCGAGCGGGAGCAGGTTGGTCGCGGGCGCGCCTCCGAATTTTTCGACGCCGAGGTTTGGTTTCGTCCAGGTCACCGCGTCTTTCGAGGTCGCGTAACCCCAGCGATAAAAGTTGTCGGCATAGTCGTAGGTGATGTACCACAGGCGAAAAAGGCCGGTTTGCTCGTCCTGCATGAGCCGATTTCCCCAGACATACGGGCCGACTCCTTCCCAGGCTTCGGTTCTCTTCATCACCGGATTGGACGCATGTCTTTTCGCGGGAAAGAATCGCTGGGTGAGCTTTTCGGTCCTGGCAACGGTGTGCTCGTCGAGAAGCAACACACTCTCGCGCGGCTGAACCGCAAGGGGTGCCGCGGCGTGTGCCAGGCAGATTCCCAGCGCCAGTTGGACGAGCACGAAAATCACAGATGATGCCTCGAGACGGTCATTCATATTGTTGGCCTTCATTTGTTCTGAATTTAATATTCAAAACGCACGTCGGTGCCCGACGCTGTCGGGGGAAAAAATTGACGTTGCGTGATCGGTCCTGCAGCGGCTCGACTTTTGGGCCTGACGTGCCACAGCGAAGGCGCGCTTTCGAATGACGCGAGCTTGCGCGGTTGGACGCAGCTCATAGCCTGGCGTCTGGATAAGGTAACCCCCGCGGATCCGTAACCGCGACACCCGCTTGCTTCAAAGCTTCCCGCGCGTGCCTTCGGAGCGCGGTATCGCAGATGGCATATCCCCAGTTGATCAGCCGCTGCTGTGTGTGGAGGTCCATTCGTTTCAATCGCGTCTTCACGGCCGCAACGTTCGACGGGTCAAATTGTAATAGACCAAGGGGATCCGACAACGGTTGATAGCGAATGTAGTCGCGGAACTCTGAACGAATGCCCCAATAGGCGCCGTTGCGACCTTCGGCGCCTTGGCTTTCATAAGCCGCGATGAGTTGGCGCTTCCGCAGATTTCGGACTTGGTTGTCGAGCAGACCCATGACGCGGATGGAATGCTGGGCCCAGTCCCGCCTGGGTTCCGGATCGGGCGCCATTTTCTGGCCGGCATCGCTGACGAGCAGGGTCTTATATGCTTTGAACGCAGTCTCCAGTCCGAGATTGTCGTAGACACCGCCATCGGTCAGAACCGCCGTCTCGGTGTATGGAAGTTCGTGCAGATCGGCGCTGTCGGACTTCTCAACCTTTGTGGGATCGAGATCCACCGTAAGCGGCGAGAGAACTGGAGGGAACGCACTGGACGCCGCCACCGCCACCGAGATCCGACAATCCGGGTTGCGGATCAGACCCACTCGCCAGTCGCCCATGTACGGCCGCGAAAATCGCCACACGGCGCCGGTCATGACATTGGTCGCGTTGAAAACAAACCTTGGCCCCTCGTCATCGGTTGGGAGGTCCGCAAGTTTCGTCTGGTTGAAGAGATGCTTGTCGTACGCCGCGGTGACCTTGTCGGAGATGCTGCCGGGAAGAAAGATCCCACCGATGACCGAGCCTTCATCAATGGTCCGCGCCGCCAGCTGGCAAATCGGGTTGACCACGCACTCTTTGAAGTTCGCAGCGACTCCGGTCTCGGGCGCGATCGAAAGCGATCGCCAGTTCATACCGAGCACGCCCGCCGTGATCGAGCCACCGGACACGCTGGAGACTCGGTCGAGGTTGGGCAAGATTCCCGCCTCGTTCAGCCGCCACAGGGTGCCGACGTGAAAAAGCATTGCGCGGTATCCGCCGCCGGAAAGGCAGAGCGCAATCCCGGTGCGTACCTTTTCCGGAACGGGCGATGCGGCGTCGGAATGAACCGGAGAACGCAGAGATTCAGAGGAGTTGTCGGCCATTGGAATTATCCTCAAGATTCACGTTCTAAATGTGGGCCTTCGGGTGCGACCGCTACGCAAACACGGATGATGTTCAGAATCACGCATATCGATTTAATTTTTCCGCTCACTCATCCGGATCCAAATCCACGTCACAGTTCAGCGCATTCCCGACCTCTTCCAGCTCGCGCCGCAATTTTCCCAGCGCCACATTCCCCGGCACCGTCAGCCGCATCTCCGTGAGAAACAGCGCCCCGCCCGCGAAAGCCGCCGACTCCTGCCGCGCTTCAAGTTCCTCGATATTCACGCCATTGGCTCGCAGCACCCCGGTCAACTTCGCCACGATTCCGGGCTGATCGAGTGAGTAAGTCTTGAGCCGATACGGCAACCCCCGCGCCGCGTCGGCGCGCTTCTCCTGCATGCGCACGGTCACGCTCAATCCCATCCGCTCTCCCACCCGCGGCATCTCCTCCTCAAACTTCTTTGCCGCCTCGGCCGGACACTCGAGCAAAATCATCATGGCGAACTCGCCCCGCAGATTCACCATTCTCGAATCGAGCAGATTCCCGCCCGCCGAATGCACGAACCCCGCCAGCTCGCCCACGATCCCCGGCCGATCCGGCCCAACCGCAGTCACAATCATTTGCACCATTGCTTCGATCCTAACTTCCACACCCCAAGTTCACGAGTCACGAGGCTCCTCTCTCCTTGCCCGTTCCCGGCACGGCCATTATCTTCCCACGTTCCGTGCAACCCAAACGCCTCACCATCCTCGGCGTCGGTCTCCTTGGTGGATCCATTGGTCTCGCCCTCAAAGCATCCGGCAGTTCCTGCCACGTCATTGGCTATGGCCATCGCCAATCCACCATCGACACCGCGCTTAAAATGGGAGCCATCGACGAAGCGGTCACCTCTCCGGAAGCAGCCGTCAAGGACTCTGACTGGGTCATTCTCGCCACCCCTGTCGGCCTGTTCGAGAAACTCCTTCTCCAGATCGCGCCTGCGTTGCCGGTGAACGCCATCGTCACCGACGTCGGCTCCACCAAGCGATCGATCGTCCGCCAAGCCGAGATTACGCTCCCCAAGACGGTCCACTTTATCGGCTCGCACCCCATGGCCGGCAGCGAAAAGCGCGGGGTGGAATTCGCGAAGTCAGACCTGTTCACCGGCGCCCGCTGCATCCTCACCCCGACCTCGAAGTCCAACCCATCCGCCCTTGCCGCCGTCGAACAATTTTGGCAATCCCTGGGCTCAAAAACTGTCCAAATGTCACCCGAGGATCACGATCGAAACATCTGCGACATCAGCCACCTTCCCCACGCCATCGCCGCCGCGCTCGTTGCGATGCAATCCGAAGAATCGCTGCCGCTCGCCGGCCAAGGCTTCCTGGACACCACCCGCGTTGCCGGGGGAGACGGAGGGCTCTGGCGCGACATCTTGATCGACAACCGCGACAACGTCGCCGATTCGGTCAAGCGGTTCCGCGCGAAGCTCGACGCGCTTCTGAACATGCTCGGCTCGAACCATGATGCTGCGCAGAGGGAAGCTCTTGCGCGCTGGCTCGACGCTGCCGCCGAGCGCCGCAAGCAGCTTTTCGCCGCCAAGATCAAAGAGCTTCACGCCGAATAAACCGGAGGTTTCCATGCAGTATCGCCGATTGCTTCTCCCCATGTTTGCCGCCCTTCTCATTGGCTGCCAGCATCAGCAGCCGCACCGAGATCGCGCTACCCCTCCGCCGAGCACCGCAGCCCTTGAGACCGTCCCCACCACCGTTCCCTCCAGGCAGAGCGCTGCCGAGGCGCAGAGCGATGATCCGAATGTGATTCGCTTCCAAACGCAAACTTTAGAGAGCTACGCGCAGGCCATCACGAACGCTCCAACGCGCGAGGCGCAGCTATCCGCCCTTCAGCGTCTCTGGCAGCACATGCGCGACCAGAACTACACGTACCAACTGCAAGCCAGCCGTCTCTCCGATGGCGCCGCCGTCGCTGCCCCCGCAACGTCGACTGAACTCCTCCAGGCCAAGCTCACCATCTTCCAAGCCAACCGGAAGCTGCACGACTTCACCTTCCGTCCGATCGAGAACCAGGACATGGCCTCCCTGACGCACGGCGGAACCTGAGACCGACGCAGAGGGCGGGATCCCTCGCTTGCCTGCTTCAAATGTGGAGGAAGCCCAAGCGCGCTGGAGAACGCAGCGCTTAACGCCGTTGAACAAAGCCAGGTGGCTTTTGAGCGTCGTTACACGCCAGACGTGTTATTGTCGTCGTCGCCGCCCATGTCGCCGGCTTCGGAAGAAGCCGATTCCATGCCGACGGGCGCATCGCCGATCGCGTCAGCGCCCGACGAGGTATCCGGCATCATTTCCGGCACCGCGGGCTGCGGCATGGCCGCGGGTCGTGCCGCTCGACGCGCCGGCTTCCGCCGGGCAGTCGCACGTGCTGGCGACGCAGCCTTTCGTCCTGTCGTCTTTCGCCCGGCCGACTTCATCGTCGTTGACTGACGAGCGGCGCTTTTCTTCGTTCCCGAGCGCGCACCCGACTTCAATGCGCCGGACTTCTTCGCGGTGCTCTTCTTCGTACTCCCACGCTTTCCACCGGCCGATTTCGAAGCGCTCTTAGCACTTTTTCCGGCCGCCTTCTTCTTTGCCATGCAACCTCCTTAAGGTGTCGCGGTCATACCACAATGATCGGGGAGGTTGCGAAACACAACACAATTCTCAACAGCCAGGGTGCAATCCCTCGGCTTCGGAGGGCTTTGGCACCCGATTCATCGCGGTCCGGCATCCGCACAGGGAGGAGTTGGGGTCGACTATCCATCAGGCCGCCGAGCAAGAGTGCTACTGCACCAGCTTGATCACACCCAGGCCGGCGACGTTGGGATCGGAGAGATCGTAGTAAATGCTCGAGTTGCCGGTCATATTGATGCTTTTTCCCACGATGGACCCGTAGATAGAGCCATTGCCGGAGAGGGTGATGTCGGATTGGGGCGCCATAATGGTGGCATAAAGCGCGCTGCCGGAACCAATGTTCATGTTTCCCGGCCCGCTGCCGCTGATGGTTGCGGCGATGATGGTGAGGTTCTTGGGCGCGTTGGCGCTGGTGGTAGCGTTGCCGCTCATGGTGAACGTGCCGCTGAAGTAGATGGTGGAGGGTGCGCTCACGTTGAGCGTGGCCCCGGAGTTGATGGTGACGCTGCGGAAGACGTAGACGCCGCCGTTGAGAGTTGCGGTCTTATTCGCGCCGATGTTAAAGTCATGGGTGCCGGGGAGGGAGTAAGTGCCGGTGATGTTACCGTTGGAATTATTGTTGAACGTATAGGGAGAAGGATTTGGATTGGGGTAGGTGAGGACCTGCGGGAGATTTTTGATACTGTTGGCAGTGACCCCGGTAACGTTCGCGGCAGAGCCTTTCCAGACGGTGCCGCTGATGACGGAGGAACCGGTTGAGGAGATGTTGCCGTTGGAGGCGATATTTCCGGCGTTGCCGGACACGGTGCCGGTGCTTGACCAATAACTCGCCGATGCATTGCCCTTCATGGTGATGGAGTTCAACCCAACCATACCGTAACCGGGGGGAATGACAGCCGCGATCGAGGAGGCGCTGACATCACAGGTACTGCGTCCGAGCAATTGCATGAAGAAAAGCGGAATCGCGTTCTGGCGACCGGTGGTTCGGCGGCACCAGACGCGCACGGCATTGGCGTTCGCCTGAGCGGCGCCGCTCAGGACGGTGTAGGTTCGAGTGGTCGTATCCCAACTGATAAAATCAACGTCCAGGTTTCTGTCCACCGCTACATTCACGCCGTCGCACTTGTTCGACGCTGCATACTGTACAGCGAGGTCTTGAACCGTGCTGTTGCTGCCCAGCGCAGTGGCGGAAGCAAGTGCCGCGGAATCCGCGGCGCGGCGCAGCTCGGTCTTGGCCATCTGGGCGCGACCATAATCGACCGCCAGCGACATGAACCCGCAAACCACCGCCATCCCCACGGCAATGTAAGCGATCGCGACGCCTTTTCTCTGATGAATAATCATGTCAGCTCCTACCTCGTAGCATCGAATATACGAGGCATGCACTTGCATCAGCGGAGCGGTAAATTTTGCGGAATCTCGTTCAATCGACGCTCGATTGCGTCCGATAACCGTCGTGAGTTGGCACACCCGTTGAAGCTTCCCCAGATTCTGCTGCGCCCCTGCGCGTAATCACGGCGTCCAACGATAAAAATGAAAGGGCGGCGCCGAAGCGGCCGCCCTTCACTCTCCACTAGAGCGCTCACCGTTTAAGGTGAGCCTGGCGCGAAGAGTTTAAGCTCCAAGGGCACCGCGAAGTACGGTCACCCGATAGCAGCTTTTACCTTGATTGATCCTATTCAGGGAACGGGCAATATCAGGCAGCCGAACCTTCATCCATGCAGTTGGCTGGCTGGCTCGTCGAGCGACGATTCGCTCCGCTGGTCGTCATGCGGGTCGCGACGATCTCCCCCGACTCGATGCGATCGATGACGTTGCCGTTTGCGCCAGCCCCGCACAATCCGCGGCCAATACCTTCGCCACAAGAACAGCCCCACTGTCCACCAGAGTGCCAGGAACACGAGGATCCAGAGCACGACTCCATACTCAAGACCGCTGAGTTCCGCTTCGTTCATCGTCGATCCTGTCCCCCTTTGAACGGAAACATACGACATCCCCATCCCAAGGCAAACGAAGCCGAGGCCAATAACGATGAGCGATTCCCGGCTTGGCAAACGAATGGGTGAAATCAGCGGTTTATTTCGACAGCACTTGCGCGGTCGCCAGTTGCTCCAGTCGCTCGTCAAATGCCCTGCAGGCTTTAATGGGATCGTACTGGCTGAGAATGTCCCCCAGATCCTTCTGATATCCCTGAGGCGGATCAAGGTGCCAGATGTCCTGCAATCGGTTTACGAGGTCATCGGCAGAGCCATCATACATCGATGCGCCATGAATCGATTCCGGAAGCAATTCCGGATAAACCCCATCGGCTGGAACCGCCGGCCAGCAACCGGCAGCCAGGGCGCGGATGGCGCGGTGATCGCACGGGCAGCTTCTTTTCGTGCTCAGGTAGATGCCGCAGTGATACATCGCTTTGATCGCGCCGATTTCGTCATTCTCGGGCAGGGTGGTTCGAGGGAAATCCGGGGAGAGTTCCTCCACGGGCCCCACCGTGATCAGCTCAAATTTCTCCCCCTGCTTCTTGAGCAGTCTCAATGCATCGTTCAACAGTTTCACATCCGCATCCCGCGTATCGACAAACATTGACTTCCGCTTCCGCGGCACCGGCGTCAGTCCCACCTCATGCACCAGGCCGAAATCCACCGGCGGAAACATCAACTGTGTTTTCTCCGCGAGCACCGGGATTGGGTTATGGGCCGCCAGTTCCGAGTGTCGCAGCACCAGGCTTGACGCCTTCTGCAAAAAATCCTGGAGATGATAGATTGAATTGAACCACGTCTCATGCGCCGCGGCGGCCGTGTTGAGGTTGACGAGGTCCAGGGGGCTCGATCGCTTTTCATTCGCCGCCGGCAGTTGATTGGCATGAAAATAGACGACGGCAGGCTTCTTCAGAAGCGCGGGCATCAGCCGGTAGAAATCGGCGAGATTCAGCGCCTCGGAGGTGAAGAGAATGTCCACCCGGCCTACCCAGTGCCGCGAGAGCTGCTCGGCAAACCAATGCGCTGCCGCCGTCAGCCTTCGTTCGATCCTCCGTGGCGGGAGTTTGAGCAGCGTCCAGCGATGCCGGCTGAGGCGAATCACCGTCTCGAGCATGTCGCGACGACCGCCCCCGTAGAACGGCTCGAGAGCGAGAATATCGAGTTGGGATGACATGATGGCGACTGCTGAACTATAAAGCGCATGGGCGGTCTGCGGCTGCGTCAATCATAATCCATCCTTCCCGCCCGTTGTATAGGGCGGTGGGGTACTGGATTTGAGTAACCCCTCCACCCTCCGGCCACAAGTTGTTTTTGCGCGTTTCTTTCTAACCGCCCCCAACTGCGGGCGATGCCTCAATCGACAAGACGGTCCGTTAAGTAGCTTTTCACGTTTTCTATCGCCACCCGGTCCTGTTTCAGCGTATCCCGCTCGCGGATCGTCACGGTCTGATCTTTCAGCGTATCGCCATCAATCGTCACGCAATACGGCGTTCCGATCTCATCCATCCGCGCGTAGCGTTTCCCGATTGATTGCTTCTCATCAAACTCGCACATGAACCGCTGACGCAGATCCATGTACAGCTTCTGCCCGATCTGGGGCAATCCTTCCTTGTTCACCAGCGGAAAAATTCCGCACTTCACCGGCGCCATTTTCGGATCAAACTTCATGTAGACAGGGCTCGGCCGCGTCGCGTCCTCCGCATACGCTTCGCACAGCAGCAGCAAGACCGCGCGGGTCAACCCGCTCGCCGGCTCAATGACGTTCGGGATATACCGCGATTTCGCCTTGATCTCTTCAGCAGATGCTCCCTGCTCTTTCAGCTTGAGCTGCAATTCCTGGTCGAAGTAATCCAGCTTCTGCCCGGAATTCTTCTGATGCTGCGTCAGGTCGTAGCATCCGCGATGCGCGATCCCTTCCAGTTCCCCATAATCCGGTGCCGTGAAGGGATAGAGGTATTCGATGTCCACGGTCATGTTCGAGTAATGCGAAAGCTCATCATTCTCATGCTCGCGCAGGCGAAGATTCTCCTTCTTCACCCCGATCGATTGCCACCAGCGCATGCGCTCATTCGTCCAGAAGTCGTACCAGGTCTTCGATTCATCCGGATGACAGAAAAACTCCATCTCCATCTGCTCAAACTCGCGCGAGCGGAAGATGAAATTCCTCGGCGTCACTTCGTTCCGAAACGACTTTCCGATCTGCGCCACGCCAAACGGCATCTTCACACGGGTTGTATCCACGACGTTTTTGTAGTTTAGAAAAATGCCCTGCGCCGTCTCGGGCCGAAGATACGCTTTCGAATCCTCATCCTGAATCGCGCCGACGTAGGTGATGAACATCAAATTAAACGCGCGCGGCTCCGTCAGCGTCCCGGCAGTCTTCGTCGCCGGCGCAACGATGTTGCCATACTGATCCAGTGGCAATTTCGGCAGCGGGACCACGTGATAATCCGCCGGATTCTTGCGCGCCTCGCGCTTGATCTTCTTCTCTGCCGCCTCTTCATCACCCGGCAGAAAGGCGAATGCATTTCCCTGCCCATCCTTCGGCACATAAACCATCACATGATCCGCGCGATACCGCTGCTTCGTCTCGCGATCATCCACCATCGGATCGCTGAACCCGCCCACGTGTCCCGACGCCACCCAGGTCTTGGGATTCTGAATGATCGAGGTATCAATTCCCACCATGTCAATCGGATGCCCATCCGGTCCAATCGGCGGCGTCTCCACCATCGCCCGCCACCAGGAATCCCGAATGTTGTTCTTCAGCAGCACGCCCAGCGGCCCGTAATCCCAGAAGCCATTGAGCCCGCCGTAGATTTCGCTTGCCGGGTAGACAAACCCGCGCCGCTTGCAGAGTGAAACGATCTTTTCCATCAACGTTGATTCCGACATCACAGGCTCCGGTTCTAGAAGCTCCAGAAACACCACCCGCTGTCATCCTGAGAGCCTGTGAAGATTTGACTGTAGCACGGGCATCTTGCCCGTCTCTGTGTTGCCAACACGGGCAAGATGCCCGTGCTACAGGAAAAGTTCACATGTTCTGAGCGTACTCGCGAAGGATCTAACTTCGGTCGCTCGTGACCAGATCCTTCGGGAATAGGGTCTGGATGACAGGTAGTGGTGCACTCTTGGGATTCTTCATGTCCAAAAAAAAGCGGCCCATTTCGGGGCCGCGTTAGTCTACTCAATTCATCGGCAGACCGCGGCTATGCCTTGGCGGTGCTACCGGCGCCCTTTTTGGCGGCCATCGCGGCATTCATGCGCTTCGCGAGCCGGCTGCGCTTTCGCGCGGCGGTCTTCTTGTGAATCGTCCCCTTTGATGCCACGCGATCCAGCACGCGGGTCACCTTCTTGAACTCCTCGCCCGCCTTCGCAAAATCACCTGAGGTGACCGCGGAGAGGAATGTCTTCACTTCGTCCTTGATCGTCTCCTTACGCGCGCGATTGCGCGAGCGACGCTTGGCAGACTGGCGGACGCGTTTCTTGGCCGAAAGGGAATGGGGCACTTCGTATCTCCTGAATCAAAAAGAGCTCGCACGCTTGTGCGAGGGGTTCAACAGCATAGTAACGCCCCACCAAATGTCCAGCACCCCCCAGGATCAAATCATCCCAACCGCGTGGTCCTGACGTAGTTGCGACGCCTGCGTCGCGGCGCGGCGCAGCCGCGAATCTTTGCTGACTTGGCGTAGCCACACAGACCGCGACGCAGGCGTCGCCACTACAAATCGCTTTAAACCTCCCCCGCACCCGCATTTCCCGCCTGCTTCGGAGCGCTCGCCCCACGCAGTCGCTTGATCCGCTGCTGCACATCCATATGGTTGAAATTCCATTGCGCCACCTGGCTGTACGCCTTCAACGCACCACCCACATCGCCCTGCTGCTCCAGCGTTCGGCCATAGTAATAATGCATCTCGATGCTCTTTGCGTCGCCTTTAAGCTGATACGTGTTGATCAACTCTCGCAAGGTGTCCGCGGATTCATCCACATACCCGGCCCCGAGGAACGACCGCGCCAAATAGATCTGCGCCTGCGTGCGATACTTCGGATCGCTTCGCACCTCCTGAAACACCGGGATGGCCTCATCGTATTGCGCAAGGGCAAACAGCCGGTATCCGCGATGAAACTTGAACTCCGTCTCCGTCGGATAATTCTCCACCCACAGCGTGTATTCTTTCAACTCGGCCTCCGCCCGATCGCGACGAAACTGCTGGATCTGCTGCTTGATCTGCTCGTTGTTGGGTTCCGCGCGCAACTGCATGACAAGCCCGCGCTCCATCCGCGCAAGTTGTGCGAGCTCGATTTCGCCCTGTGATTTTCGCCACCGGAACTGTCCCGTGCGTTGATACGATTCCTCAAGAAGCTCAATCGCTCGATTCTCATTTTCCGGCGTTTCGCTTCGGCGCAGCGCTTCCACCAGCTTAATCAGCTTGCCCGGCTCATTAGGATCCGCTTTCAGCTCTTCTTCAGCCTCTAGGATCGCGCGCTGCATGGAGTCGACGGTATGGATGTTCTTGTCCGCCTCCATCAGCTTCTGCTGCGCATCCATGTTGCGGATGCTGCCGCGGAAGCCCACGCTGCCGGAATATTTTCCCTGCACCATCGTGAGCTGCGCCCCAAGGTCCTTGAGCTCGCGCTGGATGTCCATGTCGTCGGGCTTCATCTTGGCCGCGTAGTTGCAGGCCTCCACAGCCTCTTTCCACTGGCCCAGATACTTGTAAGTGTCGCGGAGCTTGATGTACTTGTTGTAATCGGGCTTGGCCGCATTGGCCTGGAGGAGGATGGGACCAATCCACATGACGCTGTCGTAATAGCCGGCCTTGCGGGCTGCATCCATCAGCGCGACCATGTGATTGGTTTCGCCCGGATCAAACGACAGCAGCTTCTCGGCCAGCAGCATTGCCTGCTTCTCTTCCTTGGGGCGAGAAAACTGCAGCTTTTTCTTCTCGAACATCCCGAGGTCTTTCCCGCCCGACGCTTTCCGTCGCAGCGAAATCTCCCGCAGCGCCTGGTGGGCGTCGACGTTTTCCGGATCGATCCCCAGACCCTGCAGGTACATCTCGATCGCGTAGTCGAACTGCCCGGTGCCCGCGACGGCCGCCCCGCGGTCGAAGAGCTGCTGCGCCTTTCGCCGATCGTCTTCCGGTATGTTCTGATACCCTTCAGGCAGTTCCGCCACAGATGGTCCTTGTTGATTTTCCCGACTCATATCAATCCGAATGATGAGCGTGGCACTCTAAACGTTACCCGTTGAAGCTGTCAATAAATTAGCCTAACGTTAGCCTCGACGGCAACTTCCGAATTCTATGTACGAAGATCTGAAAATCATCCACTATCCCGACCCGCGCTTAAAAAAGATGAGCCGGCCGGTCATTGTTTTTGACGAAGATCTCAAGGCCTTGGCCGCACGGATGTTCGAGCTCATGCGCGAAGCTCGAGGCGTTGGACTGGCAGCGGCTCAGGTCGGGCAGAACATCCGCCTCTTTATCATGAATCCCACCGGCGAATCTGAAAACGATCAAATCTACGTGAACCCCGATCTCTCGGAGGCCGAGGGATCTGAAGAAGGCGAAGAAGGCTGCCTGAGCCTTCCCGGTATCAACGTGACGATCGTCCGCGACAAAGCCCTGAAGCTAAACGCCCAAAACCTCGAAGGGAAACCCTTCGAACAATCCGCCGGCGGATACCTCGCCCGAATCTGGCAACACGAGTTTGACCACCTCAACGGTATCATGCTCATCGACCGCATGGGCTCCGTCGCCAAACTTACCAATCGAAAGACCCTGAAGGAGCTGGAAGAAAAGTACGCCGAAGAACACCCGGCGCCAGTCAAGAAGAAACGCTCGTGAAGCGGCACGGGCGACTCGCCCGTGTCTCAACCCTCATGGGCGAGTCGCCCATGCCCAAACATGGACCGTCTCAACATCATCTTCGCCGGCGCCGGAGAATTCGGACTCCCCACCCTCCAGCACCTCGCGCAATCCCACAACCTCATTCAAGTCATCACTCAACCCGACCGCCCCGCCGGTCGTGGTCAAAAACTCACTCCCACACCCATCGCGCAATTCGCGGAAGCAAACCAACTCTCCCTCCTCAAAACGGCCAACGTCAAGAGTGAGTCTCTCCCCCAAGCCGACCTCCTCATCGTCATCGCCTTTGGCCAGAAGATCCCGCCCCACATCGTCAACCACCCCCGGTTCGGCTCCGTCAATCTTCACGCCTCCCGCCTGCCAAAGTACCGCGGCGCCTCCCCCATCCACTCCGCGATTCTGAATGGCGACCTCACCACAGGCAACTCCGTCATCCGCCTCGCGGAGCGCATGGACGCCGGCGCCATTCTCGCCCAATCCGAACTGACGATCAGCGAAACCGAAACCGCCGGCGAACTCCACGACCGTCTCGCGCAAGCAGGCCCCGACATCATCGATCGCGTTATCACCGCTCTTATCACGAACTCCGTTATTGAAGTCCCTCAAGATGATTCCCAAGCCACGCTCGCACCTAAACTGAATCGTCTGGCGGCGATCATCAGTTTTGATCGCACCATGAAAGAAATCGCCAATCAGATCCGTGGCCTCTATCCATGGCCAGGCTGTCGCGTTCGGGTGTTGGATGAAAACGGAAGTGAGTGTGGCCGCATGACGCTGGTGCGGGCTCGAGCCGGAATGCTCGGACTGGGCGAGAAGAAGCTGCCGGGCGGCACCATTCGTTCGAATGGCTCCCTCCGAGTAGCCGATGGCCTGGTACATATCCTGGAAGTTCAGCCGGAAGGCAAGCGACCGATGAGCCTCGCCGACTACCGCAATGGCCACCCCTGGGACCCCGGAATGCGGGTGGAATCGATCCGATAAAGGATTATAAGTCGTGAGCCAGCCTCAACATTGACTGTTTTCCCTCCCACCTCCTACACTTCAGGTAGGTAGACATCTCGAACAATCGACTGCCACTTCTTTAATTTACAAGGTGCCTGTGGCTAAACGTAACAGTCCATCGCTGACCTGGATTTACCTAGTCGCTCTCGTCGTCGTTGCCCTACCCACGGTGATCCTCGGCGCGTCTCTCGCCACGCGCGGCATCACTTGGTCCGTCCTCGCGGCGGGTTGCGCCGGTGTCGTTCTGGTCACCGTCACTTATCCGATCGCCCGCGTGCTTGAAAGCTGGCGCACCACCGCCGATGAAAACGTCGAACGCGTTCTCACCCCCTTCACCGAACGCATGCAGGAATTCAGCATGCTCCTGAACCAGATTGCCGAGCAGCAGCTCATCAGCGATCGAGGGAAGTCTGTCGCGTTCCGCGACAAGGATCGCGATGCCCTCCGCCGCGCGCTGCGAGAAGAGATGGGCAGGAAGGACTATGAGGCCGCCCTTGTTCTAGTCGACGATATGGAGCGGGTCTTCGGCTACAAGCAGGAGGCGATTCGCTTCCGCGAAGAAATTGAGCTCAAACGGAGCGAGGTCGTCCGTCGCCAGATCGCCGAAGCGGTTGGCATGGTGGAGCGCTGCTGCCGGGATGAAGGTTGGCCGGATGCGCTCAACGAGGCGAATCGCATTGCTCAGCTCTATCCGAATGATGAACAAGCTCGCGAGCTGCCCAAACAGGTGGAGACTCGCCGCCTTGCGCACAAGCGCCAGCTTCTCGACAGCTACTACGAGGCCAAGCGCCGCAACGATGTCGACGGCGGCGTCGAGATCCTCAAGGCCCTCGATCTCTACCTGACCCCAGCCGAAGCCGCGAGCATGCAGGAAGACGCGCGCTCGATGTTTCGCACGAAGCTGCACAACCTCGGCGAGCAGTTCACCGTCGCCTACCGCGAAGGCCGCAACACCGAGGCGCTCCGCATCGGCGAACAGATCGTTCAGGACTTCCCCAACTCGAGAATGGCGGATGAGGTCAACGCGGTCATGGCTGCGCTTCGGCAAAAGGCGAGCGAACCCGCGAGCGCCGCCACGTAAAAGGCAGACTCCGCGTTCCCGAACCGCACCGTCGTCGCGTAGCATTCCAAGATGCGTGTTCGGATTATCGGTGCCGGTCCCGCCGGCTCATGCGCCGCCATCCTCCTCGCCCGCGCCGGCTGGCAGGTTCACCTATTCGAACAACACCGTTTCCCCCGTAACAAAGTCTGCGGCGAATGCCTCAGCCCTCTCGCCATTGCAGTCCTCGACCGACTGAACCTCACAAGAGGTTTGCGCGGCCAAAACATCTCCGTGCTCCACCACTTCACCCTCGTCGCCTCAAATGGCTCGCAAGCCACGATCCCGATTCCCCGTCCGATGTGGGGCATAAGCCGAAGCGCGCTCGACATCACGCTTCTCAAAGCCGCCGCCGATTCCGGCGTCACCGTTCATCACCAGACGCGCATCGAGAGAGTCGGCATCCCTGAACAACACATCCTCGCGCGCGACCTCAACACCAACACGCTCTCCACGCACGCTTACGATTTTCTTCTCGTCGCGGACGGCAAAGCCGCTCTCGTCCTTCCACGCCGGGCGTCCACACGCGACCTCGGCATCAAAGCCCACTTCACCAACGTCTGCGACGCACACGACGCAATCACCCTCTTCTCCCTCCCCCACCACTACTGCGGGCTGGCGCCCATCGAGAACAACCTCTGGAACATCGCCATGAGCGTCCCCGCCGCCCGCGTGCGCCACTTCGGTGGTGACCTTGAGAAACTCTGGCAACACCTTCTCACCCAAAACAAGGGCCTCGCGCGCCGAATGTTACATGCGACCCGCGTCACCGACTGGCTGGCCGCCCCACTTCCTCGCTTTCCAGTGCGCACCGATTGGCCTGATCGCGTCATCCCCCTCGGCAACGCAGCCGCCGCTCTGGAACCCATCGGGGGCGAAGGCATCGGCCTCGCCCTCCGAAGCGCTGAACTCGCAGCCCAGCACCTCCTGGCCCCCCACTTTCGGCCGGGCACTTTGATGCGCGACTATCAAAAACTCTGGAACACCCGCCGCCTCGTCTGCCGAACCGGCGCGTTGATTCTCTCCCGTCCCATGCTCGCACGACTCGCTGTTCGACTCCTCAGCTCCAACCACCACATCGGCCAAACCTTCCTAACCTGGACCGGCAAACCCGCGCCGCCGTAGGGGCGACACTTGTGTCGCCGTTATCGGAACTCTGCCGATAACCATCGAATGACTCTCCGTCAGACCCGAACCACCTTCTGGCTCCTCATCGCCCTGATCTGCGTCTTCGGCATCCAAAAGGCCGTCGTCTCCCCACTCGATCCCGACCTCTTCTGGCACCTCCGCGTCGCCGACCAATTGCGCACGGAGGGAATTCACCCCCTCATCGACCACATCTCGTTCTCCTCTCGCCGGGATCCCTGGACTCCGTACTCCTGGCTCGCTGAACTAGCCATGAAGCTCATCTGGAACACGACCGGCTACCGCGGCACCATCATCGTCCAAGCCCTCGCCAGCGCCGGTGTCATCCTCTTCATCACCCTCTCCTGCCTCACCCTCACTCAATCGCCCGATACTCCGGACTTCGGCAGGCTCTCTTCGAGCCTGAGCCTCAGAGCCGAAGGCAGTCGAGTCGGAGAGGGCCGGGGTGAGGCTAACGCATCCCGTCTCATGAACTGTCTTCTGGCCACCGTCCTCGCCGCCTACCTCATCTACCCCTACCTCAGTTTCCGCCCCATTAGCTTGGCGATCTTTTTCCTCTCCCTCGCCGCCTGGCTCCTCCTCCGCGACCGCCGGCACAATGAGCGCTCCCGCGCCGTCTTGTTTGTCATCCCGATCACCCTCCTGCTCGCCAACATCCACCTCGTCGTCATCATGATCCCCATCTGGATCAGTTGTCTCCTCGTTGGATCCACGATCGAGCGGCGACTGTCAAAGCGCTACCTTGCTCTGCTGATCGCGACGGCCCTCTCCTGCCTCGCCACACCCCTCCTCCCCGGGATGATCCGCACGGCGATCCACTATCAATCCTCCGACGTCATGGTCAAAAGCGAAGTCATCACGGAAATGAATCCCATCTACGCCGGCGTCGGAGGCATCATCACCTGCTCCGTGCTGGCGATACTCCTCATCTGGTCCGTCCGTCATCGCCAGCGCATCCGCATCGGCGAGTGGCTCTGGCTCCTGATCGCGATCCTCTTCACGCTACGGCTTGGCCGATTTCTCCCGATCTTTGCGATGATCGCCGCCCCCATTTTTGCCGCCGCCCTTCCGGCGATGAGTGATGCAGTTCTGACGAGGCGCTTCGTGCGAATTGCGCTGATCGCGGTGCTGGCAATCTGCATCGCAAAACTTTCGTGGAAATTCCCGCGTCCCTCCCAATCTCTCGACGACTTTGTAAATGCAGACGACACCGTCGCCTACCCCGCCAACGCTGCCGTGTATGTGGAGAAGAGCATCACGCCCCGCAAGCATCGCCTAATCAACGAATTCACCTGGGGCGGCTACCTCGGCTGGCGCCTCGGCACCCAGTACCAGGTTTTCCTCGACGGCCGCACGCAGGTGTTCCCGGCCGACTTCTGGAGACGGGTGTATCTCAGCGGAGAAGAGCCGTTGAGAACGGCTCTCGCCAATGCCGATGCCGATGTCGCGGTCCTCCCCATTCAGAAAAGTCGTTTCGCAAAGTCGCTCAAAGAACTGGGTTGGACTCAGGTGTACTGCGACGATCGAGCGCGAGTGCTCGTTCCCCCGGGCGTTAAAGCTCCTCAATGATCGCAGGATCCGGCACAAAGGGCGGAATCACCTCGCCGGTTGCGTGGCGCGGCATCGCTCGCATCGCGGCCCAATCGATCTGGCCCAGCCCCACGTAATCCGGCAGCGACGGGTTCCATTTTTTCCGGAAGACCTCGAAATGAGCCGCGACCTCAGCACGGCGTTCGTCATCCACCTGTTTCTGGTCTCGGCCTTCTGTCTCTGCCTGCGCGCGATTGGATGCAGCGCCCTCGTGCCATAGCCACGCGCCTTTGGCGCATACCATCTTCAGGCCCGCGCGCTGAAGCCGAAGGCCGTAGTCAACATCCCCAAAATAACCGGGAAAATGGGGATCAAAGACGCCGATGCGTTGAATCGCCTCCCGCGTGATCAGCATCGAATCGCCCGTTAGCACGGGGACATCAATGTAACCCAGCCGGCTGTATTGCCAGACGTACTCACCAAAATTATAGACATCGCGCACGCTGCGAATCGGCAGCGGCGGCACAATCCACAGCTCCGGGTATCCATCAATATAAGACGACACGCCGCGAACCAGGCCGAAAGATGGATCGATCGCAGCGACCGCCAGCAGCGTCTGAAGATATTGGGGCGTGACCATCATGTCATGGCTGACAAACAGCACGTGCGATCCCGGCGCCGCCAGCGACATCGCGATCGCCAGCCCGCGCGAGTAATGCTGTCGCTCTCGGAAACGGATCAGCCGCACCGGCGCCCCGCTGACCTTTGATCGGAATTCCCTCAGCGCTTGCGGAATCATCGCGCTCGGATCCGAATGATCATCGATGAGGAGAAACTCGGCATGCAGCGATGACATCGCCACGGATTCACCGAGCGCGGTCAGGCACAGCGGAGTGCCCCGCGCGTCGTTGTAGAAGAGGACGACAATCGAAACCATGATCATTCCCGCGCGTGCCCTGGCGCTGCATCCGAAACGATGCGGGCGTTGTACTTGGCTCTCCGCGGGAAGTCCACCGCGATCACGATCACGGTCGGTGGCTTACTAATCCCCCCCCTCAATTCGTGCTACAGCTTCTCCGAATACTGAGCCAGAAATTCCGGCACCGGATAATGCCGCATGAGGAACTCGCAGAGTTGCTTGCGGTCGGCGATCTGAAAAAACACCGGCTCATCCAGCTTCTTCGCGGAGAAATTAACGGCGCGCACCAGATCTTCCCGGCTCGTGGCCACGTTCAAATTGTCATCGCTGCGGTTGATCGGCAGCAGATGAAATTGCCACGCTTGCCGACGATTCAGCAGGCGCAGGCACTCTTCATCCATCTTCTGATCGTCGAGATCCACGGTGCCGGCAAGGCGGATGTACTGCTGCACCCAGGCGTCTTCGACGGCCTGCGGAGCGATGCCGAAGAGGCGCTCGGCGAGATCGCCAAAGGGCCGGTGGGACATCTTCTGGACCTTCAGAATATGGTCCACCTGTTTCGATGTTAAGACGCCCTGCTCAATGAGCAACTGACCGATTTGAATACCCTTCACAGCTCACTCTCCTCATCCTTGCGGGCAGCCTGTTCTGCCCATGAACTATCGGCTCAAGCGCCCCTGCCCTGAAGGGACGGGCCGGATAAGGTTGCGAAGCGTCCGAAAAAAAGCGGCTCGGGACGCTAAAGAGTGGGGAAGATGAATCCTTGAGAATCATTCAGATTCCGCCCAGTGCAAAAGACGACTTGGAACGGGGGGCATGGCGCCCGGCTGTGAGCAAACGTAGCTGGCGAGGCGGTTGGCGAATTCGTTGATGCGATGGAGCGGCTCGCGCTTCAGCAGTCCCAAGGCCAGCGCCGCGGTAAAAGCGTCGCCGGCGCCCACGGTGTCCACGATCTCGGTAGGGAAGCCTTCGTGATGGGAAGCTTCATCCCTCGTATAGAGCGATGCGCCGCGCGCACCCCGAGAGAGGGCAATCACCCGAAGCGGGAATGCATCAAAGAGGGCTTGGATCGTTTCCTCCTCGCTTCTCGGTAGGTCGAGAAGGTCGGTTACTTTCTGTAGCTCTTCGTCATTGATCTTCAGAACGTTCGCGGATTCGAGAGAGTTGCGAATCACCGTTTCGTTGTAGTAGGTCTGGCGAAGATTGATGTCCAACATGCGCAGAGTCTCTTGGCGGGAATTCTTAAGGAACGTCTGGATCGTCTGGCGTGAAATCAGTGAGCGCTGAGCGAGAGAGCCGAAGCAGATTACGTCGGCGCGCTGCGCGAGGTCGTGCAGCTCGTCCGAATCCCGTATGAAATCCCACGCGACGTCCGAATGGATGATGTACGAAGGAATCCCGGCGGCATCGAGTGCGACGGAAACCGTGCCGGTGGGATGCTGATCGTCAAGCTGAATGTAAGTTGTGTCCAGGTGGAGGGCGCGGAGCCGATCAAGAATCTCGCGTCCGAGGTTGTCGTTTCCGCCGACCGCGGAGACCACAGAAGCGTGACAGCCAAGGGCTTGAGCGTGGTAGGCAAAATTAGCGGGAGCGCCGCCGAGCTGTTTACCGGTGGGCAGAAGATCCCAGAGAATTTCGCCCAAGCCGATGGCGCGCGGTTGGGAGGAATGACCGACGGTCGACATCTCAATTGTTGTAATCGTGGAAGCAGATCGCCGCTATAACCAGTGGCGCCCGACCAATGACGAGACTGTTAAGCTCGAACCATCGGCAGTGCCCCGGTATCATGCCTTCACGCGCTCGAAGTAGGCAGGCGGAGAGCGCATCGCGGGGCGGCGGACATTTTGTCGAGAGGAATTGGACGCACGTCAAATGGCATTCAACCCAATGGCCTATCCGATCATGTTTGAAGAGCCGCGCATGCTCTCCAATACGTCGGCGTGGGTTGAGCACATTCCATTTGCAATGACGCTGGTGCAAATGACGCGGCCGCGGTTGCTGGTCGAATTGGGCACGCACAAGGGGGATTCCTACCTCGCATTCTGCCAGGCGGTGGTGAGATTGGGTTTGGCGGGCACGCGTTGTCATGCAATCGACACGTGGCGCGGGGACCCGCATGCGGGGCAATACGGTGACGACGTCCTGACGGGTCTGAGGGCAGCGCACGATGGCGCCTACGGTGCGTTCTCGACGCTGATCCAGTCAAGCTTCGACTCGGCGGCCGCTAATTTCAGCGCCGGGGAGATCGACCTCCTGCACATTGACGGGCTGCACACGTATGAGGCTGTGCGCCATGACTTCGAGACATGGCTGCCGAAGCTGAGTGAGGCGGCTGTGGTGTTGTTTCATGATACGGCGGAGCGATCAAGAGGTTTCGCCGTGTGGAAGCTTTGGGAGGAACTGACAGGGCAGTATCCGGCATTCGAGTTTAAGCACGGGCATGGCCTGGGCGTTCTGGTGGTGGGGAAGAACCCGCCGGCGGAGGTGCTGGCGTTTATGGAATTTGCCCGGGAGCGGCCGGAGGAAACTCGGAGCATGTTCGACCGGCTGGGGGAGCGGCTGCTACTACGCCGGACGGTGCATCAGATGCTTGACCCGGTTCACCAGTTGCGCCAAGCCGTAGAGAAGTGGCAACGGGTGGCAGGCGCGGCGGCGGTCGATCCGCCGGTGGATATGCGCGTGGCAATGCAAGATCCCGCGGCCTACGCCCTGGCTGGTGCGCGCGAAGCGTACGCGGTCATCGATGAGGACGTGCGGCTTCGGCAGGCATATGCGGCGCTGGAAGCCCGGGCTCGAAGCAGTGGTGAAGGTGAAGCGGAAGCTGAAGGTGACCACAGTGCAATGATTTCGGTGGTGGTGTGCAGCAAGGACGAGGCGGCTTTTGAGCGAGCGCGCGACATGTATCAGCGCGTGCTGGCGGACTGGCCGCACGAGGTGCTGGGGGTGATCGGGGCTGGATCAATGTGCGCGGGGCATAACCAGGCGCTTGGGCACGTGAAGGGAGAGATTGTCGTGTTCAGTCATGACGACGTGGAGGTGTTGTGCGCGGATCTGGGGCGGCGGCTTGCGAAACACCTGAAACGGTTTGACGTTGTGGGGCTGGCGGGAACGGACAAGCTGGTGAGTGCGATGTGGAGTTCGGCGGGTCCGCCGCACCTGTATGGCCAGGTGGCGCACGCGAATGCGGACGGGACGTTTGGAGTGCAGGTCTTTTCGGTTCCGTCGCGCGTGGTTGGCGGGATTCAGGCGCTGGATGGATTATTCATCGCCGCCCGGCGCGACGTGGCCAAGACGCTGGGGTGGGACGAGGGGAATTTCCGGGGATGGCACTGTTATGATGCGGACTTCACGTTCAGAGCACACCTTTCCGGGTATCAATTGGGCGTCGCGGGGGATATCCCGGCGATCCACTACTCGCGCGGAAAGATGAACGAGGAGTGGCGGCACGATGCGAATGTATTCGCAGAGAAATTTGCCGGGCGGTTGTCGCCGGCGCAGCTGATGCCGCGGTTCCAATTGTGCGAGGTGATCGTGCAAACGCGGGAGAACGTAGTGGCAGTGATGTCGCCGGCACACTGGGGACGGGTAGTGGCTGGTGGCAGCTAACACCGAGGACAAAGTCGTCGCGATCCATCGCCGGATTCCAGAATGGCCAAGAGCGCTTCCCTGGAAATGTCGCCACTTCCCCCGCGCGGGCGGCGGATGCAAAAGACTCTATGGGGCAGCATCGAGTTGGTTGCCCAGAGCAACGGGCGTGGCCACCGGGATCGATGACCCCGAGAAGCCGGAAAGATCTCGCGTTAAGATTACGTGCACCTCCGCGGCGCACCCCTATCTGGGTACGCTCCATTGGAAATGAGATAGATCAGGTGAGGACATCAAGGACCGCACACCGGAAGCCTGGGACGATGTCGGCTCCGTCGAGAGATTGAATGTCGCGGAGGATTTCCGGGTTGGTGTTGGGGCGATAGACCGTGACGGTTCGGCGCTTAGGGTTGATGATCCAGATGAGGCGAGCGCCAGCCGTGAGATAGTCGTCAACCTTCGCGTCAACCTCTTCCACGGTGTCAGTGGGGGAAACCACTTCGACGGCTAGATCGGGGGCGCCGTCCCAAAAGCCAAAGACCTGAGCGTCTTTGGGGATTCGGGAGGCGGCCACGAAGGAGACGTCGGCGGCGCGGACGGTGTCGGGATTTTTGGCGAGTTTGAAGCCCGTTTCGGCGCCGAGGACGACGCCGAGGTTGTGATCGACAACGTAGTTGGAAAGTAAACGCGCCAGCTTCATGATGATGCGTCCGTGATCGAAACCTGCTGGAGCCATATTATGAAGTTCCCCTTTCACGAGCTCGCGGCGCTGGTCGCCGGGCAGGTTGAGCAGTTCGTCGGCGGTGATGAAACGGGCGGTGGTGGACATTGGTGGAATGACTATACCACGGAATGGGAATAACGGGTCCACTGAAGCGGAGGTTACTCACAAAGACGATATGCGTTGGAGCATCTCATGGGGCGAGACGGCGGGAACGGTCGAAGCTTTGAAGCCGTCGGTATCGCGCGTGATGATGGCCTCGAGCGCTGCAGCGTGTGCACAAGCAATCTGGACGTTGTCTTCGAAATCGGTTCCAGGCATCAGCAGCGCTTCATCGAGCATTTCCCGATAGACCGGAGCAATGCGGAATGCTTGCAGACAGGCACGAACAGCCTGGCGAGCTTTATCAACGCCGAGCAGTTTTCTACCGACGTAGAAAATGGTTGTCACTGTCACAGCCGTAACGTACCCGTCCAGCATGCCGTCGTCGCATTTCTTCCAGATCGCGTCGGAATCATCGAAGAAGGGGTAACGCTCTAACAACACGTCCAGGACGACATTGGTGTCCAGCAAAGCAGTTGGTCTGCGCTCCAAGGCTTCCATCAACGCTGTCCGTATTTGTACATGCGATGCTCGTCGATCCACTGCTTGACCTGTTCGTCGGTTGGCGGCGGAAGGTCGGTACGAAGAAGTCCTCGCGCGCGGGGCAGCGTGTCGCGGGGCGGGGGTTGGAGCGACTGCGCGTGAAGCTCGTGAAGGATCTCATGAGCCAAAGTGACGCGATCTTCCGGCGGCCAAGATTGGACTTCGTGGACGAGGCGGTCGATTTGCTCTTTTCGGGTCATTGCGATGTTCAATTATATCGTTCGGCGGCCGTGAAGTAGAAATGACGATTCCAAGACAATATCGTAGGATACTTGAAGAGTTGAGTATTCTGGCTGGCTGATAGCGGCCCAGCCGCACATTGCCCCTTGGGTGCTACGTGCTCGGAGCACGCAATGCGTAAAAACCTCGGCCTACCGCCTCGAAAATCTTAGAGTGCTTTCGCAGTATTGCTCCTACTGTTTGGTCTGGGGTTCCGCCACCTTGTGCGGTTAACCGACTCCGACCAGAGTTCATCACCCTTTGCGTGATGTCGTGGTAGTGCATCGGTTTGCCTGCATTCTTAAGCACCTCTTCGGCGAGTTGCCAAATGTGTTTAATGTAATAGCCCATTTGCGACCTCCTGCCAGATGATTCAACATCAAAACTCATATATCAGCAACAAGCCGGATCTGTGGGTAGGTAATACACCAAAAGCGAAATCGTCAAGCTCAATCTCCGGACTCGAGAATGGCCATGAAGGCTTCCTGGGGAATGTCGACGGAGCCCACCCGCTTCATGCGCTTCTTGCCTTCCTTTTGTTTCTCTAGGAGCTTGCGCTTTCTGGTGATATCGCCGCCGTAGCATTTGGCGGTGACGTTTTTGCCGACGGATTTGATGGTCTCGCGGGCGATGATTTTGCCGCCGATAGCGGCTTGCAATGGGATTTCGAAGAGGTGGCGGTCGATTTCGGCTTTGAGTCTGACGAGGAGTTTTCGGCCTCGGGCTTCGGCATGATCGCGGTGAACGATCACGCTGAGCGCGTCCACGCGGTCACCGTTAACTAAGATGTCCAGCTTGACGAGTTCACCGGAGCGGAACCCGATGAGATCGTAGTCCATGGTGCCGTAGCCTCGGGTGGCGCTCTTCAAGCGATCGTAGAAGTCGTAGATGACTTCCGCGAGGGGCATTTCGTAGACGAGGATGACTCGGGATGCGCCGATGTATTCGGTCTTCTTGTAGGTGCCTCGGCGGTCCTCGCAGAGCTTCATCATGTTGCCGACGGAGTCGCCGGGAAGGATGAGGTTCATGCCGATGTAGGGCTCGCGGATTTCCACAACCTGTGTGGGGTTGGGCAGCCCGCTCGGCGAGTCGATGCGGATAACGGAGCCGTCGGTGAGCGCGATTTCATAGGTGACCGTCGGCGCGGTTTGAATCACTTCGATGCTGAACTCGCGCTCGAGGCGCTCCTGGATGATTTCCATGTGGAGCAGGCCGAGGAATCCGCAGCGGAAGCCGAAGCCGAGGGCGTCGGAACTTTCCGGCTGGAAGGTAAACGACGAGTCGTTGAGCTGGAGGCGATCCATCGCATCGCGGAGATCTTCGTACTGCGTCTTCCCGCTCGGGTAGAAATCGCAGAACACCATCTGCTGGATCGGCTTGTACCCGGGAAGCGCTTCGGGGGCGGGATTCTGCGCGTCGGTCACGGTATCCCCGATGCGGACATCGTGAAGATCCTTGATCGCGGCAACGACGAACCCCACCTCCCCAGTCCCGATCCGCTCGACGCGCGCAGGCCGCGGCACGAGCTTGCCGAGATCCGAAATCTGGTGCTCCGTGCCGTTGCCCATCAACCGAATCTTCTGGCCCTTCTTCAATTCACCGTCAACCACGCGGACGTAGACGATGACCCCACGATAATCGTCGTAGAGCGAGTCGAAGATAAGGGCTCGCGGAGGCAGTTCTTCCTTGCCGCGTGGAGGTGGAAGCTGGTCGCAAAGTTTGCTGATAAGGTCGTCAATTCCCTGGCCCGTCTTGGCGGAAACGAGCAAGCAATCTTCCGCGGGGAAGCCGAGAACCTGCTCAATTTCTTCGGCGACTTCGACAGGGCGCGAACTTGGCAGATCAATCTTGTTGATCACGGGAATGATCTCAAGCCCCGCTTCCACGGCCGCATAGGCATTGGCGACTGTCTGCGCTTGAACGCCTTGCGTCGCGTCGACAACGAGAATGGCGCCTTCGCACGCTTGCAGCGCTTTCTGCACTTCGTAATGGAAGTCCACGTGGCCCGGCGTGTCGATGAAGTTCAACATGAACTTCTCGCCTCTATGTTCGTGAAACACCGTGACGGCGGAGGCTTTGATAGTGATCCCCCGCTCGCGCTCCAAATCCATATCGTCGAGGATCTGTTCCTTAAACTCCCGCTCGGTGATCGCGCCGGCGCGCATCAGAAGCCGGTCAGAAAGGGTCGATTTGCCGTGGTCAATGTGGGCGACGATGGAGAAGTTACGGATCTGCATTGAATTCGTGGTCTTCCATTGGGAATGGGGAATGATGCATTTTACGAGATCAAGGGCGTGGGGACAAATGAGGGGGTGGGGACGGGTGGTCCTTCGGACCGATGGATACGCGCGGGGAGCGGGCCGTCGGATCAAGAAGCAGCAGCGCGGGCGAGGATCGTGCGGACGGTGTCCGCCATCTTGGTCCACGTGAAATGTTTGGCGCGGGTGATGCCTTGACAGGCAAGGCGGTTGCGAAGGTCCTGACTTGTGACTTGCGACATCGCCGCTATGAGATTGCCAGGATTTTGGTTGTTTACGTACAAAGCTGCGTCGCCGGCGACTTCAGGTATCGAACCCGAGCGGCAGGTGATGACCGGGCACCCGCACGCCATCGCTTCGATCACGGGAAGGCCGAAGCCCTCATAAAGCGATGGGTAAATCAGCGCGGTCGCGGCGGAGTAGGCACTCGCAAGTTCAGCATCGCCAATCAACCCAAGCATGCGAACGGATTGAGGAGGAACGAGTGCAGCAAGCTCAGGTTCAAGAACATTGTTTCCGCCCGCGCATACGAGGAGATGAGTCTGCGATTGGGCGCCACCTGCAAACGCCTGGAAGCCAAGGATGGCATTCTTTTCAAAGATACGCGTGCCGACGAAGAGGTAGAACGGTTTGTCGATGTTGCGGGATGCGCGAAACGCGCGAACTTTCTCAGGCTGTGCGGGAGAGAAGGTTGGAGAAACGCCACAGTGCGCAACGGTAATGCGATTACCGGCAATGGCGGGATGAAATCGCCGAAGGTCCCGGCGGGTATTCTCGGAGACGCAGATCCACGCTGCCGCGCGACGAATCGCTTCAGTCTTTTCCCTCCACATCGGATAATTCATGTCGTATTCGAACAGCTCAGGAATCATGTCGTGAACCATCACTGCTGAGCGCGTGCGCGTAGGGTGCGAGAAATAAGTAGAAATAAAGAGATCGGCGGAATGTTCCTCGCAGAGCGCTTGGAGGAGGTTTCGGTCGGATTCGGCATCATCGCAAGAATGAGCCGGGATCTTGAGATACTGCAAGTTGGCGATAGGCGGCATCGTGCCCCGGCGATCGAGAATAAGCAGGTCTTTCGAAAAGTCTTGTTTCGACCACTCCGAAAGGATCGACCCCCAGACGCGCGCGATCCCGGTGCGAAAGTATTGGAAGAAGACACCGTCAACGAGGATGCGCATGGGGAAGCGAATTCTACAGATCTTGTTGGTGGTGGGCGAGGGAACCAAGAAAGCGGGCGACACGATTCGACTGAACTCGTCGAAGTCAAGTGTTACACAAGTGTCGCCCCTACAAAAGAGGCTCGTGAACGGATACGATTTGCGCTCTTATTTGAGGAACATCAGCGATGGCTAAGAGCGACGACGCGTTCAAGGAAAAGTTCCGCCCCCCGACCACGTCACTGGATCAGGAGATCGAGGCGGCGCTGGCCGGGGTTTCGCTGGATGAGTTGTACGAAAAGCAGGCGCCCGCGCCCGCTCGACCCGTCGAAGGCGGCGGCCGGCGCGGGAAGATTCTCTCGGTGACCCCCGATGATGCGATCGTCGATCTGGGCGGGAAGACCCAGGGGCTGGCGCCGATGGCGCAGTTCGAAACCGAGCCGCGCATTGGGGAAGAATATGATTTCGTCATCGATCGCTTCGATGACCGGTCGGGAATGCTTCTGGTCTCCCGCAAAGGATCCACCGCCACGAACGTCTCGTGGGACAATCTTGAAGTTGGTCAGATCGTCGAGGGAACCGTCACGGGATCGAACAAGGGCGGCTTGGAAGTGGACGTGCGCGGCATGCGAGCCTTCATGCCCGCCGGGCAAGTCGATTTATACTTCCATCCCGACATCGCCCAGTTTGTCAACCAGCGCGTGAAGGCAGAGGTGACGCAGTTTTCTCGCGAGGGGCGCAACCTGATCATCAGCCGCCGGAACGTTCTCGAGCGCGAGAAGGAAGAGGCGAAGGGCAAACTGATGCAGGAGCTGGCCGAGGGCCAGGTCCGCCGCGGCGTCGTGCGCAACGTGATGGACTACGGCGCGTTTATCGATCTGGGCGGCGTCGACGGCCTTCTGCATGTTTCCGAAATGACCTTTCGCCGCAGCATCAAGCCGAGCGAAATCGTCAAGGCCGGCGACGTGCTCGATGTCAAGATCACCAAGTTCGATCGCGAAACCGGCAAGATGAGTCTCTCTCTCAACCAAGCCCGCGGCGTCGATCCGTGGCTCGATGCAGAGACCAAATATGCCGTCGGTTCCCAAGTTACCGGCCGGGTTACCAAAGTCGAAAGCTTCGGCGCGTTCATTGAGGTCGAAGAAGGCGTTGAGGGCCTGCTGCCGGTGAGCGAGATTTCCTGGCAGCGCGTCAAACATCCCAGTGATGTCGTGAAGGAAGGTGATACCGTTCGTCTGGTCGTGCTGTCGGTCGATCCGACTGCCCGCCGGATGAGTTTCTCACTCAAGCAGGCCGGCCCCGATCCCTGGAAGACCGTGAACGAGCGCTACGCCACCGACATGGTCGTCAACGGCACCATCACGCGCACGGCTGATTTCGGCGCTTTCGTCGAGCTGGAGCCCGGCCTCGAGGGTCTCGTGCACATTTCAGAACTGTCCGAGCAATCCGTAAGGCAAGTCGCCGATGCCGTGAAGTTGGGCGAGAGCGTGCAGGTCCGAATCCTGTCGATTGATCCCGAAGGCAGGCGAGTCTCGCTGTCCATCAAAGGCGCAGTTGGCGCTATGGGTGCTGATGCCGCGGGTGCCACTGCGCCCGCAAACAAGAAGAAGCGACCGCAGTTGCGCGGAGGGCTGGATTTGTAGGACTTTTGAGAGATGTTTCACCCCCAGGTCACGAGATCAGCGCGTCGGGAATGTAAGGGGAATGAGCGAAACCCTTCAAATGAGCGCGGGTGAGGAACTCTTTTGCCCCCAGTGCGGCTACAGCCTGCGCGGCATCCAGAGCGAGCGGTGCCCCGAGTGTGGTCATGTGCTGAATTGGGAGCGGATTACTCAATCCCAAATTCCCTGGGTCCATCGCAAACAGATCGGGCGTTGGCGCGCATACTGGCGAACGCTGAAGCTGACGATGCTCGATTCCCGCGCGATCTCCGATGAGGTGCAGCGCGCCGTGAAACTCGAGGATGCGCTGAAGTTTAGGCGGATGACCGTGCGGTTAGTCTTCGTGCCGCTCGCAATCGCAATTGCCGGCTTGTATGCCTGGGGATTGTGGACGTCATCCGAGCTTTCTTTTCGTGCCTGGGATCGGGATGAGCCCGGCTGGGTGAAGCTGGCGGCAGTGATGGATTGGGCCATGCTTCCCGTTTCGCTCGCGGCGCTCTATCTGATGCTTCTCACCTTAACCGGTGTGCAAAGTTATTTTTTCCATCCCCGCTCTATCCCGGTCGTGCGACAGAACCGCGCGGTGGCCCTCAGCTATTATGGATGCGGCGCGGTGGCTTGGTTGCCCGTCAGTTTGGGTGCGTTCGCGTTGGTCATCGGACTGACGGCGGCAGGCACACTTCGAAGAATGCCCCTGGTGGTGACGGCCCTGGTGTGGATCGTGGGGATGTCGCTCGTTGTGCTCCCGCCGATTTGTGGATGGGTGAACATGATCCGGCTGCTCGGAAAAACGACGCAGTGCGGAAGAGTAAGACAGCTCGCGATGGCCGTAAGCCTCCCCCTGTTATGGGCCGCGCTGATCGCAATCGTCGGCATTGGCATCCCGGCGGCTTACGCGTTCGTTTGTCTGGTTGCGTTAAGCTTGAAGTGATCGCGAAATCATGAGATGACCCGCTCGAACGCGCCCAACTATCTTGAGCCCTACTCCATCGCCGCCCAGCGGTTCGGCGGCGGCTTCGGCTCCCTTCTCTGGGCCAGCCCCCGCACCCAACGCGCGCGATTTGAAGCCCTCGCCCGCCTCGTCGATTTCAACGGACGCTCGGTTCTCGATCTCGGCTGCGGCCGATGCGATCTTCTCGAATATCTCATCTCAAGATCCATCGTGCCCGAGCGATACATCGGCATCGAAGCAATCGCCGCCCTTGCCCAAACCGCGCGAGAAAAGGCTTTTGTCAACACCGAGGTGATCGACGGCGACTTCGTCAAGAGCCCGCAACTGATGGAGGTTGGTGCCGACGTCGTGATCTTCAGCGGCTCCCTCAACACGCTGGAGCCCGATCTGTTCCGCTCCGCAATCCAAAGCGCCTTCGCCGCCGCGCGCCAAATGCTCGTGTTCAACTTTCTGTCCACCCCCCTGCTTGCGGGAAAGCCCTTCCTTCACTGGTATCATCCCGCTGATGTCGCGAAGCTGTGCCAGGCGCTGACACCGGATGTCAGCTATCTGACCGATTACCTCGACGGCGACTGCACCATGATCGCGCGCAAGAAGGTGGAGAACTAAATGACCGGCCGGATCGACGTTCACTCCCACATCATCCCCGGCGTCGACGACGGCTGTAAAACCATCGAGCAATCCATTGAATGCGCTCGCATCCTCGTCGCTGCGGGCTACACGCATTCGTTTTGCACCCCGCACGTCTGGCCAAGCTACGGAAACGTCACGCGCGAGAACGTCGCGCAGTGGACCAACGCGCTCCAGGAAGAATTCCGCTTCGCCGACGTTCCCCTCACGCTCCTGCCGGGCGGCGAATTGAACCTCCACGCCCGCGTCATGGAAAATCCACCGGAACAAATCATCCCGATGGCGCTGGGGCGGAAATACATCCTCGCCGACATCTGGGCCGACAAACTTCCCGCATTTTTCGAGCCCTCCATTCGCTGGCTCCAAGCCATGGGATTAACCGTCATCCTCGCCCACCCGGAGCGTTGCCGCGCCTTCCAGGATTGGCCCGAGCTCGCGGACAGGATGATGGACCTCGGCGTCAAGCTCCAGGGAAATCTGCAATGCCTCGCCGACCGCCCCGAAGCCCGCACTCGCCAAATTGCGGAGTTGTATCTGCGAAAGAGCCGCTACTTCCTTCTCGGCTCCGACACTCACAACCCCGAAAGCCTCCCCGCGCGAATGGCAGGATTGAACGAAGCCATCGCCATGGTCGGCGAAGCGACAGTCAACCGGCTCACAATCGACAACCCGCGCCTGCTGCTGCCTTAACCACGTTTGTTCAAACCTGTTATCATCCCCGCGCACCCGAGGTAGCAGCGCATGCTGACCAATCCCCTGCACCGAAAACTCTTCATCGCCGCCCTCTTCATCGCCGCCGCAGTCGCTTATCTCCCCGCGCTGCGCGCAGGATTTATCTGGGACGATGACGCCTACGTCACGCGCAATTTCACCCTGAGAAGTGTCGAAGGTTTGAAGCAGATCTGGCTCAGTCCTTTGGCGACGCCGCAGTATTATCCGCTCGTCCACACCAGCTTCTGGCTCGAATGCCGCTTCTGGGGGCTGAACCCGTTCGGCTTCCATCTCGACAACGTCCTTCTGCACGCCCTCGCTGCCGCGCTTCTCTGGCTCGTGCTCGAAAAACTGCAAGTCCCCGGCGCTCCCTGGGCCGCTGTTCTCTTCGCCCTGCATCCCGTCGCCGTCGAATCGGTCGCATGGGTGACCGAGCGCAAGAACGTCCTGTGCGCGCTTTTCTCCATCGCAACGATCTACGCCTACCTGAAGGTCGATCCGCTCCGGGAGGACCAGCCGAGACGCACAGATCGTTATCCGCTCGTGCTCGCCCTCTTCATCGCTGCCCTGCTCAGCAAAACCATCGCCTGCACGCTCCCCGCCGTCCTGCTGATCATCATCTGGTGGAAGCGCGGACGGATTACGACGCGCGACATCCTCGCGACCGCCCCCATGTTGGCAATCGGTCTCGGCGCGGGATTGATCACCGCCCACATCGAGACCGTCAAAGTCGGCGCCGTCGGCGATGACTGGTCTCTCAACTGGATCGGCCGCTTCGTCCTCGCCGGCCGGGTGCCCTGGTTCTATCTGATGAAAGACGTCTGGCCCAACCCGCTGATCTTCTTCTACCCCCAGTGGAACATCGACCCGCACCAACCGCTCCAATACCTGCCCCTCGCGGCGACGATCGTCACCCTCGTCCTGCTCTGGATTCTCCGGCATCGATTAGGTCGCGGCCCGATCGCGCTCGCGCTGATCTTTCTCGCCTCGCTCTTCCCCGCAATGGGATTTTTCAACGTCTACCCCATGCGATATTCCTACGTCGCCGACCACTTCCAGCACGTTGCGCTGATCGCCTTCTGCGTCGGCGTCGCCGCCCTGCTGTCGCTCTGGATCCGGCAGGCATCGGGGGTGGCAACCGTCGCAGTGGTGCTCGCGCTCGTCTATGGCACTCTCACGTTCCAGCACGCGCAGATCTTCCACGACACTGAAATCCTCTGGCGCGATACCCTCGCAAAGAACGACCGCGCGTGGATGGCCGCCCACAACCTCGGCAACGAACTCGCCGCGAAACAGAAGCTCGATGAAGCCATCGCACTCTACCAGAAGGGGCTGGCCGTCCGCCCGCGCGAGCTCGCGCTTCTCAACCAGCTCGGCCTCGCCTACATGAACAAGGGCGAGCGCACGCAGGCGCTGAAATATTATGACGATGCCCTGCAGATCGATCCCAGGTATGTGCCGGTGCTGATTAACCTCGCCAGCGATGCCCAGATCCGGCAGGATTACCGCGAGGCCGAGCGCTACGCGCGGCAAGCGATCGAGAGCGAGCCGCGCACCGCAGCGGGATATATTAAGCTCGGCCGCGCGCTCTCGCAGCAGCAGCGCCATGATGAAGCGATGGTCGAGCTGAAGCGGGCCGTGTCGCTTGATCCGAGAGACGGCATCGCGCACTTGGCGCTCGCCGCCGAGTGCGCCCAGACCGGACGAACAGACGAAGCCATTACCGAGTGCCGCGCCGCGCTCGGCGCCCAGCCGGATCTCGTCGAAGCCCGGCGAATGCTGGATGACCTGCTGCGAAGCACCGGCGGCGGAATTCCCGGGTTGTGACGTTATCCCTCCATTTTCAGCGCTCCCTTACACGATGACCAGTGGAATCAGCATCTCCGCCGGCGTCAGACCCGAATGCCCGCCAATGTCATCTCCCGCCGGAATCCGGCCCCGCTCGTAGTATTTCAACGTGAGCGCGCCTTTGGCGATCCCAATAAAATGCCCAAAGCGGCCCCTGGCAAGGTCCGTCATTTTCCCAGGCCCGGTGATTTCCATCTCCTCCGCATCTTCGGAACTGAGAAGGATGAAATGCCTCGCGAAGCGATCCCCAAACAGCCGCACAAACTCCGCGCGCCGGCCCTTCTTTACATGGAACATGGGCGTCGGAGGATTCCCTGAAGGCGGCGCTTCAAGCATGTCAAGGATCGGATCACCACCGTAGATCGGAAGTCGCTCCGGCAAGCGCACGACCGTGTGCCCGTGATCGGAGCTGATCACGATGCGCGCCCGCTTGCCCACCGTCTCGGCCAATCGCCCGAGCTGGCCATCCACCCACGTCAGCAGCGCCGCCACATCCTCATGATCCCACCCGCGCAGATGGCTCAGCGTGTCGATGTCCGGGATGTACAAATACGTGTAAGTCGGCGCCCTCGCTTTCTGAATTCGCGCGATCAGCTCATCGATCGCGGCATCGATCGCCCAATACCCCAGCGCCGCGGTGTGCCCGCGCGAGTAGAGCGAGTAAAGCGTATTCGGAAGTTTGCCCGGCAGAATACAAAGCGGCTGATGCTTCATCCGTGGATGCAGCGCATCACACGGAAAAACATTCTCCGCCGTCAAACCCTCATCCGTCAGCGCGCGATGCGTGAACCGGTCGATGAACGGCAGAATCGTCGCCGTTAGTCCAAACTCCGGCAGGTGCGTCCACCACCCGGTCACCGCGTGCCTGTTCGGCCACTCGCCCGTGGCAACGGTGGTCAACGCAGCAGCGGTGGTGCTGGGAAATAGCGAGTTGATCTCCCTCCGCAAGTGCGTGCGAATGAGCGATCGCTCCGGCAGCCGCTCCACGAGATTGATTCCCATTCCATCAACAAGCACGAACACGTGATGATCGGATTGTCCGATCTCCTGCACGAGATCTCGCGTGGGCTGGGTCTGCTCGAGATTCGACACCCCAGCGAGCACAGCTTGCGCCCGAACGAGGTCAACAAGACTATGGCTGGACCATGACGGTCTGATGAGCTCCCCCAAATCGAAAGCGGCTTGAAGCTGAGGGTTCATCGTCCCACGATTGGCTGTAAACGGCGCGCCGAAGCGCCCGCCCCTACACCACCGTATGGATCGGCAGCTTCGACAATCGCTCGTACAGAGCCGCCGCCGTGCGCGTCCCCTTGTGCAGGGCATCCAACTCAAACTTCTCGTTGGGCGAATGGATGCGATCATCATCCAGTCCGAAGCCGATGAGAAGAGTGTCAACGTCCAGCTCGCGCTTGAGCAACCCGACGACGGGGATTGAGCCGCCTTCACGCATGTAGGTCGGCTTCACCCCGAAGCCGATGTTAATCGCCTCCGCCGCCAGCCGAATCCCCTGGCTCTGCCGCGGCACCAGCACGGGCCCGGTGTGGCTGTGGCAATGCACCTCCAACTCCACCGTATCCGGCGTCCGCGCTCGCAGCGTCTTTTCAAAGTTGGCGGCAATCTTCGCCGGATCCTGATTGGGAACAAGCCGCATGGAAACTTTCGCGCTGGCAACCGCCGGAAGCACCGTCTTGGCGCCCGGACCCTGGTAGCCGCTGGTCAACCCGTTGATGTCGCAGGTCGGGCGCGCCCACTTGCGCTCGAGTGTCGTAAAACCTTTTTCGCCGAAGAGGTTGGGCGCGCCGATGCCCGCCTGATACTGCTTCTCGTCGAAGGGAAGCTGCGCCCACTCCGCCCGCTCATCGGGTGTGAGCTTGAGCACGTCATCGTAAAATCCCTCAACGGTCACATGCCCCTCTTCATCGTGCAGAGACCCAAGCACCTTCGCGAGCACATTTGCGGGATTGGCAACGGTGCCCCCGAACAGACCGCTGTGCAGGTCGTGTGACGCGGCGGTCATCTTCACTTCCATGTAGACGAGACCGCGCAGGCCATAGGTAATGGCTGGGAGGTTTTTGGCGAACTGGTTGGTGTCGCTGACCACTGCCACATCCGCCTTCAGATCCTCGCGATAGCGCTTCACAAAGTCGCCAAGATTCTCCGATCCGATCTCCTCCTCGCCCTCGATGAGCAGTGTGATGTTCACGGGCACCCCGCCATGCGCCTGCCACGCGGTGACGGCCTCCATGTGGCACCAGACCTGCCCCTTATCATCCGCGGCCCCACGCGCGTAGATCGCGCCGTTGCGCTCCGTCGGCTCAAACGGCGGCGTCGTCCAAAGATCCAGCGGCTCCGCCGGCTGGACATCGTAATGCCCATAAATCAGCACCGTCGGCGTGCCGTGAATGTGCTTGTTCTTCGCCACAACCACCGGATGCCCCGGCGTCGATAGAATATTCGCGTCCAGCCCCGCGAACCTGAGCTGATCCGCCACCCACGTGGCACACCGAACCATGTCCGACTTGTGCTCCGGCTTGGTGCTGACGCTCGGAATCGCCAGAAACTGCTTAAGCATGTCCAGCGACTGATGCTGGCGGGCGTCGATGGTTTGAAGCACTTGGTCGAGCATTAGTCATCCTTGTCCATGGGGATGCCGCGCGTGAGCAACGCGGCGGCGGGGTGGGTGCGGGCTTCGTCGATGAGCGTTTGCATGAACTGTTCGTTGCGTTCCGGCGCGACGGGAATGTACTTGCCGGCGGCGCTGGCGACCAGACCCGCGCTGGAATGAATTTCCGCGGTTGTCTCGATGAGTCGCCTTCGGGATGACACAACCCTTGCCGTGATCGCCAGCGGCTGACCGACCGCAGCCCCCAGCCGAAAACGCGTGGACAGATCCCCGCACACGCAGAAGTTCTTGATCGACCACGTCGCCGCCCACACCATCGCTTCATCCACAACCGTCGCGAGAATCCCGCCATGCACGATGCCTTCAAAGCCGATGTGCTCGGGTCGAGGAGTAAAAGTCACCGAAACAACTCCCGTCTGTGGATCGATGTGCAGCGATAGTTTCAATCCATGCGGATTCGACGGACCACAGACCAGGCAATTCGGCGTGTGAGGCAGTTCCAGCTTAGACATAACGGGATTCTACAAAACCCAGCGGTTCGAATCACACCAGCGCGACGGTCGATTCAGGCCTCACCCGCTGAACGGAATGATAAAGTGTATCCCGCTCAACCGGCGTTCGCCCCGCTTCCCGAATCAGTCGCCGAAGGTCCGCTTCATGAAGCTCCTGGTGCGTCCCATTCCCCTCGCGCTTGGTGATGTCGTACCAAACGACCGTCCCGTCCAGATCATCGCAGCCCCAGTCCAGGGCCAACTGCGACAAGCCCACACCCTGCATGATCCAGAACGCCTTGATGTGCGCGATGTTGTGCAGCATGAGTCGCGCGATCGCGAGCGTGCGTAGATCGGTCAATCCCGTCGGACCGGGAAGAGCGCCCAGCTCACTGTTTTCAGGGATGAACGACAAGGGAATCACGCAGTTGAAATGCGCTGGATGATCTGCGAGGGATTCGGCTTGCAGCTCGCGGAGCTTCAGGAAGTGGTTGATTCGCTCTGCGGGGGTTTCGACGTGGCCATAGAGCATTGTGGCGTTGGAGTAGATGCCGAGCGAATGCGCCGTGCGGTGCACCTCAAACCAGCGGTCTTCTCTTACCTTGCCTTTGAACACTTCATCGTGGACGCGGTCGTCGAAAATCTCGGCGCCGCCACCGGGGAGGGAACCCAATCCGGCTTCGCGCAGGGCGATGAGAACGTCTTGGATGCTCAGCCGCGCAACGCGAGAGAGGTGAATAATCTCGATCGCGGTAAACGCCTTCACATGAAGCTGCGGGGCGGCCGCCCGAATCCCCCGCAGCATGTCGAGGTAATAGTCGAACTTGAGCCACGGATGCAGCCCCCCAACGATATGCACTTCCGTCGCCCCCGCAGCAGCGGCTTTGCTCGCCACCTCAATCACCTGCTCGACCGGCATCTCGTAGGCGCCATCCTCGCCGCGCTTGCGGTAGAACGAGCAGAACTTGCACGAGAGCGCGCAGACATTGGTGTAATTGATATGGCGATTGCGGTTGTAATAAGTCTTGTCCCCATGCAGCCTCTCGCGCACGTGATTGGCGAGACGGCCCAAGCCATGAATGTCGCGGGTGGCGTAGAGCAGCATGCCGTCCGCGTGGGATAGCGGAACCTCCGCCAGCACCTTTTCCGCGACCGGATTGAGCGCGGGATCGAGCATTTTCGGGAGCTGCACCATCACATTGAGAGTATAGAGATGCGGAAAGACGGGTGCCACGGGTTTCGTCGGAATTGAAAACAATCGGAGGGCATCGGCGTTAGATCGTTACAAGAAGCAAACGCGGGCCGGTCGCTCGCGACACATCGGAAGGAGCATCGTGATGGGCTGGAGACAGGTGGCGCTGGGGTTGAGCGTATTCGCCGGTGCGGCGTGGATGAGCCTGGGATGCTCGGATGTGCCGCGAGCAATGGGCGCGGAGCCTGCTAACGCTCGCGCGGCGGCGAAGCCGAACATCATCGTCATCCTCGCCGATGATCTGGGCTACGCCGACATCGGCGCGCAAGGGTTGTCGAAGGATGTGAAGACGCCCAACATCGATTCCATCGCCGCCGCGGGCGTGCGCTTCACCAACGGCTACGTCTCCTGCCCGGTGTGCAGTCCCACCCGCGCCGGCTTCCTCACGGGACGCTACCAGGAACGCTTCGGTCACGAGATGAACCCCGGTCCGACCGAGCCCGCGAAATTCGGCCTCCCGCTGGACCAAATCACGCTCCCGCAGGTCATGAAAAAGGCCGGCTATGCAACCGCTATGGTCGGCAAATGGCACGAAGGAACCCTGCCCCCCTATCACCCCACCGCCCGCGGCTTTGATGAATACTTCGGGTTCCTCGGCGGAGCCCACAGCTACATGAAAACCGGCGCAGGAAAAAACGCATTGCTCCATGGAACCGAGCCCGTGGATGAAAAGGAATATTTCACGGATGCCTTCAGCCGCGAGGCGGTGTCGTACATCGACCGCCACAAAGAGGGGCCGTTCTTCCTCTACCTCGCTTACAACGCGATCCACAACCCGCAGGAAGTGACCGAAAAATACCTGGCTCGCTTCCCCAATGAGAAGGACCCGAAGCGGCGAAACATGCTTGCCATGCTGTCAGCGGAAGACGACGGGGTTGGCCGCGTGCTTGAGACGCTGAAGAAGAACCATCTCGAGGAAAACACCCTGGTGTTTTTCTTCAGCGACAACGGCGGGCCAACCGAAGGCAACGGGTCGCGCAACACACCCCTCAGCGGTTACAAGGGCCAGGTCTGGGAGGGCGGCATCCGCATCCCCTTCATGGCTCAATGGAAGGGCCAACTGCCCGAAGGAAAGGTGCTGAATCAGCCGGTCATCCAGTTGGATATCTTCGCCACCGCCGCGAAGCTGGGCGGCGCAACGATGCCGGCAGATCGCGTCATGGATGGCAAGGACCTCATGCCGCTGATGATGGGCAAGACGGACGAGCGGCCGCACGAGAACCTGTATTGGCGCTTCGGCCCGCAGCGTGCCATCCGCAGCGGCGACCTGAAGCTGGTCAAATTTCAAGGGAAACCAGATCGCCTGTTCGATCTCTCAAAAGATCTCTCCGAGAAACACGACATCAGCGACGAGAAACCCGAAGACGCCCGGCGGCTCGCTAAACTTTGGGATGCATGGAGCCAGGAATTGAAGCCGCCGCTCTGGAAGGGCAAGGATAAATTTCAGGAGAACCTGTCCACGGATTCGGAGCAGATGGGCAAAAGCGAGCGCCGCGCCGCTAAAGGAGGACGTCGACGATCCCCAGCGAGCCAACAATCAAACTGATGATTCCGTTCATCGTGAAGAAGGCGAGATTAAGCTTCGAAAGATCGTGCGGCTTGACCAGCGTGTGCTCGTAGATGAGCAGCCCAATCGCAATCGCAACCCCAGTGAAGTAAATCGTCCCCAGCAGCGGCGATGACCACCCCAATGCGATCAGGAGTCCCGCTGACATCGCGTGTGTCGCCCGGCTCAGCCACAGCGCTTTCCCGATGCCGTATTTCGCGGGGACGGAGCGCACGCCCGTCTCCAGATCGCTCTGATAATCCTGACACGCATAAATGATGTCGAACCCCGCCGTCCAGCACAGCACCGCCGCCGCCATAATGATCGGCGGCAGATCAAGCCGCCCCGCGACGGCCAGATAAGCACAGATCGGTGCAAGCCCCAGCGCCGCGCCCAGATAATAATGACACAGCCGCGTAAAGCGCTTCATCAGCGGATATCCGGCGAGATAAAGCAGCACCGGGAGCGATAGCACAACCGGCCAGGGATTCTTGTAGACAAACCAGAAGAGCGACGTCGCTGCGATGAAACCTCCGGCGGATGCGGCAAGAGCGCCGCTCATGAACACACGGGAGAGTTTACCGCTTGGGATTGCACGCTTGGCTGTTCGCGGGTTTCGCGCATCAAGTTCCGCATCGAGCAGCCGGTTCGCCGCCATGGCGACGGTGCGCGCGGTGATCATGCAGACGATGATCGGCACGAGCATGCCCGGAGATGGCACCCCTCGCGCCGCGAGAAACGTCGCGAGCAGCGCAAACGGCATCGCAAATACCGTATGCCCAATCTTAATATCCGCGGCAAATACCGCGAGCTTCGAAGGGACAGAAGCGGCAGGCACTGAACTCGAAGTAGAAGCGGATTGAGACATGGCCTCAGGTCATCTCCGTTCGCATCGGAGGACGAGTCAGCGTGGGATCCCACCGCGCCCCAATCTGGTGCGGCACACTCAAAAGATCCAGAAGCTTCGCCGCCACAAAATCCACTATTTCCCCCACCGTCGTAGGATTCAAATAAAAACCCGGGTTCGCCGGTGCCACGATCGCCCCCGCATCCGTCAGCAGCTTGTAATTATTGACATCGATCGGCGACAGCGGCATCTCGCGATGAACCAAAATCAACTTCCGCCGCTCCTTCAACGTCACCGCCGCCGCCCGAGAAATAAGATTATCGCCAAGTCCATGCGCTACTTCCGCAAGCGTGTTGCTGGAACACGGCACGATCACCATCCCATCGTGCAGAAACGATCCGCTCGCAAGCTGGCTGCCCACGTCGTTGTAGTTGTACAGCTTGATCGTGTGCGACGACCGCCCCGCCATCGTTTCAAGGTCCACCGTCTCCATCCCGAGCTCATCATGCAGCAGCCGCCGGCCCAGCCGAGAAACCACCAGATGCACATTCACCCGCGCCCCCACCAGCCCCTGCACAAAGCGAACCGCATAAAGCGCCCCGCTCGCCCCAGTGATGGCCGTCACGATCTCCATGTCCCCATCATACGGGACGTGCAGCTACCTTGGGAGCTTTCAACGCAACTGAAGGATCAAAGTTCCCGATTTTTCAGCGAGGCGACAGGGTTCGGCCTTTCGTCTACCATTCAGCGTTGATGATGCAGACACCAGCCATTGCCGAAGGTGCGCCAGCGGAACCGCCCGCGCGCACTGGCGCGATTGCACCGGCGCTTTCGTTATGTCATCGAGAGTTGGTCCGGTTTCTTCGCCAGCGGCATCGAATCATCGGCGCCCTCGCAACACCCTTCGTCTTCTGGCTTCTGATCGGCGCCGGGATGAATCGCTCGTTCAAATCCGATGTGCCGGGCGGCGAGAATTACTTGCAGTATTTCTTCCCCGGAACCGTCCTGATGATCCTGCTCTTTACCGCGATTTTCTCCACCATCTCCGTGATCGAGGATCGCCGGGAAGGGTTTCTTCAAGGTGTGCTGGTCGCGCCGGTAAGCCGCATGTCCATCGTCCTCGGTAAGGTGCTCGGCGGGACAATTCTGGCAACCGGTCAAGGTCTGATCTTCCTGCTCCTGGCCCCCACCGTCGGGATTCATCTCACGGTAGCGACATTCTTCGTATCTCTGATCGTCATGCTGATCATCTCCTTCGCCCTCACCGCGCTTGGCCTCTTGATCGCCTGGCGAATGACCTCAACCCAGGGGTTCCACGCCATCATGAACCTCTTCCTGCTGCCCCTGTGGTTCCTGTCCGGCGCGCTATTTCCCGAGAACGGCGCATGGTCGCTGCTGCGCTGGATTATGAAATTAAACCCGCTCCGCTACGGTCTTGTTGCACTGCGTCGGTCGATGTACTGGAACGACCCGTCGATCCCGTCATGGCTCCCAAGCTTTGGCTTCAGCTTGACGGTGACTATTCTTTTCGCGGCGGCAATGTACATCCTGGCGAGCGTCATCGCCTCCGGAAAGACATCCGCCGATCTTGAGTGAGATCTTCAAACGATGAGACAAGGACAGAAGATTCTGACCGCCGTGCTGTGGGGCCTCACGGTCCTCGCCATGATGAGCGTCATCGGCGCCGGACTCTGGCGCCGCCAACGAAACGGCGAGACCGCCGGAAGCGAGACCCTTGTTCAGCCGGATTCTCAGAACAGTTCGCTGAACGTCCTCGGGACCGTCCCGGCATTCTCACTCGTCGATCAGGACGGGAAAACGCTGACCAACAAAGCCTTGAAGGGGCACGTCTACGTCGCCGATCTGATCTTCACCCGCTGCGCCGGCCCCTGCCCGATCATGACCGGCAAGATGGCCGCGCTGCAAAAATCGATCGCCGATCCGCGTGTCCATTTCCTCAGCGTCAGCGTCGATCCCGAGCACGATACGCCCGCCGTCCTTAAGGACTACGCCAAGGGATACGGCGCCGATGAATCCCGCTGGCATTTCGCCACCGGCACCCAGGACGCAGCGTTCAGCCTGGCCAAAGGTCTCCTGCTCGCGGCAACCCCAGCGCAAAAAGATGCTCCCATCATTCACAGCGTGCTGTTCATCCTCGTGGATCAGGCCGGGCAGATTCGAGGGAATTACAGCAGCCAGGATTCAGACGCTCAGATGCGCCTCATCGCCGATGCTCGCAAGCTGGCAGAGGAATCGGGGCCGGCGCCCAAGTGAACTATCAGACGCTCCCCATCGTCAACGCCACGCTTAACGCAACCAGCGCCACCCTCCTGATCGCCGCCTTCACCATGGTGAGGCGCGCCAACTACCGCGTCCACGCTTATCTTACCATCAGCGCCTTCATCGTCTCATCCGTTTTTCTCTGCCTGTATCTCTATCACAAGGTTCTCCTCTTCCGCGCCACCGGCTCGTACAACACCTCGACCGCCGATCTCCACCCCGTAATCCTTCGATACTTCTACCGGTACGTCCTCCTGCTTCCCCACCTTCTGCTCGCCATCGCAATGGTCCCGATGATCCTGACGACCTTCTATCGCGCCTACCGCCGCGACTGGACCCGCCATCGCCGTATCGCCAGGCCCACCTTCTGGATCTGGCTTTACGTCTCCGTGACCGGCGTGGTAATCTATTGGATGCTGTACCATCTGTTCCCAAGCCTCAAGACCTGAAGGCGGACGGAGAGAACATGAAGACCTGGATGATGTGGATTTTCGGTCTGGCGATTGCCGCCATGAATACCGCTGCGATGGCGTGCCCATTCTGCAAGGACTCTGTTCCCGGCAGCGATGCCCAGGCGGCCGGTTCGCTTCCGTCGGGAATGAACAGCAGCGTCTACCTGATGCTCACCGCGTTCTTTGTGGTGCTGGGAATGATCATGGGCGTCGTCATCAAAGGCGTGCGCGATACCAATAACCGACTGGGCCCACCGGGGTTTCCGCTCGAGTAATCGATCGGCCGGCGAAGTGTGGCGGTTCATCGGATGGGATTCGGACTACAGTGCCGCAAAATTCTCCAGCATCTTAAGCCCAACCTTCTGGCTCTTCTCCGGGTGAAACTGCGTCGCCATAATGTTGTCGCGCCAGATGCTGCTGACAAACGGCCGGCCATAGGCGGTGGTGGTGGCGATGACGCTGTCGTCCGTCGGCACAACATGATACCCGTGCACAAAATAAACGGATGCGCCTTCAGGTAATTCCTTTACCAGCGGCGACGCCCGCTGAACATTCAGTTGATTCCACCCCATGTGGGGAACCTTCAGATCCATCGTTTCGTCGACGTCAAATCGAACGCACTTGCCCGGTAGCACCCCCAGCCCGCAATGCTCCCCGTCTTCATACCCAACATCAAACAGCATCTGTAGCCCAAGGCAGATCCCGAGAAACGGCCGCCCACTCTCGATGTGCCGGAGAATCGGCTCCACCAGCCCCGACTGCCGAAGCGTCGCAACAGCGTCCGCGAACGCACCGACACCCGGCAAGACAATCTTCTCAGCCTTTTTAATTTCCTCGGGCTTAGAAACAATGTCCGCGCGGTGTCCGACCTGTTCAAACGCCTTCTGAACAGAACGAAGATTGGCCATGCCGTAATCGACGATTGCGATGGACATCACCGTGTCTCCTCATCTGCTTCGTTGACCTTCTCCAGCGACGCCATGCGTAGTTCCGCTGAGACGAAGAAGTTTAGCTCTGTCACCAGACGATTTAGAAGAGGCTTCACCGCTTCGATGAGGTTTCTCTGCTTGGCCCTGATCAAAACGCCAATTAAACCCACGGGTTGAATTCCGGCGCGTTGAGCAGCCGCTCTCCCGGCGGCGTCATCGATCAGAATCGCCGCGGCATTGACTTCGACAGCTAGCGCAAGAGCTGCTGTCTCCCCCCGATGCAGCGCGGCAAAATGTGATTGAACCCATTCCAGATTATGCGGCGCTTGAATCGTTAATGAACCGAGCGACCGCGCATCGATTGGCGCAAAAGCACCCTTAGGGTCGGCTAATTCTTCAACGACCTCAGGCGGAATAAGGACTTTCCCAAACAGCGTCGCCAGCAGGTCGAGGCGCTTAAGATGAACAAGACAACGAACCGGAGATGTGTCGCTGACGACGACAATCACGTCAGATTCCTAGCCGATCCAGTGCCTTAAGATCACTCTCAAGATCCGCGACGGTTGGCCGATAAGCAGGAATCTTCCTGATGAACAACTCACGTTCAAACTCCGGACGATCCAGCTTCGCAAGCCTCGACGCAGCCGACATCGATAAATGTCCAACATCGAAAAGACGGCAGGCAATCTCAATGAGCATCTGAGATTCCGACAACCGGGCGTCGTTCAGGACCTCGTCTGGAATCGTAAGCGTCATATGAACTCCAGCACCATTATAGCACCGCTACATTCGGCGCGCAAAAAACCCTCGGAACCACCATGAGATGGCTCCGAGGGCCAGTTAATCCATATTTAGCTGCGCGTCGCCACCACGATCTCCACGCGCCGATTCACGCTCTTATCCTTCCCCTTGGGCTTATCCGAGCCAAACCCGCGTGTCGCGACGATCGCGGGGTTCACGCCCTTCTTCACCAGATACGCCTTCACAGCCAGCGCCCGAGCATCGCTTAGATCCTGATTGCTCTTCCACTTGCTGTGCCGGATGGGATCCGCATCCGTGTGTCCGTCGATGCGCACCTGCTTGCCCGCGTAATCTTTTTTCAGCGACGACGCCACCTTATCCAGCGTGCTCTTGGCCTCATCGCGAACCGTCGCATCGCCCGGCGCAAACAGCACGTCGCCCGGCACGTTGACGGTCACTTTTCCGCTGGCCTTGTCGTAGCTGGTTTCAATTCCCGAAAGATCGGAAGCAGGACCCGACCCCGGCGCCGGTTGCCGCAACTGATTCTGAAGCTCCTGAATCTTCGCATCCCGCTCGGCAATCTGCTGCTGCAACGATGCCATCTGCGCGGTATCACCCGTCGACTTCGGCTGCGCGCTCGCTTCCTGAAGCTTCGACTGAAGCTCCCGGTTTTGCTTCCACAGCGCCTGATTTTCATCGTGAACTTTGTCCTGACACCCCATCGCCAGAACGCCAACGCAGAAAAGCCCCAGTCCCAGACCCATTCGTGCAAACCGCATAACGACTCCTTTCGTATCTTTAATTAGCCCGAATCCGTTCGAACGCGCAGTTTATGCTATAAAAAAGTTCCCCGGCGTCAAGAGGCGCGCGATGAGTTGGAAGAATATCTGCGTCGGCTTCTTACTCGACGTCCGGGGGCGGCGCGGATTGCGTGGTGGGCGACTTGACCTGGAGCATCGCAGCCTTGGCTTTCATATCCGCAACATCCCGTTCCAAGCGCTCCGTTCGCGCCCGGCTCCGCATGGAATGAAATTGCCGCAGCGTCGTAAACGTCGTCCGAACCAGCAGCGTCGCAACAATCCCCCCAACAAATGCCGCCGCCGCCAGCGCCAGAATCTTGATCGTGTAATCGCGATTGTACCAGTACCAGAACCGCGCCGTCCGATCGCTGTTCTTCCCCACGAAAAACGCAATGTACAACGCCACCAGGGCGGTGATCGACAGCTTCGTCCAGAACTTGATCTTCAGCCAAAGATTGTCCATCGATGCACGCTTTCTAGAAACCAATCCGTTGCAAGATAAGTTCCCGCAGCCCGATCATCCCCGGCAACAGCCACTGTAGAATCGGCCGCGATGTTAACAGCACGAACGCCGTCCCCATACTCAGGTAAGGCACGAACGCCAGTTCCCGGCGCTTCCCCGTGACCAGCAGGTAAATGGTCAGAACCATCCCAAAGAACGGCGCCACAAAAAAGGCAATTGTCGTCGCGCCCGCACCAAGAACCGCCCCCACGCCAAACATCAGGTGCACATCACCCAATCCCATTGCGACCCGACCGAATCCCAGCGTTCCCAAAATCCGCGCCAACCACACCACGAACCCGCCAATCAGCGCCCCGAAGATCGCCCCAAGAAGCCCGGTCAACCAATGATACCCTGCAAGATTCTCCGCAATCCTCCGCGCCGGCTCCCAGAAAGTCACCAGCCCCCACGTTACTGCCGCAAGAAGCATCGGCGGCATCAAAAACAACATCTCCTTCCGCATCTCCACCCGAATATCAGCCCTGCTATATTCCGGCGGTAGATCCATCACCTCTTCACCCTTGGCCCGCGCTTCATCAATTTCCTTCTGCACCGCCACCCGGTCATCGATATCCAAGAGCGGATCCCCGAGCGGAAAACTCATCGGAATGTGCTCGAAATGCCACAGCGCAATGCTGATCAGTAAACCGATTCCTCCGCCCGCCGCCAGCGCCCCAACCGAAGGATTCACGTTCAGCGCCCCCGGCATCGCCGGTTGATCCACAATCGTATGAACCACAATCCCCACCGCCGCCGTGATCCACGTAATCTGCACCGGCACAATGTACTGCTCGAAATCGACCGCGCTCGCCGCCAGCAACCCGCTGACCAAAAACATATACAGCAGATAGATCGGCCAGGTCTGCACAAAACTCATCGGCGTCGTCCGCCACGCCAGTGGCATCCCAAGCAGCGGCATCGGATCCGCCGGCGCCGACGGCACGAACCCCAGCATGTAGAACATCACGTAATAGAATACAAAAATCAGACCCGTCACCGCTTCAATGATCGGATATCTCGCCGAAATCGGTTCCTTGCAAAACCGGCACCGCCCACCAAGCTTTAGCCACCCAATCACCGGAAGGTTGTCATACCACTTCAACCGCTGATTGCACTTCGGACAGTGCGACGGCGGATACGACAGCGATTCCCCACGAGGCATCCGCCAGATCACGACATTCAAAAAGCTCCCCACGCACGTCCCCAGCGCGAAGAGAAACACAATGAAAACGTAATGCTGCGGGTTGGACATCGATTCGTGGCATGGGCGAGATCGCCCATGTCTTCTCAAACCTCATGGGCGATCTCGCCCATGCCACACAAAATCACAGGAGTCTCACAATATGCACCACCGCCTCATCCGGCGTCAGGTTGGTCACTTCCAATTCAGCATGCATCGCTTCCCGATAGATCGGCTCGCGCTCGGTCAGAAGTTTGCTGATCTCCGCCACTCCCCCACCCAGCGACGTCAGATTCGGCCGCGTTGCCGCCGTCCGCGGGTCCGCACAAATCCGCGCATGCAACGTTTTTGCCTCACATTTGAGGTAAATCAGCTTATGACCCGCCCCCTTCAAGGCATTCGGATTCTCCGCACGCCCGAGCGCCCCCCCGCCAATCGCGATCACATGATCTACAAGCGCGGACGCCTCCTTGATCACTTCCGCCTCGATCTCCCGAAACGCCGCCTCCCCATCCTGCTCAAAAATCTCCGCGATGGACTTCCCCGCCTTCGCCACAATCGCTTCATCCGTATCAAAGAATTTCTGCCAAAGCTTATCCGCCAGCCGCCGCCCAATCGTCGTCTTCCCGCTGCCTCGATATCCAATCAAAACAATGCTCACGAAGCCAGACTACCCGTAAAATCCAACGCCGTAAAACCGCCCCGCAATCCGTCCTTTACGTTTGCCGCTTTACCTTTTACGCTGCACGCATGTCCCAAGCCCCCGTTTACAAACGCGTCCTCCTTAAGATCAGCGGCGAAGGCTTCTGCGAGGAAGGTGGATTCGGTATCGACGCCAAGGAGCTCGAGAACATCGCCCATCAATGCGTCGACGTCGCCAGGATGGGCGTCCAGCTCGCCATCGTCGTCGGTGGCGGTAACTTCATCCGCGGCGCCACCTTCAGCGAGACCGGCCACATCCCCCGCGCCACCGCCGACTACATGGGAATGCTCGGAACAATCCTCAACGCCGTCGCGCTTCAGGAAACCATGGAAAAATTCGGCCAGCCCACTCGCGTCCAATCCGCCATCAGCGTCTACTCCGTCGCCGAGCCTTTCATCCGCCGCCGCGCGATCCGACACCTCGAAAAAGGTCGGGTCGTTATCCTCGCCGCCGGCACCGGTAACCCCTTCTTCACCACCGACACCTGCGCCGCCCTCCGCTCCGCCGAAATCCACGCGGATGTCCTCCTTAAAGCCACCAAGGTGGACGGCATCTACTCCGCCGATCCCAAAAAAAATCCCGACGCCAAGCTCTACGAACGAATCACCTACGAACAGGTCCACCGCGAGCAGCTCGGGGTCATGGATCTCACCGCCATCACCCTCTGCATGGAACGAAAAATCCCCCTGGTCGTCTTTAACCTGAAGCAACCCGGTAACATCGCCCGAGTCCTGAGAGGCGAACGCGTCGGCACCACCATCAACCCGTGACGATCTCCTTGCAAAGAATGAAATCACAGATAACAATTCAGTCTTTCTCTGTAGGGGCGACACTTGTGTCGCCCTCTTCTCTCATCCCCTCCTCCGCCCTTCCTGTAGCGGCGACGAGCAGACAATCGCCTGCCGCCCCAAAGACTCCTCCGAATCGTTACCTCACCCAACCTGCAATCGCACACCACACGAGGATTTTATGCCGCTAGATGACATCCTAATGGACGCCGAAGAACACATGGAAAAAGCCATCGAACACGTCCAGCACGAACTCCGCGGAATCCGCACCGGCCGCGCAACCCCCGCCTTGGTCGAGAATATCCAAGTCGATTATTACGGCACCCCCACGCCCATTAAATCCATCGCATCCATCATGGTCCCCGAGGCCACCCAGCTCCTGATCAAACCGTTTACTCCCGGCGACATCCGAGCCATCGAAAAAGCCATCAACGACAGCAAAATCGGCCTGACCCCCCACAGCGACGGCAAGCAGATCCGCCTCATGCTCCCCCCCCTCTCCCAGGAGCGCCGCCTTCAACTCGTCGGTCAATGCAAAGGCTTCGCGGAAACCGCCAAGATCGCCATCCGCAACGCCCGCCGTGATGCCAACAAAATCCTCGAAACCGAAGAAAAAGGCGGCGTCGTCGGCGAAGACGAAGCCGTCAAAGGCAAGACCCAAATCCAGGATCTCACCAAGCAATACGAAACGAAGGTCGATGATCTGATCGAGAAAAAGAAGAACGAGGTTTTGCAGGTGTGACGCTTAAATTTTCGCTCGCGACCGTTCACCCCGACCAAACCTGCCCCATCGTCGTCCCCACCAGCCGGTCAACGTACCGCCCCGCCACCGTCATCAACCGCTCCAGAGGCTCCGCAATCGGCTCATAACTCAACCGAAACGTGCTGTGATGCATCGCAAGCACGCGCTCCGCACGAGCATGATTTGCCATTTCCCAAGCCTGCTCCGGCGTCGCATGCGCCGCGATATACGGATCGTAAGCGCCGATCCCCAGGATCGCCAGATCCGTTGCGGGCAGGTCCTTGAACAGCGTCTGATAAGCAGTATCTCCGCCGTAAAGCACCTTGTGCTTCGGTGATTCAAGCAGATAAGCGTTGAACCCGCGATGCAGGTCGAAAAACGTCCGCGCCCCCCAGTGGCTGACTTCCCGAGCCGTCACATCCAGGCTCCCCACCGTCACCCTCTCCCCCCATTGAAGCTCCGTCACATTCCGGAACCCCAGATCGCGAATGAGGTCGTGCGTGCGATGAGCCGCTATTACAGGCACGTTCTTGTTCAGCCGCGTCAGCGTAGGCCGATCCAGATGATCAAAATGCGCATGAGAAATCAGAATCAAATCAAGCTTCGGCAACTGTCGAACGGTCAGCGCCGGCGCCACCAGCCGTCGCGGACCACCCGTCATCAATCCCAAGCCAACCCCCACCCGATTCGACAGCACCGGATCCGTCAGAACCGTCATCCCGTCCATGCGCAGCAGCACAGTCGCATGCCCAATCCAGCAAGCCGCCAAATCATGGTCCTCCCACCCAGCCAGATCGGGAACCACCAAGCATCGCGCCGGCGGATTAAGCGTATCCAAAACGCGCAGCCGCCCCCGACCGCGCCCAAGAAAATCAGCCGTCTTCAGCGCAAACGGCTTATGCTTCGCCCAATTTGTGAAACCGCGCCAACTCAATTCCATAGCCTCCGCTAAAACAGTATACGTTCTGCGGCTCCCCATGGTGCGGACGATTAACGCGCTCAAAGCTCGACGGAGCGAAGATTTGACACTTCCAGCGGAAACTTCGCCTCTTGAGCCATCTCCTTGAACGCATCGATCTCGGCTTCCGTGAACAGGAGCCCCCCATGCCGTTCGGACAACTTCGCCGCTTTTGCCTCCGGCTCCCCCGGAAGGGTGCAGCCTTCGTTGCCGTGACCAAGAATGTCCTTCAAAACGGCGTTGACGTTCTCACCCTGCGATCTCGACTGCGCAAAATCCCCCGCATCCAAAGCATCAGGCTTAATACATTGAAAGTAAAAACAACAAGTCCCCTTCTCCCCAGCTTGTGATTTCACCTGACTCCACCGATTCCGCAGCGTCGGAAGCGATCCCCCAATGTAAGACGCATAAAGCTCATCAATCAGCGAAAGCCCATAACCCTTATGAGCCCCAAACGGCAACAGCGCCTTCACCTTCGCCGGATCCGTCGTTTCCTGCCCCTGCTCATCCACCCCCGACCCCGGCGGCAATTGCTTCCCCTCCCGCAAAAACTGCTGCACCCGCCCCATCGCAACCGTGCTCGTCGCCCAATCCACGCAGATCGGAAACCCAACCGCATCCTGCGTCGGAAACGCCCACGAATGCGGATTCGTCCCCAGCGTCGCAAACTTCCCCCCAAACGGCACAACTTCCGCCAGCGCCGCCGTGCAGTTCGTATACGCGATATACCCCTTTTGCGCCGCATCGATCACATACCCACCGCCCCACAGATAGTGAAACGCATTGTCCACCGCGACCGCCCCAATCCCAAACTCGTCCGCCAACTTCATCGCCCGGTCCATCGCCTCAAACGCCGTCGCCTGTCCAAGCTTCTTGTTCGCATTCCACCGCTCGATCGCCTTGTACTTGGAAGGCGCCTTCTCAATCTTCGCCCCCGGCACACACCCACCCGCCCTCGACCCAAACATCTCATCCAGATGCAGCGCCTTGATCGCGTTATGCGTCTTAATCCCATGCCAGGACGCCAACTCACAAAGCCGCGCCCCCGCCGACGCCTCATCCGCCGTGTAGCCGCGATGCTGATACGCCGCCGCCACAAGAGAGTTATGAACCGCGGCAGGCATGATGTAGGTCGTGGGCATATTGTTCAGGCTCGAGCATAAAGGGTTTCGCAATGTCACGAATTATCGTTCGTGGACAATTGCCTGATCTACACATCCAAAAAAATGAAGCGCGGCGTGTCGCACTTTCCATTTAACGTATTCTGCGTCGCGTTTTTCGCGTTGCAGCGGCTACGACGCCCTCGAAGATACTGCGGCCTCCGCGCCGACGCTGCCGACGCCGAAGTAATATTTCTCGATCAGTGGGCGCTTGAGGAACTTCTCGTACTCGCCGTCCATGTTCTGAAACAGGACGATGTGGCCGCGCAGGGGATTGAAGCCTTTCCCGGTGGGGCCGTAGGCATCGGTGATGCCATACCTGGGAAAGATTGCTCGGTAAGAGTTTTTCCCCGGCAGATGCCCGCGGATGTACTGGAGGTTCGCCGGGCCGGAATCGCTGTCCCGGGTCTTAGGGTAACTGTCGAACTCAAACTGCGGATGGCCGGGGACCTGGAAATCGTCGATGACGATCACCGTCCGCAGCCGCTCGTTGGCGATGTGATCCAGTTCCGCGTTCAGCGGCCAATATTCCTCCCAGTGCGCATCGAGATAAAACAGCGGCTGATTGCCCAGCTTTTTCTGCGCGATCAGCTTCGCGATGCACTCATCCGAGCTTCCAAGCATCTGCTCGATGTTCGAGTAGCGGGCAAGGGCCGGCCTCACCACATCGAAGGTCTCCTGCATCACCTCGGCGGTAATCACCGGGAGCCTCGGGAACCGCATCGCGATGTGCTCCGTCGAGTAGCCGCGGAATGTTCCGGTCTCCACGAAAGAGCTGAAGGTAAAAGCGTTGAGCAGATCGACAACCAGTTGCTGGTAAATCACATCACCATGAAAACCGCGCCAGCCGCGGCCCTTGCCCAAATCCGTCAGCCGGCGGTGCATGAGGAAGGTGAGCGGATTGTGTTTCAGTGCGGATCTGAGGCTCATTCGTGTGTCTCCAAGGCGCCTGCCGTGTCCGGGACGGTTCCGGGCTGGCGGATGCAATCAGTTTACGAATCCGCTGAATCCCGGCAAGCCGAGCCCCCCACCCCTGTCTCTTTCCCCTCTCCCGCTGTGCCGTGTCGTCGGTTACAACAGTCCCGTACATGCCCGCACCGACGACGACGTTACGCTTGGGGACGCGAGGCTCCTTGCTTGCGAAGACGCAATCGCAGCTGATTGCTTCTGCGCTGGAGAAGATTCACCCGGATCTCGCCGTGGAACTGGTGGTGTTTAAGACGCAGGGAGACACGATCCTGAATCAGCCGCTCTCTGAGTTTGGGGGAAAAGGCCTTTTCACGCAGGAGCTTGAGGAGGCGCTGCTGAAGGGAGAGATCGATTTTGCCGTGCACAGCTTCAAGGACGTCCCGGTGACCATGCCGCTGGTGGATCAGTCGAACCTCTGCTTCGCTGCCGTGCCCGAGCGGGAGGACCCGCGGGATGTGCTGGTTTCCCTGAAGGCGAAGAAGATCGATGGACTGCCGCAGGGAGCGAAGGTCGGCACCGGCTCGCTGCGCCGGAGATCGCAGCTTCTGGACCGGCGGCCGGATCTGATCATCGAGCCGGTGCGCGGGAACATCGACACGCGCCTGCGGAAGCTTCGGGATGGACAGTTTGATGCCGTCATACTCGCAGCCGCGGGACTGCGCCGGGCAGGTCTCTTCGACGAAGCGGAAATGGCGATGCTGGATACCAACGACATGCTGCCCGCGCCGGCACAGGGGGCTCTCGCGCTTCAATGCCGGCGGGACCGTGAGAACGTTCTGAAATTGCTGGCGGCGGTGGATGATCGCGATTCGCACACCTGCGTTGTCGCGGAGCGCTCGGTGGTGCAGGTGCTGAATGGCGACTGTCACTCGCCCATCGCGGCATTGGCGGAGATCCAAGGGGATCAACTGCGGCTGCGCGTTGCTGTTGGAACCCGCGATGGCGGGGCGCCAGTACTTCGAGCGGCCGCAATCTCAAAAATCGGTAATGAACCGGATGCCGTCGCTTCAGTGTTGCAAGCACTGAACCCACAAGGCGTTAAGAACGCGCTGCGGCCGGAAGATACTTCATCCCGCTGAACCGGTTTAGCAGCGTTCCCGTATGACTGCTATCAGTCGCCTACAGTGACTGACCGATAGCGGAAATAGAAACGCTGATGCTGATAATTGTTGACTGAGAATTGTTTCACAAACTATAGTGGCCCTCAGGTTTTCCGACGGGCTTACGATTTTGGAAGACGTACGAAGCAAAGTTCTCGTCCTTTCCGGACACGCCGGTGCCCACAGCCCGGCTGTCGACGCTCTGAAAGCCAACTACGACATCGTTGAGACGGCCTCCATCGACGATGCCATCAACGCGCTCCGCACCGACCACTTCGCCGCGGTCTTCTCTGATTCCGCCGACTTCCTTCCCCTCGAACGTGCGCTCGTCTCTCAACAAGCCAGCCTGATTCTCAATACCATTGGCGAAGGTGTCTGCATCGTCGACGGCGAAGGCCGCTGTAACTGGATGAATAAGAAGATGCAGGCGTGGCCGGCGCGCGTGCACGAGAAAATCCGCCGGACCTGTCAGGAAGCCTTCCAGCTTTTCAGCACGCAAGTCTCGCCGCAAGCCAACGACGCGCCCCCCAATTTCTCCCGCTCCAAACGATACGCCCTCACAATTGAAGATCAGCAGTTCCTGGAAATGATCGCAAGCCCGGTGATTAATCCCGGCGGGAATGTCGTGCAGGTGGTCGCGGTCATCTGGGATGCGACGGGAACAAGGCGTCTTCAGCAGAAGATCGACGCCATCGACAAGGCCGGCCGCGAGCTGGTGCGACTCGAAGCCGATGCGATGAGCAAGATGAACGTCGGGCAGCGGTTGAAACTGCTCGAAGAGAAAATCATCAGCTTCACGCGCGAGCTGATGCACTTCGATCATTTCGCGATCCGGCTGCTCGATCGCAAAAGCAACAAGCTCGAGCTGGTCATGAGCGCGGGGCTGCCGAACGATGCGCTCAATCTTGAGTTGTTCGCGCAGGCTGAAGGGAACGGAATCTCCGGCTTCGTCGCAAACACCGGACGCAGTTATATCTGCCCGGATGTGGAGCGCGACCCGCGCTACGTGATGGGATTGGATCAGGCACGAAGCTCTCTAACGGTTCCGCTTCGACTGCACGATAAGATTATCGGGATCTTCAATATCGAATCCCGCCAACGCGCGGCGTTCAATGAAGACGATCGCCAGTTCGCCGAGATCTTCGGGCGCTACGTCGCGATCGCGCTCAATATTCTCGACCTGATGGTGGTCGAGCGCGCCGGCACCGCACACAAGGTCGCCGATGATGTGAACGCCGAAGTCGCCGGACCTCTCAACGACATCGCATCCGATGCGGCCGGCCTGATCGATGACTTCATCGGTCACGACGATCTGCGGAACAAACTCCAGGCGATTCTGGAAAACGTCTCGACCATTCGAAGGGCGCTGAAGCAAGCGGCGGAGGGTCCGAACACAGTGCTCGGGGCAAATGAGATCAAGGAAGAGCACGACCCCATTCTCAATGGCTCTGAGGTGTTGGTGGCGGATGATGATCCGAATATTCGCAACACGATCAGCGACGTGCTGCGGAAATATCACGCGGTGGTGACCATCGTGACCAACGGCGCCGAAGCGATCCACGAACTGGAGACCCACGAGTTTGCCCTCGTGATCAGCGACATCAAGATGCCGGATAAGACCGGCTACGATGTGTTCGCGGCAGCCCGGAAACACAGCCAGACATTACCGGTGATTCTGATGACGGGCTTCGGCTACGATCCCAACCACTGCATCGTAAGAGCGAGCCAGGAGGGGTTGCAGGCGGTCCTGTTTAAGCCGTTCAAGGTGCAGCAATTCTTAGCCGAAGTCCGCAAAGCGCTTCAGGCACAAGCCGTGAGATAGTTGCGAGCTTCAGCGACGCAACTTGATCAAGCGCCGAAATCCCGCCTCGGGGTCAACGCCACAAGCGATGCACCATTCCAGGAATTCCGAAATATCCACGCGCCGCTCGCCGATTTCACTTTTGTGAACCGCTTGATGATGATTATGATATGGGCATGAGCGCTGTAACCCACCCCTACATCGAGCAACGTCGCGACGGCACGCTTGTTATCGCCGGCACTGGCTTCAAGCTGGTGCACATCGTGCTCGATCGCCTGATCCATCATTGGGACGCCGACGAAATTCAACGCCAGCACCCGCACCTGACTCTCGCGCAAATCTATAGTGCCCTGGCCTATTACTACGACAACCAGGCAGAAATCGACCGCCTGATTGACCAACGGCTGCGTAAGGAGGAGGAGATTCTCGAGTCGCTGCCGCCCACACCAACCCGCGCCCAGTTGCTCACCAGAAAGATCTCTCCTTGAGCCTTCGCCTCTACATGGATCACCACGTTCGATCCGCCGTCACCAGAGGCCTGCGCGCTCGCGGCGTTGATTGCCTGACTGCGCTCGAAGATGGCACCGATCGGGGCGATGACCGAATTCTCCTGGGCCGAGCAGCCAACCTGGATCGGGTACTCTTCAGCCAGGACGTCGATCTACTGGCCATCACTCAAGATTGCATGCAAGCCGGCGAGACATTTTCAGGCCTGATTTTCGGGAAGCAGGTTTCATTGACCATTGGACAGGCCGTGCGGGATCTTGAACTGATCGCCAAGATTTACCAGCCGGAGGAAATGCGGAACCGGATTCAATGGATTCCGCTGCGATGAAAACAAGCGTCAACGGCGCGATTTGACCAGGCGCTGGAACATGAGCTGCGGCTCGGCCCCGCAGGCAAGGCACCATTCCAGGAATTCCGAGATATCGACCCGCCGCTCGCCGATTTCACTTTTGTGAACCCAGGGTTGGCTTCGGCGCGTGAGACGAGCCATGTCGCGCTGGGTGAGACCCGCCTGCTCTCGCATCTGCCGCAGGAGTGGCGGCACGGGGCGATAGCTGGCGGCATGCTGACTCTTGGCAATGCTATCTCTTGCTGCGCTCGAGTCTTGTGACGACTTCGGCGGGAGATGCGCCCACCGCGCGACAGAGTCGAATAAAGATTTCAATAGTCGGAGAATTCTTCCCGCCTTCAAGCATGCTCACGTACTCGCGTGAGACTCGGGCGCGCGCGGCCACTTCTTCCTGAGTCAGCCCCATCTTCAGCCGCAGCTTGCGTAGCTCCTCTGCGAACACAGGAGCCGACGCTAGCCATTGACGCAGAAGGGTCTATGAATTATCCTTACGGTAAATATACTTACTGCAGCGGTTTGCAAATCCGATCGCGGCAACGAACGCGGAAATTACGGGCAGCAGGACAGTTCGGGTGAAGGGATCAATTCACCTGTTTAGGGTAGTGGCAATTACTTGCATTGTGATGGTTGGTTCGGATAGGTTGCGGCGGGACATGTCTTTGGGTCAGGATTTCAGGCTCTGCGTTGTCGTTCGCAGGAATGGGCATTAACGGGAGATGGAGATGCGGGAAGAACGAATGGGCGAGGTCAGGGGGAATGTGTCATCAATCATTGGGTCCGGCGCTGTCCTTGAGTCTCTCGAACTACGCCGTCTGCTCTCGGTTGGACTTGTCAAAGACCTCAATCCCGGTCTCCCCGGCTCCTTTGCTTCGGATTTTCAAGTTGTCACCAATACGTTGTTTTTCGTGAAGGATGGCTTGTGGAAGAGTAACGGAAGCGCCGCGGGAACAACGTTGTTAAAAGGCGAGAGCGACGAATTCAAAGACCTTTCCAATCTCACGAATCTCAATGGAACGCTCTACTTCACCGCAAGTTATAACCCCCCTGCCGGGAATTCCGTCTTCCCGAAGCCATATCTTTGGCGCAGCAACGGAACCGCATCGGGAACATTACCGGTCAAGGACCTAGGCGGCACCAGCGTTTATGGTGAGAGTTTCCGGGGTCCCCTGGTCCCGCTAAACGGTTCGCTGTATTTCGCGAACGACGCGCTGTGGAAAAGCGACGGCACCGCCGCCGGTACGGGCCCGATCAAGAACGTTAGTCCCAGCGGCGGGGGCATCGCCGAAGCGAACGGTAAGCTCTACTTCAACTCGGATGGGGGATTCTGGGTCAGCGACGGCACCACCGCTGGCACACGATTGATTGATTCAGTCCAAGCCGGCAGCATCGAGGCAGTCGGATCAAGCATATTTTTTCAAGCTTCAGACAGCAAGTTTAATCCAGAGCTTTGGATCACCGACGGCACTGAAAACGCCGCTCATGTGGTTAAAGAAATCGGGCAGAGCATCATCGGTTCATCACCCAGCGACCTGACGAGCTTCGGTGGAAAGCTGTACTTCTCAGCGGATGACCAGAGTCACGGCCACGAGCTATGGGTAAGCGACGGGACTGAGGCTGGGACGCTGATGCTGAAGAACATTGACACTTATAGCGAATCGCAGGGGTTTTCCGGAATTGGATCGTCACCGGCGGACCTAACGATCATCGGCAATCGAATTTTTTTTACTGCGGACGACGTCGTTCACGGCAGGGAGCTTTGGGTCACCGACGGTACTGAGGCGGGCACCGTAATGGTGAAAGATATCAGCGTGGGAAGCACCAGTTTTGGAGGCCTGACCGGCGTCGGTGGGCGGCTTTATTTCAGTGCCAATGATGGCGTGCATGGCTCGGAACTCTGGCAGAGCGATGGCACTGCAGCCGGCACTTTTATGGTCGCCGACTTGAATCCAGGGTTGAGTGGATCGAACGTCGGACATCTAGCTGACGTGCAGGGAACGCTCTTCTTCACCGCCGACAATGGGATCGTGGGCAATGAGTTGTGGAAAACGGTCGGTCCTCCGTTCGCGTCACTTTCCTCCGGCGGCACACTCATCGCCTCGGGGACCGGCGGGAAGGACAGTTTTTCGATCACCATCGACAAGAAGGGCCGCGTTTTAGTCACCAGCAATCTGGGCACCCTTGCGTTCAAAAAGTCGCAGGTTAAGCGTCTGTCGATCAATCTTGGCGGCGGTAGCGACAAACTCGTAATTGCTCGCGGCGTCTCCAGGGTAAGCATCTACGGAGGCGGCGGAAACGACACGCTTTTAGGTGGTCCTGGCGCTGACTTCATTGACGGAGGTCCCGGTGCGGATCGCATTTTTGGTGGCGGTGGAAACGACATCTTGATCGGGGGCAGCGGCAATGACCGACTTTACGGCGACGCTGGTTCCGACAACCTTTCCGGTGGCTCGGGAAATGACATACTCGTGTCGCGAGACGGCGCGCGCGATACGCTCTCCGGCGGTTCGGGAACAAACTATGCGCAGATAGACAAAAAGAAGCTGGACACCTGGTCCGGCATTGCCACGCTGCTTGTATAGATTCATCAAAGGAAATCTTAAACCCTTCTTATTAGGAGCAATCCATGCGGAAAGTTTTTGCAATTTGTCTGGTCATCTTGGGAATCGGCTGCGCCTCATCATCCCACGGCACAAAGATTGAAGAGAGCAGGGTCTCCGAAATTCAAAAAGGCGTCACTACTCGGGCGCAAATCCAACAAATGTTCGGCCAACCTATGAATGTCAGCCTGATGGGAGACGGGCGCCGCATGATGGTGTATTCGTATACCCAGTCGGACACGCATGTGAAGGGGACGAGCTTCATCCCATTCGCGGGAGCATACATGGGCGGTTCGGAAGGGACGACGGAGCATCAGCAGTTGCAAATTGTGCTGAACAAAGCGGACGTCGTCGAAGATTACGAGCTCTCCAGCGGGACGAACAACCTTGACCACAGCAATCATGGATTCAGCAGCAGCGTGAGTTCGACGCCCGCTGCCCCGCCGGCGAAATAGCAACGGCACGCCGCCAGCTGTCATGCAGATTTCTCGAATCTCTTGAGACGCGGCGTTTGATGTCCGCGTCGGTTGTAAATTTTTCGGAGAAGGGCGCTCCCACGTCAGTAACGGTGGATCCGCTCATCCAGCCGGAGACTGTGATTGGGTCCGGGACTTGAGGATGCTTGCGGTGAGCGGTGCGGGAGGCGGGAGCCATACATTGCAAGTCTCGAAGCTGGAAGGCAGCGGCATTGGCTCGAATAGCGGGCTGGCATATGAGTTTGACAACAGCACGCGGGAGGTGACGACTACGACGGCCGGGGGGTTGTCAACGTTCATTGTGGTGGCGCGGCCGGTGCTGACGCGGGCCGATGGGGAAGTCTTTACCGGCGTGATCATCAATCATGGCGTGACCACGCCGAGCGGTCAGTCGGTTTCGATGTTTAAGATCGTGGGTCAGTGACGACATCCCGCGGCAGAGCCGCTGGGCTCTCTTTCGCGGGCGACATTCGATCATTGATGGGTGCGCCGTCTCCGCGGCAGTGGCTTGCCGGGCGTACTCTAAAGACTCAAATCCTGATCCCATTACGGTGATCGATCCAATGGAGCCGAGCGGGCTCGAACCGCCAACCCCCGCGTTGCAAACGCGGTGCTCTCCCAATTGAGCTACGGCCCCGTGAGTTGATGGGTCGGCTGGGACTCGAACCCAGGACCACAAGCTTAAAAGGCTCGTGCTCTACCAACTGAGCTACCGACCCGAGGGATAGAACACCACTATAGAGTCTTTGGGTCGGGTGCTCAACAGCCGGCTGGCGCCGCTATAATTCGGTGGTATGGCACTGGTTTCGGATCGCTGCATCTGCCTGCGGAAGGTGGAGTACAGTGAAACATCGCAGATCCTGACGCTTGTGGGGAAGCGCGAGGGGATCGTGCGCGTGATCGCGAAGGGGGCGCATCGCACGACCAAGCAAGGGGCGAGCAGGTTTGGGGGCGGGATTGATCTTCTGGATCTCGGGGAAGCGGTGTTCACGCTGGATCTGGAGAGGCCGTTGGGGACGCTCACGGAATGGAAGCTTCAGGATGGACACCTCGGCCTGCGAAGCAATCTGCGGGCGGTTTACCTCGCGCAGTACGCGGCGGAACTTGTCGGCTTTTTGATTGAAGAACACGATCCTCATCCTGAGCTTTTCGCGCGTCTCGAGCAGACGCTTCAGGAGCTTGAGACGAATCGCGCGGAAGAAGCGTTTCTTGCATTCGAGCTCGATCTGCTTCGCGAGACGGGGTATCTGGCGGAACTGGCGAACTGTACGGGATGCCAATCGGTTCTGAGCGATCGTGAGCCGGCGTATTTTTCGGCGAATCGGGGAGGCGTGGTCTGTCGCAACTGCGAAGAGGTGGTGCCTGATCGGCTGCAGATTGATGCGCGGCTTTTACGGATGGTGCAGACAATCCTGCGCCTGCCGCGGAGTAATGGGAGCGCGCATCGGCTGCCTCGGCTGACGCGGTATCAGACGGACCCGATCAATCGTCTGCTCGCGAATCATATTGAACACACGCTGGGACGGCGGATGCGGCTGACGAAGTTTGTTTTGACGAGTGGGTTGTAGTGGGCCACTTCCGTTGGGAACCCCTCGGGAAGTTCCTGATCGAATTTGAAAGCGTGGGAGGTTTTGGGAGGTTCTGGGAGGTGCCACGGGCGAGGGTGAGGGTGGGAAGACAGAAAGTCGTTTGAAACCGGATTTCGGAAAGTCTCGGACATGAGAACCGGGCGGCGCGGGAAGCGGTGAAAGTAGCGAGAGGGCGACGGGGGGAGTGGTTGGGCATCGGGTACTCCTTCTGTAGTTCCCTTCTGTAATGACCTTGGCGCTGCGCGAAAAGGCTTTTTTGCGCGCAGCGCCATTGAATGGTTGGTGCGAAATCATCGGGAAAACAGGAGAAAATTGTTTGAAGAAAGTGGATTTTGCGATTTGGCGCGCTGCGCGCCCGGTGCGCTTTTAGCGCAGCGCGCTAGTTATGGCGGCTGGGTCGGGGACCGCGGAGGCGGCTCATCGGGTCACCCTGTACGGGCGGGTCTCAGACGGATTCTGTTTAATTCTCTCGCTTGATTCCCATTCGAAATCCGCGCCCCGCAAGCGGGGCCGCTAACCAAAGGCGCGAGAATCAAGAAATCCGTATGCGACCCGCGCCTACCGCACCGCGAGGGTATCGGCTTGGAAGGTGATGTCGAGCGGCGCGATCTCGACGGCTTTTCGGGAGCCGGCGCGCATCACGGTGCCGGCGAGGTACGCATCATACCCGGTTTCTTGTGCGAGTTTGAGCGCGCTCTGGGCCTGGGTGGGATCGAGATAGATTGCGAAGCCGACGCCCATGTTGAAGGTGGCGTACATCTCGCGTTGATCGACCTGGCCTTGGGTTTGGATAAAGTGGAAGATTGGGAGGGGCGGGCGGAGGGTGGTGATGCGGTAGACGAAAGGATCGGGGGCGCGCATGAGCTTTCGCCAGCCGTGCCCGGTGACGTGGACGGCGTAGTGGATGGGGATCTTCGCGTGCTGGCAGGCTTGGATGAAGCGGACGTAGATGATGGAGGGATCGAGGAGGGTTTCGCCGTAGGTGCGTCCGTCGGGGAGATCGGTGAGGTAGCCGCTGGGGAGTTTGTCGGCGAGGGCGCGGCAGAGGGTGAGGCCGTTGGTTTGCACACCGGATGAGGCGAGGAAGAGGATGGCGTCGCCATCGGCGATGTTTCCCGCGATGCGGTTGCTCTTGGGAAAGATCGTACCGATGGCGCTGCCGGCGAGGACGATGGTGTCGTTGTTGACGATGCCCTTGAGGGCGGGCGTTTCACCCCCGGCCCAGACGGCGTTGGAGATTCGGCAGCCTTGGGCGAACCCTCGGGCGAGATCTTCGGAGCGCTGGCGCTCTTCGAACCAACTGGAGTCGCCTACCGCCGCGTGCATGGCGATGGAGATCGGGAGTGCGCCGGTGGTGATCAGGTCGTTGACCATGGTGGCGACGGTGTCGATGCCGATGCTGGCATAGAAGGATTTTCCGGTGAGTTTGAGTACGCAATCCGCGACGAGGTTTTTGGTGCCGAGACCTTCCTCGACATGCGCGAGATAGGAGGCGGGGGTTTCGATGAGATAAGCGGATTCGCCGCGGATGTTGGCGGGCTCAGAGAGTTGGTGAGACGCGAGCGCCGCGACGGTGGTGGCGGCTTCGCGCTGGCACAGCCGCTTGAACGCATCCAGCGCACCGTACCGCACCCCCGAAGATTCATAGCTCAAGCCGGGCATTGGATTTCGTTTTAGAAGATTCCCCGCGCCCCATCAACCCCCCCATCAACCCCCGCGGTTCGTTCACACATTCTCAACACAGAGAACACAGAGGACACGGGGGTTGAGCGTGCACGCCGAGGGCTCAGGGTTCGGGGTTCAGGATGGGACGCCCCAGTGATTGAACGCAGCACCCGCGTGTTCGATCCGTCGCCGCTCGTCTGCGATCCGCCCACACCTGTTTCCGATTCGCACATAGGAGTCTGCGGTCCGCACATAGGTGTCTGCGGTCCGCACACAGGAGTCTGCGGTCCGCAAACGCGCGTTTGCGAAGCTCCCACACGTGTTTGCGAACCGCCCACACCTGTTTTCGGTCCGCAGCCAAGTGTTTGCGGTTCGCCCACGCGAGTTTTCGATCCGCCTACACCTGTTTCCGGTCCGCAAACGCGCGTCTGCGGAGCGCCCATGCGCGTTTGCGATTGCCGATAACCCGATCGCCCCATGCACCCACCCCCGCCACCCGGGCCTCCGCCACCAAACTATCGGGACCCGACCTTCGCACGATCAGCACAAGGTGTTTTATTTGGACGATGTTTGAAGTGGCTCTGCCAGACAGTCCCGCCCCCAAAAGGCTCGCCCAGAGCGACCGTCTCGTTCTTCTGGCGCAACCGATGTGTAGTTTTGACCGACACGTTCAGCAGAGTTACCATTCTCGGCACACTTCTCCAAAAGGCAAAGCTCATGTCGAACACTTTCGGGCGGCTCCTATTCCTAGGTCTGAGCGTCTGCATCTCCGCCTGCGTTGGATGCTGCGGGAAAGGAACGGGGGTGCGGATGATCGCTGGCCCGCCGCCGCCAGTAAGCGTCATTGTCCCCGAAATCGTACCGGCAGTAGATTCCGATCCGAGCTGGGGAGCAATGACGTCAAACAGGATTCTGGACGTTCTCTCAAGTACACAGGATCTGACCGCCATGTACAGAATCGACGGAAATGCCGAAGTGTATCTTGGCCCCGCCACTGTTACCGGGGCCATCGGAGAATATCGGCTTGTTACCGACTTCGCGAAGTACACGGTCAAAGAAATTGACGGGAGAAAGCGGCTCATTGGGGTTGCACTGCGCATCACTGCTAACGTGAAAACGAAAAAAGCTGGCGTGCACATTGGCACCGGGGACTTGGGCGCAGCTTTTAAGGGGAACGCTGCGACCGGATCGCTGAGCTTTGAGGTGCATGGGGCGAGTTCCGCGTTGATTGATCAGCTGTGGCCGAGAGGTTCGGTCAATATTAATGAGGCTCAGACTCAGCGTGTATTCGATGCTCGAGATAAAATCATAACGGCGCTCCGGACGCTGCCGGTCGTCATAACCCCACGAGTTTTGGGAACCCAGCAGCTTGCGCATACCGCGCAGCTTCCCGTAGCGAGTGTTCAGTCGGGAGAAGTGTCATTCTCTGTAAACAGTGGTGCCTACCCCGGCGCAAAGCAGGTTCCCAATTCTGATGACAAGGACACTGACCATTACCAGATCTCGGTGCCTTTCCCCACGGCCTTTAGCCGTGCCCCAGCCGTGCAGGTTTCAATTACCGGGTTGAACCTGGCGGCACCAAACGGCTGGTTCCTGGTGCGTGCCGTGAACATTTCGCCGAGCGGATTTGACCTCCAACTCAAGCACTGGCACGGAACACCGATGCCTAACGTCATTGTCGTGTCCTGGACTGCTCTCGACAAGTAGCGATTGGCTGGAATGGAATCTCAGACCGCGCCGGCCGCGATTTTAAGTGAGAGCAGTAAGCAAGGCTCCCCGTTCAGCGTTCTCTCGGACGGTTTGGTTTACGCTCATTACGGCAATGGACACCGCTGCGAAGTGTTTTTGCAATCCGATCGGTGAATGACTAACGGAAAAGTGGAGCGGAATACAACACGGATGTTCCCTATTCTTAAAGGGGCAAATCGCGATGATCGATATGGCAAAAGGTGCAAACCCAGCCGCTCAGATTCTCGTCTATGTCACTGGACCACCGAACGTGAATCATTCACGGTCGATCTCGAACTTCCTGAAGGTACCCGGGAAAAGTTTCTGTAATGGCAGTTGGTGAATTATTGAGCGAGAGCCCGAAGCTTTGGGGAAGGAGAATAGGCGTGGGGGGCTGGGGGGGGCGGCGAGGAGAAGAAATTGGAGCGATGGGCGGCCATCATGTCAGCGCCCGCCCTCGCGTTGAGAATTTTGCCATGAACCCTCTTAACGCTTCCTCACCCGACGGAACGCCCATTACCATATAATGACAACTGGCTTCGTAAGGGCGCTGTTTTTCTCTTGCTTCTGTCAAAAGGGCTGGTAACTTGCTCGCTGGAGCTTTCAAGGTCATTTCAACGGAATGCAATGCTTGTTAAGTGCGTGAGCGGTGGAGGTGCTGCCCGCCTCCGGACCTCCACTCGTGTTCGTGGAGAGCGGCGACATTTCACGTCACAACGGACATCCCCAACGAAAGGTTATCCTTGAAGCGGATCTCAAAGCAGTTTCTCCGGACCGCCTCCGCGGCGCTCGCCGGAGCGGGAATCGTCTGCATAGCCTCAGCAGCATCGGCGTCCGGGATACCCATCCACGGCGGCGGGTGATTTCGGGGACGGGGGATCACGCGCGGCAGGCAGCATCGGCGTCCGGGATACCCATCCACGGCGGCCCCACGTACAATGCGGCTACTCAGACAGGCTATTCATCGCCTACACTTCCGGGCGTTTTAGGGTCCACTGCCGGCAACGGCACCGCTGTCGGTTATGCGCAGAAGTACACCGGCGGCATAAATAATGGCAATCGCGCCCTTCGCTGGGACGCTTCGGGCAACCCCGCCACCGAGATGGGCAACCTCGGCACCGACAGCGGCGGCTATACGGACACGGAAGCCTTCGCCGTCAACAACGCCGGCACTTCCGTCGGCACCGCGCAGAAGTACACCGGCGGCACGGACCTCGGCAAGCGCGCCGTGCGGTGGAATGCTTTGGGCACGGCTGCCACCGAGCTCGGCAACCTCGGCACCACCAGCAGTGGCGGCACGATCAGCTACGCCTACGCCATCAACACCGCCGGCACCGCCGTGGGGTACGCCGCCAAGTACCTCGGCGGCACGTATCTTCAAGATCGCGCCGTCCGCTGGGATGCTTCCGGTACCGCTGCCACCGAACTGAGCAACCTTGGCACCACTAGCGGCGGGATCACGGACAGCTATGCCTACGCCGTCAACACCGCCGGCACCGCCGTCGGCTGGGCGCAGAAGTACACCGGCGGCACGAACCGCGGCCAGCGCGCCGTCCGCTGGGACGCTTTCGGCACTGCCGCGACAGAGCTGGGCAACCTCGGCACCGACAGCGGCGGCAACTCGTTCATCAACCAAGCCTACGCCGTCAACACCGCCGGCACCGCCGTCGGCTGGGCGAGCAAGTACACCGTCGCCGGCATAGGCCTCGGCCAACGCGCCGTCCGCTGGGAGGCTTCCGGAACCGCCGCCACCGAACTGGGTAACCTTGGCACGGACAGCGGCGGCTTCACGGACAACACTGCCGAAGCCGTCAACGACGCCGGCGTCGCCGTCGGCCATGCGACCAAGTACCTCGGCGGCGTGGGCAAGGGCAACCGTGCTGTCCGCTGGGACGGTTTGGGCACCGCCGCCATCGAACTGGGCAACCTCGGCACCAGCAGTAGCGGCTTCACGGACAGCTTCGCCACCGCTGTCAACACCGCCGGCGCCGCCGTCGGCGCCGCGCAGAAGTACAGCGGCGGCACGCTACTCGGCGACCGCGCCGTCCTCTGGAACTCCGACGCCCTCGCGGTGGACCTCAACACAATGATCGACCCCGCCAGCGGCTGGACGCTCACTCAGGCCTTGGGCATCAGCAACACGAACTGGGTCACCGGGCTCGGCGACTTCGACCCCGATGGCACCGGGGCCGCCTCAGCGTACCAACGCGCCTTCCTGCTCGATGCCGGCTCCCTCGTCCCCGAACCCACGGGTCTCGCGCTGCTTGGATTCGGTGCCATCGCGCAGCGACGACGACGCCGGTGAGACGGCCATAATTTTCCGGCGAGTTACGGGGCGGCGCTCGCCTTCCTTCAAACGCCGGACCGCAACCCCTTTGGCACGGGGAATGGAGCGGCGAACAGCACAACTGATCCGACGACGGCCAGCACGTGAGACGTGCCGAAGGGATCAGATCTGCCGAAGATCAGCCGCCCCTCCGTCCTGATGGAAAACGCAATACCAGCAAAACGGGCAAAGACGACGGCGAGTTCCATGGTGAAAGAAAATCTGGAATCTTCCTCAAGTGCAGTTTTAAGCGGGACGATTTCCAGAAACAGAGAACCGCCCCTCGCCGAATCGTTGCAACGGGTTTGTGGAGCCCGCGATTCTCGGGCGGAAACCAGAATTGAAAAGGATGTGTGTCATGGGAAGATCCTGGCTCGATACCCGCGACCAGCCTTTGCAGGCGTTCGCGCAAAATGTGTCGACGAAAATTTCGGCTTCGCCCCCGTAAGCCCCGCCGCCACGCGGACGATCGCGGCGTCGTTGCGGAAGGCACAAGGCGCGAAGAGACCGCGACGCAGGCGTCGCGCCTACAAGTAGTATTCAGTCGTGCTTAGAATGGGGGGATGGACAAGCTGGCTTTTTCTACGAATGCGTTCAAGAAGAACACGCTGGAGCAGGCGATTGGACTGATCGCGGATGTGGGGTATCTGGGTGTGGAGTTGATGGCGGATGTGCCGCACGCGTATCCACCGGATATGCCGCGGGAGCGGCGGGAAAGCGTGAAGAAGCTGATCGCGGCGCGGGGCATGCGGGTGTCGAACGTAAACGCGTTCACGCTGTTTGCGCTGGGGGATACGTATCACCCGACGTGGATTGAGGATGATGAGAAGAAGCGGGAGGTGCGGATCATTCACACGATGGCGTCGCTGGAACTGGCGCGTGAGTTTGGGGCGGGGACGATGAGCTTGCAGCCGGGTGGACCGATGATCGGGACTTCGATCACGCGCGAGGTAGCGGGGAAGCGGTTCGCGGAAGGGTTGCGGCGGGTGGCGCCGATGGCGGAGGAGTATGGGGTGGTGCTGGCGATTGAGCCGGAGCCGGGGTTGTTCATCGAGACGGCGGCGGAGTATCTGGAATTTAAGCAACGGTATTTTGCGGAGGAAAAATTCGTTCAGATGAACTGTGATGTGGGTCATCTTTATTGTGTCGGCGAGGACCCGGCGGAGGTGATTCGGCAGATGCCTTCGCACATTGCACACGTACATCTGGAGGATATTGGGAAGAACCGGGTGCATCAGCATCTGACGCCAGGGAAAGGCGCGATTGATTTTGGGTCGATCTTCTCGGCGCTGGACAAGATCGGGTATGGCGGGTGGGTGACGGTGGAGTTGTATCCGTACGAGACGTCGGCGGCGGGCGTGGCGAAATTGGCCTGGGATCATTTGCATCCGATGGTTTCGAGTTAACGCGGTGCCTCCGAACGATGGGATTCAGCATGAGCATCGAAAAGTCGTTGGATGCGGCGATCGCGGATCATCAGGCGGGGCGGACGGCGGCGGCGGAGGAAAAATATCGGAAGATCCTAGCGCAGCGACCGACGGATGCGGATGCGATGCATTATCTGGGCGTGCTGCTCAATCAGAAGGGGAGGCTTAGTGAGGGGACGGAATTGTTGCGGCGGTCGGCGAGGTTGTCGCCGGGGAGTGGGCCGTTTCAGTTTAATCTGGGGAAGGCGCTGCGGGATCAGATGTTGGTGGATGAGGCGGTGGCGGCGGTCGAGCGGGCGGTGGCGCTGGACCCGCAATCGGTGATTGCCCTGCTGGAGTTGGGCGGGCTTTATCGGGCGCAGGCGCGATTGGACGAAGCGATTCAGGCATTCGCGCGCGGGGCCAAGATTTCGCCGACGAGCGGGTGCGCGGATGGATTGTTCTATTCGCTTTGGTTTCATCCGAAGGTCAAGGCGATGGATGTGTTTAATGAGCATCGCCGGTGGGCGTCGCATTTTGCGGATCCGCTGACGGCGGCGGCGCCTGCTCATTCGAACGATAGGAGTCCGGACCGGCGGCTGCGCGTGGGGTATGTGTCGGGCGATCTTTGGAACCATGTCATTGGCAGATATATCGAGCCGGTGCTGGCGCGTCATGATCGCGAGCGGTTCGAGATTTTCTGTTACGCGGATAGCGAACGGCGGGATGCGGTGACGGAAAAAATTCAGTCGCACGCGGATCATTGGCGGCCGATCGCGAAGGTGGCGAACGAGATGGTGGCGCAGCAGATTCGGAATGACAGCATCGATGTGCTGGTCGATCTGACGAGCCATGCGGGAATCAGCCGGCTGCTGGTGTTCGCGCACAAGCCGGCGCCGGTGCAGGTGTCGTATCTGGCTTATCCGGCGACGACGGGAATTCTTGCGATGGATTATCGCGTGACGGATGAGCTGCTGGATCCGGTGGGAATGACAGAGGGTTTGCACACGGAGAAGCTGGCGCGGGTGAAGAGTTATTGGGTTTATCCGGCGCCGGTGGATGGACCGGTGGTGGGTACGTTGCCGGCGGAGACGAAGGGGTACGTGACGTTTGGGGCGCTGAATGCGTTTACGAAGATCAACGATGATGTTCTCAAAAGCTGGGCGAAGATCCTGGGGGCGGTGAAGGGCTCAAAGCTGCGGGTGTTGTTGCCGGGGTTGCTCGCGAACAATCGGCATGTGTCGGGGATGTTTGAGCGGAACGGGATTCGGTTGGAGCGGGTGGAGTTTGTGAATTTTCAGCCGCGCGAAAAATTTCTGGCGCTCTATGAGGACGTGGATTTGAGTCTCGATCCTTTTCCGTATCCGGGGCATACGACGAGTTTGGATTCGTTGTGGATGGGGGTGCCGGTGGTGACGCTGGCGGGGGAGACGGCGATTGCGCGGGCGGGAAAGTCGGTGCTGGAGCGGGTGGGGCTGGGTGAGCTGGTGGCGCGGGATGTGGATGATTATGTAAAGAAGGCGATTGGTCTGGCGAGCGATCGGGACAAATTGGGGAAGCTGCGAAGCGGGTTGAGAGAAAAGTTTTTAGCGAGCCCGCTGGCGGATGCGGAGGGGTTAACGCGGTCGTTGGAAGCGGTTTATCGAAAAACGTGGGAGAGATGGTGTGCGGGGGAAGGGCCGGAAGCGATCAATTTGTAATCGGACCTTCTCGAGGTCCCTGCTCTCATCGTGCAAAAGAGGGCGACACGACTCGACTAAACTCGTCGAAGTCAAATGTCGCCTCTACAAAAGTTTCTTGCGGGCGTCTAAGATTCGCCGTTCTGTTAAACCCAAGGGATTATGGATTTTTTCCAGTACAAGAACGGTGAGTTGTTTTGCGAAGACGTTCCGGCGGAGAAGATTGCGCGCGAGGTGGGGACGGCGTGCTATGTTTATTCGAAGGCGACGTTCCTTCATCACTATCGGCAGATCCGCGATGCGTTCGCGGAACTCAATCCGACGATCTGCTATTCGGTCAAGAGCTGCGGGAACATCAACATTCTTCGGGTGCTCGCCGCGGAAGGATGCGGGTTTGATGTGACCAGCGGCGGTGAGCTGTTCCGGGCCATGCGGGCGGGCGGTGAGACGAAGAAGATGATTTACGCGGGGGTGGGGAAAACGGATCAGGAGATCGCGGATGGGATCAATGCGGGGATCGCGGCGTTCAACCTGGAGTCGGAAGAAGAGATCGAGAATATCGATCGGGTCGCGGCTTCGATCGGGAAGAAGGCGATTGGGGCGATTCGGATCAACCCCGATGTGGATGCGAAGACGCACGTCAAGACGACGACGGGAAAGAAGGGGAATAAGTTCGGCGTGGATCTCGATCGCGCGGAGCGGGTGTTCGATGAGTATCGCAATCTGAAGAACCTCAAAATTGGTGGAATTCATATCCACCTGGGGTCACCGATTTACCTGGTTCAGCCGTACGTGGATGCGGTGACGAAGATTGTGGGGCTGATCGATCGACTGACGAAGCGCGGGCATCAGATTGAGTGGTTTGATGTCGGCGGTGGATTTGGCGTGAACTATGAGGGGCCCGATCAGGCGCTACCGGTGACGGAACATGCGAAGGCGCTGGTGCCGCTGCTGAAGGGGAAGCCTTATCGGATTGCGTTCGAGCCGGGGCGATACATTGCGGGGAACGCGGGGATCCTGCTGACGCGTGTGCTGTATCGCAAGTCGAGCGGTGAGGTGCGGTACGTGATCGTCGATGCGGGGATGAATGATTTGATCCGACCGACGCTTTACGAGAGCTATCACCACATCTGGCCGGTGAAGCCTGATGAGAAGAATCTGAACGCGGATCGGCGGCGCGAGTATGAAGTGGGGGATGGCGAAACGGTGGATGTGGTCGGTCCGATCTGCGAGAGCGGGGATTACCTGGCGAAAGCCCGCAACTTGCCACGTGTTAAACGGGGGGATTTGCTAGCGGTGTTTACGGCGGGCGCGTATGGGTTTGCGATGAGCTCAAACTACAACAATCGGCCGCGTGTTGCGGAAGTTTTGGTGGATGGAGCGAACTACCGGGTCATTCGGCGAAGAGAGACGCTTGAGGACCTCGTTGCCGCGGAAGAAGTGGCGGGCTGAACCGCATGGTCGGTGAGCGTTAGTCACCAGATATAGTGGCGTTCAGTGGTTGTGGCACGACATCGCCACAATGGTTTGCACCAAATGGGTTTTTCTCTTCCAAAAAGTCGTTTCCTCCAGAACAATGGACGAGCGCGTGGCTATAACGTGGGTACTCGTTTGATCGGCCTGCCATGAGGAGCCGGGTCAGACGGCGGTCGGGTTAACCGCGGAAGTTCTATTGTGCATCCGTGGTACTGTGAATCCATGCCCGCTGAAATTTAAGCTTGGCCCGGCTAGTTGTAGCGCCGTGGGCAAGGTGACTTTCTTTATTTTCGAGAATGACATTTATGCAAATTGAGAAACTGGAAGAACGCCGTCTGCTTTCAACCGTCGCCATCAATACGAACACGCAGTATCAGACGATCACGGCGCTGGGGGCGGCCTTGGGCGCCGATTACATGTTGAGCGAATATTCGACGCCCAAGTTTTACGATGATGTCGCGAACAACCTCGGGGCATCCGGCGTTCGGTTCCCGGTCCTGCCGACGTTTGAGAAGGCGAACGACGATAACGATCCGAATCGTTTCAACTGGGCGAATTACGATAGCTCGTCGCTGGCGCCCGTGCTGAACGTAGTGCAGGGGCTGAAGGATCGGGGCGTGAATACGACGCTGGCGACGCTCTGGACGCCGCCGTGGTGGATGAAGACGAATAACTCGCAGGTGTGGGGCGGCACGTTGCGGCCGGATCAGCGCAGCGAATTTGCTGAGTACCTGGCGGCGGTGGTGCTGAAGGCGAAGAGCGATTTTGGGATCGACATCAGCGCGATCTCGCCGCAGAACGAGCCGTGGTTCAACGAGTTTTATGCTTCGGCGGTTTATAACCCGGATCAACTCCGCGAGGCGATCCGCGCGGTGGGGCGGAAGTTCGCTGCCGAGAACATCACCACGAAGATCGTTGGAATTGAGGATCTGAATCGCGGCAACGAGCAGGTCGAGTGGGATTTCGATCCGATCCTGTCGGACCCGGAGGTGAACAAATACCTGGCGGCTATTGCCGGGCATACGTACGGCGACTCGTGGGGGACGTACGCGCAGCGGATTCTCAAATACAACAAGCCTATCTGGCAGACGGAAACATCGGGCGAGGCCCCGGGTTTCGCGGGAGCGATGCAGGCGGCGGAGAACCTGTACTTCGGGCTGACTGTCGCGAACGTCACGTCGTACTTCTACTGGCAGTTCAGCGACCCAAGCGCGCAGCACGCCTTGATGACCAACGGCGTTCCGAACGAGCGGTTCTACACGATGAAGCAGTACTACCGCTACATCCGTCCGGGGATGCAGCGCGTGGATGTGCAGAGCGCGGACCCGTTGATGAAGGTGACGAGTTTCCGGGATCCGACAACCGGCGTGCTGACGATCGTGGCGATGAACCAGAACACGACGGCGCAGACCGTGAACTTCTCGCTGACGGGATCGAACCTTCCCACGCAGTTCAAGCAGTATCGCACGAGTGCGACGGAGAACTCCATCCAACTGGGGAGCCTGACAAGCAGCGGCGGCGCGATCGCGCTGAGCATTCCGGCGAACAGCATCGTCACGCTGTATAGCGGGCCGGATTTTACGGCGCAAACGGGACGCGTGCCGACCTGGCTTCCGACGCCGCCGCAGTGGGATCCGACGTGGGCGGTGGACCTGGCGAAGAAGGCGCACGGGCCGGACTACAACCGTGATTACTGGGCGGATCTGACTGCCGCGGTTCAAGGGGGCGCGAACGTCAACGAGGCGGGTCCGGTGGGATGGACGCCGCTGCACTATGCGGCGTCGTCGCCGGTCGGTCGTTCGGATGAGGCGGTGCAGTTGTTGTTGTCGAAGGGCGCTTCGATCAATGCCAAGACGTTCGACACCGGTTGGACACCGCTGCACGTGGTGGCGATGAACGGGGGGATGCAGGATTACGCGTGGTATGAGGCGGATGGCAAGGGCGGCTTCATTGAGCATCGGGTCAGCAATTTCCAGCCGGTCAACAAGCTCAACGCGCTGCTGAATGCGGGGGCGAGCGTGAATGCGACGGATTACCAGGGGCGGACGCCGCTGCATCTGGCGGCATTGAGCGGCCGGTTGTTTGGGATCTCCGCGAGCCAGGATGCGTCGGTCATCAACGCGCTTCTGATGAGGGGGGCGGATCCGAACATCAAGGATATGTTTGGCAATACGGCGCTGGATTACGCGGTGCAGGAGCGCTACGTTCCGTTGCAGGCGGCGCTTCGAGCGGCGATGGGAAGCGTGGTGCAGACGCCATGGAATGGGGCGCCGCTGCAAGTTTTGACCGGCAAGACGGTGATTGAGGCGGAGAATTACGACTACGGCGGATCGGGCGTCGCTTATCTGGACAGCGATCCGAACAATACGGGCGCCATTTATCGCCCGGGCGGGGTTGACATCGCATCGCCGTGGAAGGACGGGTTCGCGATCAGCAACACCAAGGCGGGGGAATGGGTGGAGTACACCGCTTCGTTCTCCAATCCCGGCAAATACGACCTTTGGTTTAACGTTGCATCGGCGATTGGCGGCGGTGGGTTTCATCTCGAGGTGGACGGCGTCAATAAAACCGGCGCGCTAACGGTGCCGAAGACGGCGGACGATCAGACGTTCGTCGATTTGAAAGTATTGAACGTGACCCTGGCGGCAGGGACGCATGTCCTGAGGCTGGTGTTTGACACGAACAACGCCGGTGGAGCGGTCGGCAACTTCAACGCGATCATCGTGGATCCCAAGGACCTCGGTCCGGCGCCCGGCGTTCAGACGCCGTATCCGGGAACACCATTCGCGATCTCGAAGACGGGCACTACCACGATCCAAGCGGAGGATTTTGACAACGGCGGCGAGGGCATTGCGTATCACGACGTCGACCTCGGGAACACGGGGAATGGCTACCGCCCGACGGGCGTGGACATCGAGGCGGTGTCGAACGATGCCGGCGCTTACGATGTGGGTTGGACCGGTACGGGCGAGTGGCTGGAATATACGATCAACGTCGCGGACACCGGGAGCTATGACTTCGGCTTCCGGGTGGCATCGATGGTGGATGGCGGGAAATTCCATGCGGAGATCGATGGATTCGACGCGACGGGATCGCTGTCGATGCCAAACACCGGGGGCTGGCAGACCTGGCAGACGGTGAGCAAGACCGGGGTGACGCTGAGCCAGGGGCAGCACGTCCTTCGGCTTTATGTGGATACCGGCGGTGGGAACTACAACTTCATCACGGTGAAGCCGAGCGGCGTGGTGCAACCGCCGCCACCGACCGGGCAGACACCTTTCAGCGGCACACCGATCAGCGTCAGCAAGGCGGGCGCGGCGACGATCCAAGCGGAGGATTTCGACAAGGGCGGGCAAGGCGTCGCGTACAGCGATGCGGATGCGGCGAACCAGGGCGGTGCATATCGGCCCGGCGATGGCGTCGATATTCAGACGGTGTCGAATGACTCCGGAGCCTACAACGTGGGCTGGACCCGCGCGGGCGAATGGCTCGAGTACACGATCGATGTGACCGAAGCAGGCGCGTACGACTTTGGCTTCCGGGTTGCATCATCGGTCTCGGGCGCGGGATTTCATGCGGAAGTTGATGGCGTCGACGTGACGGGATCGCTCGCGATGCCGAACACCGGCGACTACCAGAAGTGGGCAACGGTGACGAAGAGCGGCGTGGGCCTGACGCAGGGTCAGCATGTACTTCGGCTGGCGCTGGATGCCGCCGCGTCTAACTCGTCGGTGGGAAATTACAACTACATCAACATTACGCCGAGTAACGTCGAGCCTCCTTCCCCGCCGCCACCTCCACCGCCGGGCGGCCAGACGCCGCATCATGGGGCTGCCTTCAACGTCAGCAGCAGCGGCGCGAGCACGATCCAGATTGAAGAATATGACGATGGCGGTGAGGGCGTGGCGTATCACGATACGACAGCGACGAATTTGGGTGGGAAGTATCGCACGGGCGACGGCGTTGATATTGAATCGACCGCCAACGACACCGGCGCGTACAACGTTGGCTTTGCGCTGGGGGGCGAGTGGCTGGAGTACACGATTAACGTGGTGGATGCGGGGAATTACGACTTCGGGTTCCGAGTCGCCGCGGCGGCGGCGAACGGGAAATTCCATGCCGAGATTGATGGCATCGATGTGACGGGTCAGCTTACGCTTCCGAACACCGGTGGCTGGCAAAGCTGGCAGACCGCGACGAAGAACGGCGTGAGCCTGTCGGCTGGGCAGCATGTGCTCAAGCTGGCGATGGATCTGAATGGATCATCGGGCTACGTCGGGAACTTCAACTTCATGTCGATCGCGCCCAGCGGCGTCGTGCTGCCCCCGCCACCTCCACCACCACCACCTCCACCTCCACCGACGGGACAAACACCGTATGGCGGGAGCGCGTTGAACATCGCCTCATCCGGGACTTCAACGTTGCAAACGGAGAACTTCGACGAAGGCGGCGAAGGTGTCGCGTATCACGATCTGACCGCGGACAACCAGGGAACGAAGTATCGCACGAGCGGCGTGGACATCGAAACCGTTTCCAATGATTCCGGGTCATTCAATGTCGGCTACACGCCTGCGGGCGAGTGGCTGGAGTACACGGTGAACGTCGCGGCGGCGGGCAACTTTGATCTCGGGTTCCGCGTGGCATCGAACGGCCTTGGCGGAACCTTCCATCTGGAAGTCGATGGCGTGAACAAGACCGGAGCGTTGACGGCGCCGAACACGGGAGGCTGGCAAACCTGGCAAACGGTGACGAAGTCCGCGGTGAGCCTGGCCGCCGGGCAGCATGTTCTGAAGCTGGTGATGGATTCCGGCGGATCGACCGGAAACATCGGCAACTTCAACTTCATCACGTTCGCGCCGACGACCGTCGCACCGCAGCCGGTGACGATCAACAGCACGGTCGCGGCGTTCGTGCAGGATGGATCGGGCGCCAATATCAACAATGGCGGGCTGTCCACCATTCAGGTGAAGGCGTATACGAGTCTCGGGACCAACCGCGAGAGCTATCTGAAGTTCGATCTGTCGAGTGCTTCGGTGATTAACTCCGCGAAGCTGCGGCTCTTCGGGTCGCTGAATGCCGACGGCTCCGTTCCGATCGGAGTTTTTTCGTCGAGCAGCGCGTGGGATGAGAACACGCTGACATGGAACAACAAGCTGGGCACGTCAGCGAGCCCGCTGGCGACGAGCACCGTGAACAGCACGACGCAGAATTGGTGGGAATGGGATCTGACGAGCTTCCTCAAGGGCGAGAAGGCCGCGGGCCGGAATACCGTGACGCTCGTTCTGAAGGGAACGACATATGCGACGCCGGTCGCGATCTTCAAGAGCGATGACGCGGCGAGCAATGTGCCGCAGCTGGTGATCAATTGAGTTAAGTTTGAAGCTGAATCTCGGGCGCCAAGTGAGGAATCCCTTCCGGGCGTAGCGAACGCCGGCATCAGCAGATCGTCTCAAGGTCTATGCTCAACCTCGCATCGTGAATACACTGCGAGGCGATGCAAGCAAAGGGCGCTATTCTACCCGGTGCGACCGTTGGGGTGCTGGGATCGGGCCAGCTTGGCAGAATGTTTGCGATCGCGGCGCGGCGGATGGGGTATCGGGTGCACACGTTCTCGCCGGATGATGATACGCCGACGGGTCAGGTGGCAGACCGCGAGATTGTCGCGCGCTATGAGGATCTGGATGCGGTGCGGGAGTTCGCGAAGCACGTCGATGTGGTGACGTTTGAGTTTGAGAATGTGCCCGCGGCGACCGCGCGAGCCGCGGCGGAGTTCGCGCCGGTGCGACCTGATGGAAGCGTGCTGCATACAACGCAGAATCGGTTGCGGGAGAAAGCGTTTCTGGCCGAGAATGGATTTCCGGTGACTCCATTTCGCGCGGTTCGAAACAATGACGATCTTGTAAAGGCGACCCGAGACCTTGAGATTCCGGGGATCCTGAAGACGGCGGATTTCGGCTACGACGGCAAAGGGCAGATCAGGGTTGATTCGCGGCAGGTCAACAGGAATTGGAAGGACGGGGAGGAGCTGATTTACGAAGCGTTCATCGATTTCGAGCGCGAGGTTTCCGTTGTCGCCGCCCGGGGCGTCCATGGCGGGTTTGCGCATTGGGGGTTGATCGAAAACGCGCATCGCAATCACATCCTGGATGTGTCGGTTGCGCCGGCCAATGTTCCGGAGGATGTGAAGCGAGAGGCCGTTGATATCGCACGGGGCGTGCTGGAATCACTGCAAGTCGTGGGGGTTTTGTGCGTGGAGTTCTTTCTCACGCGAGACGGAAGTCTGCTCATCAATGAACTGGCTCCGCGTCCGCATAACTCGGGACATTTGACCTTCGATGCTTCGCTGACCAGCCAATTCGAGCAGCAGTTGCGGGCGGTGTGCGGGTTGCCGCTGGGCGCTACCGATCTGCTGCGGCCCGCTGCCATGGCGAATTTGCTTGGGGATCTGTGGGAGCATGGTGAACCGGACTGGAAGAGCGCGTGCGAGATTTCGAACGTGAAGCTGCATCTCTACGGAAAACAGGAAGCGCGACCGGGGAGGAAGATGGGACATCTTACCGCGCTGGCGGATGATGCACGGACGGCGGAGCGGATCGTGCGCGAAGCGCGGGATCGAATAATCAGAAAAGCGTAAACCAGGGATTCTGCTCAATCATCAAGATAATGGAACGTGGGAATCACACGGCCACTGCGGTAACAACTTTCCTGGCCGCGTCCGTCAGATCTATGGCCGTCTGGAGCGTCGGCAGATCCGGTTGCGAGGCTTTCAAGATCTCGCGCGCCCGGTCCACGTTGGTGCCTTCCAGACGCACCACGACCGGAACCTTGAAGCCGATGTCGCGGCCGGCCTTCACGAGCGCTTCGGCGATCAAATCGCACTTGGCGATACCGCCGAAGATGTTGACGAGGATGCCCTTTACCTTGGGATCGGACAGGATGATCGAGAACGCTTCGATCGCGCCCTCGGCGGTGACGGAACCGCCGACGTCCAGAAAGTTTGCGGGCTCGGCGCCGTGCAGCTTGATGATGTCCATGGTCGCCATCGCGAGGCCGGCGCCGTTGACGAGGCAGCCGATGGTGCCGTCGAGCGCGATGTAGTTCAGGCCGGCCCTATGAGCGCGGACGTCGAGAGGCTTTTCCTGCGACTCATCCTGCATGGCGGCGATGTCCGGATGCCGGAACATGGCGTTGTCGTCGAAGTTAAACTTCGCATCGATCGCAAGGAGCTTTCCATCTTTCGTGATCACGAGCGGATTGATCTCGGCGAGTGATGCGTCTGTATTGATGAACGCCTTGGAGAGGTTCATGATGATTTTCGTCGCCTCGCCGGCGAGCTTGTCTTTGAAGCCGAGCTTGTACGCGATCTGGCGCGCCTGGTAAGGCTGCAGGCCGAGGAGCGGATGCATCGGTTCCTTGAGGACCTTCTCGGGCGATTTCTTCGCGACCTCCTCGATCTCAACGCCGCCCTCGGCGGATGCGATCAGGGTTGCCGTTCCGCGGCCGCGATCCAGGGTGATGCCGAGATAGAACTCTTTCTCAATGTCGACACCCGGCGCGACGATCAGCACGGAGACCGGCACACCCTCCGGACCCGTTTGATTGGAAGTCATGCGATTGGACAGCATGAACTGAGCGGCATCACGCGCTTCCTGCGCGGACTTCACCAGCTTGACGAACCCCGCCTTACCACGCCCGCCGGCGTAGACCTGGGCTTTGACAACGCACATCGGGGCTTTGAACTTGTCGAACGCCTTCGCCGCCTCGTCGGGACTGCGAACAATCTCCGCGGGCGGGACGGGAACGCCGGCTTCGGAAAGGATCTGTCGGGCCTGATATTCGTGAATTTTCATGGGGAATTCTGGGTGTTTAGATTCAAATGTTACAGTGATGGAACGATACAGTCGGGGCCAAATCGTGGCAATGCCTGCGATGGACAGGCGGCACCAGCGTCGCATGCCTAAAAGCCAGCACCGGATTTGATGATGCCGCGCTCGTTTCAATTCGGTTCGCGTTTCCGTAAACTTCCCGGCAAATCAAATCTGGAGCGATTCCGTGTCTAAACCGATTACTGTCTTTCTTCCGTTCAACGATCGCGAGTTCACGAAGAACACGATCGAGCAGCTCAATGCCACGGGATTGGTGGACAGCATCCACCTTCTTGCGGTGGCGGGTTCCGATACGCGGCTTGAAGGCGTGCAGATGACCAGCGTGGACTCGCTGCTTTCCAGCGCCACGATTCAGCTCATCGCGTCGCGGGCGAGTTCGCCGCACACGCTGTTTTTGGTTCAGGATACATCGCTCGATTTTTCGCCGCATGCGCTGGGGCGGTTCCTGCAGGTTGCGCAATCGACGGGGGCGGGCCTTGTGTATTCGGATTATCACGAGGTGAAGAAAGCGGTCCGCTCGCCGCATCCGACGACGGACTATCAGATCGGCAGCTTGAAGGATGACTTTAACTTCGGACCCATCCAGTTCCTGAACAGCGACGTGCTGAAGCGCGCCGCGAATGAAATAAAGAGCGCCAACTACAGATCCGCGGGGCTTTATTCGATGCGTCTCTCGATCAGCCGGCTGGCGCCGATTCTTCGAATCCCCGAGTATCTATACGCCAAGATTGAGACCGACATTCGCACCTCGGGTGAAAAACAGTTTGATTACGTCGATCCCCGCAACCGCACCGCGCAAATTGAGATGGAGCAGGCGTGCACGGATCACCTGAAGAAGATCGGCGCGTACCTCGAACCAAGCTTCAAGGAGATCGATCTGTCGGAAGGCTCTTTCGACGTCGAAGCTTCCGTGATTATCCCGGTGAAGAACCGCGCCCGGACGATTGCCGACGCGGTTGGGTCGGTGATTCAACAGAAGACAAGTTTTCCGTTCAACCTGATTGTCGTCGACAATCACTCGACCGATGGCACCACCGATGCGCTTCGGGAGATGGCGGAGAAGGACAGCCGGATCATCCACGTCATCCCGCAGCGCCATGACCTCGGGATCGGCGGGTGCTGGACCGAAGGCATTCATCACAGCAAATGCGGCCGGTTTTCCGTCCAGCTCGACAGCGACGATCTGTACAAGGACGAGACCACGATCCAACGGGTCGTCGACACGTTTCGAGCCGAGAAATGCGCGATGGTCATTGGGTCATATCAGATGACGAACTTTGCACTGCAGGAAATCCCTCCGGGCCTGATCGATCATCGCGAGTGGACGCCGGAGAACGGGCGGAATAACGCGCTGCGGATCAACGGGCTTGGCGCGCCGCGCGCGTTCTTCACGCCGCTGCTGCGGAAGATCAACGTGCCGAACACGAGCTATGGCGAAGACTATGCGGTGGGACTGGCGATTTCGCGGGATTATCAGGTGGGTCGAATCTACGACGCGGTCTACCTCTGCCGTCGCTGGGAAGGCAACACCGATGCCAATTTGGATGTGGAAAAGCTGAACACCTACAACGCGTATAAAGACAAGCTTCGCACGATTGAAGTTTTGGCGCGTCAGCAGAGGAATAAAGCGCGGTAGACTGTGGGGGCTATCGAACGTCCAAATGCGCGGTTCGACCGCGGGCTTCCGCCACGCGGCTAAACTTGGCGGTGTGACGGGGGATTCTGAAGCAAGTTAAGCAAGTGGCGGTGCGGGCGCCGCGGCGGGTTAAGCCTTTTTGAACTTCTTCGCCGCGATCTCGCAGAGCGCCTCGATCGCGTCGGCGCGGGGTCCGCCCTCCGACGTTGTCGGGAGAGTGACTTCAACGGCGCGTCGTCCCCAGCCGAGCATTGATTTCACATGCGCGGGGGGATCGGTGAACTTCTCGCTGTCGAGCGGCTCAACGCGAAGGGTCTCTCGCGAACCTTTCAACCCGTACTCGTGGGGGATTTTACCCTTGAGCAGGATTTTCTTTTTGACGGCTTCGTCGATCACATCGGGCAGAGCGACGCGAAGGGCACCATCGCCGCGGTCTTCGAGTGCGAAAACCTGCATGCGGTATTTCCCATCAGCGCAGAAGAATCGCCACGCCTGACCCCCGGCGGATTCGACCCCGCTGCCGGCATGCGAATCCAGCAGCGTCGCCATGCGGCGCCACAACGTGCCGCGGCTCGAGTCGTTCTCGGCATCGCAGGCGGCCAAGTGCTTCTCGATCTTGAGTCGTTCTTTCGCGGCAGCGCGACCCAGGAAACCTTCCAGAGCAACGCCACGTGCAGCTTCAGTTGATGCAGACATTAGGGCCTCCGACGGGCGGTGGGAAACATCTCAGCCCCGTCGATGCTGAGATGGGTACATCATAGTCATTTCTGACGCAATTAGCTACTCGACCTCGCTGGCGTGATCGGCGTTGGTTTTATGCGGTTAGATTGCGCGCCAGCGCGGAGATCGTCGATGCACTGTTAACTCTCGAAGTCAGCGAGGGAAAGGAACGACACATCGAAGCCGGCGCATAAACCTCACTGATGATTAGGACCACCCAAGTTCTTAGGCGAGCTTTGGACAAAATATCGAGACCGCCGAACTTCTTTGCTTTAGCGGTCGTTCAAGGTTAAAAATAACGGCTGCGTTAGCCTTGGTCGTTTTAAGCAAGCCCAAATGTCACCAGAACTCGTTTTGTCCAGCGCACAACTCCCGACCGGCCCTTCAACTGGCGACTTTGCCAGCCAATGCCATGCGCTGTTGGTGCAGCAGAAACTGACTTGGGAACTTCTGCGGACGAACTATTCGAGTCTCGACCAGATCGAGGCTCGGACGCTGGAATTCGACGGATTTCAGATTCGTTTGCAGTACAATCCCACCCGTCTCACCAGTTCCGCGGCCAAGGTGGATGACAAATCCATCCGCGAGCGGAAGTGCTTTCTATGCCCGACGCACCTTCCCGCGCATCAGCGGGCGCTGCCGTTTGAGGATGAATACCTGATCCTCTGCAATCCGTTTCCGATTTTCCCGGAGCACTTCACCATCCCCCACCGCGAGCATATGCCGCAGGTTATTGATGGGACGCTGGGGACGATGCTGGAACTGACGCGGGCGATGGGATCGCGTTACACGGTGTTCTATAACGGTCCCCGGTGCGGCGCGAGCGCCCCGGATCATCTGCATTTTCAGGCAGGCAGTCGGAACGTGATGCCGCTGGAGGTGGAATACCCGCACTTTCTCAGTCGCTGGGGGCGGTCGCTGATCGAAAGTTCACAGCTTGAAGTTCACGCGATTTCAGGCGGTTTTCGGCGGTTTTTGACAATTGAATCGGCCGATCGCGATCTCGTTGAGGGGGCATTTGAGGCCCTCTACGGCGCCCATCAGAGTGTGGCCAAAACCGTTGATGAGCCCATGCTGAACGTTCTGGGGATGTGGGTGGGGGACCGCTGGCGTCTGATCGTTTTCCCTCGGGCGAAGCACCGCCCGGCTATGTTCTTTGCCGAAGGGGACAGCCGTTTCTTGCTGAGTCCGGCGTCTGTGGATCTGGGGGGTTTGTGCGTGGTTCCCGTGGAGAAGGATTTTCGACGAATTACGGCTGATCACATGCAGCAAATGTTTCAAGAGGTGTGCCTGCCGGAAGATGCGTTTGAATCGCTTTGCGGGATGCTCGGGGACCGGCTGAAGTCTCTATAACGCTGCTTTTTGGAATGGGAAGTCTGAATAACCCCAAGACATGATCGCTGAAGCGACCACGCCGCTGGGAATTCGGGGTTCGAGGACGGTTATTTAGAGATCCCGATTGGGGGCAAATCACCGATAAATTGTTTGACTGCCAAGCATTTGCGCGCTAATGTAGAGCAGTCTTTTAGAGGGTTTCTTATGAAGTCTTCCATTGTTCTTTCGGCGTCGATCGTTGCTGCTGTATTCGTGGGCGCGGCTGGCTCTGTGCAAGCAGGCGCCACCTCTCCGGCATCCCGGCCGCAGGTGTCGATGCTAGCTGACCAGGGCAGTGAAAAAGGCGTCATCAACGACCAGAAGGACAAAGAGCCGAAGGACAAAGACACCCGCTCGCAGACCAAGCCTCCGAAGGATTCGCCCAACGACCAAGATCATGGCAAGGGCAACGACGACAAAGCGCAGCACGACAACGGCAAGGGCAACGACAGCAAGCCCGGTCGATAAGCTGCCGAAATCCTCACGCCATCCAGTTAACGCTCCCATCATCGCTGCGCTCTCAGTTCGCGATGGTGAGGGTGGTCTATGATCGGCAATAGCTCCGTCCACTTTCCCACCGCGCAGAATGAACGTAAAAACAATATTTGGGCGCGCTTATGGCGGGTGCCGCTGGTCACACTGTTGTGTCTCGTTGCCGGCGCGGCGTACGTCGCGCGGGTCAAAGCGGTCTATACGGCGACCGCGATCTTGAGCATTCGGAATCTCGACCTTCAGCAGCAGCGGGATTTGATCCGATCGGCGGCGGCTGGAATCGCGGATCCAACCGAAAAGCTGAGTTCACCGCTGCGGGTCGAGATTGTTCCCGAATCGAACCTCATCCGGTTATCCTTCGATGCGGCGGATCCGAAGCTCGCCGCGCAAGGGGTTAACGGTGTGATAGACGCTTACATCAATCGACAACCCGCGACCGCGCCGATATCCAGGCGCCTTGATCCCGTGGCGGCAAAGTTAGTTGATGAGCAGCTTCGAAGACGCACAGAGTTGGGGGATTTCAAGAAAGACAACCCAGCTCTGTCACCGGATCAGCAAAAGACAGCGAGCGAGCGGGTGGCAGCGCTGGATGACGCGGTGACCGCAGCGCAGATTGAGGCCACGGCGGCGAAGTCGGCGCTCGATGCAACGCTGCCGATGCTTCAGGATCAGGCCAAGGCGCAGAACCTGGTGGATGCGAATCGATCCAAGGGAATTTTTGAGTCTCTGGATCGCGAGACGAATGTGATCCGAACGGAGCTCTCGGGCGCGCAGGAAATTCTGGATCAGCAGAAGAAGACGATGCTTCCGCAGAATCCCAGCCGGATCACGACGGAAAAACAGGTTCAGGAGATCCATGACCGGCTGACAGCCCAGCAGAAACGCTACGTGGACGTGTACCGCACGGTATTGGAACAGCAGTGGCAAACAGGTCTGCGCAAGCGCGAGGACCTGCAACGGGCTGCCGATCAACAGCGCGAGGAGCTGAGATCGATGACGTCGAAGATGTCGCGGCTGCGGGAGCTTGAGACAGATTTGAACGATGCGAATGCGGCGGTGGCGCGTGTGACGGGCGAGCCCGCGGACGCCGGTTCCGTTCAGGCGGAACATGTGCAGATCATGCAGGCGGCGCAGGTGCCGGCGAGACCCTCCTGGCCGGATCGAACCCGAGTGATGTGGGCGGCGCTGGGTTGTGGCGTGTTCATCGGATTGCTCGCGAGCTTGATTCGCGTGGGTGACGCTTGAGCGTGGTGAGCGAAGTTCGGCCGGAGGGCCGGCAATCAGGTGCTGTCGCTGCGCTCGATGCGATCATTGAATTTTTGCTCGTCGCTTTACTGGCGTTTTGTCCGCTGGCGCTAGGGGCGGTTGAGGCATGGAGCGAAGGCGCCGCCTTTGGAATCGGCGCCACGCTGGCGGTTCTGGTTGCGATTCGAACGGCGCTTTCGCCCGAGCGCGAGTCGCGCGGGTGGGTGTACCTTCCGGTGCTGGGGTATTTGACGCTTGCGGGCTTGCAGCTCATTTCCGTGCCTGACCATTTTCTCGGTCTGATCTCCTCGAATACGGTTGCAGTGCGGAAGGATTTGCTGGGCGACCTTCCCAATGCCGGCAGCGTCCTCGGGAACATGACGGCAAGCTTGTATCCACAGGGGACGAAGCACGACCTCCGCCTCGTCCTGCTTGCCGGCAGCGTCTTGTTTACGGTCATGACCGTGTTTCGAACACCGCGGCGCATCCGGCGGCTGATGGTATGGGTGGCGCTCATCGGCGGGATGATCGGCGGTCTGGCGCTGGCGCAGGATCTCACCCATACCACGGCAATCTACTGGCGGATTCCCATCGTCCATCCGCCGTACAGCGGGCCATTCGTCAATCACAATCACTTTGCGCAATTCCTCAACCTCGCGATGGGGGCTGCGCTTGGCCTGCTCCTGGCGAGTTTGCACAAGAACGGCGCGGGCAACAGACGGGTTGCATGGTGGACGATTCCGATCCTGCTGTGCGGAGCTGTCACGATTGCGTTTTCGATGTCACGTGGCGGATTGATGTCGATGCTGGTCGCGGGATTGGTACTGCTCGTCATGCTGGCGCGGCGGGGATCGTTCTGGCACGTCGGGGCGGTTGTCCTGACCGTGGCCATTCTTGGCTTCGCAGGTGTCCTCTCGATGGGGATCGATCGCATCTCTGAATCCATGCGCGCGGCGACAACGCCGCAGGGATATGGAATGCGGCTGCGGATGGATCGCGATGCGCTTCGGATCTGGAGGGATTTCCCAGTGCTCGGTATCGGACTGGGTGCGCATGAGTGGGTTTTTCCCGGCTATGAGCGACAGATCGCCATCAATGTCGCCACGCATGTCGAGAATGAATATCTGCAAACGCTGGAAGAGATGGGTCTGGCCGGATTCGCGTGCGTCACTGCATTTTTGGCTATCGTGATCGTCTGTTGGTTGAAGGGATCTCGAAATACTGACCCTGCTCTGTCCGGAAGGGCGCTCGGCCTGGGCTACGGATTGGTGGCGGTGATGGCGCACAGCCTGACCGATTACGGACAGCATGTGCCGGCGGTGGTGTGCATGTCGGCGGTGGTGTGCGGGCTGCTGGTGAATCTCGGTTGGAAGAGTAGACCTTCGGCAGAACGTTCACCTCTTCGTGGAGCCGCGGCGTGCGGTTTGGTTACAGCGTGTGGCGTTGTCGGCGCGTGGATCTGCATCGCATCATGGGCAACGCATCGCGGCGCGATGGAGTGGAATCGTGCCGAAGAAATTGGCGATCGTCTCGCGGCCACCGACTGGAAGGGAACCGATCCGGCGTATGACGAACTGCTGGCGCGCGCCGGCGCGGCGATCCGTTGGCAGCCGGAGAATGTGATGTACCGTTACCGGGACGGCGCCTACCGCTGGCGGGCGGTTACCCGCAGACGCAACGCGGAGGGCAACGCGCAATTGGAAGGCAAAAACCTGGTTCAAGCGCGGCAGATCATCGCCGACCTGAATCAAGCGCGGCGGTTATGCCCGACCTTCGGCCTGATCTACTGGTATGTCGGGCAGAAGGAACGCATTTTCGGGGAAGCGATCGGGGATAAGCATATCCTGACTTCTGCCCGGCTCGCGCCAAACGACCCGACCGCAAATTTTCTGGCCGGAAGGGTTCATGCGGAGCGGGGTCGCTGGGACGAGGCGGCGGCAAGGTTCCGTCGCGCGCTCGCGCTCGACCGATCGCTGCTGCGTGATGTGATCGACGAATATCTCGTTCATCACGAAGGCGAGCGGCTGGTTAACTTTTTCCCGGACAGTTGGAAGCAGACGGTCGACCTGTCGGTGCCGTTGTCGGCAGTGCCCGGCCAGAAGGACCTGGCGGAGCGCGTTTACGCGCGCGGGATCGCGATGCTGCAACCCCTGGCGGATCGCCCTGACGCTGATTTCAACATGCTGATTTACCTGGGCGTGCACTACTTCGGGCGGGGAGGATATGCCGAGGCTGATCGTTATTTTGGTCGCGCCCTTCAATTCGATTATGGCAACGTGGAGTTTCGTTTTCTTCGCGCCCGCGCACTGGAGCAATTGCACCGGCTGCCCGAAGCCCGCAACGAGGCCTTGACCGTGCTTCGTCTGGACCCCCGGCATAACGGAGCGAAAGACCTCCTGAAAATGATCGCGAAGCAACAGGAGAAGTAGCCCTTTGATGCGACTCTCAGGGCTGACATGATTATCGGTCGTCCCGTTCAGGAACATCCCACCTCCCGTTATCAGGCACCGAAATCCAACCGATCAATCCTAAGTGACTGCGCAGTCTAAAACGTCTGAAGTTAACGCCCCCGCCCTGGATATCCATGCGGATGAAACGGCGTGGGCTGATCCCTACGACCAGCACCCCGCATGGCGCGAGTGGCTGAAGATGCTGCTCGTGCTGATGCTGGCGGCAGTCGCGTTCATCCCAGCGCTATCCGCGGGATGGGCCTGGAAAGATCACGATGTTGTTCAACTGGATGAGACTCCCAGCACCTTCGCGGGCATCCTGCAACACTGGACGCACCTGCGGATGGACGAAGTCTATCGCCCGGTTGCCTCGACCAGTTACTGGATTCAATATGCCGCTTGGGAGGGGGCGGCTCCAATCTGGTATCACGCGGTCGGCGTCGGGTTTCATCTGTTGAACGCGATGCTTTTGTGGCGAATTCTCAAACGGCTCGAGGTGACGGGGGCGCTGTGGATCGTCGCCTTGTTCGCGGTGCACCCGATGACGGTTCAGTCGGTGACCTGGGTGAGCCAGCAACCCATCGTGCTCTCGACCACCTTTGCGCTGATTTCGATGTTGCTGTGGCTGCGCCTCGCGAAGATTGAGCCTGCTTCGCTGCACCCGCTGGCCGAGAGTGAAGTCCCGGAATGGCGCCGCTGCGCGATTTATCTGCTGTGCGCGGGATTTTTCCTGCTGGCGATTCTTACGGAGCCAGCCGTTTGCGCGCTTCCGGTCGTCATGATTTTGTTGACCCAGTGGAAGCGAGAAAGGCTTTCGAGCCGCCAGCGAATCGGGGTCGCGCCGCTGCTCGCTGCCGCTGCCGTGGTGGTCGGGCTGGTGATCTGGTCTCAGATCACGCGAGCCTCTGATGAGCGTTGGATGCCGAACATCATCAGCAGAATCCTGATCGCGTCGCGTGCGCTCTGGTTCCACCTCGGCAAGCTTGTCTTTCCGTGGCCGCTGGTCTTCGTTTACAAGAAATGGACTATCGCTGCCGGCAACATCATGAACTGGGGTTGGGCCATCGCTGTCCTGGGCGCTGCCTTGATCCTCTTCAAAAAGCGGGAGAAGCTTGGACGCGCGACGATCGTTGCGATGGCCTGTTTTCTGCTGCTTCTTCTGCCCTCGTTTCTGCTGCTGAACCTCGCGAAAGCGTCGAGCTTTGTCAGCGACAGCCAGCAGTACCTCGCCGCCATCAGCCTGATTGCGATCGCAGGTTCGTGGATCGCCAGTTGGGTCGAGCGGGCAAAAATGCTCGTCTCCGCTCGCTATGTCTTTGCGACCGTGATCCTGGGCGTGCTGTCCATCATGACCTGGCAGCAGAGCAGCCTGTACGCGAGCGCGCAGGGGCTTTGGGAGCATACGCTGGCGCACAATGCCGATTCACCGGTGGCCAACTTCGAGCTTGGCAATCTGTTGCTCGAAAGGCAGAAGTTCGAACAGGCGGAAAAATACCTTGCTCGTGCCACGGCGCTGCGGCCTGGAGATTCGCAGGCAATTCTTCAGTATGGCACGGTGATCGAGCGGCAAGCCGTCCAGCTCGCGGAGAAGGATCGACCTGCCGGGATGAAGAAGCTCGAGCAAGCTGAAATGCTTTATCAACAGTGGCGCGAAAAGCGCCCGGAGAGTTCCGCACCTGTCCGGTGCCTTGCCGGACTCGAGAACCTGCGCGGCAACCGCGCGGCGGCAATTCGCCTGTACGAAAAGGCCCTCCAGATCAATCCGAAAGACGACATCGCGGAGAACAATCTCGCCACCGCGCTCGCCCGCGAGGGCCGAGTTGATGACGCGCTGGCTCGCTACGAACACGCCCTTTCAATTAACCCCAAGCTCGTCCAGGCGCATCTCAACATGGCCGGTCTGCTGTTCGGCATGCGCAAGAACCAGGATGCGTTCAACCATATCGAGCAAGCTCTCAAGGCCGATCGCAGCAACTTCGACGCCTACATGAGCGCGGGCGGCGTGTGCATGCAGATGAAGCTGTTCAACGATGCCTCGCGAATGTTCCGCCGGGCGACGGGCTTGCGAGGAGACTCCCCCACCGCGTGGAACGCTTTGGGATGCGCGCTTGCCGCCCAGAACCACCTCGATGAGGCGGTGGAATGCTTTGGCCGGGCGCTGGATCTCAAGCCGGAATATGAAGACGCCCGAGCCAACCTCGCAGCAGCGAAAAAGCAGCGCGGCTGATGCTGACCTCAACTCCGGGTCCGTCTAGTCCATCTGTAACGACTATAACGAATAAGCGAGTTCCCAAGGCGAACCGGATTCCAGCGGTCCCTTGGGAACGCTAGTTTCCCACTCCGCATATTCAGGGTCTCATAAAGCTAGGCAGATCAGCCGCTTATGAGTCTTTAGGGTTGATCCCTCACCACCGGTTAAACCCGCACAGATTTCCCACCTTACCAACCGTATCTCCAGCAGCTAAAGCAAATTACATTTGACGAGCCGAGAATATGAGATCAAGATGAGAATTGTCATCGGATGCTTGGATCGTCGGACAGGGCACTGGATCGAACTTTTGGGTTTTGCGCCAAAAAGGTTGTTGGAGTGGGAAGAAAATTGATCTTATCATCAGGCACTGGGATCTCGGTAAAGACGCCAAATGCCAAGCGGCAATGGCACGGGCGATTGCTGACGGCAGCGGCCATGGCCGTCGTCGGCGCGAGTTCGGCTCGCGCGGCGAACATCACGTGGGTGGGCGGCACCAACACGTGGGGCACCGGCTCCAACTGGACCGGCGGCGTCGTCGCGGGAACCAACGCAACCGACTTCGCCGTCATCGGCAGCAACACGCTCACTACGCTCAACACCACCTCCCTCAACCTCACCTTCCAAGGAATTTCCTATAGCGCAACCAATTCCGTCACTCTCGGTAACTCAGGCAGTTCGACCAGCAACGGTAGCACGTTCACCCTCACGGGTAGCGCCGGCATCCTGATCGGACACAGTTCCACCGGAACGTTCGTCATCCGACTCAACAACGCCAACAACAAAAACCTGTTAATCCGCCTCGGCGCCAGCGGGACGATGGATGTCTCCAACGCCCTAGGCGTCCTCAACTTCCTCGACGTCGGCATCACGGAGAGCGGCGGCGCACGAACCCTCACCAAGACCGGCGCTGGGACGATGATCCTCGGCGGAACCAATACCTATTCGGGGGGCACCAATCTCGACGGCGGCACTCTTACCCTCAACGGCTCGCTTTCCGCCACCGGCCTTCTCAACATTGGCGCCGGGGCCGTCCTGAACGGAACCGGCAACACCAACGGAAGCGCCACCCTCGCCAATACGGGACTGATTAACTTCGGCTCGGGTGGATCGATCGCCGGAACGCTCACCGCCAATGGCGGGACCTGGGGCAATCTTGGTGGTGTCAACGGAATCACCACCGTCACTGCCGGCAACCTCTTCACGGTGAACGGCACGCTTGCCGGAACCGGCAACACCACGCTCGCCAGCACCGCCGCCCTTGCGGGCATCGGCACGATCGCGCAGAACGTTTCGCTCGGCGGAAGCAATACCCTTTCCAGTGCGGGTACTCTCGGCATCGGCGGCACGCTGCTCGTCACCGGCACGGCTAACAACATCTCCACCGGGATCATCACCACCACTGGCGATACCATCACCGGAGCGCTCACCGTCAGCGGAACCCTTGGCGGCACCGGCGTCGCCGCCGTCGGCACCGCCGGTAACCTCTCCGGGGGCGGGACGCTGGCTAAGAGCGGAACGCTCACGGGGAACGGCATCATCAATCTTGGCGGAACCGGTCTTATCACCGGAACTCTCGGCGTCACCGGAGGCAACTGGAACGGGAACGGAGCCGTCACGGGGCTCATCACCTCCAGCAGCGGAACCTTCACGATCGCCAGCGGGGCGAACCTCACCGCGAACGGAGACCTGAATGTGACGGGCGGGACGATTGTCGCCGGCAATTCCACATCGCGAATCACCGGAGATGTCAGTTATACCAGCGTAGCGAATGGCATTTGGGCCGGCGAAATCGCCGGGAGCGGCAAGACGCTCACCCTCAATCGCTCCGGCACGATCCTCACACTGTCCGGCACCAACACTTACTCGGGCGCGACGACCGTTACCGCCGGCACACTCAAGGTGGACGGCACCATCGCCGCGGGAAGCACGGTCAACGTCGCCACCGGCGGAGGCTTAAGCGGCGCCGGTTCGATCTTTGGTAACGCCACAATCACCGGCGCGGCAAGCATCAGCTTCGGTCCGACTGGAAGCATCGGCGGAACCCTCGGCGTCACCGGTGGAAACTGGAATGGCCAAGGCTCCGTCGGCGGTCTGGTCACCGCCGGGATCGGGATCTTCACGCTCGGGTCCGGCAGCACGCTTACCGATTCCGCGGGATTGACCCTGGCCGGCGGAACCCTCGCCGGCACCGGCGCCGTCAACGGAAACGCGACACTCTCTTCCGGCGCGATCAACTTCACCAACCCCGGAACGATCCTCGGCACCCTCAACGCCGGCGGCGGAACCTGGGCGGGCGCGGGCAGCGTGGTCAATCAAACGACCGTCACCGCCGGAACCTTCAACGTCAACGGAACCCTCGGCGGCGCGGGAGGAATCACCCTCAACGCCGGAACCAACCTCGCCGGCACGGGCACGGTCAACAAGACGGTCACCCTCAGCGGCAACAACACCTTCAGCAGCACGGGCACGCTGACGGTTGCGACGCCGATGAATTGGAACACGACCGGAAGCACGATCTCGACCGGAACCCTCAGCACGACCGGCGACACGATCGCCAGCAGCCTGGCCGTCAACGGGAACCTCGGCGGAACCGGAACCGCGGCCATCGGGGGCACCGGCACGCTGAGCGGATCAGGCGTCGTCAACAAACCGGTGACGCTCGTGCCGGGCAGCATCGTCAACCTCGCTTCCACCGGCACGCTCGGAAGCACCGTCGGCATCACCGGTGGTAACTGGAACGGCCTGGGTAATGTGACGGGTCTGACCACCCTCAGCAGCGGCACGTTCAACATTGCCGGCACGATGGGCGGCACCGGCGCGGTGTCGGTCAGCAACGGCGCGAGCATCAGCGGCACCGGCCGAATCAACAAAACCACCACCCTCGCCGGAAGCAACACCCTCAGCAGCAGCGGAACGCTGACGCTTGCCACCCTCATCGTCAACGGCGCCGGGAACGCAATCCCCAACGGAACCACCGTCAGCACCACCGGCGACAGCATCGTCGGCGCGCTCGATGTCGAGGGAATTCTCGCGGGAACCGGATCCACCACCATCACCTCAACAGGATCGCTGTCCGGCTCCGGTCAGATCAACAAGAACATCACCATGACCGGCTCGGGCGCCATTAGCCTATCGAACGGCAGTATCTCCGGCACGCTTGGAGTCAGTTCCGGAAGTTGGCTCGGCACCGGAAGCGTCGGGGGACTTATCACGCTCGGCAGCAGCACCTTCACCCTCGGACCCAGTTCGGTCCTCACCGACACCGGGGGGATGAACGTCGCCGGTGGAACGCTTGCGGGCAGCGGAACGCTGAGTGGAAACGTTTCCATTTCAAGTGGCGCGATCAATCTCACCAGTCCCGGCAACATCAGCGGAAATCTCACGACCACCGGCGGAAGCTGGCTGGGCAGCGGCGGCGTCGGCGGAAACGTCGCCGTCAATCCCGGGACCTTCACGCTCGGCTCAGGAACCACCCTCACCCCCGGCGGCACGTTCTCCATCGGTGGGGGAACTCTCGCCGGTAGCGGAACCATCGGCACCAACGTCACCATGACAACCGGCGCGATCAATTTCACCAATCCGGGCAACATCACGGGCAATCTCAACGCCACGGGCGGAGCCTGGAACGGCGCGGGCACCGTCGGTGGCAACGTCAACGTCACCGCCAACGCGCTTTCGATCGGTTCATCAGGAAACGTCACCACCACCGGCGGCATCGCCGTCTCCGGCACCGGCGCGCTCGCGTCCGCGGCGGGGACATCCAAAGTCACCGGCAATGTCACCTACACCAGCACCACCAGCAGCACCTGGGCGGGCGATTTCTCGGGCGGGGGATCAGCGCTTCTGCTCAACGCCCCCACGACAACGCTCACGCTCTCCGGCGCCAACTCCGCCGGTGGAACCGTTACGGTTCAGGCGGGCATGTTGAGGGTCAATGGCTCTCTCGCGAGCGGCTCAGCCGTCGATGTGCAGACGGGCGGCACGCTGGCCGGGACTGGCACGATCAACCGCTCCGTCAACCTCGCCGGCAACGGCGTCATCAACCTCAGCGCCGGCGGGAGTATCACCGGTAACCTTGTTGCCACCGGTGGCAACTGGAACGGTGTCGGCACCGTCAACACGGCGAACGTCACCGTTAACACGCTTCAAGTCGGCGCAGCGGGTAACCTCACCGCCAGCAATGCAACAAACATCTCCGGAACCGGTTCGATCCAGGCGGGCGCCAGCACGTCGAAGATCACCAGCAACTTCACCTATACAACCTCCAGCAACAGCAACTGGGGCGGCGACATCGCGGGTGGCGCTTCTGCGGTGCTGCTTAATGCCCCCGGCTCTACGCTCGTTCTCAGCGCTGCCAACACCTACGGCGGCTCAACAACGATTCAAGCCGGTACGCTCACCGTCGCTTCAACCGGCTCGCTGGCCAACAGCACCAACGTCGCCGTGTCTGACGGGGCAACCCTAAATGCCGCCGGGTCTCTCAACAGCAACACCAACCTCATTGTGGACGGCACCGCGAATGTCACGAAGCTCAGTCAGACCCTTGCTACCCTCAGCGACAGTGGCTCCGGCGCTCGCGCGCTGAATCTCAACAACATGTCCCTGAACGTCACCGGGAGCAGCACATTCAGCGGAACGATCCAGGGCGCCGGAAGCCTGATCAAGAGCACCGGCGGCACCTTCCGCCTGAGCGGCACCAACAACTCGACCGGCGCCACGCTGGTCACCGGTGGCGTTCTCGATGTCGCCGGCACGATCGCGAACGACGTCGATGTGCAATCCGGCGGCACCCTCGCCGGCAACGGCACGATCAACGGCAACGCAAGTTTGAACAGTGGAACCATCAACCTCGGAACCGGTCAGATCGCCGGCGCGCTTAATGTGGCCGGCGGAAGCTGGAACGGGGGCGGCACTGTGGGTGGTGTCGTCACCGTCTCCAGTAATACGCTGCATGTCGGACCCGCCGGCAACCTGACCGCCGACAGCGGCGTGAATGTCAACGGCAGCGGCTCGATCTCCGCGGGATCGGCGCTCTCCAAAATCAATGGCAGCATCACCTACACCAGCTCCGCCAGCAGCAACTGGAGCGGCGATATCGCTTCGGGCGGTCTTGTGCTGAACGCCCCCGGCGCGTCGCTCACGCTTTCCGCGATCAATAACTATAACGCCGCCACCACGATTGACGGCGGCGCCCTAATCGTCAATGGCAGCATCGCCGGCGCCGGTGATGATGTCGATGTGAACAACGGCGGCAAGCTTGCCGGCTCAGGCACCGTCGAACGCACCGTCAACGTGAAAAACGGCGGACAGATCTCCCCAGCCAGCGACACCACCATCGCCACGCTCACCACCGGCTCCCAGAAATGGGAATCGGGCGGCACGTACATTTGGAACATCGCCGACGCCGGCGGCGCTGGGGGCAGCGGCTATGACCTGCTGAACCTCCCCACCGGCAGCCTGACCGTTAACGCGACGGCGCTGGCGAAGTTTGTCGTCAAGGTTATTTCGGATGGCCAGGCCGCGAACTTCGATCCCGATGTGCCGCATACCTGGGTTGTCGCCGATGCGGGCAACATTATCGGGTTCGATTCGGGCAAGTTCCAGGTCGACTACAGCCAGTTCCAAAATCAGATCAGCCCCTTCGGGACGTTCGCCGTGGCACAGAGCGGGAACAGCGTGACCCTCAACTACGTCGTCCCCGAACCCAGTTCAGCGCTGATTCTCTCGATCGCAGGCATGGCCGCGCTGGGACGACGCCGGCGGCGGCACCCGTAACTCTGTTCGCTCCACGCACCACTATAGATTCAGTCGCGCAAGCGCGTCACTACTTCATGTGTACTGGCAGCGTCGTTTCTCCCACGCGGTTCGCTTGCTCATCGGTCAACGTCACCTTCAGAACATATCGTCCCGCGGCCAGCTTCCTGGGCAAAGTGATGTTGTCCGCCAGGAAAAAATCTCGTCGCCGCGTTCGGGATTTATCGACCACCGGCGTCGCCGGCTTGCTGAACACCGCGGCGCTCGCATTCGACTCCTTGTACAGAACCAGTTCATACTTCAACTTCGTCTCCCAGACGCCTGACTGCGCCTGGCGCGGATGAAAATTGTCGACTTCGAAATACACGATCACCGGCGTGTCTTTCCCCGCGGTCAACGCAGTTGACGCCATCGGCTGATAAACTCCGAAGCGTTCCACCGATTCGCAAAGAGTGAGATTGTTTACGGTGAGATTCGCGCGGTCTCGAAGCGCATCCCCCATCTCGAGCATGGGCTGAATCTTCTCCGCTACCGTCGCATCCGGCGTCCCCCGCGTCACCGCGCGGAACTTGATCAGGCCAGACGTCACGGCGGTGACAATCTCCCGATCCTCCGGCGACAGTTTCAAGAGTTCATCATCGCTCGACGCCGGCTCCTCGCTGAGAAAGCGATAGAGCTGATTCTGAAGCTGCGGCTCAACACTTTGTGGATTTTGCAAAGCCCTCTGGTGCAGTCGATCCCCGAGATCAGACGCCGAGCCGGCGCGCGGCTGGGTGGAAGCCGCTACCGGTCGCGGAGCTTCAATCGTTTTGGGAGGCGCCGCGGAGCCCGTTAGGGGCAGCGTCGAAACCAGTGCCGCCGCCAGGAGGAGAATGGCTCGGTGCATGGGGCCGTCCTTGGTTGATGCCCGACCGATCCTTCGGTCGTCAGCCTACTATAAGATCAGGCAGCTCAAATCGATAGAGCGCACGGCATGCCTCGCTTGACAGGCCCCCGCGCGTCTTTATGATGTCCGGCTCTTATCCCCACGGGATGAGGCATTCGTCGAGAGGTTTGGCATCCCGAAATGGATGTTGAAAAGGTAGACGAGGGTCACCGCAGTTGGTCACCTCCCCTGCTGTCGCGACCACCTGCGATAACGGGAACCTACCTCGACATTGTCAATTACCCGGTGGTGTAACGGCAGCACAGATGGTTTTGGTCCATCTAGTCAAGGTTCGAATCCTTGCCGGGTAGCATTTTTCACCGTTTGTCCGTCGATGGTCCGTTGCTGGTGACTTCATGAAGATCACACAGATTTTGAGCACTCTGGCTCTCGGTGTCGTCGTACTTGGATGCGCGCCGGATCAGAAGCTATTCGGTCCGAGCCTGATGCCGCGAGCGGAAGCCGCGCAAGCGATCAGCGGAGGCGGGCATCGCGAGGATGCACTGCGGGGTGTCGCGCTCGATGCGATTCGCGATGGCGATGCCGTCGTGGCCAACGAGGCCATTGACGCCATGAAAGATGTGCGCCTGCGCGATGACGTCGCCGGCCGCTGTTCAGAATGGCTCGCCAGACACTGGCGCGCCGGCGAAGCGACCGGCATCGCCAAAAAGATCAACGATGTAAAACTGCGTGATCAGGTGCTCGAGGAAATCGCCCTGGGTAGACCGTAAACAGACGCCATGTCATTGACCGCAATCATCCTCGCCGCCGGCCGATCGACACGCATGAAGTCGAAGCGCCCGAAGGGCCTGCACGACATCTGCGGCAAGCCGATGTTGCATTACATCATCCGCGCCTGCTACGACGCCGGCGTCGAGCGTGTTCTCGTGGTCGTCGGTCACGGAAAAGACGAGATCATCGCGGCGTTTGGGCGCGATCATCGAATCCATTTCGTGGAGCAGACCGAGCAGCTTGGCACGGGACATGCCGCCAAGGTGTGTGAACCGGAATTGAAAAAGCTTCACGGAGACGCGTTCATCCTTGCCGGCGATGTGCCGCTGGTTCGAAGCGAAGTGCTGACCACGTTGCAGCGCGTGCATCAGGATGAGCGCGCCGCCGCCAGCATGGCGACAGCAATCCTCGACGACCCTACCGGCTACGGCCGAATCATCCGCGATGCAAAAGGAGAATTCGTCGAGATCGTCGAGCAGATCGACTGCACGCCCGAACAGCGTGAGATCCGCGAAGTGTTCCCCAGCTATTACTGCGTGAAGGTCGAAGAACTCCTCCATGCGTTGTCGAAGCTGAAGAACGACAACAAGAAGCACGAGTACTATCTCACGGATATCTACGGCATCCTCCGTGCAGCGGGCAAAAAAGTCGTTGCTGTCCAGGCCGCGACGTTTGAAGACGTCGTCGCACCGAACAACCGCCAGCAGCTTGCCGATGCCGACATGGTCATGCAGGACCGGATTCATCGCCGCCTGCGTGATGCGGGCGTCACCATCGTCAGCTCCGAGAACACCTATATCGAAGATGGCGTGGAAATCGGCCCCGATACGATCATTGAGCCGTTCACCTTCATCGGCCGCGATTCCCACATCGGCGATGAATGCGGCATCGGCCCCTTCGCCAGCATCCCGCGCAACAGCATCGTGCCCGAAGGCACCTCCGTCCACGGCAACGTTTCCGCGGAAACCACGGTCCTCACACAAAGTCAGGGGTGAGTGATGCAGGCCGACGCTGACAAACTGAAAGTCTTCACCGGCCGCGCCAACCCGCAGCTCGCCCAGCGAATCTGCGATTATCTCCAGATCCCCCTCGGACGCGGCGGGACAGAGCTCTTCCCGGATGGCGAACTGATCGTCCGTGCCGATGAAGACGTCCGCGGCCGCGATTGCTACGTGATCCAGCCGACCAGTCACCCGATCAACGCCCACTTGATGGAGCTGTTCATCTGGATCGACACGCTGAAGCGCGCCAGCGCATCCCGCGTCACTGCCGTCATCCCGTACTTCGGCTACGCGCGTCAGGATCGCAAGGACGAAGGTCGAACGCCGATCACGGCGAAGCTGGTCGCCAACCTCCTTGAGCGCGCCGGCGCGGATCGAGTTGTTTCCGTGGACATGCACGCTGCACAGGTCCAGGGATTCTTTGACATCCCTGTCGATCATCTCACCGCCGCGCCGGTGCTGACGAAATGGTTTAACCGCCTCAACCTGCACAACTGTGTTTTCGTAAGCCCCGATGTCGGCAACGTGAAACGGGCTCAGGTCTACGCCAACATGCTCGGCGGCGAAATCTGCTTCATCGATAAACGCCGCAAGAGCGGCACCGAGACCGAAGCCGCGCATATCATCGGCGACGTCGAAGGCAGAAATGTCCTGATGGTGGATGACATGATCACCACCGCCGGCACCGTTACCCAGGCATGCAAGGTCCTTCGCGAGCACGGAGTCAAAGAGATCTACATGTCCGCGACCCACGCGGTCTTCGCGCCGCCCGCGATCGAGCGCCTGAAGTGCTGTGCGTTCACCAAGCTCGCCGTCACCGACACGATCCCGATCGGAAACCGCCTCGACGGCATCAAGGATCGGGTCGAGGTGCTCAGCGTCGCCGAACTTTTAGGCGAAGCGATCCACCGCATCCACCACAATGCGTCGGTCAGCGAACTTTTCCGCCAGGTTCCGGGCGCTAAATGAGCCAGTTAAACCAGAATTTGCGATTGGAATATTCAGACAGCAGGAGAATGTTATGGCAGTCAAAAGTGTAAAGATCAGTGCCCAAACCCGTAGCGCGCTCGGTTCCCGCGCGAACAAGCGCCTTCGCGACTCCGGCCAAATCCCGGGCGTCGTCTATGGACACAAGGAAGCCGTCGTCACCGTCACGCTTCCCAAGAAAGAACTGGTGACGCATCTCAATCACGGCGCCCACCTCTTCGAGCTTGGCGTGGATGGCAAGGCCGAAACCTGCCTGGTGAAGGAAGTGCAGTACGACCATCTCGGCGCTGAAGTGCTTCACGTTGACTTCGCGCGCGTGTCGCTCGATGAAACGGTCGACGTCACGGTCCCGCTCGAGCTTAAGGGCGAGCCCAAGGGCGAAGCCGACGGCGGCGTGCTCCAGCAGATCCTCAGCGAGCTTGAAATCACTTGCCGCGTGACCGACATCCCCGATGTCATTCGGCACAACGTCTCGAATATGGCGCTCAATGACGTCCTTCACATCAAGGATCTCAAGTTGCCTGAAGGCGTCAAGGTCAATCAGGACGAAGATCAAATTGTCGCGGCGGTCCGTGAGATCGAAGAAGAAGCCGCACCAGCCGCCGGTGAGGAAGGTTCAGCCGAGCCTGAAGTCATTGGTCGCAAGGCTGAGGATGAAGCTCCTGCGGAAGGCGAAGCGAAGAAGTAGTTTTCCGGTGGCATGGGGTTGCAGCCCGTGTTTGAGTTTTGGCATGGGCAGGATGCCCATGCTACGAAGACATGAAACTCGTCGTCGGTTTAGGCAATCCCGGTCCCGAATACGCTCGAACCCGCCACAACGTCGGTTTCGAAGTAATCGACCAAGTGGCGACGAAACTGGGATGGATCCCACCCGGCGAATTCGATCGGCTCGCCCGAGCCAGGTTCGACGGCCTGGCCTGCGACGGAGTCGTCGGCGATGAAAAGCTCGTGCTGCTCAAGCCGCTCACGTTCATGAACCTGAGCGGGCGTGCAGTGCAGTCGGCGATGGCGTTTTACCAGCTTTCGCCGGATGATGTGATGATCGTGCTCGATGACGTGGCCCTGCCGTGCGGCAAAATCCGGATTCGTCCGGGTGGATCCAGCGGAGGCCATAACGGATTGAAAGACATCGAGCGAGCCCTCGGAACCGACCAGTACCCGCGGCTGAGAGTGGGCATCGACGCCCCCCCACCGCGAATCCCGCAGCGGGATTACGTGCTCGGACGGTTCAACGAGGAACAAAGGAAGGCAATCGAGCCGGGATACGCAAGAGCCAGCGGCGCGATCGTCACCTGGATCGACAAAGGATTGAACGCCGCGATGAACCAGTTCAACGCGGACGAGAATAACGTGTAACCGGCGTGGTCACTTCAGTGACCCTGTCCGAGTTTTTTTACTAGCGATCGGACCACCGGTCAAAACCCATGCTAGGGAGTTAACGGATATGGCAGACAAGAAAGATCACAAAACGTACGAGGCGATGTTCCTTTTCCCGACCACTGTCGCGGCAGACCTGGATCACGCGCTCATGACCTCACGCCAGATCATCGAGCGCCACGACGGCAAAGTTCTCGTGCTCAAAAAGTGGGATGAGCGCAAGCTTGCCTACGAGATCGGCAAGAACAAGCGCGGCGTCTACATCATCGCCTACTTCCGGGCGCACGGCTCGATCGTTACCGCCATCGAGCGTGACGTGAACCTGTCGGAAGAAATCCTGCGCGTGATGGTGACCAAGGCGGATCACCTCAACCAGACCGAGATGGATGCCGTTGAGCCGCAGCCGATTCAGCAGCGGGTCGAGCGCGAAAGCTGGGATCGTCCCCCGCGCGACGACCGCGGACCGCGCGATGACCGCGGCCCCCGCGATGACCGCCCGCCCCGCCGTCGCGAGGAATCGCCGGAAGAGGCCGCGCCGCAGGCGTAAGGTAAAGCTATAATTCGGCCACGAAAGGACTTTTATGGCGAACTTTAACAAGGTCATTCTTCTGGGCAACCTCACGCGAGACCCGCAGCTGAAATATTTGCCCAGCCAGACCCCGGTCGTTGAAATTGGGTTAGCGGTAAGCAATAAATACAAAACCGCAAGCGGCGAGGAACGTGAGGAAGTTCTGTTTATTGACTGCAACGCATTTGGAAAAACCGCCGAAACCATCAACCAATATTGCCAGAAGGGTCGTCCATTGCTTATCGAAGGACGGCTTAAGCTAGATACTTGGGATGACAAGCAAACGGGACAGAAGCGTTCGAAGCACAAGGTGCATATCGATAGCTTTACGTTTGTCGGAAGCCGCGACGGTGGTGGTGGTGCAAGTGGCGGTGGTGGTGCAGGTGCCGGTAGCGGCGACCGTTCCCAAGGCGACGATCAACGCCCCGCCGAACGAGCAGCGCCGCGCAACGTCCCTCAACAAGCCGCCGCACGCCCAGCCCCCGAAGCCCCCTTCGACGACAGCCAACAGTTCAAAGATGATGATATTCCGTTCTGATTTGTCCGTAGTCCGTGGTCCGTTGTCCGTTGTTGGGCATAGGCGATCGGATTTTAGCAACGGACAACTGACAACTGACAAAGGACAAATATAATGCCAAACGTAAAACTGCTTCTTAAAGAATCCATCAAGCACGTCGGCAAAGTCGGCGATGTTGTCGAAGTCTCCGCCGGCTACGCGCGAAACTTCCTGCTCCCCAAGGATCTCGCGGTTGAGCCGACGCCGAACAACGTCAAGAAGATCGAAGCTCGCCGCAAGGAGATCGAGCAGGAAGAAGACCGCAAGCGCGAAGGCCAGAAGCAGCTCATCGCCAAGCTTCAAGGCGTCGAAGTCACTCTCGAACGCCGCGCCAACGAGCAAGGTCACCTCTTCGGCTCCGTCAGCGCCACCGACATCGCCAAGGCGCTCGAATCACAGGGCTTTAACGTCGCCGCCGACGATGTGGTGCTCCCCGGCCGCCTGGATCAGATCAACAACTATACGGTCAAGGTGAAGTTCGCCGAGGAGCTCGAGACGGATATCAAGGTCTGGGTGGCCCCGGATGCCGAGAGCAAGGCCGCCATCGACGCCGCCCGCAAAGCCAGGGACACCGAGCCGCCGCCCGCAAGCCAGTTCGAGCGCTCGAGCTAACTGCTCGCGCCCAAAGATGTAGTGGCGACGCCTGCGTCGCGGTTAACGCCTCGCGTCGAATATTTGGAGTGAAACTGCCGACTACGCCGACCCGCGACGCACGCGTCGTCACTACAGCAACGAAATCCGGTGGATCGAAGCTACTCCTTCACCTCGTACTCCGCATCGATCACATCCTCATCCTTCTTCGCGCCGCCAGCCGCCGCTCCGCGGTCGGCTTGTGCTTCCGGCGCGCCGGCATCGCCAGAGGCTGCTCCGGCGGTAGCGCCCGGGGCGCCGGTGGTCTTGTACATTTCCTCCGCCAGCTTGTGCGACTGCTGGTTAACCGCCTCCATCGATTTCTTGATCCGGTCGCCGTCGTCGCTCTTCAAGGCGTCTTTAAGGTTGTTTAGCGCGCTCTCGATATTGCCCCGGACCTCGGCGCCGACCTTCTCGCCATACTCTCGAAGCGCCTTTTCCGTCTGATATACGAGCCCGTCGCCTTGGTTCTTCAGGTCGATCACTTCTCGGCGCTTCTTGTCTTCGGTGGCGTGCTGCTCGGCCTCGCGCTGCATCTTGTCGATTTCTTCCTTCGACAATCCGCCCGCGTTCTGAACGGTAATCTTGCTCTCCTTGCCCGTGCCAAGGTCCTTCGCCTGCACGGTCAGGATTCCGTTCACGTCGACGTTGAAGGTCACCTCGATCTGCGGCACACCGCGCGGTGCGGGCGGAATGCCCTCAAGATTAAACGTGCCGAGCAAACGGTTATCGCGCGCAAACTCGCGCTCGCCCTGGAGCACGTTGATCGTTACCGCGCCCTGGTTATCCGCGGCGGTCGAGAAGATTTCTTTTTTGCTCGTGGGGATCGTGGTATTTCGCGGGATCAGCACGGTCATCACGCCACCCAGCGTCTCCACGCCCAGGGACAGAGGCGTCGCATCGAGCACCAGAATGTCCTTGACGTCGCCGGTCGCGATCGCGCCCTGAATCGCGGCGCCAATCGCAACAACCTCATCCGGGTTCACCGTCTTGTTGGGCTCCTTGCCCTTGAAGAGGTCCTTCACCATCCGCTGAACCATCGGGACGCGGGTGGACCCGCCGACCAGCACCACTTCATCAATCTGCCCGGGATCCAGCTTCGCATCCTTCAAGGCATCAATCACCGGCTGGCGGCACTTGTCCACCAGCGGCGTAATGAGCTGCTCAAACTTCGACCGCGTCAACGTCATTTGCAGATGCTTTGGCCCGGTCTGATCCGCCGTGATGAACGGCAGATTGATCGTGGTCTCCATCACGTTGGAAAGCTCGATCTTCGCTTTCTCCCCGGCTTCCTTCAGGCGCTGAAGCGCCATCGGATCCTTACGCAAGTCGATCCCCTGCTGCTTGCGGAACTCCTCGGCCACGTAATTGATCAGTTCTTCATCGAAGTCATCGCCGCCCAGATGCGTGTTGCCGTTGATGGACAGCACCTCAAATACGCCGTCGCCGACGTCGAGGACCGACACGTCGAACGTGCCGCCGCCAAGATCGAACACGCAAATTTTCTCGTTCTTCTTCTTGTCGAGACCGTAGGCAAGCGCTGCCGCCGTCGGCTCCGGGAGAACGCGAAGGACTTTCAAACCCGCGATCTCCCCGGCGTCCTTCGTAGCCTTGCGTTGGGCGTCGTTAAAGTACGCGGGAACGGTGATCACCGCGTCGGTCACTTTCTCGCCGAGGTAATCTTCCGCCGTCTTCTTCAAGTCCTGGAGGATGTAAGCCGAGAGTTGTTCAGGCGTGTATTCCTTGCCGCGCACCTTCACCTTCACGTAATCGTTGGCTCCGCCGGTGATCTCGTACGGAACCATCTTCTCTTCCTGAGCGACCTCATTGTGCCGGCGGCCCATGAAGCGCTTGATCGAGAAGATCGTGTTGGTCGGATTGGTAATCTGTTGATGTTTGGCAACCTGACCGACCAGAACTTCGCCCTTATCGGTAAACGCAACCACCGAAGGCGTAAGCCTGCTGCCGGCCGAGTTGATGAGCACCTTGGGCTGATCGCCTTCCATGATGGCGACCACGCTGTTGGTCGTACCCAAGTCGATGCCGATGATCTTTGCCATTATTGACTCTCCTGTATATGAGCCCGTATACCGTAATGACCGGGACTCCGTTGCAGACGCTTGGGCAAAGGACGTGCCATCCGATGGGTGAACTTTCGCGTTGTTAGGTCCTGTTGTGGAAAGTGGTTATGCGAATTCAGATGACGTGCCTGTCGCTTTCGAAGGTGCCAATTCGACAGCCAACCCCCTGTATCTGCCAGTTAGGCAAGGGCAACACAGTACCGAAACGCGCCGCAATTGCGCTCTCGAAAACCAGTCCACGGAATTCTATGCAACTTTCAAAGATTTCCTCAATTCATTGAATAGAGGCTGCCGATTTACGAATAACGCAGAGCGAAGTGAGCTAACAAAGATATTGAACGATTCTCACTCTCCCCTCCGACAGCGGCCCGGGACGCCCTCCCCCAGGCCGCTGTTCTATTTGATGAGGCCGCGCAGGTCTGTATTCTCCGGGGATGGCGCGCGACACCCCACGATCAACCAAAAACTCTGAATCCGCTTACCTCCGCGCTCGGCAACTGATGCCGGGTGGCGTGTCTTCGCCGGTGCGCGCCTTCAAGGCAGTTGGCGGAACCCCCCTCTTCATCAAGGAAGGCGAAGGCGCCGTTCTCACCGACATCGACGGCAATCACTACATCGACTACGTCGCCAGCTATGGCCCGCTGATCGCCGGTCATGCCAACGAGCGCGTCGTGGCGGCGCTCTCCAAAGCAATCGGCCGCGGCACTTCCTACGGCGCACCCACCGAAGCCGAAATCCAACTTGCCTCCATGATCACCGGCGCCTTGCCTGGCATGGACATGATCCGTTTCGTTAACTCCGGCACTGAAGCCACGATGAGTGCGATCCGCCTCGCTCGTGCCGCAACTGGACGCGACTTCATTGTGAAATGCATCGGCGGATACCACGGTCATGCCGACCCACTTCTCGCCCAAGCCGGCTCCGGTGTCCTCACGTTGGCTGAGAGCGAGACGAAAAAGCAGATGGCCCAGTCTGGCGGCTCACCCGACCCCGGTACAAAAGCCATTGCATGCTTAAGCGATCCCTCAACGCCGGGCGTTCCCAAATCTACCGTCGCGAACACCCTGCTTGTGCACTACAACGATCTTGACGCAGCAAGCGCGCTATTCCAGTCGCACGGCTCGAAGATCGCGGCCTTCCTTGTCGAGCCAGTCCCCGGAAACATGGGCGTCATTGTGCCCCGGGAGGGCTATCTTGCGGGGCTTAAGGAGCTGTGCACAAAACACGGCACCCTGCTGATCTTTGACGAAGTGATGAGCGGCTTCCGAGTCGCCTGGGGCGGCGCGCAGACGTTGTACAACGTTCAGCCGAACCTGACATGCCTGGGTAAAGTGATCGGTGGCGGTTTGCCGGTCGGCGCCTATGCCGGGCCGGCGCGGTTCATGGAAATGGTCTCGCCCGAAGGCCCGGTGTATCAGGCCGGCACGCTCTCCGGTAACCCGCTCGCGATGGCGGCGGGAATCTCAACGCTCGAGATCATCCACGAAGACGCCTGTTACGATGCGCTCGAAAAAACCAGCGCGCGATTGGCGGAAGGTCTAATCGCTGCCGCCAACGACGCAAGTGTCCCTGTCACCTTGAATCGCGTCGGGTCGATGATGACGGTTTTCTTCGTTTCCCAGGAAGGCGCGCCGGTCACCAATTACCTGGAAGCTACCGCCTGCAACACAGACAAATACAAAACATTTTTCCACGCGATGCTGGGCGCCGGCGTTTATTTGCCGCCAAGTCAGTTCGAAGCGTTTTTTCCCGGAGCAGCGCACACCGAAGAGCAGATCGACGAAACAATCGAAGCGGCGAAGGACGCGTTCGCCGCGGTCCGGAAGCAACACCCCAAATGAATCACATCACGGGTCCTCAGCGATACTCGCAAAGCTCCAGCAGATTCCCCTCAGGATCCTGAAAGTAAACGATCCGTTTCCGCACCCCGCCGGCGTAAGTGACCTGACTGTCCGGCACCGACTGCACGTCACTAAAGAACTTCACGCCACCCTCGCGCAAACGAGCGACGATCCCTTCAATGTCTTGAACGGTGAACGCGAAATGCCGAAGCCCCGGCGCGTGCGGCCGATCCAGATCCCCCGGCCGCTCCAGCGTCGGCGTGTTATATCGAATCAACTCCAGCCGCGGCCCCTCAGGCAAATCCAGATACACAACATCCGCATGAACCTCGGGCAGCCCCACCGTCGCCGCAACCCAATCACCGGAAATCGTCACCCGCTTCGTCAGCTTCAGACCCAGCAGCGCTGTGTAAAACTCGACCATCGGCCCAAGATCCGCAACAACGATATTGATGTGATCAATTTTCAAAAGCATTGCCGGCATCATATCGGATCAGCTTCAGCTTCCAGACGCGACAAGTCATCGCGATCACCCGCTTTAATAAATCCGGTTGTGACATTGATCCAGGCGCTTGAGAAAAAGTTGATGAAGCTCTTTCGGAGACAGACTCGGAAATCGTTCTCGCAGTCCGTGATAGAAGAGGCGCTTCGCCATCTCTGACAACTCAAACGCCTTCGTTAGCCGTTGAGCAGGCGTCATCTTTCCTAGCGCCTCCATGTACCGGCGCCGGTTGGGCTACGGCTTGGGGTTCATCTTCATCATTGTACTCTCCTTGAACATATCAATCTTCCCCCGGCAGATCAGGCTCGGCAGGCGGCGGTTCCAGCGGTTTCACGTCGGCATCCTCCCACTCCCACACGGCAGGCGCATCCACCGCGTTCCGCGCACTGTGCGCCATGACCCGCAACATCTTCGAGACACTCGGGAGATTCAGCTCTTCGATCGTGATCAACTCCGGCCAACGAAGCTCTTCATCGGTCAGCCGAATCAGTTGCTCGATGTGCGGGCGGATTTCCTCGCGAATCTTCAGCATCGCCGAAAACTTCGTGCAGAAAGTAATGAACAGAAACAACCCGTACTGGCAGTTGAACGCGTGATAGTACTCTGCAAAGTTGGAAGTCGAAAACCTCAGTTGATCGTCCTCCACCTTACCCATGCGAATCAGATTGCTCGGCGAGAAATGAACGAAACAGCTCGTGGCCGCGTACAGAAAATCGTACAGCGGCCGCAGACCCGTGAAGTCCGCCATTTCCTGGACGCTGGGCCACTCGCGATGCTTTTTCCAGCGGTAGCTCTTGCGCATCTGCCGAAGACGCAGGCGAAGATTAAGAATCTCATTGGCGACGTTATTGGCCTCAAGGATCGGCTGGCTCGGGCGGTATTTCTCAAAGAACTTCGTCTGCTCCTGCATGAGCTCCATCACGCTCTTCAGCATCAGCACCGCGACCGCTTCCTCGCGATGCGCCGCGCTGAATGTCGCGATAAACCGCAGAGCGATGATGTCTTCGCACACGCCCCGAAGGCTCGCGGTAATCGCGAAATCGTGGATGCCCGGCTGGTGATTGTGGATGAAGGTGTTGAGCTCGAAGCTCTTTGCAAACGCGGCGCGGACGCAGGAGAGAAAGAAGCCGTCCTCGCGCGTCGAGCCGCGGGCCGTGCGGGCAATGATCGGTTCAAGCTGGCTGAGGATCTCTTTGACCGAAAGTATCGATTGATCCATCGTAATCCGCGGGCGCCTCGCAATCTGAAGCGCTCCCCTTGGAATCCTGACCGTGGCCGAACAATTCAGTCGCACATCATATTCGGATCAATCCCCTGCTGCTCGCAAAAATCACGATAAGCAATCGGTGAAATCTCGCTCGGCTTGATCTCACTTCGACCGCCCCAGAAGACGTTGCTATATCGGACCGCAATTCCCGACTCCACGAGATGCCGGTCGATTGCCGCTTTGTGCGCGAGCACGAGCTGCTTATCCGTGCCGTGGGCGACACCCATGATATTAACGTCATTAAATTCCGGTCCGGCCTCGCGCCAGTATGCGTGCGTCATGATATGAAATCGCCCGACCTGCTGACCGGCATCAAGCTCCCGCCCCGGCGGGACCGCCCAGTGAAAGAGCGCGTTGTACCGGGTCACCTGCTCGCCGGTCTTCAGTTGTTTCACATGCTCCAGAAACGTGGAGAACCGGCCGATGACGCCGCGGTCGTTGAGTGATTTGGCGATCCCGTGGAACGACCCAATCGCCACGCCTGCTTCCGCGGCACGCGCCGACCAGAATGACCGGGATGGCAAGCGCGATGATTCAATCTCCTCCGGCGCGAATTCCTTCTTCAGCGCAATCAGCACCCTCCACTCTTCATCAGTTAGTGCCACGATGTTCGTGTGCAGGACCTCGGCGGGTTCCGGCGATTTGCTGCCGGGTTCCATTCCACGCCGTCGAACATGGCCAACGCCGAGCGCGAAAAGGTTTTTCGCCGGGAGGAGCTTGTATGCGGTTGCTCCGGTTTTCCCGACCAGAAAATCGGCATGCTTCTTCAGGGAGAACCCCTGCGGCACCTTGAGGGTCGTCCACAACCGGTATTTGCTGCCTGCCGTTTGCGTATCCGTCGATCGAATCACGACGTGACCGGAGGACGGGTCCTGCTGAAACATCCAGTCGAACGCCGACTGAAGCTTCTCTTCAGGCACTTCCCAGGCGACGAGCGCACCCTGCGCCAGGTTGGTGGCCATGAGCGTCTGCCGTATTCGCCGAATGGTGCCGGCGCGAAGCATCGCGGAAAGACGGTCGACGACGGTGGGAAGCTCAACGCCGCAGATTCGCGAAATCTCGCCCAGAGGATCAATCTGGAATCCCTGAATCTTGTCTTCAGAAACGGCAAGAATCTGAGCGTTAATCGGATCGGTGGTGGCAATTGGGGTCATAGTGCCTGACACATGAAAGAGCCAAACAGGACGGACGCGACTGCGAGCGGTGCATTTTAGCCGAAGGAGCGTAAACTTTCGCGGCACATGACCGAACAACAGGATAAACCAGATTCAGAACAGGCTGGAGTCGAACAGGCCGGCGAAAAACTCGTGTTGAATTCTCCCGGCGAAGCGAAGTCGGCAAAGGACTTCGCCCTTTGGGGCGGCGTGCTGCTGCTTGCGTTGCTAACGGTCTATTCTCCCGCGATCCGCGGCAAATTTATTTGGGATGATGACCGGCATGTGGAAAAGAACGCAACTCTCCGCACGCCAGAGGGGCTGAGTGCAATCTGGTTTTCCCCAGGCGAGCGCTCGCGGGTTCCGGGTATGTTCTACCCACCGCAGTACTACCCGCTGACGCACACGACGTACTGGATCGAGTCGCAGCTTTCGGCCAACGCGAACGGCGAGCTGGATCCTCTCGTCTTCCACATCACCAACGTCGTGCTGCATGGGATTGCCGCCGCCCTGCTGTGGTTCCTGCTGCGAAAGCTCGAGGTGCCGGGGGCCTGGCTGGTGGCAGCGATTTGGGCGCTCCATCCGATGCAAGTGGAAAGTGCCGCGTGGATCAGCGAGCGAAAGAACGTGCTGGCCGCCGTTTTTTTCTATGCTTCCATCTGGGCATATCTCAGCACCTTGCCGGCCGAAAGAATCGACGAACCTGACGACGAGAATCGCCCGTTCCCCTGGAACAGGGTCCTGCTGTCGCTGGCGTTGTTCGCGTGCGCGATGCTGTCGAAGACGATCGCCTGCTCGATGCCGGCGGTCACGTTGCTCCTGATCTGGTGGAAGCGCGGGAGGATCCCCAAGCGCCATTGGATGGCGATGGTCCCCTTCTTCGTGATCGGCATCGTGCTGGCCAGCGTGACGGCGCATCTGGAAAAGACCAACGTCGGTGCCCGCGGCCCGGATTGGGATCTGACGCAAGCGCAGCGCATTCTGCTGGCCGGACGGGCCATCTGGTTTTATGCCCGCACCATTCTCGCCCCTTGGCCGCTGATGTTCTTCTATCCCAAGTGGAATCTCGACCCCGGCCAGGTTTGGCAGTGGATCTTTCCCGCCGGTGTGCTGACGGTGCTCGGCGCGTTGTTCGGGCTGCGGAATCGCATCGGTCGAGCGCCGGTGACGGCCGCGCTGATTTTCTGCGGCGTTCTAGTGCCGGCGCTGGGATTCGTCGATGTCTTTCCGATGCGGTATTCGTATGTGGCCGATCACTTCCAGTACTTGGCATCACCCGCGCTGCTTGCGGGAGTCGTGTCCATCGCGGCCAGGGCGCTGGGCGGCAACACACCGGCCGCGGGTGAAGTTACAGGACACCGGCCGCTGCCCTTTGCGCTGAGCGCCGCGGTTTTGGTGATTCTCAGCGGGATGAGTTTCGTGCGCGCCGAGGTTTTCACCGGTGACATTCCGCTCTTTCGGGATACCGTCAATAAGAATCCGCATTCCTGGGTTGCGCGGTACAACCTCGGAACCGCGTTGATGTCTGACGCGGGCAAGCCGGGCGATCACGATGTCAATGAGAGCGTCCAACTGCTGGATGAGGCCGCGAAGGATTTCCAAGACGCTGTCCGGCTCAAGCCTGACTACGACGCGGCGTACAACAACTGGGGGCAAACGCTCTATATGCGCGGCGACGTTGACGCCGCGATGGATAAATTCCGCAAGTCGCTGGCCATCAATCCAAAGAGCTGGTCATCGATGTCGAACCTGGCGCAGGCGCTGATTCAGAAAAAGCAGTATGCCGAAGCGGAGACGATGCTGCGGCTGGCGATTGCGGTTACCGAGAAGGATCAAAATGTGTCTCGCGTCAACCGATCCAACCTGCATCGCACGCTTGCAACGACGCTCGACGCGCTGGGTCGCAAAGAGGAGGCGATGGCGGAGTATGCCGATGCGGTGAAGGTGAATCCCAGCGGTTCGACCGCGCGAGTCGCTTTTGGCAAGTACCTGAAGGCGCATGGGAAGCTGCCCGAGGCGGCAAGCCAATTCGCCACCGCCTTTCGCAACGACCCTTCCAACGTCGAAGCGCTGATCAATCTGGCGATCATGCAGACCGACGCGGGAAACCTCCGTCCCGCGGGAGAACACCTGGATCTGGCGATGCGACTCAACCCCAACGCGCCGGGATTGAAAGAGGCGATGCAGGCGTGGTCAGCGAGGTTCCAGGCCGCGACAAGAGCAAGCACCACGAGGAGTACGACGGCGAGAAGCCGCAGCCGTCCGGCGACGATGCGCGCTTCCCCATACACAGGCATTAGAACTGAGCGCGGCCAGACAGCCGAGGTGTTCATCGGCGCAACCACCCAGCCCTCGCGATAGGGCGCGTGAGGAATCTCCCGCCATCGCTACAATCCGAGACAATGAATTCCGTCGGGCTTAACAATGTAAGCAAGCGTTTCGACGAGATTACGGCGCTGGCTGATGTGAACCTGGAGATCCGCGAGGGCGAGCTGTTTTTCCTGCTCGGCCCCAGCGGGTGTGGGAAAAGCACTTTGCTCAGGATCATCGCCGGGTTGTTGGAGGCGAGCGACGGCAAGGTTTTTTTCAGCGGCCGGGATGTAACGGCGCTGGATACGCAACATCGCAACGCGGTGATGGTTTTCCAAAGCTATGCGCTCTGGCCGCACCTGACCGTGAGCGACAATGTGGGGTTCGGACTGGATGTCAGATCGGTCCCGCGCGCCCAGCGCGATGCCAGCGTGACCGAAGCACTGCGCCTCGTGCAGCTCGAGGGGCTCGGTGGTCGGAAGCCAAATCAACTCTCCGGCGGACAGCAGCAGCGGGTGGCCCTGGCGCGGGCGCTCGCGGTAAAGCCCGATTGCCTGTTGCTCGATGAGCCTTTGTCAAACCTGGATGCCAAGCTGCGCAATGAGATGCGCTCGGAGATCCGAAAAATGTGCAAGCGCAGCGGCGTCACCACGATCTACGTGACGCACGACCAGAAGGAAGCGCTGTCGATCGCGGATCGGATCGCAGTGATGAAGAACGGACGCATCGCGCAGGTGGGGACGCCCGCGGAGTTGTATCAGAAGCCCGCGAACCGCTTCGTCGCGGAGTTCATCGGGCAGACAAACCTCTTCGAAGGCCGCGTGCTGGAGCAGGAGCGCGGGCTCGTGAGATTGCAGACCGCCCTCGGGATGGTGATGGGCTTCAGTGAAGTGGCCCTGCCGGAAAAGGTGACGGTCGTGGTCAGACCGGAGCAGATGCGGGTGATTCGCGCGCCGTTGGGATACCGCGTGCAGGAAGATGATGACGATTTCGTGCAGGGACGAAATCGCTTCGTCGCCAAAACAGTCGAGAGCACATTCCTCGGCGACGCGATGGAGCATGTCCTGGCGGTCAACGGTTTACAGGTTCGCGTGATCAGCACCCCTCCAATCTTCGATGTGGCCGATGAGGTCATGGTGGAATTCGATCCCGAGGCCGTCGTGGTGCTTCGGGAATGAAGGCGTGGCACGGGCATTTGCCCGTGTTGAAAGCTCCAAAAACCCAGGGAGATCTGAACTAGAAAAGCTCCGAGATGCCGCGAGTCATTCCAATCATCCTGTTCTTGGTGGTGCTCGCGGCGCCGTTCGTCTTGCGCGGATTGATCCACGCGCCTTCGGAGGGGAAGCGAAGTGAAGATGCGATTTCGCTGGTGGTCCTGACGCCCCACGCAGAGTCTATCCGGCGAGAATTCGGCGACGCCTTTGGCGCATGGCATCGAGAGAAGTTCGGACAAGCTATCGAAATGGATTACCGAGCCCTGTCGGCCAACGACATCGTGCGGTATCTCCGAGCCGGCAAAGAGAGCGTGTACCAGAAACTCGGCACCTACAACGTCGATGTCGTATGGGGCGGCGGCGATTATCTGCATGATGTCGAACTTAAGCGCGAAGACGTAATGGAAGGGGTAGTTCTTCCGCCGAACGTGATGACGGCCGCCTATCCGAAACGCGAGCTGGGAGGGCTCGCGCTTTACGACCAATCATCCCCCCCAACCTGGTTCGGTACGGCCCTTTCGAGCTTTGGCATCGTCTACAACAAGGATGTTCTCAAGCGCCTGGGCTTGCCCGAGCCTCTCAAGTGGGATGATCTGAAGGACCCGAAGTATCGCGGCTGGATCGTCCTGACCGATCCAACCCGCAGCGGGGTCGCCCGTTCCGTTTTCATGGTGATGATTGAACGCGCGATGGAGGATGCGAAGCTGATCGGGCGCAGCGAAGACGTCGGATGGGCGCAAGGAATGGGATCGATTCGTCAAATCTCATCCAACGCCAGAATCTTCAACGACTCCGGAACGGCGGTTGCCGGCTGGGTCAGCAGCGGGGATGTGGCGGCCGGACTCGCGATCGACTTCCAGGCGCGGGCGCAGATCGAAGCGGTCGGTGAAGAACGCTTGGGCTATGTCGAACCCGCCGGCGCCACGTCAGTCAACCCCGAGCCCGTGGGGATGGTCAAGGGCGCTCCACATCCGGAGGTCGCCAGGCGATTCATTGAGTTTCTGTTGAGCGAGCGCGGGCAGCGCCTCTGGATCACACGCGCGGGAACGCCCGGAGGGCCTCGTTCCAGTTCCCTCAGGCGTCTGCCGATCGTGCCCAGCGTTTATGCCAATCCGGTAAACTTTACGGAGACGGTCAATCCCTTTGGCGCCGCCGACAGCTTCAACTCTTCAGCATCGAGAAAGAAAACATTACCGGTGATCCCGGACCTGATCGAGATCAGTTGCATCGATCTTCTGGAAGAGTTGCGGGAAACGCGGGCCGCGATATTGGCCTCGGCAGATGCCACAGTCCTCGATCTGTCGCTCGGTATGTTTCCCCTGAACCAGCGGCAGGCGATCGATCTGGGACAAGCGTGGGCAAAGCTGAGCCCTTTGGAAAAGTTGGAGGAGCGACGGAAGTTGCAGCAGCAGTTTCGTCAGGAGTACGCGCAGTTGCGACAGGCGGCTGAGCAGAAACGGGCGACGGCACATGCACAGTAACCAGAAAGTGGTCGTCGTGATGCCGGCGTACAATGCAGCCAAAACGCTGCTGCAAACCCACGCGGAGGTGATGGCGCAAGGCGTAGTGGACCTGGTGATCGTCGTGGATGATGCGAGCCGCGATGAGACGACAACCGTTGCGCGAACCCTCCCGAACACCGTGGTGCATACGCATCCCGCAAACCTCGGCTACGGCGGAAATCAGAAGACCTGCTACCGGCTGGCGCTGGAGCATGGCGCCGACATCGTGATCATGGTGCATCCCGATTATCAGTACACGCCGAAGCTGATCCCGGCGATGAGCGCCATGATTGCCAACGGCTTGTACTCGTGCGTGATCGGGTCGAGAATCCTTGGAGGACACGCCCTCGCCGGGGGAATGCCGATTTGGAAATACATGGCGAACCGGTTTCTCACCTTCGCGGAAAACGTCCTGCTTGGCTCCAAGCTTTCCGAATACCACACCGGATACCGCGCGTTTTCACGCAAGCTTCTGGAGAGGCTGCCGCTTTCGGAAAACTCCAACGACTTCGTCTTCGACAACCAGATTCTGGCTGAAATCCTGTGGCTCGGAGAGACCGTCGCGGAAGTAAGCTGCCCCACGAAATACTTCGAAGCAGCGTCTTCAATCAACTTCACGAGAAGCCTGCGATATGGCATCGGCTGCATCAAGACCGCGCTCGAATTTCGCCTGGCGAAGATGGGGATCGTGCAATCAAGACATTTTCCAACCCAAGAGCCGAAACCGCATGCAACGTGATTGGGCAATCTGCGCTGTTCTCGTTGCGGTCACGCTGAGTGTTTACTGGCGAGCGACAAGCTATCCGTTCATCAGCTACGACGATCCCGATTATGTTTCCGCCAACGCGCAGGTGCAGCGCGGAATTACGATCGACAACATCCGCTGGGCATTCACCACCGGCGCAGCGGCCAACTGGCATCCCGTCACTTGGTTGTCGCACATGCTCGATTGGCAGCTCTTCGGAAATCGCGCCGGTCTGCATCACTTGATGAACATCGTGCTGCACGCGGCCAACGCCGTGCTGGTGTTCCTGGCGCTGCGGCGAATGACCGGCGCGATCTGGAGAAGCGCGATCGTCGCCGGACTCTTCGCGCTGCATCCGCTGCATGTGCAGTCCGTAGCCTGGGTCGCGGAGCGCAAAGACGTGCTGAGCGCCTTCTTCATGCTCCTGACGCTTCTCGCGTACGAGCGCTATGCGAGCAAGAGCAATTGGCGATGGTACGGGACGCTGACAGCGCTCTTCGCGTTGGCACTGCTGGCAAAGCCCATGGTCTTCACCCTGCCTCTCATTTTGCTGCTCCTGGATTTGTGGCCCCTGAAGCGACGCGATGTGACACGCGCTATACTGGAGAAGCTTCCGCTCATGGCAATGGCCATCGCCTCGGCCGTCGTGACTCTTATCGTGCAGCGCTTCGCCGGAGCCGTGGCATCCGTTGATGCCGTTCCGATTGGTCTCCGAATCTCCAACGCGATCGTATCCTACGCGCGATACTTGATAAAAATGGCTTGGCCGGTGGATTTGGCTGTCTTCTATCCAATGCCAAAAGGCTGGCCGGTTTGGGAGGTAACTCTCGCAGCTTTGCTGCTCGCCGCAACCACGGCTCTTGTGTTGCAAGCGCGCAGGCGAATGCCCTGGCTCGCAGTCGGATGGCTCTGGTACGTCATCATGTTGGTGCCCGTAATCGGGATCTTACAGGTCGGCGAGCAAGCGATGGCCGATCGTTACACCTACCTGCCGCTGCTCGGGATCTTCATCATGATCGTCTGGAGTATCCCGGATCAAATGATGCGACCGGCAACTGCCGGCGCGACCGTCCTGTTCGCCATTCTCACTGCATTAACGTTTTGGCAAATCGGCCACTGGCGGAACAGCGAAACACTTTTCCGCCGGGCGGCAACCGTGACCCCGGACAACTGGCTTGCGTACAACCATCTGGCAACCGCGCTTGCGGATCAACAGCGGTATCCGGAAGCACTCTCTATCGCACGGACCGCGGTCTCGATTCATCCTGCGGGCACAACCCGGTTCAACCTGGCAAATCTTCTGCGTCGAACCGGTGACATGGACGGCGCATCTCACGAATACCAGCGATCCATCGACGCAAACCCAAAACTCGCGGCAGCTCGAAACAACTTCGGGATCACGCTCGCGCAGCTCGGACGGCTGAAAGAGGCGGAGGATCAACTGCGCGCCGCCATCGCGCTCGACATCCGCTACGCCGATGCGCACGCCAATCTCGGGCTCGTTCTCGAGGGGCAGAACAGAACCAACGAAGCCGCTCAGGAGTTTTACGCAGCGCTGCGACTGAATCCCGACCACGCGCTTGCCAACCGAGCGATGCAACGTCTGAAAGGATCTTGACCCCCCCCTACCGCAACGACTCGTACAAGAGCTCTTTCCATCGCGGGATATCGATCCCCCAGACAATCAATGATCGACGAGCCGTGCGTTCGCTCCATCGCCCCCGGTTACGTTCGTCGCCGCCGACGTCCAATTTGTCGACCACCGTCTGCCCGCGCGTAAGCTCACTGCCAGTTTCGATTTCCACTCGATGTTGCGAGACGCTCGTGGCGATGGAAGCATCGAGAGCAACCGCCATCGCCACCGGATCCGGAAGCGCAAGCCCGATCTCCCCCGTCTGCGCCTTGTTCGCAGCAATGGCCGAACGATTACAGTCCATCGCGAACCGAGCCAGAGGCGTCTCCATCTTCCGAATCATTGCAATCTCCTCTTCCTTAACATTCGCATCGCCCCGGCACAGCTGCCATCCAACCATCTCGATCTTCAGCCCGGAACTGAACACGATCTGCGCCGCTTCGGGATCAACGTAAATATTAAATTCCGCGGCCGGCGTGACATTTCCTTCGCAACAAGGATTGCCGCCCATGACGATGCAGCGCTCGATCTGCTTCACGATCCCCGGAGCTTTAGAAAGCGCGAGAGCGATATTCGTGAGGGGCCCCAGCGTCACGAGTGTGAGCCGAGGATTTTCTGCCACGGTCCGGATGATCGCGTCGACCGCATGCTCAGGGCGGACCTTCGATTGCGGCGCTTCATAATTTTGATCCCCGAGCCCGTCTTTCCCATGGAACCAATCCGCATACTCCGCACCGTGAAGAAGCGGTTTGCTCGCACCGGCATACACCGGCGCCTTCGCTCCGCAAAGCTCTACGGTGTACAGCGCATTCGTGCACGCCTGCGCCAGCGGAACATTCCCCGAGACAACGGTGATGGCTTTAACCTCGACGCCCGGATGGCGCAGCGCCATGATCAGTGCAACAGCGTCGTCACTCGCGGTGTCGGTGTCGATGAGGAAGGTGCGAGTCATGCTCGAAGTCTAACGTCCCGGATCACATTTGGCGGGAATTTTATTCGACTCATCCTCAGCGACCCAGCACGCGCAACGGAGTCGAAAGCGAAGATCGTTAGCGAAGAAACTTTTCCCGCGTCGCGAGCGTCTCACCTATACGTTAAGCTATAAGGTTAGCGGCCCCGCTTGCGGGGCGCTTCTCTCCCCCAACCGCTTCTCCAGGAAGGGTCGCATGTACGCTTCCCATTAACAGGTTGAACTCTTGAAAATCGGCACCGTCAATCTCGCGACCAACCTCCTCCTCGCCCCCATCGCCGGCTATTGCGACCTCGCCTTCCGCCTCGTCGCCCGTTCCTGCGGCGGCGTTGGCCTCGCCTGCACCGATCTCCTCTGCCCCGAAGGCGTCCTCCGCGAAAACAAACGCTCCATGGAACTCGCCCAGACCTGCCCAGAAGACTCCCCCCTCGCCATGCAACTCTACGGCGGCGACGTCGACCGCCTCTGCGAAGCCGCCCGCTGGGCCGAAGACAAAGGCGCCCACATCGTGGACCTCAACATGGGCTGCCCCGTCGACAAAATCACCAAGCGCGACGGCGGGAGCAAACTTCTCTGCAATCCCGACGCCACGCTCAAAATGGTCGAGCGCATCAAGTCATCGCTTCGATCCGTGCCGCTGACCTGCAAGCTCCGCCTCGGCTGGGATGACTCCTGCATCGTCGCCCCCTACCTCGCAAGCCGGCTCGAAGAAATCGGCGTCGATGCCGTCACCATCCACGGCCGAACCACCGCCATGCGCTTCTCCGGCGAAGCCCGACTCGACGGCATCGCCGACGTCGTCGCCGCCGTAAAACGCATCCCCGTCATCGGCAACGGCGACATCAAATCCCCCGCCGACGCCCTCCGAATGATCCACCGCACCGGCTGCACTGGTCTGATGATCGGCCGCGCCGCCCTCAGCACCCCCTGGCTCTTCCGCGATATTCACAATCACCTCACCACAGGCATCACCCCCCCACCGCCAACGATCGAGCAGATCGTCCAATTGATGCGCGATCACTTCTACAACCACTGCCAGTTCCGCAACGAGCGCTCCGCCGTCATCGAATTCCGCAAACGCATCAGTTGGTACGCCAAAAACCTCCACCCCTGCGAACAGCTCCGCCAGGAGATGCGCCTCTTCAAAGACGCAAAAGATTTCGAAGCCATCCTCTCCCGCTTCCTCGAATGGAGAAATGAACGTTCGACCTCACACGATGAGCGCGAGACCGATACTGATGCGGTCACGGCTCCCGCCCATGCGTCCGAACGACATCAAACCCCCAAACCCGCAATGCGAAATCACAACCTACTTCTCAATTCCTCCTGAACTCTCCCGTGCCACGGGTTCCGGGCCGTCTCAGCGATTCAGCACAAAAGTCGATCCTCAGTTGCAAGAAAGGAAAAAAACTCCCAGGAGAACTCACCCTGCTGAAGAGAAGAAAAGGGTAGCGTAGGTTTTGGATATCTTGCAGGTCGAGGCGATCGCAAATTCGCCGTGAATTAACCTGATTTAACCGTTGAAATTCGCACTGCGTTAGGTATGATGAACTGAAGCCATTTATGAGAAGTTTCCACTTGTCAATTGCGTTCCTTCTTCTCAGCGCACTCCTCCCCATGACCGCGTCCGCAGCCATAGGCTCCTCTTACACCCTGACTGACGACGGCGCCTGGACCTGGTACAACGATCCGCGCGCCCTCTACTCCAACGGCTCGGTCTACACCGGCTGGGTCACCGGCGCCGGCTATATCCAGATCGGCAAGTACGATCTCGCCACCCACGTCACCAGCACCGCGCTGCTTTACGACGGTCTGTTCTTCCAGCAGGACGATCACGACAACCCCGCATTCATCCAGACTTCGGCCACCACCTTCACCACGTTCTACTCGCCCCACGGCGGCGCTGGTGTTCGAACCCAGGACATCACCGTCAATCCCGACGGCACCTCCTTCACCCTGAGCGCGCCGCTGCGGATCAATCGATCCGGCGACGTCACCGGGTCCAGCGGCTGGAGCTATGCAAACCCGTTCAAACTCTCCTCTCTCAACAAGACCTATCTCTTCTCCCGCGGCCCCAACTTCAACCCCGTCCTCCGCGTGCACGATGACGCGCAGCCTTACGGCAGCGCCACCAGTTGGGGCATCGCAACCACCTTCATCTCAAACCCCGGACAGCGGCCGTATGTGAAGTATGATTCCAACAACGTCGATCGCGTCGGCTTCGCGTTCACCGATGGTCATCCCCGAAACGTCAACAACAACATCTACTACAGCTACCTCAAGGACAACGCCTACTGGCGCGTGGACGGTACCAAGATCAAAGACACCAGCGCCGGCCCGCTCGTCCTCTCCGACATGGGCGGCACCGGAACCGTCTTCGACAAAGCCGCCAACCCCGCCCTCACCGGCGGCAACTCCTGGATCTGGGACGTCGCCACCGATCCCACCGGCCACCCCGTCGTCACCTACTCCACCTTCCCCAGCAATACCCAGCATCAATATCATTGGGCGCGATGGGACGGCAACAACTGGATCGACCGAATCCTCGTCAAAGACGCCGGTCCCTACATCGGGGACGCCTCTGAAGCCAACTACTCCGCCGGCATCGTCCTCGATCACGCCGATCCCAACATCGTCTACCTCTCGTACCTCAACGCCGGCACCTGGAACCTGATGCAGTTCAAGACCATCAACAACGGAGAGACCTGGTCCACGGATCTCATCACCAACGGCCTGGGGGCCACCCAGGAAAACATCCGTCCGTACGTCCCGCTGAACCGTCCGCTCGATCAGGAAATGGTGCTCTATCTCCGCGGCCAATACGACTTCTGGAATGGCTCTAAAGGCGTTGGTTACGACATGGGCGTGAAGATCTGGACCAACACGCCTTCAACCACCGCATTAACTCCCGAGCCCTCCACCCTTGCACTCGCCGCGTGCGCCTTCCTCTGGATCGGACGCCGCCGTCGCAAAGACTCCGCGACCAGCCGCCAGGTCTAGCCGCGTGGCGGAAGCCCGCGGGCGCACCGCGACCACTACAATAAAGATCCCAACGATTCTCCTACCGACGCCTCCGCCCCCAGCGCAAAACGGATATCCCGAACACCACCCCAAGCCCAGCACCCGGCTCCGGCACAGCCGACACATTACTCGCGCGAACCGCCTGCCCCGACCCAAGGCTCCCATCAATCACGCTGTAATCCTGCGCGTTCACGAGCCCGTCGACATTTGCATCGCCCAACAACCATCCGGTCCCCTCTGCCGGCTTCGTTCCAATATTCGCATCCACGGCCGTGTAATCCTGCGCCGTCACCACTCCATCAAGATTGGTGTCGCCAAGGTACGTAAAGCTTCCCACAATCGAATTCCGCGGAATCAGCCGCCCGCTGCCCGGCGGCCACTCCGACATCTTCACGATCGCATTATCAAACAGCGCCAGAATCCGCTCACCGCCCTCCGCCTGTCCGGTCGAGGAAATGATGCCGGTTTTCGTCGAATCGGGCGTTGAAGAATAGCCCGCGAAAACCAGATCTTGAATCGTCGTGAACGGGCTCGTACCCGAATAGCTGACCACCAGATCGTTGTCCGTGAGATCCAGCGCCGCGCCCGCGGTTCGATCGATCGTCAGCCCGCTGAGATAGCTGACTCCGGAATCCGATCCGTTGGCAACAACGCGAACCTTCCCCCCGGTGATGTTGAGCGTTGCCGCTCGAACGTGCTTCACCGCCAACTCGCCCCGGCCCGCTTTAGTCAGCGACGCGAACGGAGCGCTGCTCATGTCGCCGGAGATCGTCAGCTTGCTGCCGGTTGGCACGGTGATGATCGTCGAAGAGTTCAGCCGCACGCCCGTTGAAATCTCATGCGCGCCGGACATGACATTGATGCGCGCGCTTCCGCTTGATGTCGCCAACAGGAGTGTGCTGGTGCCCGCAATCAGATATCCGTTGGGATTTTCAAGCTGCAATGTCCCCACCGTCACCGGCGCGTCCAGCGTGACCGTCCGATTCGTCAAAGCCGCTTCGCTGAGCCGCGCCATGGCACCGGTGCCGTTGGGGACCGCCCCGCTCCAGTTGGCCGGGGTCGACCAGTTGCCGGAAACGTTGTTCTGCCACTTGACGCCCCCCGTGGTGTCGACGCCGCCGTAAGACTGAAGCGTGTCGATAATCATCTCGCTGTACAGCGTCGTCGCGACCTTCGCCGCGTGCACGCCGTCGAACATGTATCCCTTGCTCAACGCTTCATCATAGCGCGGCGCGTGGTTCAGCAGATCAATAAACGACACCTGCGGATCCGACAGCGCGATCTGTTGCAGGGCATAAGAATAATCATGTAACGCGCCCGCCGAATCATTTTGGTCAGCCTGGCCCTCGAAATAATCTTCGTAAGTGCCAAGCAGCATGAACGTCAGATCACTGTAATTGCGCCCCGCCGCCGTCCACTCGGTGCGGATCTGGCTCATCAACCCCTGAATGTTTTCCTTAAATGCCTTTGACGAATTTCCCGGCGTCGTGCCGGCCAGGCTCGCCTGCGACTCGTTGCGATCGTTGAGCCCTTCCTCAAGAACAATGTTCAGCTTCCCGCTCCCGCCCGCCGTCATCGCATCGAACCACGCTTTGCGCCCCTCCGCCGTCATCCCCTGCCCCATCCAGTAATCCTTGTAAAACGCCAGCGTTGAGCGCCCGCCGTAACCCCAGCTCGTGACCGACGCACCCGTCGCTCCGGGACTGCTCAAGCGCGAATACAACACGCTCAGGTTCTGCATGTTCGTCAGGTGAATCTCCATCGGCTGCCCGTAGTATTGTGCCGGGCTATCGTAATGAAGTGTCTTCTGCACGAGACCTGAAGCCGGCGAGCTGATCGTGTACGAAGTATTCGAAGTAAAATGGTTGTAGTCCGGCACCCCCAACCGCGAGAAGGCCTCGAACTTCCCCTGCCCTTGCGGCGCGTTCGCCGTTGGCACCATGTACAACTGCCAATCAAGGCCTGCATTCACACCGAGGGGGCTGCCAAGGCTGCCCGCGGCAAAATCGCCGATCGGCGTCGCGCCTGCGGTCTCCGCCCGCTGTCGCCAGACATACCCCTGCCGATCCGCGCGAACCGCCTGCTTGGAAAGATCCAATGCCGCGGTGGTGCCAAAGACCGCGTACTGCTCGCCCTCGCCCCCATCCTGAATCAACCCCGAAGCAGCAAGTCCCGTGTGAGACTTCAGCGCCAGAATCATCCCTGAATCCCACCCATCCGACTGATGCAGCACCATGCTGTCGCCAATCAATAGCATATCCGCGCGACCGGTCTTGGCGGCAGAGAACCACGTCCCCATGCTCGGGTTGATCACGTCCGCCGCGCCGGGAACGTACGCCCACGCCGGAGCGATTGCGGATGCCAGCACGATCGACGCCGCGAACTTCTTTAGATTTCGGCAACGTCGCATGATTCCTGTCAAAAGAAAACGGATTTCAAAGGAAGCCAACCGCGGGCGTCACTTCCGCGACCCCTTTCCCCCATTGCTGAAGAACAAACCCTTCACCGGAGTCACGGATTATACGCTCCCCAACTCCGCTGGCATCCCCGAAAGTTGGGCATCTTCAAAGTCACCCATGTTCACATCGCAACCCGCGCACTCCAATACCGCCAATAGAAAAGCCCGGACACTTCCCCTGTGCGGCCTCCGGTGACCTAAAAATTCTCACCGATCAAGCCTTGCGACGACGGCGTCCGATCAAGCCCACGGTACCAAGAGCCAGAAGGCCCAGCGACATCGGCTCCGGCACCGCCGCCCGACCTTGCACCATCAGCGGATTCCCCTGTCCCAGACCCAGCGCCGCATCAATTCCGGTGTAGTCGGTTGCGGCAATGTTCCCGTCAAAGTTGGTGTCACCATAGAACCACGCGATCCCCGGATTGATTCCGTTTGTGCCGAGGTTTGCATCGATGGCTGTGTAGTCCTGTGCGGTGACCTGTCCATCCATGTTGGTGTCACCGATGTAGGTGTACTTGCCGACAATGGCTCCCGTGGCGATGGAATTGCCACTGCCGGCGGGCCAATCGGTGAAGCCGGCCAGGGCATTATCGAACAACGCGAGGATGGTTGTGCCGCCGTGCACGGTCTGGCTGGTGGTGGAGACGATGCCGGTTGCGGCGGTGTCGACGCCAACTCGGTATCCGCCCAGGACCAGCGCCTGAAGCGCGTTGAAGTTGCCGCTGGCGACAACCAGATCGTTGTCGTTGAGGTCGAAAGCCGCCGACGGAGCGATCGACAGGCTGGAAACTCGCGCGACCTGATTCCCACCGGTGGTCGCGCGATTCTTCACGGCCAACGTGCCGCTGCTGAGTGTCAAATTCAGAGCTTTGATGCTCCGAAATGCCACCTTGCCTGCGCCGTTCTTGGTGAAATTCCCGATACCCAGGTCGCCGAAACCGGAGTCGAACCCATTGCTGTCGACGGCCCCGCCGCCCGCACCCACCGTGAGGGCGCGATTGCTGACGACGGCGCCGGCGGTTCTCAACACGCCGCCGTTGAAAGTGAGCGTATTCGCTGCGTTGCCCAGTTGATCGTCCGCTGAAATCTGAAGCGTGCCGCCCGCGAGAACAAAGCTGCCGGTCAGTTGCGAATTTGCCGCCACCAGCGCCGTGACACCGGTGCCGGCAAATGTGATCGCGCGATTGGTCGCCTTGATCACGTTCAGTTCAAGCGTCGGCGCGGCAGTAGCGCCCGCGTTGTTGGTAACGATCAGATCGTCCTCGAGCGCGATCGGTGCCGCGACAAAGCTTGGCCGAACCGTCCCGCTCGGCGCCGCCATCGTGATCTCCGCGGGCCCACCAGAACTTTTCAATTCGATCTCACCGCCGTTGATCGCGCGGATCGTGTAGCCGAGGCTCCCGCTGAACTGCATCGCCGCAACCCGCGGCTTCGCGGGCGCAAGAGCACCGTCCACCGTCAGTGTTCGGTTGTTCCCGGTCGGCGCGTTCGTGAATGACGCGATCATCTCCGAGCTATCCGGGACTGGCCCGTTGCTGTCCCAGCGCCCCTGCTCCTGCCACTTCCCGGTATCGAACGTGTACGTCCAGATCTGCCGGAAAGCATCGGTGGCGTCCACCGTAAAGAACCCGTTATCGAAGTCGGAAAGGAGAATCTTGTTGTTGCCCAGGTCCGGGTAAAGGCCCCAGTTCCCGTCGTATCCGTTGGCAAAGCTGCCGGGCGCAGTCGGCCCGCCGTTCCCACCGACAAACGTGTCGAAAGCGCCAAGATGCACCGGCGCCGCAGGATTCCTGATGTTGAAGATCTGCAAGCCCGCCTGATACCACGAGACGTACAGCGTGTCGCCGATGATCACCGGATTATGTGCCGAGAAGCTGTCGATGCCGTACGCGGCCGACGTGATGCTGCCGATCAAGGTCGGCGTCGCCGGCGTGCTGATGTTCCACAGTTGCACCTCCGCGTTTTCCGCCTCGCGCGCCACCGCCAGCAGCTTGCCGTCCTCGCTCGGCCAGGCGGTGTGATTGCGGGTGCCGACGTCGAGCGACCCTAGCAGCGTCGGCGCGACAGTGGTGCTCATCTGCGACACGTCGTAGATCTGAGTGATGCCATTGCTCAGGTTCGACGTGTACATGCGGCCGTTCTTAATCGTCATGTCGTGCAGATCGTCGGTCGAGACGCCTGCGGTGTTGATGCTCCGCACGAGCGTCGGGCTTGCGGGATTCGCGACATTGAAGACCTTCATCTCGTACGTGCGGTTGTTGGAGATGTAGAGAAAATTGGCGTCGAGGAACAGGTCGTGGTTGTTGTAGAAGCCGATCGGGTCCTTGATGACCGTCAGGAGCGCCGGCGCCGCCGGGTTTGCCAGGTTGACGACGTGAACCCCGCCCACCGTGGTCGGTCCGCCGGTGGTGGATGAGTCGATGGCGAAATAACCAATGCCGCCCTGGATGATGACATCGCGGAACTGGCCGTTGGCGCTACCGGCAGGCATATAGCGGTTAGGGTAAGCAACCGGCGCCGCTGGATTACTGTTATTGATCAGCGTGACCCCGCTGCCCGTGCCCACTGACCCCAGCGCAACGACGTTTCCCTCCCCCCAGACGTCGGCGTAAATGTTGTTGGTAGCCCCTTGGCCCGCCAGCGGATTCAACGCTCCGACGAGCGAGATGTTGAATGTCCGGTCCACCGCATAAGCCGGGGAACCGCCCGACAGGACCACCGTCGCCACCGCAGCCGACATCGCGACCGCCCGCTTCGTTCTCACGCACTCTCCCATGGGCAGGAATATAGCAGCTTGTCGTGTTGTGCGGCTAGCAATCTCCCGGAATTCGGTTGACGGCTGGCTTATCTCCAGCGTATCTTGGTCCCCATGCAACGCACATTCACCTGGACTGTGGCCGCGGTCCTCGTCGCCTGCATCCTGGCCGCCGGCACGGTCGCCATCGCCTGCACAACCGACAGCGAAGGGCTGGAGCTGATCAACGGCGAACTCCCCGGCGGCGGATGAAGCGGGTTCGACGCCGCTCCTCATTCCTGCTCACCCATCTTGCCATGCGCACCCGCCGCGCTTTCACCCTCATTGAGCTGCTCGTCGTGATCGGTCTGATCGCGCTTCTGATCGGAATCCTCCTGCCGGTCATCTCCCGCGTGCGCGAATCCGGCCGACGAACGCAATGCGCATCCCAGCTTCGGCAGATCGGCATCGGCTTACATCGCTACTTCAATGAATTCCACGCCCTCCCCGCGCGCTATGATGGATTGGAATGGAACAACCCGCACGTCTTTCGTTTTCAGGACGCCAAGCCGGACGTGTCGGAGCTGATGAAAAAATACATCGGGTCGCCGGCAATCTTCTACTGTCCGGAAAGTTTCGATAATCGCGACGCGCAAACCTGGTGGCCCTACAAGACCGGCACCATCGCGGTCACCTATCAGTTCCCATTCTGGCTCACGAAAGACGAATGGGTGATCGAGTACCCGAGCTATAAGCGCCTCCACACCGACCGCGTTCTTGCCGCCGATGCGCTGGCGACCAGCGACGGCGTGTCCCACGTCATCGAGTGGAACCACCGCCTGGACAAAAACAAGGCGCCGGTCGGTATGAACATGCTGTTCGGCGACGGCCGAGTCGAATGGAACAATGCATCCCGCGGGTGGGTGCTGTACGGTTGGTACGGCGCAGCAGTCTATTGGCATTATGCGCAATTCTAAGTCACGCAACATAACTGCAATCGCGATCGTCGGATCGCTCGCCATAGCGGCGGCGGTTTACGCACTTTGGCCCGCGCACCCGGAGCCGGCGCAAATCGGATTACGCTCCGCGGACTCCAGCGCCGGAACGCTCCCGCTCAGCTTTCCGGCGCCGACGTTCGATTTCTCGGATCAGGACGACAACTCCGTCAACACTCAAAGCCTGCACGGCAAGGTGACGATCGTCGATTTCATCTTCACCCATTGCGGCAACACCTGCCCGAAGATGACCACCCAGCGCGTTGAGCTTCAGAAACTGATCATGGATCCGCGCATCACGTTCCTGTCGATTTCGGTCGATCCCGCCCGCGACGACAAAGCCACGCGCAAGAGCTACGCGAGCGCGAACCACGTCGATGAAGCCCGCTGGAGGTTCGTGTGCCCGCCGGATATGGAGACAGCGCTCAGAATCGCTCAGCAGATGAAGATCGCCGCCGCCGGCTCCCATTCGCACGGCGACTCGCCCATCCTCCACTCCGACCGCTTCGTCCTGATCGATTCCGCGGCGAGGATTCGCGGGGCATATCCCATCACTGATGTCGGCGCAATGCAGCGACTGCAGCGCGATGCGAACGCGCTCGCGAGCCAGATTGCATCAGTCAAGAAATAAGAGACGTCCCCGGCGCAAAGCGGAGGCGCTACCAAAGCGCATGAGCCGCGTCTCGACGTCTCACAGGCCGCGATAGGACTCGCGCCGGTGTGCTATGACGAGAATGAGTATGCGCTTCTGCTCGTCATCAACTGGGTAAACCACTCGATAGTCCCTGACGCGGAAGCGGGATGCGCTGCTCGGTCATGCCGATCTCAACATGACGCAAATCCACACAGTATGCGACTGGACGCGGTTCAAGCGGATTCACCGCACGTTTCCCCCGCGCTTCGTGAAGCTCGCGCCCTGCTTTTCTTCTTTGACAACGCCCGCCGGTGTTGTATAGTATGACAATATCCGCGGAGACGGCTTTCATGCCTTGGATCGATGTCATCTGGACCGACGAAAATGAAGCTCACATCGCCGACGCCGGGCTGAGCGCTGCCGACGTGGAACATGTGCTTCGCAATCGAATCGATACGCTCATCAGCCGTTCCAGCGGACGGACGATTGCTGTCGGGTACACCCCCGACGGTCAGCACATCGCAGTGGTCTATGAGCAAATCGATGACATCACCGTTTATCCCGTGACTGCTTACCCCGTGGAGGACTGAATTATGCCTACGACCAAGCGAAAGACGCATCCCGCGCTAACGCCACAGCGCATCAGAGAGCTTAGCGGGCTGGCGAAGAAGATCGACCGTGAAGAAAGCGCGGAGATCAAGGCGATGGCCCGCGAAGTGTTTCTGCGGCACGAAACGATTCGGGACCTGATCACCGCCCTCAAGGCGGTGCGAACGGAGAAGAAGCTGAGCCTGGACGAGGTCGGCGAAAAATCCAGCATCGGCAAAGCCAACCTCTGCCGGCTGGAGAACCTGGCGGCGCCGAATCCCACGCTCGACACGCTGCTGAGGTATGCCGACGCTCTGGGCGTGACCCTGTGCGTGAGTATTTCTCCGCGATGATCGCGGGTGTCGTCGGTAGAGACTATCTCCATCGTCGACACACTCGAAGCTCCAAGACTGGAATAACGCTATCAAACCCGCTGCTTCAAGCGCAATGAATTCTCCACCGGCGGACGCCCGATCGGGTAATACTGGAACCCGCTCTCGCGCATCACGTCGCGATGCAGGCAGTTGCGGCCGTCGAAGATGATCGGCGCGTTCATCGTCGCGGAGATCTTGCGGAACGGCAGGGTCGTGTACTGCGGCCAATCCGTCAGCAGCGCCACGGCATCGGTGCCGGCCGCGCAGCTCACGGGATCGTTCACCCACTCGACTTCATCCTTGAACACCAGCTTCATGTGCTCCATCGCCTTGAAATCGTGCGCCTTCACGTGCGCGCCCTTGTCCAGCAGGTAGCGGATCACATCGAGCGCGGCGGATTCGCGAATGTCGTCCGTGTCCGCCTTGAATGCCAGGCCCCACACGCCAATCGTCGCACCGGCCAGCGGGCGGCCGAGCTTCTGCTCGATCTTCTCGACGAATCGGCGCTTCTGGTTCTTGTTGATCGTCTGGATCGCATGCACGAACAAGCTCTCGTACCCCGCGCTCTTGGAGATGTGCTCCATTGCCGCCACGTCTTTGGGGAAGCACGAGCCGCCATATCCGCAACCAGCCCGCAGAAACGCCGGGCCGATTCGCGAATCGCTGCCGATTCCCTTGCGGATGTCTTCGATGTCCGCCCCGTAATGCTCGCACAGGATCGTCATCTCGTTCATGAACGAGATGCGGGCCGCAAGCATTGAATTGGCGGCGTACTTGGTCAGCTCGGCCGACTCCCAGTTCATCGTCATGAAGCTTTCTTCGCGCTTGATGAGCGGATCGTACAGCCGCCGCATCATCCGGAAGCTCTCGGGGCTTTCGCCGCCGATGACAATCCGGTCCGGTTCCAGGCAGTCTTTGACGGCAGAACCTTCGCGAAGGAATTCCGGATTCGAAACCACCTGCACATACGCGCTCGATTGCTGTTTCAGGAAGTTGTAGAGCTTCCGATTCGTCCCCGCCGGCACGGTCGACTTCACAATGATCGTAACAAGGTAATCATTCTTTCCGTCCCCGTTGCACAGCGCATCGCAGACTTCCTTGCCCGCCTGCTCGAGGTAGCTCATGTCGACGGTGCCGTCTTCCTTGGAAGGCGTCCCGACGCAGAGGAACACCACCTCCGCATCCTTCACCGCGCTCTTTACGTTGTCCGTGAACTGAAGCTGCCCGGACGCATAGTTCTCCTGCATCAGCTCCTGAAGGCCCGGCTCAAAGATCGGGCAATGCCCGTCCTGAAGCGTCTTCAGCTTCTTGGCATCCTTCTCGACGCCTCGCACCGTATGCCCGATGCTCGCCAGGCACGTAGCCGTCACAAGCCCGACGTAGCCGCAACCAATGATTGTCACATCCATAACGCAACCTCTTCCACAATTTCAAATTCCAAGCCGGTCGAGCCGGACCGTGCAGTATAAGCGGAATACGCGGGTTCCGCCCACCTTCAATGCTTTAGATCGGTCATATCGGGCTCAGGATTTCGAGCGAAGTGCTAATCCTGAAACAGCCCAATTATCGGACCGGTCGAGACGTCAATCAGCCTGCTGGCGACGTCCCCGCGTCCCGAACGCCTTCTTTCCTGTCGTGCCGCTCATCCTCGATTTCAAGGACGCTACTCGGATCCAGATTCTGCGTCGGCTGCACCTGATCGTCGCTATCCAGTGAACTTCGCCGAACGACACGAGGCCGTTCATGAACCATGCCCATCTTATATGCTGCCACAATCACCGAACCGAAGATGACGAGATAGAACGCCACCGCATACCGCGTCCGCACAAAGACGATCGCGGCCCCAAGCAGCGCGAATCCAATCGCGATGCTGTAAATCGTGATCACCGTCTTTCGAACGCTCGACCCGCGGGCGACGAGCTGATGATGGAAGTGGAATTTATCCGGGCTGAACAGAGGCCTCCCGTTCACCCACCGCCGCGCAAACGCCAGCGACGTGTCCAGCACCGGCAAGGCGAACATCACCATCGCCGCCAGCAGCCATTTCCCCCTCTCCTGGGCCATCAGAATAATCAGGGTCGCGCAGGAGAAACCAAGGAACATACTTCCGCTATCGCCCATGAAGATGGATGCCGGGTTGAAGTTGTATGGAACGAAGCCAAGAACAGCGCCAAGCAGAGCCAATCCCAGGATTACGCGCAGCGCGTCCCAGTTGCTGTTCATCCCGCCCCCGACCATGGCCAAGTGGACGGCCAGGAACAGAAAACCACCCGCGATAATGGCAGTCACCCCCCCGCACAAACCATCGAGCCCATCCATCAGGTTGGTCGCATTGCAGCAGCCGACAACAGCTGCAACGACGAAGATACTGCTGACGATCACCACGAACCAGTCCCCGAAGAATGGCACCGGCTTGAGCGGCAGATGCAGCAGCTCCAGCATGTGGACGCCCAGCGCATTCTGGATGCGGACCCCCACCGGCGTGAGGATCGGATCCATGCTGCGCGTGCCCACCTGCTCGACAAGCAGGCAAACCGCCGCGAAAATCTGCCCGGTGATCTTCATCTTCGGGCTGATGTGATAGAGATCATCGTAAAGCCCCAGCATCACGATCGCCGTCGCCGCGACCACGATACTGAATTTGACCTGCGGATGAGGAAGCAGCCCCGGTTCCGCGCGATGAAGGCTCAAAAACTGGCTGAACGCCAGCGCCACCACCCACCCCAGAAAAACGGCAATGCCGCCGAGATACGCCACCGGCTGGCTGTGCATCTTGCGCAGTTGGTCCGGCTCGTCGATAATGCCGTAATAAGTCGCCACCCGCCGCATCGTTGGGGTGAAGATAAAGCTGACGAGAAAGGCCACGTAAAAAACGTGGATGTAAGGCGCCACGACCTCGTCAGCCGTGTACGTACGGGTTGGAACTTGAGCCAGAAAGGAACTGATCATGGGCGCACTTCGATCGAACCGGAGAGGATAGGGCTTCTCTAGGAATATTTCGACGGCCTGAGGCAGCAGGTTCGCCCAATCCACACGACACCGACATCCTTGGACGTCGGCTTAACCCTCACAGGAGTTTAGGTCCGGTCGTAGGTGCGGAAGTCGGTTAACACCGAATCGATGATCTGCCCAAGGTCGAATGTCGGCTTGAACTGGATGGCATTACGGATTTTATCGAGCTTGGGCACCCGCCGGGGCATGTCGTCAAATTGTTGGCCATACGCGACCTCATATGGGACGTGCTCGATGCTGCTGGACGATTTTGCCTGTTCGATCACGCGCTTCGCAAGATCGTTCATCGAGATTTCCTCATCGCTCCCGAGGTTGAAAACCTCTCCCATGCCCTGCGCGTGATCGATCAATTTGGTGACCGCCCCGACGACGTCGCTGACATGGCAGAAGCAACGAGTCTGATTTCCGTCGCCATAGACCTGGAGCGGACGATTCGCAAGAGCGGCCTCAACAAAGCGAGGCAGGACCATTCCATACATGCCGACCTGTCGGGGACCAACCGTGTTGAAAAGCCGAACGACAACCGCGGGCAATGCGTATTGTCGGTGGTAGGCGAGCGCGAGGAATTCATCAATCCCCTTGCTGTAGGCATAGCACCACCGGCTGAATCGCGTCGCACCCATGACAACATCGTCGTCCTCCGCAAAAGGGACGCGCGAGCCCTTACCGTAAACCTCTGATGAACTGGTGATCAAAATCGGTCGGCGGTAGCGGTTGGCGGCTTCCATCACGACTTCGGTGCCGTGAATCGTGGTGCGGATGGTGCGAACGGGTTCCTCAGCGACCAGCTTGACCCCCACGGCGGAGGCGAGATGAAAAACCGCATCGCACTGGGACATCAGAAGTCCCACCGTGGTCTCATTTTCAACGGAATCCCGAACCAGTTGGTAGCCACTCTGGTTAAGCAGCGGTTGGACGTTCCCCAGGCGTCCGGTGGAAAGGTCGTCGAGAACGGTTACACTGTGATTGCCCGCGAGGAGTTTTTCGGCAAGGTGAGAGCCGATGAATCCGGCGCCGCCAGTGATCAGAAACTTCTTGGACATACGGGCTTAAGAATAGCGTTGGGGCGGGCGGCGTCCAGAAATGCCGCCTGCAAGGATTGGAAACATGCGGGATGGATTCCGCGAATCTTACCCGTTCTCGACATCATCCCTGCGTCTATACTGTCGATCGTCACCGATCGGCGAATCTCTCTTTTTTGATGCCCTCGAGCATTCGTAAGGCCGGCGGGTAGATCAATGCCGTTCAAGAAGTCCTCGAAGCAACGCGGTGCGATGGTGGAGTCGCTGGAAAGCCGGCGATTGATGGATGGCGCGCCCACCTTCGACTCCGCTTCCATGCCCACCACCTGGGGGGATAACCCCAAGCTGATTCGGCAGAACATCGCCCTCGAACTGTATCCGACGATCACCGGGCAGGGTCAGGCGATCGCAATTCTGGACACGGGAATTGACTACACACGTCCGTCGCTGGGCGGTGGGTTCGGGCCGGGGCATAAGGTGGTCGGAGGTTGGGATTTCGTCGACAACGATGCCGACCCGCTGGACACCTTTGGACATGGCACCAACGTGGCGGGCGTCATCGCGGCCGGCGGTTTTGACTACAATGGATTCCATTATCAAGGCATCGCGCCGGGCGCGGATCTGGTGGCGCTGCGCGTCGATGCGGCCGATGATCCGGTGCCCGCGGAGCGCATCCAGGCGGCACTGCAATGGGTCCTCGATCATCGAAACGAGTTCCGCATCGCGGCCGTCAACATCTCATTCGGGGAAGGCGCCTACAACACCGGGCAAACCTCCATCTACAGCCCGCAACTGGCCGATCTGAAAAAAGCCGGCGTGATGGTCTGCGCCTCCAGCGGAAACAGCGGCGTGTCCGATCCGTTCGGCATCGAATACCCCGCTGCCGACTCGTCGGTGTTTTCAGTTGCGGCAGTGGATTCATTCGATCGAATCACCGGGTACAGCGCGCGCGGGAACAACCTCGACTTCCTCGCCCCCGGAGACAGCATCCCGACGATCAGCCCAGGACCCAACGATTATGAGCTTGTCTCCGGAACCAGCTTCGCATCCCCCATGGCGGCTGGATTGGTCGCGCTGCTGAGGCAGATCAACTCCGACTTCACCATCGGCGACCTCACCTCGCTGATGAAGACCAGCAGCGTAACCAACTATGACGGCGACTCCGAGTTCGGACCCTTCACCAAGATGAAGTTCCCGCGGATGGACATCGCAAACGCGCTTTCGCTGGCCTACGCATGGAAACGCGGCCCGCTGGCCTCCACCGGCGAAATTGGCAAGAGCACCAGTTCCAGCATGGCATATGACGCCAACGGCGTGCTGCACATCGTCTATTACGATCCGAAGAAACAGACGATGGCGTACAGCGTGCGGCTGAATAACAACACGATGTCTTCGCCACAGTCCGTCGATGCCACCGGCGTCGTTGCGGGCGAATATCTCTCGCTGGCGATCGACAAGCAGGGCCGCCCGGGCATCGCCTATTTCGACGGCACGCATGGCGACCTGCGCTACGCGCACTTTAATGGAGGGGGATGGGACCTTCAGACAATCGATGCTTCAGGCGCGACCGGTCTGTTTCCGTCGCTCGCGTACACGAGCAACGATCATGCGCTCATCAGCTACTATCACCGATCCAGGACCGCGCTGCGGCTTGCGGAATTCGACGGCGTCGGCTGGTCGCGAATGTACCTCGACTCGGCGCAGGATGTCGGCCGGTGGACGAGCATCGCCATCAGCCAGACCGGCGAAATCGCCATCGCCTACGAGCACACCACCGCGGGCGCGCTAAAGGTGGCGAGGAATGCCGGCAAGGGTTGGACCGTCGCCGCTGTCGACCGAATCTCGCGGGGCGCGCAGTTCATATCGCTTGCCTTCAACACGAAGAACCAGCCGGCGGTGAGCTATTACGCCGCCACGGCCGCGAATCTGAAATATGCCGAGTACGACCGCAAAGGATGGCACCCGATCACGCTGTCGAGCAAGGGCGTGCAGGGGATGTATACGCAACTCAACTTCGATGCCGCGGGTGGACCGAACATCTTCTATTACAGCGGGCGAGGCAACGCGATGATCCGCGTCAAGCGGGCCGGGAATACGTGGTCAGCCGATGTGTTGCGGCGTGGCGGGGGTCAATTCATTACTTTGGCGCAAGACACGGATGGATCGCTGACCTATTCCTGGTTCAGGCAGTCGGACGGGAAACTGCTGCTGGGGGATCTGCCGACGACGGTGTAAGGGCATCCTGCACAGGTTCTCGCGCGGGGGAGTCAGATGAAATCTTCCAGAGCAGGTGGCATCGCCATTCCGCATCATCCCGATTGGGATAATCGAGACGGTAATGGGCGCCGCGCGATTCCGTGCGCGCGTCCGCGGCGCCGGCGATCAGCGCACACACCATTAACATGTTCTGAAGCTCCCACCCCGCGAGAGCGGCCGAGCCTAACGCGGCGGGATCAAAAATCTTGTCCATCACGTACCGGCTCCAGAACCCGATGATCTCCCGGGTCTCGGTCAGTCGCTCGCCTTCGCGCTCAATGCCCACATTTCGCCACATGATCGAGCGCAGGCTGTTGCGCACATCGGCAATATCCAGGTCGGTTTTGGTCGAAGGCGGGACCTTCTCCTCCAGATTCGTCGGGAACTTCATGTCTTCAGAACCAGCCGCATTCGCGGCGTGCGTACCCGCGCGAGCACCGAAGGCCAGACCTTCCAGCAATGAATTTGACCCCAGCCGATTCGCGCCGTGGAGGCCCGTGCAACTTGCCTCCCCGATCGCATAAAGCCCCGCCACCGTGCTCTGACCCATCTCATCGACCTGCACGCCCCCAATCATGTAATGGGCCGCGGGGTGGATCGGGATGAGATCTTTAGAAACGTCGATATCGAATTCGTCCGTCAATCTCGCGAGTTGCGGAAACCGCTCGCGGAACTGCGGCGTCGGAAGATGCCGCACATCCAGGTAAACATGCGTAAAGTGCGTCTTGCGAATCTGCTCGACAATCGCGCGGCTGACGACATCCCTCGGCGCCAGCTCGCCATCCTTGTGATAATCCGTCATGAAGCGATAGCCGTTGCGATCGACCAGATACGCGCCCTCGCCGCGGACAGCTTCGGTGATGAGCGCCCGACTCGATCCCGCGACATAGAGCGTCGTCGGATGGAACTGCACCATCTCCATGTCCTTAAGCGCCGCGCCGGCGCGATAAGCCATCGCATGACCATCCGCGGTCGCGATCTTCGGATTGCTCGATTCGCGATAAAGTTGACCCGCCCCACCGCTGGCGATGATCGTCCGCTTGGCCCAGATCACATTCACCGCGCCGTTGACCAGCGCCACCACCCCGAGGCATCGGCCATCATCCGTGATTAGATCCACGACGAAGCTCATCTCCGAAATCCGGATATTGTCGTGCGAGCGAACGGTATTGATCAGCGTCTGCGCCAACTCTCGCCCCGTCGCGTCCCCATAAGCATGAAGGATGCGCGCGAACGAGTGCCCCCCCTCGCGCGTGAAGGCAAGGTCATACGGATTCCCCTTCTTCTTGTCGAAGTTGATGCCCCACTGAAGAAGCTCAAGGACGCGCTGAGGCCCCTCTTCAACCGTGATCCGCACCGCCCGATCATCGCACAAACCCGCGCCGCCGATCTTCGTGTCGCTAATGTGCGATTCATAGCTGTCGTGCGGCTGAAGCACCGCCGCAATCCCACCCTGCGCATACCAGGTATTGGACTGATCGATCGTGTCTTTTGTCAGCAGCACGACGTTGGATGATTCCGAAGCCGCGATCGCAGCCCGCAGTCCTGCAACACCGCCCCCAATAACAAGAACATCCGTAAACTGCTGAGGAAGCCGTGAAGCCCGGAACGGAAGGAGGTAACGGCGGTGGGAAAGAGAGTCGAGCATTAGAGGCTTAAGAGGCAGGTTGATAAATCGCCGGTCTGAAGAAAATATTGATGTGATAGTCCTTCATCTGTCCTACACCGTCTGCTTCACGCCCCTTCGCGCGTAACGATCTTGTAATCCTCACGCTCCCCCACGCCGCGCAGCGGATAGTCTTTGCGAAGCGGATACGACCCAAATCCATTCCACGTCAGGATCCGGCGGAAATCCGGGTGACCAACAAAAATGATGCCGAGCATGTCGTACACTTCGCGCTCCATCCATTCGGCGCCAGGCCAGATGGATGTGACCGAATCGACATGCAGACCAGGGTCGCCCTTCTCCACGATATCTTCATCGCGAAGAATGGACGCGGAAGAATTCGGCGTGGTGTCCTGCGTGGGATCCAGAAAGACCTTAAGCCAGAGCCGCTGGTTGTTCGTGATGCTCGTCAGGCCGTAGTTCACGCCGAAGCGATGCCGGGCGCCGGGATAGTTCAGATAATCCACGCCGTTCAATTCCGCGAGCATCTCGAAACGCAGGCGCGGGTCATCCCGCAGAAAATGCGACACCGGCAGAATGTTCTCGCGCGGCACGACAATCGTCACCATGTCGCGAAAATCATTGCCTTGGAATTTAACCTCGGGAAACGCAGCCTTCAGCGGCTCAATCGCATGATGTGTAATCGTTCGCGGCATAGACCTCGTTTGCACCCAGAGCGGCTCATTCTTGTGCAGCGGGGCCGAGTCGTCAAGCGTTTCTTTTGTCCACTCTCGTCACGGGTGTAACTGCTCTGAAAATGTGGCGGGCACTTGGGTGGGGCAGACATTCCTGTCTGCCTCGGATGAATGTATTCATTCATCCAAGTCTCTCGCCACCACGCCCCTACAACGAGCACGCGATGATCGGCTCCGCCTCCCCATTCTGCGCGTGCAGCCAGCGCTTTCCATCCATCTCGATCAGATCCGTCGCTCGCTTCGGACCCCACGTCCCCGGCGTATACGTCTGCGGCGGCACCAGCCCCTTCCCAAACGCCGCCTCGATCGGATCGATCACCGCCCACGCGGCTTCCGCTTCATCGCCGCGGATAAACAGCGTCTGATCGCCCGTCATCGCATCGAAAATCAACCGTTCGTAAGCCTCCGGTGGCTCCACGTTAAAAGTCGTTCGATACAGAAAATCCATCGCGATCGGCTTGATGTTCATCGTTCCGCCAGGAACCTTCCCATTGATGCGGAAACTGATTCCCTCCTCAGGCTGCACACGAATAATCAGGTCATTTGGATACACCGGCGCCTCGCACTGCTTCTGAAACAGCGTCAGCGGCGGCGAGCGAAAACGCACCACCACCTCGCTCAATTTCTCCGGCAAAAACTTTCCGGTCCGCAGATAGAACGGCGTCCCGCTCCAGCGCCAGTTGTCGATGAACAGCTTCAACGCCACGAACGTCTCCGTCGTCGACTCGCCCGGCACCCCCTTCTCCTTCAGATACCCCTCGGTCGTCTGCTTGTCGTACTCCCCCGCCGTGTACTGCCCGCGAACCACGAAGTCCTTCACCTGCTCCGCGCGCAGCCGGCGAACCGACTTATACACCTTCACCTTCTCATCCCGAATGCTCACCTCATCCAGCGCCGCCGGCGGTTCCATCGCCACCAGCGACATCAACTGAAACAAATGATTCTGCACCATATCCCGCAGCGCGCCGCTCTGGTCGTAATAGCCCCCGCGCGTGCCCACCCCCAGCGTCTCCGACACCGTGATCTGCACGTGATCGATATATTTGTAATTCCAGATCGGCTCGAAGATCGAGTTGGCGAACCGCATCACCATCAGGTTCTGCACCGTTTCTTTGCCAAGATAATGATCGATCCGAAAGATCTGGTTCTCGTCGAAACTCTCATGTAGCAGCTCGTTGAGCTTGCGCGCACTCAAGAGGTCGCGCCCGAACGGCTTCTCGATGATTAGCCGCGCCCAGTGATCCGGCTTTTCACTGCGATACTCCGCTTCCCCAGCCAGACATGTGATGATCTCCTCAAATGCCTCCGGCGGCGTCGCCAGGTAAAACAGCCGGCTGTGCAATTCGTTACCAGACTGTCCATCGAGTTCTTTCAATCGCTTCGCAACCCGCGCATGATCCTCCTTGCATCCGTAGTCCGCCGCTTCGTAGAACAGCCGCGATTCGAGCTGCTTCCAAACCTCGGGATCGAACGCCTTAATCCGGGCATATTTCTCCACCGCCTCGCGCGCGCTTTTCCGAAACTCCTGATCGCTTATCTTCGATCGTGAATACCCCAGGATGAAGCTCTTCGGATTCAAGAGCTTCTCCTTCGCCAGATCATAAAGCGCGGGAATCAGCTTGCGCTTCGCCAGATCGCCGGAAGCGCCGAAGATCACAATCGCACAAGGCGGGGCTGCGGGCATTGAAGACCTTTCATGGAATGGCTTAAGAGAAATACGCGCGCCGCCCCGTAATATCAAATCGCGGTTCACGATCGAGCCTGTCGCCCTCTGGTTTGTGATGACCCTCAATCCGCCGTTCCGTCCGACTGAAGCTGTCGCGATTCCGGAGCCGTCTTCGTCGTCACATCGCTTCGGTGAACGTTGTGCCCGCCAAACTGTTTTCTTAGCGCCGCCGCAAACCGTGCCGAGAAATTCTCTTCCGTATCGCGGGATGCAAACCGTGCAAACAGCGATGCCGTGATCACCGGCGCGGCAACCGCCTCGTCCAGCGCCGCCTGCACAGTCCAGCGCCCCTCACCGGAATCCTCCACATAAGGTTGAATGCTCTGCAGCGTCGGATCCTCCCGCAGCATCTCCTCCGCAAGCTCCAGCAGCCACGATCGAATCACGCTCCCGCGATTCCAAACCGCGGCAATCTGATGCGTGTTCAGATCAAACTGGCTCTTGCGCAGAATCTCGAATCCTTCCCCATACGCCTCCATAATCCCGTACTCGATCCCGTTGTGAATCATCTTCACAAAATGCCCCGCACCGCTTGGGCCAACATGCGCCCATCCATCGCGCGGCGCCAGCGTATCGAGTATCGGTTTCACCCGGGTCACCGCCTCCACATCGCCCCCCACCATCATGCAATACCCTTCGCTGCGCCCCCAGATTCCGCCGCTGGTCCCGACATCGACAAAGGAAAGTCCCCGCTGCTTCAAGCCTTCCGCCCGCCTGAGTGAATCCTTGTAGTAGCTATTCCCGCCATCGAGAATGATGTCCCCCGGCGCAAGCAGACTTGCCAGTTGAGTAATGACCGATTCCGTCGCCTCACCAGCCGGAACCATCACCCAAACCGCCCGCGGCGCCGGAAGCTTCTGCACCAGCGCATCCAGCGCATTGACGAGCACAATGCTCGGAACCCCGCTCAACTCCGAATTCACCTGCGGCGCAAATCCAACAACCGAATGCCCTCCCTTCACCTGACCATCGGGCGATCCCACCGTCAGGCGCAACACCATATTCCCACCCATGCGCCCAAGCCCGACAAAACCAATCTGCATCAATCCACCATCGCGCAAGCGCATTAAAGCCTGGACTCCCGCAACCGGCTCTGCGCCGGCAGCGTGCGCCCACGCCCCATCAATTCCAATAAGCACAAGTCGCCGCGCCGGCTTATGATACGACGCCGCGACCCACTTTATGTGAGCCGGAGGTTCCGCTGGGTTCAGCGGTGACCTCGCGGCGGCCTTCGCCGCCACCCGTCATGGCAGAGCGACGTTGCTGCCCCTGCCCACGACGATGACCGCCGCCGCCACCGGACTTCTGTCCCATCGGATCGGACCCCATGCCTTGGTAAAGCTCATAAAGCGCATAGCCAAGGAACGCGTAAACACAAAGCTTGATTAATCGAAACACAAAACACCTCGCTTTCGCTGTCACTCTTGCAAATCCTATGCCCTGAGCATTGCCGCGCGAGCCTGCAAAATGATGGTGACATCACGGCGCCAGGGCTAGAATCCCCGTTCATGCGTGATCCCAGACTCGAAAAACTCGCCGACGTGCTCGTTGGATACAGCGCCCGCGTCCAGAAAAACAACCTCGTCCGCCTGAACGGCCCCGCCATCGCGACGCCACTGATTGTCGAGCTGTATCGAAAGGTCCTACAGGCCGGCGCTCACCCACTCGTCCGCGTGACTCCCGACGAACTCCCCGAAACCTTGTACAAGCTCGCCGGCGAAGAACAGCTCAAGTACCTCAACCCGATCAACGCCTTCGAAGTCGAGCACCTCGACTGCAGCATCGGCATCTGGGGCGAAGAAAACACCAAGGCCCTCACCAACTGCGATCCGAAGAAAATGGGCGCGGCTGCCACCGCACGCAAGGTCATCACCGACCGATTCCTCAAACGCGCCGCCGAAGGAAAACTCCACTGGTGCGGCACCCAGTACCCGACCCAGGCCAGCGCGCAGGATGCCGAAATGTCGCTGGCAGAATACGAAGACTTCGTCTTCAAAGCCGGCCTGCTCCACCTCCCCGAACCCGTCGCCGCCTGGAAAGAGATCAGCCGGCGCCAACAAAAGCTCGTCGACTTTCTCAACGGGATGAACGACTACCACGTCGTCGCCGCCAACGGCACAGACATCCGCATGAGCGTCGCCGGTCAAACCTGGATCAATTGCGACGGCCATGAAAACTTCCCCGACGGCGAGGTCTTCACCGGCCCTCTCCTGGACTCCGTCAACGGCACCATTCACTTCAGCTTCCCCGCCGTTCATCATGGTCACGAGGTCCACGACGTCCGCCTCACCTTCAAGGACGGAAAGGTCACGGACGCCGGCGCGAGCAAAGGCGAAGAATTCCTCATCTCCATGCTCGACATGGACGCCGGCTCCCGAATGCTCGGCGAATGCGCCATCGGAACCAACTACGCCATCACCCGCTACACCAAGAACACCCTCTTCGACGAAAAGATCGGCGGCACCGTCCACTTCGCCCTCGGCGCCGGCTACCCCGAAACCGGAAACACCAACGAATCCGGCCTCCACTGGGATATGGTCGTCGACCTCCGCGACGGTGGGTTCATCGAGATCGACGGTGAAACAGTCAGCGAAAGCGGGCGCTTCACCAGACTCGAGTGGCCCTCCGATAACTGACTGACGAAAGGCTCACGACGTCGAATGGCTGAAACAGCAGTATCGCGAACTCTGTAATGGTACAATACCCGCGGCACAGGCTCCCGGTCTCGCAAGGGTAAACACTTGGTCCACCGAGCTGCGATACCAGATTTGGAGACAGGAAAGCCGTGAATGGTCATTGCTCGGAGCGCTCCCCGAGGAAATTCGCGCGGATGTTACCGTGCTGCTCTTGCTGACTCCCGAAGAACATAAGAATTCATTTCGCCAGTTTCGAGTTTGATAATCCGATCCCATCGCGTTTATGAGAAGTTCATTACCTTGCCCACTCTTATCATGACGACTCCACCCACCCCACCACTCGTCTCCGTCATCATGGGCTCCAAGTCCGACTGGGACACCCTGCGCCACGCTTCCGAAACCCTCACCCGCTTCGAGATCGAACACGAAAATAACATCGTCTCCGCCCACCGAACGCCCCTCTGGCTCAGCGAATTTGCCACCACCGCCGAGGGCCGCGGCATCGAAGTCATCATCGCCGGCGCCGGCGGCGCCGCGCACCTGCCCGGTATGACCGCCGCCTACACTATCCTCCCCGTCCTCGGCGTCCCCGTCGAATCCCATGCTCTCAAAGGCATCGACTCCCTCCTCTCCATCGTCCAAATGCCCGGCGGCATCCCCGTCGGTGCTCTCGCCATCGGACGCGCCGGAGCCGTCAACGCCGCCCTCCTCGCAATCCAGATCCTGGCTCTCTCCCGACCCGCGCTCAGGCAACGTGTCCGCGATTTTCGCGATCAGCAGACCGCTGATGTCCGCGCAACCACCCTGCCGCCTGCATCGGGAAATCAGCCGACCCCGTAACCCGACTTCGTGCGAGGATCTTCGAGCGCTGCCGCCTTTCCAAATTTCAATTCCGATTCCCCCCTTTTGCAGTTGATAAACCCACTCCCCTTCCCGATCATAGATCAAAGCGTTTGCTAAAAGTGGTTCATCATGTCAGACGCCACCACCTGCCCGGCTTGCTCGGAGCAGTTTCCTTACATGCCCGATCTCATCGGGCTTCAGGTTACTTGTCCAAAGTGCTCGCACCCATTCATGGTCGATGCGCCCATCCGCCGCGCTTGTCGCCGCATTTCGAATATGCCGCCGCCCAATTTCATGAAGATGACACAGCCGCGCAGGGTAACCGCGAATGCCGGCGCCATTCCGCCTCTCAAATCCTCGCCCGCTATCCCGGCCTGCGGCGAGCTTACTCGAGTCGCCTGCTGCGAGCTTTGTCGAGTTGCCCGCGGCGAACCCCCGTCCGAATCAGCCTTCGATTACGTCCCCCAGCAACCTCGCGCGATCGCGCTCCCGCCCCCAATTATCCAACCGGTGTTATCGATCAAGCCGCTCCCGCGCATCTGGACCGCCGCCGAAAGCGCCTCATTTCAAATCGGCCTCACCTCAATCTGCTTCGGCCTCTTCGCGCTCCTCCTCCCGCTCTCCGGCCTGCGGCTCAATTATTTCGGCGCTTCCGCCCCGCTCATCTTCGCCTTGGTGATTTTCTTCGGCTGCATCACCTGCGCATTCGTCATGTTTCGACATCATCTCAATTGGGTCTTCATGGTGACCTGCCTCGTCCTCATGCTCATGATCCTGTCCCTCTACCGCTACACCGCCGCCCACCAGAGCGCCAATGCTTCGTCTCTTGCGAGCCATGGGGATCTCGCCCAAGTGGCGCTGAAGATCGTAGTCAGTTATTCGGATTTCACTTAATTCCTGCGCCTTTGGTTAGCCGCCCCGCTTGCGGGGCGCAGGCTTCGAGAGGGAATCAAGCGCAAGAATTAAATGGAAATCGTATTAGAAATCGCAGACTCAGAACGGCAGCGCCTGATCCATCCAATCATCATTTCGCAAAACCTGCTTGCGATTAAACCGCGCCATCCGCTCCGCCCGTCCCTGCGCGATCTTGATCAACGGATCCGCCCCCATCGCCCGCCAGCCCATGCGGATGTTCTTCGCGTGACGAACAAACAGATCATCCTCGATACAAGCGAACATCTGCGCCGATCCCGGATCTCCCTGTCGTGCCGCTCGACCAAAGAGCTGCCGATCCACGCGATGCGAACCGTGCGGCTCCGTCGAGATCACGTGCAGCCCGCCCATTTCCGCCACCCCACGACCCAGCAGAATATCCGTTCCGCGTCCGGCCATATTCGTCGCAACGGTAATCTGCCCCTCCTGCCCCGCCTGCGCGATAATCGCCGCTTCTTCCGCCGTGTGCGACGCATTCAGCACCCGGTGCGCAAGCCCGATCGCAGCCAGCCGCCGCGACACTTCCTGCGACGCCAGCACGCTGCGTGTACCGATCAGAATCGGCACCCGCTTTTCACTCAGTCCCTTCACGCGCTCGACCACCGCGACCCACTTCTGGTCCATCGTGTCGAACATCCGCGTTCGAAGCTGCTTGCGCACGCAAGGCTTGTTCGGCGGGATCTTGATCACATGCCGCTGATAAATCTGCCAAAGTTCCGGCGCCGATTCCCACGCCGTTCCCGTCATCCCCGCCATCAACGGATACTGCCGGAAGAAGCGCTGGAAACTCAACCGCGCCAGGTTCTCCTTATCCGCCGTGACCGGCACACCTTCCTTCACCTCGATCGCCTGGTGCAGCCCGTGCCGCCACGAGCGATCCGCCATCACGCGACCCGTGAACTCGTCGATGATCTGAACCTTGTCATCCTCCGCGATCAGATACTGCTCATCGCGCACATAGCAGTACTGCGCCGTCAGCCCCTGCGTCACCAGCTCCTCGCGACGCCGCCGCCCCTTCCAGAACCCCTGCTCCCCCACCGACAGCTCATCCAGCCGCTCTTGCCCGCGCCCCGTCAGATCGCAGTTGCGAATCGTCCAGTCGATCGTGAAATCCCGATTCAGCTCGAGCTTCTGTGCTAACTCATTCGCCGCACGATACAGCGTCGCATTCGCCTCCTCTTCCGGCGAATTCGAAATGATCAACGGCGTCACTGCCTCATCGATCAGCAGCGAATCCGCCTCGTCCACCAGCACCCGAAACAGCCCCGGCACCATCAACTGCCCCTGCGCCCCGCCCCCCATCATCCCCACCACCGTCTGTGTGCTGTTGCGAAGATTCCCAAGCTGGATCTGATCGCGAAGAAAATCCGCCACCATCTCCTTGCTGGTCACATAAACCGTGCCCCTGCGATAATTCGCCACCCGATCCATCGGCGTCGTATCGTGCACCACATAGCCCACCTCGTGCCCGAGAATCTTGTAAATCGGCGCCATCTGCTCGGCATCACGCTGCACCAGATAATCATTCACCGTGATGATGTGCACCGGCCTCCCCTGCCACGCCATCATCGATGCCGTCATCGCCGCCGTCAGCGTCTTGCCCTCGCCCGTCGCCATCTCGGCAACTGCCCCCTGCATCATCGCCAGCGCCCCCATCACCTGCACCTTATACGGCCGCTTCTCGACCGCCCGAACCACCCCTTCCCGCGCGATCGCCACCGCCCGCTCAAACGGCGCTCCCGTCAGCTTCTTCAACCGCGCCAGATCGCGCGCCCGCTGCACTTCTTCCTGAAAACGCGACGATGAAAGCGCATGTATCTCCTCCTCCAGCGCCTCAACCCGATTCGCCTGCGCCCTGATCTTCGCCAGGATCGGGATACGGTTCTTCACCCACCCACGGATCCCATTGACCATCAGGTCAAGACCCTTCAATTCCGGCGCCTTCACCCGCCGGGCGTCAAACACGGACCAAAGCTCATTCGTTGCGACAGTCGTCATTGAAAATCGATTGAATTCCTCTACACCAACTTACTTCCTGTCTTCTCTCGCGATTCAATCAATTGCAGGAACTTCCGGAACCACTGCCAAGCCAGCGGCTTCCTCTCCACGGTCAGTCGAACATAAGCCCGCTGTCCGCTCACATACAAATCCTTCGGATTCGCCAGGTTGATCCGCAGCTCGAACTGCCGCTGCTCCGACTTCTGCCCCGATGGATCGGTCGGATCATTCGCGATCTCCGCCCCGCCCATGTGCGTCAGCGACGCATGCGCCACCTTCTCCGTGGAGCTCAGCAGCATCCGCGGCTCAGTCCCGTGCACGATGTGCTGAAGATCACCCGCCACGCGAATCTCCGGCGCGCCATACTTCAAATTCAGGCGCCCATTCGCATCGATCTTCTGTGCCGCAAGCTGCGCATCGCGCTGCTCCAGCACCGCCCGCACCAGCAGCTTGTCCATCGTCGCGACCGTGACCACTTCCTGCCCCTTGGCTACGAAGCGCCCCTGCCACTGGTGCAAATCCGGCGCAATCAACTGCCCATCAAACGGCGCCCGCAGCGTCAGTTCCGCCTTCTGCTTTTGCTGCTTCGCAAGTGTCTCTTTATAAACCGCGAGATCTTCCAAATCCTGCTTCCACTGCGCGGGATCCGAAACCCGATTCATATCCGCTTGCGCGTGCAAACCCCGAAGCTGCGCCTCCGTCTGGTGGATCTGCGCATCCAGCTCCGGATCCGAGCAGATCATCAGCACTTCATCCTTCTTAACCCAGTCACCGTCCTTCTTCGCAATCTGCGTCACGAACCCGCCCGACTGCGCATGCATCACCTCGCGCTGCTCCGGCTCCAGGATTCCCGTCGACTCCACCCGCACCCACCACGGCACAAACCCGAGCAGGAGCACGATCGATGCGATCACCGCGAACGTAAACGCGATCGCCCGCGGCCGCTTGCGATGCAGTTCCGGCTCCAACGCCAGATACTTTACCAGCGTCACCACCGGCATCACCACCCACGTCACCACCCCGCCCAGCGCCATCAGCCAGCCCAGAATCGGCACCTGATAGCCGACCACCAAAATGATCATGATCCCCACGAACACGCGATACGCGGTCGACGCCAGACCATAAAAGAACAGCCACATCCGCTGACTCACCGGCGGCAAAGGCTGCTGGCTCTTGATCCGGAACACGTGCCGCTTGATCAGCCCCAGCAGATACTCTTTGCTCTTCTGCTGGAGATTCGGAATCTCCAGGAAGTCCGACAGCATGTAGTAGCCGTCGTAACGCAGCAGCGGGTTCGCATTGAAGATGACGGTTGAGACGGATGCGATCAGCATCGCGTTGTACAAAAGCTGGCGCACGGGAATCCCCGCCAGCGACACATCCGACATGTACAGCCAGCCGAACGCGCACAGCGACGCCACGAACAGCTCGACAATCATTCCCGCCGCGCCGACGAACATCCGGTGCCACCGGCTCGCAAACGCCCACGCGCTCGAAGCGTCCACATACGGCGTCGGAATAAACACCAGGAACATGATCCCCATCTCATGGCATTCACCGCCAAACCTCCGCGTGCCGAACGCATGCCCAAGCTCATGAATGAACTTGATCAGCACGAACACCGCCCACAGGTACATCCAGTTATTCGGATTAACGCTCTTCGCCGCCGCCTTGGAAACCTCTTCCCAGTGCGGCGCGATGAACACCACCGCCGCCCCCACCACCAGCAGCCAGATCACCGCCCCTACCTTGCTGAAAATCACCCGCGCCACCGGCAGCCAGCGCACCAGAAACGAATCCGCGTCCCAGAGCGGAATCCGCGGAAACAATACATTCATCAGCCGCCCCTGGAACTTCTTCTTCAACTGGATCTTATGCCGGCGAAGCAGCACATTCGCATCCGCCGAAACATCCGCCTCCAGCAAATTCGCCGCATGAAGCTGCGACAAAATCTGGATCACTTCCGGCTGCGTCGGCGCTTCATCATCCAACTGCCCCCCCACCAGTTCCCAGGCCTCGCCAACCGTCCGCGTCCCATCCAGCAATCCCACAAACCGATACGCCGCATCCGAGAGTCGATGAAACTGGTTCCCCGCCGGATCCCGCACCACATACCAGCGCTCCCCCCGATAAAACTGACGCGAAATCTGCGCGCTCGGCCGAAGCTTCGCCCGCAGATTCACCACGCGATACCACGACTCAGAAAATGTCGGACGAAGTTGCAGCATCAGATCCTATTGACGATTGGGCGATTGAATCATTGACGATTGAGGAGCCTGACTCTCAATCGTCAATGACCCGATCACCCAATCGTCAATCTCGGTCATTTCGTAAACGGCGACGTCACCGAAGAGCTCCACAACTTCAAGCTCAGCCAATCCACAAACCGGTGCGTCCAAATCCAACCCAGCGGCTTGTGCGTCACATCAACCCGCGCCTCGCCTTCCATGCCCGGCAGCATGTCCGGCGTCGTGTTGTCCAGCGTCACGTAAACGGTGAAGTAGTTGTCCCCCTCCTTCGCCTGTGTCTTATCCGGAACCACGCGCTCGACCGTGAACGGAATCTTCTGAAACGGCAAAGCGCTCGTCGCCAGCTTGCCGTGCGACTCAAACTTCACATCCTGAATATCCCGCTCCGCAACCCGCAACTCGCCTTTCAGCTTGTCCGGCTGACCGATCACCATCAACTGATCTTCCTTCTTCACCGGCGATCCAATCTTGTCCTTCAGATCGCCTTCCAAAACCATTCCGGGAATGTCCGCCTTCACGATCGCGCGCTCGATCTGCGTGTCGTAAAGCTTGGATTCCCAAACCGCCGCATCGCGCTTCGCCTCCGCAACCTTCGACTCCGCAACCCGCGGCGGCTTCTCATACAAATTCTTAATCCGCTCCTGCTCCGCCTGATTTGCCCGCGAATTCGCTTCCGATTTCTTCAGCTTCAACTCTCGCGTATCCAGCATGAACAGCACATCCCCCGCCGCCACCCTATCCCCCGGCCGCTTGATCACCTTGTCCAAAAATCCCTCGAACGGCGCGTTCACAAACCGTCGCTCAACCGGCGAAAACTCGAAATGCGCGCCCACGCGATATGGGAATGTCACGTTCGCGAACGGAATCCAGTTGCAGATAAATAGCAATGCAGCGATTCCAAGAACAATACCAATCTTCGCAATCCAATACTTCGGCCCGACAATCGTCTTCAGGCCTTCGCGGATGCTGATCCCGGTCTTCGTGACCAGCCAGCGGTCGTTCGCGTAACGGTCATAAAGCTGCGGCGCCAAAAGATCCGCCGCCACCGAAAGCCCCGTCGCCGCCTGCGGCCCCAGCGTCTGCCCGGGCGCAAATTCCAGCGTCAGCACGCCGATGATCTCCGCCTTCCGACGCAGCGGAATCGAAATCACCCCGTTCCCACCCTGCGCCCGCGAAAGCGCCTGCGCCTCGCGCGTCACATTCTGCGAGCTTGTCCCTTCCTGCTCGAACTGCACCACATCTTCCTGGTCGTAGCACTCCTCCATCACCTTCTCGAGCTCGACGATCAGCTCCTGCCGCTTATCGAATTCTTCCGTATGCGACAGCGCCTTCACCCGAACCCGGTTCCCCTTCACCCATCCCAGCGAAACGCGCGTCGCGTTCGCCCGGCTCGCAAGCTCGTTGCACAACCCCATCGCCGCCGACTGAAACCCTTCGCTCGTCGCCACACTGGTCGCCAGTTGCAGCACGTGCTGATGGCTCTGCGCAATCGCCCGCGACTGATCGCTCGTCCGCCGAAGCATGTAAAGATCGAAGTAACCCGCCACCATCTGCATCGACTGCAACCGCTGCTGCGCCCGTTCCGTATCCCGGCAGCGCGTCACCACCGCGCTCACCGCAACCACTTCACCTTCGCTCCGAAGCAGCGTCACCAGGCAAAACTGTGCCTCGTTCTCCCCCGACCCCGGAACCTCAATCGCCCCGTCTTTCCCCTGCGCAACGCAAGGCTGCACGAACTCCGCAAACGCCTGCACCGCCGCCGATCGAACCTCCGGGCTGCTGTTATCCGGGCGAATGTGCGCCACCGGCCGCAACCCAAAACCCTCCTCGTTCCGCTCGATCAGAAACGCCGCCGCTTCCGTCCCCGCGACCATCAACGCCTGCGCGTGCAACAGATCGTTCAAGAACGCCGGAAGATTCGCCGACGCCTGCAACAAACGCTGCACCAGCTTCGAGCGGCTCGTCCCCTGCTCGATCTCCTTCTTCTCTTCGTCGGGATCCTGACCCTGCCGTGAAGGTTCTACGATTCCTGATGACACCTGCTACCTCGCTATTTTTCTTCCCCCTCGCCCGGTAACTCCGGGAGAGGGTTGGGGTGAGGGCTGTTATACGCAAAGCAAAACTGCTTCTACCTCAAATCAACCGCCAAACCTATCTCACTCAAGGCCTCGCCGATGCCGCCGGGCTCGCCGCCGCATTTACCACCGCATCCGGCAGCTTAACAACCACCTGCAAACCCGCATCCAAATGATTCGCATTCGGCATCGAAACCGTCACCAACTGCGTGTCGCTCCGCTCGTCCGCAAGCTGCGCCTTAAAAATCACCTCTGCCGGAACCCACTTCTGATCATAAATCGGCGTCCCCGCATATCGATCGTCATACCGGACTTCCACTTTGTCCCCAACCTTCAACCGCCCCGCCCAAACCGTCGGCATATTCCGAATCTCCACCCACAGCGGGTTCGTCTGCACGATGGTCACCATGGGTTTCGTTGGATCCGTGATCTCCCCAACGTTCGTGTCCAGCGACTCGACATGCCCATCAAAATCCGCCACCACCCGCATTTGCTCGATCCGCACCTTCTGATATTCAACATCCGTCTTCGCCTTGGCAATATCCAACTGCGCGACTTTCAGCCGCGCCTCGGCATCGATCACTTCCAGCTGAGCCTCTTCCAGTTCCCTCGCCGACAGCGCGTTCTCCTTGAAAGTCTTTTCCTTTCGACTCAGCACGCTCTTCTTCACGTCGAAGTTGGCCTTCGCCTCATCGATTTTAGCTGTTGAGTTCGCTTCAAGCTCCAGCCCTCTCAGCTTCGCCAGCTCCGCCCGATCATCCTGCCGGATCAGCAGTTGACCCTTCTTCACCGCATCACCAGGCTTCACCGTCACTTCAAGCACCGGCCCCGACATCGGGGGCGTCCGCTTCGCAATGTTCGACCGAATCGGCTGAGTCACACCCGGAATCGGATTCTGATACGCCGAACTCAACTGTGCAAATGCTGCGTCCGGCATAGCTAACATTGCCGCGACTGCGAACAGGACTCCGGCCCCAAGGGCTGTTTTCTTCATCTGTCTCATACCTATTCCAATTGAATTCCAATGCGGATGCCGGTCCGACGATGCCGATTTCGCCAGACGGTACTGTATTTACGGTACTCGCCAAGGGCTGTTCGCGGCTTTTGCGCCCCTCCATACACAAAGTAGGCAGCGCCTTCACAGAATTACAGCCCACCAGCAGCATCGGCAGCTTAATCGCCGCCGCTTTAAGCTGTAAATCCAGATACACGCCTTCTTTGAATTTCTTTCCCCCTTTTATCAGACTTTGCCAAGTCATCCATACCCCAGCTTTTCAAGAGCTTCTTCGCTCATCCCGAAGTGATGCCCCACCTCGTGCAACACCGTCGTCCGAACCTGCTGAACCAACCCCTGTTCCGTTTCCACCACCTGCTCGATCGAATCCTGAAAAATATAAATCACATCCGGCATCACCCCCGACTCCTCCACGCTCCGACGCGTCCGAGGCCGACCGTGATAAAGCCCAAGCAATAGATTCCCCCGCCGAGTCCCCACCGATTCCAGCTGCTCCGCCGTCGGACGAACCCGCACCTCCACCGGTATCTCCTCCAGAAATCCCGCAAAATCCCCCGGCGCCTCCGCCAGCGCCTCTTCAACCAACTCCCCGAATCTCTGTTTACTCACCCGATACGCCACGCTATCTATTCCTCTGTGCCACGGGCGACTCGCCCGTGATCCGTCGTCCCTCGCTCACCACCAAATCATATGCACCATTCAACCGCCCTCCTCCCCCCCTTCGTCGCTTCGTCGCTCAGTCGCTTCGTCGCTCTCTCCACCTTCCTCCTCCTCTGCACCAGCTGCGGCACACCCAGCTTCCTCATCACCCCCATCTCCAACACCAACAAACTCAACGAAATCTCCCTCGAATCCGGCTCCTGGGGCAGCGGCAAAATCGCCGTCATCCCCGTCGAAGGCATGCTCGCAAACGCCAAGCAAGGCGGACTTTTCCAAGCCACCGAAAATCCGCTTAGCCTGTTCACCCAGCAACTCGACCACGCCCAGAACGACAAGGACGTCAAAGCCGTCCTCCTCAGAATCAACTCCCCCGGCGGCACCGTGAGCTGTTCCGATGCCATGTATGAAAAAATCCTCCGCTTCCGAAAACTAACCGGAAAACCCGTCGTCGCCGCCTTCCAGGAAGTCGCCGCCAGCGGCGCCTACTACCTCGCCTGCGGCTGCGACAAGATCATCGCCCAACCCACCACCATCGTCGGATCCATCGGCGTCGTCTTCTACACCTTCAACTTCTCCGGAACCCTCAACAAAATCGGCGCCCAAACCGAAGCCCTCAAAAGCGGCCCGCTGAAGGACATGGGCTCCCCCTTCCGCCCCTCCACACCCGAAGACCGCGCCGTCATGCAGGGCATGATCGATGAGTACTACGCCCGCTTCCTCGGCGTCGTCACCGACAATCGCCACGCACTCGACACCCACAACCTGAAAACCATCGCCGACGGCCGAGTCTTCTCCGGCCGACAAGCCAAAGACCTCGGCCTCGTAGACGACCTCGGCCTCCTTGAAGACGCCATCGCCAGCACCAAAAAACTAGCCCACGCCGAATCCGCCACCGTCATCATGTACAAACGCCCCTACGGCTACGCAGGCTCCATCTACGCCGCCACCGAAATCCCACAACCCCAACCCAATACCACCCAACTCCAACTTCCAGGAATAACCAGCTTCCTACCCACCAACTTCTACTACCTCTGGAACCCCTAAAATCCCCCTCCCCCGTTACGTTTTACGTTTTACGTTTTGCCAATCAAGTTTCACGAGTCACGTTTCAAGTTTCACGAGTCACGAGTCATCCATGCTCTCCCTCCCCTGCACCCAGTGCCACGCCGTCCTCACCATCGACGAAGCCTTCGCCGGCGGCGTCTGCCGATGCCAGCACTGCGGCACCATCCAAACCGTCCCCGCCCATCTCAAGCAAGGCTCCAAAGCCACCAACACCACCCCCGCCAAAACCCTCTACCGAAGTCCCGGCAATCCCGGTAGAGGCGACTCCGCCATCGGCACCGGCCTACAAAATCTCGAGGATCAACCCACCCCTCCCGAAGAGCGCAAAAACCGCGCCAAACGCGCCCCCGCCCCCATCAACCAAAACGCCCCCCCAAAACATCCCCCGCAGTGGAAACGCTATCTAACCGCCACCGCCATCGCCCTCGCCGGCGCAGTCCTCATCTACCTCCTGCTCTTCCACACCCGCTAATCCCCATTGCGTTTCCCGTATCACGTTTCACGTTTCACGTTTCGTTACGTTTTACGTTTTACGTTTTACGTTTTTGTCTCCCATTTCCCATTTCCCACCCCCCCTTCTCTTTCAACCCGCAACCGCTACAATCCCCCCACCGAAACTCAAGGATGAGTTTCAACCCACATTTCGATCGGATCAGGCAATGGACTGCCCCCAATTCCATCTCTTTAGTTTTTCCTGCATAAAACCGCCTCGCACTGCCGATGATCCCCATAGACAGGTGCGGGAATCAGATTTTATCGGACCCGGGCAACTCTCAGCTTTCAACTGGCCCGGCCGAAAACGCACCTCAGACTGGTGGGTACAGCCGTGAAAAAATCACAACGCAAACTAATCGTCTTCACATGCCTCCTCGCGGTCCTCACCCTCACGAGCGCCGCCCTCATGGCACTCTCCCCCGCCCCCCTCGTGCAAGGCGAAACCAACTCCCTCTTCGCCATCGACACGCCGAAAAATCTCGACGTTATCTTCGAGACCAAATCCGATGTCGTCCCCAACCGCTGGAAGTACATCTACATCCACCACACCCAGACCGCTGCCGGCGACGCCATCTCCCTCGCCCAACAAAACAACGGCTTCGGCGACCACTTCCTCATCGGTAACGGCGACGGAGCCGTCGACGGTGAGATCCAGATCGGCCAGCGCTGGACCGACCAACAATCCCCCACGCCCCCGCCCGGCGCCAACCAGATCGACCCCGCCTGCATCAGCATCTGCGTCGTCGGCGACTTTGACCGCACCGTGCCAACACCCACCCAGATCCGCCGGCTCGCCCAACTCGTCGGCACACTCCAGGGCCAACTCCACATCGCCCGCGACCACGTCCTCATCATCGACCACCCCAAACCGAACCCCGCCGCCGCCGGCCGCTATTTCCCCGCCGCCGCCTTCAAAAACCAGCTCCTCCCATAAACCACCACAAATGTGTGACCCCGAAGGGCGACCCTCGCGTCGCCCTTCTTTTTTTTGCGTAACGGTCCAACCATCGCACCATCTACGCCAACCCGAGCATGTGCTATCCTCAACGCGCATGGCCCCATTAAGCCTCAACCTTGCCGATGCCTTTCGCTCGCGAATGGAATCCCGTGCCAGGGAAAATGGATTCACGAGCGTGGAAGCTTACGTTGAGGCCCTCTTAGTTAGTTGCCGACGCCGCTGGCGACGAACGCACCGATCCGCCAGTTCCTGCTCGGTTCCGACAACGGGATTAGGCTTGGCGTCAGGGTCTTCCAAAAGCAACTTCCCCTGCTCAATGCCACCAATGATCTGCCAGTTTTCACGTTTCAAGTTTCACGTTTTACCTTTCACGTTCTCATCCCACCCCCCTAAACTCCCCCCATGAAAGACCCACGCCACACCAATCTCGCCAACGTCCTCGTCCACCACTCCGCCCAGGTCAAACCCGGCGACAAAGTCCTCATCGAAGCCTTCGACATCCCCACCGAATTCACCACCACCCTCATCAAAACCATCGCCGAAGCCGGCGGCATCCCCCTCGCCCAAACCCACCACGAACAAGTCCGCCGCGCACTCCAGCAGCACGCGTCGGAAGATCAGCTTAACCTCATGGCCCAAATTGATCTCGAGCGCATGAAAAATGTCCAATGCTACATCGGTATCCGCGGCTCCCACAACATCGCAGAGATGTCTGACATCCCGAAGCAAAATGTCGATCTCACCGAAAAGCTCTACCTCAAGCCCGTCCACCTCGAACAGCGCGTCAAGCACACCCGCTGGGTCGTCCTCCGCTGGCCGCTTCCATCCATGGCCCAATCCGCCGGCATGAGCACCGAAGCCTTCGAAGACTTCTACTTCCGCGTCTGCGCCGGCGTCGACTACCCCAAAATGCAGCGCGCCATGGAGCCCCTCGTCGACCTCATGAAACGCACCGACCAGGTCCACATCAAGGGCCCCGGCACCGACCTTTGCTTCTCCATCAAAGGAATCGGGGCCAAACCCTGCTTCGGCCAGCGCAACATCCCCGACGGCGAATGCTTCTCCACCCCCATCAAAAATTCCGTTCAGGGACACATCCAGTTCAACACCGAAACCCTCTACCGCGGCACCGTCTTCAACAACATCGAACTCCAATTCAAGGACGGAAAAATCACCACAGCCAGTGCCGATTCACCGCCCCTGACCGAGAAGCTAAACGAAATCCTCAACGCCGACCAAGGCGCCCGATACATCGGCGAATTCTCCCTCGCCTTCAATCCCCTCATCACCAAACCCATGCGCGACATCCTCTTCGACGAAAAAATCGCCGGCTCCTTCCACTTCACCCCCGGCCAGGCGTATGAAGAAGTCGACAACGGCAACCGCTCCCAAATCCACTGGGACATGGTCAACATCCAACGCGAAGACTACGGCGGCGGCGAAATCCACTTCGACGGCAAGCTAATCAGAAAAGACGGCCTCTTCACCCTCTCCGAACTTCAAGACCTAAACCCCGACCGCTTAGGAGCACCATGAATAACTTCAACCGCGCACGCTCTGAAGAACTCCAAAATGAATTCCTCCGCGTCTGTCTCCGCGCCTCCGCGACTCGGCGGCTGCATTGGCTCGGCCCCACCCAGCGCAAAAAAGAACGAGCGACGTCACGATCCCAAAGGATCATCACGTCGCCTGTCCCACAGGCGCATTTCAACCTGCGCCTTTCATTGGCTTGTTGAGCTTAGCCCTGATCCGAGACTTCGGTCAGCCGGCCGACCGGCTCGCTGCCGTTGCGGCGGCTCGCATCGGAGATCTCCGCGAGGATGCGATTCGGCGCTTCATCCGCCTGGCGCATCAAACGGTCGAACTCTTCGTTGATCGAGCCTTGCACGCTCGCCAGATCGTCCTGAAGGCGCTTGCGCTGCTCGAGCAGCGAGGCAAGCTGCGCATCAAGGCGCTGGAGCATGACAATCTTGCCGTGGGCCTTCTGAAAAAGTCCGGCGGCTTGTGAGCTAACTTGAGAGGCGGCGCTATCCGTCATGACAACTGACTCCTGTGGCGAATCCTATGCTGCTTGTTCGTCATCCGTGACGAGGCGCGAGCTCCCACACCGGGGTCGCAACAACAACAACTGCTATTGGCCTACACCGTGGCCTATGCGATCCATTGTGCCAGTTCGCGTCAAACTGTCAAAGGGATTTGCCCCCTTTTCAACAGGCGCTATACCTGCGCGTGCCTTCCTGAACCCTAAAGGCCTCACCAACTTCAAATCATCCCCCGTTGATCGTCCGATAAAACGGGATCGAGCCCGCTGCCAAAAGAGAAGCCCCGGAGGTTGAGTCCGGGGCTTTGACTTGTTTGGGTTAAACGGTCGCTCAATCGCGACGCGGTCCACGGCCTCCACCTCCGCCGCCGCGACCACCTCGGCCACCACCGCCACCGGGGCCGCGCCCACGGTCGCCGCCGCCTTGGTCGCCACCTTCGCCGCCATCCGATCGGGCGCCGACGGCTTCCGGGTCTTCCTGACCCAGGTCCTTCATGGCCGCCTTGCGCGACAGCTTGATTCGCCCCTGATCGTCGATCAGCAGCACCTTCACCTGCACCTCGTCGCCGATGTTGATGTAGTCGGTGACGCGATCGACGTACTTGTCGGAAAGCTCCGAGACGTGGACGAGACCATCGGTCTCCGGTGCGATCTCGACGAACGCGCCGAAGTCCTTGATGCTGACGACCCGGCCGTTGTAGATCTTGCCGACCTTCACCTCGGCGGTCATCGCCTCAATGATGTCGCGGCAGCGCTCTGCCGCAGCGGCATCGACCGACGAGATGTACACGGTACCGTCATCTTCAATGTCGATGTTGGCGCCCGTGTCCGCCTGAAGGGCTTTGATGTTCTTGCCGCCCGGGCCGATGATCTTGCCGATCTTCTCGGGATCGATCTTGATCGTCAGCAGGCGCGGGGCCCACTGGCTGATCTCCGGCCGCGGCGCGGGCAGCGCCTTGGCCATCTCGGCGAGAATGTGCAGGCGGGCTTCCTTCGCCCGATGCAGCGTCTCGCGGATCGTCGCGTGATCGATGCCCTCGGTCTTGATGTCGAGCTGAATCGCGGTGATCCCGTCGCGGGTGCCGCAGACTTTGAAATCCATATCGCCGAAGTGATCTTCCTCGCCGATGATGTCGGTGAGGAGGGCCTTCTTGTCGCCTTCCTGCACGAGACCAACCGAAATTCCCGCAACCGGCTTGCTGATCGGCACGCCCGCGTCCATGAGCGCCAGGCAGCCGCCGCAGCTTGATGCCATCGAGCTGGAGCCGTTGGATTCGAGAATGTCGCTGATAATGCGAACGGTGTAAGGGAACTGCTCGATGCCCGGCAGCACCGGGATCAGCGAACGTTCCGCCAATGCCCCGTGACCGATCTCGCGACGACCCGGCCCGCGGATCGGACGCACTTCGCCCACGCTGTAGCTGGGGAAGTTGTAATGCAGCATAAATTTCTGGCTGTACTCATCCGTCAGCCCATCGACCATCTGCTCATCGGAGCTTGTGCCGAGCGTGACCGTGCACATCGCCTGCGTTTCACCGCGCGTGAAGACGGCAGAGCCGTGTACGCGCGGCAGAATACCGACTTCGCAATGAATCTGCCGGATGTCCTTGAATCCGCGCCCATCCGGACGCACGCCGGCGAGAATCGCCTCGCGGGTGACGTGCTCTTCCACTTCCGCAAAGACGGCGCGGATCTGTTTGACCTGGGCCTTTTGCCCAATGATCGCCGCGTAGCTCGCGTTGGGATCAGTCACCGGCGGGGCCATCTCGTTGATGAGATCTTCCATGATTTTCTTGACCGCATCGGAGCGATCGTGTTTGCCGGGCTTGCCCTTCACCTCGCGAATCTTGTCGGTCACCCGCGTGCGAATCGAATCGACAAACGCAGGATCCGGCCGCTTCACGTCGCCCGCCTTGGGCTTCGCCGCCTTGGACTGCAATTCCTCGATCATGCCGACGATCTCGACGATCGCCTTATGACCGAACTCGATTGCATCCGCCGTGTCGTCCTCCTGGATTTCGCGCGAACCGACTTCGATCATGTTCACGAAATGCTTGGTGCCGGCAACGACGAGATCCATATCGGATTCCTCGAGTTGCTGAACGGTCGGAAACAGCACGAACTGACCGTTGATTCGTCCCACGCGAACGTGAGCGATCGGGGTGATGAACGGGATATCCGAGATCGCAACCGCCGAGCTGGCGGCAATTCCCGCGAACACGTCCGGATCGTTCTCCCCATCAAACGCAAGCACGTTCAGATGGATCTGCACTTCATCCATGAACCCCTTGGGGAACAACGGACGCAGCGGACGATCGATCAATCGCGCGGTGAGAATTTCTTTGGTCGTCGGCCGGCCTTCGCGCTTCATGAACCCGCCGGGGAACTTGCCCGCGGCGGCGCGGCGCTCGCGGTAATCCACCTGGAGCGGGAAGAAGTCGATGCCTTCTCGTGGGTTGGCGCGAACCACCGCTCCAAAAACCACGCTGTCCCCGTACTGAACCGAAACCGCGCCATCCGCCAGCTTCGCGTAAGAGCCGGTCTCGATAGCCAATCGGCGCCCGCCTATTTGGCGCTCAACAGAAATCGCTTGCATGATGATTGTCCTCTTGCCGGCCTCACGTCCGTGAGAAAAGAGGTAGGAAGACAGAGGATAGAAAGCAGTCCAGGCGATTGACGATCGGGTAATTGAGTCATTGACGATTGAAAGAAGATTTCTTCAATCGTCAATGACTCAATCACCCGATCGTCAATTCCTCTCTGCTTTCAATCTTCCATCCTCCACCCTCGTGCCTTTCGGCCCGACTCTTCTCAAAACGTTCCACAACCGAGGCCGGCAAACAGGTTGGGGTGTTGAGGGAGGCGGTAAAACAAAGCCGGGACACGCACATGCGTGTCCCGGATGATCTTCCATTATTTACGCAGACCCAGGCGTCCAATGATCTGCTGGTATCGCGTGCGATCTTCTCGGGTCAGATATTTCAGGAGGCTGTTGCGCCTGCTGACCATCTTGAGCAACCCGCGACGCGACGAGTGATCCTTCTTGTGCGTCCGGAGATGATCGGTCAGTTCGGTGATCTGCGTTGTAAGCAACGCGATCTGAACCTCCGGCGAACCCGTGTCCTTGTCGTGAATCTTGAAATCGGAAACGATCTTCTGCTTCTGCTCTGCTGCGATCGGCATGAATACTCCTGGACACCAGATCCCCAGCGCAAAGGCCGAGGAACGGTCATTACAGTGCCCCCGCCGCAACTCACGGCTGTCAGGGTCGCGAAAAGATAGGCGTAGCCGGCGGTAATTGCAAGGAGGCGGGGTGTCCATCTGTTGTAAAGAAGTAGAACTGTCACCGCGTAAGCCGAAGTAGAAGGGTCATCCTGCCTTCCTTTGTTTTCCCGCCTGGAAGTCTCGCGCAGGCGTTGTGGACGTTGCGGTCTGAAACGTCAGACGTGGACGTCGCAGAACGTTCACCCGCCACCATGAGCGACCGAAGACACGCATCCCCCCTCCCCTCCTTCGCGTCTTCGCGCTCTCTGCCGTCCGCTCCCATTCCCCAAAATGCCCCATCCCGAGTGCAATTCTGTCGCACTCACTCCACTCACCCCTTCCCAAAAACCGCCTCATGCAGAATTTCCACCGGATGCACCACCCGCAATTTCTTCCCGCGCGCATCCGCTTCCGACTGAATCTGCATCGCGCACCCCACGTTCCCGGTCGCACAAACCCCCGCCCCCGTCGCCCCGATATTGTCCAATTTCCGCTCCGCCAATTTCGTCGACATCTCCGGCTGCGTTAGGTTATACGTCCCCGCCGCACCGCAGCACATATCGCTCTCCGGCAACGCCACCAGCTTCAACCCCGGCACCAACGCCAGCAGCGCCCGAGGCTCCGCCGTCACTTTCTGCGCATGCGCCAAATGACACGCATCATGATAGGTCACCGTCAACTCCACCCGATGCTTCATCTCCGGTAGACCGAGCGAAGCAAGCACCTCGCTAACATCCCGCACCTTGCTCGCAAACACCTTCGCCCGAGCCGCATACTTCAGATCATCCCGCAACAAAAAGTCATACTCCCTCAGCGCCGCCCCGCACCCCGCGATGTCGGTCACAATGGTGTCCACCCCCCCCCCGTTCTCCGGAACAAACGTGTCGATGTTCTTTCGCGCCAGTTCCTGCGATGGATGCTCCGCCGCGTTGTGGTGATGAATCGCACCGCAACAGACCTGCGCCCCCGGCGTCAACACCTCCGCCCCGCACGCAGAAAGCAGCTCCACCGCCTTGCGATTGACCTCATCAAACATCACCGCCCCAATGCATCCCGCGAAAAACCCCACCGTCGCCTTCTTCTCGCCCCTGGCCGCAAACCGCTCCGGCAATTCCCGCGGCCAAAGCCGCCCATCCGCTGGCAACATCTGCTCCATCTTCCGCAACTGATTCGGCAGCATCCGAAAAATCCCGCTCTTCCTGAACAGTCCGTACATCCCGATCTTCTGCATCACCCGCGCCGGAAACAGCATCAACCGCAATCGCTTCCGATGCACAAACACATGGAAAAAGATCGTCCGCATCAGCCGCTCTTGCAGCGACAACTTCCGCTGCTCCGCCAGCCGCGCCCGCGTCTCTTCGATCAACTCGTGATAAACCACCCCGCTCGGACAAGCCGTCTCGCAACCGCGACAGTCCAGACAAAGTTCCAGGTGCTTCACCACCGAATCCGTCGGCTGAATCAACCCATCCGCAAGCCCCCGCATGAGTTGAATCCTTCCCCGCGGCGAATCCGCCTCATGCTGATTCACGTTGTAAGTCGGACAAGCCGGCAAGCACAACCCGCAATGCACGCAAGACAGCGCGCGCTGGTACGTCCGCGGATCCAACGCCACCGCCGGCTTCGACTGCACAACTTTCAAAGGTGCGTTCATGCTCGCTTCCGCCACGGAAGCGGATTCAGCCGCTCCTCAGGATCAAACGAATGCTTCAACCGCTCGAGGAGCAGCCGATGCCACTCGCTTGGCGATTCGTACTCAATCTCGTCCCCATCGAAAAACGTCACCGTCCCCGACACCCGCGTGCCCGCTTCTCGTATCCTACTCAGATCGCCCGCAGCACATCCGCCAATCACCACCCCAAACGCCGCATCCGCCGCCCACCCCGAAATCTTCGCCGCCTGCACGAATTCCATGATCCTCGAAGGCGCCACCGCCACCCGAAACGTCCGCTCGCCCTCAGCCTTCCAAAGCTTTCGCCGATGCTCGATATCCTCTTCAATCGTACGCCGCTCAACGCTCGCCGGCTTCAACTCCGCCAATCGCCCCGCGCAATATTCCACCGTCCGCTCATCATTCACATATCCCATCCACAAGTTATCCCGATCCACCACCATCCACTGTGCCCGAAGATCCGTCGGCATTACGCGATTCACCAGGTTCAAATCCGGCTCAAACTTCGCCACCATCGCCGCCCCCGGCCGCTTATACGTCCGCGTCGTCACCGTCACCACGCGCCCGAACACGCCGCCCTGCCCCACTATGAATTTCGTCAGGTCATACCCCGCCACGTTCTTCACCGCGCGTCCCCCGGCAGTAATCAGCTCATCGCGTCCATTCAAAAACTGCGCCCCCAGCAGCAAATCCCTCCAAGCTCCATATCCCAGGCGCAAGGGCCCCGTCGAGTTCAGCTCAATCAGTTTCCCCAGCATCGCCGAAGGCTCCCCATCAATCGGCAGCCACTGCCCCGCCGTCGCGAGTTTCTCCGCCGCCGCCCCCAGCGTCACATCCGCGGAAAATGTCGCCGTCAGATCCGCCACATGGTGGTCGATCCCCCCCGGCGCCACCAACGGCTCACGATTCGCTCGGACTTCGCTCATGCCGCCGGATTGTACGGACAACCCGCCCGCGCTGCGAGTCGCCTGGTACTCGCGGCATCTCATCATTTCTTTATCCCGCGTTTACCTGATCTTAGCGCGACCAGCCGAACCTACACTTGAAGCATGACTCGATCCACATCCTCCACCCTCCGCCGCGGCAGCGAATCGCAGGCTGCTCAGTCCTTGCGCATCGCCGCCATCGACATCGGCTCGAACTCCATCCACATGATCATGACGCAGGTCGAGCCCGACGGCGGACTCGTTGTCCTCGCGCGCATGAAGGAGATGACCGGCCTCGCCGCCGCCGCTTTTCCCAAGCGACTCCTCCCGCGCGACTCGATCGAGCGCGCCATCGCCGTTCTCGGCCGATTCAAACAGGCGGCACTCGGGCAACGCTGCGAGAAAATCCGCTGCGTCGCCACCAGCGCGGTGCGCGAATCCACCAACGGCGGCGACTTCCTTCAGCGCATCAAGGACGAACTCAATCTCAACGCCAAGATCATCAGCGGCCGCGAAGAAGCCCGCCTGATCTACCTCGGCGTCCGCCACTCCGTCCAGCTCACCGGCCATACCCTCATCCTCGACATCGGCGGCGGCAGCGCCGAATTTATCGTGGGCGACGCCCACCAGGCATCGGTGCTCGAGAGCCGCAAGCTCGGCGCTTCTCGCATGACAACGCAGTTCGTCAAGAGCGACCCGATTTCCGATGAAGATGTCGCCGCAATCCGCGCTCATTACGAACGCGAGCTCTCTTCTGTCTCTGAGCAGATTCTTCGTCACAACCCCACTCGCGCCATCGGCACCAGCGGAACGCTTGAAGCCGTCGCGCTGCTGACTGCCGCGCAAGCGAACGACGGTAATTCGAACGGCAAAGACGACGCGGTGATCGAGCGCGGTCCGTTTCAACAACTCCTCGAGCTGCTTCTGAAGAGCAGTGCCGAGCAACGGGAGAAGATGCCCGAGCTCGACCCGCACCGGCGCAAGCAGATCGTTGCCGGCGCCCTTCTCGTGGACGAGCTCTTTCGCCGGCTCAAGCTGAAGAAGATCGAGATCACCAAGTCCGCATTAAGGGAAGGAATCGTCGTGGACTACCTCGCGCGAAACGTCCCCGAGATGACCATCCGCCACCGCATCCCCGAGCCGCGCCGCCGCAGCATCATCGGGCTGGCGCGCCGGTGCGCGTGGCATAAATCCCACAGCGAACATGTCGCCAAGCTGTGTCTCAATCTCTTCGATCAGCTTCGCTCGCTGCATGGGCTCGACAACAAGGCGCGAGAGCTTATTGAATACGGCGCGCTCCTGCACGACATCGGCTGGCACATCGCCCAGAGCAGCCATCACAAACACAGCATGTACCTCATCCTCAACGGCGACCTCGAAGGATTTACACCCGAGGAAATTCAGATCATCGCCAACATCGCGCGCTATCACCGCAAATCGGCGCCTAAGAAGAAGCACGCGGCATTTCAGAAGCTGCCTCCCGAGGCGCGCCGAATTGTGTGCGTGGGCGCAGCGATTCTGCGGCTCGCGGACGGCCTCGATCGCTCGCATGCGAGCGTCGTCGACAGCGTTCGATGCCGAACCACCGCCGGACACGTTAAGTGCAACATCGTCACGCGCCTCGATGCGCAATTGGAAATCTGGGGCGCCAATCGCAAACGCGAAATGTTCGAATCCGTTTTACAGCGGCCCATCCAGTTCGAACTGGCGAGGTCTTAATTGATGGATAACCTCACCCAACCTCACGATTACCCCGGAAAACTGATCATCGTCGAAGGCATCGACGGCTCAGGCAAAAGCACGCAGCTCATGCTCGCCATGCGCTACCTCCAGGCGCGCGGCTTCAACCCCTTCTTCACCGAGTGGAACAGCGCCGATCTTGTCAGAACGGTGACAAAAAAGGGCAAGAAGAAAATGTCGCTGACGCCGATGACCTTTTCGCTGCTGCACGCCACCGATTTCGCGCATCGGCTCGTGCACAACATTCTTCCACCGTTGAAAGCGGGGATGACCGTGCTCGCCGACCGCTACGTCTACACCGCGTTCGCGCGGGATGTCGCCCGCGGCTGCGATCGAACGTGGGTGCGCAAAGTGTATGACTTCGCGCCGCGCCCGGACCTTGCGATGTATTTCAACGTGCCCATCGAAGTGAGCATCGCGCGTCTGCTCTCGGGGCGCGCGAAGATCAAGGACTATGAAGCGGGCATGGATCTGAATCTCTCGCCGAACATCGTCGAGAGTTTCAAGATCTTTCAGGGGAGAATTCTCAATGAATACCAGACGATTGCCGGCGAGTACGGCCTTCACGAAATCGATGCCACCCAGAGCATCGGCGAGCAGCAGCGGTATGTGCGCCAAGTCGTCGATGAGGCGTTAGCCCGGCACAGGACAACCGCAGTTTAGGAGAAGTGACATGCGGGACTTTAAGTACCTTGGCCACGCGATGCCTTACCTGCCCAGGGAGGGCTGCGAAGGCCGGCTGATCGTCATCGAAGGAACGGATGGGTGCGGCCGAAGCACGCAGGCGAGCATGCTCAAACAATGGCTCGAGGTTCAGGGATTTGCGGTGCTGGAAACCGGATGGACGCGCAGCAAACTGGTCGGTCAGGCGATTACCGATGCAAAGCAGGGACACTCGCTGCATCGCCTGACGTACTCGCTGATGTACGCGACCGACCTCGCGGACCGCCTTGAGTATCAGGTCATCCCGGCGCTTAAGAGCGGCTTCCTCGTCCTCGCAGACCGTTATATCTACACCGCGATCGCGCGGGGTATCGCCCGCGGCGCCGATCCGCAGTGGCTGCGGGATCTCTTTGGCTTCGCTGTTGCGCCGGATCTGACGTTCTATCTCCAGCTTGGCGTGCACGATCTCGTCCCGCGCGTGCTGTCGGCAGGTAAGATGAACTACTGGGAGAGCGGCCTGGATACCAACTTCGGCGATGATCTCTATGACAGCTTCATCGCGTATCAGACGCACCTGATCGAGCAGATGGACAACATGGTTGATGAGCACGGCTTCAACACCGTCGATGCGCGGCAATCGCCGCAGCAAATCCAACGGCGGCTCAGAGATATGCTGGGAGAGTATTTGCGGGACACCGGCTACCAGATACCGGAGGAACTCGCGGCCACGGTGCCGCTGAGAAAAATCGAGACGCCAAAGATCTGACGCTCAGGCGGCGGGCGGGGCCAGGAAATCGCTGACGAAGGGGAGGGACAAGGAATCCGCCAACCAACCGTCGCCATAAGGCACGACATTCTTTTCCCGCAGCCACAGCGCCGCCTCGACCTCCTCCACCGGCCTCCCCGCATCCCGCGCCAGATGTTGGCAGAGTCTTTCGAAATCAATCTCGATCGGCTTCAGATCAAACATGCTCTTCTCCCAACAACTGACCACGAACAACGGACCCACCCCAAAAAACCAGAAGGCCCCCGAAGTGACTCGCGACGTCACCGCGTGGGCCTGCTCATTTGCTTCTTGCGAAGCGCTTGTGCTTCTGGCATCGGGCCGATTCTTCGGCAAGTGGCTCTGGGCCTGGGGCCGCCTCGGCCCGTTCAGCAAAAGAGCGTGCCTTGCGTTACGCTCTTCTACAGACGGTTCCCGGCGCTAGATTGCGCCGGCGCTCGCCCAACAGGGCGGCATGGCGGTTTCCCGACTGGACGGCCGTGGGTTTTCGCTTCGACAATCACTCTCGCATTCCTGCTCGAGCAACTGTCTTTCCCGGACCCATTCCTAGGATCTGCGGCTTCTTCGCCTGCCATTACTGACACGCTCAAGCCGCTGGGTCCGATGCCGCAGTTGTCCAGGACTCTCTCCCGGCAATCGCTAAGCACCACTGGCGGCGATCTTAACCCGACTTGCCACACGGCTTTTTCAAGCCGATTAGTTGCGGGTGGCCCGATCGCTGGCCGCCGGCCCCGGCCGTGCCCGCAATTGGTTGCTTCGCACGGCGCTTATCTCTGAGGCCGGACTCGGTATTTCAGGAGCCTTCTCCTGTTTCGCCGGAACGCTTTCACGTCCGACGACGGAGGGAAATATATTCGCTTCGGCGAAGAAACCGCAGAGAAATCGAGAAGTCACGGCAGAGTTATCCACCACTTTTCGCAAGTTCAATAACGCACAGGCGTTGGGCGGTGCATAATCCGGTGGACAAACTGATGGGCGGGTTTATTGGAAAAAGAATTCGCACCGCACGATGATGCGATTGTGTTGTCTACAACGGTAAGGAAGTTTCATGAGATTGGCGAAAGCGGCGATTTTTCTGGCAGTTGTCCTCCTCCCCTGCGCGATCGCGCCGGCAGCGGATGAGGGAGTGCTTTGGGGTCCGGCATCAGGAGGGATCAGCATCGGGATCAAGATTGAGCCGGCGGGACGAACGGAGTGGCATCCGGGCGAGGCGATGCGGGTCATTCAGTATTTCCGGGCGAAAAAGCCGAACATCCGCGTGTCGCCGTTTGGGTTGGTGGTTTCGACAAAACTGCACGTGGTTGGTCCCGATGGGCGCGAAGTAATCTGGGAGCCGATCAAGCGCGCATCCCGCGCTCCGGGCGGCAAAAGCGCGAGCTCATACGTGAAGTTCGACAGCGAGGGGCCGTATTCCGTCGAGCTGCGGCTGTCGGAGGGAAAAGAGATCTGGACCGATGCGAAGACGGGCGAGCGAACGGGGGTCTCATTGCGGCAGCCGGGGACTTACAAGATCTGGACGCAGTGTGAAGTCGCCGCGAACGCGAATGCGCCCAGGAGCGCGTGGGAAGGGAAGGCGACGAGCCTGGAGTTTTCCTGGACGGTGACGGATCTGCCGGAGGAGAAGCGGCCGGCGGAAATGACCGCGGAGCAGAAGAGGCTCGTCGATGACTGGCTCGCGGGCGCCGATGTATCCGATCCGTTGCGCACCAGCATTGGCCTGACGGAGAACGAGGCCCTGGCGGGTCGGCTGATGAATATCGTGCTGGATCATTCGAAAAGCTCGACTCCAGCGTACAAGTTTCTGACCGGCCGCGTGGGAACGGATCACGATGGCGAGGCGGGAATCGATGGGCCTTATCTCCAGCATCTCGCGGAGTGGATCGTCGCGGTAAACGAGGGAAAAGTTCAGGATCGATCGGCAATGAGTTTCCTCGGCGCGATGCAGTATGCGGTGGTGTACCTGCGCTTCCATCCGGAAAACTTGACGCTACGCGAGCGCGCGGTGACGGTGCTGAAGCAGTGGAGCCGAGCCCCGGCGAGTGATTCGGAGAAGGGGCCGGTGAAGACGCTCGCCTGGCATGCGCTGCGGGAGCTTGGGGTTCTGAAGGACGGGATGAGCAAGGAGCAGGCGGTGGAGATTCTTGGTGGGCCGCAGTCAGCAGAGGGGGAGTCCATCACGTGGACGGTGACGAACCCCCGGCTGGAAAACCCGGTGCTCGGCCGGTTGGACGCGACGATCAAGGATGGGAAAGTGCGGCGGTGGGAGATGTCGCCTAAATTCTAAGTCCGAAGCACCCAATCTGAAACAAGCAACAAATCCCAAGGCTCGAAATGCGATTGCCGCATTTCCGCTTTCCGTTTTGAAGTTGTTTCGGATTTCGTGCTTCGTGCTTCGTGCTTCTCCACGCGATCAGCATCTCAGCTAAGATGCTATCCTCATGCATTGGATCATCGGCGACATTCACGGGATGCTTCGGCCGCTGGAGACGCTTCTCGCGGAGGTCGAGCGGCGCGACCCACACCGGCAACTGATCTTCGCGGGGGATTACGTGAATCGCGGGCCGGAGAGCAAGCGGGTGATTGATCTGTTGATGTCGCTGAACGGAGGGGCGGGGGGGGCAGGGGGGGCGCGGTTCGCGCGGGGGAACCATGATGATGTGTTCGATCAGGTGCTGCACAATTCCAGTTTCTCCGGGAAGCCCGGGGAGTACGACCGCATTGCCGCCTTCAAATGGTTCATGAATTTCGGCCTGTTCCAGACCTTTCGCAGCTACGGCGTGTCGGAGGAGGATCTCGTGCGGGCGGATGAGCGGGGGAACGGTCCGATGCTCGATGAGCTGGCGAGGTCGGTGCCGGCGAGTCATCGCGAGTTCATCAGCGATCTGCTGCCGGTTGTGGAAGAAGAGGATTTTTTTGTGGTGCATGCCAAGTGGGATGTGCGCGATCAGACCGAGTCGCCGTCGATCCTCGCGCAGGCGGCGGCCAGGCCCGACTTTCGGCAGTTGATCGTGTGGGGGCGCTTTACCGAGGGTGAGATCGCGGCGGAAAAAGCGTGGGGACGGCGCGGGTATTTTGGCCACACGCCCGTGACGACATACGCCAATCACAGTTCCCCGGTGCCGATCGTGGGGAAGAAGATCGTGCTGGTGGATACCGGCGCGGTGATGCACGATGGGCAGCGGCTGACCGCGTATTGCCACGAGACCGGCGAGTTCGTGCAGGCGCACGCATCGGGGCGGCTGGTGAGTCAGGGGGGGTGACGATTGAGTCATTGACGATTGAAGACCTGGCTTTTCAATCGTCACCCCCCCCTGACTCAATCGCCCAATCGTCAATTCCCCCCCCTTCCCCCCCCACTAACTAAAATGACTCCCGTCCCCTTGGTCCCACCCGTCCCCTTGGTCCCACCCTGAAGGCAAATCGAATCGCGTCCGTAATCCTGTCCGTCCCCGTAATCCTGTCATCTTGACCCCGTTTCCGGTCTAGCTCGCCCGCTGGTCCGGGGCCACGGACTGATTTGGCGCGGCTCCCGGTACGACTTCGAAACCCGCTGCGATTCCGTTTGTTCTATCCCGAACGACACGCCTTACGATTACCGACCACCACGTTAGCGGTATTGCAAGCAGCATGAGGAGCATGGCATAGGGCAGCGAGATCGCGAGGACGCGGCATCCCGTTACGGCGTCTGAGGCGACTCCAACGGAAAATCCTAGAACCTCGAAGTCGTGGTGGTTGGCGAAGGTCTGGCCAAGGGTATACGGTCCGTAGACCCCTGAGAACAATAGGTCGGTGTCGTTGGCTACAGCAATCTCGCCCGTTCCATTGAGCGGGCCGCGGTAGATGTCGAAGGGTGCCGCCGACCACATGTAGGCCGTACTGCCAAACGCAACCAATGACAGCATCCCCACAGCATGAAGGTAACTATATCGAACAAAGCCGGTATGGCGTCGTGGCACGCTGCTCTCGACGCCACCAACCGGTAATCGCATTTGATCATTAGACGACGAATCCATAGGCGAGCTAATTATTATTGTACTGACCGGCGCGCAAAAAAGCATGCCAGCCGAGAATATCTAAGGGGACAGAGAATATCTAAGGGGACAGGATTTAATGCCATCAACTTAAGCTTCTTCCCCCGGTGATTTCAGTGCGTTTCGCATTTCTTGCCGGGGGCGGTTTAGCAGGTCGTATTCTTTGGGCCGGCGTTTTCGTGCTCGCGGTTCGAGGCGGTTTTGACGCCGGGGGTTGA
>JBBRYX010000009.1:0-178042 GCA_038237225.1 Tepidisphaerales bacterium | reverse complement strand
TTCCGAATGCGCGCAGAAAATCCCCGATGGCTGCGTCCAGTTGAATTCAGCATGATGATCTTGCCCGTAAAGAACGACTTGAGAACCGCTTCCTCGTCAACCTTGCTAGTTTGGAGAGAGTACCCCAGCCCCGACGGAAGTCAAAGAAAAGTTTACCTATCTTTCCGCCCACCGATCAGCCATAACTCGCGCGCTGCGCTAAAAACCCACCAACCGCGCAGCGCGCAAAAACTGAAAATCCCCAATCCCAAAATTCTTTTCCCCCGCCCCGCACTCCAAACCGCATTCCCTCAAAAAGCGCTGCGCGCCAAGTCGCTTTCCCGCGCAGCGCTCCGCAAGAGGTAGAGGGCGCATAAACTCCGTCTCACCGCAAAGCCCCTCCCGTTCTTTGACAACCCGCCACCCCGAGACCGCTTCCCAAAACTTCCCATTTCTTCCCACTTTCGAAAAAACGATCGGGAACTTTCCCTATCCATTTGGGGTGCCTCAAATCGCGCAAAGCAACTCCGCATGGCGCCAGGATGATTCCCGTAGCATGGGACTTCGTCGAGCTCTCTTCGAGCCTCAGAGCCGAAGGCAGTCGAGTCGCATCCTGCCCATGTCCGCGATATGAGCACGGGCAAGATGCCCGTGCTACAGGTGCATCACGCGAGGATGTCGCTTACGACATGGCCGCTCACGTCGGTCAGGCGGTAATCGCGGCCGCTGTGGCGGTAGGTTAATTTCTCGTGGTCCAAACCCATGAGGTGAAGAATGGTGGCGTGCAGGTCGTGGACGTGGACCTTGTTCTGGATCGCGTGCCAGCCGAAGTCGTCGGTGGCGCCGTACGCGAGGCCGCCCTTGATGCCGCCGCCCGCGAGCCACATGGTAAAGCCCCATGGATGATGTTCGCGTCCGTCCGTTCCCTCGGCGGTGGGGGTCCGTCCGAATTCGCCGCCCCAGACGACGAGCGTGTCCTTGAGAAGCCCGCGCGCCTTGAGATCCTGAAGCAAGCCGGCGACCGGTTTATCCGTGGCCAAACAATTGTTCGGCAACTCGGCCTTGAGATTGCTGTGCTGATCCCAAAGCTGGCAACTGCTGCGTGCGGCCGTCTGCGTGTGGTAAACCTGGACCATGCGCACGCCCCGCTCGGCAAGCCGGCGCGCCATCAGGCATTGCTTGCCAAAAATATCCGTGGGCCCTTCCCCGATGCCATAGAGCTTTTTCGTCGCCTCGGTTTCACCCTCAATGCCGAATGCTTCGGGCGCCTCGGCCTGCATACGGAACGCGAGCTCGAAGCTCTCAATGCGCGCGTTCAGCCGGCTGTCCTCGTGCCGCTTGGCCTGGTGAAGTTGATTGAGCTGCATGAGCGCATCGAGCTGCTGTCGTTGCCGCTTCGATGAAACTTTGTCATTGCCAAGATTGGCGATCGGCTTGCTCAGGTCAGAGACGAGCGTTCCCTGATACGAAGCGGGAAGAAAGCTGCTGCTCCAGAGCGGCGCTCCCTGCGACGGCTGGGCGGGGCTGATGACAACAAATCCAGGCAGGTTCTTGTTCTCGCTGCCCAGGCCATAAAGCAGCCAGGATCCCATGCTCGGCCTGCTGAACGCCTGCTCGCCGGTGTTCATCTGAAGGCACGCTCCGTTGTGGTTGATGTTGTCGGCGACCATCGAGCGGATGACGCACAAATCATCCACCTGTTTCGCGATGTTGGGAAAAAGCTCGCTGATTTCGATGCCGGATTGTCCGTGCTTGGAGAACTTGTAGGGTGACTGAAGCAGGTTCCCGGTCTTGGTGCGAAAGAGCTTGGGCTGTTCGAACGGCAGCGGCTTGCCATTGTCGATCGCGAGCCGGGGCTTGGGATCGAAGGTGTCCACATGCGACGGCCCGCCCGACATGAACAGAAAGATGATGCGCTTGGCCTTGGGCGCAAAGTGCGGGGCCTGGGTGAGGCGCGGCGCTGCCGGGTTGACGATGTCACCGGCAAACAGATCGTCCGCGAGCAAGCCCGCCAGTCCCAGCATCCCAAAGCCGCTCGCGAACCGCTTGAGCATTTGCCTGCGATTGATAGGGTCGGAATACAACATCTTAAACCTCGTTTTCAGTCGACGTACATGAATTCGTTCGCGCAGAGCAACACCTGGCAAACCTGCTCCCACGCCGCGTTTTCATTCGAGCCTTCGCGCGCGGACTTAAGCGCCTGGAGGACGACTTTCGCTTCGGCCGCTTCCGGCGGCCGGGCGTACAGCCGCTGGAACAGCCACTTCACCCGCGCTTCGTCGCCTGCCGCCGCCTGGGCGACAACCCGCTGCGACAACGCCGCCGTCTTCGTCAGCGCGAATGGATTGTTCAGCAGGAAGAGCGCCTGCGGCGCGACGGTGGTATCGGTGCGCGCCTCCACAATTGAAGCCGGATCGGCGGCATCGAATAGGGTTCGATAATTGCTCCGGTCGGAGCGGAGCGTCATCACGTACAACGTCCGCCGGTTGATGTTCAGGTCATTGATCGCGGGTCCGCCCAAGGTGCGGTCAAGTGAATCCGTCACCAGCAGCAGCGCATCTCGGAGGGGCTCAGCCTCGAGCCGCTTCCGATTCATCCGGCCCACCATCAGGTTGTCCGGATCTGCCTGATGCGTTTTCTCGTTCGCAATGCTCGACTGCTGATAGGTCGCGGAAAGCATCATCTCGCGGTGCATCGCCTTGATCGACCATCCGCTCTTCACAAATCGCAGTGCGAGCCAATCAAGAAGCTCGGGATGCGTCGGTGGCACACCCAGCTTTCCGTAATTGTTGGGCGTGCGCACGATCCCTTCCCCGAAGTGGTGTTGCCAGATTCGGTTCGCCATGACCCGAGCCGTGAGCGGGTTCTCGGGACTCGCAATCCATTTGGCCAGTTGCAAGCGCCCGCTCCCCTCCTTGATCGGCTTCTGATCGTCGCCTGCAATTAGCCGTGGAAACCGTCGCGGCACCACTTCTCCCAGCCGGTCATAGCGTCCGCGGATATGAATCGGCACATCCTGAATTCCCGCGAACATGCTCTGCGGCGTGCCGCCTTCCTGTAGCCCGTGGGCGAGAGGAACCGGCTGCGCGATTTGCTGCTGGAGCGTGGAGCGTTCCGTCTGAAGCTGCTCGACAGGCGCGCGAGCCGCTTCAGGAAGATTCTTGAGATCGCGTCGCGCCGCGGCCCAGAACGGCCCTTTCGGATCGGTGAGCACTCGATAAAGAGCTGTCTCCTGCTTCGGATCCGGTGCGGGCTTCGTCGCTGCAATCGTCGCGGCGGTCGTCGCCGGCTTCGTCGCGGCAGTTAAAGGCACGAGCGACTGCGTTACCTCCTTGATAATGGCTTGCGCCTTCGCCGCATCACGCGGTTCATTCAGCACCTTCGTCCACTTGGTGAGGATCGACGTCACGTCCGGTGGAAGTCCCATCACTCCTGGATTCGAGAGCTCCGAGAACTGCCAGACATCGGCGTTTCCATAGGCGTCCGGCGAAGGGCTCGCGAGCTTGCCCGCGTCGGCAAGGCGCATTTGATCCGCCGTCAGATTCCACACGCGCTTTCCTCCAGCGACGCCTGCCGCCCCGGCTTCAGCGATGTTGAGCTCCACGATCGTGGTGTCGCATGTGTGGTCGTTATCCTTCGCCAGGACGGCAAGCTGAATGACTTCTCCCGCGGCCACGTCGATCGAAGCGATGATCGAACCGCCTGTGCCCGCGGAAAGAAGCTGCGATCCTCCGTTGGCGATTGCGCCATTCGCCAGTTCCTTCGATCCTGCCCGGCGCTCCTGCCTGAGCGACCAAATAACGCCGTTGCCGGTCACCGCATCGCCGTCGCGGACTCCCCCTTCGATCTTGATCTTGCCGCTGATGGGACTCTTCCATCCCACTGCAACCGCCGATGTTTGCGTTGGATGTATCGAAACGCAGCGCGGCGGCAACGTGATCGTGACAAGCTTCACTTCCTGCTGCCCCGAGTACACGAGCGCCACCGGAACCTGCGCGTCGTCCGCCCCGTGCCAACCGCTTAGCGACGCGATTTCACCGACGTTGCGGATCGGATGATTGAGAGGCTTGAGCTGCCCGCGGCCATCGAAGTTCAGCCATTTCTGGAGCGCGTAAGGATGAAGCCCGTGCTTCAACGCAAATTCTGAAACAGTGGGCCCCTCACTCTTCTCGGAGAGCTTGTTGTACTCCAACGCCCCCTGTAGATATTCAGGCACCTTCGCAAGCTGCTGCTTGCCAAGCTGGGCATACTGTCCGTCCAGGTATTGATCGATCTCCTGCCCCAGCTTTGCGATGCGCGCCTCATTTAGCTTGCGCTGGGCAAGCTGCTCGGCAGTCGCCATCGGGATTCGCAGCACTGCCGAACCTTCGCTCTTTCCTCCCGGGCTTGGCAGGATACGGCTGCTGAAGAAAATGCCCGCCAGCGAGTAATAGTCCGCCGTGGGTATGGCATCGAACTTATGATCGTGGCATCGCGCGCAGGCGAGTGTGAGTCCGAGAAACGCCTTGCCGGTCACGTCGATCTGATCGTCGACGATGTCGGTGAGCATCTTCTCTTTGTCGGAGTCTCCCAGTCCCCATTCGCCGACCATGAACACGCCGGTTGCGACCAGGCCGTCGGCGTTGAATTTCTTCGGATCCTTCGCGGGGAGCAGATCGCCGGCAAGCTGATTCTGGATAAATTGATCGTAAGGCAGATCGTCGTTGAAGGCTTTGACGACCCAGTCGCGATAGCGGTACGTCTCGGGCCAATCATACACGCTTGCGACCGAGCGCACGTCGAATCGATCGACGTATCGAACCACGTCCAGCCAGTGCCGCCCCCAGCGTTCACCATAATGCGGTGACGCCAAAAGGCGATCAACGACTTTCGCGAAGGCGCTGGGAGAGGCATCGGCAAGAAATGCGTCCACTTCTTCGGGCGTGGGCGGCAGCCCGATCAGATCAAAGGTCGCCCGCCGAATCAGCGTCCGCTTGTCCGCTGGGGCCGCGGGCGCAAGACTCTTCTCCTCCAACTTCGCAAGAATGAATCGATCCAGATCCGATTTCGCCCACCCCTGATTCCGAACCGCGGGAACCTTCGGCTCGACCGGCGGCTGGAACGCCCACTTCTTCCGCTCTGTGGCGAAGTCATAGGCGCTTGCCTTGGCCGCGGAGGTAGTCGCTGGTTTGGCGGCGCTTGTTGTGCTGCTGCGAGGATCGGGCGCCCCCATCTTGACCCAGGCCTCAAGGTCTTTGATCTGAGCATCGCCCAGCTTCTCCTTGGGCGGCATCTGAAGATCTTCGTTCTTATAACGGACGGCTTGGATCAGCAGGCTTTTGTCGGGATCGCCCGGGACAATGGAAGGGCCATTGTCACCGCCCTTGAGCATTCCATCCTTCGTGTCGAGCAGAAGGTTTGCCTTAATCTTTTTGCTCGTGGCGCTGTGGCACTTGTAGCAACTGTCGACCAGGATCGGGCGGATTTTTGACTCAAAGAATTGCGCGTCCTCGGCGCGGGCTGGTGCTGCGCACAGCAAGGCGAGAGTCGTCAAGAAAAAGATCGTAACCTGGCGCGACATCATTCATCCACCTTCAACTTCGCAGGCGCTAGATAATACAGGCAAAATGAGACTGCGTTGTAAATTGGGCAGGTTTCTCAAGTGTCGCCCCTACGGGATGACGTAGATTTGTTTTGCGAGGATCACGAGGGTTGCGCTTCCTCCGGATGCTTTGGCCGTTCCGGAGACGATCACTTCCTTGAGCGGCGCAATGCCCGAGACACCGGCGAGGCCTGCCTTTAGGGGCCGGCCATTAGCGCCAACGACCTGCACGGAGACGCTTTTGGCGAGGAGCTCCTCGGCCGGCTGGCAACAGGAATCCCACGGTGTTGAGCACTTGTCCATGGGTGTCTTGTCGCAGGTGGGCAGGCTGGTGTCTGCGAGGGCCATGATTGCGCGATTGGCGGCGAGCGGCTCTTTCTGGCCACCGATTCGGCCTTTGATGACGATGGGGTCGCCGTCTTTGGCGGCGCTCTTTGCCGCGACGACGTCGACCGCGCCGGTTGGCGGCGTGGTCGTGAAAAGGTTGGTGGGCAGGGATTCTCCTGCTGGTCCTGCGGTAGGGGGCGATGCACTTTTCTCGCAGGCAACCAGGAGCGCCAGGATAAGGACACACACCGAGATAGAAATGGATTTCACGAATACTCCTGTTATCAAAACGTCTTTAGCGCATCGTTGATCGGCAGACGCAGGCAACGCCACGCGGGTGGCAACGCGCCGATCACGCCGAGCAACAAGCCCGCGGCCAGTCCGCCAAACAAAACAGTTGAGTCGACGACCAAACTAAACGCGCCCATTGAAAATCTTACGGTGATTCCGTCGAGAAACAGCACCGCGATTCCTGCCGCCAGCAAAGCGCCGGCAGCGGCAGCGAGCAGCGACTCCTGCAACAAGCTGACGACAATTGCGTAGCGCGGATACCCAATGGCTTGCAGCGATCCCATCTCGCGCACGCGGGATGCGAAGGCGGCGTACATCGTGTTCAGCCCGCCGAACAATCCGCCGGTGGCGATCAGGATGGCGGTGATCCAGACCATCACCTGAATGGGTCGAAAGAATGCGCGGAGCTTTGAGTAATACTCGGTCTCGCGAAGCGCAACGAGTTCCAAATCCAATCGCGTCTTGGCGAAGACTTCAACATCCTCGAACTCTGCGCCGCCGTTGGTTGCACTGTCCAACGTGAGAACGACGCAGGAGAGATTGTCGCGTTTGGCGGCAATCTGCAGGTCGCTCAGCGGCACCCACACCTCGGCCTCCATCACGGTGCCTGGCGCTTCGAATCTGCCGACGATCGTCCAGGTGCGTTGGTCGAACACCAGCGTCTTTCCGAGCGCGAGTCTTTCCGCGGGAAGGCCCATTCGGGCTGAGGTCAGCGCGCCCACGATGATTTCGTCCCGCCCGGCATCTGCATTTCGCCCTTCGACGATCCGCGCCTGCGAATGCACGAGGAAGGCAGCGGGTGTTATCCCGCGCAGCATCACCTGAAAGTCCTTCTCACCGTTGAGCGAATCCTTCAGATTCGCCATGAGGAAAACTTCCGGCGACACGTAGGGCACGCCCAGCCGCTGCTTGATTCCAGGAACGCTGGCTTGGACAAGGCCCGGAACGCTCGGCTGAATCTCGCTGCGCTCAAAGCTCTCTTCGCTTCCGGCTCCCAGGAGGATGACATTGTTCGCTTGCCCGGAAACGCGGAGACTCTGGTCCATCGCGCGAACGAAAGCGCCGGCGGCGAGCACCAGCAGCACGACCAGCATGCCGCCGGCGAGGCTCAGCGCCAGTCGCACCGGCGAGCGGGCAAGGTTGCGAACGCCATAATCCCAGGGAAGCAATCTCATTCGAAAATCCAGTTCATAGATATTCAAATTGCACGGAAGCAGGTGGTGATCTCGCGTCGAGACGCTTGAATGGCCGGGACGAGTCCTGCCACGACACCCAGCGATGCGGAAGTCAGCAAACCAATGATGACAACGTTGACGCCGGCGGTCATGTGCATGCTCAGGCCATCCGTTGAGATGCTGACGTTTCCAAAGTGAACAGCGGAAAGCGCAAGCGCCATTCCAATGATGCCACCAATCAATCCCAGCATCAGACCTTCGGTCACGATCAATCGCGCGATTAAATTTCCGCTGAAACCCAGCGTCTGGAAAACGGCGAGCTGCTTGATCCGGTCTTGCACCGACAGCACAATTGCATTGCCCACCAGCGCGAGCACCGCGGCCAGGCAGCCCCAGCCCAGGTACTGCGTGAACGCGACAAGGTGGACCACATCAGCAGCCGCTCGGGCAACGAATGCTTTTTCGGCGCTGGTCTGCGTGGGCTCCGAATCATGCGCGAACTCCACATCGATTGCCTTGGCCACCGCCTCCAGGCGCTTCGGATCATCAACCTTGACGTTGAACTGCGTGACGACACCCAGCTTGCGGTCGCCGGTTGCCCGTTGCAGGAATGAAAGGTGAACGTAGCTGACATTCTGGTCCTGCGGCTCATCCGATCGCACGATCCCGGCAACGAAGACCGTCACGCCCGCGGCGTCGAAGCGCTCGCCCACCTTCAGGCCTCGTCGCTTAGCCAACGTTTCACCCAGTAGCGCTGCATCCGAGCGGCTTTTCCATTGCTCGATCGAACCGTCCAGCAGCTTTAGATCTTTCACGTAGTGCTCGACAAAGCGATCCTCCGGAACCCCGCGAAAAATCACGACATCCAGGCTTGTGCGGCAGTTGTTCACAACGATCTTCATCGGAACCACGCTGATGACGTGGGGGATCTTGGCAATGCGATCGCCGTAATACTCCGGCAGTCGGCTCGTGGCCGGACAGAAGCGGTTCTGGCGGTAGACGACGAGCGTCGTGTCTTTGGCGGTGGTTTGCGTTGCTTCCCGCACGCCCGCCTGCATTGCTTCGACGGCGGTGAAGAGGAACATCGCGGTCGCGACGCCGGCAAGGGTCAGCAGGGTGCGCGTGCGATTTCGCAGGATCTGTTTCCAGACGAGCGGAATAAATTTGAGTGGAAGCATCGGTTGAATCCTTAAGCTGCGTGCATTTCGACGGCTGTGTTGGGATTGTCGACCAGTCGTCCCTTTTCCAGGTGCAGCGCTTTGTCTGCGACGGCGGCGGTTTTGGGATCATGCGTCACCATGATCACGGTCTTGCCCAGTTCCTCGTGCAGGCGCTTGAGCAGCGACATCACCTGCTGGGCGGCATGGGCATCAAGGTCGCCGGTTGGCTCATCAGCAACAATGATCTTTGGATCGGCAACGATCGCGCGTGCGATGGCAACGCGCTGCTCTTGTCCGCCGGAGAGCTGCCGCGGGTAATGATCGTGTCGATCTGTCAACCCGACAAGCTCCAGCGCAAGGGCCACCTTTTCATGGCGCTGCTTTCGGTTCAGCTTGTGGAGCAAGAGCGGCAACTCCACATTCTCATACGCGGTCAACACCGGGACGAGGTTGTACAGTTGGAAGACATAGCCGATGTACTCGCTGCGCCAGGCGGCGAGCCGAGAGCGCGACATTGCTGAGAGATCCACGCCGTCGACCTTCAGGTTTCCCGAACTGGGGCGATCGATCCCCGCGATGAGATTGAGTAGCGTGGTCTTGCCGCTGCCGCTGGGTCCCATGAGCGCGAGAAAGGTTCCGGCATCGACGTCAAGGTCGAGCTGATCGAGGGGGCGAATCACGTTTTCGCCGCGGTTGCCGCGATGGTATTCACGTGTCAGTTGTCTGCATTCAATGAGCGCCATGTTCGGCTCCTTTCTCGACAGTGGTTGGGGATGCTTCGCCCGTGATTCGGATGCGCTGCCCATCCCGCAGAGCGGATTCATCCTCGTCGATTAACTGATCCCCGGCGGCCAAGCCGGACATGACTGCGATCCAGCCGTCCTGCTGCGATTCGCCGAGCGCCACCGACCTATGCACGGCGACGCCGCGCCGCGGATCGACCACCCAAGCCGTGGCCTCGCCATTATGACGATGAATCAGGTGCAGTGGGGCGTAGACGGTTTGCGCTGAAGTTGTACGAGTGGTCGCGCCGCCGGTTATCAGCCGGACCCGCGCGAGCATTTCCGGCTTCAGATCCGCTGATGGATCGGTGATCGCGACTTTGACTTGCAGCGTGTTTTTCTGGATGTCGGCCTCGTTGACGATTCGCGTGACCTTGCCGTCGAACGTACGATCCGGCGCAACCGCGACGACGATTTTGGCATTCTGATCGATGCCGACCTTCGCGGCTTCTGCGATCGGAATGTCCACCCGCACCTGAAGATGTTTCGGGTCATACAGCAGAACCGCTTGCGCGGAGCGGGCATCATCCATATTCAGGACCAGCTTCGCGCCCGGGACGGTCAAGCGCTGCACGACAACGCCGTCCACGGGCGAGCGGACTTCCATTCGCCTCAATCGCAATGCCGCCTCATCCCGCGCGGCTCGGCTGAGGGCAAATTGCGCTTTGGCGGCGGCGAGCGCTCTTGCCTCTTCGATACGCAGCCGCAGGTTTTCCTTCGCCGCCAGCAGTTCCGCAGTTCGCTGGGCAAGCTGGGCCTCCAGAACCGGGCCGCGTGCTTTGGTGGCGTCGACCGCGGCTACCTGCGCTTCGTATTGCTGCTGCGTGCGAACGGATTCGATCTCACTGGATGCGCGCGTCTTGAAAGCTTCGGCGGTTCGCTCGGCCTCCAGCTTTGTCAGCGTGAGCTTCGCCACTTCCGCGGCGATTTCCGCCTTGAGTTTCTCGCGATCCGCCTTGCTCTCTGCGACCATCCCATCGGCTACCGAAGCAGCGCGGGTGCGCTCGATCGGGTTGTCCCATAGGCGCTGCGCGCCTTCCAGTTGTGCCTGCTTATCAGCGAGATCCGCCTCGGCGCGTTGCAACGCCAGCTTGGCATCATCATCGACGAGACGCACAACGACGTCGCCCGCTTTGATTGCCTGACCTTCCAGCGCCAGCACTTCCTTCACAATCCCATCCGCCAGCGCGCTGACCGCAATGGCATAGGGATCCGCTTCAACCCAACCCGGCGCCTGAACCAACGACGCCGCGCCGGCTTCTCCGCCGGCTTTGACCACGACAGGCACCACCTTCACCGCCCGCGCGGGCCAGAGCACATCCTGTGCGGTGTACCCGGTCAGGAGAAGCAGAACGATCAGGATAGCGCCCGGAATCAGGATTCGCGTCTTCCACGGGAACTTGGGCATCGGCACCGCGGTGCCGCGGGCAGAGGAACCCGCATCACGCGAGAGCGTGCGCAGGTCGCCGGATAGGCGATCGCTGACTGACATATAAATCACATGATTGATTGACGAGGACTCGCTTCACACAGCGCGCAAGGGCGCTCACGATGAAGAAGTCACAGGCGCGGCGGATGGAAAAGCGGGTCTGGATCACTCAAAGAGTTGGGCAATGCCGGGGTGATCGCCGCCATCTGAAGAATGACCGTGCTTCCGGCAAGCTCGGGTGCGGCGGCGGTCTGTTCCGGAATGATGCGGCAGCACTCCATTCCACAAGAGCGGCCTCCACAATGATCCTTTTTCGAGGTGGAATCGCTCGAGTGTTGCTTCTTACAGCAATCGTGAGCCTTCGCGGTCATGCCCGCACAGGGCGCGGGGTTGCCCGGCGCGACAGAGACTGCCAGCGTTATACAGAGTGTACATGCGAAAATGCTTCGGACGATCAGCACTGTGAATCCATTATATTACCGCACCTGGCGGGCGCTTCTCTTAGGGCACTCGACTCGCTGCTTGATTCAGATCGATAAATTTTGCACACCAACAACATTAAGCGATGTCGAACGCCGGCCTGTGATGAGCGAGCGCAGCGAGTCAAATGGAGGCGGAGGGAATTGAACCCACAGCAACAGCGTTTTTGATAGCGCCAGAGCGGTTTACAAAGCCTTTTTCGGCGCTATTTTCGGCGCAATCTGTGGGCTATGGGATCAATTCCCCAAGGCGTGAGTTTCGGCGCAAGTTCGCCAGAGCTTCTGCGCCTGCTCACTGCGCCAGAAGCTCTGCTCCAGCATTCACGCGCCAGCAGAAGCGCTCCAGAGCTTCAGCCCCAGAAGCTCAGCGCCAGTAACCTACTCACCTAAACAAGAGCAATGTTAAACCTTAACGAGTGTGACGAGTGCGCAGGCGCTTTGCGCGCACTATTTCTGCTGTCTCAACATTTCTTGAAGGTACTTCGCCTCACCACGTCCGAAATAGAAGCGTTGCCCTTGGACAGTGGCAAGGTATGCAGACAACTGAGGCATTGACGATAGACAAGCAGAGTTAATCAACAGCATTCTTTTCTATCCTGCAACTGCCTCACAATGTTGCAAGCATACGCCCGTCACTGTGTCCAAGCGGTGACGGGCATTTTTTATGGTACTTGGACATGACACAGACACTAGAAGACCTCAGCGCTGACTATCTTAATAATACTATAGGCGCAAACGGACAGACGTTAGACGCCTCACCCTGCCGCCCACGCGCCCGCTGTTCTTCAAGGGTATGCCCAGACTGCCAGAGGGTAGAGCAGTGGCGCATACAGCAGAGGCTCTTACAAGAGATCAACAACAGTAACGAGAGGCAACAGAGGCGCTATCACATAATCCTCACGCTCCCAGCGACCGACAACCTGCTAGGTAGCTGTAGACAACTACTCAGCGCAGCTAAACAACTGCGCAGACTCAATGCCTGGAAGCCCATCACAGGTGGCTTCCAGAAGATAGAAGCTAACCACAAGCGGCAATGGTCTGCTCACGTTCACTGCCTAGCAGTAACCACAGAGCCTCTAAACAGAGAAGCGCTTATCGGTGAGTGGTACAGGCTCACAGAGGGTAGAGCGATTGTTAAGTCGATTACTACAGAGACTCACCTGGATAACTGTTTGAGTTACTTAGCTGCGCCAGCAGAGACAAAGCTAGAGGGTGAAGCGCTTCACGCTTTTATCAGAGGCACAAGAGGCTTGAGGTTGAAACAACTGATAGGCGAGTGGCGAGGAAGACCATTATTCAAACGCAAAGGGATTTAACTATGCTTGTAGGCGAAGTTGTGGCGAGATTTAAGGCAGAGACTTCAGAGTATCTTGCAAAGATTGAAGAGGCTAAGCAGAAGAATAAAGACTTCGCTAAGCAACTGACGGCAACTGCTGGCAGCGCTGAAGCTGCAATGGCTACTTTGAAAGTAGTAGCGCGTAAGAATGCGCTAGGTGACTTCGGACTAGACAAGCGCCAACTATCTGGCGTCATGGCAGAGCTTAGAGCAGAGGCTAAACACACTGCCTCTGACATAGCTCACAGCATGCGCGAAGTAGGCAACCAAGCTAACGCTATGGGTGACGTAATTAACGACGCCTTCGACGCATTTAAGCGCGGTGACATTCTTAAAGCAGTAGAGAAAACACAGAAGGGACTAGCTGACCTACAAGGCGGATTGTCTACAGGCGCTAAGGGCTTGCTTGCCGTCGCTGTAGCTAACAAGGGTGGTGAGATTCTCTCAAACTTCTCAGGCAAAGCTAAAGAGTTAGTAACTCAATTCAGACAAGGGAAGTTAGACACAGGCAGCATGTATGAGAATCTCCTTCAGTCAGTGCCTGTACTCGGGCACTATTGGAAGATCGGTAGAGACATTAGGGAAATTGCCACAGGCGAAGAGGCGCAGGCAGAGAAGATCAGAGCAATTGAAGAGGCTAAGCTCGCACTTGCAGAGCGCCTGTATGACGTAAGGCGCAAAACAGCAGAGCTTAAAGAACAAGTAGAGGCGTCAAACTCAGACAGAAATACTGACATGCACACTGCCAAGCTCAAAGCTGCTGGCCTAGTAGGTACTGCCGCAATAGACGAGATCAACAGCAAAGCTAACAGAGAGCTAAGGCAGCGTATCCCAGCGATTGAAAAGCAGTATGAGGAAGAGCTAACCCTTCTGCGCCAGCAGAGAGACGACCTATATCACAACGCAGGCGGCGTGTTAGTCGCTGACGGCAAGCTCGTAGCTGATAAGGATCAGAAGATAGAAGACAAAGAGAGAGAGCGCGACGCGCTCATTGCACAGACGCGCAAGTCTGTAGCTGCTGAGGCAGAGCAGGCGCGTACACAAGCCCTCAAGGGCGCTAACTCCGCTATTGCTGCTGACGCCAGAGAGTTCGTCACAAGCCTATCTAAATCGCTTCTCAATGACGTTAAAAGCAATCCTGTAGCTCAATGGGCAAAAGACCTATACGAGCGCGCAAACAAAGCAGGCGAAGACCTGACGAAGAAACAAGCAGAGCGTCGGCGTAATGCTCCCAAGCTGCTCAAGGAGCTAAGCAAGGAAGCTGCTGACATACTCAAAGACCGTGCAGACCTATCCTCAAACCTAGAAGCACGTCGAGTGTATGACTTGCCACAAGTCAAAGAGCTAAGAGGTGGTGCGCTGTACGCTGCACCGTCCAAGGTAGACGAGGCACAGCTAAAGCAACTGCAAGCAATGAATGACAAGCTAGAAGCAATCAAACAATCAGCCACAGAAGGCGGCGTAACAATTGAGGCACTAACACTATGAGCAAGAACAACAAGAGCAACAAGAACAACAAAGACAATGAGCCTATGACTCAAGAGCAGCGTAATGCTCTAGCCTTCTACATGCTGGGAGTGAATGAGACACTTGACTACTTAGAAAATGGCGTGACACAAGAGAAGCTGAGAGAGAGTCTGTATGCGCTTGGCTATTACCTCATGCAAGGCGAAGGCAACAAGGTTGCTCCTAGACTCAAAGACTTCCTCAACTGACGACTAACACACAACACAATTGTTTAGGTCAGTAGGTCACAAGAGGCGCGGGCACCGAATAACTTCAGGATCGTAGCGCGCTCAACGCCGAGCGTGCCCCTCTTTACGTTAACTTTTACACTTTTGAGGGTATTCGCGCCTACCTACGGACCTACTGACCTAAGCATTAGAGGTGTCACGCTGCAATTGTCGAAGACAACAGTATTACCTAGTTGGGGCAGAGCTTCTCAACTTTGATAGACAAAATGTGTGGCGCTGGCGGCTTAACGGTTGACAGCGCTTTTTAGGTAGCAGGTGCTGGCAGAGCTTCAGCTTGTAGCTACGTGTAACTACTAACCATAGGAAATGAAACTATGTCGAATCTAAAGAATGAATTTGCGCGCCTCAAATCTGAAGCGCTCGCCTTTGTAAACAAGGCAACCACGTCAAACCGCTCTCTTACCCTTGCTGAAAAGGCAGAGGTAGACACGCGCTTTGCTCGCATGAATGAAATTAAAGCAACGCTAGACAGCGCCCGTGAGCTTGAAGCTCTTGAGTGTGACAGCGTTAGCGACGCGCTCAAAGCGCTCAACACCAGCAAGGGCGCAAGCTCACAAGCTGAGGTCTTCAATAAGCCTCTGAAGTCTGACGAGTCTCTGTTTAATAAGCTGGGATTCTCTAAGGCTTCTATGGGCTTAGGTGATTTCTTCCGCGCTGCTGTACTAGGTCCACAGAATGACTATGAGCGCTTCGCTCTACAGGCAGGCAGTGACTCAACTGGAGGCTTTGAGCTTCCTACTGATACTGCTGCTCGATTCATCGATTCGCTACGCGGCCAGTCGGTTCTAATGACTGCTGGCGCAACTGTGTTGCCTCTTGCCGATAGGTGGAAGGCGTCACAAATTGTTGACCCTACTGCTACCTTCAGAGCAGAGTCAGCTTCAGTAACTACGGCAAGCCCATTCACTGGCGTATCTCTCTCTCCTAAGACTCTCAGCGTTATCGTAAAAGTTTCGCGTGAGCAGCTTGAAGATTCTATCAACGTCAACGCTGAGATTGAGCGTACGCTTGCACAAGCTATGAGTCTTGCTGCTGACGCAGCATGCGCGTTCGGCGCAACTGACGGCCCTACTGGCCTTGTCTCTACCTCAGGCATTCTGAGCGTAGCGAGCGCTGCTAACGGTGACACAATCACCAGCTATAGCAAACTGCTAAGCGCGTTGTATTCGTTGCAGAGCAACAACACTACGCCTACTGCTTTCGTAATGCACCCACGTACTAGCCAAGCGTTTAACGCGCTTGCTGACACTACGGGTCAACCACTACGTATGCCAGACTCATTGCAGAGCGTTAAGCAACTTGCGTCTTCGTCTGTGCCGATCACACAAACACAGGGAACAAGCAGCGTAGCAACTACCATTATCGGTGGTGACTTCTCGCGCTTGCTCATTGGTATGCGTGTAGGCTTGCGTATCGAAGTGTTAAAGGAAATCTACGCTGGGACTTTCGAGACTGGATTTCAAGCGTCAATTCGCCTTGACTCTATCGCTACTCGCGCGAAGTCGTTCGTGAAAGTCACTGGCCTAATTCCATAAGTCTCAAGTCAATGGATCAGTTGGTAATTTTACATGAAAGACCAGTGATGGTTTGCGTGTGGATAAACTCAATTGATAGTCATAAGCAGAAGCGCCGTAGGTTTGTGCCTACGGCGCTTCTGTCTGTTTAGGTGAGTAGGTTACACACTCTCAGGCGCTGAAGTAGTGGCGATAAACTGCCTCGCACGCTGGCGCTACCATTTTGGGATTGCGCAAGACGTATCGGTCATCAATGCCGCAGCTATGCCCAGCGTAGAGCTTACAAAGCTGCTCAGTCACGTTAGCTGCCGCAGCAGCAGTCAACGCGCCATCACGCATTAGGCTTGCTGTAACCTCTACTGTTACCTCTGCTGACGTACGCAGCTTGCGAAAGCGCTTGCCAGCGCCTGACTCGGTGAGACGCGCACCATGCTTGCCGTAGAAAATGTGGTCACCACGGCGCTTAACTGCTTTGAGCGCCTCAAGAGTCTCAGGCCACAACGTAGCGACGCGCACACACACGCCTTTTTTCTTCCGACGAGAGAGTAGGCAGTCACCTTGAATGTCTGACCACTGCGAATCAATTGCCTCTTTGATATAGAGCGCAGCATTGAGCATGAGCAACAGCATTGCTTTAGTGTCGCCCTCTGCGGTGTCAATGAGCTTGCGAAAGTCTGAAGGGTCAATGGGCTTGGGGTTGTTAGCAACGGTTGACTCAGAGGGTTTGAGCAACTTGAGGTTGTTAAGCGCCACCGTCAGCGCCTCAGGCGCTATAGCGCGACTCTGAGCGAAAGTGAGCATACGGCGCGTACGGTTAAACAAGTGAGCTTGAGTCTTACCCATTAGCCCTCTTGCATACACAGTGTCTCTGAAGCTCACTACAACCTTAGGCTTTATGTCATTGATACCCACAATGCCTGTAGTGGCTACAAAGTCACGCCAAGCCTTTAGCACTAAGCGCTTCTCAGCAGGCGTCACCTTGCTATGTGTCTCCCATGCTGCCTCAAGCTCTGAGAGTGGTGGGGGTGGTTCGGGTGGCGTCAGCGTCTCACCGTAAGCAAGCCACTCAATCTCAAGCTCTTTAGCTGCCAGTTGGGGCGTGTTGAGTATGAAGTCACGCGCCCAACGTTTAGCTTGCGACAGTGACCAATGAAGCTGCGTAGGCGTCAAGCGCTCAATCACCTCAGCAGTGTCAGCGCCTGTGAGCTTAGCCCGACGCTCAAGCGCGTCAGCCTGATTGCTGGCGTTGAACGTGGTGCCTTTCTTTGGACCGTCTGTAATCTCATAGCGGTTGCCCCCTCTGTAGCGAAGACCGTTGACGTAGGTGCCGTCTGAGGTTCGGAAAGGTTTGGGCTTTCTGCCTCGTTTTGCGGTGGTATTCATGCCCCCAACAGGAACGAAAGCAGGCGCGGTAGTCAAGGCTTTTTCGGCGCTATTTTCGGCGCACATGCCTTTTATACCGCGCCTGCCAAGTGGAGGCGGAGGGAATTGAACCCTCGTCCCAAGATAACGCGGATGGCGGCCTCTACATGTTTAGTTGGTGTTTTGTTTCTCGGTTCTCGCGACGAACGCCAACATCCTTTGCGAGGACCCAGCCGTCTTTGTCTTATCTGCGACCAACGACCGAATCGGCAGACCAGCCCGATTTTACAGCCGGCGTTTCACGGACGTTAACGCCGTACCGAGGTTGTCTAAATTAGACAGCCATTGCGAGCGGGGCGTTGAAACCAACGCGACCCGCGACTGCATCACTGTTATTGGCAGTTGATGGTTTGCTCACGTGTTTAAGCAGGCCTAGTGAGCGTCCTGCACATGCCACCACCACCGTAGCCATCCGGTCGAAACCGATCGCCCCCTTATCGGGGACCCATGATTGGGTGGGTCTGATTGTCAAAGAGCCGGAAGTAGTAGGTCTGAAGTGTATGTCGGTTTGGTGGGTGGGGCAAGTGAGAAGCGGGGGCAGGTAGGGTAGGGGAAGTTCCCGATGCAATTTGCAAACGTGGGAAGAAATGGGAAGTTTTGGGAAGTGGGTGAGTTTGATGACTGAGGCAGAGAGCGCGAAGCGGGCAAGGCTCTGATCAAAAGCGTTCGTTTGACGGTCGTGTGGTTGATTATTGAGGCAGAGAGCGCGAAGGCGCGAAGGAGGCGCGAAGGGGGGAGATGTCGCATGTTTTATGTCTCTGTTGCTCATGTGCATGTGGGACATTGGGGGACATTTTCTGAAACGTGAAACGTGAAACGTGATTTGGAGGGCGCGCGGGGAAAGGGTGAGTGTTTGGGGGTGTTTTGGCGTGAGTCCGTGCGCATGAAGAACCTCCTTCTGTAGATCCCTTTGCGCTGCGCGAAAAGGTGTGCTGGCGCGCAGCGCGTTTTTGGGAAGCTCGGTTTTTGATGGGGGGCGGGGGAAAGGTTTTTTCAAGTGGTGGATTTTGTGATTTGGCGCGCTGCGCGATATGCGCGCCGGGCGCGCAGCGCTGGACTTATGGGGATTCCATTTAATTCTAGCGGTGAATTCCCTGTCGAAGCCCGCGCCCCGCAAGCGGGGCCGCTAAACCTAGGCGCGGGAATTAAGCGGAATCCGTATTGAGACCTCTGAATAACTCAAAGACATGGTCGCTGAAGCGACCATGCCGCTGGGAATCCGCGGGTTGAGACCGAATTGTTGCGATCTGATGCCCGCTGAATCGCTGGATTCCGCACCTGTTCAAGGATGGATTAACTCTTGGTCCGCGCGTACATTATATTAAAGGGTAGAAGCCCCCGAAATTTTGGATCGTTGCATTGAGAGCTCTGAATAACTCAAAGACATGGTCGCTGAAGCGACCACGCCGCTGGGAATTTGCGGGTTGAGGATGGTTATTCAAAGTTCGCATTTGCAGGTTTGCATTAGCGGACGGGTTATTTGCCGCGGGATTCAGAGCTGAAACCGATGCCAGCGCCATTGCTCCACATTACCAGCGCCGAAGGCCAGCGGCAGATCCCCATCAACGACGAGCCCGTGACGATTGGCCGGCACGCCACCAACGTTGTTGTTCTGACCGATCAACGGTCGAGCCGCTACCACGCCGTGTTGGAGAAGGCTGGCGACGGGTTCACGGTCCGCGATCTGGATTCTTCCAACGGGACGAAGGTCAATGGGCGCGTCATCAAATCCATCCGCATTGGCGATGGTGATGTGATCCAAATCGGTAGCACGTTGCTGAAGGTGATCGCGCCGCAACTTGCGCCGGCAAATGCGCGGGCGACTTCATCGGCGCTCCCCGCATCCACGGGAAGTGGTTCACAAGAAGACGACTTCGACGTTGTGGAAGTGGAAATCGAAGACGAGGAAGAAGACACCTCGGACATGACGTACGAGCAGCAGCTCATGAGAATGGCGGAGTCGCTTCCGGATCGGAAGTTCGGCGAAAACGCGATCGCGCTCATTAACGCGAGAGGCGAGCTTGCGCACCCGGCGAAGAAAACAGCGGCCACTGAAGGTCGCGAGGCGACGGGCATCCTTCGCCTCATCCTTTTGATCTGCTTCCGGTCGCGAGCCAGCGACATTCATATTGAGCCGAAGCAGGAAGATTTTTCGGTTCGCATCCGCACGGATGGGACGATGGTGGATGTGGTTCGGCTGCCGAAAGAGATCGGCGTCAAGCTCACGAGCTTGGTGAAGATCCTCTGCGACATCGACATCTCTCAGCGCGCGATCGTTCAGGAGGGACACTTCAGTGCGAACGTTGCCGAGCGGCGGGTGGATTACCGGGTGAGCTTCGCGCCGGCGATGTTCGGGCAGAAGCTGGTGGTGCGAATTCTCGACACGGCCAATACGCCGTTCCATGTCTGGGATCTTCAGCTCCCGGATTGGATGTACGAAGACGTGATGAAGGCGGTGAAATCGGACGCGGGGATGGTGCTTGTGTGCGGGCCGACGGGTTCGGGGAAAACTTCGACACTTTACGCTGTTATCCGTGATATCGACGTTAATGAGCGCAACGTGGTGACGATTGAAGATCCCATCGAAATCCAACTGGATGGGGTGACGCAGATCCCTGTCAACGAGGAAAAAGGCAACGGGTTCAGCGCCTTGTTGCGATCGGTGCTTCGTCAGGACCCGGACGCGATTCTGGTCGGCGAAGTTCGCGATCCCGAGACCGCGCGCATCGCGCTGCAGGCGGCGATCACGGGCCACCTTGTGTTCTCGACGGTGCACGCGAAGGATACGGTCGGGACGATCTTCCGATTGCTGGACCTTGGCGTTGAGCCGTATCTCGTCGGCTCGGGCCTGCAACTGGTTCTTGGGCAGCGGCTTGTGCGCGTCCTTTGCCAGTTCTGCAAACAAGCGGTGAAGGCGACGCCGGACCAGATCAATCGGATGGGCGAAGCGGGCCAGGGGGTGACGAAGATTTTTCAGCCGCGAGGCTGCCCGAGATGCATGAACACGGGGTTTTCGGGGCGGCGTGCGATGTTCGAGTTGTTGAAGACAACAGAAGCGATGCGCGACGTGATCATGAAAAATCCGACCATGTCTGATCTGCAAAAAGCGATGGAAGGTCAGAAGTTTGTGCGGCTCTCCCAGTCGGGTTATCAGCTTGTGGCCCAAGGCGCGACCAGCATCGATGAGATCGAGCGGTCGATGTAATTGATTGTTTCTTTGGTTTAGCGCCCCGTTGTTTTCTCTAAACTAGATCACTTCGTATCCTTTGCGCTGGAGGCGGGATTGGAAGGTGTCGGCCTCGGCGTCGTTGACGATTTCCTGCGCGGTTGCATCCCATTTGATTTTGCGGTTGAGGCGCATGGCGATGTTGGCGAGGTGGCAGGTCGTCAGGTGTTTGTGGTGGGTGTAGAAGTCGCTCGCGGGTTGCGTGCGCGTGCGGGCGCACTCGATGAAGTTGAGCATGTGGCGCTCGTGAGGTTGCTCGATCTGCAGGGGAAGCTTGCGGACGGCGCCTTCGGGGAGGGGGTTTTCCTTCATATCGTTGACGGCGGGGCCGGAGAGGGTCTGGCGGTTGACGAAGAGGTAGCCGCCGTCGCCTTCGATGAGAATACCGTTGTCGGAGGGGAAGTTATCGACCTTGTCGCGGATGAAGAGGTCGACGCCGTTGGCGAAGGTGCACTTGATGTTGAAGTGTGTGGCGGTGTTGAAGCCATTGCTGGCGGTGGGGTAGCCGCGATCGAAGCGCATGGGAAGCGTCACGGCCACGGGTTCGACGGAGACGGGCCCGGGTAGATCGGGGGCGACGGCCCACTGTGCGATGTCGACGTGATGGGCGCCCCAGTCGGTGATGCGTCCGCCGGAGTATTCGTACCACCAGCGGAAATCGTAGTGGCTGCGCTGTTTGATGTAGGGGGTCCTGGGGGCTTGACCGAGCCAGGTGTCCCAATCGAGATCAGCGGGGGGCGGAGTGACGGGGAAGTTTGTTCCGGGGGGCGTGTCGCCGATGACGCAGGTGACCTGGCGGATCTTACCGAGGCGGCCGGCGTGGGCGAGGGCGACGGCGGTGACGAAGCGTTCATCAGAGCGCTGCTGGGTTCCGACCTGGAGGATGCGGCTGGTTTCGCGGTTGACGCGGGCGACGGTGCGGCCTTCATCGATGGTGAGGGTGAGGGGTTTTTCGCAGTAGACGTCCTTGCCCGCGCGCATCGCGTCGATGGCGATTTTGGAGTGCCAATGATCAGGCGTGGCGATGAGGACGAGATCGGCGGCGGGCTTGCCTTTGGGCGGTGAAAGGATCTCGCGGTAGTCGGCGGTGGTCCAGGCTTTATTGTCGTTGAAGTCCTTGTTGTAGCTGGCGAGGTGATCGCGATCGACGTCACAGATGGCGACGATGTCGCCGTACTTGCGGATGAATACGGCGTGGAAGCGTGCGATTCCGCCGCAGCCGATGACGGCGAACGAGGGACGGCTGTTTTTGGTGGTGGCGGGTTTGGAGGTGGGGGTGGTGGCGGGGGGCGGCGTGGTCTTGTCGGCGGCGATGGTGGATCGGGCCGCGAGCGCGGTGGCGGCAAGTGCGGTTGTGGTTTGGAGGAAGCGGCGTCGGGATGAGGACATTTTAAATGCTCCGAGTGGATGTGAAACGCTGCATAGCTTACTGGAAACCTGGCTGGATGTTGTGGAGAGAGGTGGGGGCCGAATAATGAGTGACGAACGGTCAGGCGCCCCCGACCTGCGCGCAAAAAATAACCCCGTAGGCGTGGGTGAGACCTACGGGGTAAGGAGGGAAGAAACACTCTCGCACTTAGTACGTGCGTGCCGTTCTCCCGGTTTGGGAAAGCTATTGAATTTTTTGGAATGCCTTGCGCTGTTTCAAGCGGTCTCAAGGGCAGTTTTAACGGCCGCTGAGACTGATTTCCAATCCGCTTCGGACGTTTTGGTCACGGTGATAAAATCGCCTAAGAGCATCAGACCAGCAATGCCTTTGATCCCGAACAATTTGAACGCCAGTGGATGATCCTTCGCCTGCTCGGATTGCCTGAAGCTCATGGTTTCTTCAGAAACAACTTGGTCGAGCACAAACTTCAGGGCGTTGGGGTTCGGAGTCGGTTGCACATCCCGCACCGAATACGGCATTTATATTTCCTCCGACACATCCAGTATATCAACCGAGACCGCCAAGTCTACCCAGCTTGACAGACAAAATAAGTAAACCTTGCGCTCAACGGATTCTCATTCGAGGTGTGTGATCGGTCAACGTATGGAGCCTCCCGCGCCATGTTGTCCACGGTCTGCTTGATCGCGGAGCCCGCGTAATGACTGTGACTGCTGATGCGGGTTCTGTTTAGTTTTAGCGCCTGATTTCTAATCGAAATCCGCGCCCCGCAAGCGGGGCCGCTAACCAAAGGCGCGGGAGTGAAGTGAAAACCGTATGACTTGCCTTGGGTCGACGGTCGCTTGACACGGCGCACGCTGACGATAACATGCCCCGTCCTTTGCGGTTGGGCGCTTTACGCGGCTTCCGCTATCCTTCAGGTTTTTGTGAGCGAGCAGATCCGTTAGACAGGAAACGCTATGAGTACCTACCTGGCCAAGCCTGGTGAAGTTCAAGGGCGATGGCATCAGATCGATGGAACCGATCAAGTTCTCGGTCGACTTGCGGCGCGCGTCTCGATTTTGCTTCAAGGCAAGCATAAGCCAACATACACGCGGCACGTCGACACGGGCGATTTCGTCATCGTGCTGAACGCGGAGAAGATTCGCGTCACCGGGAAGAAGGCTGAGGTGATCGAGTATGACACGTACTCGCGTTACCCCGGTGGGCGTCACGTGTATTCGTATGAGACGATGAAGCGCCTCCATCCCGAGCGCCTGCTTGAGCTCGCGGTCAAGCGCATGCTCCCCAAGAATAAGCTGGCGCGGACTTACCTCACGAAGCTGAAGATCTTCAAGGGGAACGAGCACCCGCACAGCGCGCAGCAACCCAAGGAACTGAAACTCGCATAACACCCCGCTCGCGGGGCGCGTTTTTTTTGGATTGAAGACCCAATGCCAGAAGCAACAACTACTGAAGCCAGCGAACCTAAAGTCAAACGAACTTACACGTGGGGCGTCGGCCGGCGGAAGAGCTCCGTCGCTCGGGTTCGCATCGCCCCCGGCACCGGTAAGATCGAAATCAACGGCCGCGAGCTGAATGATTACCTGACTGCCGAGCGCGATCGCAAAGCGATCTTCGGCCCGCTTGAGGTGACCAGCACCGCCGGGAAGATGGACGTGTTCGTGAACACCGACGGCGGGGGCGCCTCGGGTCAAACCGGCGCCATTGTGATGGGGCTGGGTCGCGCGCTCCTCCGCTACGACCAGGCACTTGAGGCTTCTCTGCGAAGCGCAGGCTTCCTTACGCGGGACAGCCGGATGAAGGAGCGGAAGAAGTACGGGCAGCGCGGCGCTCGCCGAAAGTTCCAGTTCAGCAAGCGGTAAGAGCTGACGGATTCAAAGCACGAAATTCAGGAACAGGGCATGGCGATGAGCTATGCCCTGTTTTGTTTGATCACGTGCTAAAACAGTGGAAGCCTTCGCGGTTAAAGAGGAAACGGACTGGCTGGTGATAACAATGATCACGAAATATTTCTGACGGAGCAAGTGATGAAGCTGACGTACGATCCGAAATACAACATTGCCTACATCCAGCTTCGAAAGAAGAAGGGGAAAGTGCGGACGGTCCAGGTCAGCGACGAACTTAACGTCGATGTGGCAGCTGACGGAAGCATCTACGGAATTGAACTGCTTAATGCGAACGAGCAACTTGCTTCCGAGCGTGCGTTTATCGTGGAGAATCGCGCCACTCGAACCCGGCGCAAGCTAAGTTTGGCGGGGTGATACGGATTCTGTTTAGTTCTTGCGCCTGATTGCCATTCGAAATCCGCGCCCCGCAAGCGGGGCCGCTAACCGAAGGCGCAGAAATTAAGCAACTTTTCCATTGCGCCGTGCTCAATCTTGATGTCGCACGGTTGAGCCGCCTACCTCTGCTGCAACCGGCGGTGATAGCGCGCGAGCGCCGTTAGCGGAAAGTACAGGCGGTAGAGGTGGTACTTGAGGTAGAAAACTTTTGGGAAGCCGGTTCCGGTGTACGGTTCTTCTTCCCAGTTGCCGTCAGCACCTTGGGTTTGGGTGAGCCAGTGGATGGCGCGTTGAACATCCGCGTCCTTAGGTCCGCAGGCGGCGAGGAGCGCCATTGCGCCCCATGCGGTTTGGGATGCGGTGGCGGGGCCGATGCCTTTGAGGGAGGGATCTTCGTAGCTGTCGGCGCTTTCGCCGAAGCTACCGTCTTGCTTCTGCACGCTTTTGACCCAGGCGGCGGCGCGTTGGATGTAGGGCTGGGTCATGTCTTCGCGGACGTTGTCCATTCCGGTGAGGATTTGCCAGGTGCCGTAGATGTAATTGACGCCCCAGCGTCCCCACCAGGAGCCGTCGTGGGATTGGTGTTTTCGGATGAAGGCGATGGCGCGGTGAATGCGGGGATCGTCGTTGGTGAAGCCGCAGTGACCGAGAGCTTCGAGGACGCGGCCGGTGATGTCGGGGCAGGATGGGTCCTGCATGGCGTTATGGTCGGCGAAGGGGATTTTTTCGAGGATGGGGCGATCTTTGGTGCGGTCGAAGGCGGCCCATCCGCCGTCAGAGTTTTGCATGGAGAAGAGGAAGTGTAGGCCGCGCTTGACACCCGCTGAAGCGGGCTCGCCTCCGATGCGGTGGAGGGCCATGGTGACTGCGGCGGTGTCGTCGACGTCGGGATAGTGGGGGTTTTCGAATTCGAAGAACCATCCGCCGGGCTGGGGGTTGTTGACGTTCTTACCCCAATCGGAGACGAATTTTACTTCCTTTTCCAGGAGCCATTGCGTTGCCCGCTGCACTGACTCGGACTGCGGGGAGATTTTTGCTTCGGCCAAAGCGTGCAGCGCAAGGCCGGTATCCCACACCGGCGACAGGCATGGCTGAAGGCGGATGGTGTTGCCTTCCTTGATGTAGAAGTCGCGGAGATGTCGGAGGGCGAGCTGCACGCGCGGGTGCGAATCCGCATAACCCAGAATTCGGAACACGATCAGGATGTAAACCATGGGCGGGAAGATCGCGCCGAGTCCTTCGGACCCATTTAAGTGATCGAGCAGCCATTGCTCGGCGCGCTTCATGGCCGCATTGCGCAGGGACTGAATCGGGGTCTCGTTGTAACGCTTGAGGATCTGATCAACGCGCAGAAAGAAATCGCACCAACTCCGCGGAATGATTTTCTTTGGCGGCGGCGCCAGTTGGTTCTTGGCGATCTGATCGAGGTACAACTCGGCGATTCCCTGCTCCGGCCGCAGCTTGCGGACGTACTTGAAGGTGGTGACGATGCCCAGCGGGAGGATCATCGTGCGGGTCCAGGCGGAGACGTTGTAGAGGTTGAAGTAGAACCACTTGGGAAGGAAGACCACTTCAGGGGGGATGCTCGGGCACGCATCAAATGAGATCTGGCCGAGACACGCGAAGAAGAATTTGGTGAAGGTGTTGCACTTCTCGGCGCCGCCAAGCTGCTGAATGATTTTCTTTGCGCGCCGCATGTGCGGCGCATCCGGGGAATCCCCCATCAGCTTCAGCGCGAAATAACCTTTGACGCTGCCGGAGAGGTCCGCCTTTCCTCCGGGATACATATTCCAGCCGCCCTCGGGCATCTGGAGATTGCGGAGGTAGTTGGCGATGAGGGGGAGGTCGGGGTCGCGTTCATGGGAGAGGATGAACTTCATCAGGATGAATTCGGATTCGAGGATGGAATCACCCTGGAGTTCGCCGCACCAGTAGCCGCCGTCGTATTGTTTGGAGAGTAGGCAGTCGACGGCGCGCTGGAGTGCGGAGGCGATGGTGGGATCGGTCGCAGGAACGGTGGCGGGAGCCGGGATTTCGCGGAAAACCGGGTCGAGACCGATCCCCGGCTTGGCTACGCTGTTGCTCGAAATCGACAAGCTGAATCCTTCCCTGCAAACGACGCTGAAAAGTGTCCGGCAACTGTATCGCCGGCCCGCGTGTACAGCAAACGTGAACTGTGGGATCAGGGTCGTATAATCACCGTTTTCCGCGGAATCGAACCAGGCTGCCGATAGAGGTGTTCATGTATACGGATTTTTTTGCGTGGCTTAAACAGCACGAGGGTCGGCAGTATGAGCTTCATGAGGCGCACATCAATCCTGTGTTTGTGAAGATGCTGCGGACGATTGGCTTTGATAAGGGGTATGTGCGGGGGGAGGGGCCTTATTTGTATGATCCGGAGGGGAACAAGTATTTGGACATGCTGACGGGGTGGGGGGTGATGGCGCTGGGGCGGAATCATCCGAAGGTGGGGGCGATTTTGAAGCAGATCCTGGAGAAGGAGATGCCGAACCTGGTGCGGATGGATTGCTCGCTGCTTTCGGGTTTGGTTGCGGAGAAGCTTGCGGGTCATGCGGGGGGGGATTTGTCGCGGGTGTTCTTTACGAACAGCGGAACGGAATCGGTGGAGAGCGCGATCAAGTTCTCGCGGTGCTTCACGGGGCGGCAGAAGATTGTTTATTGCGATCATGGGTTTCATGGACTGACGACGGGATCGCTGGCGCTGAATGGGTCGGACTTTTTTCGGGAGCGGTTTGGGGATTTGATGCCGCAAACGGAGAAAGTGGAGTTTAATAATCTCGTTGAGCTGGAGAAGGCGCTTTCGTCGAAGCAGGCGGCGGCGTTCGTGATTGAGCCGGTGCAGGGGAAGACCTGTGAAGTCGTCGGGGAGGGTTACCTCGAGGAAGCGCAGCGGTTGTGCCGGAAGTATGGGACGCTACTGGTGCTGGATGAGGTGCAGTCGGGGCTTGGGCGGACGGGGAAGTGGTTTTGTTATCAGCATTGGCCGGAGGTTGAGCCGGATATTGTTTGCACGAGCAAGGCGCTGAGCGGCGGATACGTGCCGGTGGGGGCGGTGATCACGCGGCCGAAGATTATGGATTGCGTGTTTAACTCGATGGAGCGATGCGTGGTTCATTCGAATACGTTCGGGCAGAATGATCTGGCGATGGCATCGGCGCTGGCGACGCTGCATGTTATTGAGGAAGACAAACTCGTAGAGAATGCGGCGGCGATGGGCGAGTATGTGAACACGCGACTTAAAGAGATCGCATCGCGCTGCGCGTTTGTGTCGGAGGTGCGCGGCAAAGGGCTGATGTTCGGGATGGACTTTGCGCGGCCGGAGAATTCGTTCAAACTGAAGATGGCGTGGGACATGATCCACAAGCTGAATGTCAGCGTGTTCGGACAGATGATCATTATTCCGCTGTTGCAGAAGCATAAGATTCTTGCGCAGGTGGCGGGGTATCACGTGGAGGTGATCAAGTTTCTGCCGGCGATTACGGTGACGAAAGAGGATATGGATTGGTTTCTGAGCGCGCTGGATGATGTTTTGCAGGACACGCTGCGGTTTCCGGGGAATGCGTGGGAGACGGTGGCGGGATTGGCGAAGCGGGCGGTGAAGGCCTAGTCATTTCATCGGAAGAAATTTGAACCCAGAGGCACAGAGGCACAGAGGCACGGAGAAGAGCTTAACAAAGAATTCTTCTCCGTGCCTCTGTGTCTCTGTGTTCGATTTATTGGCTCTTATTTCGTTCGGCGGCGCCATCGGCGGTGGAAGTAGGCGGCGACGCCGGCGCTGGGGAAGAAGGCGTAGAGGGCGGCGGGGAGGGGGATGCTTTGGCCGGTGCTTTGTTGGATCGATGCGTTCAGGAAGACGTTCAACTCGGCTTGGGGAATGTTTGGGGGGTTCTTGAAGTCGAGGGTGTCGCCGGCGGCGAAGGTGAGCGTGCGATTGAAGTCGAGGGGAACCCCGTTTGACAGGGCGGCGGTTTCGAGGCTGGTGTTGTTTTGGTAGAGCGTGACCACGGGACTGGTTGCGCCGGCGCCGGCGAGGGACTCTAAATGCGCGATGATGGAGTAGCTGCCGGCGGCGGGTGCGGTCCATCGGACGGTGGCATCCTGCGTGAGATTATTGGGAAGACCCGCGACAGTTGGGAGAAGGCGCAGGCGGCCGTTGTCGAGTGCGATGGAGGCGGAAGTGGTGTTGAACTGCTGGGCGGTGGCGGCGGGGATGTCTTGCCCGATCCAGGCGCTGGCGAGGGTTTGAGTGAAGGGGGTGAAGGCGGAGGGTGCGCCGGAGCCGTAGCTCCAGACGCCGTTGGGATTCCGGGTCGCTGAGAAGTCTGCGGCGGCGTCGTAGACGGGCGCAGCCCATGCGGGTCCGGTAAGAACCAACAGCACCCACAGCGCAAGATCACGCAGTCGCTGCGCGGTATTCATAAATTATTTCTCCTGTCTCCGGGGGACATGCTAATGGAAATACCCAGGTTCGCCCATCCCAAATCTTTGATGACGTTTTCGATGACGGGGGACCAGTTGCCGGGGGTGGATTGGCGGAACAATCCGGCGGTGGGATACCAGGGCGAATCCTTGCGGTTGAGGAGCCAGCGCCATTCCGAGGAGACGGGGAGGAGGATCGATACGGGTTTGCCGAGGGCACCGGCGAGGTGGGCGAGAGCGGTGTCGACGGTGACAATCTGATCGAGTTGGGCGATGACGGCGGCGGTGTCGGCGAAATCATTAAGGTCATCTGAGAGATTCAGGACTTCGGCATGGGATTGAGCTTCTTGTGCGCCGGGACCTTTTTGAAGGCTGATGCAGGTGACGTTCGGGAGAGCGGCGAGCGGGAGCAGATCTGCGAGGGTGCAGGATCTTCGTTTGGCGGTGGGGTGGAGTGCGTTGCTGGCCCAGGCGATGCCGATTTTTCGGCCGGGGACAGCGGAGAGGCGGTTGTGCCAATGAGCGATGCGATCGGGGGGGACTTCGATGTAGGGAACTTTTGTGGGGATGGATTGGAGGGTGGTGTGGAAGATAAAGGGTAGGGACATGAGGGGGCAGTGGAAGTCGAACGGGGGGAGATTGTCGCCGCGCGCGATGAGGCGGACGTTGAATGTGTTTTGGAGGAGGGGGAGGAGCTCGGGTTGGGTTTCGAAGATGATGTTTGCGGTGGGGGCGGGGCGCGCCCCGCAAGCGGAGCCGCTACAAAGGTGGGGGATGAAGCGTGCGAATTGGAGGGTGTCTCCGAAGCCTTGTTCGGACCAGAGGAGGAGGGTTTGGTTGTCGCGAAGTTTGGAGCCGTTCCAGCGGGGGACGTCGAAGGCTCGGGCGTAGTCGGGGCGGCGCTGGCGCCATTCGTATTCTTCGAAGCCTTTGAGGTAGTTGCCTTGTTGAAGGTAGACGAGGGCGCGGTTGACGTGGGCTTCGGCGTTGTCGGGCTGGAGTTGGATGGCTTTGTCGTACGCTGCGAGGGCGGCGGAGAGTTTGAACTGGTAGGCGAGGACGACGCCGGTGTTCTGGTGGGCTTCGGCGTAGGTGGGCACCATTTGGACCGCGGTGGAGAAGCAGCGGAGTGCTTCGTCGAAGCGATCGAGGGCGCGGTAGGCTTCGCCGAGGTTGTTGAGGGTGCGCGGCGAGGGCTTGAGCTGGAATGCTTTGGTGAGAAGTTGGATGGCGAGTTGGTCTTGATTGCATTGGTGGGCGAGTGTGCCGAGGAAATGGTGGGCATCGGGGTTGTGGGGGTCGAGCTGGAGGGCTTGTTGGTAGAGGGATTCGGCTTCGGCGAGGTTGCCGGTGCGGTGGTGGGCGAGGGCTTGTTGGATGAGCTTACGCGGGTGCATGTGGGGTTGCATGAAAGGAATTGACAATTGAAAATTGAGGGACGTCAGATGATTTGGTCGAGCAGAGATTGTCCGGCGCGGAAGCGATTGAGGTTGTCGAGGAAGTGGTCGACGAGGGATTGGAATTCTTGATTGTGTCCTCCGGCGGTGTGGGGGGTAATGAGGCAGTGGGGGCTGGTCCAGAGAGGGTGGTCGGGATCGAGGGGTTCGGGGTTGGTGACGTCGAGGTACGCGGCGAAGAGTTTTCTTGTTTCGAGCATGGTCCAGAGGGCGTAGGAATCGACGGTAGTTCCGCGGCCGATGTTGTAGAAGATTGAGGTGGGTTTGAAGAGTCGGAAGCGGTTGGCGTTGAAGAACATTTCGGTTTGCTGGGAGGCGGGGAGGATGTTGACGATGTGATCCGCGGTGGGGAGGAGGGCTGCGAGATCGGAATCGGGGCGGGTGGGGATGGGTTCGTCGCCGCGGGGTTTTCGGCGGATAGCGATGAGGTTCATGCGGAAGGGTGCGAGGAGTTCGGCGAGGCGTCGGCCGATGGAGCCGAAGCCGACGATGAGGGCGGTTTGGCCGTTGAGGAGGAAGGATTCGGCGCGGATTGGTTCGGCGGGCCAGCCTTTGGCACCGCGCTGGTTGATCCATGCGACGGGAAGTCGGCGGGCGGCGGCCAGCATGAATGCGAGGGCGTGCTGAGCGCAGGGTTCGGAGTAGGCGGTAGAGCTGTTGGTCATGGTGGCGCTGCGCGCTTTGAGCGCATGGCGGATGTTGTCGTGGTCGTATCGGGTGTAGCCGGCGGTGGTGAGGTGGATCCATTTGAGGCGTTGGACGGAGATGACTTGGTCGGCGTCGGGTTGGCCGAAGGCGATGTCGGCTTGTTCGAGGAGGGGGTCGGTTGGGGATACGCCGAGGTTGTAGGTTTGTTGTTTGCTGAAGAGGAGGCGGGCGTCGGCGACGCCTTGGCGCAGGCGATCGGTGGCGGCGGGGGGGAGGGAGGTGTTGCACCAGATGGTTAGAGGGATGGGCATTGTTGTTGAGATACTCGTTATTTGAGGCGGCGCGAAGTAATCTTGTCGGCCTTGGGGGCGCTTATGACAGTCGATCGACTTGACCTGACGGCGATGGGAATCCGAACCGTGCGGCTATTTCGTTCGGTCTGTGACGCCGAGCACGCGCAATGGGAGGCGACGCATATTTTTGCAACCGCGCCGAATTCTCTGGATGGCAAGTGGTTCGCGTTAAGGCGGGAAGATGCAGTGGAATGGGGGCGATGGTTTTTCTCCAAAAGCGGCGTCCGGCACGATAGAATTATCGCGGTGAGTGTGCCGGAAAATTTGTATGATCGGTTCGGCCCCAATTATCAGAAGTTGGATGGAATTGGTCCAGCGTGTTTTGCGCCGATCCAGTTGTTGGAAGGGATTGTGTTCGAAGAGGTGATGGAATGAGCGGAGCGGTACAATCGATTATTCGTTGGGTTCCTGAGAGCAAGGGAGGCCGTCGATTGGTTCCGGGCGATGCCGCGTATTCAACGGTCGCACGTTTTGAAGATGACGAGCGGTGGCCCCACGAGGCATGGAGCTTGGTGGTGCGGGTTCAGCGCACGTATCGCGATGGTCGAGTAACGCTTGCGAAGGTTGAGTTCCTGGTGGATCAAGCGCCTGAGCGACTGCTTGGGGCTGGAAGCAGATTTGAATTATTGGAAGGCACGCGTCGTGTTGCGAAGGGGGTGGTCTTGTCCACGTCGGCAACAGTTCCGGAAGATCTTAGTGAATTTGAAGCGGAACTTATCGGCTGACAGCGGGGGTAGGGAGTTCAACCTGTGACGGCGATGCCGGTGATGATTGCCATTTTGTGTTTGATGGCGATTGCGTATCGCTATTACTCGGCGTTTTTGGCGGCGCGGGTGGCGGTGTTGGATGATGTGCGGGCGACGCCGGCGGTGCGGTTGAACGATCGGCAGAATTATCATCCGACGAACAAGTGGGTTTTGTTTGGGCATCATTTTGCGGCGATTTCTGGGGCGGGGCCGTTGATTGGTCCGGTGCTGGCGGCGCAGTTTGGGTATCTGCCGGGGCTGTTGTGGATTGTGATTGGGGTGTGCGTGGCGGGGGCGGTGCAGGATTTTCTGGTGTTGGCGGCGAGCACGCGGCGCGGGGGGAAGTCGCTGGCGCAGATTGCGTTTTCGGACATTGGGAAAGTGGCGGGGACGGCTTCGATGATTGCGATTCTGTTTATCATCGTGATTGCGCTGGCGGGGTTGGGGAAGGTGGTGGTGAAGGCTCTGGGGGGGGAAGAGGTGAAGTATCCGGCGGGGAGCGAACTCGTATTGCCGAAAGGCTGGGGACTCAACACCAACAACGCGAACGGGATTTATCACGTTCGGTCTACGACGATTTTAGAATGGGATGGCGGAAAATCGTCAATGACGTTCATGGACAGTTTCGAATTGAAGTCTCCGCAGAAGCTCGTTTGGAGGAATGAAGGAAATGTTGATAAAGCGGCGCTGCCTGCCGGGGCGTCGAGATTAGTGCCAGGTAGTTCGTGGGGCACGTTCACGATCGCGTGCACGATTCCGATTGCGCTGTTGGTTGGATTGTGGATGTACAAGATTCGGCCGGGGACGGTGGTGGAGGCTTCGATCATTGGGGGCGTGTTGACGCTGGTGGCGACTTTTCTGGGAGGGTTTGTGCCGGGGTCGCGGTTGGAGCATTTTTTCAATTTGCAGGATACGACGGTTGTGTGGGCGATGGCGGCGTATGGGTTCATCGCGTCGGTGTTACCGGTGTGGGTGTTGCTGTGTCCGCGGGATTATTTGTCGAGCTTTTTGAAGATTGGGACGATTGGGTTGTTGGTGATTGGGGTGATTGCGGCTCGGCCGGTGATGCAGGCGCCGGCGATTAATAGGGCGTTCTTGTCGGGTGGGCCAGTGGTGCCGGGGAGGATTTTTCCATTTTTGTTCATCACGATCATGTGCGGGGCGATCAGTGGATTTCATGCGTTGGTGAGTTCGGGGACGACGCCGAAGATGATTAAGAGGGAATCGGATGCGCGGATGATCGGGTACGGGGCGATGTTGATTGAGGGGTTGGTGGGATGCGTGGCGATGATCGCGGCGGCGACGTTGCCGGTAGGGGATTACTATGCGATGAATACGGATCTGGGGAAGGTGCCGGCGTTTCATGACAAGTTTGTTCAGATTGGGGCTGATATCGATCATCTGAATATGTATGAGGATTTGACGAAGGAATCGTTGCGCGGTCGGACGGGGGGTGCGGTGACGCTGGCGGTGGGGATGGCGCATATTTTTGATGGCGCGGCGAAGCGGATCATGCCATCCGCGGAGCATGCGCTGAGGGCGATGTGGAAGTACTGGTATCACTTTGCGATCATGTTTGAGGCGTTGTTTATTTTGACGACGATCGATACGGGGACGCGGATCGGGAGGTTTTTGCTGCAGGAAGTGGGGGGGAAGATGGTGCATCCGAAATTGGGGGAGACGGGGTGGTGGCCGGGGGCGATTATGAGCACGTTGCTGATCGTGATGGCTTGGGCGTACTTTATTAATGCGAACTCGATGGCGGCGATCTGGCCTATGTTTGGGGTGGCGAATCAAATGCTGGCGGTGATTGCGCTGGCGATTGTGTCGGCGTATCTGGTGAACGAGGGACGGGCGAAGTATCTGTGGGTGACGCTGATCCCGATGGCGTTTGTGATGACGACGACGAGCACGGCGGCGATCACGATGTTGATTGGACAACTCGATACGTTCCGGACGCAGTGGAGCAACGTGCAACGGATCGACAGCAAGCTGCTGATTAACAGCTTGGTTCAAGGACTGCTGATTTTTTCGATGCTGGCGTGCACGATCGTGGTGATCGTGGGGTCGGCGATGAGGATTTTGTTGAAGCGTGTGGCGGGTGTGGCGCCGGAGCGTGCTGAGGCGTTGGTTTGAAGGTCGCGACGTGAACGGGTCATCGTGATGGGGGTAGAGGTGCGTGACAGTTTTGGCGGGGGACGTTTGTGGCGGACGAATCCGAAATCCGAAGCCCGACATCCGAGACAAGCACCAATGACTGAAGCGGAAATGCTCCAAACATCGCGGCTCAGCTGAAACCGTTTCAGTTGCGGTTCGCGGCGAGTTGGGTGGAAATGGGTGATTCGGGGAATTGACTTGCATTTGAGGGGACCTATACTCCTAGCCCTTCTACGCTCCCGGTGCGCGCCGTAGACTCCCGTTTGTAATGAGCGACCGTAAGTCGCCTGTGTTGTAAAGCACCGGTGTTGTTGAGGTTTAGAGCGACGCGTTGGACGCGCCCCGCAAGCGGGGACGCTAACTCGGAGCAGTGACCTTGTGTTGGGTCGCTGGCATAGCTCAGTGGTAGAGCGCCACCTTGGTAAGGTGGAGGTCCAGGGTTCAATCCCCTGTGCCAGCTTGTCAATTAGGAACAGAATTTTTCGGAGGCCTCGATCATGGCAAAGGGTGAATTTAAACGGGTCAAGCCGCACGTGAATGTCGGTACGATTGGCCACATCGACCACGGCAAGACCACGCTGACGGCGGCGCTGAGCGCGCGTTCGGCGTCGAAGTATCCCAACGTGACTGCGAAGGGGTACAAGGACATCGCCAAGGGCGGCACGGAGCGTGACGCGACCAAGACGGTGACGATTTCCGCGGCGCACGTGGAGTATGAGTCGGAGAAGCGTCACTATGCCCACGTGGACTGCCCGGGGCACGCGGACTACATCAAGAATATGATCACCGGCGCGGCCCAGATGGACGGCGCGATTCTGGTTGTGTCGGCGGCAGACGGTCCGATGCCGCAGACGCGCGAGCACATCCTTCTGGCTCGGCAGGTGGGCGTTCCGAAGATCGTCGTGTTTCTGAACAAGGTTGACCTGGTTGACGATCCGGAACTTCTCGATCTTGTCGAGATGGAAGTGCGCGAACTGCTGACGAAGTACCAGTTTGATGGGGACAACGCGCCGATCATCCGCGGTCAGTCCAGGGCTGCCTTGGAAAATCCGAAGGACGATGCGGCGAACAAGCCGATCGATGAGCTGGTGGCGGCTCTGGACGAGTTCATTCCGATCCCACAGCGCGAGATCGACAAGCCGTTCCTGATGCCGATCGAAGACGTTTTTTCGATCAAGGGTCGCGGCACGGTGGGCACGGGGCGTATCGAGCGCGGTCGCTGCAAGGTTGGGGACACGATTGAGATCGTGGGTCTGGCGGATACCCGCACTTCGGTCATCACCGGTGTTGAGGCGTTCAACAAGACAATGGATCACGGCGAAGCGGGCGAGAACGTCGGTGTGTTGCTCCGTGGCGTTGAAAAGGAAGACCTTCAGCGCGGTCAGGTGCTGTGTGCGCCTAAGAGCATTACGCCGCACACGGAGTTTGAGGCGGAGGTTTATGTGCTGACGAAGGAAGAGGGCGGGCGTCATACGCCGTTCTTTACGGGGTATCGTCCGCAGTTTTACTTCCGGACGACGGACGTGACCGGGAGCGTGAAGCTTCTGGGCGGCGCCGAGATGGTGATGCCGGGCGATAACGTCACGGTGCAGGGCGCGCTTTCGTCGCCGATCGCGATGGAAGAGAAGCTTCGTTTTGCGGTTCGCGAAGGCGGCAAGACGGTCGGGTCGGGCGTCATTACGAAGATCATCAAGTAATTTGTCCCTGGTCCGTTGTCAGTGGTCAGTTGTTTGCGGTCGTCGGTTGTCATGCAACGGACCACGGACAACTGACCCCTGACGGTTTTTGAGTGTTGTCATGGCAAAAGAGAATCGAGAAATGGCGTGGCTGCAATGCATCGATTGCAGCGATCTGAACTACCGGACCGAAATCAAGGTGGTCGGCGGCGCTCCGAAGATCGAGCTGAAGAAGTATTGCAAGCGCGAGCGGAAGCACACGCAGCATAAGCTGAAGAGGAAATGATCGCGATTGACGATTGGGCGATTGAGTCATTGACGATTGACGAACTTGCTGCTCAATCGTCAATGACTCAATCAATCAATCGTCAATTCCGCATACGCCAGTAGCTCAATTGGCAGAGCGGCCGTCTCCAAAGCGGCAGGTTGGGGGTTCGATTCCCTCCTGGCGTGCTGAGTTTTAAGTGGTAACCGCAGGTGCAGAAGTGCCGACGACGGAAGAGAAAGAAAAAAAAGGCGAGAAGCGCATGGCCACCGACGTAATCACTCCGGGCGCGGAAGAGGGTGGCAACAGGCCTCAGCCTCGTGGGCCTACCGCGGATCGCGGTGGGTTCTTCCATCTGTATAAGCGCGGACAGGGGTACTGGACGCGTGTTGGGTCGGCGGCGGCGGCGGGGTTGATCGTGCTGCTGACGCTTGAGTTTTTGTACACGCATTTGAATGTGTGGCTGACGCCGGACAATGCGACCGTGCACCAGGTTTCGATGGCGAAATTGGGGACGCTGGCGATTTGCGGGGCGTTTTTGCTGGCGTCGAGCGTGTTGATCTTTTACCTGCTGAACAAGCCTGATTATGCTGACTTCCTGATCGCGACGGACAGCGAGATGAAGAAGGTGAATTGGACGAGCCGGCGCGAGCTGATTGGGTCCACGAAGGTTGTCATTGTGTTTATGTTTCTGATTGCGTCGCTGCTGTTTGTGTTTGATTTGTTCTTTGGATATTTGTTTTATTTTATGGATGTTTTGAAGACGAAACCGCTTTAAGCAAGAAGACCCAGGGCTGAAGCCCTGGGCTTGGCCAGCGTTGTCCTGAAGCTAGATAGATACTGAGTCACCCCGCCATGCAATTTTTTGTTCTTCGAGTCGCCAGCAATAAAGAAGATCGTGTGCGCGAGTCGTTGGTGCGCAAAGTTAAAATTGAAGCGCTTGAGGAGAATGTGGGGCGGATTCTCGTGCCCAGTGAACGGGTGCGGTCCATGAAGGGGGGCGTGCGGAAGGAATCGCAGCGGAAGTTGTATCCGGGGTATGTCTTTATCGAGCTGCTTTTGGATAAGAACGGGATGATTCCGGAGAAGGTTTGGTTCACGATCAAGGAGACGGATGGGGTTGGGGACTTCATTGGATCCAACGGGAAGCCGACGGCAATGAGCGTCAAGGATCAGGCGAAGATGCTCGAGGAAGCGGAGCGTCCGGAAGAAGCGCCGGGTCTGAAGACGGAATATCAGAAGGGGGACAAGATCAAGGTGATGAACGGCGCGTTCATCAACTTTGAAGGGCAGGTTGATGAGATCATGCCGGACAAGGGGATGGTGCGGATCGTGACGACGATTTTTGGTCGTCCGACTCCGTTGGAGTTGGAGTATTGGCAGATTGAGAAGGTTTGAGACGTGAAACGTGAAACGTGAAACGTGAAACGTAACCAGGCCAAGGCAGGGTATCGGCTTTGTCACGTTTCACGTTTCACGTTTCAGCTTTATGATCCACCTTTTCCAATATTTCGGTCGTTTGCAGGATCTTCGCGGCAGGGTGGTTCAGCTTCCCGGATGGGCACGGCTGGTGATCGGGATCTTGGCGGTTCCGGGTGTGTTGTTGCTGGCCTTGTCAATCGTGGCGGTGATTGTTAGTATTCTCGGCCTTTTACTGCTGACTGTGCCGGCGTATCGGCTGCTGTCAGCGATGTTGTTGCCGTCGACGATTTCGCGGGAAGTGAATCAGCAGGGCGAGTTCGTGACGGTGAACCCGAATCGCCGGCATGTTGATGTGAAGATTGTTGAATAAAGGATCACGGGCGAGTCGCCCGTGGGACGCGCTATGGCGAAAAAAGAAATTACGGTTCAGTTCAAGCTCCAGGCTCCTGGTGGCACGGCGACGCCGGCGCCTCCGATCGGGCCGGCACTGGGTCAGCACGGCGTCAACCCGGGGCAGTTTATTCAGCGGTTTAACGCGATGAGCGCGCACCTCAAGGGCAAAGTCATCGGCGTGCTGGTGACGGTATACAAGGACCGCACGTTTGACATTGAGCTGAAGTCGCCGCCGGCGAGCGTGCTGTTGAAGGATGCGGTTAAAGCGGAGAAGGGCAGCGGTGAGCCGAATAAGAACAAGATTGGGAAGGTGACGATCGCGCAGTGCAAAGAGATCGCGAAGGCGAAAGGGAAGGATCTGAACGCTTTCGATGAAGATCACGCGGCTCGGATTATCGCGGGGACGGCGCGGTCGATGGGAATTACGGTTGAGGGATAGCCATGATGTACGATCGCCTCCGGACGATGTTGGGTGAGCGGCCATTTGTGCCGTTCGATGTCCACTTGTCCGACGGCGATGTGATTCGAGTGAAATCCGCAGATTTCGCGTGGATTCATCCGGGAAAACGAACAATGTTTGTCGCGACTGATCCGCGGTTTGACACCGAGTATGTGATCAATTTGCGTCAGGTTACAAAATTGGCTTCGACCCGAGGCGCGAATGGGCGCCGGAAGCGCGGTGGCTCGAAGGAGTCTTAGCCGGGCGTAACGAAAGGGCGGACCACGGCCCTCATTAGTGGAAGCTTCTGCCGCAAGCTTAGTCACGCGGCGAAAGGAGCGACAGGCGCATGGCGCAAGTCGTAGAAAGACGTTCCAAGCGGTTCAAGAAGGCCCAGGAGAAAGCCATTGCCAACCCGGTTCCCGTCGAACAGGCGGTGGATGCGGTGAAGGCGTTTCCACCGACGAAGTTTGATCAGTCGGTGGAGTTGATCTTCTCGCTGGGGATTGACCCCAAGCACGCGGATCAGATGATTCGCGGTTCGCTGTCGCTGCCTCACGGGGTGGGCAAGACCAAGCGCGTGATTGCGTTTGTTCCGGAGCACCTTGTGCAGGCGGCCAAGGACGCGGGCGCGGTTGAGGCGGGCGGGCAGGATCTGGTGACGCGGATCGAGAAGGAAAACTTCACGGATTTTGACGTCGCGGTATCGACGCCGGACATGATGCGGTTCGTGGGCCGGCTCGGTAAGGTGCTGGGTCCGAAGGGTCTGATGCCTTCGCCAAAGGCGGGCACGGTGACGCCGGACGTGGGTACGGCGGTCCGCGAATACGCAGCGGGTAAGGTCGAATTCCGCAACGATGCGGGCGGCAATGTTCACAGCGTCGTCGGAAAGCTGAGCTTCGACAATCAGAAGCTGATCGAGAACATCAACACGATGGTGGCGCAGATTCGGAAGATGAAGCCGCAGACGAGCAAGGGTCATTACTTCAAGAAGGTCGTGCTGAAGGCGACGATGACGCCGGCGGTGCAGTTGATTGTTCAATGAGTTGCCAGTTGATAGTTGCCAGTTGCCAGTAAAGGCAAGCGGCATCTGAACTGACAACGGGCAACTAATAACTGGCAACACTGCCAGAGGTAATCATGAGTAAGACAGTGAAAAGTCTGGTCATCAAAGAGTTGACCCATAAGTTTGGGGACAGCGATGCGGTGGCGGTGATCAATCCGCGCGGGATTGACGCGATTAAGAACAACAACATCCGGCGGAAGCTTCACGACAAGGGCGTGAAGATGACGGTGGTGAAGAACACGCTGGCGAAGAAGGCGGTGGGCGATGGGAAGCTGAAGGGCTTTGATGCGCTGCTGGATGGGCCCAGTGCGGTGATCTATGGCAAGGCATCGATCAGCGAGATTGCGCGCATGCTTCTCGATGAGAAGAAGTTGATCGAGAACCTGGAGCTTCGGGGGATTTTCTTCGACGGTGAGATTTATACGGGGCAGAAGGGCGTTGAGGAGGTTTCGAAGCTTCCCACGCGGCAGGAAGCGATTGGGATCCTCGTGGCGGCGATGCTTGGACCTGGGAAGAAACTTGCCGGCGCGATTAAGGGACCTGGTGGGAAGCTTGCTGCGGTGCTGAAGAGCATTGAGGAGAAGGCGAAGGAGCGAGGCGATGGTGCGGCTGGGGAGGGTGGACCGGGACCGGCTGAAGCGGGACCCGCTGAAGCGATATCCGCTCCCGTTGCACCGGCATCCGTTGCACCGGCACCCGCTGAAGCGGGACCGGCCGCTGGGGGCGGTGCGGCTGCGGAAGCGCCGCCCGTGAGGTAGGTTTTCTTGGCATGGGTATTTCGCGTAGGCATTGGAACTGAAGAGAAAAAACCGCGGGCGCGTCGCCCGTGGCACAAAAAGAATTCCGACGGTCCGACTGTCCCCCATTGGGGTTAAATCAGTTCAATGTGAACTGTGCTCTCGGACGGGAAAAGTTTCGACACGGTGGAGTCACGATACGACTCGCGGGGAGGCGAAGCCTCCCGAGGAGAAGAAGTCATGGCAGAAGCTACAGCAGAACTGAAGGAAATTGGCGACAAGCTCGCGGGTTTGACCCTTAAGCAGGCGGTCGATCTTGCGGCGTACCTGAAGGACACGCACGGCATCGAGCCGGCCGCCGGCGGCGCGGTGATGATGGCGGGTCCGGGCGGCGGCGCGGCTGCTCCGGCGGAAGCCGAAGCGGAGAAGACGACGTTTGACGTGGTTCTTAAGGCGGCTGGGGAAAAGAAGATCCAGGTGATTAAGGTCGTTCGTGCGGCGACGGGTTTGGGTCTGAAGGAAGCCAAGGATCTGGTCGAAGGCGCTCCGAAGACGGTGAAGGAGAACATCGACAAGCCTGAGGCGGAGAAGCTTAAGAAGGAACTGGAAGAGCAGGGCGCGACCGTCGAGATGAAGTAAGTTTTTTTTGTGGTTCAAATTGAATTGCAGGCGGAGCATCGGATGGAAGTCCGGTGCTCTGTTTTTGCGCTTGGGAGTCACAAAAGAGCAAAGGGCGACATAAGTGTCGCCCCCACAAAGTTTTTATTGACATCTCTGCCTTGGGCACGGTAAGGTGTTCAGGACAATTGATCGAAGAGCGAGCACAACGATAGTGCGGTGAACCCAGTGACTCCCCGTCTGATTTTCGGGACGGATGGAAGCGCTGGCGTTGTTTTTGCGCTTGACTGGTTGGAGTTACCTGAATATTGTACCTCACTTAACGCAAAAATCATGGGTGCCCGAAGTACGGACGCATCCGGCTGGAATGCCGCTTCACTTTTCATAAAAGCGGCTGCTTCTTTTGACTTAACGAAACTTTTAGATCAGGTGGATGTGGCGACGGTGTAAGTTGTCGGCGGTGGTCTCGAACGAACTTAAATGGTTACCGGGGGACCATGGCCGTCCCGATTGGATTCTTCCCGGCTCTTGGAAAAAAGGATAACTGATGCGAACGCACGAGGTGCGCGATTTTAGCAAGCGCGGCGACGCGCTGCCGATTCCGAATTTGATTCACGTTCAGCAAACCTCTTACCAGCGGTTTCTGCAGAAGGACGTTGCGCCCGAAAAGCGCAAGAACGAAGGGTTGGAGGCTCTGCTGCGCGAAGTGTTTCCGATTGAGAGCTATGACGGGAACCTTCGGCTCGAGTACATCAGCTACGACCTGTCCGAGCCGCGATATACGACCGATGAGTGCCGGGCGCTGCGTTTGACGTTTGGGATGCCGTTCCGGATCACGGTGTCGCTGAAGCGCAAGGACAAGGACGAGGTGATGGAAGACTCGATCTACCTCGGCGAGATCCCGATCATGATCGGGGGCGGTGAGTTCATCATCAACGGCGCTGAGCGCGTGATCGTGAACCAGTTGCACCGTTCCCCCGGCGTGGATTTCCTGGTTGAAGTGCAGGAAGGGGATCGCCCGCTGCACGGGTGCCGGGTGATCCCGGAGCGCGGAAGCTGGATCGAATGCTCGGTTACAAAGAAGGACGCGCTGGCGGTTCGCATCGACCAATCGTCGAAGATTCCGGCGACGACGTTCCTTCGGGCGCTGGATAAAAAATACGGAACGAATGAAGCGATTATTCGCGAGTTCTATACGGTTGAGAAGGTGAAGGTTGGCGAGTTGCAGGCGACGTATTACGCCGCCAATCCAATCATTGATGCCGAGTCGGGTGAAGAATTAGTCAAGTCCGGCGCTCAGATCGCTGAGCAACTGAGCAAGATTCAGGCGTCGAACCTCAAGAGCGTGGAAGTGATCACGAAAGTGAGTGACCCGCTCATTCTGAACACGCTGGCGGAGGATAAGGCCGAGAGCCATGAGAAGGCGCTGCTGCAAATTTACGCGCGTCTGCGTCCCGGCAACCCGCCGCAGATTGAGAAGGCCGTGACTCTTTTCGAAGAAAAGTTCTTCGATGAGAATCGCTATCGCCTCGGGCGCGTCGGTCGGTTTCGCATTAACCGGAAGTTCGATCAGAACGTTCCCGAGACGGTGATGACGCTCCGCTCGGAGGACATGGTCAACTCGCTGAAGTACATGTTCAAATTGCGCTCGGGCGAAGGTTACGTGGATGACATCGATCATCTCGGCAATCGCCGGCTTCGCACGATTGACGAGCTGGCGGCGGAAGAGCTTCGCAAGGGGTTCCTGAAGCTGAAGCGCACGGTGCAGGAGCGCATGAGCCTGAAGGACCCGAACGAAATCGGGAAGATCGCGGAGCTGGTGAACTCGAAGAGCATCAGCAGCTCCATCGATTTTTTCTTTGGTCGCGGCGAGCTTTCGCAGGTGGTCGATCAGACGAATCCGCTCTCGCAGTTGACGCATGAGCGCCGTTTGTCGGCACTTGGCCCGGGCGGTTTGAACCGCAAGCGCGCGGGCTTTGAAGTGCGCGACGTTCACATTTCGCACTATGGCCGAATCTGTCCGATCGAAACGCCTGAAGGCACGAACATCGGTCTGATTGCTTCGCTGTCGATCTACGCGGATCTCGATGAATACGGGTTCCTGATTACGCCATACCGTGTTGTGAAAGACGGCAAGGTTAACGGCGAGCACAAATACCTTCGCGCGGATGAGGAGATGAAAGCGATCCTTGCGCCGCCGGATGTCGTGGAGAAAGACGGGCACATTCGCAAAGGCTCGGTCCTTGCCCGGGTGACCGGGGATCTCGCGACCGCGGTCTCGAAGGACGTTCAGTACATCGACATCAGCCCGCGGCAGACGGTCTCGGTCTCGGCGGCGCTGATTCCGTTCCTTGAGCACGACGACGCCAACCGCGCGCTCATGGGATCGAACATGCAGCGCCAGGCGGTTCCGCTGCTGAAGATGGATCCGGCGGTGATTTCGACCGGCATGGAGAGACCCGTCGCCGTCAACAGCGGGATGGTCGTTCGTGCGGAACGCGCGGGCGTGATCACCTACGTCGACTCGATGCGGATCCTGATTGACAACGCGGATGAGTACATCCTGCGCAAGTTCCAGGGGCTGAACGAGCGGACGTGCCTGAACCAGAAGCCGATCATCAAGAAGGGCCAGCGGGTCAAGAAGAACCAGATCCTGGCTGACGGCGCCGCAACGTACCAGGGGGAGCTGGCGCTCGGTCGCAACGTGCTGGTCGCGTTCATGACGTACGACGGCTACAACTTTGAAGATGCCATCGTGATCAGCCAGCGGCTGGTGAAGGAAGACATTTTCACGTCGATTCATATCGAGGAGTACGATGTTGAAATTCGCGAAACCAAGCTGGGTCGCGAAGAGTTCACCCGTGATATTCCGAACGTTTCCGAGCGAGCTCTTGCGAACCTCGACGAGAACGGTGTTGTTCGCACCGGCACCCGCGTGGGTCCGGGCGACATCCTCGTCGGTAAGATCGCGCCGAAGTCCAAGAGCGAGCTGACGCCGGAAGAGAAGCTGCTTCATGCGATCTTCGGCCGGGCGGGCGAAGACGTGAAGAACGATTCGCTGGAGATGCCCGCCGGTGAAGAGGGCGTGGTCATCGGCGCGCAGCGATTCAGCCGTCGCATGCACATGAGCGATGAGCAGAAGAAGGCGCTGAAGAAGGACATCGACACGTTTGAAAAGGACATGAATGAGCGCGCGATTGAGATCTTCAAGCAGATGATCAACGAGGTGAATGAGGTCACGGGCAGCCAATTGGTGGATCCCGGCACCCGGCAGAAGGTGGCGCAGTCCGAGAACGCGGACGTGGTGATGGAGCAGATCGAGACCTTTGCCGACGATTGGATCAAGGGCAACAAGGAAGCGAAGGAGCAGGCGTTAAACACGTACTCGCGTTTCTGGCCGCGCGTGCAGGGCGTGCTGAAGGAGAAGAACCGCCGCATGGAACACATGAAGCGCGGCGACGAGCTTCAGAGCGGCGTGCTTGAGATGGTGAAGGTTTACGTCTCGACCAAGCGTCAGCTTTCGGTCGGTGACAAGATGGCGGGCCGTCACGGGAACAAGGGCGTTATCGCTCGGATCGTTCCTGAAGAGGACATGCCGTTCCTGGCGGACGGAACGCCGGTCGACATCATGCTGAATCCGCTGGGCGTGCCTTCGCGTATGAACGTGGGGCAGATCCTTGAGACGCACCTGGGCTGGGCGGCTGCGGTGCTTGGGTTCCAGGCGGTGACGCCGGTGTTCGATGGTGCGACGGAAGACGAGATTCATAAGGCGGTCGAGGAAGCGAACAAGGCGGTTCGCGATCGTCGCAAGGAGCGTAAGACGTCGCATAAGACGATCGATAACCGCGAGCTTGACGTTGAGATGCCGTGGGGCGGAAAGATTCAGTTGCACGACGGCCGCACGGGCGAGGCGTTCGAGCAGAGAACGACGGTCGGCTACATCTACATGATGAAGCTGCACCATCTGGTTGACGACAAGATCCACGCCCGCGCCACCGGCCCGTACTCGCTCATTACGCAGCAGCCGCTGGGTGGTAAGGCCCGGACGGGTGGTCAGCGGTTCGGTGAGATGGAAGTGTGGGGCCTGGAAGCGTACGGCGCCGCTTACGTGCTGCAGGAGCTGCTGACGGTCAAGAGCGACGACGTCGAAGGCCGGACGAAGATTTACGAGTCGATGGTCAAAGGGACCAACAACCTTGAAGCAGGGACGCCGGTTTCGTTTGACGTGCTGTGTAATGAGATCCGCGGGTTGGGTCTGAATATCCAGCTTGAGAAGAAGAAAGGCGCCGGTGCGGTGGATGAGGATGCGGATTTGATGTGAGGAAACTGCTGCATGGCGAAGGGACGAATCAACATCATTGAGGCGATTCGAGAGCTTAAAGAGCGAAGGCCGTTTGAGCCGTTTCGGATCGTCATGACCAGTGGTGACAAGTACCAGATTGACGACGGCGGAAATTTGGTGGAGATGCGTACGCAGTTCTTTTATGTCAACCCGCGAACCGACAGATTCGTCTTCATGAGGATGACTGAAATTGCGGCGGTGGAAACATTTGGTCCCGTCGAGAAAAAAAGGCGGGCGGGATGACGTTGTTGCGATGAGAAGCGACTAAGTAGTGAAAACAAACCACGGGCGAGTCGCCCGGGCCACGAGAGGAAGAGGTATCGCCTGAAGAATGACTGCTTCGAATGGGACGATGCGAAGGCCGCCAGGAACCTGCGGAAGCATCGGGTGACATTCGAAGAGGCACGGACAGCTTTTGATGACGAGTTGGCAATTGACGCAGCAGATGAAGTCCACTCCGGTAAAGAAGAACGCCGGGTTCTGATTGGGTTGTCTCATCGGCTGCGATTACTGACGGTGATTTACACCGAACGAAATGAAAAAATCCGTCTCATCACTGCTCGCCGAAGCACGCGAATTGAGGAAACGAGTTATACCCTCCAGGCACGTGGTTCGTAAGGTGAAGTTTACCCCTGAGGAAATGGCGTTTGAGCCGCTTCCGGATTACAGCCACTTGAAGTTCAAGCGGCGAAAAGGCGTGCGAAATCTCGTGGAACTCGATCCTGATTTGGCTCAGTTTTACAAGAGCTCCGATGCAGTGAACAACGCGCTGCGAAAAGTGATGGAAGCGTTGCCCACGGCGGCACGAAAGCGCAGAAAGTCGGCTTAAGGCCCAGGCGCACAAGGTTTGGGCAAGTAAGGTTAACAAAGAAAGAGAACAACAATGGCTGAAAGCGTCTATGACCGTATCAACGACTACGGTTCCGTGCGAATCCAGCTCGCCAGCCCGAACGACATTCGTTCGTGGTCCTTCGGCGAGGTGAAGAAGCCTGAGACGATCAACTATCGCACGTACCGCGCCGAGAAAGATGGCTTGTTCTGCGAGCGCATCTTCGGGCCGGAGCGCGATTGGGAATGCTCCTGCGGCAAGTACAAAGGAACGAAGTACAAGGGGATCATCTGCGACCGCTGCCAGGTGAAGGTGACCCACTCGCGCGTGCGCCGCAAGCGCATGGGGCATATCAACCTGGCGGCACCGATCGTGCACATCTGGTTCTTCAAGGCCCTGCCGTCGCGGCTGGGCGCGATGCTGGACATGAAGACCAGCGATATTGAAAAGATTGTGTACTTCCAGGATTACGTCGTTACTGATCCGGGAAAGACGCCGCTGAAGAAGAAGCAGCTTCTGACGGAAGACGAGTACCGGGCGGCTTACGAGAAGTATGCCGACCAGTTCCAAGCCGAGATGGGCGCGGAGGCCATCAAGAAGCTTCTGGGCATGCTCAATCTGGAGACCGAGCACGTCAAGATTCGCGCGGACATTGAGAAGACCAACAGCAAGCAGAAGATCAAGGATCTCACCAAGCGCCTGAAGATGGTGGAGGCGATTCGCAATTCGGAGAATAAATCCGAATGGATGGTCATGGATGTGATCCCGGTGATTCCGCCGGATCTTCGTCCACTGGTTTTGCTGGAGAGCGGGAACTTCGCGACGAGCGATCTGAATGATCTTTATCGTCGAATCATCAACCGCAACAACCGTCTGAAGAAGCTGGTCGATCTGAACGCGCCGGAAGTCATTATCCGGAACGAGAAGCGCATGCTTCAGCAGGCGGTGGATGCGCTGTTTGATAACGGGCGCTGCCGTCGTCCGGTGCTGGGCAGCTCGAACCGTCCGCTGAAATCCCTGACCGACATGATCAAGGGCAAGCAGGGGCGGTTCCGCGAGAATCTGCTCGGCAAGCGCGTGGATTACTCCGCGCGTTCGGTGATCGTCGTCGGGCCGGAACTGAAGCTGCATCAGTGTGGGCTGCCGAAGAAGATCGCGCTGGAGCTGTATCAGCCGTTCATCATTCGCCGGCTGAAGGAGCATGGGCTCGCCGATACGATCAAGTCCGCGAAGAAGATGCTCGAGCGGCGCGACCCGGAAGTATGGGACATTCTGGAAGAGTGCATTTATCAGCACCCGGTCATGCTCAACCGCGCCCCCACGCTCCATCGCATGGGCATCCAGGCGTTTGAGCCGGTGCTGGTTGAAGGCAATGCCATCAAGATTCACCCGCTCGTGTGTAAGGGCTTCAACGCCGACTTCGACGGCGACCAGATGGCGGTCCATCTTCCGCTGTCGGTTGAAGCGCAGACCGAAACGCACGTGCTGATGCTGGCGCCGAACAACATCTTTTCGCCCCAGAGCGGCGCCCCGATTATCACGCCATCGCAGGACATCGTGCTCGGGACGTTCTACATCACGACCGATCGTGAAGGCGATCGGGGCGAGTTCACGCTCTTCGAGAACTCGGCTGAAGCGATGATGGCGTTTGACCTCGGCAAGATCGCCATGCACACGCGGATCTTCGTGCGCCTGAAGAACCGCACGCAGATTGTTCCGGATGATAAGAGCGGCTTCATGCCGATCGGCGACATCGCCTGGAAGCAGCTTGAAGAACAGCGTAAGCGCAAGAACGCGGATTACCAGCCGAAGCCGAAGCCGGAGAAATTCGCCAGTAAGGTTATTCTCACGACAGTGGGGCGCTGCATTTTCAACGACATCCTCCCCAGGGAGATGCCGTTCTATAACTACGCCCTGACCGCTAAAGGCTCCAGCCGCGTCATCGCCGACACCTACGAATTGCTGGGTCGCCCGGCGACGATCGATTTGCTGGACAACATGAAGGCGCTGGGCTTCCGCCGCAGCACGCTGGCGGGTCTTTCGTTCGGCATCACGGACATCCGCTCGCCGGATACCAAGGCCGCCATCCTCGAGGAAGGTCAGAAAAAGGCCGATCGCATTGAGAAGAACTACAAGATGGGCGCCATCACCGAGCAGGAACGGTACGCCCAGCTCATCGACGTCTGGGGTCACGCCCGCAAGCAGGTCACCGAAGATTTGATGGCGGGTCTTTCCGCCGACTATCGCGATGATCAAGGTGGCCAGGTCAGCAAGGAAGAAGCGGCCAAGCACAAATATCTCAAGTACCTCAACCCCATCGCGATGATGGCAACCTCTGGCGCCCGCGGCAACGTCGATCAGATCCGCCAACTCGGCGGCATGCGCGGTTTGATGGCGAAGCCGTCAGGCGAGATTATCGAAACGCCGATTAAGGCGAACTTCCGCGAAGGTCTGTCGGTGCTCGAGTACTTCAGCTCCACCCACGGCGCTCGTAAAGGCTTGGCCGACACGGCGCTCAAGACCGCGGACTCGGGTTACCTCACCCGCAAGCTCGCGGATGTGGCCCAGAACGTCATTGTCAACGAGATCGACTGCACCACGCTCAACGGCGTGACCAAGACGACCATTTATAAGGGCGAGACCGTGGAGGTCGAGCTTAAGGATATGATCGTCGGGCGCACCGCGCGCGACACGATTCGCAATCCGATCACGGATGAGACGATCGTTCATGAAAACCAGATCATCACCAACGAGATCGCGGACGCGATCAAGGAGCTTAAGCTCGAAAGCATCCGCGTCCGCAGCCCGCTCACGTGCGAAAGCCCGCGCGGCGTCTGCGCCCGCTGCTACGGCATCGACATGAGCACCAACCGCATCGTCGAGGAAGGGCTCGCGGTCGGCATCATCGGCGCGCAGTCGATCGGTGAACCTGGCACGCAGCTCACCATGCGTACGTTCCACACCGGTGGCGTCGCAACCGGCTCGCTGATCGAGAACGACATCAAGTCGATGGCCGGCGGCACCGTCGAGCATCGCGACATCAATGCCGTCAAGGTGAAGGACGCCGAGGGCCATGAGCGCCTGGTCGCCCTGAAGCGCAACGGCGAGCTTGCGATCGTGGATGCCAAGGGCCGCGAGCTTGAGAAGTACAAGGTGCCTTATGGCGCCACGCTGATGGCCAACCATGGCGAGAAGGTTAAGCCCCGGCATCAGCTCGTGCTGTGGGATCCGCACATCACTCCGATTCTCGCGGAGAAGGCCGGGATCATCCGTTATGAAGACATCGAAGAAGGCGAAACCGCCCGCTTTGAAGAAGAGCGCAAAGGCGGCGGCGGTGAATCGCGGCTGGTCGTCATCGAGCACAAGGGCGAGCGCCATCCACGGATCACCATCGAAGGCTCGGACGGCAAGATCCTAGACTTCCATTACCTGCCCGCCCGGGCCCGTATCGAAGTCACGGATGGTCAGAAGATTGAAGCCGGTCACATGCTCGCGCGCCAGCCGCGCGAGGCGGCCGGTACGATGGACATCACCGGCGGCCTTCCCCGCGTCACGGAAATCTTCGAGGCCCGCAAGCCCAAGGATCCCGCGGTGCTCGCGGAAATCTCCGGCACCATTGAGCTGCGATCGGATCGTCGTCGCGGCAAGATGACCATCAACATCAAGAACGAGACCGGCATGGAAAAGGAGCACCACGTCCCGCAGGACAAGGAGTTGCAGGTGCATGCCGGGGATTATGTGGAAGCCGGTGATCCGCTCGTCCGCGGGCCAATCATCCCGCACGATATTCTCCGCATCCGCGGCGAAGAAGCGCTTCATCAGTACCTGCTGACGGAAGTCCAGAACGTCTACCGTTCGCAGGGCGTGAAGATCAACGACAAGCACATTGAGATCATCCTGAATCAGATGCTCCGCAAGGTGAAGGTCGAGGATCCGGGTGACACCAAGTTTCTTCCGGGTGAAGTTCTGGATAAATTCCGCTTCCGCGAAGGCAACGACGTGATTGGCCAATCGGTGAAGGTTGTCGAAGCGGGTGGCACGAGCCACAAGGAAGGCGACGTCGTCACCAAGGCTGATCTGAAGGAGGCCAACGAAGCCGCGGAAGCCGCCGGCAAGGATGGCGCCAAGACCAAGAAGCCTCGTCCCGCTCGCGGTAAGACGCTTCTGCTTGGCATCACCAAGGCCAGCCTCCAGAGCGAATCGTTCATCAGTGCCGCGTCGTTCCAGGAAACGACGAAGGTTCTGACGGAAGCTGCGCTTGCCGGTGCCGTCGATCATCTGCTTGGCCTTAAGGAGAACGTGATCCTTGGCCACTTGATTCCGGCGGGTACGGCATTCCAGCCGCACCTGAACCTGCGGATCAAGCACCTGGCGGAGCCGATGCCGGTGCCCGAGCAGGAGCCGATTGCCCGCGTTCCGCGGGAGCTTCCGAGCTTGGCGGCTCCGACTGCTGCCGAACCTGCGCCGCAGGCGGGAAGCTGATTTGAGGTTTTATTATCCTTAAACGCAACGCCCCGGCAGGACGCTCCTGCCGGGCGTTTTTTTGACGCACCTTGCGCATCATGTCGAGGTGACGCCTGCGTCGCGGTTGATGCGAAGCATCGAGCCTTGCATCTACTTGTCGGCTTCGCCGACCCGGGACGCAGGCGTCGCCTCTACTGTAAAGACGGGCGTAGGAGTTGGTCTACTAGAGTCTGCTGTAACGCCTGAGTCTGCTGAACCCCATTATCCTTAGGTCGTACCACCGCAGAGCTTCGTTTATGAGGGCTTGTCTTGACAGGGACGGGAGGCGTTATCACACTTCCCGCCCCAAGCCCTTCTGCGGAAAAGGTTTGGAAACTTAACAAGATTCTGGAAGGTCATCGGCATGTGGGCCTTCGGCCCGGCCGCTACGCAAGATACTGATTTTTAGGAACCTGCTCGACCCATGGGCCTTGGTTGTGAAGCTTTGGCTCTCGTTGGTCGATAAGGCGGACGGAACCGGGCATTTGACGGTCGGGCGTATACTTAAGGACAGATGGCAAAGAAGACGGGCAAACATCTCGTGATCGTGGAATCGCCCGCCAAGGCGAAAACGATCAACAAGTACCTGGGCGATGATTACGTGGTCCGGGCCAGCATGGGGCACGTCCGCGATCTGCCAAGCAAAGGGATGGGGGTCGATCTGGAGACCTTTGTCCCGGAATACGAGGTTCTTGAGAGCCGGACCAAAGTCATCAAGGAACTTAAGAAACTTGCTAAAGACAGCGAAAAGGTGTTCCTGGCAACCGACTTGGACCGGGAAGGAGAAGCGATCGCGTGGCACCTTCAGCAGGCGCTGGGCCTGCCGGATGAGCGGGTTGCGCGGGTCATCTTCAACGCCATCACCAAGACTGAAATCAAGAAGGCTTTCGATCACCCGCACGCCATCGATATCAGCCGGGTGAACGCGCAGCAGGCCCGCCGGATCCTTGATCGGATCGTGGGATACGAGATTTCTCCGCTGCTTTGGCGCAAGGTGGCGCGGGGACTGTCGGCGGGCCGAGTTCAATCGGTTACCGTCCGTCTGGTCGTGGAGCGCGAGCGCGAGATCGGGGCATTCATCCCGGCTGAGCATTGGAAAATCGGGGGCATCTTCACCACCGCCGGCGCAACCTGCCGCGATCTATCCAACCGTTGGGTGGATTTTCTGACCAACACCGGCAACGGCGAGCGCACGAAGCTTGAGCGCGAGAAGTGGCTCTCCGAGCACGATGCGTTCCAGGCTGAGCTGACCGAGTTTGCCGGGAAGAAATTCGAAGCGAACAACAAGGAACAGGCCCGCAAGGTCGCGGAAGCGCTCGGCTTTGTCGTGGATAAGCTGGACACGACGGAAGATTCTGAAAGCAAGGGTCCCGCGAAATACCAGACGAAGCTCCTCGGGCATCTCGATAAGTGCCCGGACTTCACGGTTCGCAGCATCGAGAAGAAGCGCACCACCAGCAAGTCGTCAGCGCCGTTCATCACGAGCACTTTGCAGCAGGCCGCCTCGAGCCGGCTGGGTTTCGGCGCGCAGAAGACGATGCGCACGGCGCAGACGCTGTATGAAAACGGTTACATCACCTACATGCGTACCGACTCGACGCATCTCTCGGCTGAGGCGCTGGGCATGGTGCGCAAGTACATCAAGAGCGAGTTCGGCGACAAGTATCTGCCCGAGAAGGCGAACGTGTACGCCAGCTCGAACAAGTCGGCGCAGGAAGCCCACGAAGCGATTCGTCCGACGGATACCGGGCTGAGTCCAACCGCGGCGCGAGAGAAGCTGGGCTCTGACGACCAGAAGCTGTATCAGCTCATCTGGAGCCGCTTTGTCGCGTGCCAGATGCCGCCGGCGGAATTCGACCAAACCACGGCGACGCTGGTGGCGAAGCCCGCGGCATCAGCCGTGGGTCAGGAGGCGGTCTTTCGCGCCTCCGGTCGCAAGCTCGTCTTCGACGGGTTCATGAGAGTCGCGGGGATCAATTCCGAGGATCAGCTTCTCCCGGAGCTTTCCGAAGGCAAGAAGGTTTTCCCGATCGAAGTCCTGCCGACGCAGCACTTCACGCAGCCGCCGCCGCGCTTCACGGAGGCATCGCTGGTCAAAGCGCTCGAGCAGCTTGGGATCGGCCGCCCGAGCACGTATGCGTCGATCATTCAGACAATTCAGGATCGCCAGTATGTGATGCAGCGCGATCGCCGGTTTTACGCGACGCTGCTCGGCTCGATCGTCACGGATAAGCTCATGCAGGGCTTCCCGAAGATCATGGATGTAAAGTTCACGGCCGACATGGAAGGGCAACTCGACAAGATCGAAGAATCGGATCTCGACTGGATCAAGCTTCTCAAGGATTTTTACGGGCCATTTCATGAAGGCGTCGCTTCGGCGCTTGGAACGCTCGAACATGCCGGCGGCACGATCTCTCCGTACGACTGCGACAAGTGCGGGAAGAAGCTTCTTTACCGAATCAGCAAGAACGGGTTCTTCCTCGCCTGCGAGGACCGCGAGTGCAACAACACCAAGCCCGTAGACGAGCAAGGCCGGCCGACGCTTCGCGAGGTCTCCGAGCACAAGTGTCCGGTGTGCGGCCGCGAGATGATCAAGCGCAAGGGCCGCTTCGGTGAATTCCTCGGCTGCTCGGGTTACTCCGTCAAGAATGAGAAGGGCGAGCCATCGTGCAGCACGATCATTAACCTGGACAAGGAGGGCAATCCCCAGCCGCCCAAGGTGAAGATCGCGACCACGGTCGCCTGCGAAAAGTGCGGCAGCCCGATGATCCTGCGCGACAGCAAGCGCGGCCCGTTCCTCGGCTGCTCGAGCTTTCCCAAATGCCGGAGCACCAAAATGATGAAGAAGCTTGCAGGCGCCGATCTCGCGCAGGTGGAGAAGCTCATCCCGCTGCTTCAGGAGGGCGCCGCTCGAAACGCGGAGATGATTTCGAAGATTCTTGGCGAGAACCCGGCTTCCAACAATGGCGCCAAGCCCGCGAACATCACGACGGACATCGATTGCGATGAGTGTGGAAAACCGATGATTATCCGCACGGGCCGCCGCGGGAAGTTCCTGGGCTGCTCGGGCTATCCCAAGTGCAAAAACACGGGTGAAGTGCCGGCGAAGCTCATCGAAGAACTGGGCCTGAACGCCGATAGCAACGGAAATCCCAGCAAGGGCAAGCACGAGCCCGCTCCCGAAGCTGAGCCGGAAGAAATCGAAACCGATCTGACGGTTGAATGAGAAACTCCGCGTCAATTTGAGCTGAGTGTCAGGTTGTCTTGAGGTATAACCAAAGTTATACTGAGCACATGAAAACCGCTGTCTCGGTTCCGGACCCCATCTTCACCGCCGCAGACCGGCTTGCCAGGCGCAAGGGATTCTCTCGGTCTCAACTCTACAGCGAAGCGTTAAAAGATTATCTGCGACGTCATGGGGAAGACGGTCTGACACAGGCGATCAACCGTTGCTACGCCGATCAGTCTGAAGCAATGGACTCCGCCTTTCTAGCTGCTCAGACTCATGCGGTTTCCAGGGACAAATGGTGATGACGCGGGGCGAGATCTGGTGGTCCGACCTGCCCGATCCAACGGGTTCCGGTCCGGGCCATCGAAGACCCGTTCTGATTGTGCAGGCCGACACATTCAACCGAAGCCGGATCTCCACGGTCACGGTTGTTTCGTTGACTTCAAATCTTGCCCTCGGCCATGTTCCGGGGAATGTTCTGCTCACCCGGCGACAATCCAAGCTTCCCAAAGACTCGGTTGTCAACATCACGCGGGTCATCACTTTGGATCGTGGATTGCTCACGGAGCGCGTTGGCCGACTCTCACCGGGTCTTCTGAGCGCGGTCGATGACGGTCTGCGGTTGTCTTTGGGGCTTTGACGGGGTTCTCCGCCGATTCGGAACTCGGATCGATATGATCTGTCGGATTTGCCGGTGTCGGCGTTTGATTGACGGTCCGCAAGCCCATGCGTACGATCCCTCGCGCGCCAAGGCCGCAAGGAGCAGAATGATTAACTTAGATCCGAAGAATATCGATCCGCGCTTGATTCAGCGGGCGAACCAGCAGACCCAGCCGGGTTTTCCGCAGATTATTCCGGGCCGCGGACCGGTCGCGATGCCCGTTTCGATGCCAGGCCCGCCGGGTGGCGGAGGCTACAACCGATATCGCGAGATGACGCTCGAGGAAATGCTTCTCGAGAATCGGGTCCTCTTTTTGGTTGGCGAAATCAACCACGTTTCGGCCGCACGCATTTATATGCAGATGCTGTATCTGCAATCGGTGAAGCGCGACCAGGACATTCACCTGTATATCAACAGCCCCGGCGGCGTGGTCGATGACACGCTTGCCATTTATGACGTGATGAAGTTCCTCTCGTGCTCAGTTAACACTTACTGCATCGGCCGGGCCGAATCCGGCGGAGCGATCGTGTTCATGGCGGGCAGCAAGGGGAAACGGTTCATCCTGCCCAATGCGAAGGTGATGATCCACCAGCCGTTCGGCGGTGTTTACGGCCAAGCCGCGGACATCGAAATCCAAGCCGAGGAAATCCTCAAGACCAAGGAAACCCTCGTCAACGTGATGGCCAAGTGCACCGGTCAGGCCCCGGAAAAGCTCCGCGAAGACTCCGAGCGTGATCGCTTCTTTGACGCCAAACAAGCCGTTGCTTACGGCATCTGCGACGAAATCATCGGTGAAGAAACCGGCACCAATGCCGCCGACCTGGGCGCCACGGGAAAGCCGCAAACACCGCAGGCATAGTCCGTTGTCCGTTGTCGGTTGCTAAGAGACGGACTTTCTTCAACGGACAACGGACAACGGACAACTGGGACTACGAACAACTGACAACGGAAAAATGAAATGACAAACAATCAACTCGTTCCGATGGTGATTGAAAAGAGCGGTCGGGGAGAGCGCGCGTACGATATCTACTCCCGGCTGCTCAAGGACCGGATCATCCTTTTGAATGGCCCGGTCACCGATGACTCGGCCGGGATTATCGTTGCGCAGATGCTCTTCCTTTCCAACGACGATCCCAAGACCGATATCCAATTCTACCTCAACTCGCCGGGCGGCTCGGTCTCCGCGGGATTTGGCATTATCGACACGATGCGGTATCTGCGATGCGATGTCGCCACCACCTGCATCGGCATGGCGGCCAGCATGGGCGCTGCGCTTCTGTCGCTCGGAACCAAGGGCAAGCGATTCTGCCTCCCCAACTCACAGGTCATGCTTCACCAGCCGTTGATCGGTGGTGTCCTTCAGGGGCCGGCAACCGATCTGGGGATCGAAGCCAAGCACATGCTTCGCCTGCGCGATCGACTCTACAAAATGCTATCGGATGCCACCGGGAAGACACCCGAGCAGATCCATCGTGACTTTGATCGGAACAAGTGGCTCTTTGCCGAGGAAGCGGTTGAATATGGCTGTGCGGACAAAGTTCTCGACCGCGCCCCGGAGGGCAAGCCGCGCCCCGCGCAGATCGACGATGATGAGGAGCCGGAAAAGAATGCACGCTAACGGGAGGGCCCGCCAACTCGCGATGATTCTGGTGGCGATGATGCTTTTCATCGGCTGCAGTCGTCCGAACGTTGCCAGCATCAAAGTTCGCAAGGACAACCAGAAGCTCCAGGAGGACGTTACGAATCTCCAGCGAGAACTGGAAGGATCTAAAGCATCCATTCGCGCCTTGGAATCTCGAGCTACGACTGTTCCCGTTCTTCCTGGCGCCCAGCTTGACCAGCTCTTCACCACCCACGAGTTGAAATTTGGTCGTGGCACTGGTCCGTCCGATCTGGATGGGCTCCAGGCGGGGGACGAGGGGCTAAAAGTTCAGGTCGCGCCGATCGACCAGACGGGGCAAGCCATCAAGGCCGCCGGTTCGTTCAAGATCGACGCGTTCGACCTGGCACAGGCGGATCACCCGCAGATCGGGCACTGGGAATTCACGAGCGAGGAAGCGGGGAAGAACTTTTACAGCATGCTGACGCTGTACACGTATGTGCTGCCGCTTCCGTGGCAACAGCTTCCTAAACATAAGGACATTACGCTCCGGGTGACGTTTAACGATCGGCTCACGCATCGGACCTTTGCGGCGGAGAAGGTCGTTACCGTCAATCCTTCTTCGGCCACCAAGCCCACAAGTCGGCCATCGCGATGAATTCGGACGACAACAAGCCGATGGATCGCAGGCGGTTCTTCCGTCAGGGCTTGCGTGAGTTGTTCAAGCCATTGGCTTCGGGCCTGGAGAACATCGAGCGCATCACGCACGAGCTTGGAAAGCTCGACGATACCACGCCGCGCCGGACAAGCCCGCCCACCACGACGACCGACTGGCTTCGGCCACCGGGTGCCGTCGAGGAGCAGACTTTTCGCGAAACCTGTAGCCGCTGCGGGATCTGCGTGAGCGTCTGCCCCGCGCACTGCATCAAGATCGATTCTTCCGGCATCAAGGGAAACGGGGCACCGTACATCATTCCGCTGGACATGCCCTGCGTTGTTTGCGACGGCACACCCTGCATGCATAACTGCCCGAGCGGCGCGCTGCTTCCGACGCCGGTCGCCGAGATCGACATGGGCACTGCTATCTGGGACCAGCATTCCTGCTTGCGCACGCACGACCAGTCGTGCCAGATCTGTGTGGAGCAGTGCCCGATGGGAAGTGCGGCGCTTGAGGTTCAGGATAATCGGATCGTCGTTCACGAAGACGGGTGTGTGGGCTGCGGCGTCTGCGAGAAACATTGCCCCACGGCCCCGAAGAGCATCGTGGTTTTGCCAAAGTCGGCGCGGTAGGGGGCACTGGCCAACGCATTTGGTGGTGGGCGGTGCCCACCCTACAGGAATGCGAGGTCGGCGGCGCGATGGCGCGTTAGGGCGGCGACGTGGATTTCGGCGTGGGGTTTGGTGCCGTCCCAGGCGTGCCAGAAGACGATCCTGGTGCGATCGGCGGTGATTGCGGCAACGGTTGTTGAAGTGGCGGCGAGGGCGCGGACGTCGCCGTAAGGGCTGCGGAATTCGCTGGTGATCGGATCATCAAGACCAATGCAGTCGATGCATCCATCCTGGTGCGCGAGCAGGAGACGGCTCTCGGCCATCCAGGGGAGCAGGTCGGCTGCATTGAGGCGCGCGGGGCGGTGTTGCTCCGCGACGAGGTTCAGGGTTTTTCGATCGAGGGTTTGGAGTGTGCCGTTCTCGTAAATGATGAGAACGTGATTGCGGTCGGGAAGGATGGCGAGAACGTCGGATTGCACATCGAGCGGCAAGGGCGCGAGATCGGTCGTGCGGGGGTCGATCCTGACGATGCGGTTGCCGATGCTGAAGAGGAGGCGAGCGTGGTCGACGACCGCGAGATTTCTGGGGCCGGATGTTGGGGCGGTTTGGCCTCCGATGGATGCGATGGTTTGGTGGGTGGTGGTGGCGCGTGAGGAGGGGCGTTGGAATGTTGGGGTTGGGAGAGCTGACAGGGCGAGGCTGAACTGTAGCGTTCCATCAGGGTGCCAGGCGCGAATGCCGGCTTCGCCGTGGGTGGCCCAGAGTTGGTTGTTGTGAATGAGGGCGCGGTTGAAGCCTCGTTGTGAGGGGGGACTTTCCGCGAAGGCGCAGGCGATTTGGGTGCGGGTTTGGGGATCGAAGATGATGACATGGTCGCGGGAACCCAAGAGTAGGATGGGGCGGTTGTCGAGTTGATCCACTTGAACGCTTCGGAAGGGGGCGATGCCGAGGGGGATGCGATCGGCTTTGATGGGGTTCCTGGTTGTGTCGACGTGTAGAAGATCTTGCCCGGCGACGGCCCAGAGTGTGGCGGATCGGGTTTGGGGAGTGGAGGCGAGGAGGGCTTGAAGCATGTCGCCGCGATCGTTGGCGCTGAGATGCTGGAGGATGGCGCCGGCGGAGAGTTCGGGGGCGGACGTGCGGAGGATTTGGAATTGCTTGAGGAGTTCGGCGCTGCGCTGAACGTGTTCGAGTTGGCCGGCGGCGCGGCGCTCGGCGACTTTTCGCTGCATCTGCTCGATGTGCTCGCGGTGAAGAGAATCGCTCTCCACCACTACGTCGAATGGAGGCAGCAGCTTGAGGCCGGAATCAAATTCGAGGGGATCGGCGGCCTGACGAAGCGCTTGCAGCAGTTGATCTTTTGAGATTTCGTCCAGCCATTGTTCGGCGATTGCGGTGGGCGTGATTCGCGAGACGGCGAGTTTTAGCGCGGGTTGGAAATGCTCGATGAGATCGTCGGCGGTGACGCTGGGGCGGGTGCTGAGAAAAGTTTCGGCAAAGGCGCGGCGCTCGATCGGTTTTTCCAGCACCTTCACCGTGCAATTGAAGAGAATGCGGATGAAGTGCGCATTGGCGCAGGGGAGATCCGGGAGCCGGAAGCGCAATCGCAGGGGCTCATTGCGGATTTCGACGGCGTCGGAATTACGCCGGGCTATTTCGCGATCAGTGAGAGGCATCGCACGTTTATCTTACTTATGGGCAGCGTCAGTCGGGATATAAAAGAATGCAATTCCGAGAATGGCGTAGAGGGCGAGGAGGAGTGCGCCTTCGAGCCAGTTGGATTCGCCATTGATGGCGAGAACGATGACGATCATGACGGTGATCATGACGGCGATGACTTCCATGGGGCTAAAGATTAAATCCAGGTGCTGGGCATGCTGGGCACCGGTTGCGACCATGACGGCGCTTAGCAGAACGAGCAGCGGAGTTACGAACAGCGCGATCTGAATCGAGCTTTGGAACGTGATGGTCATGGCGGTGTCCATGTCGTCGCGGTGGGCGAGCAGGAGGGCGGTGGAGTGCTCGGCGGCGTTACCGATGATCGCGAGGAGGATGACGCCGACGAAGACGTGGTTCCAGCCGAGGGATTGGGCGACGTGCTCGGCGGAACCGACGAGAAGCTCAGCGACAATTCCGATCCCGACGGAGGCGAGGAGGAGCATCGCGATACTTTTTTTGACCGACCAACCGGGGTGAAGGGCGGAGATGCCGGGCTTATCTTCCTCGGAGCGTGCGGGCTCGGGGGACAGGATGTGGCGGTGGGTGCGGAGGGTGAAGAGCATCGCCAGTCCGTAAACGATGAGCAGGACGATGCTTGTCCCGATGGAAACGGCGTGCTCGTGGTCGCGAATTGCGACGTCGTGTCGGGCTTCGGCGGTGAAGTGGAAAATGGCGGGGACGATGAGCATTGCAACGGAGAGGGCGAGCAGGCCCGAGTTGGTTTCAGCGGCTTTGGTGTTGAAGGATTGGCTTTCGCGCTTCCAGCCACCGACGACCATGGCGCCGCCGGCGACGAGCAGCAGATTACCGAGGATGGAACCGGTGAGAGAGGCTTTGACGATTTCGTTGAGACCTTTGGAGAGCGCGATGATGGCGATGATGAGTTCAGCGGCGTTGCCGAAGGTGGCGTTGAGCAGGCCGCCCCAGGTTGGACCGGTGCGTTCGGAGAGGTGTTCGGTGGCTTCGCCCATGAGGTGAGCGAGGGGGATGACGCCGAAGCCGGCGGCCAGGAAGGTGGCGACGGGTTCCCATCGGGCGCCCTTGCCGAGGTAGTAGTGGATGAGGAAGGCGAGGGGGATGGCGAGGTAGCCGAGGAGGTTGATGAGACGCATGGGGGGATTGTGCAGACTCCCGGCAGGTGGGGCAACGGGGATAGACGACGGGAGGTGACAAACTGCGCGGAGCGATGGAAGTGAATTTGGAAAAGTGTTGCATTATGTTGCAAACTGATGCATTTGATGAGGTGGCGGTGGATAAGTGAGGGACGGCGATGCGGGACGAAGCATGGCTCGCATCGGAGCCGTGACGTCGAATGAACCTGAGATCGAGATGAGTGGCGAAGAACCACGGATGCCCCCTTGATTAAACGGAAACATTGTAACTTGGGGGCGGGGAAAAGCGGCGGAAAAGTTTGGAGATTTTTTGGGAACTAGGGGGCATCCGATGCGCTGGGGCGTGGGGTGTTGCAGTTCCAGCATTGGGTGAATTGGGGCTCGATGGCCTCTCGGCAGTTGGGGCAGGTCCAGGGGAGTGCGGTGGGCGGGGGAGGGGTGTTGGATTTGAACATCGTGAGGATTTCGGCGGCGCGGTCGGCGTCTTCTTCGCGGACCCAGAGGGAGGGGAGGGTTTCTTCGGAGACGGCGAGTTCGCCGAGGATGGACCCCAGGGCGCCGGGTTGAATGACGGATTCGATGCCGGCTTCGTCGAGGGCGGTCTTGGCGAGTTGGGCGTCGAGTTCGTCGCGGGCGGAGTAGATTTGTTTCATGTTGCTGAAGTTCTTCTAGCACACAGAGAGAGGGATTTGAACGGGAGATCCGCAATCCAAAATGGGCAAATGCGATCGCCCTGTGGGGGGGGTGCCTACGGGGGAACAGGATAGTTGATCTGGAAGGGTGGAAACGTGATATGTAATGGGAATTCAAAGGGAGATTTCTATGGGAAGGATAGGTTTTCTGTGGGTGATGAGCTTGGCCTGCGCGCTGGCGAGTTTGGGAGGCTGCGCGACACCGAGCCGTCGTTTTGGCAACGCGAACTGGATTTGCAACACGCAGTATGTGGATGCGGTGGTGCCGGGGGAGTTGGGCGCCACGCTTTTTGCCGCCAGAAAATGTCACGCATCCGGGCGTGGGGACGCGATCTGAATAGGTTTGACCGGCAATTGGCGGCGGTTATACTGAACCCGGGCGACGGTATACCCTCAGCGGTGGAAGTGTTTCTATGGCTCGAGTTGAACTTGAGAAAATTACGAAGATTTATCCGGGTGGGGTGAAGGCTGTGGATGCGATTGATCTTTCGATCGCGGATCAGCAGTTTGTGGTTTTGGTGGGGCCTAGCGGGTGTGGGAAATCGACTACGTTGCGGATGGTGGCGGGGTTGGAAGAGATTAGCGATGGGGTGATTCGGATTGGGGATCGGGTGGTGAATGATGTTCCGCCTAAGAATCGGGACATTGCGATGGTGTTTCAGAACTATGCTCTTTACCCGCATATGACGGTTTATAAGAACATGGCGTTTGGGTTGAAGCTGCGTGGGATGCCGAAGGCACAGATTCATCAGCGGGTGACTGAGGCGGCGAAGATTCTGGATATTGAGCATTTGCTGGAGCGAAAGCCGAAGGCGCTTTCGGGTGGGCAGAGGCAGCGCGTGGCGGTGGGTCGTGCGATCGTGCGGGAGCCGGCGGCGTTTTTGTTTGACGAGCCGCTGTCGAATTTGGATGCGAAACTGCGGGTAACGACGCGGGCGGAATTGAAGCGGCTGCATCATCGGCTGAAGACGACGACGATTTATGTGACGCACGATCAGGAAGAGGCCATGACGCTGGGGGACCGGATCGTGGTGATGAAAGATGGGATTATTCAGCAGGCGGATACGCCTTTGCAGACATACAATCATCCGGTGAATCGATTTGTGGCGGGGTTCATTGGGATGCCGCCCATGAATTTCTTTGACGGCGCGATCAAGATGGTGGATGGGGAGATGGTTTTTGAGGAAGGCGCGCTGGAGGGGGCACGGGTCGCTGGGGCGACGGCATTGGGCTCGAATGGTGATGCGAAGCTGGCATCGGATGAGCCCGTTGTGATGGTTGGTAAATTGACGTTGCCGGGGAATGGGTTTAGACTGCCCGTTCCTGCGCATCTGAAAGAACGGATGGCGGGAGAAGTTGGTAAGCATGTGGTTCTGGGCGTTCGCCCGGAACATTTGCATCTGTTGCAGTCGGAAGGATCGGCGGCGTTGAAGGTGAAGTTGAACGTGGTTGAGCCGCTGGGCAGTGATATGGACGTTTATATGAGCACAACCCTGCATGATTATGTTGTTGGCAGGGTGGAGGCGCAAGCGGGCCTCCAGACGGATAAGGAGGCGACGGTGTTCGTCGCGCTTCATAAGGTCCACTTTTTCGAACCCGGAGCGACCGGGATGAACCTGAGCCTTGTAAGCGAGCCGGCCCATGCGATTGCATAAGCATGGAGCCAATTTCGCAATGGCAGGGAAATCTGGTGATTTCACCGGATTTTCCGAAGCGCCGCTCGTCCAGAAAGGATCTGGATGAGCGTTTAGGCGTTTGCACAGGTTCGTATCGGACTGTGGGCCGTCCCAGGATTGGGATGGCTTTTTTGTTTGGTGATTTGTTTGGTTTGTGGTGAAACAGAAAAAGACATGGGCGAGACGTCCATGCTACGTAAAGAGAAAACTGAATAGCGAGGAGTTTTTGAATTATGCCTAATCCGGAATTGGTTCGAATTGTTGATGGGATCGCGCGCGACAAGAATATTGAGCGGGAGCAGGTTTATACGGACATTGAGCAGGCCGTGGCGTCGGGGCTGCGCAAGCAGTTCGATACTGAGGACACGAGTGAATTTGCGGTGACGGTGGATCGGGGATCGGGAGATATTTCGGTGGCGCGGCAGGGGACGGTGGTGCCGCTTTCGGTGATGGGGCGTATTGGGGCGCAGACGGTTAAGCAGGTGATGATTCAGCTTATTCGCGCGGATGAGCGCGGGAGCATTTACGAAGAATACAAAGATCGGGTGGGAACGATCGTGACGGGGACGATCGCGCGGTTTGAAGGCTCGACGATGATTGTTTCGTTGGGACGGGTGGAGGGGATTGCGCCGCGGAGCGAGCAGATTCCGGGGGAGACGCACAATCCTGGGGAGCGGATTCAGGCGATGATTACGGAGGTTCGGGATACGCCGAGTGCTGTGAAGATCATTATGAGCCGGAGTCACCCGGAGATGGTGAAGCGGCTATTTGAGCGCGAGGTGCCTGAGGTGGGGGATCGGACGATTGAGATCAAGGCGCTGGCTCGCGAGCCGGGGCATCGGACGAAGATCGCGGTTAGCTCGATCGACTCGAAGGTGGATGCGGTGGGCGCGTGCGTTGGGGTGCGCGGGAGCCGGATCAAGAATATTGTCGATGAGTTGGGCGGGGAGAAGATCGACATCGTTCGATGGAACGAGTCATCGCAGATTTTGATCGCCAACGCGCTGAAGCCGGCTGAAGTGGCGGAGGTTTCGCTTTGCTTTGAGCTGGGTCGGGCGACGGTGGTGGTGAATGATGACCAGCTTTCGCTGGCGATTGGGAAGCGCGGGCAGAACGTCCGGCTGGCTGCGCGATTGACCGGGTGGGATGTGGATATTCTGACGCCGCCGGAATTTCAGGCGGGCATGGCACGGCTGGATCAGACACTGAAGTTGGTTGAAGGCATCACGCAGGACATGGTGGACAAGGTAATCGCGCTGGGGTTGATCGATGTTCGTGATATTGAGGAAGTGGGGTCCGGGCCGCTGATGGAAGAGCTTGGGTTGGATGAGCCTACGGCACAGAAGGTTGTCGATCGCTGCGCCGAGGAAGCGAAGATCGTGGCGGTGGAGCAGGAGCAGAAGAAGGCGGCGCAGGCGGCGGCCAAGTTCAGTGGTGGGGCGGGATTGGCGTCGGCAGGAGGTCGGGGTGTGGATGGTGTCGCGTTTGCGAATCCGTTGTTACCCCAGACACCGGAGGCTGCTGTGCGAACTGAAGAAGCGGATTCACCAACGCCGGATGAGTCGGCGGATCGGATGCCGGGCGCGATGGAAGCGACGGAGGGATCAGCTCCTGAGATTACGACGCATGCGGAATCGACGCTGGCGTCGGAAGATGATTTGTCGCCCGAGGAGCAGGCGGTTCGAGGATTTGGCAATCCGGATGACGGGAATGGGGATCTTGAAAGCAAGGCGTTTGCGGACGAGGACACGGATACGGCTGCCCTTGCGGAAGGGCGGTTGGCGCCGCCGGCGGCTTCGCAGGATGAGCCGGTGTAGTGAGACGCGGATGATGTGAGGGTGGTGCGTTTTGTACGACTGGATGGGCTGCGGCGGTGATGTGTTAGCGTGACGGTTTGGTTTGACGGTGAGGAAGTAGACCCTCTCCCGGAGTACCGGGCGAGGGGATCAGAGAAGAAACCCTCTCTCGGCGTACCGGGCGTTGGGATGTTTTAGAGATCGAGATGAGCCTCTTCCGGAATGGGAGAGGAGATTAGAGGAGACTGTTTTGGCTAAAGGTATTCGCGTCAATCAGCTCGCCAAGGAACTTGGCGTCACCAGCAAAGATATTCTCGAGAAGTGCCGCGCGGAAGGGTTGGCGGAGAAAGTTCCGAACCACATGAGCGTGCTGAGTCTCGGGTTGTCCGAGACGGTGCGCGAATGGTTCAGCGGTCACGAGGGGGGGACGGCGGTGGAGGTTGCTCCACCGGTCGAAGCTGTGAAGGTGAAGAAGACGGCGGCGCGCAAGAGGAAAGCCGAGGGCGAGGGGGATGCGGACGAGGGCGGGGGCGTTGCGACGGCTGAGGCTCCGATTGCTGAAGCGCGTGTGCGTGCGCCGGAGCGTGAGGTTGCGGAGCCTGCGGCAGCACCGGTTGTCGAGGCGCCGGTCATGAAGGTACGAACCAAGCCCGCGGAAACGGCTCCGGCGGTCGTGGAAGCGCCGCCTGCCGTGGTGGAACGTATGGCGCCTGAAGCGCCGGCGACGGCTGTTGCTCCGGCAGCGCCGGTTGCTCCGGCATCGCCTGAGCATGTGGAGACGGCGAGGATTGCGGCTGAGGCGCCGCAACATGCTGCGCCGGTTGCACCGGCGGGGCCTTTGGGTCCACCTGCTGGGGCAGCGAAAGTGTCGCACGCGGGTCCGGCGGGTGGGAAGGCGTTTGATCCGAATCGCGCGCCGGTGTCGCGTCCGACGATCACGATGGCGAACCGGCAGGGTGGCGCTGCGGCGCCGGTCCGGCAGCTGGCGGAGCCGCCGCGGATGGTGGTGCCGACGAAGGCTGTGATTCAGGGGCCGGTGGTGATTCGGCATGAGAAGCCTGATGTGGTTTCGGCACCGCGGAGTCCGCGGCGTCCGATTGAGCGCGGAGGTCCCGCGGGTGGGATCATCCAGGCTCCTCCGGGTGGGGCGGTGGGTCGTGGCGTTAAGCCGACTGATGATGAGGATGACAAGAAGAAGAATCGCACGCTGTCCAATCGCCGGCGCGGGACCGATGGACGGCGCGGCGAGGCGATGGAGAAGCTGAAGGAATTCAGTGAGCAGGATTTGCTGGATCGGCAGATCCGGTTGAACGAAGCGGGCAAGAGCCGCAGCGAGCTTGAGAGCCATCTCCGCAAGACGGAGCATCGCGGGCAGCACGTGCTGGCGAAGAGCGCCCAACAAAAGGGCGAGCCGGTGATGATCGAGGAGCCGATCACGGTGAAGACGTTGTCGGCGGCAATCGGGATCAAGTCGAAGGACATCATGAGCAAGTTGATGCGCCAGGGCGTGTTCGCCAGCATCAACCAGACGCTCGATACCGACGCGGCGGCGACAATAGCGCTGGAGTATGGCGTCGAGCTTCAGGTGGCTCAGGAAGAGTCGCTGGAAGATGAGCTGGTGGGTGAGTTTGACGCGCGTGAAGTGGATGCGTCGACACTGGTGCTTCGCTCGCCGGTGGTGACGATTCTGGGTCACGTCGATCATGGTAAAACTTCGCTGCTGGACAAGATTCGCAACGCGAACGTCGCGGCGGGCGAGGCGGGCGGGATCACGCAGCATACGGCGGCATGGACGGTTGAAGTCGAGACCGAGAGCGGCAAGAAGCGCGTGACGTTTATCGATACGCCGGGGCATGAGGCATTCACGAAGATGCGTGCTCGCGGCGCGACGATGACGGATGTTGTGGTGCTGGTGGTGTCGGCGGCGGAAGGCGTGCAGCCGCAGACGATCGAGTCGATTAACCACGCGCGGGCGGCGGAAGTGCCGATCGTGGTGGCGATGAACAAGATCGATCGCGCGGACGCGAATCCGGACATGGTGCTGGGACAGTTGGCCGGGCAGGGATTGAACCCGGTGGAGTGGGGCGGGGATACCGAAGTGATTCGGACGAGCGCCACGACGGGCCAGGGCATCAAGGAGCTGATCGAGATTCTGGACTTCCAGTCGCAGCTTTTGGATCTGAAGGCGGATCCGGCGGCGCCGGCGCGCGGGATCGTGATCGAATCACGAATGGATCCGGGTCGCGGATCGGTGGCGACGGTGCTGGTGCAGGAAGGCACGCTGCGTCTGGGCGATGCGGTGCTGGCGGGCGAAGGTTTTGGGCGCGTGCGCAGCTTGTTTAACGATCGCGGCGAGAGCATTGTGGAGGCGGGGCCCGCGACGCCGGTGATCGTGAGCGGTTTGGATCAGTTGCCGAATGCGGGCGACAAGTTTTATACGGTTGAGGATGCGGAGCGGGCTCGTTCGATCGCGGAAGAGCGGCGTGGGATCAATCGTCAGCAACAGCTTGGACAACAGAGCAAGGTGACGCTGGACAATCTGATCGACACGATGAACGCGCAGGACGTTCAGACGATCAACCTGATCATCAAGGGCGACGTGCAGGGTTCGGTGGAGACGCTGGTCGCGACGGTGACCGGTCAGAACACGCAGGAAGTGAAAGTTCGCGTGATCCACTCCGGCGTCGGCGCTGTGAACGAAAGCGACGTTGAACTGGCGATGGCGACGAAGACCAAGCCGACGGACAACCGCGTGGCGATCATTGGATTTAACGTGGTGCCGGACGATACGGCGAGAGCTTTGGCGGAGCAGAATCATGTGGACGTTAAGACGTATCGCGTGATTTACGAGATTTTTGATGATTTGAAGAAGGCGCTGAGCGGCATGCTCACGCCGGAAGAGCGAGAGAAGCTGCACGGGCACGCGGAGATCCGGCAGGTGTTCAAGGTCAGCCGGATGGGCAACATCGCGGGCTGCATGGTTGTGGACGGCCACATCCAGCGCGGCAGCAAGATTCGCCTGATCCGCGACGGCCGCGTGATCACGGAGAATTTGTCGATCGATACGCTTCGCCGCGTGAAGGAGGATGTGCGCGAAGTGAAGAATGGCTTTGAGTGCGGCATCAAGCTCGCGGGATACGATGACATCAAGATCGGCGATCGGTTCGAGGCGTATGTGAAGGAGACGTTCGAGAGAACGCTGTAAGCAAGCTGTCAGCCATCAGCTATCAGGCAGCAAAAGCGAAAAATGACGGCTGATCGCTGACCGCTTATTCATATGACCATTGGCGTTCTGCAACTGGAGATTGCGATTCATGATGCGATGAGCTTGAAGGACAAGCGTCGCGTGGTGAAGAGCATCAAGGATCGGATCGCGCACAGGCACAACGTGTCGATTGCCGAGGTGGCGGCGCTGGATGAACACCGGCGCAGCATTATCGGGATTGCGATGGTGAGCAATGACAGCGGGTATGTTGAGGGCGCGTTGAGCAAGCTGGTGGATTTTGTTCGGGCGGTGCCTCAGGTGGATTTGATTGATTATCAGATTGATTTGATGTGAGTGGGGAAGGCAAGAGGCAAGAGGCACAAAGGTGAGAGGAAATGTCGCGACGAACGGAAATGCTTGGGAGCACGATTCAGCGGGAACTTGCTGGGATCATTTTGCATGAGCTGAACGATCCGCGGCTGACGGGGCTGCCGAGCATAACGCGGGTGAAGGTTTCGGGGGATCTTTCGATCGCGGATGTTTATATGACAATTATGGGGACGCCGGGGCATCAGGAGTTGGCGCTGAACGCGCTCAAGCATTCGGCAGGGCTGATGAGGGCGAAGCTGACGAAGACGTTGTCGCTTCGGCAGGCGCCGTTTCTGAAGTTTCATATTGATGAGCAGTTGAAGAAGGAGATCGCGGTGCTGGATCTGCTTCGGAAGGTGGAAGAGGAGCGGATTGAGAATGAGCGATTGAAGGCGGGTGTGGCGGCCGGGCAGCAGAGCGGGGTTGAGGAGGCAGATCAAGCGGAGCAGGACGAGCCGGCCAAGGGCAGCGAGTGACCATTAAGGTGAACTGAAATAAAAATGAAGAATGCGACCAAACATGCGGATGATTTGAAGAGCCTTTGCCGGAAACTCGTGAAGGAGCACAAGCCGGGGGAGAAGACGACGATTGAGCCGCTGAATGCGCTAGTGCGCGGGGCGATGACGTTTAATGTCTCGGACGGGCGGGCGGACGATGCCATCAAGGCGATTGAGAAGGAATTCGTCGATCTGAACGAGCTTCGGGTGGCGACGGACCTGGAAATTCAGGAGATGCTGGGGCAGCGGTATCCGGAGATCGAGAAGCGCGTGCGGATGATCACGTCTTCGCTGAACAACATTTTTGAGCGCGAGCATACGCTGAGCCTGAACCGGTTGAAGGAGATCAGCCGGCGGGACGCGCGGCAGTTTCTGCGGGAATTGCCGGAAATTCATCCGTTTGTCGAAGCGTATGTGATGATGATGAGCCTGGACGGGAATGCGTTTCCGCTGGACGATTCGATGCTGGAGTATCTGCGGGAAGAGGAAATCGTGGATGCGGAGACGTCGCTGGAGGATGGGCAGAAGTTTGTCGAGCATCACCTCAAGGCGGAGGAATTGTATCCCTTTTACGCGAGCCTGCGGGTGGCGGCGCTGGATGATGCGAAGGGGAAGAAGAAGCAGAAGGCGTAGTTGTCCGTGGTCCGTGGTCAGTTGTCAGTTGTCTATTCAGGCGGGTTCACGATGACGGATCGGCTTTCTGTTAGTTCGCTTCGGCTGGGGCTTCCTTCGGGGAGCATGCAGCAATCCACGATCGAGCTGTTTGGGCGTGCGGGATACAAGGTTTCGGTTGATGCGCGCAGCGTGCTTCCGAAGGTTGACGATGAGAAGATCTCCGCGGTTTTTTTTCGGTCGCAGGAGATCAGCCGATATGTGGTGGATGGAATCATCGATTGCGGACTGTGTGGATATGACTGGGTGGTGGAGAACGGGAACGAGAAGGATGTGGTCGAGGTGTGCGACCTGACGTACAGCCGGGGGAGCAGCAATCCGGCTCGGTGGGTGCTTTGCGTTCCGGATGAGAGTGCGATTCGGACGCCGCAGGATTTTGAGGGGAAGATTATCGCGACGGAGCTGGTGAACGTGACGCGCCGGTATTTCGCGGATCGAGGCGTGAAGAACGTGACGGTGGAGTTTTCCTGGGGCACGACTGAGGTGAAGGCGCGCTTGCTGGACGGGATTGTGGATCTGACCGAGACCGGCAGCTCGATTCGCGCGAACAACCTGCGGATTATCGATACGCTGCTGACGAGCAACATCCGCTTTGTCGCGAACAAGGAGGCGTGGGCGGTTCCATGGAAGCGCGAGAAGATGGAAAACATCGCGATGCTGCTGAGGGGTGCGATCGAGGCGCGGGCGAAGGTTGGGCTGAAGATGAACGTGCCCGAGGACAAGCTGGCGGAGGTTGTGGGATTCCTTCCGGCGGAGAAAAGCCCGACCGTGAGCCGGCTGGCGGATTCGAAATGGGTCGCGGTTGAGGTGATTTTGGAAGAAAAGCAGGAGCGCGAGCTGATTCCGGCGCTGAAACGGGCGGGAGCGACTGGAATTATCACCTATCCGCTGAATAAGGTCATTCCATAACGTGACCGTTGGCGGCATGACATGATGAGATCTCGTGGAATCGCGCTGGGCTTGCTTGTGGTGATTACGGGGTGCGCACCGAAGGCGGTGATGCGCGAGTTGCCGGCGAATGTGCCGACGACCGCGAAGGTGGCTGCGACGACGCGGTCGTTGGGGCCGGATTCGTTGAGCCTTAAGGAGATCAAGCCGATGCCGCGTCTGGGGGCGGCTTCGCGTCCGACGACGAGGGGTGCCACGCAATCCGCGGAACGTGCGCCGCTTGAGGCGCTTGAGCTGTTCGCGCATGCGCGGGATGCGTTCAAGGACAGTCAGCGATATACGGCGATCACGCTTCTGGAGAAGGCGATCAAGCTGGATCCGGAGAGTTACGAATTGAGATTTGCGCTGGGGCAGGCGTATGGCGGGGTCGGGGCATCGAACGATCAGGCAATCGCGGCTTATGAATCGGCGCTGGCGCTTGAGCCGGACCATTTGGATTTGCAGATCGAGCTGGGGCGGCAGTATCTGGGGAAGAAGAATTTCGATAAGTCGATCGAGCACCTTCGGCTGGCGATGCAGACGGCGGCGTATCGGCGGGATGAGCCGCTATCGGCGGTTGCGGAGTTTCGGCTGGCGCAGGCGCTGGAGGCGCGCGGGTATACGCAGGCGGCGATCGAAGTTTATCAGCGGCTGTTTGATCGGCTGGAGCATCGCGGAATCCCGAGCCGGCTGACTCCGGAGTTGGCGTATCTGGTAAACCAGCCGGACCATGTCGCGGCGCGGCTGGGGGAGCTTTACGAGAAGCGTGGGCAGTTCGATTCGGCGATGACGGCGTTTGAGTTTATTGCCGAGCGGCGGCCGGACATGTTCGATGCGCAAAGTCGTATCGTGCAGTTGATGCTGCACGCGGATCGCGGGCCGGAGGCGGCGAAGCGGGCGACGGAATTGGTGCGGAGGTTCAAGGCGAGTAATGAATCGATCGATCTGCTGAAGCAGGCGTATTCGAAGTTGGGGGGAGATACAGCGGTTGCGGATCAGTTGAAGAAGCTGCACGAGGAGACGCCGGGAGATCGGTCGATTCTTTATGCGATAGTGGATGTGCTGAGTCATTCGAATCGATCGAAAGAAGCGATCGCGCTGCTGGAGCAGGCGGCACAGCGGAACAATTATGATCCGCAGAGCGTGGCGCAGTTGTTCAAGCTGTATGATGCGCGCAACGACACGGATGCAAACGCGCGGCTGCTGGTGAATGCGCTGGCGAAACGGCCGGATTCGATCCGCGATCTGGCGGAGGAGTGGGGGGAGTTGCTGCGGTTTTCGCGGCGAAATCGGCTGACGCTAACAAAGCTTCAGGCGCTTGAGGTTGGACCTGAGGCGCAGGCGGCGAAGCTATTCTGGATTTCTCGGCTGGCGCAATTGGCTTATATCAACCGGGAAATCCTGGCGCGGCAAAGTCTGGAGCAGTCGGTGAAGTCGACGCCGCCGTTTGCGCCGTCGTATCGGGCGCTGGTGCTGGATTATGCAACTCGTGCGGATTGGGATGAGGCGAAGCGGACGAGCGAGACGCAGGCGCTGATTCAGTCAGTGCGGAGCGAGGGGGACAATGCGCTGGCGACGGAGCTTGAGGGGCTGATTTTACTGAGTCATGGGAATCCGGCGGGAGCGGCGCTGAAGTTTGCGCAGGCGCTGAAGCTGGGCGGGAAGTCAATCGATCTCCGTCTGGCGCATGCGGCGGCATTGCGGGGTTCCGGTGATGAGCCCAAGGCCGAGCAGGCGCTGTGGAAGCTGGTTTCGGATGAGCCGAATTGTGAAGACGCTTATGCGGCGCTGTTTCGTGGATACATCGACGGACGGCAGTTGGATCAGGCGATGCCGGTGCTGCGGAAGTGGCTGAGCAACAATCCCAACAGCGTGAACGCGAAAGTTGTGCAGGCGGCGGTTTTGCTTCAGGCGAGGCAGGCGGATCGGGCACAGGAGATTCTGGTCGATCTGTTCGAGCGTGAGCCGGACAATGGAGATGTGCTGCGGGCGCTGGCTGATTTTTATAAGCGCGTGGGGAAGATGGATGAGTTCATCACGAAACTGGAGGCCGAGCGGACGAAGCATCCGGAGAACCGGATCGCGGTGGAGCAACTGGTTTCGTTGTACGGGCAGCAGAAGCGGACGGCGGATGCGGTGCGGGTGCTGGATGCGGCGCGGAAGGTGGTGGCGGGGGATCCTGACCTGATGTATTACGTCGGCGGGTTGTACGGGCAGGTGGATGAGAAGAAGACGCAGGAGCAGATCTTGCAGGAGATCGTGCAGAAGACGCCAACGTTTGCGCCGGCGAGCAATGATCTGGGATATACCTGGGCGGACCGGGGGGAGAATCTGAATCGGGCGGAAGAGTTGGTGCGGGTGGCGCTGAAGGAAGAGCCGGATAATCAGTCTTATCTGGATAGTCTGGGGTGGGTTTTGTACAAGCGGGCGAAATTTGATGAGGCGCGGAAGTACCTGGATCTGGCGATTGCGCCGGCGACGTTTCCGGACCCGGTGGTGCTGGATCACCTGGGGGATGCGCTGTATCGACTGGGTGATAAGAAGGAAGCGATCAAGCAATGGAAGCGGTCGCAGGAGCGGCTGAATCAGACGGATTCGGAGCGGGAAGATTTGAAGCAACTGCGACTGGTATTGCAGCAGAAGATCAAGCAGGCGGATGCGAACCAGGCGGTGACGGTGGCGCCGACGGCGGTGCCGGTGAAGTGAGCGGGTGGTATAGTCTTCCTGGTATCACGGGCATCTTGCCCGTGACAGTGCTGCGGACATGGGCAAGATGCCCATGCTACAAACAGGCGAATATGGCAGGACACAGTCACTGGTCGAAGATCAAGCGTGCGAAGGGTGCCACCGACGCGAAGCGCGGGAAGTTGTGGAGCAAGATCGCCCGCAAGATCATCATTGCCGCGAAGAACGGCGGGGATCCGCGGGATAATCTTTCGCTGCGGTACACGATTGACGAGGCGAAGGCCGTCAACATGCCGAAGGACACGATCGCCAACGCGATCAAGAAGGGGACGGGTGAGCTTGGGGCTGAAAATTATGAATCGATGACCTATGAGGGGTACGGCGCGGGTGGCGTGGCGTTTCTGGTCGAAGCGCTGACGAATAATCGGGCGCGGACCGCGCCGGAACTTCGGAAGATCTTTGAAGTGGCGGGTGGAAATCTCGCTACGACGGGATCGGTGGCGTTTCAGTTCACGAAGCAGGGAGTCATCTCCATCAAGTCGGATGCGACGTCTGAGGATCAGCTTCTGGAGATCGCGCTGGAGGCAGGGGCGGAAGACGTGAAGAATGAAGGGGAAGTGTTTGAGGTGATTACTTCGCCGACGGATTTCTTGAGGGTGAAGGAAGCGCTGGACGTCGCGAAGATCGCGACCGAAGCGGCGGAAGTGACGTATCTGCCGAACAACACGGTGGCGGTGGATGGGGAACTCGCGCAGCGGATTTTGAGGCTGATTGATGCGCTTGAGGATAATGACGACGTGCAGACGGTGTCGCACACGGCGGAGATTCCGGAATCGGTGACGGTGTAGGTTCGCTCTTGTAGCAGGGGACTTCGGCGAGCTCAGTCGAGTCGCATCGTGCCTGTATTTGGATCGCGAACACGGGCAGGATGCCCGTGCTACGGGGATGATTCGCCGATCATCATTTTGATTTGATCGACTTGCCTGGGGGATAAGCGTTTGGGTTCATCCGGGTGGAGTTGGCTGTTTTTCTCCAAGGCGATTTTGTACTGCTCCGCGGCTCCGGGGCGGTCGTTCAGGGCTTCGAGGATCTTTGCGTAGTCGAGGCGGATTCCGATGTTGTTGGGATCTAGCGGGATGGATTTCTCGAAGTCGGCTTTAGCGCTTTCCAAGTCACCCTGCTCGGATTCAATGGCGGCCCGAGTGAGGTGGTAGCCGGCGTCGCGGGGATTGCGGCCGATTGCGGTGTCGAGGGTGGCTTTGACGCGCTCGGGCGTTTCGCGGGCGACGCGCATGGCTTGAGCGGACCGGAACGCATAGTCGGCATTCAACGGCATGCGGTGGTACGCGCTGAGGTAGAGCGTCGCTGCGGAGTGGGGATTTCCGGCTTGCATGGCGGCGTCGCCGGCTTGTTGCTGGTTTTCGGCGTCGTCCACTGGGAGCACAACGCCGAGTGTGAAGGTGATCCATACGATCGTGCCGATGCTGATGGCGGCGATGGCTCCGGTGCGATGTCTGGCAACATTGATCCAGGTGGTGCGTGCGCCGAGGCATGCGCCGACGAGGAGGGCGAAGAGCATCAGGGGGCCAGGCTCGGCGAGAGAGAAGTCGAGTAGATTGTGGACGAAGAAAACGGCGAGGGCGGTGAGCATCGCGTAGAGGATCCACGTCGCGGGCCGGTCGTCCGCTTCCTGATCTTTGATGGATCGCACGGTGACGATCAAGGTTCCGGCGAGCATCAGGCCGAGGAAGATGAGCCGGCGGAACGCTTCGAGCAGGAGGAACCAGCCTTGCTGGGACCAGTCGATCGACGCGATGAGATTGATGAGGATCGCACCCATGATGATGGCGGTGATGGCTCCGAAGGCTTTGCGCGATTGAGGGGATGATTTAGTGGTGGTGGGAGGGGTGATGGGGCGGGAGATTTCCCATGCGAGTCTTGCGAGCCACGCGAGGAGGAGGACGCCGCCGAAGCTGCCAAGCTCGGAGAAGGCGCGGACGATGAAGTTGTGCGGATCCCGTATTTCTTCGGCAGCGATCGGGAGGCGAACGGAGGTGTAGTGATTGCCGAAGTTGCTCCAGCCGATGCCGAGGATTGGGTGAGCCTGGAAGATTCGTGAAGCGGCGATCCAGTAGCGCCAACGGAAGGTGAGGCTTGCGCCAGGGAGGGAGCCGTGGTAGAGGCCGTGACCGATCACGGCGAGCACGATGACAATCGCGATGCCCGCGCCGGTGGTGTAGGCGACGCGGGGATTGGCGGCGAGCCAGGGGCGCGTTTTCCAGATGGTCAGGAGAACCGTGGCGGCGATCAGGATCGTTCCGAAGGATGTGCGGCTTCCGGTGAAGTAAAGAAGCAGGAATGCGAAGGGGAAGCTCAGGACGATCAGCACGCTTGGGAGCATCCCGGCACGGTCGGCACGGCGCTGGATGGCGGCGCCGGCGCTGATCACGGCAAGCATGACGATGACGGCGGCGAAACTATTGGGTGATTGATTGAAGCCGATGATTTCGCGGGACATCAGCTTTTTCTCGAACTGTTTTGCTTCGAAGGAATCGGGCTCCCAGTTTCGCTGCTTGAGAACTTCGTCGTGGTATTGGTGCCAGTAGGAGACGTTGTCGGCGGAGTCTACGAAGCGGTAGATGAGGCCGTGGGCGAGGTAGGCGAGGAGTAGGCCGAAGCAGATGCCGGCGATGATGCGGAGGCGCAGCCAGCTTCGGACGAGTTGGGTGGTTGACCAGATGACGATGGCGGCGGTGACAAGGTGGGATGCGGTGACGAGTGCGGCGAATTGATCCGCGGACCAGAGCGTGCTGAAAATGGCAAGGAGTGCGAAAAGGGCGAGGAGGATATGCGAGGCGCGAAGGCGGATGGGATAATCTTTTTCGATGATCACGCGGATGAGAACGAGAAGGGCGGGCAGCCAGCAGATGGCGTCGAGGACGAGGCTTGTTGCGGCACCGGTGCCGCGGGGGCCAATGGTCGAGCCGGGGCTGACAAGAACGGTGTCGCGGAGGACCTCGGATATCAGCGCGCGGGCGGCGACGAGGGCTACGGTCAGGACGAATGCGATCTGTGTCAGCACCGGGCCCCAGGGGGCTTGCACAATTTCTACCTTCGCAGCGGCGCTTTGCTTTTGATGTTTGGGTTTGGTCTTTGCCATCGTCATTCACCGGCGGCGGGCAGTGGATGCTGCTCCAGCAGCGCAACCACGCCAAGGACGAGAACAGTTTGGCAGAAAATCAGGATCGCGCCGAATCGATTGTCAACGTGCGGAAGAAGAATCGCGGCGATGGATGTGGCGGCGGTGATGAGATACAGGCAGAGGACCGCGGTGCGCTTGGACATGCCGCGTGCGACGAGGCGGTGGGAGAAATGGTTGGTGTCGCCGACGAAAGGGCTCTTGCCGCGCGAAATGCGGATGATGCTGACGACGATCAGATCGTAAAGCGGAAGCGCCAGTACGATCACGGGTGCGAAAACGGCGTACCAGCCGGCGCCCCAATTGGTGCCGGGGGGGAGGTACGTTGTCCTGACGGTGAGGACGCCGAGGATGAATCCGATGACGAGGGAGCCGCTGTCGCCCATGAAGATTCTGGCGGGAGGGAAGTTCCAGCAGAGGAAGCCCAGAAGAGCGCCGAGGAGAAGGGCGAGCGTGGCGGCGACGAACCATTGGTGGATGCTGAGGGCGGTGATGAGAAAGGCGGTGGTGCAGACGGCGGCGACGCCGGCGCTGAGACCGTCCATGTTGTCGAGGAAGTTGAAGGCGTTGGTGATGGCGGTGATCCAGAGGACGGTGAGAATCACCGAGGGGAGGTAGCCGAGTGCGGTAAGGGCGCGCATCTTGAAGCCGACGACCAGGATGGTGGCGACGAGGAGTTGGGCGATCAATTTGACAAAGGGTCCGAGGGCTCTTTTATCGTCGACGAGTCCCATGGCATGGATGACGAGCATACAGGCGAGCATTCCGAGGGAGAGAGGGGTTTGATGCTGGGCGCCGGCGATTAGGTCGTGGATCTGCGGACGATTAATGAAAGTGTGGATGATCCAATCGCCTGCAAAGTTGACGAGGGCGAGACCGCTAAGCATGGGAGTTGCGATCGCGAGGAAGATCGCGACGCCGCCGCCGAGCGGTTTGGGGTTGGCGTGGATTTTTCGCTCGCCGGGTTTGTCGATGAAGCCGACGCGCGGCGCGATGCGGATCATGGCGTACGTGAGCAACCCTGAGAGGATGAGACTGGCGACGCCGAGAGCGAGGATGGGGAGGAGCATGAGGCTAAGGGATTATCGACGGATGGGCGGAGAGTTCCAGAAGATGTTTGGCGGGAGAGGCGCACATGCTATGCAGCGAAGCTATTTCGCCCGGGCTGCCCGGATCGCCTCAACAAAGGCTTTGGCGTTATTGGTAATCGACGTCCAGTCGCCTTTGGTCATCGCGTCTTTGGTTACGAGAGAAGATCCGGCTCCGACGAAGACTGCGCCGGCCTTGATCCAGTCGGCGACGTTCTTCAGATCGACGCCGCCGGTGGGCGTGAGGCGTAGTTGCGGCAGGGGGGCGAGGATGTCCTTGAAGTAGTTGGGACCTAAGCCCGTGGAAGGAAAGACCTTGACCACATCGGCGCCGGCGCTCCAGGCGCGCATGATTTCTGTGGGCGTGAAGGCACCGGGGATGCTGATTTTTCCGTATCGCAAGGTCGTTGCGACGATTTCTGGCTCGAAGGTGGGGGAGACGACGAACTGAGCGCCGGCTTGGATTGCATCGCGAGCGGTGGCGGCATCGAGCACGGTTCCGACGCCGATGACAGCTTTGTCGCCGAACTGGTCGGCGAGTTTTTCAATTCCTCGGATGGCCTTGGGCGTCGTCATCGTCACTTCGATGGCGGGAACGCCGCCTTCGAGGAGGGCTTTCGCGACATCGGGCAAGACTTCTGGGGAAGGGGCGCGGATAACGGCCACTACTCCTGCGTCTGCAACCCTTTGGAGATACTGCTGCTTGGTCGTAGGCATGGGCTCAATTTAGCAGGGGGGCGTATGCAAACAATGGGGCTGGAAGCGTTTACAGGTCCCTTGTCAAGAAATGGAGTATTGGTATACTCTTCGATTCGCTCAAACGAGACGACCTTTGGAGATTGACGAATGTCCGTAAAACTGAGATTGAAGCGCATGGGCCGGACGAATCACGCGTTTTATCGCTTGAATGCAATTGAGAGCCGTAAGCCGCGCGATGGTCGAGTGATTGAAGAGCTTGGTTACTACGATCCGACCAATAAGGACGCTGCGAAGCAGTTCGTGGTGAATCTTGATCGCTGCCGGTATTGGATGGACCACGGCGCGATTCCCAGCGAGACCGTATCGAGCTGGCTGAAGCGCAATGGTCTTGAGCATAAGCAGCTTCGGCTTCCGAAGGCGGGTAAGCCCAAGGCAGCGCCCGCTTCGGCTGAAGGCGCGGGTGAAGCGAAGGCGGCTGAGACTCCGAGCGCGTAAGATATGGGAGCCCCGGGTGAATTCCTGGGGCTTCATTTATGGCGCTTCGGATTGACATCCTGACGTTGTTCCCGGAGATGTTTACGGCCGTTCTCGGCACGAGCATTCCGAAGCGCGCTTCTGAGAAAGGATTGGTAGAATACAACTTCACCAACATCCGGGACTTTGCCACTGACGCCCACAAATCGGTGGACGGCAAACCTTTTGGCGGCGGTCCGGGTATGGTGATGATGTGCGAGACGGTTTTTGCAGCCGTGGCGCACGCTGAAAATCAGGATCCACGCCCCGCGAGTCGGATCCTGTTGACACCCCAAGGAAGGTTGTTCGATCAACGGATGGCGGAGGATTTCGCCACGCGTGATCGGTTGTTGTTTATCGCGGGACGGTACGAAGGGTTTGATGAGCGGATCATCGATGGCCTTCGGCCGATGGAAGTTTCCATCGGAGATTACGTGCTCAGTGGCGGCGAGCTGCCGGCGATGGTAATCATCGATTCGGTGGTTCGATTGCTGCCGGGCGCGATCGGTGCTGAGACCGGCGCGGCGGATGAGACGTTCGCCGATGGATTGCTGGAGTATCCGCAGTACACGCAGCCGCGAGAGTATGACGGGATGAAAGTTCCGGATGTGCTGCTCAGCGGGAACCATGCCGCGATCGCGAAGTGGCGGCTGGAGCAGAGACAGAAGCGAACGCAGGATCGCCGGCCGGATTTGTGGCAGGCGTATCAAGAGAAGCAGAGAGGTCGTTAAGAGGTCGGAGCTTAGAGTTCACGGTTAAAAGGTAAAAGTTGAGTGCAGCGGTCACTTCATCGCCTGCTTTCAACTTTCACCTTTTGATTCAGAATTTGATCGGAGACAGCCATGGCACACCGAATCGTAGAACAAGTTGAACAGGCATACCTGAAGAAAGACGTCCCGGAGTTCCAGGTTGGCGACACGGTTGACGTGTCAACGCGGATCATCGAAGGCGACAAAGAGCGCCTTCAGATTTTTGCCGGCACGGTGATCATGAAGAAGGGGCGGGGGATTAACGAGACATTTACGGTTCGACGCATCGTTAATAACGAAGGCGTGGAGCGCATTTTTCCGCTGCATTCGCCGTATATCGCGAAGGTGACCGTGCGCCGTGGCGGCGAGACGCGGCGGGCGAAGCTGTTCTATCTTCGCAAGCGCGTGGGCAAGGCGACGCGTCTGGTGGAGAAGCGCGCAGCCAAGCGCGATGCGGCGCCGGCTGCCGCGGGGGCGACGGGGACGAGCGAGTCGCGCGAGCTCGCGGCTTCCGCGGCGTCGTAGGTTGCACATTCTCAAGAACTCAGGGGCGACGCTTGCGTCGCGCTCTTTCTTGCGCGACGAGACGGCGACGCTCGTGTCGCCGCTACTTGCATGGCGCTTGTCTGCCTTTACACTCACGTGATGCCTGTCTGGTTGGACACTTTGATTAATACGGTTCGCAAGAGCGTTCAGCCGCAGGTGAACGGGCTGGGGGATCGCGGGGAGAACGTCGCCGCGCGGTATCTGCTGAACCTGGGGTACAAGATCATCATTCGGAATTTTCGGTGTGATCTTGGCGAGATTGACATCGTGGCTCGCGATGGCAAGACGCTGGTGTTCGTGGAAGTGAAGACGCGGGCGTATGACGATCCGACGCCTGAGGAGCAGGTGAACCTTGGGAAGCAGAACCAGGTGACGAAAGCAGGTAAGTTTTATCTGGCGCGTTATGGGGTTCCGCAGCCACCGGCGCGGTTTGATGTGATTGCGATTGTGTGGCCGAAGAATTCGAGTCCGCAGATTCGGCATACTCTGAGCGCGTTCGAGGCGACGTTTTAACGTGGCATGGGCGTCTCGCCCATGCACGAACTGCGCATGGGCGAGACGCCCATGCCACGCGACAGCATGATCGATTCACATTGCCATCTGACGGATCCACGCCTTGGGGGGCAGCTTGCGGATGTGCTTGAACGAGCACGGCAGGCGAACGTCACACGGATCATCACAATTGGCGTTGATCTGGAAGACGATCAAGCGGCAATCGCTCTTTGCCGAGGTCGCGAAAACATTCGCTGCTCGATCGGGATTCATCCCAATCATTCCGCGGATGCGGAGCTGTGGCAGGTGGCGCTGCTTCGGGGGCTGCATGCGGATCCGGGCGTCGTCGCGCTTGGAGAAATGGGGTTGGATTATCATTACGATCGGTCGCCGCGGGAACATCAGCGGGCAATTTTTGAGGCGCAGCTTGAAATTGCGAGTGAGGTGCGCAAGCCCGTGGTGATTCATTGCCGGGAGGCGGTGGAGGATACGCTGTCGGTGCTGGGGCAGTTTCCGAAGGTGCCGGCGCTGTTCCATTGCTTTACGGGAACGCCGGGTGAGGCGGAGAAGATACTTGCAGCGGGATACTCTCTGGGGTTCACGGGGCCGGTGACGTACAAGAAGAACGATGAGCTGCGCGAAGTGGTGAAAATGACGCCGTTGGATCGGCTGGTCGTTGAAACGGATGCGCCGTACCTCACGCCCGAACCGATGAGGAAGGTGAAGACGAACGAACCGTCCTTTGTGGTGCATACAGCTCGGATGATCGCTCAGATGAAGCGGTTGGAGCTGGAGGAAATCGATCAAGCCACGACGTTTAACGTCGTACAATTCTTCAGGTGGGGGTGATTTCTTTGGTTTTCCTTCACATGTACGTCGTGCGGCATCGTCGCGGGCTTCGGCGGGGTGCTACGGCGCAGGGAACCAGTAAAACCAGCAGCGGAAGCACCTTATGTATTTTCAGGCGATCTTTCTTGACCTCATGGCGTGCGAATTCTACACTAGGCGCCTCCCCTTCCGGGGCGAACGAGATTCGATGAACCTTCGACTTACCATCCTTCCGGTCGTCGTACGATAGGCCGGCCCCGACGAAGCGAAGCTGTAAACGCTTCGTGAGCGCGACCGGCCCACATCCGCCCTTAACTCGTTCGCTATCATCATTGACAATAATCTGTTTGATCCCCGCACGTGCGGTCGATACATTGCCCGACCTGCATTGAAATCGAGAAAACCATGACCACGACCACCATTCCGTCGGCCGAGACCAAAGCTGCTCCATCAAAGCCCCGGTTTAAGGGGAAGAGCGGAGCGCAGATCCTTCATGAGATGCTGATCAACGACCATAAGGTCGATACCATTTTCGGGTATCCGGGCGGGGCGATTCTGCCGGTGTTTGATCAGCTTTATAAGACCCCTGCGAAGTTCATCCTGAATCGGCATGAACAGGGGTCGGGTCATGCGGCGGATGGTTATGCCCGCGTGACGGGGAAGCCGGGGATTTGCATTGTGACTTCTGGCCCGGGTGCCACGAACACGGTGACGCCGCTGGCGACGGCGCAGATGGATTCGATTCCGATCATTGTGTTCTCGGGTCAGGTGGCGACGAAGGTGATCGGGAATGATGCGTTTCAGGAAGCGGATGTCACGGGGATTACGCGTCCATGCACGAAGTGGAATTATCTGATCAAGGATGTGCGCGAGCTGCCGCGGATCGTGAACGAGGCCTTTGCGATTGCGACGACGGGTCGGCCTGGGCCGGTGCTGGTGGATCTGCCGAAGGACGTGACGACGGCGATCTGTCCGGATGAAGTGGATGATACGCCGCGCGAGCATGTCTTGAAGCGCGGGCGGACGTCGCTGTCGGGCGGGACGCAGAAGCAGGTGATGGATGCGGCGGAGCTGATCAACAAATCGGAACGGCCGGTTCTGTATGTGGGCGGCGGCGCGATCATTGCGGGGGCGCATGAGGTGCTGCGGAAGGTCGCGGAGACGGGAAACATTCCTTGTACGACGACGCTGCTGGGGCTTGGCGCTTTCGATGAGCATTCGCCGCTGGCGATGTACATGCTCGGGATGCATGGGAGCGCGTTTGCGAATTATGCGGTGCAGGAGTCCGATTGCCTGATCGCGGTTGGGGCACGATTTGACGATCGCGTGACCGGGAACCTCGCGACGTTTGCGCCGCATGCGAAGATCATTCACATTGACGTGGATCCGTCATCGATCAGCAAGAACGTGGACGTGGATGTGCCGGTTGTGGGCGATGCGCGGGCGAGCCTGGAGGCGATGCTGCCGTATATTGAGCATCGCGATCGAAAAGAATGGCACGCGCAGATCTCAGCCTGGAAGAAGCGATATCCGTTTAAGTACCTTGATGATTCACCGCATTCGAAGCCGCAGTACGTGATTGAGGAGATCAGCAAACAGACGCGCGGCGAGGCGATCATTACGACGGGGGTCGGTCAGCATCAGATGTGGGCGGCCCAGTTTTATCGCTGGCGCCGGCCGCGGCAGATGATCACATCCGGCGGGCTTGGAACGATGGGTTATGGATTGCCGGCGGCGTTGGGCGCACAGCTCGGCGCGCCTGGGCAGACGGTGATCGACATCGACGGCGATGCGTCGTTCTGCATGACGATGTTCGAGCTGCCGACGATCGCGGAATATGACATCCCGGTGAAGATGTGCATCCTGAACAATGACTTTCAGGGCATGGTCAAGCAGTGGCAGGATCTGTTCTATGAGCGCCGCTACAGCCAGACGAAAATGAAGAATCCGAACTTTGCGAAGCTGGCGGAAGCCTGCGGGATTCGCGGGATTCGTTGCGATAACAAGTGCGACGTCGAGAAGACGGTGAAGGAAATGCTGGATCATAAGGGTCCGGTGCTGGTGGATTTCTACGTGGATCCGAACGAGCACGTGTACCCGATGGTGCCGAGCGGTAAGGGATTGCATGAGATGGAGTTGGGGACGCTGGCGTGAGAAGCCTGAAAGCGGCAAGCCATGGCGCTGACCAAGAAACAGCTTCTTTCGGAAGCGCTCAACTTAAATGCACGCGATCGAGAGTCGCTTGCAGAAAAGTTGTGGCAGACCATCAACGCAGCGACGAAGGATGAAAGATGGGATGCGTGGGCGGCGGAACTTCGGAAGTGAGTTGATGCCGTGGATCGGGGGGAGGTCAAGCCGATCCCGGGTGATCAGGTGATGCGAGAGGTTCGTAAGCTTGTTCCGTAAGCCGGGGTGGTGGCGAGATCGCCTAAAGAGATTGTAATGGTGGCGCCGTTATTCCGATATAGGATATGGAGATTCCGCGCGTGAAGATCGCCTACGTCATTACCGCTCACAAGGACGCCAGGCAGCTCGGGAGGCTGCTGACGGCGATCTATTGGCCGGGGAACACCTACGTGATCCATGTGGATTCGAAGGCTCCGGCGGAAGTGCATGCGGTGGCCGCGGAGTTTGCGGCGTCGCATGCACTATCAGCCGTCATCCCGTCCGATAAGATCATTTGGGGTTCGTGGCGGTTGGCGCGGGTGCAGATTCTGGGGCTTGAGCAGGCATTGAGACTGTCGAGGGACTGGGGCTACGTGCTGAACGTTACCGGGCAGGATTATCCGCTGAAGGCGCAGCCGGAACTGGCGGCGATTCTGGAGAAGGGGGAAACGGATAAGAGCTACATGGAAGTCCTGGCCTTCAAGGCGGCGGCGGCAGATCCGAAGAAACGACTGGAGCACTGGTGGATGTCGTGGGGTGGGAAGATGCACCGGCTTTGGAAAAGAAGGTGGCCGAGCTTTGAAGTTTACTGGGGATCGAATCAGTGGGTGTTCACGCGGGCGGCGGCGGAATTTGTTGCGCGATCGCGGCTGTCCAGGAAGATGCAGCGAAGTTTTCGGTTTTCGCTGTGCGCGGATGAGCTGATTTTTCAGAACATCATGATGCACGGGCCGCTGCGCGAGCAGATTATTGTGGAACCGATGCGGAAGATTATCTGGAATGGCGGTTCGCATCCGAAGGTGCTGACGCTGGCCGATCGCGAGGAACTGCTGGGGGCGAAGGAATGGTTTGCGAGGAAGTTCGATGAAGCCGTGGATTCTCGGATCATGGATGTGATCGACGAGGCGCTGCGAAGCCGGGCAAAACAGTTTTCGCAGCCGAGCGGGGCGGCGGCTTGATTAGTTCGTGAAGAGCGCTCGGTGAATGGGCGCTGGATAGGGAATGTCAGGACCTTTCATCGCGCGCCAGAGGATCCTGTTTAATTCGTCTTCAGGGGCTTCATCGTACTCTTCGAAATTCATGGCGGCGGAAGCCTTGCCGCCCGGCGCATCCGGTTTGTTGATGGCGGCAAGGTCGACGGCGGGCTTGAGGAGCTTGTACGGAGTGCCGAGCGGTTGTTTCTGAAAGCATTTGAACATCGGTGTTGCAGCCGCATCGTACTGGGTCATGGGCGGCAGTCCGAGGATGAGCTCCATCGTGCGAATCATGCTGGTGGTGGTGTAAGGGGTGCTGTCGACGAATTGGCGCTTGATGTACGGGCTGATGACGAAGCCGGCGGTGCGGTGGGAATCGACGTGATCGGGGCCGTTCTGGGCGTCGTCCTCGATGATGAAGATGGCCATCTCCGGCCAGAACTTGCTTCGGGTGGCGGCTTCGACAATTTTGCCGACGGCAATGTCATTGCTGGCGACGCAGGATTGCGGCGAGTGGGCGCCGGGGGTGGTTCCGGCGGTGTGATTTTCGCCAAGGGACATGATCATGAAGCGCGGCAGCTCCCCGGATTTTTCGGCATCCTGCAAGTCATTGATCCAGTTGTCCACGCGCTCGATGTCGCGATCGCCCTTCCATCTGCCGCGGTTGCCCATGGGCACTTGGCCGGCTCCTTCGCCGTAGCAGCGGTAGCTGACGCCGTGCCTTTTGCAGAGATCCCAGAGGAATCCGCTGGACGGGCTGCTCATGTCTCTGTTGCCGGGCAGTTGACCATGCTGAGTATAACCGACGGTCCAGGCGCGCTGTCGGTAATCGGTCGCGATGGCGCCGTCGCACCAGGAGTGGCCGTCAACGGAAACCTCCGAGTTGCAATAGAGGTTGTCGAAGAGGACGTACTCGCGCGCGAGCTGATGTTGGTTGGGCGTGATCTTCTCGCCGAACACCGTGAGATGGGGATCGCCGTTGCCGAGACGTTTTCCGGAGCTGTCGGTGAGATCACCGAGGACTTGGTCGTAGGTGCGGTTCTCTTTAATGATGTAGAGGACGTACTTGATGGGGCAAGGGTCGCCGACTTTGGATGGAATGACGGAATCGCCGGGACGAGCGGTGGTTTGGCGGAGTGTTTCGGGCGTGTAGGGGCAATTGGCGCGCACATTCTTCGTGAATTCCGCGAGTTCTGCACCTGTCGGTTCGGGAACGAAGGAGACGTGTCCCTGGAGCAGACCGGTGGGATGATCAAACTTCACGCCTGCGACGTGACGGGCTTCCTTTGAATGCGCCGGTGCGTTGGGACCGAAGTTGCCCATGCCTTTTCCGGTGCCGATGAAGAGCGTCTTGCCGTTGGTCGCGACGGCGGTGGGATACCAACCGGTTGGGACGAAGCCGCTGACAATGGAAACTTTCGGGTCGCAGATGTCGATGACAGCGACGTTGTTGTTGTCAGCATTGGAGACGAACAGAACTTTTCCATCGGGTGAGACTGTGACGGCATCCGGTGTCGAGCCTTCGGGTGAATCGGGATAGAGGGAGGTGGCGATGATTTCAGAGGCCTGCTCAGGTGGAGGCGCGCCTTCGGTCGTCTTCTTCTCGACCAGGGGAGAGCCGGTGTCGATGACGTGGACGGTGTTGTCGCCGGCGCAGGCGACAAAGAGCCGGCCGTCGGGGGCGAGGGCCATGTCGTTCGGACGGATTCCAACCGATACGCGCGTGAGGGTTTTGCCGCGCTCGACATCAATGACCGAGACCGTTCGTTCGCCCCAGTTGGAGACGTAAAGCTGCTTGCCATCCGACGTGAAGAGGCAGGTGTGCGGATGCGCGCCGGTGCGAATCTTGCTTTCGACCTTGCCGCTTGGATCAACGGCCCACACTTCGCTCAAGCCTTCGTTGCAGAGATAGATTTTGCCCGTGACAGGATGGACTGCGACGGCGGACAGGAAGCTGTCGAGATCCTGACCGCGCGGCGTTTTATCCTCGGGATTCAGATCGATTGAACGCTGGAGTTTCAGCTTTCCCTTCTCAAAGTCGAGGACGTGGAGAAGATTGGAATTGCCGCCCGAGACGTACACTTGCTTCGCGTCTTTAGAAAAGGCGATCCCGTTCCAACAGCGCGGCAGGGGAAGGGTGTCGTGGACGCGCATGGTGGAAACGTCCAAGACCGAGACGCCTGTGGATTCGCCACCGCAGACTGCCAGAAGGTATTTCCCGTCGGGGGAAAGGATCATCTTCAGCGGCATGTCGTTGATCTGGACGCGATGACCCGCCGGGCTGAGCTTCCAGCCGTTGAACAGCATCTGGGATGATTTCGTCGGAACTTGTGCCCAGGATATTGGGGCGACAAGAGCGAGGAGCATGAGCAGTAGAGCGGACCGCAGCATCAAAAAGCCTTTCCAGAATTCCATGCCCCGCTGGATTGTACGCGTGAGTCCACGAGTTGTTATCGCGCCTCTTGTTAACGCGAATCCGGTGCGGACAATGCGGTGCTCAAGCAACTAACGCGACGGAGATGTTGCCTTAACAACGAGGATCTTCGATGAACCTGACGGAGAAGCGGTATCGCGATTTCGGCCTTGTGCGAGACATGATGGCGACGCCGGATGTGATTGCGCGTTTTGATGCGGAGCAGGCCAATGATACGGCTCGCGCGATTGCAAATGTGGGGCGATTGTTGCTGACGGGGGAAGGGTCGAGTCGCATTTTTCCGGCGAAGCATGCAATGATGCAGGCGCGGCGGAGAAGTTGGCCGATCCAGTTGCACACGGATGCGGGGAGGCAAAGCCAGGAGTATGACCTGGGAGGCTGGGCGGTATTTGCCGCGTCTAATTCAGGAAAGACTTCGGAAGTGATCAAATTGTTCTCGATGCTGAAGGAACAAGGACATCAGCATCGATACGGATTAACAGCGTCGGAGGGGTCTAAGCTCGGGGAAGTGTCGAACCCATGCTACGTGTTGAAGTGCGGGCCTGAAGGCGCGGTCGCGGCGACGAAGAGCGTTGTGGAACAGGCGCTGTTTTATCATGCGCTGCTTGAGCGGGCGGCGGGGAAAGCGATGCTTGCCGGAAAGTTGTCGACGCTGGCTGAACAGGTGAGGCAAGCGCTGAGCGTTCAGATCGATGCGGGCATCACCGAGAAAATAGCGCGAGCGGGGACGATCTACTTCGCGGGGCGAAACGATGGCGTGGCAGAAGAACTTGCGCTGAAGGCGAACGAGATCACCCGGAAGAAGTCGGGGTTTCTTGAAGGCACCTACGCCGTGCACGGAATCGAAGAGGTGTTGAACGCGGATGATGTGGTGATCTGGATGGATCCGTATGAGGATTCGATTCAGAAGTTTACGGATGTGCTCGTGAAGGGCGTGGGGTTAACGGTGGTGGCGGTGTCGAGCCAGGCGACGCCGTTTCCGACGGTGCGGGTGCCTGAGGCGGAACTCGGAAGCTACGTGCAGATGGCGGCGGGATGGAACCTGCTGGTGGAAGTCGGGACGAAGTTGGGGATCGATCTGGATAAGCCGGTTCGGGCGAGAAAAGTTGGCAACGAATTCGTGGGATGAGGTGCATTCCTGTAGCACGGGCATCTTGCCCGTGTTTGCGATTCGGTCACGGGCAGGATGCCCGTGCTACGTCAGGAATGTCCTTCGGGACCGCGCGCTGCTTCTGCTTCTTCGGGCGGGGCGTGGCGGTCGCCTGGTCGTTCGTTCCAGCCTTCGTAATAGAGGCTTGCCAGCGCAAGCCAGCCGGCGGTTTCGGCGCTCCTGGCGGCGGGTTGGCTCCAGAGGTCTACGCGCACACGGCCGGATAACTCGCTGAGCATTTTCCCCTGGATCGACTCCACGAGGTTCTTGGCAAAACGTTCGTAGCCGGTCATGTCGCTGACGAGAACGAGGCGGTTCACTCGCGTGAAGTTCACCGCGTTCGCGAAGCCTGTGGAGAGGTAGTCGATCATTCGCTTTAAGCCTTCATCACCAGGCTCGAGGGCGGAGGCGCGTTCGTTGAGGTTTCCGTCGCGAGCGCCGTGGCGGTGGAGGAATTGGGTGGAGCAGATGCGCTCGAGGCAACCGGCGTGGCCGCAGAAGCAGATTTCGGTGTCGACGGGGAGTCGGGTGTGACCGAGCTCGTTCGCTCCGGTGACGACGCCGCGATTGGGTTTCCCACCGATCAGCATGGCGGCGCCCATCTGACCGTCTTCGAAGTAGACGAGAAGGACATCTTCATCCTGTTCCGCCTGATGAGTGAGGAGCCAGCGAGCGGCGAGGGCGTGCATGTCATTTTCGAGGATGACGGGAAGTTTTCCGGCAGCATCGTAAGCGGGCTTGAGGCTCATCGCGCCGCCTCGTGCGTAGGCGCTGAAGAGAATCACCTTCTGTTGAGCATCGACGAAGCCGGGCGTGGAAAGACCGACGCCGATGGTTTGTTCGTCGATGCGTTCTTCCATGAGCTGAACGGTTTCCGCGAGGATGGTTTCGGTTTTATTCGCGGTGCGCGCAACCGGCTCGTCCAGCACATGTCCGAGAAGATTCAGTCGGCAGACCTGCACATGTCCGGGACGGATTGCGACGCCGATCACATGCCGACCGGCGGGATCAATTTCGAGCGGCACGCGTGGTCTGCCGCGGCCGAGGCTCTTGCTGGTGCACTCGCGAAGGATGCGATCCTTGAGAAGAACTCCGGCATCGGCGCCAACGGTGTTCGGGCGGATGCCGGTCTGTTCGTGCAAGTCGCGCCGGCTCAACCGCCCGGCTCTCCAGATCGATTGCAACAACTGCCGCTGACGTGCATTGATAGCCTGCAAGTGCAACCTCGTGATTAAAGTCGCGGATTGTTAGTAACAGTGCCCCAAGCCTTGGCACAATCCATCATCCGTACACCCATATTTGCCGCGAACTTTATAACAGCAACGATCGCGGATGAAAACTGATTTGGATTGACGCGCCAAGTGCTTGGCGCGCGGCGGAGTTTGTTATCGCCGCCGCTATGATCTAACGTTCGGTGTTGAACCGATCGAAATATAGGGAATATTGTAGGAGATTTGTGGTGAACACCATCAAAGTGGCGCAGTTCGGGCTGGGACCGATCGGACTGGAATCGGCGAAGCTCGCCGCTGAAAAACCTTGGATCGAACTGGTTGGCGGCATTGATATCGATCCTGTGAAGGTGGGCAAGACGCTTGCGGATCTGACCGGCGACGGCAGGCTTTCCGGCGCGAAGGTGTTCAGGTCATTTGAAGAGTTGGCGGAGAAGAACAAGCCGGATGTGGTGCTGCATACGGCGGGTTCGAAAGCGGATGTTTCGATTCAGCAGATCAAGCCGATGGCGGAGCGCGGCGTGAGCGCGGTGAGCTCGTGCGAAGAGCTCCTGGTGCCGAAATTTCGAGCGCCGAAACTCGCGGAAGAGTTGGATGCGATCTGCAAAAAGAGTGGCGCTCGCGTGCTGGGGACGGGGGTGAATCCCGGTTTCGTGATGGATGTGCTGCCGGTGTGCATGACGGGCGTATCGCGGACGGTCGAGCACATTTATGTGGAACGGGTGGTGAATGCCACCACCCGCCGGCAGCCGTTGCAGAAGAAGATCGGATCGGGCATGGATCCGGACGAGATGCGGCGGCTATTTAAGGAAGGGAAGGCGGGACACGCGGGGTTCCTCGAATCGCTGGCGTTGATCGGGCATGCGATGGGTTGGGAGTTCACGGAGACCTACGAAATCTTCGAGCCGGTGATTGCGCCGTATGACATCACGACGAAATTCTTCAACGTGAACAAGGGTCAGTGCTGTGGGATTCATCAGATCGTGGTGGGAAAGGTTGGGACGAAGCAGCGCGTGCACATGGATCTGAAGATGTATCTGGATGCGCGCGATCCGCACGATGCGGTGAAGATCACGGGAGAGCCGCCGCTTGAGCTTCGCGTGAACGGAGGCGTGGCCGGAGATCACGCGACGGTGGCTTCACTGGTCAATGCAATTCCGCGTGTGCTGAAGGCGCCAGCGGGTGTGTTAATGACGACGGATATCGCGGTTCCGAGTTGGAGGTAGGGTGGGGGAAGGCAAGAGGCAAGAGGCAAGAGGTAAGAGGTAAGAGGCGTTTGTTGTGGGGAGTCGTGGGCGTGGTAAAGTAGTGCATCATTTCGAAAGGGCGTCTATGCCGATCTCGTGCACTTGCCAGTGTGGGAAAGCATTGCGGTTGAAGGATGAGTGGGTGGGAAAGCAGGCGAAATGCCCGGGTTGTGGGATTTCGTTCGTGGTGCCGGCGCTGGGGGGACCCGTGAAGGCGGCGACGACGGTCATGGGGGCGGAGGTTTGGGGCAGTCGTCAGAGGCCGCAGGAGAAGGAGGGAGTCGGGGCAAGCTTCTCAATGTCGCCCATGGTGATGGCCTTTATCGCAATCGCCATCCTGGTTCCGCTGGGAATTTTTCTGGTGAAGATCGGCCCATTGCGGGCTCAACATCAATGGAAGGTCATCGAACCGCAGGCGGATTCCGATATCACGACCGTCCTCACGCGCGCGATTCAATCGGAATCTTCGTTCAACACCGCCGAGTCGCGACATGCGCCGGGTGTGCAGGCGGTGACGATGGATGCCTCGATCATTACGCATGTTCCGGAGGTGGTGCGGTTCACGGGAAAGAGCTCCAATGGCTTCTTTAAGGGCACGTACAACACCAAGACCGGTGATATCGACGCGGATGTGCCGAGGTCCGTCGGTACGGGCAACATGAAGGTGACGGGGCGAGTGAAGGATGGGGTGACCGAGGCGCAGGTGGATGGCAAAGAGGCCAAGGTGATTTTCCGCCCGAAGACGAAGGACGAGATGGATTGACGTGGCACGGGCATCCATTGGCATTAAGATCTGTGACACGACCGATCCGGCCACCACCCAGCGGCAGTTTGGTCGGAATGACTTTCATGATCGCCGGATCACTTGCCGCTCAATCTGCCGTAGTTGCAAGGAATTATGTGCAACTCAGGGCCGCCGGAAGCGTGATCATTTGGAGGCAGAAACGCCAGGCTCGCGTGCATACGATTCATCTACCAGCCAGAATAAGGACACATTTATGAGATTCCCTTTTCTCGTCTTTTCCACGATGGTCGCGCTGACCGGCTGTATGAGGTCAAGTTCGACTGAAACCGGTACGGCCGGCGCGACGACTCGATCCGCTTCCAGCGCAAGGACAAACCCAATGCAAACCAAACAAGCCACGTTCGCCGCAGGTTGTTTCTGGGGTGTCGAAGTCGCCTTCGCCAAGCTTGAAGGAGTCACCGCCACCGCCGTCGGCTATTCCGGTGGTCATACCAACAACCCCACCTACAGGCAGGTGTGCAACGGCGACACCGGTCACGCCGAAGGGGTTCTTGTCACGTATGACCCCGCGAAGATCGGCTATGCCGAACTGCTCGACGCCTTCTGGACGTGCCATGATCCAACCACGATGAATCGGCAGGGGCCCGATGTGGGATCGCAGTATCGCTCTGTTGTTTTCTTCCACGATGCCGAGCAGGAAAAGACGGCGCGGGCTTCTGTCAAAGAAGTGGATGAATCCGGCGTCTTTAAGCGCAAGATCGTTACCGAAATTGTTCCCGAAGCGAAGTTTTACTCAGCCGAAGATTACCATCAGCAGTACTTCGAAAAACAAGGCAGCGCTGCGTCATGTCATGTGGGAATTGCGAAGGTTCACACCAAGCTGGCCGAACAGGTTGCGAAGGACCGGAAGTCCTCGGCTACTCAGCCGACGGCAGCAGCTTGCGATCCAGCAAATCCCGACGCATCGTGCGGAACGAGCCACTGGAAGGCGCTGACCGATGAAGAGCTGCGTGCGAAGCTGACACCCGAGCAATACAAGATCGCGCGACAGGCGGGAACCGAACGTCCCTTCTCCGGCAAATACTGGGACGAGCATCGCGCCGGGACCTATCGCTGTGCAGTCTGCGGCCAAGAACTGTTTAACTCCAAAACAAAGTTTGAATCCGGCACCGGCTGGCCAAGTTTCAGCGCTCCGCTTAATAAGAATGCCGTCACCGAAAAGACCGATACCGACCACGGCATGAAGCGGACCGAAGTCCTCTGTTCGCGATGCCAATCCCACCTCGGCCACGTCTTCGACGACGGCCCCACCCCCACGGGCATGCGCTACTGCATGAACTCCGGCGTGCTCGACCTCGCCTTGGACAAGGAACAAGCGGCCAAGAAATAGTACCGATGATCGATTCAGCGAACGCTTGCTCGTCCCCAGGATCGCGGTAGAATTAAGGCATTGGGGTATGGTGTAACGGCAGCACAAGCGCCTCTGGAGCGCTTTGTCTAGGTTCGAATCCTAGTACCCCAGCTCACGGCCCCGGCGAACCCGGGGTTGTTGTTTGCGCGGGTGGGGTGGGATCAAGCGTCCACCAGATGCGGGTCTGGTTTGCGTTATTGATGGGCGCGATAACCGTGCAATCTTTCAGGTCGTCGTTGAAGAGCTTTCGAACCACCCACTTTGCTGAGCTATCGCCATACAAGACGTTGATCCCCACACGGTGGCGGGTATCGACACGATTCACGATGGCCGTCAGATCTGCGATTACCGCCTTGTTCTTGAACTTGTTGAGGCGCGGCATCACCGCCGTCGGCACGGGATCATCGGGCAATTCGACTTCCGGACGGCAGCCGTAGCCGGCGTAAACCTGGAAGGCGGCGTTACCGGGTGGCCAGGGATTCTGCGGGGTATTGAACAAAGATTTTGAGTCGTTTTCGGAGGGGCAGAAGAATGTCCTGGGGGACTTCATCAGCCCCGCGTTGTAAAGCCAGCCGAACAACACAAACTTTTTTGCGCTCATGCTGTAGACCATGCTGTTGAACTGCATGTTACCCGCCCGATATCCCAACGGCACCTGATCGTGGTTGTCCAGCGCGTAGAAGCGAAAGGCGATGCCGACCTGGCGCAAGTTGCTCAGGCATTCCGCACGTCGAGACGCTTCGCGCGCCCGCGAGAGCGCCGGCAACAGCATCCCGATCAGGACCGCGATGATGCCGATCACGACGAGCAGCTCCACCAACGTGAACGCGGGCTTGCGAGCATGTCGGTTGCGAGGGGTCATTTCAAGTCACCGTTATTCCAGCAGGTCTCTACGTTGCGCGCTTTAACTGGTCGACCTGCTCTTGCAGTTTCCTCACCTGCACCACCAGATCAGGCAAACGCCGCAGCGCCGCTTGTTCACGCAAACTCTGGCGGTGAGGGAGGGCCGGCAATCCCGACACGATCGTCCTCGGCTCCACATCTTCCGCGACGCCCGAACATGCCGCCACCATGGATCCATCTCCCATCGTCACATGATCGCGCACCGCGCTCTGCCCACCCATCACAACGCCTACTCCCAATTTCACGCTCCCCGCAAGCCCCGCCTGCCCCACAACAATGCAGTGCGGCCCCACCTGCACGTTGTGCCCGATCTGCACGAGGTTGTCGATCTTCGTCCCCTTCCCGATCCGCGTGGTGCTGAACTTCGCCCGGTCGATGCACACGCACGAGCCGATCTCCACATCATCCTCGATGATCACGGTGCCGATCTGCGGAATCTTCTGGTGCCTCGTTCCGTCCCACCGATACCCAAACCCATCCGTCCCCAGCACGCTCCCGGCGTGGATAATTACGCGATTCCCAATCGTGATCCGCTCCCGAATAGTCACGTTCGAATGAATCTCGCACTGCTCCCCGATCACCACATCATCCGAAATTGCGACACCCGGGTGAACGATCGAGCCCGCGCCGATGGCCGAACCCTCACCGATGATGACAAAGGCGCCAATCGCCACGCCCTCCCCAAGCTTCGCGGACTTTGCCACCTTCGCCGATGCATCCACCCCCGGCGCCGGCCGCGGAGTTGGCGGCGCAAAGAGTTCCAGCACCTTCGCCACGACCAAATCCGCATCATCCGCGAGCAGAACCGCCGGCCCCTTCCCTGCGGGCAGCCGCAACCGCCGATTCACAATCACCGCCGCCGCCTTCGTCTTCTCGAACTGCGGCAGATAAATCTCAGCCCCCAGAAAGGACAATTCTGTCTCCGTCGCCTCCTCCAGCGTCGCGATCCCGGTGATCGTTCGTGCGGCGTTTGCCGGTGCTGTACATTCCACCACCGCCGCGATCTGTCCCAAAGTAATTTCCGGCATCCCCGCCATTGTGCGCCCGGTGCAGTCCATAAACAAACAAAGCCCCGGCGCGGGTCCGGGGCTTTGGGCTACGTCGCCAATACGCTTTGCATCACTGATTTGGTGCAGGTGCAGGTGCCGGCGCAGGCGCCGGTGCGGGAGCCGCAGCGGGTGCAGCTCCACCTGCCGCTGGCGCGGGCGCGGATGCCGGCGCGCTGGTCCCGCCGCCGGCCTTATATTTCGCGTCCAGATTCGCAATCACATCATTCGTGATATCCGCCTTCTGCGAAGCGAACAGCACGTTGCGGCTGTTGATTGCCGCCCGAACCTGCTCCACCGTGATCGGATCCAGATTATCCGGCAGTTCCGGCCGTTGATCCGCCAGCACAACATCAAGATTCTTCTGCTGCGCGACCTCAGTTGAAGCCTGCACGATCCGGTCGAACAGGACGCGCATCTGCTGCTTCTGGTTCCGCTGTGCCTGCGCCTGCGTCACTTTGCTCCAGACGTCCAGCTCAATCGCCGCCTGGGCAAATTGCTTATCCAGGTCCGCATACTGCGGACTATCGGCCTTCAGCAGGTCCCGCTGCGAGCGAAGATCCCGAACCTTCTGGTCCCGGGCCTTGCCCTCAGTCTCAAAAGCCACGCGCTCCGCGTCCAGCTTCTGCTTCAGGTCCTTCGTCTCGAGCATCTCATTAAACGCCCGCGCGGGGTTCACCACCGCCACGTTCGTCTGCGCCAAGAGCGGCGACGCCATCAACAATGTCATCGCCGCCGCAATCATCCAACGTCCTGATCTCATTTTTACGATCCTTTCGTGTGCATTTGCCAAACTGCTCGCTGCTCAAACAACAGACCCGTGGAAACTTTAAGTTACGGATTGAACCCGAGCGAGAAACTGATGAATTGAGTGTCGTCCTGGCTGTCCTTGGTGATGGGGTACGCGAAGTCCAGTGCAACCGGCGTCTGACCCAGGAACGGCAATGTCAGCCGAATCCCGGCTCCGATGCTCGAGCGGATTGTACCGAACCGCGCCTCCGACTCAACGTCGCCCACATCGGTGAACACCACGGCGCGCAAACTGTCGCCCACAATGGGGAACGATAGTTCAGCAGAGCCCGTTACCGACAAATCACCGCCCACCGGATCTTCGGCCGCGCCTGATCGCGGGCTCACACCGCGGAACCGGAACCCCCGGATCGACCCAATCCCACCGCCGTAGAACCGCTCGAAAAATGGAGCGCTTCCGGTGATATAGCCTGCATCGCCATGCAGCGACAGAATCGTCTTCCGGTCCAGCAAATCCTCAGAGACTTTGTAAAAATAGTCCCAGCCCACCGTGAACTTGTGAAAGGCAAACTCGCCGCCAAGCGTTCCGTAAGGCTCCCAACCGATCGACGTTACCGTCCCCTGGTACGGCAGCAATCCCTGGTTTGTCGTATCCCGCCTGAACTGAAGCGGCGTGCTTGTCAGCGTGTGGTGTCCCTGAAGCGCTATGATCTCCGGCGCACGAATGTTGTCATCCTCAATGTCATGGATATCCACGTCTTCGCCGCGAAACGTCAGCGTGATTGAATGCACATAATTAAACCGATGTCCAATTGAAACCCGCCCGCCTGCGCGCGTTTCGACATAATGTTCGCGTTGCCGGTCCCGGTAATATGCTTCCAGCGTCAGACTATAAGGCTGATCCAGCACCCACGGCTCGCGCCAAAGAATGCTGGCATTGCTCGACTCCGTACCCGGCTGCAGCGTGATCCGGAACAACTGCCCCGCCCCCACGAACGCCCGCTCCGAGAAAACGTCCTTCCAACTCTCCGGCCAGTCCGTGATGTCGAAGTTCTGTTGCGTATAGGTAATCGCAGCGCCCACGCCGCCGTTGGAATTAATCCCCGCGCCAACGGTGAACTGCGCCGTCTTCTGCTCCATCACTTCCACAATCACATCGCGATAGTTCGGATCATCGCCCACCGGCGTCACCGTCACGCTCTGGAAGTAAGGCGTTGCCCGCAGCCGATCGATCGCATCGGCGATCTCCGCCGAGTTGTACATTTGCCCCGATGCAACCCGCATCTCCCGCAGAATCACCTTGTCCTGCGTCCGCGTGTTCCCCTTGGGAATGATCTTGCCGATCCGGAACGGCTTGCCCTCCGTGATCTGATAAATCAGATCCACCGTCCCCGCCTCCTTATGAAACACCGTCCTCGGCTCAATTCTCAGATAATCCCGATTCTGAAACTGCGGACGCTGCTCATAGATGAATCCAAACGGGCTGTAATCCCGCACGATTTCCCGAATATCCCGCTGCAACGTCTCCTGGTCATACGCCTGGCCCGGCGTCATCTTCAGCTTGTCAGACAGCGCCGTCTCCGACAATTTCGTATTCCCGCGAAACTCCAGCCGACCGATTCGATAGCGCTTCCCCTCGTTCATGAGGAATGTAACCTGCATCTCTTTCTGATTCGGCGAGAAGATCAGCTTCCGTCCCACGCGTGCGTCGAAGAAGCCCTTCGACTCGTAGAAGTGCCGCACCGACGCCACATCATCTTCCACCATCTCCGGGTCATAGGTTCCCGCGTTGAAAATAAAGAACCACGGCTTCGTCTGCACCTGGCCGCGGAGCTTTTCGTCCGTGAACGAATAATTCCCCAGCACGTTCACCTTCCGGATCGTCACCTCCGGCCCTTCGACGATGTTGAACACCAGTTCGCCACTTCGATTCAACAAGTCCCGATCAAAATCGACATGCACGAACGGATAGTTCTTCTCGCGATACATCGCTTCCATCGCCAGCCGCGCCGTGGATATCCGAAACGAATCGATCGCCTCTCCCCTGTGCACATCCAGGATGTCGAGCAAGGCCTCGGTCTTGATCCCCACATTCCCCCGGATCGCGATCGAGTTGATCTGCTTCGTCTCCGTCACCACGAACGAAACGATCACCCCCGTCGCCGTCGGCTCAACTTTCGCTTCGACGTTGGTAAATTTCCGCAGCCCGTAAATCGCGCGATAATCCTGCTCGACCGCCCCGGGATCAAACTTATCCCCGCGCTGCGACCGGATCACGTTCTGGATCACCGTCGAAGGCACGCGCTGATTCCCCAGGACCCGCACATCCTCCACCGTCCGCCCCTTCAGGGCGGCATACGCCGGTGGAATAGAACTCGACATCGTTGAAGGCAGCATCTGCTGGGCGCAAACATTCCCCGCACTCATCGCAATCATCAGCGCGACAATGCACATCCTCCTCAGATCGAATCCATTCATGCGTCCGCGCGGCCCGATGATCCAGATCTCCTTCCGCATTCTTCAGTAGCGGGCGAGAGTTTAGCCGCACCCCCTTCGATGTCAAAACGCGATAGGCCCCCGCTACACCGATCTGGCGTCTGATTTCCCGCCCGTTTTCTTGAGCACACGAATCCCCTCGATCACCATCCGCTTGTCGATCGCCTTGCACATGTCGTAGATCGTCAAAGCCGCGACAGACACCGCCGTCAGCGCTTCCATTTCCACACCCGTCTTTCCCGCAATCCTCGCTGTCGCCTTAATGCGAATTTTCACACGCGCTGCGCTTCCCACGTGTTCCGGCAATTCAAACGCCACCTCCACGCTTTCGACACCGAGCGGATGACACAACGGAATCAAATCCCCGCATCGTTTCGCCGCCATGATCCCCGCGATGCGCGCGGTATTCATCACCTCCCCCTTCGGCACCTTTCCCTTCGCGATCGCCGCAAGCGTGTTAGAACCCATCTCGATAAACCCCTCTGCCACCGCCTCGCGAAGGGTGACGTTCTTCCGCGAAACATCCACCATCCGCGCCTGCCCCTGTTCATCCAGATGCGTCAGCTTGCGGGACTCGCTCATGTCACTCATTAAACCACGATCCATTCCGCAATGTTAGCGGACGTTGGATGTGAGCTTCACTCCCGCTCGCAAACCGCCGAATCACCTATAGGACGATCACCTGATCAGCGGAACCAATGCCCGTTTTCACCACCAAACCAAAGCCCGTGACCGCCGCCGACGACGAAAACGACTTCTTCGCCAAAGGCTCGCTCTGCGCCGAACTGTCACCCTGGACGAATGAAAAGGCCGGCATCTCGTTCGGGGTCACCATCGTCGCATTCACGCGCAACGCTGTCGACATCATCGACAATTCCCGCCTCACGCTCGGCCACCATTATCTCCTCGAGATCCCCCGCGCCGGCCAGGAGCCGATCATCATGGTCTGCGAGATCACCCGCACCGGACGCTGGAAAGCCCGCGCCGAATTCGAAATGCCCCTCACCGATCCCGATCACGAAGACCTCGAATCCCGCCTCCGCAACATGCCCAAGCCGCGCGTCACTTCCAAACGCACCCGAGCCCTCTTCCTACTCTTCGGAATCGCGGGGCTCACCGCCACGCTCCTCCTCGACTCCTTCTAACCTCCCACGTAGCACGGGCATCCTGCCCGTGTTGGCGATATGCACATGGGCAAAATGCCCGTGCCACCCAAAAAGCTTGCAATTCAACTGCTTGAGCGCCCCAGTCATCGCGTCCCTCCCACCGCCTCACGAATCCTCACGCACATCTCCAGCACCCCCTCCACATCGCTCAGGTTCATCATCGTCGCCGCATCGCTCTTCGCCTTCTTCGGCTCCGGATGACACTCCAAAAACAATCCATCCACCCCCGCCGCCACCGCCGCCCGCGCCAGCATCGGTGAATATTCCGGATTCCCCCCCGACTGATTCCCCAGCCCCGCCGGCTGCTGCGTGCTGTGCGTCACATCAAACACCACCGGATACCCCAATGCCCTCATCGCCGGTAGGGCGGTAAAATCATTCACCAACCGGTTGTAACCAAAGAACGTTCCCCGCTCCGTCAACATCACATTCTGATTCCCCGTCGACTTCACCTTCTCAATCGCATTCTTCATCTCTGAAGGCGCCATGAACTGCCCCTTCTTGATGTTCACCATCCGTCCCGTCCGCCCGCACGCGATCAGCAGATCTGTCTGCCGCGCCAGAAACGCCGGCACCTGCAAAACATCCACCACCGTCGCCGCCTCCGCCGCCTGCCCCGATTCATGAATATCCGTCAGTACCGGCACCCCCACCTCCCGCTTCACACGATCCAGAATCTTCAACCCCTCCAACAAACCCGGCCCCCGGAAGCTGTCATTGCTCGATCGGTTCGCCTTATCAAACGAAGCCTTGAAGATATACGTAATCCCCAGCCGCTCACACACCCCTTTCAAATGCCGCGCGATCGTCAGACAAAGTTCTTCCGATTCAATCACGCACGGACCCGCTATAACAAACAATCGATCATTGGGAATGAGCAAGTTGCGCTCCATTTACTCAAACTCACAGTTCCGTATTTGGACCAAACAATTCATCCACAGATTGCGCAGATTTCACAGATCCAGGATAGGGCTGGTACTTTTTCTGAATCTGTGAAATTTGCGCAATCTGTGGATCTCCTGGCTGTTTCTTGAACGCCGCCGCTGAGTCACCACATCACATCGGCACCATAAACGCCAACCTCACCGGCATCAAATCCATCTCCACCGGCGTATGTCCCGCCGCATCGCCATCCAACTGCACTGGCACCGCAACCTCCGACTCCACCCGCACGTGCTTCCCCTTCACATACACGCTCCCCTCCGCCGCCAGATGTTCCCCCGTCGCCGCCCGCATGAGATGAAACACGAGATCCTTCGGGTTCGCGCAAGGCAGCACGCAAACGTCCAGCAATCCATCATCCGGCCGAGCATGCGGCAAGATCGGAAACCCCGTTCCGTACTCCTTCACGTTCCCCACAAACGCCACCGCCGGCAGATCTTTGGCCACCGTCTTCCCATCCACCGTCACCGTGATCGCCGGAAACCGATACATCGCCAGCGCCGTCGCCGCCGGCAGCACATAGCTTAGATAATCGATAGGCCCCCGCCGAATCCGATCCAGCTCGTGCACCACCTGCGCATCCAGACCGATCCCCGCCATCAACAGAAACAACTGGTCATTCGCCCGCGCCGCGTCCAGCTTCATTACCCGGTGATGCGCCAGCGTCCGCGTTACGTCCGCGGCAACCGTGTCCGGATTCCATCGAATCCCCAGATGCCGCCCCAGCAGATTCGCCGTCCCCATCGGCACAATCAGCATCGGGATCGCCTTCCGCGGACTTGCCGCGTGCACTCGCGCCGCCACCCCCCGGATCGTCCCATCGCCCCCAATCGCAATCACTGCGGATGTCTCCCGAGCAATCTCCTCATCCGACAAGCCCTCCGGCCTCTCAAAAATCGCCTCGGCGTTATACCCCTCGCGCTTCAGCCTCTTTTCCAAGGCCAGCGCCATCGCCTTCCCGCTACCCATCCCCGCAATCGGATTTGCAAAAACCAGCACCCGCGCCATGAGTCCTACGTTACTCAATCAGCAGCCTAAAATCCGCAACTCATCAACCATGAACCTCGCGCTGCGCGTGAGGGCGCTTAAAGAGGACTTCCCACACCGAGTCCTAAGCTCGCGTCGATGGCAGTGTAATCCTGCGCCGTCACCAGCCCGTCGCCGTTGGTGTCACCCAAAAGCCACCCGATGCCGGGAGGCGCCGCGGTTCCGAGATTGGCATCGATCGCCGTGTAATCCTGGGCCGTGACCACACCATCGAAGTTCAAGTCGCCGAGGTAGGTGTATTTGCCGATGATCGTGTTGCCGGGGATTGTGTTGCCCGATCCGGGGGGCCATTCGATGAAGGCCGCCAAGGCGTTGTCCACGAGAGCGAGGACTGTTGTCCCGCCGCCGTTCTGCGAAGACGCCGACACGATCCCGGTTTTATTGAGATCCGGCTCAGAGGCATATCCGTCGAGCACCCACTGCTGAACTTGAGTAAACGACGAGGGTCCCGCGTATTCAACGAGAAGATCGTTGTCGTTGAGATCGAGCCTGGCGGTGCCCGCTAGCGTTAGACCTTTGGTCTGAAGATAACAGTTGCCGTTGGCAGCCATGGTTACCGCGGCGCCGCTTGCGATGCTCAGACCGGCAAGATGTTGGCTGGCGTTGAGGGCGACGGTGCCGGAGTTAACGTTTAGGATGAGATTATTGGTCGAACTCTGCGCGTCTATATTGAAGCTGTACGCGCCGCCGTTGACGTTCATTGTGTCAGTCCCTGTGCTGCCGTTGAAGATGACAGAAACGACAAGCGGACCGTTGTAGTTCAGCGTGTCGTCGCCCGCACCGGCGTTGAACGTAAGGGTTGTCAGTCGCGTTTGAGCGATCGAATAAACAACGGGCGGGAATCCGTTGAGCGTCTCCGTGATCTGCACACGGCTTGCGTCGCCGGGATCACGAACGATGGTGTAGCTGTCCGCTTGTGCGCTGCCGGTGTATACGACAGGGAAGTTGCCGAAATTGCGGCCGGTGACTGTTGCGCCACTGCTTACGGTAGCTCCGAAGGGTCCCGTATCCGTGCCGAGGGTTCCGGCGGGAGTTTGTTGACGGACGTTGTAGGTGCCGGGGGAAACGGTGAACGAGTACGTTCCATTGGCGAGGGACGCGGTCGTTGTCTCGCCGGCGTTCAGCGTGCCGCTGTTGTTGGTGTCGAGAAACACGGTGACGCCGGGGGTGATCGGATCGCCGGGATCGCGGAATCCGTCCGCGTCGTAATCCCGGAATGTGACGCCGGAAATCGTTCCCGGCAGAACCACCGATGCCAGCGCCACGTCGGCTCGAATCAATCCATAGCCGGTCGCCCAGTCAAAGCCCGCGTCGAAGCCGCCGGTCGCAGGGTCGTCCATGTCGACGGTGCTGTTTTGCAGCGCGGTGTAGATTTGTGCAGGCGTCAGCGACGGGTTCACGCTCAGCATCAAGGCAGCAACCGCGCCCGCGGCGGGCGCGGCGGCGGATGTGCCGAAGAAGTTGGGCGTGGTATCCGGATCAACGCCGCTGTCGGTGTAGAAGAATGTGGTATTTCCGCCATCGGGCGCGACGAAGTTCGGCCTCTGCCGAACCACTGCTGATGGGAGCCTGGCGCCCGCGGCATTAAACAGGATGTTGGTTGAGCCGGCGGATGAATAGGATTGCAACACCGGCGGCGAAATCCCGAACGCGGGCGTGTTGTACCAACCGGCCGCGCCGACCGCTGCCGCGCCGGCGGCATTCGCGTGGCCGAACAACGCGCCGCTGTTGGTCGCAAACTGGTTGAATACCCCGCCGCCAAAGTTGACGTATTTCACCTCGCCCGGCGTGGTGCCGGTGCGCTTGACGATCATCAGGTTGTAGTTGGTTGCGGTGGCACTGGAATTGGTGAGTTCCACAAAACTCACAGAATCGCGGCCGAGGTTCGCAAAGGTGCTCCCACCCTGCACGCGCGTGCCGGCGCTATTCAGGAAGTAGACATCCACTTCGTTGGCGCAGGCGGCGCTACCGGGGATGGAAGCGAAGGGTTGATCCCATTGCACGCTCAATGAGATCGTCTCACTGCCTTGCAGCGTGAACTGCTGAAGATCATCGACGGCTGCCGACGGATCGAAATCGAGCGTGGCCCCGCCAAGGAACTTGGGGGCACCAGCGCGGGATGCAATCGCGCCCGAGGCGAGATTGCGCCCGACGGTAAACCCGCTGTCATACGCCTGGCGGCCCTCATTTCCGGCGGCGGAGAAGTAGGACACGCCCGACGCCACGACGTTATCAATCGCCTGCGCGATCACCCCGTCCTGAAACATCGGCTCCTCGAAGTAGATCACGTCGTCGATGATGATCGTGCATCCCGCATCCCGAAGCGCTTTGATGTTGTTGGCAAAATCGGTCTGGCCGTTGAACGCTGTTGCAAAAGCAAGCGTCACGCCCGGGGCCGTGTCGTACACCAGTTGCGCCATCGCGCGACCTTCATCGCTCCCGCCCGCGAACTCTTCCAGGACCTGCACGCCCGCGGGCAGATCGCCGCTGGTCAGATCCGTGGCATAGCTTCCCGGTCCGGTGTCAAAGCTATCGGACAGGATGCCGACCTTGATGCCGCTCCCCGTTACACCGTAGGTTGCGCGGGCGAGGTTGGCGCGCAGCGATTGATCACCCTGGCTGGTCACGGATCCGGTCATCAGCATCGGCCTGCTCGCCCGTGCCGCGGCCAGCGCCGGGATGTCTGAGAGGTGGCCAACCTGGTTGATGGGAAGCCATCCCCAAGCGGACCGACCGTCCGATTCGCCGCCGGTCAGATGAAGCTTCTTTAATTCCTTGAGCAGCGTTTTCCCGTTTCCCAAGGTGCGCAGCTCAACCAACACCGCCCCGTTTCGCACCTGCATCGCGCGTCCCGCAGGTTTAAACGCCGCGGCGGGCTTGCCTTCAGTTTGATAGGTTGAATATTCCTGCACCAACGACAGCAGCGACGGGTCAAGTCGGGCGGAGGCGTCAAGCGATGTCGCCGCCGAACTGAGCAACGTCCGGCGTTCCATTGCCTCGATCGGCGCGCGAACGCGCAGCGTTTCACCTCTGCACGATACCATCCACTTTTGCCACTTCCGCACAGCGCCTCCATGCCCACACTCGAGAGATGCGATCGATCCAGCGTTTCAAGCGTTTGACGGGTGATGATGCTCAAAATCAGCAACCGCTAAGCATCGCATCAAAATAGCAAAATTCAAGAAGTGATTCGAGCAATTGGACGCCGATGCGCGGCTGCGGTGCCGGCCGGGCGTCAAACTGGAATGAGAATAGCGACTAATCCTGAATTAAGCGGTGCGACGGGATCGCCGTAGAAGCGCGATGCCGGATATCGCCAGGATACTCAGGGCTGCCGGCTCGGGAATCGCGACGATTCCGGACTGATTTTCGAACGCGCCGATGTCCCAACTGTTTCCTGTCTGACCTTGACCGAGGAAGTCATATCCGCCTGCGTTGATTCCATAGAGCGCGAGGTTCAGCCCCTGATCGACCAGCGGCGAATCGTCATAGAGCAGGTATTCCTGAAGGTTGAGCAGTTGATCGGAATCTGAGAAAGTCGGTCCTTGGCCGGCTGGTCCAAAGATCTTCGGATCGTTTGCGACGCTGAGGTACATGGCCTGCAGGTCGCTGGGATTGAATAGGCCGGACTCGCCGTCGTTCCAGTAGGCGTTGCGAACGAATTCTCCGGAATTGCCTCCGGTAACGCTGACAAGAGAGGGATCGTTGCTTCCGCCCGTCTTGTCGGCCATGAACAGGTTGTTCGCGAGCGTGACGCCTTCACCCGACCACTGATGGAAGCGAACGGCCGAGGCGTTGCCCTCCGCGGACGGTCCGACAAATACGGTGTTGTTGTAAACTTTGGCATCGTCCACATCGCCCCAGATATGGATGGCGCCAAAGTTGTTCTTCTGCGCGTCGTTCTGCGAGACGTTAAACCGGATGATGTTGTTCCCCATTGGCTTGGCGCCGGGATATTGCGCCAGCAGGTAGCCCGCGCCGGTGTTGCCGTGGGAATAGTTGTATTGGATGACGGAGTTAATCACGCCTCCGTCGAGATCGAACCCGCCGCCGTCGAGTTGGCCGGCGACACCGTTGTTGTAGGATTCATTTTTCTGAATGACGATGTTGGCTGAATCCCAGGCCCAGATGCCCACGGGCCCGCCCTGAGTCGAATCGCAGCGAACGCCGTTGCCGTACGCGACCGACGTTTCGATCTTTCCACCCGTCACCTGTCCGATGACGATCCCGCTGCCGCTGTTCTGCTGATTGGGCGCCTTGTCGCGGCCATAGTTATCAAAAGCGGCTGATTTCTGGATCAGGACGTTGTTGAAGTTATTTCGATTGCCGTTGTTCGGATCGCCCATGGAGGCAATGCCCGCAAGTTGGTTCTGTCGCGCGACTGCCTTGCTGATGGTGACGCCGTCGTAGCCGCTCAGACCCGATGCCCCAAGCCAGATCCCGTTTCCACCAAAGTTCTCGGTCTGCACGTTGTTGATCACAATGTGCTGGTTCTTCACGCCGTTGGTATTGATGAATTCAATTCCGTTGCCGGTGTTGTCATACACGTGCTTGTTCTGACCGAGGTCGAAATGTGAACCCGCGCCGACGACCTTCAGGTTCGAAATCTCGATGTTCCCGTTGTTGAGCGCGCTGATGCCGCTGCCATTACCGGCATTGATTGTGGCGTAGCCGGTGCCGTAATTGGAGATCCGGATGGGCGCGCCGACGGCAGCGCCGGTTCCATTCACCGCGGTGTCATTGGCGTTAAGTTGAATGTTCCCGGTGAAGTTCGCTCCGCCCTGAAGATAGACGTTATCGCCTGAACCTAAGGTCAGGCTGTTGAGTTTGTCCAGGGAAGCAAAAGGGGTTGCGGAGCTGTTGCCGGGATTGCTGTCGCTTCCGCCGGGGCTGAAGTAGTAATCAGAGGCCCGGGCAGGCGAGTTAACGCCGATCTGGGCGACGATCACGGCCGCCGCGCTCCAAAGTAGTTTGCGCGTCATTAGGTGCCTTTCAACGGTTGACGGTCCAGTCGGATGAAACAGAGCAAGACGTCGGGACCGTGCAATCCTTACGCATGCCTCGTTAGCGATGTTTGGAATGTTGCGCCGGGAAAAGCTGACGCAACGGCTCCGAAAATCCGTAGTGTTGCGAAGTTAGCGAAGGAACTGAATCCCTGCAAAGGAATTTTCGGCAATTTCGGCGAGATTTCGGAAGAAATATCGGCCCTTGCCGTCATATTCTACCCAAACTCGCGTCGCCGATAAAGACGCGGAAGGTAAACCTGATAAAAAGATTGCAGTCCACCAAGGCACCTAAAGATCACCGCCCCTTCAATCCAGCCGCCGAGCGATTCCGGGGGAAAATTCTGCCCGCACAGTCAATTTGGCGGTAACGCATCTGCCCGGTACGACTGCGAAGATTATGGTCTGTCGCGATCGGATCGTGAAGTCGGACGAACGCCACAATGCTCTGATGGTCAAAGCGGATTCCCCTCGCCCAGCCCCAGCGCGGCATCCCAACCGGTGTAATCCGCCGCATCGATGTTGCCATCAAAGTTGGTGTCGCCATAAAACCACGCGAACCCGAGTGCAACGGAGGTGCCGAGATTGGCGTCGATCGCCGTAACATCCTGAGCCGTCACTTGCCCATCCCAGTTCGTGTCGCCGACGTACGTGTATTTGCCGACGATCGCGTTGCTGCCAAACGTGTGCCCGGCGCTTGGATACTCGGTCAAACCCAACAGCGCGTTGTCGACGAGCGACAGCACCGTCGTTCCCCCAAGACGGGAAAAGGGGTCAGGAAGGTTTTTGGGCTAAAGCCTTCCTGGCCCCTTTTCCGTTGTTTGACCACTTTTCCGTTGTCGTTGCAATGTGATGCATTGGGTCGTGGTTGGAGCCGAAGTCTGCGATTCAGTGGGTAAGGGTGAGCAACGGTGAGTAACTCGGCTGGCGAGGATGATGGCGGCGGGGGCGAGTGGGGGGAATGCTGATGCGATTTTGAAAAGTGGGAAGAAATGGGAAGTTTTGGGAAGTGGGCGAGGGGTTGGGTTTTCAAAGAGCGTTAGAGTGCCTGCTCGGATACGGATTGTGAGCGCCTTCTATTCCTTGGCCCGCGCTGCGCGGAAAAGTGGCCGGGCGCGCAGCGCGTTTTTGGGGAACGGGGTTTTTGGGGCGGGGCGTGGGAAAATAAATTTGGGTTGGGGGATTTTTGTATTTTGGGCGCTGCGCGCTGGGCGCGCTTTTCGCGCACTGTGGGGTTTAGGGTTGATGGGTGACTCGGGGAATGAGGCACGTAGGCACGTAGGGACGTAGGCACGAAGGGAGGGACGAGGCATCGAGGGAGTGAGTGGGGAAGGGGGGGCGAGCTCCCGTCCCTATTTATTTCCCCCGGAACGTAGCGATCGCGGGAGTCACCACATTGCTCTGGCGTGGAGCGATCCCAACACGAACGGAAAAGGGGTCAGGAAGGTTTTTCGTAAAAAACCTTCCCGACCCCTTTTCCGCTTGTGAATTAAAGGTCGCGGCCGACCAGCGGCGCGAGGTCGAGAGAATTTACAACCAGCGCCGTGCTGTTCAGGAACGAGTCATGGGTGCGGGGGTTGCAGGATGAAGATTCGATCGCGGGGGTAGGGGAAAGTCTCGGGAAGGGGGGGGATGGCGTGGTAGGTTTTGGAGAAGCGTTCGAGGTCGATGGGGTCGACGATCACGATGGAGTCGGGGGCGGCGCCGGCGAGCCAGGCGTCGAGGATTGATTGGTTGGGTTTAGCCTGGGCGTCGAAGACGGTGCGGTAGTGCAGGCGCTGGATGGGGAGTTGGTAGAGGAAGGCTTTGGCGTCGCCGACGAGGGCGAGGGGTTTGTTGGTGGCGACAGCGGGGGATATTTCTTCCGGGAGGAACTGGATCATGTTCTCCATGCCGATCGCGCCGGCCGGGAGGAGGGGAGCGATGCGCTGCTGGAAGCGGTGGATCATGGCGCTGGTGGAGATGGCGATTTGAAGGGTGATGAGAACGGCCGCGATGACGAGTTCGTGGCGGAAACGGAGTTGGGTGAGGAGCAGGGCGGTGACGGGAATGGCGAGGATGTAGAAGCGGGATTGGAGGTGGGTGAAGAGGAGCCAGAAGGTTGTGAGGAGGATGAGGTGGATGAGGAGGAAGAGCGACGGAGCGACGGAGCGACGGAGCGATGAAGGGAGAAGAGATGTGACGGCGGCGAAGAGGGCGAGGGGGATCATGGTGAAGGCGTAGCGCCAGTCGACGATGATCTGGTTGAGGAGTTCGGAGAGCCGGCCGGGGAGGGATCGATGAAGGGGGTTTGGGAGGTGGTTGGCGTTGTGCCAGCGGGTGATTTGATCGGGGGAGAAGTGGGCGGGGCTGAAGAGGGTGGTGAGTTCGGGGAAGACGGGGTTGCCGGTGGCGAGGTAGGTGCGGAGGAGCCAGGGGGAGAAGGTGAGGAGGGCGGCGATTACGAAACCCGAATGACGAAACCCGAATGACGAAGGAAATCCGAATGACGAATGACGAATGGGGGGCGTGATCGCCGGTTCGTCATTCTGGTTTCGTGATTCGGGCTTCCCCCACGCTCGCTGGATCGTGGCGCTGACAACGAGAGCCAGCGGGATGAAGACGAGCAGCGTGGGGACTGCCGTGAGTTTGGAACTGCAGGCCAAGCCGGTGAAGACGCCGGCGAGGATCATGTCGCGCATGGGGGTGTCGGAGTTCAAGGCGCGCAGGGAGTAGATGAGGGCGAGGGTGCCGAAGAGGAGGAGGCCGCCTTCGTTGTAGGCGATGGGGGCGAGGAGGGCGATCCATGGGGATGTGGCGATGAGGAGGGTGGGGAGGACGGCGGTTTTGGGTCCGCCTTCAGCGGAGCGGGTGCGGGCGAAGGCGTAGATGGCGAGGATGGTGAGGACGAAGAAGGAGAGGTGCATGAGTTGGGCGAGGTACATTCCGGCCCAGGGGCCGGCTTTGAGTTGCATGGCGAGGAGGTAGTGGGATTCGACGAGGAGGGGGAAGTTGGAGAAGACGTTCGTGGTGGTTGGGGCGGTGGAGTGGGTTTGGAACCATTCGCGGGGGAGTTCGAGGTGGTATTCGAGGACGTCGTAGCCGTTGGGTTCATCGCCCCAGAGGATTCCGGGCGGGACGAAGGTGGCGACGAGGATGAGGGAGGCGAGGGGGATGATGGCGAGGAGCGCGTAGTGGGAGAGAGGGAGTGATGAGTGATGGGTGATGAGTGGTGGGGGAAGATCGGAGCGGTGTTTGAGCAGATGAGCAACGGCGAGGGCGAGGCCGATGAGGGTGAGTAGCCAGCCGGTGATGGGGTAGGCGCGGTGAAGGGAGCCGGCGGCGAGTGTGAGGAGGGAGAGGATGCCCAGGCCGAGGGCGGTGGCGGTGATGAGGTGGAATAATTGCGAGAGTTCTTGCGAGGCTGACGGTTTTTTTTTGCAGATTGAAGGCAGGAAGGCGCCCCAACCAAAGGCGCTGATGATCCAGAGAAGGCAGAGGATGCCGTCGGTGAGGAGACGGTAGAAGATTTCGGACCAGGCGTTTTGGGCGAAGAGGAGTATGGAGAGGAGGAAGAGAACGATCGCTGTGATCAGGAAGGTTCGGGGATTCTTGGGAAAAGGGGGAAAGGCGTCGGACGCGTTGCGCGGTCCCGCGCCGGACTTCGACGAGCTCAATCGAGTCGAGCCGCTGGGCTCCCGTTCGCGCGCGGAAGGTTTGTTAGTCTTTCGCGCCATCTTCGGTCTCTTGGGGAGTATCGGAGGCGCTTGGGGAGCGGGGGACGAGTTGGAAGAGCTTTTCGAGTGCGTGGAGGTAGGGGATGTTTTGCGCGTGACCGGCGTTGGAATCGCGCAGGGCTTTGATGGGGTCGTGGAGGAGCTTGTTGACGATCCGGCGGGTGAGCTCTTCGAGGTGGGCGCGGTCGTCGGGGGTGAGCGAGGTTAGTTTGCCGAGGGTGCGGTCTAATTCTTCTTTCGCCAGATCGTGGTGTTTTTTGTAGAGACTGTCGATGAGCGGTCCCATCTCGCGGGCCCTTGTCCAGGCGAGATATTTTTCGACGTGTTCGTTCACGATCTTCTGTGCGCTGTCCACCGCGGTGGAGCGTTCGGAGCGGGTGTTGGAGATGACGTTCTGAAGATCGTCGAGGTTGTAGAGATAGACGTTCTCGAGTTTTCCAACGGCAGGTTCGATGTCGCGCGGCAGGGCGATGTCGATGAAGAAGATCGGACGGTAGCGGCGCTGCTTCAATAACGATTCGAACCGCTGACGGGTGATGACGGGGTTCTGTGATGACGTTGACGAGATGACGATGTCGGCGGTGATGAGATGATCATCCAGCTTCTCGAACGGAGCAGGCTGGCTGTTGTGGCGGGCGGCAAGGGATTGGGCCTTGATCGGGTCGCGATTGGCGATGAGCAGGCGCTTGGGGTTGAGCTGGGCGAATCCCTGGAGCACGAGCGCGGCCATCTTGCCGGCACCGATGGTGAGGACGGTTTTGTCGGTGAAGTGGTCGAAAATTGTTTTGGCGCAGTCGACGGCGACTGAGGCGACGGAGATTCTGCCTTCGGCGATGGGGGTGTCGGTCATGACCTCTTTGCCGACGGCGATGGCGCGTTGGAAGAGCGGGTTGAGGGCGGGCCCGGCGAGGTTGAGGGCCTGGGCGAATTCGTAGGCTTCGCGGACTTGGCCGAGGATTTGGGTTTCTCCGACGACCATGGAGTTGAGGGAGCTGGTGACGGAGAAGAGGTGTTCGATGACTTCGCGCTCGGCCTTTTGGTAGAGGTGGGATTGGAAGGAGGCCGCGGGGATGCTCTTGAGCGTGGCGAGGAATTGGATCAGGTCCTCGGGTCGCGGGTGGGCATGAATGGGGCGCGAGATGTAGAGCTCGACGCGGTTGCAGGTGGAGAGCAGGACGGCTTCGGATTCGGGGAATTTTTCTTTCAGTGCGAGGAGGGCGGCTTGGCGCTGGTCGTTGGTGAACGCGAGGCGCTCGCGCACTTCGAGGGGTGCGGTGGCGTGGTTGAGTCCAAGGAGGAGGAGGCGCTGCATTAGCGCGATCCTCCGGGCAGCAGGAGGACGGTGACGATGACGCCGAGCATAAGCACGAAGCCGAGCATGGAGAGGACGGCGACCTTTCTGCCGCGGAAGCTGGGGTTGATGGGGGCGTGGAGGATGACGGCGTAGATGAGCCAGATCAAGGCGGCAAGCGTGAGCACAAGTGGCGTGTGTCCGGGTTTGTTGAGGACGAGGATGCCACCGGTGATGAGACCGAGCGTGAGCATGGCGAAGCCGAGGGTGACAGCGGTCATGGTGAGATGCTCGGTGCGCTCGAGCGATCCGAAGAATGGGCTGACGGGCGCTTTGTGGCGGAGGCGCCGGCTGGTCAGGACATACATGGCGCCGCTGGCGCCGGCAATGGCGAAGCCGATCACGCCACCGAAGATGGTGACGCGATGGAACCAGCTCCAGGTGCTGGTGACGTAGGTGCGGTATTCGGTCTTGCCGACGAAGGCGCTTGCGATCAGGAGGAAGAGGACGATGGGCATGACGAACCAATCGAGGCCGGCGAGGGGTCGGTTGTGGTGGACGTAGAGGGTGAAGATGGCGAGGAGGGTGGCGAGCCAGACGAGGGCGTCGAAGTTGTCTTCGATCGGGAGCCAGGAATGGCGCGAGAGGGCGTGCCAGATAATGACACCGAGCGATGCGACGATACCGGAGCCGAGGAGGCTGCGGCTGATTTTGTGAATGGATCGGCGATCGGTCCAGGCGCGCGTGATGGAGAGGATGCCTCCGGCGGTGTACAGGAGGATCGCGAGGATGAGCAGCGCGAGTTGGCCGGGGGTGGGAGGCATGTTGGTTGTCTATTGTAGGGGGAGGGGTTTAGGGATGAAATCCGAAGCAGGAAATCCGAAAGAAATTCATAGGAGCGATCAGATGTCAGCCGTCAGGTATCAGCTATCAGCCGGTAGGTATCAGGTATCAGCTATCAGCCAGGTTGATCGGGATCTTTCTGGCTGATAGCTGACGGCTTCTTTGAATTTGTTTCGGATTTCGTGCTTCGGATTTCGGAATTACTGTACTTCGGGGTGTCGGTTGCTCAACCAGCTTTGCAAACCCGCGAGGCCCGTTGCTTCGAGGATGTCGAGGGCCTCCTGGGTGGCAAGTTCTCTGAAAATCTGCGTGCGCTCGTCGGGGCGCAGGGAGGAAGCGAGGATCTGGGGGCGAAACGATTCCATGGCTTGGGCCATGGCGCTCCAGCGGCGGTCCCAGAGGTTGGCGAGTTGATCGCGGATTAGCGCGGAGAGAGCGGGGGAGCCGGCGGCGATGGTGACGGTGACTTGGCCCTTGCGGAGGATGGCGGGGGTGGAGAAGTCGCCTGCTGAATCTTCGGTGGCATCGGCGCGGCAGACGAGGAGGTTTCGAGCCTGGGCATCAGTGACGATCTGCTGGTTGACATCAGGAGAGTCAGTGGCGGCAAAAACGAGGCTGGCGTTGTCGAGGTGATGGGGTTGATAGTTCTCTCGAATGAGCTGCACGCTTTGCGGTATTTTATCCGAGACGTTGGGGGCGACGACGCGGATTTGCGTGGCGCCGGATTCCAGAAGCGTTTTGGTTTTTCGGATGGCGACGTTTCCGCCTCCGATGATGACGATCGGGCGGGTGGAGATGTCGAGCATTAGAGGATACGTGAAAGGCATAGGAACTCGATTGCGTCCATCGTTATCGCCGCTGACTGGAGATAGCGACGCATCAATTATCACGTCGCATGGCGGCGCGTCCACATCTTTTGGTATTCGTGCTCGAGGTTGCGCGTGAACAGGGGGGAATCGAAAAGGGGGGAGGACTTCATTCTGTCCCGGAGCGAGCGGCGATAACGGGTGAGCCGATCAGGATCGCTCGCGAGCGAAACGGCGATGTGCGTGTAAGCGTCCCGGGTGTGCGCGATCAGCTCTGCGGCGCCGATGGTTGAAAGGACGCCGAGGCCGGCGCGGGCGACGTGATTTTGCCCCGCGAGCGTGACTACGGGCACGCCCATCCACAACGCGTTGAGGGTGGTGGTGTGACCGTTGTAGGGAAATGTGTCGAGGGCGATGTCGAGGGTGGAGAAGAGGTTTAGATATTCGAGGTGGGGGCGGTGGGTATGGAACTGGAGACGGTCCCGTCCGATCCCGTGCGCGGCGAAGCTTTTGGTGAAGTAGTCCTCCGCGAAGCGGTCGTTGTGGACGAGGAGGGCCATCTGGGAATTCGGGAGACGAGCGAGGATCTGGGACCAGAGCTTGAGCATTTCCGGGGAGATTTTGGCGAGGTTGTTGAGGGAGCCGAAGGTGAGGAAGTTGTTGGACAGGGAGGGGGGATCGGGGATGGGGATCTCGGACCAGGGGTCGTAGGTCCAGGCGGTGTTGGGGAGGCGAATGAGGGTTTCGGTGGTGCGAGGAGAACCCTCACCCCTACCCTCTCCCGGAGGACCGGGCGAGGGAGAAGGCGGGAGGGGATCCTGCCAGGCATCGGTGAGGCGGTAATCCATGGTGGCGAGGCCGGTGGTGTCGGGGTAGCCGAGGTAGGTGACCTGGATCGGCGCGGGTTTGCGGGCGAAGACCAGCAGGCGGTTGTCGGCGATGTGGCCGTTGAGATCGACGAGAATGTCGATGCTGTGGGAGCGGATGAGGGCGTCGAGCTCGTCGTCGGTGAGGCGCGTGGTGTCGTGCCAGTGGTCGGTGTGATTCTGGATGCGCGCGGTGACGGCATCGGGACTGGGCACATCGGAATAGCAGACGATCTCGAAGTGCGCGTGGTCGTGATTTCGGATGATGGGTTCGAAGAAGATGGAGACGGCGTGCTCGCGGAAGTTGCTGGAGAGGTAGCCGATCTTCAGGCGAGTGCGGATTGCTGAGTGACGAGTAACCAGTGCGGAGGAAAGATGCGGGGGGTTTGTTGGGTAGTACGACTTGGCGTGTTGGTCGGCCCAGCGAACGTGCTCCTGGAAGATCTGCTCGGGCGAGTATTCTTCGAGATAATGCAGGGCCATCAGCATGTTGCTGTGGGTGAGGTAATCGGCGGGGTCGAGCTCGAGGGCTTTTCGGTAATAGGTGATGGCTTTTTTGACGAGGCCGAGGGCCCAATAGTCCCAGCCGACGTTGGCCTGGGCGTTGGCGTGCGTGGGGCGGGCGGCGATGGCGGCCTGGTGGTGCTGGAGCGCATCGCCGATGCGGCGCTGGTAGTGGTAGATGACGCCGAGGTTGTTGTGGGCTTCGACGTAGTCGGGCTGGAGCTCGATCGCGCGCAGGTAGCCCTTGGCGGCGGCGTCGGCGTCGCCGAGGCGGTCATAGGCGAGGGCAAGGTGGTAGTGGGCATGCGGGTTGCCCGGTTGGAGGTGGATGAGAGTCATGAAGGCCTGGCCGGCGGCGTGAAAATCACGCACCGCAAGGCATGCAAGTCCGAGCAGCATGTGAGTTTCAACATGACCCGGTTCCAGCGAAATCGATCGGCGCAGCGGCTCGATGGCGTCGGCATGGCGATTCTCCGTCTGGAGGAATCGACCGAGCATGCGATGGACATTGGGGTCGTCCGGCGCACGCGCGACAGCGTTGCGAACTGCCTCCAACGCCCGCTGGGGGTGTCCCTGCGATTGCAGCATTGCTGAAAGATTAGTCAGCGCATCGGGGAACGCTGGATCGAGTTCGAGCGCGCGTTGAAAGGAATCCAATGCAGCTTCGGGTTGTTGCAGCCGCGCCTGGACGAGCCCCAGCACGTTGTGAAGTTCGGGGATTTCATGATCAAGCGCGACTGCGTGGGTCAGTAGTTCCAGCGCGTCCACATTGCGGTTCGATTGGTGGAGCAGGAGCCCGAGGAGGTGATGGGCGTCAATATTGTCGGGATCCTCTGCCAGGACCTGCCGATAAAGCGGCTCGGCATCAATCAGATTGTTCTGTTGATGAGCGGCAACGGCGCGCTCGAGAAGATTGGCTTCGTTCACAGTCCGGCGATTGTGGGAGTCTGGTGTCGCCAAGTCCAGCACGATGACTAAAACGTCTGGCTGACCCAGTGGTGACTGCTGGCACGCGTTTTGTCGGCAGGCGTGTTATGAAACGCATTCTTCACGACAACGGTCTGACGCTCGTTCTGCTGGTCATGTTCATCCTCACCCTGTTTGGCCAGGTGCTGTCAGGTTGGCAAGCGCATAATAACGATCAGCGCGAGCACCATCAGCCGGCGGTGTCGTTTCTCGGCTACTTCGCGACCGGGCATTTTTGGGAAGCCACGGCAGAGAATTGGGAGAGCGAGTTTCTCCAGATGTGCATGTTCGTCGTGCTGACGGTCTTCCTGATCCAGAAGGGATCTCCCGAGTCCAGGTCAGCGGATGAGGAAGCTGTCGATGAGCATCCGGCCAATCACAAAGACTCCGTCAGAGCACCGTGGCCGGTTCGCAAGGGCGGCATCGCCCTGAGGGTGTATTCTCACTCGTTGAGCATTGCGTTCGGGCTGCTGTTCCTGCTCAGCATCATCGTCCACGCCTGGGGAGGAGCCAGGGAGCACTCGGAGGAAAGGCGGGCGCATGGCGAGCCGCCCATGACCGTGGCGCAATACCTGGTCTCGAGCACGTTCTGGTTTGAATCGTTTCAGAACTGGCAGAGCGAGTTTCTGTCGTTGGCGGCGATGGTTTATCTATCGGTTTACCTGCGCGAGCGGGGCTCGGCCGAATCCAAACCTGTGGCAACGCCGCATGATATGCAGGAGTGATCAGGGGGGAGTCGGAGCCGCCACGGGCCATTTGAGGTCGGGTGGTTACAGCGGCGAGCCGCCGAGGGTGATGGGGATGGGTTGGGGGGCGGGCTTGTAGCTGGGTTCGATCGCGAGTTGCAGGGGGCGGCGTTTGCCGGCGGGGGGTAGGCCTTCCTGGTCGATGATATTCTGGATGGCCATGATGCCTTCGATGAGGGTTTCCGGACGCGGGGGGCAGCCGGGGACATAGACATCGACGGGCATGAACTGGTCGATGCCCTGGATGGTCGCGTAGCAGTCGAATACACCGCCCGTGCTGGCGCAGGCGCCCATGGAGATGACCCATTTGGGTTCGGTCATCTGCTGATAGATGTGCTGGAGGACGGGCATCATCTTGATGGTGACGCGGCCGGCGACGATCATGAGATCGGACTGGCGGGGGCTGAAGCGCATGGCCTCGGCGCCGAAGCGGGCAAGGTCGAAACGGCTGGAAGCGGTGGCCATGAGTTCGATGCCGCAGCATGCGGTTGCGAAGGGCATTGGCCAGAGGGAAGACCTGCGGGCCCAGTTGACGACCTTCTTGAGCTGAAGGGTGAGGACGTTGTCGGGGAGTTGTAGGGGATCGAGCATGGTTTGGCTTCAAATAAGATGGACGGCTACTTTGTGAAATTATAGTACGAATGTCCGGTGTTGGGGCAAGAGAAGGTTACTTGGAAAGAAAACCTGGGCGAGACGCCCATGCCACGCTTGGAAGGCGAACTGTAATGGAAGCTGCGGCGATTGAGCATACGGCGGAGCATGGGGCGAAGGATCTGTTGTGTCCGTTGTGTGATTACAACTTGCGGGGTTTGCAGGAGCCGCGGTGTCCGGAGTGTGGGTTTTCGTTTACCTGGGATGAGTTGATCCATGCGGAGAAGACTCGGCATCCTTATTTGTTCGAGCATTATCCGCGGCGGAATGTTTGGTCTTTTGTGCGGACGGTGGTGGGGGGGATGCGGCCGGGGAAATTCTGGACGGTGCTGCGGCCGACGCATGCGGTGAAGCGTGGGCGGATGGTTCGGTACTGGGTGATCCTGGCGGGGCTGCTGGTGCTGGGGCCGATGATGATGATTGTCCATCAGGGTTGGGAGAGCGCGCAGGATTTGACGCTTTCGCGGGCGCGTTGGGTCGCTCACATGAAGAAGTCATCGGGGCCGCGGGATCTGGAGCGGATTCGGCTGGCGTGGGGATCGGTGGAGAACTATGTGGATACGCAGGTGCCAAAGGCCTGGAGCAGGGACTTCGCAAGGATGGTGCTGGACCGATCGGCATCGGTGATCAATTGGGGTGGAATGGGCAATCACAGAGGGTCGGGTGCGCTGCGCGTGGCGGCGCTCTTGGGGACGTATGTGGCGTGGCCGTGGATCACGCTCGCGACATTGCTGATCTTTCAGCGCTCGATGCGGCGCGCAAAAGTGTTGCCGGTGCATGTGATGCGCTGCGCGGTGTATGCTTGTGATGAGTTCTGGATCGGGATGATCGTGGCGCTGGGTCTGGTGATTTGGCTACCTTGGCAGTGGCTGTGGAATAATCCGGTGGCGGAGCTCGTCGGGTATCCGCTGTTTCTGCAAATGTTTTCGGCGTCGTTATTTGGGATGTGGTGTACGTGGCGATTGCGCGTGGCGTACCGGAAGTATCTCCAGTTCCCGCACGCGCTGGCGACGGTGGCGGCGTCGCAGGTGATCGTGGTGCTGATCGTGGTGGTGGTGCTGTTGAATGTGTGAGTCATGAGCGGCGCGTGACGGGACGGCGGCGCACGGGCGTGTGTGTGGGCGGGCGCGCCGGCGTCGGACGGGTTGCGGGGTGTGTGGTGGATTTGGGGTTCGCTTGTTCTTCGACTTGCTTGTGGAAACGGTCGAGGACGGCGTTTGCATCCTGCCCCTCCTTTGACGGCGGGGGAAGTTTTTGTGCGGAGGGTGTGCCGGGGAAGACGTAGATTCGGCGGCGTAGGGTGTAGAAGCGCTGCCAGGTTTGGGGGTTGTAGACGGGGAAGCGTTGCTCGGCGGCGAGCTTCCATTTCTGAGTGTCTTCGATGGCGCCGTCGCGGGTGGGGGTGGGGGAGTCGGCGCAGTCCCAGAGGATCAGCTGCTCGGCGTGGTGGGTGATCGCGTTCAGGGCGGCGGCGCGTTCGGTGAGGGCTTGGTGGGTTGTCCAGGGATCGTCGGGTTTGGCGATTCGATGAGAGGGGGTGAGTGAGATCCTGGGGTTCTTGGGGAGGGCGAGGTAATAGTCGGTGCAGGCGGCGAGAGATTCGGTGTAGTCGGGCGTGGGGAGATTTTTGGGGATGTTCACATAGGTGCGAATGGGGGAGTTCGGGATATCGGCGATGATGAGATCATCGGCGAGAATGTCGGCGCGGGGGGTCGCGTTTTTGAAAACGGTGAACGAGGCCTGGGCGATGTTGGCGGCGAGGAGAATGAGGATGCCGACGTGGCGGAGGAGCTTCCAGCGGATGCGGAAGATCAGCGTGGCGAGGAGGATAGCGATGGGGGCGTAGATGAAGCCGACGTCTTTGGGGAGGAAGTCGGGAGGAATGTTCAGGTGGGGAAGGGTGCGGGTTAGCGTGATGCAAAGGAGAAGCAGAATCGTCGCGATGATTACGATTTGGAGCAGAGGAAAGATGCCGGAGCGGAGATCGGCGCGGGTGAGAGGATGGTGCTTGCGGATCCAATAGAAGCAGTAGGCAGCCACAGCGCCGGCGATGGCGAGCGTGATGATGAGGTTGGACTTCGCGATGGTGAAGAGGGAGATTGCGAGATCGCGAGGCGAGGTGGAGTCGGGGTTAAGGATGCAGTGAAGGGCGTAGGTGGGGATGATGATCCAGGTGCCGAGCCAAAGGGCGATGCGCCAGATGGGTTGTGGAAGACGCTCGTGCGGGGGGATTTCGGTTTGATAGGAGTAGCGGACGTTGGGGCTTCGCGCCAGTTGCTGCGGGCGGCGGAAGCGGAGGGGCGTGACCTTGGGCGTGGGCCAGGGGAGCAGCGTGAGGAGAATGAAGATCATTAGAAGTTGCAGGCCGTAGGAGAGATACCACGTTGCGCGGATGTCGACGGCGGCGCGCTGATCGGGCGGGGCGGGATGCCAGCCCATCAGGGCGAGGCTGGCGGCTTGCGCGGGTGAGGTGGGCGGAGGAATGGCGCGGGGCGGGCGGGCGGGTGCGGTGGTCTGCGATGGGGTGGGGGCGACGATTTGAGTGTGCGTGAGGATGGAATCGATTTGTGGGGAGAAGAGGGAGTAGACGGTTGCGGACGGAATGATCGCGAGACCGATGAGGAAAAGGACGAGCATGTAGGTTGTGGTGAGTAAGCGATCAACTTTCGTGGGATGTTGATCGGACCCACTCATGACGAGGTGGGCTTGGCTGTAGTGGGGGTAGGTCAGGAACACGAGGAGTTGGAGGGGGAGGATGGGGGCGCTGGAGTGGTTGAAACCGAGCATGGTTGCGCCGGTGGCGATCCAGGCGAGGTAGCCGCGGGCGTTGTGGCGGCGGAGCCAGTGGAGGAAGCAGGCGAGGTTGAGGACGGTGAGGAACCAGAACGGGGTGTGGAATTGGGCGTCGCGCGCGTGGGGCAGAAGGTAGCCGGAGAAGGCGATGATCGTGGCTGCGAGCATGGAGGCGCGGATGCTGACGATTTGTTTGGCTAGCCAATAGACGGCAGGAATGAGAAGCGTTCCCGTGAGGGCGGGGAGCAGCCGGAATACGTAGGGGTTCAGAGGAACGAATTTTCCGATCACCCAATACAGCTCGTAATGGAGCGGGGCGAGATGCTGAGAATCGAGATTGTGCGCGAGATCGAGAAATGGGCGTGTGACTTGAAGGTAGAGGGCGGCTTCATCGGCGGAGATTGTGGGGCGGTTCAGGTAGGCGAAGCGAAGAATGCCGCCGATCAGCGTGAGGACGATGATGAGGAATCGTTCGATGCTGCGGTCTTGCCGCACGAGGTCGGATTCGGGTTCTTCGGTTTGGAGGATCAGCGATGGTGCAATGGTCATGGAGTGCGGCCCCTTTGCGTGAATTGTTACGCGGCATAGGTGCGTTGTCGATGGATTTCCGTCGCTTACCCGGGCAATCGCAAACGCGAAGGCGCCGACCGATCTTGTAGGGTCGACGCGAAGCGTCGAAATCACGGTCATTCGCGGCTACGCCGCAACCGCGACGCAGGCGTCGCCCCTACAAGGCGCTTCATTCGATTGCTCTGTCATGGTCTTGCACCGCTTGCAAGTGGAGCGGCTGGGCCTAGAGTAGCGGGCTCCTGGATGCAGCTTATGACCCTGATGATTTTGAGTGACTCGGTGGGGGCGGGAATGCCGGGTGGAGAACCACCGAGCGCGTGGCTGCCGGTGGTGCTGTTGATTTTGATCGGGGCGGGGTTTGCGGTGGGGAACGTGGTGCTGTCGCTGATCGTCGGGCCGCGTCGAAACGGGGCGGTGAAGGGTGGCACTTACGAGTCGGGGATGGTGCCGGTGGGGGATACGCACAAGCGATTCAACGTGCGGTTTTACATCGTGGCGATGATCTTTCTAGTCATCGACGTGGAAATTGTATTTTTGTATCCGTGGGCGACGATCTTCGGCAGATATGCGAGCGATCCAGTACTGCACGATCGCAGCACCTGGCTGCTCGGAGAAATGGGCGTGTTCGTGGCGTTCCTGTTCGTCGCGTACGTTTACGCCTGGGGGAAGGGCGTTTTTCGGTGGGACTGATTGGGAATTCATTTCGTAGATCTTAGCCAATTCAACAGCGCGCAACCGGCAAGATCCCATCTTGCTCTAAAGACGAGTAGGGTAAAAAATGCTTCGCGACACTATAATCGCCGCGCCGGACGAACAGGCCTCAAAACGGAAGGAGCAATAAGCTCATGGCGGAAGAAGCCAGGGTGAGTGGGATCAATTGGCGGGAGACGTTTCCTTTTACCAATATTTTCAAATCGTTTCGGATGGCGGTCCATCCGTCGAAGCTGGCGCTGGGGCTGGCGGCGCTGATCTGCCTGTATGTCGGCGGGCGGGTGCTCGATGGGATTTGGCCGGTTCGGCATCTGGCGGTGCCGGGTGAGCCCGCGCTTTTCGCCGAGTATGGAACCAAGGGCGGCAGCAGCGCGACATTCCAGCAGATGCGGAGGCAGCGCCGTAGCGATATCGAGGACGCCTACGCGGCTGAGTTGCAGGAATTCCAGATCGTCCCGGATCCTGTCAAGGCACGCGTCGCGGCGGGCGAAGCGGGATATCGCGAAAGGGTAAAAGAAAAAATTCTCGAGCGCCGCACCCGCCAGGTTGGCGCCGCCGATCAGCGGCTGCGCGATGCTCATTCCGCCGCGAACTCGACCAGCGATGCGAATCTGAAGCGGCAGCAGATCAGAGACGCTCATCAGGGGCGCGATGCGGCGGTTAAGCAAGCTTTCGATGACGCGAACGCCGCCATGGAGCCGTCGCGCGCGGTTCGAGGTTCGGGTCTTTTCAAGGAGTTGTTTGAGTACGAGACGTTTCAGGTTGTGGGTGTGGTTAACGGCGTGCGGTACTGGATGCCACAGGGCATTGTGCAGAGCGTATTTAACTTCTTCGCCGTTGGTCCACTCTGGTTGATGTGGCACCACACGGTGTTCTTCATCATTTTCGGGCTTCTGTTCCTCACCGTCTGGGCAATCTTTGGCGGAGCGATTGCGCGCATTGCGGCGGTGCATGTGGCGCGGGACGAGAAGTTGAGCGTGCGCGCTGCGCTGGCGTTCTCGGGAAGCAAGTTTCTCTCGTTCGTGTCGGCCCCTCTGATCCCGATCATCATCATCCTGCTGGTGGGACTGCTCCCGCTTGTCGCCGGGTTGCTGTCGAGCATTCCCTACATCGGGCCGGTTTTTTACATCATCATGAGCGCGCTGTTTGTGATCCTGCTGGCGGCTGGGTTCGTGATGACGCTGGTTTTGATCGGCCTCGTTGCCGGGTTGAACCTGATGTATCCGACGATTGCCGTCGAGGGATCGGATAGCTTTGACGCGATCAGCCGATCGTTCAGCTATGTATATGCACGTCCGTGGCGGATGCTGTGGTACACGGCGGTTGCGGTGGTATACGGGGCGCTGACTTATCTCTTCGTGCGGTTGTTCATCTACTTGATGCTGGCGCTGACGCACCGGTTCGTCGGCTGGGGCATGGTGTCGCTGGCGCCGAGCACGGATCGCCTGTGGCCCACGATGTGGCGCGGACCGAGCGGCGCGGCACAGCTTAGCTATGAACCGGATTGGCTGACGATGCGATGGGATCAGGATCTCGCCGCGTTCTTCATCGCGTTCTGGGTTTACCTGCTGATTTCGGTGCTGGGCGCGTTCGCGATCAGCTTCTACTTCACGGCGAACACCATCATCTACTACCTCATGCGGCACGAGGTGGATGCAACCGAGATGGACGATGTGTATCTCGAGCAGTCCGATGAGGATTTTGGCGAATCCGGTCCGGTGACGGTGGCCAGCGCGAGCGACACCGGCGGCGTCTCCAGCGTCGTCGCGCCGGCAAGGATCGAAACAATGGATGTCAGCACGATGCCGCGCACTGATATGAGCGCGACGGCGCCGCCGCCGGCCGCGGATCAGCCGCCGCCTGCGGACAACGAGTAAGCCGGCACGGAGAGTTTGGAACATCTTTGGGCTTTGAATGTTTGCGACGCATGCGTATCCGACGCTTTTTGGGATTATTCCTGGTCCTCGCACTCGCGCCGATGACGTCGGCGCAGCAGCGCCCCTATGAACGCGTTCGGCGTTCGGTCGGCGCGTATCTCGGGGAGCGTGATCCGCTGGGATGGCCGTTGCGCTCGTACTGCATGTCGCGGTCGCCGTACACGTTCTGGGTGAGCGGGCAGGATCTCTTTTTTGCATGGTGCAAGACTCATGCTGGGGATTGGCTTGGGGATCAGAAGTCAATCATTCCGTGCCACGGCAATGCTTCGTTGGCCGCGCTGGGAAGTTATGCGGCAGCCGGAGCGTTTGGAAAGTTGGCGTTTGGGATTCAGTCCTTCGACGATTCGTGCCCGATGCCGTTCCAATGCGAGGTTCTTCAGGGGCTCGTCACCCTGCGGCTGATTGCGGAGCAGAATCGAATTGCTCTCGATGGCCGGGGCGTGGATGAGCTCTGCGACACGCTCAGCAAATCCTACGCGGCGGCGCTATCCTCGCCTCGCGATGCAACGTCCTATTTCGCAGAGGACGCGTGGGTTGCGAAGCTGCTGGCGGCTGACAGCCCGTACTCGGATTGTCTCGAGCGATATACTTCGGTGGGCCTCTTCCGGCATGCGATCACCGGCGCCGATGGAAAGCCGCGCGAGGTGCTGCGGCCGGCGCTGGACTCGGTTGATCTGGTGGCGGGCGTGCTTGCAGACGCCATTGCGAAATCAACTCCGCTTGCGCGTCAGATGCGTTACGCGACGGATCCCGATCTGCGCTCGGGCACGCGCGATGTCGTGCGACGCACGGTGCTTGAGAATGCGGTATCGCCGGGGGCGAAGGAATATCTGGTTCTGCTTGCCCGACCGCTGCGCGAGGTTGATCACGATGTGATTCTGCTCTTGCGGCAGCAGATTCCTTCCGCCGCCGAACGGGCCGGATTGGTTTCACGGGATGCACGCGCACCGGCGGAACGTGCCTCATCCGATGCGCAGAGCATGATGGAGCCAGGCGCCTGCATCAGCGGGTTCGGCAGGGCAGGGGGCGAGTCGTTCACGGTTCAACTTTTCGACCCGTGGTCTGCCACGCTTGCCGATCGAGAGATCAAGGACTCTGAGGCAGTGTTGCATCTCGCCCGGATCTGGGGCGGGGTCAGCGGTCTGACCCACCGCCAGAGCGGCCATGAACAAGACATCGCCGCGCGTATGACGCCGGAGCTGACCACAACCTTAAAGGATCGCGCAGACGCTTTTCTAAAGCAGCTTCACGACGACTTCGAGAAAACGAGTTCTGATCCAGCAGCGCACGCGGATGCGGATTCAGCCAAACAGGCGATCGATGCCGCCATGAACCGGCCGTGAGTTTTAAGTCTTCTGCCGCAGTCGAGGTTCGACGTTCTGTTCCGGGCATGCCTCTTGTCGCCGCCTGCGGCTTGGCTATACTGACGGTCAGAAATTCGGGCGATTAGCTCAGTTGGCTAGAGCGCCAGCATGACACGCTGGAGGTCACAGGTTCGAGCCCTGTATCGCCCATTTCCATCAACTCACTTAGAGCCTACGTTATCGATCCGGCGTTTTTCGCTGGAATGGGCTTCATAGGCTCGCATCCATCCCGCAGAGTCCGCATATGCGGTCGCTCCCGGATACATTTCAACTTAACCCCATTTGTCCACACTGCCAGATTCCAGGGATTAACAGCGAACGACCTCAATTCAATAACCCGCGGCGTTGGCGATAACTTCTTCTCATCTCAAGGCTTGGGCACAATAAGCGAGTCCGATAAAAACAATGTTTTTGTCTCGCAATCGCATTTGAATGTGATAATTAGATGAGAGACTTGTTAAGAGGGAAGTGAAGTGGCACTTGCGGGTAGGCTCAGCCTGGCTCTACGGGGACCGACCTCGGAAAAAGATGACCGTGCAATCGCGAGAGCGACGGCGCTGTTTAGTTTTCTGTTGGTGGCGAAGCTCTGCCTGCTGCTTTGGAACCTCTTCGTCAAGCATAAGTATCCGCTGGCTGATGTCCCGGCGGATGGAATAGTCTTTTTGATCGGGGCGGATCTGCTGCTTTGCCTAAGCGTGGCCGGGGCGAGCGTTGTGGTCGACAGCCTGGGGGGCGTAGGTGGAAGGTGGGGCAAGATCGTCTCTCGCGTTGCCTGGGGCTTAATCTACTTCTGCATCGTGATGTTTTCGATCGTGAGCTTTCAGGTCGCGCGAATCTATGGGGATCCGCTGGACGTGGAATTGCTTCGTTCCGCTGACGACCTGATGGTGATGCGGCAATCGGTCTGGGCGTATGTGGGACCGATGCCGCTGGCGCTGACGATCTACGGACTGATCGGCGCGCCGCTGCTGGCGGTTCTGATCTTTCGCGGACTGCGCGGGCGTCGCTGGTTGCAGACGCGATGGCAGATGTGGGCGGTGGCGAGCGTTTTGTGTCTTGGGGCCGCCATCGTGCAGAAAACTCGGCTGCATCGCATCGACACCTTTGGCGTGAAGGACAACGCGGTGCTCTTTTTCATTAAGGAGTACAAGCCGGCGTTCGAGCCGATTGACGCGCCGGAACTGATGCATCAAGTTGCGGATCGTCAGGGAGAGATGCTCCAGCGCGAGCATCTGCCGGCGTCACTGCTGCTTGAGGGGAAGAAGCTGAAGCGCGACTTTGCGTACACACCCGGGAACCCGCGGCCGGTTAACGTCATCATCGTGCAGATGGAGTCGACGGGCGCTTTGCATGTCAATCGTGAAACGGCGCCGAACATTTGCTCGCTTGCGGATCACGGACTTAGCCTTCGCCGGCACTCGACCGTTGCGACGCAGACCGCCCGAGCCACCTGCGGGTTGTATTACTCCGATTACCTGCCTGAACTGGGAACAACGGCGGATCTGCTGTATGGCCGTCCGATGCCGCAACCGGCGCTGGCGGAAGTGCTCAAATCCGCGGGCTACCACACCGGCCTGTTTCACACCGGATTCCTGGATTACCTGGGCATCCGCTTCCTGTTCAAGGGAAAGGGCGTCGATCGAATTGTCGGCGCGCGTGAGATGATGCAGGAGGGCGCTTCACTTGCGTACAGCGCCGGCGTACACGAGGAGCGGACGGTCGAAGAGCTGACGGGGTGGATTCGCGCCAACCGCGATGTTCCGTTCTTTGCGACATACATCACCGAGTTCCCGCATCATCCTTACGTCAGCATGGCCACGAACAATCCGTTTCCGGACGACTCGTGGCGGAACCGCTACCGCAATTCGTTGCACTACGCGGATCAGTCGGTGGGGCGGCTGGTGAAGTTTCTTGGCGATGAGAAACTGCTCGAGAAGACGCTGATTGTCGTCGTGGGCGATCATGGCGAGACCGTGTCAGCGTACCCCGTCGGCCACGGGCTGCGGATGAGCGTTGAGGAGATGCGAACGCCGTGCATTTTCTCCAATCCGATTCTTTTCCCTTCAGCGGTCGAGAGCCGACTGAGCACGAGCCATCTCGATGTAGCGCCGACGATCCTGAGATTTCTTGGCATGCGTACGCCCGATGAGTGGCTTGGCCGGGATCTCTTAGCAGACGAGATGCCGTCGGTATTGCAATTCGTGAGCATCACTCACGTTCGATCGACAGGCGTCATCGACAACGGGCTGCTCTACTCGCTCGAGCGCATGACCGGGCAGACGCATCTCTTTGAAATCGGTGACACGGAACTGGTGGAACTGCCTCAGGACGATCCGCGGCAGCGGTTCGCCAATCGGTACAAGCGCGAGATCGATTGGTACACGGACTGGAGCCTCTGGCGGCATCTCCATCGCGCCACGAAACTGCCCGATGCGGATTTGGCGCGCCACAAAGAGGCGGCTCCCGCGCCTGCGAAAGCAGACGGCGTCAACGCCGCAAGCATCGTCCCGCGAAGTTGATCGCCGCAGTCGCAAAGGTTGTTATGAGCTGTACTGACGTTCTCAATTTGGCGCTGGCGGTCTTCTGTCATGCGAAGGAGCAGCCGGCGCAGCCGGCGCTCGTCGTGGATGAGAAGCAGTATTCGTACGCGGAGCTTGCGTCGGCGGCGGGGCGGATTGCAACGTGGCTCAAAAAAGGATCCACCAGCGGAGAGCCGATCCGCGTGGGAATCCTCGCGGCCCGCAGCTTCGAAACCTATGCGGGGATTCTGGGCGCCGCATGGGCAGGGGGGACGTATGTGCCGCTCAATCCGAAGCAGCCTGCGTCGCGCTTGCAGTTCATTCTCGAAAAAGCGGGTTTGAGTGCTGTCATCGTGGATCGTCGCGGGGCGGCACATTTGAAGGATCTAAAAGGCGCGCTGCCCCGGCAGGTGTTGCTGAGTGAAGAGGTTTCGGCAGCCGTTTCCGCGAGTGAGGTGACATCATGGTCCTCGCTTCCCACCGACGATGACACCACTCCGCCCGCCGCGGTCGCGCCTGATCATGTCGCTTATATCATTTTCACGTCTGGCACCACCGGCGTTCCCAAAGGCGTCGCCGTCTCTGTTTCCAACGTGAAACATTTTCTCGCGTGCGAACGGGCGATGTATCACCTCGACCCGAAGGATCGTGTCGCGCAGTTTTTCGAAACATCATTTGACGTTTCCGTATCCGAGATGTTCGCCTGCTGGGACGGCGGCGCATCACTGCATGTTGTCCCGGAAAACAAGGTGATGGCGCCGGCGGGGTTTCTCCGGCAACATGAGATCACCTACTGGCAATCCGTTCCATCGGCGATCATGGTGATGAATCGGTTGAAGCAGTTGCGGCCCAATACGTTCCCGGCGCTGCGCGTTGCGATCTTTGGCGGCGAAGGATTCACGCTTGAACTTGCCAAAGCATTTCAGGAAGCAGCGCCGAACTGCTTTGTCGACAATCACTATGGCCCGACCGAAGCGACGGTTGCGTGCACGTATCAGCGTCTGACCGATCCGCCGGTGCTGACGCCGGAGCGCGGGACGCTTTCGATTGGCAAACCGTTTGCCGGCACCCATGCCGCGATCGTGGGTCCGGCGATGAACTTTCTTGGACCGGACGAGATTGGGGAACTGGTACTCTCCGGCCCGCAGGTCGCGCTTGGATACTTCGGCGACGATCAGCAAACCGCCCGACGGTTTCCCACGCTCGATCATCCGCGCCTTGGCCGAAGCCGGTGGTATCTCAGTGGCGATCTTGCTTTCTACGATAACGTCGGAAACTTCCACCACCTTGGCCGAGTCGATAATCAGGTAAAGGTCATGGGGCATCGCGTGGAGCTGGAAGAGATTGAATCGCACCTGCGGGCCGTGTGCAGGACGGAAGAAGTCGCGGCCGTCGCCTGGCCTGTGGTGAACGGTCAGCCTGCGGGCATCATCGCCTTTGTTTGCGGCGGCGGGGTTGAAGCGGCGCAGGTTCGCGAAGAGCTTCGCGGTCGGATGCCGGCGTACATGATTCCCGCCAGGGTCCTGCCCTTGGAGGCGCTCCCGCTGTCGACCAACGGCAAAGTGGATCGGCACATGCTCAGGAGTCTCCTCGAGCAGAAGACCGCTTGATGTCGAAGGTGAGAAGGCGATCTTCGCAGGGTCCGTTTCAGCGGAGGCGGCAATTCGACTGAGAAAACCAGTATGAGCAAACAAGATCAAGTTCGAGAATACGTCACCAAGGTTCTTCGCGAGAACAAGGACGACCGCGATCCGGTCACCGATGACGCTTCACTCGTCACGTCCGGCCGACTGAGTTCCCTGGATGTCGTCGATGTGCTGACGTACCTGGAGACGCAGTTCAACTTCAACATGGATCCGAACGAGTTCGATCAGGAGAAGTTTGATTCGGTCAACAAGATCGTCGCGCTTCTGGAAGGCTCATCGCGTTAGAAACTCGGCGCTGCCGCATAAGTGCGAACTGTCGCGCAGCACCTTACAATGTCGCTCGTTCCGTCATTCGAAGCACCATTGGAAGGAGTGAGATGTCTCAGATCGCAGCCTACGGCTCGATGCCCGTCACCACGACGTTCACCATCGAAGGCTATCGCATCACGCACTACCTCGGCATCGTTCGCGGCATCATCGTCCGCGCTCCGACGATCTCCCAGGGAATCCTCGGCGGTCTCAAATCCATCATCGGGGGCCAGATCGGCGCGTACACCGAGATGTGCGAGCAGACCCGCCAGCAGGCGTACGATCTGCTGATCGACCACGCCCGAGCACTCGGCGCTAACGCGATCGTCGGCCTGCGTTACGATGCCTCCGAAATCTCCGGCAAGAGCAGCGGCGCTACGGAAGTGCTCTGCTACGCCACCGCCGTCACCATTGCGCCGATCAGTGCATAAGAACCAACCTTATGGGGCGAGGATCTCGTCGATGCGCGCGAACGTGTAACCGCGCTTTTCGAGTTTCGTAAGAAGAGGGTCGAGGAGGAGGAAGGTTTTGTCTTGACGTTGCGAGCCCACGTGAAGGAGGAGGAGGAACCCGTTCAGGCCGTGCAGGTCCTTCTTTTCGTAGGTGAGGATGTCGTCGATGATTTTTTGGGAGGGGACGAAGGATTTGTGATCTTCGGGGGCCCAGTCGCGGTTGGAGCCTGAGCCGGGGGTGAAGTTGAAGAGGAGGATGTTCATCTCGCGCGACCAGCGCGATTGATCGGCGTTGTACCACTCGTAGGGAGGGATGAAGTAGGTCAAGCCCGCCTTTAGCGCGCCAAGCTTTTTAAGGTCGTCGATATTCTTCTGAAGATCCTGCTTGAACTCCTGCTCGGTCACCAGCGTTTTCTTTCGGTCTTCCCACGGGCAATAGAGCGGATGCTTGTCCGAGTGCGGTCCCACGTAATGACCATCCGCGATCGCACGTTTGAGCGGCTCGAGAAGTTGTCGCTTGCGCAGAAAGTCGCCGGTGACGAAAAAGCTGGCTTTTATGTTGTGGGATTTGAGGATATCGAGGATGTGGGTGGCGCCTTCACCAAAGTCGCCGCCGGTGAAGATGAGGGCGAGTTGTTTTTTGGAGGTGTCGGCTCGGGTGATGCCGCCTTCGACGACAGTCCATGGTTTGGTGGTGGGATCGGGCAGCTTGTTGGATTGGCTTGAGGGCATGGTTGTCGTTCCGGAGATGCAGACGAGAAGAATGCCGAGGAGGGATCTCATAAAGAACGTTGATAGAGAGTAACAATTATCTATTGTTTATTAACAAATATCGCGATATCGTTTCATTTAATTCATGAACGCAATCCGTCCCATCAATCAAGATTGTCCCTATTGCGGCGGCTCGATGGTCGTGAGCCGGATGTCTTGCGGGCATTGTACCATCTCGGTTGAGGCGACGTTTCCGATGACGCGCCTGGGCGGGCTTCCTGTCGAACACCAGAAGTTTATCGAGATGTTCCTCTTGTCCGGGGGAAATCTGAAGGAAATTGCGGAGCAGGTTGGGGTTTCTTACCCGACCATCCGTTCTCGGCTCGACAAGATGATCGAAGCGCTGCGCACGGAGATCGGCAAGACCCGGCGGGTGCAGGGGACGGTGCTGGATGCGGTTGAGGGAAAGGCCAGCGATGCGGAGTCGACGGCGGCGAAGTTGATCAAGGGGATATGAGTGAAACGTGAGATGAAGACGCGAGACGTGAAACGTAAAACGTGAAACGTAACGCATGCGGTGGAGGTTGTTATGAACGATGAACGTGAAGATGAGCGGCTGGATGAGGCGATGCGGAAGGGGGATGAGTTGCTTCTGCGATGCCTCAAGCATGAGGAGAAGCGGCGGGGGAGGTTGAAGGTGGCGTGGGGGGTGGGAGCGGCCAGCCTTGTCGTGGCGATAACGGTGGGGATCGTGATGTTCACCGAGTCGCGAAAGACAGGCGGTGGAGGGGTGTCCCAGATGACGGTGTCGGCGGATCCTTCGACGTCGGCAAGGCGGGCGGATGCGTCGGAATCTGTGATTCAGAGCTACAACAGTTCGACGACCACGGCGGTGAAAATTCCGCCGACGCCGGGGACGGATTGGGGAGCGGCGACGCAGTCGGATGCGGGCGGGATCAGCGGCGAAGCGTGGGCGCGGACACTTTCAGGTTTGGCGGATGACGATTGGCGTCGGGCGTTTGCGGTGGGGAATGAACTCGTGGAACTGAAGCCGACGACAGGTTGGTCCATCCTCTCGGCCAACTGGAATAAAATTCCGAACGACTCAGCGCGCCAGCAGATCATCAAGGCCTTTGATTTCGCGCATCACCCGCATTTGCTCGATGTGCTGGACCTGGGAATGAAGGATGAGTCGCCGAAAGTGCAGGCGTGGGCCGCGGGGTACTTGAAGGGTTTTGCCTTCGAGGATTTCGCGGAGGATTCGTCAAAATATCCGGCCTGGCGCGAAAAGACGGAGGGCAAGTCGCTGAATGACGCGACCGCACAAAGTGCTGCCGCATGGGTTGAGCGCGCCAAAGCTGCGAAGGGGCCGGAGATCGAGAAGATGGCGCAGGTCGCGGACCGTGCGCGAAACGATCTTGCCAAAATGAAGACCGCTCAGGACGCAATGAAAGCGGCGGGCGCGCCCGAAATGGCGCTCAAGTGGCTCGCGGAAAATTCCTCGAACCGTGAGATCACAACGGGGGCGACGTATCTGATCATTTCAGTGAGACCGAATGAAGCGTTTCTGAAAGCGAAGATTCTGCCCCTGCTGGCGAAGGATCAGCCGCTGAAATTGCGCGAGGCAGCGGTGACAATCCTAGCCAGGAGCGGGAATATGTTTGCACTGAAGCCCTTACTGGAGGTGCGGAGGTCGGCGGTGGCTGAGAAAAACGGAGAGCTTATCGGGCCGATTGCGCAGGGCCTGGCGGAACTTGGCGACGTCCGAGCGATTCCCACCATGATCGCGGCCATTGCCGCAGACGACACCTACGACACCGTCTACGGCGTCGGCTATTTCGGCCTGAATCAGATGACAGGTGTGAACTATAACGAGAAGCACAACGGTGCCTGGTGGAAGGCATGGTGGGAGCGCGAGAAGAACCGCTTCCCCGAGCCCGTGAGGTCAATGGGTGTGCCGGAGATCGGAAAAGCCAGCGAAGCGAAATCAGAAGCAAGGCGCGAGGTGAGGCCGATCTTCGCGGTAACGGATGGCACGGAACCTTCGGTGGAGGAGCGAACGGCCGGCGCGGACGACCAGATGAAGTATTTCCTGATCGGACCGATGGGGACCGCGGCGCCGAAGGAAGGCTACAGGTTGCTTGTGGTGCTGCCCGGCGGAGATGGATCGGAGGAGTTTCGCGGCTTCGTGTCGAGCATGCTGCCGAAGGCTTTGAATGAGAAGTACCTGGTGGCGGAGCTGGTCGCGCCGAAATGGGAGGAGCACCAGCCGATCGTCTGGCCGACGGAAACATTGAAGGCCGCGAAGATGAAGTTTTCGACGGAGAAATTCATCGATAGCGTGGTAGACGACATCAAGAGCAAGCACAAGATCGATGAGAAGTATGTTCTGGCGCTCGGCTGGTCCAGCGGCGGGCCGCCCGTGTATGCGGCAGCGCTACGCGAAAAGACGCGCATCACCGGCGCGTTCGTGGCGATGAGCGTCTTCAAATCGGGCGAGTTGCCCGATCCAAGAAAGGCGAAGGGGCGCGCCTTTTACATTTTCCATTCGCCTCAGGATTTCATCCAGATGCGTTTCCCGCAGAACGCCAAGGAGGTATTGATGAAGAGCGGCGCGAAAGTGGAACTCGTGACGTACCAGGGCGGCCACGGCTGGCACGGGGACGTCTTCGGGTCGATCCGTTCCGGCGTGCAGTGGCTGGAGAAGAACGTGCCGAACGAACCCGTGACCACGCAGGCGCTGAAGTAACAGCGCGCCCTGCAACGAGCGCCTGGAAAGGGGGGGATCACCCGGTTGCTGACGTCGGCGTCCCGCAATGGACAGCCGATTCGCATCCCGGACACCGTGAAGTCACCCGCAATCCGATGAGCGAGTATCCGCAAGTGCAGAAAAGCGCCGGATACGCCGCCGCGAGAGCGCTCACAATTGACGCGCGAATTTGCCAGCGCCGCACCTGATCCGTGATCAGGATTGTCGACGCCACGATGAACGCAACCTTCAGAAACCCGGGGAGGAGTAGCCAAAGACCGGCAGCGTATCGACGAAATGGTAAGCCGCAAACCACGCCGCGACTCCCCGCCAGAAGTGTGATCGTAAAGCTCGTGCCTCGGCTTCTCCGACAGCCCGGGGTTTTCAAGCAGAAGCCGGCGGATCAGTGCCTGCTCTCGACGCTTCCGCCCCCACCAGAAACCAACGCCATCGACTTGGTGGCCCGCGATCAGGGACCCTTCAAGCCAGAGAAGCTTGTCCGTGAAGAATTTGAGCTTGCTCGATGGGCGCACGTTGTTATGGACGGCGATTGGTCAAATTTGTTTCGGGCGGAGGTTCCGGCTCTACCCAAAGAGCGTCGTCGGGACAACGTCGACGACTTTGATGAGATCGGGCGACTCATGGGGAACGCTATTCAGTGAGCTAATTCCGGCCCCTACAATCTTGACTACCCCCAGTCGCATGCTAAATTGTCGACCCGTTTGGGCCGAAGAGCGTAGTATCTGAAGTTGCAAACGACTGAAGTCAAGGCGTTACCCGCCTGCGATCTCATAATTCGGCAGTAGCTCAATGGTAGAGCAGCCGGCTGTTAACCGGCTGGTTGTAGGTTCGAGTCCTACCTGCCGAGCTTGAACCCCTTCCCCGCCGGAAGGGGTTTTTTGTTGCCAATTCCCGCCAGTGCGCCTGCCGAATCAGGATCTATAAACGCAGATGCCGCGGAAGCTTGCGAGATCACGCGAGCCACTCCGGGCATGAGCAAAAATAGCGATATGGGCGCGGCAGGATTCGAACCTGCGAAGGCGTAAGCCATCAGATTTACAGTCTGACCCGTTTGTCCACTTCGGTACACGCCCGGGTTCTCAGACGGGGATTGTCTGAGCGGGGGATTATTGCGCGGGTGGGGGAAAGTTTCAATGAGCGGCGAGGCATCGCCGGCTCATTAAGAAGAATAGAGTCCCGGTAGTTTTTGGGCTCTGCCTGTTGCTTCAACTCATTGAACCGCCCTCAGACTTATTTCGCCCAGCGGAAGTCTACCTGAAAGTCTGCGGCTCTTGGGCTCATGCTGTTGACCATGATCTGGTCGGGCACCTTGGGGCTGAGATCTTTTGTGAACCAGCCGGTCTGGTTCAGGCGTTGGTGGTTTTCGTCGAACCAGGTGACGCGGTAGTCCACGTGAAGTTCCTTGTTGGTCTCGGATCGAATGGGAACCGTGACGTAGACGTAGCCGTTCTCGTCGCGCGCGACGGCGGGTTCTCCGACGGCGGTTTCGTGCTTGAGGGAGTTGCTGTCGAAGTGCACTTGTCTGGCGGTGTAGGGATCCATTCGTCCTTCGATAGGCGGGCGGACGCCGCAGCCGACAAGTCCCATGGTCGCGATCATGACAATCATTACCGATTTCATAGTCATCCTCTGAATCAGAAACGCTCTTCGATCACGATCTAAGGTCGAACCGCGGGAACAGTCGCGGCATTCGGTGGCGGGATTACGATCGTAGGCTGGGGGGCAGCTCGAGCAGGCGAAATTGTCGGCGGTGACAGCGGTGCCGACGCGGCGGGCGTGGGTGAAGTCAAGGTCCTATTTGGATTCTCCGCGCCAGTTCCTGCCGACGGCGCCGTCCGCGGAGCGGCGTTCATCCGACTCCAAGATTCCGTCATTTCATCCATGAGTTTCCGCGCGACAAATCTCGTCGCCTCGTTCAGGCGCTCTCGTTCCAGAGGGGCTGGGACGTCGACGACTGCTCGGGCGAGGGAATCGCCGCCGCGCGTGTTGACGGCTTCGGTGATAAGGCGAGCTTCCTTGACCTGGCTTCGGCCGGGGTGGATCTGAACGCGAACCAGGATGTCGGCATCCGCTTCGGATGCCGGCGCGGGTTTGGTCGTTAGCTCTGCAGGCGTCACGGTTGTGACGCGAGGAGAAATCAGACTGACAGCGCCGTTGGCGCTGAGCCAGTCGCTCAAGACTGCTTCGACGGCGGCATAGTCGATCGCGCCGAGGTCATATTGCTTATCGGCTGCCTTGGAGCCGTCGGGACCCATCGCCATGATCATCATCCTCGGGCGGCCGACGCGCTCGTAGGCTTCGAGGAACGCGCGCTGCTCGGGTGGCCTCTGGCTTACCAGCGGAGCATCGTCATAGGGGCGGGGGATTTTGCTGACGGGCTCCAGCTTGGGGAGCGGTTTCATTTCGTCGTGCTGATACCGCGGGCTGGATGTCGAGACACGATCGCGCATGGGGACGTTTACGCGTCCCGGCGATGGCGCTGTACAGCCAACGTAGGCAACCGCCGATAACAGTCCGATAGCGCTGAGTGCGAATGTCCGTAGCACGCGATGCCTCCTCATTTGCCGATGCCTAATGTAAATGACACGCTAGCCTGCTCAAGGATGGGCTAGCTTTCGCCGGGCGAAGGTGTCTTAGATATCGGCTGAACCGGCAATTTACGAACCAGGCTTTGCACATTAAGGAGCAGTTTCATGTGGAAACGAACGGCGGCGGCGGTGACGACCAGCATCCTCATCCTCGGTTGCTCGGCGGACAAGCCGCACGATTATGGGCAGGAACGCCCGCCCGTGGGTGAGCTTGATAAGCGCGACAAGGGGTTGCAAAGCAAGGATGTTGTCCAGGCTTCGGATCAGATGGCGCAGGATCTGCTCGCTGATCGAGAACTGAATGCATCGCACGAACGCTGGCTGATGGTGGTGGATCACATTGAAAACCGCACGACCGATCGTGGATTCGATATGGACATCTTTCTTGAGCGACTGCGGGTGAATCTGGCCAAATATGGGAAGGGCCGGGTGCAGCTTGTTGAGAACAAGGCGAAGCTGCGCGAGCTTCAGTCGCACGAGCTCGATCATGAGCGAGACACGCCGGCGGCACCACCGGTTGCTCGCGCGCGTATGCAGCCGGACTTTGGGCTGTATGGTCGGATCATGGAATTGCCCAACCGCGGAACCAGCTACTATCTCTGCGAGTTTACCGTCACGGATATGCGCACCGGCGCTCAGGTCTGGACGAACGCTTATGAAGTGAAAGTCGCGCGGTAGTCGGATGCGATACCTTCTGCTTATCGCGATCTCATTGCTTCTGGCTGGCTGCACGTCTGCGGTTCAATCCGGGCATAACACGGCCCTCGACGGTGCCGATCTCGTGAAGATGACGGATGACATGGCGATGAAAATCGCCAGCGATCCGGATGTGCAGGCGGCGATTGCGAAGGAGGGCGCGCTGAAGGTCGTGGTTGAGCCGGTTGAGAATCGGATGCGGGCGGAGGTTTTGCCGCGCGGGCCTGCGGAAGCGTTTACCGCGAGGGTTCGCGTGCTGCTCGCGCGACATGCGCCGGATCAATTCGTCTGGGTCATGAATCGGGATTCGTTTTATCGGCTTCGGCAGCGCGAGGTGGATCTGGACCTGGGGCCTGAGCCGGAACGGATTCAGCCGCGGTATGCGCTGACGGCGCGGTTTTCATCGCTTGCGGACGAGGATCCGAAACATCGCAGCAGCTATTACCTGTGCGCGTTCGATCTGACGGACTTGCAGAGACGCACCCTGCTGTGGACCGGGTCGTATGAGGTGAAGAAGGTGGCTGTGAAAGGATTCGGAGATTGACCAAATGCGTCGACAAATTTGTAGGGGCGACACTTGTGTCGTCCCTACGAGGGATCGTTCTGCTGGTGCTGTTCTTAGGGGGCTGCGCGCAGGACCAGCATCAGGCGGATCGGGCGATCCAGTCGTTTTACGCGGGCGACGCCGCGGCGGCGATCAGGCAGCTTCAGCCTCTCGCGAAGAAGACCAACGAGAACTTTGTTCTTAACAATGTCCGCCTGGGCTCGATCGCGCTGGCCTCTTACGATCTTGATGCCGCTGAGAATGCGTTTCTTAGCGCTTACGAAGTGATTAACTCCACCGGCGTGAATAATGGTGGGCGAACGCTGGGGGCGGTGCTGGTTGATGAAAAGATGAAGGTGTGGAAGGGAGAGCCGTACGAGCGGGCGATGGTGAACTTTTATCTTGGCGTGATCTACTACATGCGCCACGACTACAACAACGCCCGGGCGGCTTTTGAGAATGCGCTGTTCAAGCTTCGCGACTACGCGGATGAGAACGCGAAGGCGTACAAGGAGGTTGAAAGCAACTTTGCTCCCGCGTTGCTGATGCTGGCGAAAAGCTTTCAGAGGCTCGGGCGGGAAGATTTGGCGAAAGCGAACTTCGACAAGCTTGGGAACAAGTTGATGTTGAAGGGGCTCGCGGATTTTGATCGCAATGCGGAGTCGAACCTGTTGCTCGTCGTCGACTTTGGTTATGGCCCGCGGAAGGTCACGGACTTTGATGGGTCTGTGGTTCGACTCGCTCCGACACCGATGGAGGTCGGGCCGATTCAGCGGCCGATGGTTTGGATCGATGGCTCACCGCTGTGGGTCGATAGCGTCAACCTTCCGCCGGTGGATTTGCTGGCGCTAGCGCAAGATCGGAAATGGCAAAGCCTGGACACGTTTCGCGCCGTCAAGAGCGGCATCGGCACGGGTTTGATTGCCGGCGGCGCCTTCGAAGGACTACGCGGGGCGTCCGGTGAAGGATCGCGTCAGCGGACGGACCTTATGGTCGCGGGCGGCTTGCTCGCGACGGGGCTTCTTTTGAAAGCCACGAGCCAGGCGGACGTCCGGCAATGGGAACTTCTTCCGCGAACGGTATTCATCCTGCCCTTGAAAGTGCCGCCGGGGAAGCACGAGATCAATGTCAGTTTTCCAGGCGCAGACGTTCGGCAGACTTGGCGAAATCTCGAAGTCCCGACCGAGGGCGAAGCGACTTATTATTTCAGGATGCAGCGCTGGAACGAGGGACCGTTTGATTGGCCGCCACCCGCGATGGCGCAGGTTAGCGGTGCGCCATCGACGGGCGGAAACTGAGCGAACGTGATGGGGGAGCAGCACGGCACAATGAGGTGCGGCGGAAGCTTAGTCCGCTTGCTTCATCGTCGCGAGGCTCTTCTGAAACAGCGAGCCTTCCTCGACTTCTAATTGCTCGGCCAGCACGAGTGCCCGGGTCTGATGATCCAGACCAAGGGGATGGAATTCAACTTCGTAGGCCGTCGTCGGCGCGAACCAGGTGCTGCGCACCACACCGACTTCTCCGCGGTGCAGGGCCAGTTCTGGAATGTCGCGCGTGAGGCGGACAAAGTCATCGACATGAGGCTGCCGCATGTATAGGCCTCCTTATCCTAAGGTTTACAATGAATCCATTCATTCCCGTTTGCCTACAGCCAGGAACCAGTTTACATCGGGCAAGCGGATCATCAATCGGGAAAACAGAAAATGATTTCAAATTGTTTTGATACCAAAGCGGAGCGCGTGCGCCGTTTCAAGATCTCCCCTACACTTCGTTTGAGATGATTGGAAAGACAACTGAGTTTCGCGGGCGGTTGTTAAAGTGGTACGCGCTGCATCGCCGGGATCTTCCGTGGCGTCCATCGCCCGATGCGCCGCGTGATGTGCGAGTTGATGCTTATCACGTGCTCGTCTCGGAACTAATGCTTCAGCAAACACAGGTGGCGACGGTGATTCCGTACTACCGGCGGTTTCTAGAGCGGTTTCCGACGGCTCAATCCCTTGCGGCTGCGGAGGAGCAAGAAGTGCTGCGCTTTTGGCAGGGGCTTGGATATTACAGCCGAGCGAGAAACCTTCATCGGGCGGCGAAGATGGTCGCTAGCGAGCTGAAGGACAATTTTCCGAACACTGCGCAGCTTTTGCGCGATCTGCCGGGTGTCGGCCGCTATACCGCGGGTGCGGTGGCCTCCATTGCGTTTGATGAGCCTGCTCCAATCGTCGATGGGAACGTGGCGCGGGTGCTCGCTCGGGTGGATCGGATCGAGAAAACGCTTGATGCGCCGGATGTTCGAGCTCATTTGTGGGAGCGCGCTGCCGAACTGGTGGTGGGGGAGAGGCCGGGGGATTTCAACTCGGCGATGATGGAGCTGGGGGCGACGGTGTGCGTGCCTCGGGGGCCGAAGTGTCTGGTGTGTCCGGTGGCGAAGCATTGTGAGGCGCGGGCGGCGGGTGTCCAGGGGAAGTTGCCGCTGCCGAAGAAGCGGGCAGCGACGCCGCTTCTGCGGCGCGATGTGATTTGCGTGATACACAAAGGAAAGTGGCTGATCGAGCAAAGGCCGGCGAAGGGGCGGTGGGCGTCGATGTGGCAGTTCGTGACGGTGGAGGCGAATGGAAAGAAGCCGCGCGCGGGCGACGTGATCGGAGGTGAAGTGAAGGGGCTGAAGCGGTTGGGGCTCGTGACGCATGGGCTGACGCATCGACGGTATGAGTTTGAGGTGTATGGGTGCGAGCGCTCCGGACGCGGTGCTAAGGTCAAGGGGGAACGGGTTTGGGTGGGGCTCGACGAGCTTGCAAAATACCCGCTGCCTGGACCCCATCTGAAGGTGGCGGAGATGCTGCGGAAAAACTTAACGAAGCGCATCTAAGTTCCATCATTGTTCCGCGGCGACAACACCGCGCCGGCGGCAAACGGGGCGTGGGTAGACGGGAGCGAGTGGGCGCTTTTCGCTCGCTCGATGAACCAGTGTGGATTACGCCGGTATTCATGAACCAGCGCGAAGCTGTAGTTCCGTCCACATTCGGGGCAGCGGTAGTGGTCTGGCAGGCCCTCCAGCCCGTAGCCGCAGTGGATGCAGAACGGCTCTTTCCGCATCTGCACTGCCGATCGCATCATGGATGCCAGGACCGCGATTGGGACTGCGATGAGGAAAATGATCGTCTTTAACCCGATGACAATGAAGAAGTTGAGAAATCGGAAATCCATCGCCGCCATGACCAGAAGTGCGATCACGATCAGCAGCGGGAAGGCGAATATCCAGCGCCAGCCGAGCAATTTGGCGATCTCCCACCAACTGGGGAACCACCACGGCCCTTCGCAATCGTCGAAGGGCAGCGGCGACGCCGCGGGCTCGGTCGGATATTTTGAGGGGATGTCCGACGTATTCATAGCTGGCGTGTCATTGTAACAAAGGGCTGTTTCGAGCGTATAGATTGAACGGAGAGCACCAGTTGGAAGCGTTATTTTCTTTAAGAGGAGATTGACGAGATGTCGGAACTGAATCGCAGGGATTTTGTGAAAGCAACCGTGGCCTTGGCGTGCGCCTGCTGCTCGTGTGAGCTTCTGGCTGCCGATGCTGCAACCGCGCCGGCGGCGACTACGGGCGCGAAGACGGTGGATGTTGGCGCGATGAGCGACTTCTCCAAAGACGCTGTCAGCGACAAATGGGCGAAGACTGACAAGTTCTTCATCATTCGCCATGAGGGAAGGATTTACGCGCCTTCATCCATATGCACGCACAAGCGTAATACGCTGAAGTTGAAGGAGGGCACGATCACCTGCCCGGCCCATGGCAGCAAGTTCACGGAGCTCGGCGTGCCCACAAAGGGACCTGCAAAAATTCCGCTGTATCGGTACAAGATCACGAAAGATGAGAAGGGCAATCTCGTCGTCGATAAGACCAAGCAGTTTGATGAGAAGGACTGGGAGCAGGAAGGCGCCTTCGTGAAGGTCGATTAAGGCTGACTTCTGAGATGCAAATGAACCGCGGCCCTGGAGCAATCCGGGGGCTGTTTCCTTGGGTGGATGATCACGGCCACAGCGGGATTCCTTCGAGCCCCGCCGTCTCCGGTTGGCCGGTTACCAGATTTGCGTTCTGCACCGCCTGCCCGGCGGCGCCTTTTCCGAGGTTATCGATCGCCGCCATCGCGATGATGACGTTTCGCTCGGGATCTGCCGCATAAGAAACGAACGCGAGATTGGATCCGTATGCCCATTTCGAGTGCGGTGGTTTATCCGTCACTCGAACGAAGGGGCGCTTTGCGTAAAAGTCTCGCGCGCTCGACAGGCATTGCTCGGTCGTCGCCTGGCCTCGCGCGTAGCAGGTCGCAAGGATGCCGCGGGTCATCGGGATTAAGTGCGGCGTAAAGGTCAGCGTCGCGCTCTTGCCCGCCAACTGCGCAATGGCGTTCGTCATCTCCGGCACATGGGTGTGTTTGAGCAGACCATAGGGAGCAACGTCCTCGTTCACTTCAGCAAAACCAAATGGGGATCCACCGCCGCGACCGGCGCCCGATACTCCGGTCTTGGCATCGATGATGATTGTCGCGGGATCGATTATTTTTGCGGCCGCGAGCGGCGCGAGTGCGGCGAGACTTGCGGCTGGAAAGCAGCCTGGATTCGCAATTCTTGACGACTTGCGAATTTGATCGGGCCATACATCCGCCAGACCGTACGTCCAGCCGTCGACGAAGCGATGGTCGCCGCCGATGTCGATGATCCTGGTTTTCGCGGACACGCTCGCCAGCGCCTCTTTGGAATCTCCGGTAGGTAGTGATGCGAACAGGACATCCAGTTCCGGCAATCCTGCCGGATCCCATTTCTCGATTACGAGATTGGAAAGTTTTCCGATTCCTGGAAATCGCTCGCCGAGCTTCTGCCCGGCAGAGGATTCACCGGCGACGTATGCAACTTGAAATTCGGGATGTCCCGCACACAGGCGCAGCGCTTCGCCTCCGCCGTAACCGCTGACGCCGACAATTCCGACTTGAATGCTCATAGCGAGGGGGATTGTAGGTCAATTCCCCATGCCGGGCGAGATGCAAGTGGGCCTTCGGCCCGACCGCTACGCAGGTGCTGACGATCGTTCAGAAGCGCGCGGTGATGGAACCCTTAAGGGGCGTTATTTCAGCGAGTCGATGCGCTTGCGCAATTCGTTCTCTTGCTTCTGCGTGTCTGCCTTCAAGTCTTTCACATCCGCCTGCGCCCCGGCGCCCGATTGTCCGGCACCGACAAACCCCGATCCCGGAGCGGCGGATTTGCTCGTCTTGCTGCTAAGTTGGTCCAGCTTGTCCTGAATTTTCCGCGTGATCTGCACCTGGGCTTCGAGGAAGCGGCGTTCCTCTTCGGCGGACAGCTTTCCGGCAGCCTCGGGATTCTTGTGGCCCCAATAGACCCCGCCGCCGAATCCGAGGACAAGGCCGAGAACGAGTGCTATGAGCTTGAACATGATTGATAGCCTCACTTGACGAGGTTGGATTTCACCCAGTGGCGGACGCGCCGCATCCAGTTCATCTCGTCGGTTTCATCGGCAAGCGACACGAGTTGGTTGATCTGATCGACCGGCAATGCTGGAAAGCTGGGGCTTGACGTCGTTTGCTCATAGTGCCCTTCATCGTTCAGGACGAACACGCGGACTCGTCGTCCGTCATCCCGCCAAATCTCGGGAACACCCAACGCTTCATAAATCGGCAAACGCTTGACCATCCGCCGGCTGATCTCCACTTCGATCGCCAGATCTGGAGGAGGATCGATCTTCAGGTTGATCTTGCCCTTTCCGATGATGCGCTTGACGTTTTGAACGTAGAAACATTGATCCGGTTCCAGCCCGCGTTCCAGCTCTTTTCGGCGGAAGGTTGTTGAACCTGCTCCCTGCATCGGGATTCCCAATTCCTCGGCCACAACATTGATCAGTAATCCGAGCAGACGCCCGCGTTTATCATGCTTGAATGAGGGAGACATAAGCTCCAGCGTCCCCTGGTCATAGGTGACGAAAATGTGGCGATCCCCAACCTGCTTCAGAATGGATTCGTAAAAATCCCAGCCGACATCGTCCAGAACGAATTGCTGCTCAAGCGAAAGCGTGGCGACAGTCATGACAACCTCGAACCGGAAGATGATATCATTTCACAACCGGCAGCGCCAGCCCCTTCTCTTTCTGGATCTTTTCCCAGCCACTGCCAAGTTCGCCGAGGGGGTCCGGAGGAATCACATCCACTTTCTTCTCGCCAAGCTGGGCTTCTCCGCGACGGACTTTGTCCTGGAATAGGCGGCATTCCTTGAGGAGGGCCTCGAGAATATCCTCCTCAGGCACGTTCGCGACCTTCTCGCCCTGAACGTAGATAATCCCGCGCCGATCGCCGGCGAAGATTGCGATGTCAGCGCCTTCGCATTCGCCGGGGCCGTTCACGACGCAGCCCATCACCGCCACCTTGATCGGCACCTGGATTTCTTTGCTCAACTGCTTCCGGACATCCTGCACGAGTTTGAACAAGTCCACTTGAATACGTCCGCAGGTCGGGCAAGCGATGAGCTCCGCGCCGATGCGCTCCCGCAATCCGAGGATGTAGCAAAGCTCAAGTCCATCCTCGACTTCGAACTTTGGATCATTCGCATAGGAGATTCGAATCGTGTCGCCGATGCCGGAACAGAGCAGATGCCCGAGTGGCACAACCGACCGGATCGTCCCCGTTTCCTTCGGGCCGGCGTGCGTCACGCCGAGGTGCAGCGGGTAATCGAATCGCTTGGAAATTTCGGTGTACGCATCCACCACCAGCATCGGATCGATGCTCTTGGCGCTGATCACGATGTCGTGGAAATCTTCATCCTGAAAGATCTCGACGTACTCTTCGAGCTTGGCGATCATGATTGCGAGCAGATGGCCGTTCTTGTTGTCGGAGAAGACGCCGCCCAGTTCCTTCATGCGTTTTTGCTTGTCGCGGCGCTCGACGATCGATCCTTCATTCACGCCAATGCGGATCGGCAGCTTCTTCTGCTTGCAGGCTTGGATCACATCCTTCACCTGGGCGCGGTCGCTGATGTTCCCCGGATTAAGCCTGATTTTGTGAACCCCCGCGTCGATCGCTTCCAGCGCCCGCTGAAAATGGAAATGGACATCGGCGACAATCGGCACGCTGACCTGCGGTAGGATCTCCTTCAGCGCCGCCGTGTCCTTCTTCTCGGGCACCGCCACGCGAACAAGGTCTGCCCCCGCCGCCGCCAGTTTGTGAATCTCGGCAACGCATTGATCGATATCGTAGGTATAACCCGCGGTCATCGTCTGCACCGAGACCGGCGCATCGCCGCCGATGGAGATGAAACCATGCTGTGCATCACCGAGGGTAACCTTGCGCGTCAGACGCCGAAGGTGCATCAAGTCTCCAAAGCTATAACAAGTGGCGAAAACTGAACTTAGGCTGCAACGAGCAGGGCCTCTGATGGTAAAGCCAAAGCAGGCAAAAATCAATTCGCGCCTCAGCCTTGAGACTTATCGGACGCTTGCCGTCATCAGCTTCAGAATGGAGTGCGGGGTCGATCTAACGAACAGGGCTGAACTTTGTCTAAACAGGTGTCCGATCTGATGTTGTCGTGATGTTGCATCCGGGTTTGCATAAAGGATTTATGGTGGTTCGGCATCTTCTGCTCCTCGTCTTGTTGCTCGTCGCTGCGCATGCACGCGGCCAGGAGACCGGCAATCACGACCGTGTGCAGGCCGCCTACGACAACGCGATGCAGTCTCTTCGCCAGCAGGTGGATGATGTTCAAATCCGGCCAGACCTCACAATCGCGGATGTGATCGAGAAGGTGGGCGGAGAGGCCGAACTCGCCACCATTCTCGCCAAAGCCCAGCGCATTGGTGGGCCGCGTTGGCTTGATGACCAGACCTGTCAGGTGCGTCTGGATATTTCGGGCGCCACTGTCGCTGATTCCTTGAAACAGATCGTCAGTGACAATCCGAAGAAGTCGCCGGTCACCGTGGATGCGCTCGCGCCGCGGCTCAAGGATTTGAACAAGAAAACGTTTTGCGCGGTCGGCACCAGCACGGGATCTAAAGCGATCGGAGGCGCGCGCCCGATTCGGGAAGCCGACGGATGGGCTGCCGTTGATGACGACGCCCGCCGTCAAGCGGTTGCCGCCGCGAAGCGCGATGCTGTTACACGAGTGATCGAGAGCGTGCGGGACGTGCCGCTGGCGCCGGATAAAACCGTCGGGGATGCGATGGACGTTAAATCTGTCCACGAAGCGCTGGATCGGTGGATCCAGAGCCGACCGGTCACCCGGGTCGAATTTCAGGAGGATTTCCAGGTGAAGCTGACGCTCGCCGCTGCCGCGGGAGATCTTTACAACACGTTCGAATCGGCGGCGAAAGCGCAGACGAAGGTGCCGCTGCCGAAGGACTCCAAGGGATGGGATGAGCTGCGTGAGCGGTTTACGTCCAGGATCGGCCGAGTGAGTGGGCGTGCTTCGGCCAAAGCCCCGTCGCGCGTGGTCAACGCGGTTCAACTTCCCGATGTCCCTCCCGATTGGGTGCAGCAGCAGCTTGACGCGCAGGGCTCGAGCAAAGCTAAAGCGGACAAGCTGAAAGCGGCCCGCGCCGCTGAGACCGATGCGGTTTCCCGGTTGCGCACGCAGGTGGAGGCGCTTCCTTTAACCTCGGGCGTCACGATCGGGGAGGCCCAAAAACGTGACAAGCGGCTTGCGGAAGCGGTGGGTCGTGCGGTAAAGGAAGCTCATACGTACAAGGTTGACTATGAATCCGATGGCAGCGCGCGCGTGAAAGTGAACCTGGATCTTCGTGAAGTTTGGGAGTCCATCCGATCGCTGCCGTAGCGTTTTCTTTGTGCAACAATTTTCGGCGTCAAGCGTTTGATAAGAGTCAGAAACAAGCATCGGTTCTAACAGAAAGGTACTCGTATGCTTCGGATCGCAAAATGGGCGGCTCCTGTCGTCGCCCTTGGTTTGATGTTGGGTCTCGCCGTCAAGGTCAAGGCTGATGATGCCAAGGCCACCGGCACGGTCAGCGGTACGGTCGTGGATAAAGATGGCAAGGCCGTCGCCAATGCCAGCGTCGGTGTCTTCACCGCGGATATGCAGCACAAGCATAAGGCGGAAAAGCAGGCTGAAGCCGCGGAAGGCGACAAGGACAAAGCGCACCACGCCGGCAAAGAGAAGGGCGACAAGCCCAAGGCCGTCGCTGAAGGCGTGACGGATTCGGAAGGGAAGTTCACCATCAAGGACGTTCCCGCCGGCGACTATGTCGTCCGAGTGAACGTGAAAGGCCAAGGCCGCGCCGTTCAGAAGGTCACGGTCAAGGCCGGCGACACCGCCACGGCTGACCTGAAGCTCGGCGAAATGAAAAAGCCGAAAGCGGCTTAAGCAGATTCTCCGATCTTGGATTTCGCAGATCGAGACTTCGAAGAGCCGCGCTGTCAAAGGCGCGGCTTCTTTATTTACCGCCGATCCGCTCTTCCTCCGACGCCAATTGCACATACGGATTTCCCGCACGCTCCTCCGACAGCAGCGAAGGCTGCCCATGTCCGGGCAAGAGGCGTGTATCGGCTGGCAGCTTCATCACCCGCCGAATGGACCGAAAGAGCGCTCGCTCATCGGAGTCCGGCAGATCCGTCCGTCCCACCGCGCCCATGATGATGAGATCGCCCCCGATGAGCAGCTTCTCCTTCGCGGCGTAGTACATCACGTGTCCTGGCGAATGACCCGGCGTAAAGATCACCTCAAACTCCAGATCTCCGAGCTTCAACTTCTGGCCGTCCTCCACATACCCATCCGCGCTCCGTCGCGGGATCTCAAACGGTAACAAGAACATCGCGCTCCAAGGCTCCTGGAGCTTGGGCTCATCCAGCTGATGAATCAGCACCTGTGAATTCGGATATCGTTTCGTTATCACCTCATGATCCGCGATGTGGTCAAAGTGTCCGTGCGTCAGCCAGAGCCCCACGATGTCGAGCCCGCGGCTCTTCGCTTCATCGAGCAGGGAGGCAACGGTGTCGTTGGGCGCGTCAAAGATCACCGCTTGCTGGGACGCCTCGTCCGCGACGAGATAACAGTTGGTCGCGGCAATTCCGCCGGTATGGTTGATCACAATCATAATGTGCCGCCATCATAGTGCGCGAGAGTGGGAAAACTGTACCGGCGATTTTGTCCCGATAACACCGGCCCCAAACCCTCTGTAAACACCGCTGAAGCCGACCCCCAGCGCGGACCGATACAACCTGTGCGTGAGCGAACAACAAGCCCCACCTGTCGATGAAGGGTTTCTGAAGGAACTGGCTGCCACCCAGCAGCAGTTGGATTTCCTGCGCGAGCAGCTCACGGAGAGCCAGCGCCTCGCGACGATCGGCACGATCACGGCCGTTATTGCGCACGAGTTCAACAACCTTCTCACGCCCATCGTCAGCTATTCGCAGTTTGCCCTCCAAAGCGCTGAAAGCGACAAGCCCGACCTCGAGCTGATCAAAAAAGCCCTGGGTAAAGCTTTCCAGAGCTCCACCAAGGCCGGCAAGATCTGCAATTCGATGCTCGGCCTCGCGAGAGGCGAATCCACGTTCGGGAAAGTCGAAGTTCAAAAACTTGTCGATGAAGTCCTCCTCGTCCTCGCTCGCGACCCGCACAAGGACGGCATCGCCCTTCGCGTTCAGGTCCAACCCGGCATCTCCGTCTACGGGGACGCCGTGCAGCTTGAGCAAGTGCTGCTGAATCTGTTGATCAACGCCCGCCAGGCGATGCTGGGGAGCGGCGGCTCGCTGACCGTCAAAGCCAACCTGCTGGACAACGGACAAGCTCGCCTCCAAGTCCTCGACACGGGACCGGGCATCCCCGAAAAATTTCTCACCAAAATCTTCGAGCCATTCTTCACCACCAAGGGCACCGCCAGAAAAGGGGAATCCAAGGGCACCGGTCTGGGTCTTGCGATCTGCAAGGAAATCATCGAGCACCACCGGGGCCGAATCGAAGTCACCAGCGAAGTCGGGAAGGGGACTTCCTTCACGATCTATCTTCCCACCGACGCCTGAATTTAATGTGGCACGGGCATCCTGCGCGTGTTGAAACCGCTGACACGGGCAGGATGCCCGCGCTACCTGAACGTCTTCTTTAATCTGCTGGCACACATCGCCCACTCGCCCACTTCCGCAGCGCTTCCACCTTCTCCCTCATCGTCACCGACAGGGGCGGCGAACCTTTCATCGCATTCACAAGATGCTCCGTCGATACCTGCTCTCGCACCGCGAAAGCGTTATGCATACCCGCCACGATCGCCTGCTCAATCTCCGCGCCACTTCGGCCTTCCGATTCTGTCGCCAATTGATCGATGTCAAACTTCTTGGGATCGCGCTTGCGCTTCTTGAGATGGATCTGGAAGATCTGCCGCCGCGCATCGGCATCCGGCAGATCGACAAAGAAGATCTCATCGAAGCGCCCCTTGCGCAGTAATTCCGGCGGCAGCGCCTCGATGTCATTCGCCGTCGCGATCAAGAACACCGGGCTGCGATGTTCCTGCATCCAGGTCAGCAGATGCCCGAACATGCGCTTGGACAATCCCCCGTCCGCGCTCTGTGCCGCCGCTGACGCGAAGGCCTTTTCGATCTCGTCAATCCAGAGGACGATCGGCGCCATCATCTCGGCCTGGTGCAGCGCGTTCCGCAGTTGTCGCTCGGATTCACCGATGTATTTGTCGTATAGCGCCCCCGCATCCAGCCGCAGCAGTGGGCGCTTCCATGCGGTCGCCACCGCCTTTGCCGCAAGGCTTTTTCCTGCTCCCTGGATCCCCAGCATCAACACACCCCGCGGCGGCGCCAATCCAAAATGCACTGCCTCATCGCATAACGCTTCACGTCGCTGCTCCAGCCAGTATTTGAGCGCTCGCAATCCGCCGATCTCGTCCAGATCAACCGGCGCTTCGACATAATCCAATACCCCCATGCTCTGTAGCCGCTTGCGCTTCTGAGCGAGGATCGTGTTGATGTCTTTCGAATCCAGCGTCCGATCATTGCAGATGCTGTCCAGGATCACTTCGCGCGCCTGACGGGCGGTGAGCCCGCGCAAATTCCGGATGATGGTTTGCAGATCATCCTGCGTCAGGTTTACGCGCACCGGCTCGGGCACGCTCTCCCCCACCAACACCGTGCGCATCAGTTCTTCCAATGCCTTCTCATCCGGCATCGACAGCTCAAATGCGCTCGTCACCGCCTGAACGGGCTGCGGCAACTCTGATGCATGATCGATCAACACGAGATGCCCCCGCCGCTGGGCAACAGCGTCGATCGTCTCGCGCAGCATGCGTAACACCCGCGGGTCCTTCAGGTGATCGGAGACATCGCAGAGCACCGCCACGAGCCGCCGCTCGAGCGTCGTGAGATAGTACATCGCCGCCGAGGGATGCTCGCTGTTCACCACCATCGGAGCTTTTGCGAGAAAGCCATCCCGCACTCCCTGCGTCACCGACCAGACCAGCACATCCAGTCCGCGATCGAGTGCCGCGTTACGCACCACCTCCAGCGCCGCTTGTTCCTCCAGAGTGAGGATCGAAATGCACGCGTGCTGAGCATCAAAGAGTTGTGCCAGACGTTCAGAGTCGCTCATCGTCCGGTAGTCTAACCGCCCGCCATCCTCCTTTTCCTCATTTCCGGCATTCGAATTTGTTTCGGATTTCGTACTTCGGATTTCGGATTTTCTCCCTTATAGGACCCGTCTCAAGAAATCCACATCTTCCGGTCGATACTTCACCAATGGGTGATCCGCAAGGAGCGACGATGTCTGTCACCGTCGATCACCGGCCGCTCGCTGTTGAGTCGTTGGGATTGCGGACCGTGGGCCAGGTTCTGGCTCATCTCCGCCGCGACAACCGGCTGGTGGTGCAGGTACTGATCGACGGAAAAGAGCCCGATCGCTCCCCCCTCAAAAGCCTCAAGCGGCACCCCCTCGCCGGGCACACCGTCTTTATCGAAACCGCCGACCCCAGGGAAATGGCGCGCGGCGTGCTCGAAGACGTGGAACTCCAACTCCATGAAGCGGATCGGCTTCGCGGCGAATCGCTCGTGCTTCTCGACAAAAGCCAGGCTGCCCCCGCCATGGAAAAGCTCAGCGGATGCTTCAGCTACTGGCAACACGCCCAGGAAACCGTCTTGCAAACCGCGCAGCTCCTCCGCATCGACCTCTCTTGTCTCCGCGTCGATGCGCGCGTTTTCACCGACCTCCTCGAAGACTTCAGCGGCCATCTTCGTGAAATCAAATCCACTCTCGAAGAACGCGACTTTGCGGGCCTCGCCCGACTCCTTAAGTACGAAACCGATCGAAGCTGCGCTCAGTGGTATCAGGCCATCGAATGCCTCAGGCAAGCCATCGGTTAAGGGTCATCAGAGGACCAAACCGCTACCGCTGCGGCAACATCCGCCGGGCGTAATTTGCAGCGCCATACAGGGCATTAGCGGGTGAGTTGATGATGTAAATCGGCATTGATTGCAGGAGCTTCTGGATGTTGGTCGGGCCTTTGTCCGAGAATCGACGAAGAAATTCTTTCGAAGCTTTGATCCGCGGCGTGATCTTCGGCGCGATCCCGCCTCCCAGGTAAACTCCTCCGGTAGCCAGGTATTTGAGCGCCAGATTCCCCGCCTCCGCGCCGTACAGGGTGATGAACATGTCCAGCGCCTCGGAGCAAGCGCGATTGCTGGCGTCAATTCCCATTTTCGATATCGACGACGGCGAAGGATCTTTTTCCGCCAGCGCCGCCGCTGGCCCAAGCTGATCCTCACCGATTAAAAACTGATAAATATTCCGCAATCCCGGTCCCGACAAAACAGCTTCCCAGGTTAGCGGCTTCGACGTACGCCTCAGAAACTCCAGCAGCTTCCACTCCCGCTCCGTGCGGGGTGAAAAATCGCAATGCCCGCCCTCGCACGCGACCGCATGATGGTGGCTGACGTTCTCATCCCACACCAGCCCCGCTTCTCCCAATCCCGTTCCAGCCGCGACGACAACGCGGTTGCCGTGCAACTGCGGCACCGCATCATTCAGCACAAGGACATCATCCTGACCCAGCATCTCCACCCCTTCCGCGTGCGCCCGCAAGTCGTTGATCAGCCCAACCCGCTCAATCTTCAACTCGCGAACCAGCGCGCTTTCTTCCAACTCCCAATCGAGATTTGTCAGCTTCACCCGGCCCGCCGCCACCGGACCGGCGACGCCAAAGCAGGCTTGTTTCACATTCGGTCGCTGTGGGAAATGGCTAAAGAATTCCTCAACCGCGTCTTGCACACCCGAGCGACCGGCGTTCTGAAATGTCTCATCACGCAGCAGCCGCAGTGCTTCATCGAACAAGCCCAGCCGGCAGTTCGTGCCCCCAATGTCGCCCGCAAGGATCATGACCATTCCCATTCAAGCAGTGGACCCCGCCGCCGGAGTCGCGAATCTGCATAAGTTAAGCAGGCAAAAGGGTATGCACAATGGGAGCGCGACTGATGTGTCGGGGTGCGTGACAGTTTTGGCCCGGTGTGTCGCGATCAGCACAAAAAAAGGGCGCCCGGTGGTAAGGAGGGGGGAAACTTACCGAGGACCCGCGCGAGCCTGAGTAATTCAGCCCTTCATTTGAAACCGGTCAGGATTTTCTTTTGATACACATCGACATTTCCGAAACCCGCGCGGGGAAAGACGGCTGAAATGCGCCCGGCTCAATTAAGGTTAGTATTCACTACGCGAGTTGGTTACAGTCCTGATATGGCTCGAATGAAGTGGAAGCGAAAACTGAAACAAGGGGTGATCGTCCTTCTCCTCGTTTACGTGCTTGTCACGTTCACGGGTGTTCTGGACCCGCTCATCATCGGGCCGCGCCCAGGTGCTTTCGACGCAGGAGGCGCATCCCGGCAAATCGTAAACGCCTCGGGCAAGGCAATCGAGGTATGGGTCTCGCGCTCGGCGGCAGCCCGCATAGACGGCCCGCAAGCGTACGTCCTCGAATTCTGTGGCAACTCCACTCGGGCGGAGCAAATTGCCCAATACGTCCCGCTGCGTTGGAAAAGCTTTCCCGTCGAAACCTGGGTGATGAACTACCCCGGCGCAGGCGGCAGCGAAGGCTCCCTGCGGCTCCGAAACATCGCCCCGGCGGCCCTCGCCGTTTTCGATGAGATCCGTCAACGATCACCTGGCACCAAGATCTTCGTGGAAGGTAACAGTCTCGGCAGCGTCGCGGCATTGTCCGTTGCCAGCCAACGCGACGTCGCCGGATGCGTCCTGCACAATCCCGTCCCGCTCAAGCAGTTGATCATTGGTCACTACGGCTGGTGGAACCTCTGGCTCGTCGCTGCGCCCGTCGCATGGCAGATCCCCAGCCGGCTGGATTCCGTGGTCAATGCTAAACAGGTCAAGGCACCGTGCCTCTTCATTCTGGCGGAGAAGGACGACTTTGTCCTTCCCACCTATCAGCAGTTAATCACCAACGCATACGCGGGCGAAAAACGATTTGTCGGCCTGCGCGGAGCAGGGCACTGGAGTTCAGTCGAAGGCGAGGCTCTCAACGAGGTCGAGCAGGGCCTCACCTGGCTCTGGTCCCACGCTCGCTGATCGTCACCCCTACAGTCCGGTCCCGCGCCGGACTAAAATCGACTAATGTCCAAAGCTGCGAACGTCGAGAAACGAGTCAAGGAGTTACGAGATGCGATCAACCGCGCCAACCATCTCTATTACGCCGACGCCAAGCCGGAGCTCATCGACCGGGAGTTCGATGCGCTGCTTGCCGAACTGATCGAGCTGGAGGCAGCCCACCCCGCGCTCGTCGCGCCCGATTCTCCCACGCAGCGGGTCGGCGGCGCTCCCATTGAAGGTTTCGAAACCGTCCATCATGCGGTTCGCATGATGTCGATCGACAACACCTACAACGAAGGAGAGCTCCGTGCCTTTGACGATCGGGTCAAACGCGGCCTGGGCATCACCTCCGGCGACGGTGGGCTTTTTAGCGGTGGGGGGGCAGGCAGGGCAGCGCTGCGTTATGTGCTCGAACCTAAAGTCGATGGCGCTGCCGTCAGCCTGCGGTATGAAAAGGGCCAACTTGTCCTCGGCGCCACCCGCGGAAATGGTGAAGCAGGCGACGACATTACCGCCAACATCCGCACCATCAAAATGATCCCGCTCACGCTCCGTGGGAAGAACATCCCGGAGATCGTCGAAGTGCGCGGCGAAGTTTACATGGCCAACGCCGACTTCCTGAAGCTCAACAAGGAACGCGAAGCCGCCGGTGAGGAAATCTATAAAAACCCGCGCAACCTCACCGCCGGGACGCTGAAGCTTCTCGATTCGAAAATCGTCTCGATGAGAAGGCTTCGCTTCGTGGCCCACGGCATGGGGGAAGTTCGCGAGATGCCGATCACCACTTACTGGGATTGGATTCAGCTTCTCAAAAAGTGGGGCCTTGCAGTCGCCGACACGGTCTCCTGCTGCGATGACATCGATGAGGCGCTCAAACAGATTCACCACTTCGAGAACACCCGCGGCACCCTCGCCTATCAAACCGACGGGATGGTGCTCAAGATCGACGATCTCGCGATGCGTGAAAAGCTCGGGGCCACCAGCAAAGCGCCGCGCTGGGTTATCGCATACAAGTACGAAGCGGAGCAAATGCCGACCCAACTTCTTGGCGTCCGCTGGCAAGTCGGCGCGGGAGGGAAACTCACACCCGTCGCCGACCTCGAACCCGTCTTCCTCTGCGGCACCACCGTCAAACGCGCATCCCTCCACAACATCGACCAGATTCGCGACAAAGACATCCACATCGGCGATATCGTCGTCGTTGAAAAATCAGGTGAGATCATCCCGTACGTTTCCCAAGTCCTGAAGGAGAAGCGCCCGAAGAACGCCAGGGAAATTCAGCCTCCCGAAACGTGCCCGGCTTGTGGAACCCAAGTCGTTCGCTCCGGCACCGCCTACGTCGTCTGCCCCAACCGCGACTGCCCCGGCGCCTTCAAGCAGCGCCTCCGCTGGTTCTGCGGCCGAAATCAGATGGATATCGAAGAGTTCGGCCAGAAGCTCATCGAACAGCTCGTCGACAACGGTATCGTCGAAACCTTCGCTGACATGTATGAGCTGAAGAAGGAACAACTTCTCGAACTTGAGCGCATGGGCGACAAGAGCGCTCAAAATGTGATCGACGCCATCCAAGGTTCGAAAAACCGCGGCTTGGATAAACTCCTCGCCGGGCTGAAGATTCCGCACGTCGGCAACCGCGTCGCCTATATCCTTGCCAAAACCTTCGGCTCATTCGACGCACTCGAACAAGCCACTGTCGAACAGCTTGCCGAAACCGACGAGATTGGCCCCGTCATCGCTGAATCCGTCCACCACTATTTCCACAGTGACGCCGGTAAAGTCGAAATGGAGTCGCTCAAAAAAGAAGGCCTGGACCCGAAGATGGAGGTGGTTAAGGAGCGTGCTGAATCCCTCCCTCTTTCCGGGAAAACCGTGGTGGTCACAGGAACTTTGCAAAAGTTCGAACGCGCCGAGATCGAGGAGATCATCACCAAACTAGGCGGCAAACCCTCCGGCTCCGTCAGCAAGAAAACATCCTTCGTCATCGCCGGTGAATCCGCCGGCTCCAAGCTCGACAAAGCCAAATCCCTCGGAGTGGAAGTCATCGACGAAAACGAGTTCATCAAACGAACAGGCATTACCAAATAACGTGACTGGAACCCCATCCCGCGCCTCATGGCTCAATCCGCGGGAGCGAACGCGGTATCGGAGGACCATGCGGAACGATCAAACGCGCGTCCACGACGTCCGAAAACGGTCACGATGATGCTGACCTGTCCCCAGGCGACCGAGAGCCCAGCGGCTCCGCCGCGGGATTGCGAATCGCGAAAAAACACCTACAGCGGCCTCGTCGCCCGCAGAAGCCGATCCCGCACCGCCGCCCACTCCGCGTCATTCGGCGGCATCTCCACATAAATCGCATCGGCATCCCCCTCATCCATCAATCTCAGCGTCGCATACAAATTTCGCGCATACGCCACCGGCGCCGCCGGCAGCGTGAATTTCCACCCCGGCCCCAGGCGGTTCTCATCCGCGGGAAACATCACCCCGCGCACCGTCGCATCGATCAGCAGCACTGAAAACCGCGCCGTCGGATCGGCCTCGAATTCCTGAAGCACCCGCTCCCGATCCGCATGTGCGAATCGATACGCCGGCTTCCGCGGCGAATAATGCCGCGCCATCTGCCCGGGGCTCATCGCCGCTCGGCTCGTATCGCCCATCTCGCTGACCATCTCCACCGCACCGATCACTTCTTCGATTTCCTCGTTCGACACGCCACCGGGCCGAAGGATCCGCGGCACGCGCTGCGTTAAATCCAACACCGTCGACTCAATCCCCACCCGACAAGGCCCTCCATCCAAAATCAAATCCACCCGCTCCCCCAACTCCTCCCGCACGTGCTCCGCCGTCGTCGGCGAAATATGATTCGACCGATTCGCGCTCGGCCCAGCAAGCGCGCCATTAAACTCCCGCAACAACTCCAACGTCAAAGGATGGTCCGGCGCCCGCAGTCCCACCGTCGATAGTCCCGCCGTCACCTCATCCACAATCACCGGTTTCTTCTCCAGCACCAACGTCAACGGCCCCGGCCAAAAAACGTCCGCCAACCTCTGTGCAACCTCCGGCCATTCCCCAGCGTACCTTCGCGCCACCTCCGCATCCGCCACATGACAAATCAAAGGATTCGTCGAAGGTCGGCCCTTCACTACGAATATTCTTTCAATTGCCTTCGTGTTCGTTGCATTCGCTCCAAGTCCGTAAACCGTCTCCGTCGGGAACCCAATAAGTCCCCCCCGCCGCAGAATCGCCACCGCCCGCTCGATCTCACTCACGTTGCAACCCCTTCACTCACCAGCCATTCCTTCGCCTTCTGGGCCGCCGAGCAAATCAAAAATACCTCCTGCACCGTTCCGGTTCCCGTATACAGGCACTTCAGCCCCGCTTCCGTCGGATACTGGATCTTAAAACTCGGCGGCGTCTTCCCTCGCCTCACTTTGATCCTCCCTGGCACAATTCGCGTCACATGTGGACAATTGTTGATGATCTTGTTGAGAATCTGGTCCAGTCCCCCCACGCGCCCGTGCTGCCGCTTGATCCGCCCGAACTTCATCGACTGATTATACACCCCATCCAAAACATCGCGCCAAGCTCGCCAGGATGCCAGGAGCGCCATCTGAGAACTGATCTCGCTGTCCTCCTGGCGAACCTGCCGTCTTGGCGTCGTCGGCGCGTTGTTCTATGATCGATCCGAAACGGAGAGAACCATGCCCGATGCCCCAAAACCCGGCGACAACGCACCCGACTTCACGCTCATGAACCAGGACAAGAAGGAAGTCAAACTCTCCGACTTTCGCGGCAAGAAGAAAGTCGTCCTCCTCTTCTACCCCATGGATTTCTCCCCCATCTGCACCGAAGAGCATTGCTCGTTCGGCCCCCAGATTGGCAAGATTGCCCCGGACGCCGACACCATCGTCTTCGGCGTCTCCACGGATTCCCCCTTCGCTCACGCCGCCTTCAAGAAGCAATACAACATCCCCTACGATCTTCTCGCCGACCCCACGCGCAAGATGGTCAAAGCCTACGGCATGTTCGCCGGCGAAGAACCGTACAACTGCTCGAAGCGCGGCACCATCATCATCGACAAGGACGGCAGAATCATCAACGCCAAGGAGCAGCCCATGCGCGAGGTGCGCCAGGTGGATGATCTCACGAAGTTGATCGCGACGGAGATGGCGGACCGAGCAATGTTTGGCGGAACAGGCCACGACTGACCCGCTTATACGATCACACTTAATTCCTGCGCCTTGGGTTAGCGGCCCCGCTTGCGGGGCGCGAATTTCGAATGGGAATCAGGCGCGAGAATTAAACAGAATCCGTATTAGCGCGGTGCGTCCGGAGAGTCGAACAGGTAGATCGATCCGCCGAGGATTGCCAGCGGTTTGCGGGTGCGGTAGGCGGCGTAGAGATCGAAGTTGGGGGAGAGAAAAGTTCCCTGCAAGTGGTTGGCGCTGATCGCCACCACCCCCGGCTCTCCCAACTCTTCGACCTTCGGCTCCCCATCCAGCACAAACGTTCCCCGCAGTCCGGTATACCGGATGCCATAGTACGAAGGATCCACCATCCCGAAGTAACACAAGTAAAGCTTCTCCTTCGGATGCTTCTTCTGCCACTGCCTAAGCAGCGGCAGATCCTGCCCCCAGTCGATATTTGAATCGCTCAACAACTCCAGCCGCTTTGCCCGGGCTGCGACGTTGAAGAACGGAAGGTAATTCGGAAAACATGCCAGCGTTTCCACGCCCACCGCGAGAAGGAGCACGGGGGTTAACACCCTCACCCATTTAACGCTCATCGCCCGCGCCAGCGCTATCGCGCACCCAATGTACAAGAACGGAACCACCGGCAGGATATGCCGCACGCCCAGGTTCGTGTTCGTCCGCAGCGCGCTCCATCCATACACCAGAACCGGCAGCGCCAGGCAGAAACACTTCCACGTAGCACGGGCATCCCGCCCATGTAATCGAGCCAGTCCCAACAAGACACCCCATAGCAGCAACAGCAAAATCCCCACCGGAATCTTGCACAACATCACCACCGGAAAGTAATACCACCACCCGCTCTCGCTGTACTTCCCCATCAGGAATGCCGGATAGTTGATCGTGCTCTGATACGTGTACAGCAGCCCATGCAGCCACGCCTGCGGAAAGAGTTCGCGCTTCTCCGCCCACAAAACCGCGCGCACAAACACCCCCGGCTTCCAGACCCGATGTTCTTCCCGCGTCGCGGCGACATGCGGATGCCGCAACTGAATCTCCCGCTCCGCCACCAATTCCACAATCGGCGACATCCGCAAGCTTACCGCCGGGTCCTTCGTCGGCGCATACCGAAACCCATAACACGCCCAGGTCGAAACGTAAGTGGTCACCCCCACCAGCACGCACAGTGCCGCAGCAGTTGCCACTTGCTTCCCGCGCACCCCGCGCGGCTTCGCTAACGTCGCCCAACCCAGCAACCCCACCGGCACCAGCCAAGCGCACATCAATCCCGAAAACTTCATGTTCACACAAACCGTCACCGCCGCCACCAGATTAATCACGCGCCAGATCGTGATCCCGCTCCCCAATCTCCACAGCGCCGCCATTACCCACACCAGCGCAAACGTCATCGCCACATCATTCTTCATCAAGGCCGCATGCGCGAGAAAGTTCGGATCAAAGGCGAGCATCGCCGTCGCAATCACCGCCGCCGCCGCTCCCCCGAGCCGCCAGCTCCACCACGCGACCAATCCCATCCCCGCCATCGCCGCGATCAGCATCATCGTCCGCGCCCGCATCAGCACCGCATCGGCATCATTCCCCTTCGTGCGATACAGAGTCGCCACGCTCCATTCCCAATCGTGCCAATGCTCTTTCGGAATAAGCTGCCAAGCCTTCGACTTCGTATCGACCTTCAACATCGGTGCGGGCACCGGCGCCATCGCCCACCGCAACCACAACGGCGGATCGCGATCGTCAACCCGAAAGTCTCGAAAATGTACCTGCATGTAAGCCCCCATCAGATGCAGCGGCTCATCCCCTGTCGCACATTTCCCCCGCACCGCCAGCCACGCATTGCACGCGAACCCCGCAATCAGCGCCACGATCACCGCGATCGCCAACCACCCGCTTCCCCGATTCCAATTTCCACTTTCCCCTTTCGTGCTTGTTTCGGATTTCGGGTTTCGTGCTTCGGATTTCGAATCTGGTGCTTCGGATTTCATCGACCCCTCCCACTATACTCCCTCCGTGCCCAACATCGGCCCCATCCAGCTCTCAACTCCCTTCTGTCAGGCCGGCCTGGCCGGTTACTCCGACCGCGCGATGCGCCTCGTCGCCCGCCGCCGGGGCTGCCCCTACGCCGTCACCGAAGCCCTCCTCGACACCATCATGCTCCAGGGCGGCCAAGGCCTGAAAAAATCCATCGACATCAACGACGAGGATCACCCTCTTGCCGGCCAAATCATCGGCTCCGATCCCGATACCATGTCGTCAGCGGCGGCACTGCTTCAGCAGGCATGTTACGACGTCATCGATTTGAACTTCGCCTGCCCCGTCAAGAAGATCAAGAACAAAGCCCGCGGGGGCCACATGCTCCTCGACACAACCCGCGGCATATCCATCCTCCGCGCCGTCCGCGCTGCACTTCCCAATGCAACGCTTACCGTCAGCCTCCGTCGAGCGTTCGATGAGTCACCCGAAGCCGAGGACCGCTTCCACCAGATCGTCGATGAAGCCTTTTCCCTCAACTTCGCCGCCGTCCGAGTTCACGCCCGCACGGTCGAGCAGAAATACCAGGGCCAGGCCCGCTGGGAGACGCTCAAACAAATCAAGCAGCGCTATCCAACGAAAACAATTTTAGGCTCCGGCGATGTCTTCACCGCCGAAGACGCCGTCCGCATGCTCGCGGAAACCGGCGTCGACATCGTCTGGATCGCAAGAGGCGCCATCGGAAACCCCTGGATCTTCCAACAAGCCGCCGACCTCTTTCGCTCCAATGTAGAGGCGACGCCTGCCCCGCGGTCCGATGTAGAGGCGACGCCTGCGTCGCGGTCGACGCGCAGCGTTGAGGTTCAGGACGCAACGGAAAACTCGCGGCTGCGCCGCGACGCGACGCAGCCGTCGCCCCTACAACCGCCCTCCATCCACGCCCAGCGCGAAGCGCTTCAAGAACATTTTTCCCTCGCCATGCAGCTCCACGGCGAACAACTCGCCGGCCGCCGCATGCGTAAGATGGGCATCAAGTACGCCCGCTTCCACCCGCGCCACCCCGACGTAAAAACCGCATTCATCAACATCCGCTCCCTGCGAGACTGGACCGCCGTTCTCGATCGCTACTACGCCATTGATGCCCCCGGCATCTGGCCCGCCCCAACCGCCGTCGATGAAGTCAACGCCGATGCCCAAAGCTGCGAGGTTGCATGACACGCCCCGCGCCCGCGCAAGGGCACGAGCCGCTGCGTTACGACGGTGCCTTCTACCGCGAGATTGGCGACTTCATCCGCAGCCGCTACCTCGACTGGGATTTCACGCGCGGCACCGCGCAGGAAGTCGCATTCCTCATCGACCTCCTCAAGCTTCCGGAACCATCCCACATCCTCGACATCGGCTGCGGCGTCGGCCGCCACAGTCTTGCGCTTGCGCGGCGCGGCTATCAGCTCACCGGCATTGACATCTCCTCGGGCATGATCCAAGTCGCCTCGAGAGCGGCCCTCGAAGAAAAACTTCCCGCCGAGTTCATCGCCACCGATGCCCGCCACTTCGATGCCGAAAACGCCTTCGACGCCGCCATCTGCCTCTGCGAAGGCGCCTTCGGGCTGCTCGGCTCCCAAGCCGATCACCTCCATGTCCTCCGCCGCATCCATCGCGCCCTCAGACCCAGCGGCCAATTCGTTCTCACCGCCATCAACGCCCTAAGCGCCGCTCAACGCGCCGCAGAAGTCGAGCGCTTCGATCCCTACTCCTGCACCAGCACGGAGCGCATCACCATCACCGGCGAAAACCACGAGCAGCGCGAGGTGCAGATCTGGACCACCGCGTTCACCTACCCCCAACTGGAACTGATGCTGCAAACCGCAGGCTTCACCGTCGAAGCCGGCTACGGCTGCATCGCCGGAAATTTTTCCCGCAAGCCCCTCGAGATCGCGGATATGGAGATCATGATGATCGCCCGCAAACCTTAGCCCCTCGATCAGGAGCCGCCATGACCGCGTCACCTGAAATTCCCGACATCCCTCTCCTTCGCTCACAACGAGCGAAATTACAGTTGGCGATACCGCTCTTCATCGCAGGCCTCGCATTCTGGTCGTCCTGGGCTTGGTATTTCGTTCTTGGTTGGTTTATTCCAAATTGGATGGAAGGAACATTCAACACGTTGTTCTTCGGCTCGCCGATCACCGCGTTCGTGTCTCTGATATGCTGGACGATGCGAGGCAAGTCACATCTCGCGACGCTTGCCTTCGCAATGAACACCCCGATCGCGCTTGCTCTGTTCGCCAAGATGGCACTTCGGTAGGGTGCGCAGGATGCTCGCAAAGAATCCCCCGCGTAATCGCCTCGCCAAACCGCTGCCGGAACCCTGGCGAAAGTTCCTTCTCGAACACGGCGTTCCCAAGCGCAAATACACCGCCGTCGTCACCGCCACGCTCGCCGGTGGCCGGATCATCGAGGACCTCATCATCGAACAAGGCTGGATCCTGGCGATGGACAAAACCCATCTCGCCGGGGTCTTCGAACAACGCATCGACTTCGATCCCAGAACGATCGACTCGATCGCGATCAAGCAGGTGGCTTAGCCGGAGGACTGGCTCGATTTCCCATGATACGGATTCCACTTATTTCCCCGCGCATGTGTTGAACGGCTCCGCTTGCGGGGCGCGGGCTTCCAGAGGGAATCAAGCGCGAGAATTAAATGGAATCCGTATGACCTATCGCAACCCGCGGAGGATTGACTCGATGGATTCGTGGACGAGGGGGCGGTCGAGGGGCATGAGGTGGAGGGCGATCATCCCGTAGCCGATGCCGGTCATGATGAGTTGCCAGGCGGCGGTTTTGGGTTGGACGTCCTTGCGGAAAGTGCCGGTCTTTTGGCCGTCCTTGACAATCTTTGAGAAGAACTTTTCGATCTCGGTGTAGTGGTCCTTGATGACGGCCAGCACTTTTTTATCGCGACTGGTCGCGAGGGCGCCATGCAGGACGCGGTAGGCATCGGCGAGGTGGGCCATGTGATCGGGCATCTCCGCGGAAACCTGGCGGATCTGCTGCGCGGGATCGGTCAGGCCCGCGATGATTTCCTGCCAGTGGTTCATGGTCTGCTCGCTGACGGCCTTGACGATGGCGACGAACATTTCCTGTTTGGATTCAAAGTGGCGGTAGAGGATGGGTTCCGTGACGCCGGCGGCGTCGGCGATGGCGGCGGTGGTGGTCGCGTCGTAGCCGAGCCTGGCGAAGAGTTTGCTCGCGACCTCCATGAGTTGTTCGCGGCGCTGAGGGGCCTTGAGGCGCATGCGGGAAATGATGGGGAATTGTGGGGGGGAAAGCAATAGTGGGTGCTAGCTCGGAGGATGGTTGATTGCTGACGAGTGAGGGAATGAGTCGGTGCCGAATGGACGAGGGACCGGGCGCCGTTACAATGGAGGCGGAGCAATTATGCTGACAGAATACGTGGAAGCGGCAATGGCACGGGCGAAATACAAGATTCTTGATGAGGACGAGGGATTCTTCGGGGAAATCCCCGGCTTCAGGGGAGTGTGGTCGAACGCGGACACGCTGGAGGGTTGTCGGAAGGAGCTGCGGGAGGTTCTGGAGAGTTGGATGCTCGTGAGCTTGCGGCTGGGGCTCACGCTTCCGATCGTTGCTGGACTCAACTTAAACCCGCGCAAAGGCCGGAAGCGGAAAGTCGCCTGATGCCCCCGTTTGGCCCGATCAGTCGGCGCAAGCTGGTCGGTGCGTTGCGCAAATCGGGTTTCGCCGGTCCTTTTACCGGCAGCGATCATGAAATCATGGTGCGCGATGAAGTGAGGATCAGAATTCCGAACCCCCATCGCGCCGAGATCGGCAGGAATCTGGTGGCGGAGATTTTGACGCAAGCCGGAATCTCGCGCAACGAGTGGGAAAGTATCTAAGAAGATCGGATCAGGGCCATGAGCGAGAAGAAGCGGATTTTGACCGGTGATACCCCGACGGGGAAACTGCATTTGGGGCACTATGTGGGGTCGCTGGAAAATCGGCTGGCGCTGCAGGATGAGTTTGAGTGTTACTTCATCATCGCGAACAAGCATGCGTTTACAACCCGGGCGGATAAGCCGGAGGAGATTCGCCAGTCGGTGATTGAGATCGCAACCGACTACCTGGCAGCGGGGATCGATCCGAACAAGTCGACGGTGTTTGTGCAGAGCGAGGTGCCGGCGATCGATGAGCTGACATTTTTCTTTGCGATGCTGATTCCCTTTAACCGTGTGATGCGGAACCCGACGCTGGCACAGGAGATCAAGGATAAGGAGCTGGGGGATAAGTACTCGTTCGGGTTTCCGATGTACGCGGTGGGACAGTGTGCCGACATCTTAACTTTTAGGCCTGAGATTGTGCCCGTGGGGGAGGATCAATTGCCGCACCTGGAGATGACGCGGGAGGTGGCGCGGCGGTTTAACCAGGTGTACTGCGGGGTGGATTCGCATACGGAAGACAAGGATTACGTGAAGGCGGGCGGGGTATTTCCGATCATCCAGGCGAAGCTCGGGCGGATGACCCGGCTGCCGGGGATTGGGGCGCCGGGCGCGGATGGGAATCTGCCGAAGATGAGCAAGTCGCTGAACAACGCGATCTTCCTGTCTGATGATGAGAAGACGGTGCAGCAGCGGGTGATGAGCATGTATACTGATCCGAAACGCCTGCGGGCGACGGATCCCGGGACGGTGGAGAACAATCCGCTGTGGATTTTCCATGAGACGTTCAATCCCAATCAGCAGTGGGTGCGGGAGAACGAGGAAGCGTATCGGCACGGGAAGGTGGGGGATGTGGCGATTAAGAAGGAACTCGTGCGCGTGCTCAATGAATTCATCGGGCCGATTCGGGAGCGCCGGAAGCAGTACGAGCAGCGGCCGGATGATGTGATTGATGTGCTGCGCGCGGGGACGAAGCGGGCAAACGGGGTGGCGGAGGAGACGTTGGCGCTGGCGAAGAAGGCGATGAAGCAGGATTATTTTGGAGGAAGGAAGCTGGAGATTTCCTGAGCGGGGAGGACGGGGTGCGGGGTCGCGGCGGATAAGGGATCGGGGGGCATGATGGGGGCGAAGCCATGCGGTGTGGGCGGATTGCGGAGGGCTTCGAAGGATTTGCTGAGGTGGTGGATGAGCTGGATGAGTGCGAGGATGAAGATGCCGCCGATGCCGATGGGGATGAGGATGTAGGGCATGAGTGGCGCGTTGTTGCTGGCGAGGGTCATGAGGAGGACGATGAACCCGAAGAGAATAAAGAGAAGGTTCAGTGCCGCAAGGACGATGGTGGCGACGATGGCCCAGGGATGCCGCCTGGAGAGGAAGACGGAGAAGAGCATGTAGCCGAGGCCCGGGGTGAAGTAGATGAGGGAGGCGAGAATGTAAATGAAGGCGAAGGGGAACCCGGGACCCCGCGCGCGGTAGAGCAGGAGGGGAAAGAGGGAGACCGCGCCGAAGCAAAGGAAGATGATGCCGAGCAGCCGCGAGGAGCGGATGGCGAGTCGCAGCGGACGCTCGGCACTATCGCGCGGGGGGAGGGGCATGACCTTCTCCTTGCGCTGGAGGTGGAGACGGCGGTGCAGTGGGCGGAAAGTATTGCGGCGGGGGATCGAGTGGGGCAGGAGGGGTGTAGGGGCCGGTGTGTTGGGATTGTTGTTGCTGTTGGTAGTACTGCCAGTACTGGGCATATTGGGATTGGAGTTGAGACGCGCTCGACCCGGCGCGGGATGCGCGGGAAGCGCGGGAAGCGCGGGAGGCTTGAATAAGCCAGATGAAGTTAAGCGAGAACAGCGCGGTGGGAACGGCGACGACGCAGAGGAGCGCGGCGGCGGCCGGGGCGGCAAACGTGGCGATGGCCGCAATCAGAAGCAACAGCACCAGCACGGCGAGGATGATGCCGGTGACGACAACGGCGAGAACTGTGGCCGTGGCGCTGCCGGCGCGGACGCCGAGCGCGAGCCCGATCAGCAGAAATCCGATGAACGAGACGGCGATTCCCATGACCACGGCGATGGTGCGCATCGTTTCCGGCGAAATCGGCATGGGCTGATCGGGCGGGAGAATTTTGCTCTGCTGGGCGAGGAGGTCCTCCGGCGAGGTGCGGAAGGTTGTGATGGTGTTGCAGAGGCCGAGAGAGGCCGTGAGGAGCCCGAGGATGAGGAGGAGGATGCCGGCGCGAGATCCGCGGGGGTTGGAAGGGCCCTGAGGGTAGCTGGCAGGTTGATACTGATCGAAGTTGGTCGGAAAGGTCATAAGGGTACGGATGTTAAAGGGATGGAGGACGAAGGGAAGCGCACGCGGCGAGGGCGGCTGCGGTGATGGCGGCGGTTTCGATGCGCAGGATGGTATCCGTCAATCGCGCGGGGGTGATATTGCGGGCGGCGAAGAGCGCGATCTCATTTTCGCTCCAACCGCCCTCGGGGCCGATGATGAGGGTGATCCTCTCATCCTCAGCTTTGAGGTTCGAAACCAGTGCTCTGGCGGCTGGATCCGGAGAGAGATAGAGAGCATTGGCTATCGACGAGAGTACCTGTCCGAGCGGAGTGAGCGCGTCGATCTGCATGACGCCGATGCGATGGGATTGCTTGGCGGATTCGGTGGCGATTCTTGTCCAGCGGTCGCGTTTGTTCTTGCCTTCGGGGTGGACGACAGAGCGTTCCGTTTGCAGGGGGATGAAGCGGGAGACGCCAAGCTCCGAGAGTTTCTCAATCATCCAGTCGGCGCGGTCGCCTTTGGGCAGCGCGGAGGCGACTGTGATTTTTGTGGTAGGCGGAACTGACGCGTCGACGGTGTTGATCTGAACCGTGATGCGGGCGTGGGAGATGTCGACGACGCGGGCGAGGGCGGTGCGGCCGGTGTCGTCGAACAACTCAATTTTATCGTCTGGCTGAAGGCGGAGAACGTTGCGGAGGTGATGGGATTCTGATTCGGGCAGTTCGAGCGAGCCAACGGCGAGATGAGGGACGTGGGCGCGGCGTGGCATGGGATGATTATCGCTGCTGCCAAAGCTCGCGGCAACGAGCGGCAGTGAGACCGGCGCACATTCCTTATTGGAGGGGAGGCCCGAAGGAGCGCCAAGGAGATAGGGTGCGAGCGACCCGAGCGCCGTGATGGGATTGTCTAAATGGCTGTGCGCGATTCGGCGCTGATTGTCATCCTGAGAGGGTGTGAATTTTTCTTAGCTTGGGCGTCTCGCCCATGTTCTTCTGACTAACAGGGGCGAGACGCCCATGCTACTGTTGAAAAGGTCACAACCTCTGAGGTACTCCGAAGGATCTGGCCTGAATTGCTCACAGGCAGATCCTTCGGAGTACCTCAGAGTCTGTGAAGATTTGACTGTGGCACGGGCATCTTGCCCGTGTCTGTATCGCCAACACGGGCAAGATGCCCGTGCTACAGGAAGAGTTCCAGGCTCTCAGGATGACAACGAACAGCGCGTGATCTTGCATCGTGCTTCAGGGTTGCATCCGGCCTGCCGGCCGGCGCGGCGGAGTGCGTAAACCGACCAAGCCGGAAGTCAGAGGGATGATTCATGCCGGCGGTGATGGAGAAGCAGGAGCAGGCCTACGACGGCGCTGGCGAGCATGAGGGCGTTGGTGACGATGAAGACGGTGTTGTGCAGGAGGATGGAGTAGAGCGTGAAACCGGCGCTGGCGGCGAGCTGGCCGATGAACAGCCAGCGGGAGACGCCTTTGCTGGTGTGGGCTTCCCACTGGCGGACGATCTGGGTGGTGATGGTCGCGAGGAGGATGAGGGAGGAGATCCAGCCTAGGAGGTCGGGGAGCATGGGGGGATTGTAGGGTAGATCGTTTGCCAGAAGCACGGCGGGTTTAAAGAGCAGCGCGAAGCCTCCGGGGAGAAGAACGGACGGTCCGGGGAGAAGAACGGAACGTCCGGGGAGAGGAACGGAAGCGCCGGGGGGACGTCCGGGGCGCTCGCGGCAGCTGTCCCTTTCCCCCAAGCCGCTGACCATTCCCCCGCCGCGACGTTCCATTCCCCCAAATCCGCTGACCATTCCCCCAAATGGGCTGACCATTCCCCCAAATGAGCTGACCATTCCCCCAAATGAGCCGACCATTCCCCCAAATGAGCTGACCATTCCCCCAAATGAGCTGACCATTCCCCCAAATGGGCTGACCATTCCCCCGAATGGGCTGACCATTCCCCCAAGCCAGCCGCGAAAGCGGGCGAATCAATCCCCCCGCCTACATCGTCCGGAGCGATCTTCTGGGACGAGGCCTGCGCGCACCCGCGCGGTGCGGTTTTATCGGGCAGTTGATTCACCACTGAGATCACGGAGGCTCACGGAGTTGCGCTCGTCACCAGACGGGGGCTCGCCGCCGCCCCCCCGTCCTGCGGTCAGCACTCAGACGAGACCCGGCTCACCTCCCCGGCCCGCGATTCTTAACGATGACTCTTGACCTGTTCCACGTCCCTGTTCAGCGCTCCTTGACCTTGAGCGATTGACGCGGGTTCCCATCCAACTAGAATTCGTTTACTTGTCCCCAAAGGAATCGAATGGTCACAAAGAAGGCGTTCGCACCTGAACTCGAATGGGTCCGCACCCTTGCGCTTGATCAGTTATCCCCTTATTACAGCACGACGAACGGCGCGGCAGTTATTGGCGACTCGATGCTGATGCTCAAGGCATTGCCAAGCGCGTCGGTCGATTTGGTCCTGACCTCACCGCCCTTCGCACTCACGCGCAAGAAAGAGTACGGGAACGAACCGATCGAAAGATACTTGGAATGGTTCACACCGTTCTGTCTCGAAATTAAGCGTGTCCTGAAACCAACCGGCAGCTTCGTTCTTGACATCGGTGGCGCGTGGGTTCCGGGCGCGCCGGTGCGGAGTGTCTATCACTTTGACCTTGCCGTGCGCCTATCGAAAGAGTTTCACCTCGCGCAGGAATTTTATTGGTATAACCCGGCAAAACTTCCGACACCTGCCGAGTGGGTTACAATTCGGCGCATTCGTGTTAAAGACGCGGTGAACATGGTCTGGTGGTTTAGTAAACAGGAGTTTCCCAAAGCGGACAACCGAAGAGTGCTGCGCCCCTACAGCAACAGCATGAAGGATTTAATTCGTCGCGGTTACAAGGCAAGAATGCGCCCGTCTGGTCACGACATTTCGGAAGCGTTCCAGCGCGACAATGGCGGCGCGATTCCCCCGAACCTCTTGGAAATCGCAAACACGGAATCAAACAGCTATTACCTACGTCGCTGCAAAGAGCTCGGAAATAAGCCGCACCCTGCGAGATACCCGGAAGCTCTGGCGCAATTTTTCATCGATTTCCTCACCGACAAAGGCGACTTGGTTGTTGATCCGTTCTGCGGCAGCAATGTCACGGGCGCGGCGTGCGAGCGGACGGGCAGACGTTGGCTGTCATCCGAGCTTCGAGCTGATTACCTTGACGGGTCGGTTGCGCGATTTGACATCGACACCCTTTCTAAGCCAACACCAAAGCGCAAGCCAAGAGCCAATAAGCGACAACTGACGTTTGGGGAATGATTCTTGCCCGCCATTCCATTTACGCATCTGCTGGAACAGTTCGCCGCGACGATGGAGCGGTCGGGGGCGACGGTCTTGATCGTCGGCGGAGGGAAAAGGCCCGCACAACTTCGCGTCGTCAGTGGAGACAACGTAACTGATTGCATCGTCTACTTGTGGACCGTCACCCCCGGCGGCGGCGGACCGGGCGTACGTCCCGCTGGCGAGCGGCGTATTCAAATTACAAACGCGCCGCAGTTCCCGTTAAGTCCCGGCATTCGCACGATTGTCGGTGGTTGGAACGATGAAGCGGGAGTTTGGGCGTTCTGGGATGCTCGCCGACACACCCGCTTTTCGACACGCTCGCCGAGTTTTCAGACAACCGCAGCCACGCTTGAAATGGCGGGACACAATGGCTTGGCTACGCAGCTACGCCCTGCTAATGAAGGGCGTGAAGTCGTAGTCGCAGTTAGAAAGGATTATCTGCTGTGGTACGTCCAAGATGGACAGATGTTGCATGATGCAGAAGAAGATGCGACCGAAGTGGCCACGCTCATCGACGCGACACCGGAAGAGGAAAATGGGCTTGTTGAATCGTCAACTACTCCGGAGCAACTAACACGGCGCGTGCAACTGGTTGAAATCATGCGGGCGTTTCGAGATGCGCGTTTTCGCCCGCTCGTTTTGCAAGCCTACGGCAACCGTTGCGCGGTGTGCGGCACGGCGCTCAAGCTCGTTGATGCGGCTCACGTCGTCCCGATATCCGATCCGCGCGGGGATGACGACGTGACAAACGGGCTCGCGCTGTGTCGGCTTCATCACGGCGCCTACGACACGGGTTTGTTGGGCGTGCGATCCAATTATCGAGTCATTCTCAACACGGCGGCCGCGGATCGACTTCGACAGGTTCAGCTTGACGGTGGGCTTGACGCGTTCAGCGCGGCACTCCCTGAAATGATTCGCCTCCCAAACGTTGCCGAGGTTTGGCCCGATCCGCGCAAGCTGAGGATTGGAATGGAACTCAGACAGTTCCCAGCACTGCTGATAGCGTAATCCGGGCAGCGTAATCCGGGCAGCATAAAAGGGGCAGCATAAAAGGGTCGCAAGTCGAACCCCTTTGCCCTGCGGGAAAGGGGGAGCCAAGGGCTCACGGTAATCGGACGCAACCGCGGTGTCTTGTCCGGGAAGAAACTTGGGCTGTTGCCTGGGGGCGGGAGCGGCCCAACGCATCTGAAAACTTTCTTTTCCCGTCACAACTCCCGCAAGACCCTTCACTTCCACCCGCACGAACCTGCGGAAACAGATTATTTTCCCTTGCCTTAGTTAAGGCGTTTAAACCCGGCGACGATGCTGATTCTGGAGACGCGATTGAAGTCGCCACCAACAACCGAGTCACGGGCGATCCCGTGGTGTGGCCGGCGGCTCTCGCGTGATTCCAGAAAGGCAAGGATCCAGTGTCTGATTGGATCAAGAGCAAAGAATCGGAGTTCATCACGCAAGCCGTGGACTTCAGCGCGAAAATTTCAGCCACACCCACCGCGTTCGGTTTGTCGGCCGGCGACGCCACGGCGCTGGCTTCGGATAATTCCGCAGCACAATCCGCGTATAACCTCGCAACCGACCCCGCGACCCGGACCAAGCCCACGGTGGAGGACAAGGACACGAAGGTGGCCATTTTAAAAGCCCGGATGCGCAGCTACGGCAAGCGGATCAACGCCAACACCGCCGTCACCAACGCGCAGAAGGCGGCCCTGGGGCTGAACATCAAGAACGCCCCCACGCCCATCCAGCCGCCGAGCACCATCCCGGTGGTGTCGGTGATCTCCTCCTTCCAGCGCGTGGTCCGCGTGAAGCTGACCGACTCGCTCACCGGCAAGAAGGCAAAACCATTTGGCGTCAGCGACGCCGAAATCTTCACGCACATTGGCGCGACCGCGCCGGCGAACGTGGATGATTGGAAGTACCAGGGCCAGGCCACGCGCAGCGTGTTTGACATCACCTTCCCCGGCACCGTCGCCAGCGGAAGCAAGGTGTGGATCGCGGCTCGATGGTGCAACGAGCGCGGGCAAGCGGGCGGCGTTTCCGTCCCCGCCGGCACCGTGATCGTCGGCAGCATCGCCGATGCGGCGTGATGAAGCAGGCACGGAGGCACGCAGGCACGGAGGCACGAAGTGAGGGAGAAGGGATGAGGCAGGAAGTGAAGCCTCATTTCTTCTCCCCACTCTCTGCCTGATTGCCTTGTCTCCCCCTTCGTGCCTTCGTGCCTCAATGCCTTCGTGCCTGAGTTCTCCTAAGTGAATCCCTCCCCGCTCCGTGCCTCTTTGCCTCGCCCACTCCCTTCGTGCCTTGGTGCCTTCGTGCCTCAATCCCTTTTTTAAACCATGATCTCCTACCCCATCCAATATCCCCGCGTGGGGGGGCGCAAGCGCCCCGAGCGGCCCGCGCCCGTTTCCCCGTTCATCCCCCCCGTCCCCCCTGCCGCGAATGTGATTGAAGTCACCGGCAGCTTTGGCAGCGCCGACACCGCCTGGACGTTCGATCAGCCGGTGATGATTCTGTCCGGCGCGGGCGCGGCTTGGAACCTGTTCACCCTCCATGACGACGGCGGCGAGGAAGAGCGCACGGGCGTGAGCGCGGTGCAGCTCACCGCGACGACGATCCGGATCACGATGAACGCCCCGCCGATTGACTCCGGCAACGGCTGGTTCTGGATCCTCACGGGTGTGCCGCCGAAGGTGAAGACGATCGACGGAGCGGCGATCAATCCCGATGAAGGCGATCTGACGCTCTAACCCAAGGGAGCCGGAGCCGGGGGTAAGAGGACGGAGGTCGCGTCTGAGACCCGCCCCTACGAGGTGGGGGGGGCGGGGGGGGTGGGGGGCTCGCCATGTTTGTGGACGGTGGTGTGGAGGTCGGGGGTTGGCGGGCCTTTCGGTGGGGGGCCGGCGATTTTGATGTGGGTCTCTTTAAGTTGGCGGTCGTCAATGGGGCTTGGTGAGCCGCACATCAGATCCGCGCCGGATTGGGTTTTCGGGAACGCGATGACGTCGCGAATGTTGCTGATGTTGCGGAGGATCATGATGAGGCGGTCGAGTCCAAGGGCGATGCCGCCATGGGGTGGCGCGCCGTATTGGAGGGCGTCGAGGAGGAAGCCGAATTTGAGTTTCTGGGCTTCGGGATTGATGCCGAGCAGCGAGAAGACTTTTTGCTGAACATCCATGCGGTGGATACGGATGGAGCCGCCGCCGACTTCGGAGCCGTTGACGACGATGTCGTAGGCTTTGGATTTGATGGACTCGATGGTGGCGCGATCGCCGGAATCGAGCTTGGCGAGATCTTCATCCAGCGGCGTGGTGAACGGGTGGTGCGTGCTGGTGTAGCGCTTTTCATCCTCATCATATTCGAAGAGGGGGAAGTCGGTGACCCAGAGCCATTCGAACTCCCGGGTCGGCTTCATCTGCATGTCACGCGCCATTTTCAGGCGGAGTTCGCCGAGAACTTTGTGGACGATTTTGGGTTTGTCGGCGGCGAAGGCGAGGAGGTCGCCTTCCTTCGCGCCGGTGCGCTCGATCAACTTCGGCGCGATCGACTGGATGAACTTTGCGACTCCGGTGTCGAACGTGGGACCCACGGCTGAAGCCGCGGGCTTGGCCACTTTGGTGACGGCCAGGCCTTTGGCGCCGAAGCCCTTCGACCATTCGGCGAGGGCATCCGTTTGCGCGCGGGTGAGCGATGCGCCGCCGGGGACGACGATGCACTTCACCATCGGGGCCTGGGAGAAGACCTTGAAGTCGGTGGTGTGCGCGAGGTCGGTGATCTCGTGGAGCTGCATGCCGAAGCGGAGGTCCGGGCGGTCCGACCCGTACTGGGTCATCGCATCGTCGTAGGCCATGTGGCGGATCGGGGGGATTTCCTGGTTCAGGATTTCCTTCCAGATCCTGCGGAGGAGGCCTTCGATGACCTCGATGATGTTCTCGCGGTCGATGAAGCTCATCTCCACGTCGAGCTGGGTGAACTCTGCCTGCCGATCCGCGCGCGGGTCTTCATCCCGGAAGCAGCGGACGATCTGCATATACTTGTCGCAGCCGGAAACCATCAGGAGCTGCTTGAACAGCTGGGGGGACTGCGGAAGCGCATAGAAGCTTCCGGGTACGAGGCGGCTGGGGACGATAAAATCGCGAGCGCCCTCGGGCGTGGATTTGGTAAGGAACGGCGTTTCGATTTCCCAGAAGCCCAAGTCCCCGAGATAGTCGCGCATGATCTTCGTCACGCGATAGCGGGTCCGGAGGTTCTGCTGCATCGGCTCTCGGCGGAGATCGATATAGCGGTATTGCAGCCGCTTGTCTTCGCTCGGAAGTTCGCGCTCATCGGGCGTGAAAGGCGGCGTCGGCGACACCGACAGCACCTCCATGCCCTTCACCATCACTTCAATCTCACCAGTCGCCAGCTTCGCATTCTCCAATCCCCCGCCGCGCGCGTGAACCTTCCCCGCGATAGAGATGACCCATTCGCTGCGGAGCTTCCGTGCTTCATCGAGCGCGGGTTGGCCGCAGACGTCGGCGTCGAAGACGAGCTGGGTGATGCCGTCGCGGTCGCGGAGATCGATGAAGACGAGACCGCCGTGATCGCGGTAGGAATGAACCCACCCCGCGAGCCTGGCTTCCTGATCGACGTGGGATTTGCGAAGTTCGCCGGCGGTGTGTGTGCGGTAGCGGGTTTGCATGAGTTTGGATGTCCGTTGTCAGTGGTCCGTTGTCCGTTGCGAGGGAAACGGCGGGACTGACGCGGGCAGTCTCCTGTAGCGCGTTAGATTAAAGATGAGGCGGAGTTAAGCAACGGGGAGCAAGGGGGGGCGGGCACGGGAGCGGGTCACCGGTGAGGGTGGCGGCTCACCGCGCCTTGATATTGGCGTCGGCCAGCCTGACGGATGTGGGATCGGACGGGTGCATATCGTCTATGTTTATATGATCGGATGCTGGGGCCGTCAAACTGGAATGGGCCAAGGGATAGAACCACAAATGAACACGGATGGACGCCGATGGAGCCGGCAAGCGGGAAGATCCTCAGCACTCACGACTCACGACTCAGCACTGAAATCCTCGAAGGTCTGGTAAGTTTAGACGTCCGGTATTTCTTGACGGGAATGGGATGAAGACCTGGGGCTCGCCGCCGGACCCCCCGACCTGCGGTCAGCACTCGGACCAGCCCCGGCTCACCGTACCGCTCCCTAATCGCGGATCTGATCGAAGAGTGTGCCCATGGTGTCCAAGAGGCCCTGCCGGGTCTGAGACATCAGGTTCCGCACCTCGGTTTGCGCCTTGCGATCCGAGTCCCTGCGGGCGGCGGGAAGCGCGCTGTCGATCTCCTCCACGGCCGCACGACCGGCGTTGGCGGCGTCACGAATGTGTCGCTCGACGACTTTGAATCGTGGCAACCCGGAAGGGGCCTTGGCCATCTTCTCCTCCTCTCGCTGTTTGCATGACCGGGCAGCCTCAAATAAAACTGCACTTATACGATGGCGACCAGGAAATACGATGATCTGAGCAAGTCGGTATTGATCGGGCTCCTGGAGGCACGCGACCGGCGGGACGCGACCCGCTTTGGCCTGGTGTGGGAAGCCAATGAAATTGAGCGCGATCAAGCCCTGAATCAGGACTTCGTCGCCCTGGACCTCGATCAATCGCTTTCCTGCGGCCCAAAGGGGGGCCCGTGGAAAAACCTCATCATCGAAGGCGACAACTTCGACGCCCTCCGCTACCTCCGCATGACCTTCGCCGGCCGGGTCAAATGCATCTACATCGACCCACCCTACAACACCGGCAACAAAGACTTCGTCTACAACGACCGCTTCGTCGACAAGGAAGACCTCTGGCGACACTCCAAATGGTGTGAATTCATGTTCCAGCGACTCACGCTGGCGAAGGATTTACTCCGACAGGATGGGGTGATCTTTGTTTCGATCGATGACAACGAGTTGCATCATCTCGGGCTGCTGATGAACCGAATCTTTAACGAGGGCAATATGATTGCCACCGTGATTTGGCAGAAGCGATACGGGGGTGGAGCGAAAACTAAACACGTCGTAAGCCTTCACGAGTATGTTCTTTGTTTCGCGCGAAGCCTCGACTCTATTGGTGCCATCGTGCTCCCACCGGACCCCGAAGCACAGAAACGATACAAGTTCAAAGACTCGAAGTACGAGACTCGTGGCCCTTACTTTACGCAGCCACTGGCGACGAACAGCATGGACGAGCGCCCAAATCTGCGATATGCAATTCCTTACGCGGGTGAGGAAGTCTGGCCCGAGAAGCAATGGCAGTGGGCGAAGGAGCGGACCATGCTGGCTTTGGCAAATGACGAACTTACGTTCTCGAAGGCAAAGGGGAAATGGTCCGTCAGGTACAAGCAATATCTCCGTGACGACACTGGCGAAGAGCGAGGCGCGAAGCCTATGTCGATCGTTGTCGGCCCCTACACACAGGAAGGCACTGACGCAGTTAAAGCAGTTCTCGGCGACGGGAAGGCGTTCACGTTTCCGAAGCCCGTCGGACTCATCGAGCACTTTCTGTCTTATACGGTCGAGAGCAACATGAATGAAATTGTCCTCGACTTCTTCGCCGGCAGCGGTACGACGGCGCACGCCGTGCTGAAGCTCAACAAAGAAGACGGCGGGAATCGTCGCGTTATTCTCGTTTCCAGCACGGAGGCGACGGTCGATGAGCCGGAGAAGAATCTCTGCCGCGACGTCTGCGCCACCCGCGTGCGCCGGGTGATTGAAGGATATGCCGACACGCCGGGACTGGGCGGCGACTTCGCTTACTTGCGTTGTCGGCGGATCGCGCCGGGGATGTTGACGGACATTGACCATGAGCAGGTCTGGACGGCGTTGCAGTTGACGCACATGCCGGTGTTGGGGCGGTTCGATGATGAACAACCGTTTGTGGTGGCGGACCATGACGGCCAGCGATTGATCTACGTGCCGCATTTCAGCGTGAAGCAGGCGAAGGCGCTGGCGAAAGCGGTGAAGGAGAGCCCGGCCTGCATTGTTTACACCTGGCAGCCGGAACTGGTGAAGTCGCGCTTGCGGGATGCGGTCAACCTGCAGATTGAGGCGGTGCCGGAGACGCTCGCCCGGCGGTTTGGGATCAGAATCTGATGGCGTTGCGAGGGACAAGGGATGAAATACGATATACACTGGTTTGACAGCGCTCGCGCCTCTTTGGCGCGGTTGTCACCGGACATCGCACGCCGGATCGGCCGCAAGATCGACCACCTGCGGAACGGCTTGGCAGGCGACGTCAAGCGCCTCAAATCGTTCGTGCCGGACTATCGCCTGCGCGTGGGCGATTGGCGCGTCCTGTTTGAGGTCAGGGGCGGCGTGATCTACATCCACGACATCAAGCACCGGTCGAGCGCGTACGACCGTTAGGAGGTTTCCCCGATGCTCAAGACCCCGATGCTCAAAACCAAGTACGATGTACTCACCCGCAACGGCAAGGAGCAGTACGTCATCATCCCGGTGAACGACTATAAGGCCCTGCTGGAGCGGATTGAGGACGAGGAAGATTATCGCATTCTTCAGGCGGCCAAGAAGCGCAACGCGGGGAAACCGACCATCCCGCACGAGCAGGTGATGCGGGAACTGGGGATCAAGCCCCGGCGATTGAAGCGCAAAGCCTGAAACCGGCCTGAAAACCTGGCTATGGCCCTCATCACCCTCAAAAGCTTCCAGCAGCAGGCCGTCGACAGCGCGGTGGATGTCTTCGACGCCATGCGCAAGGTCCTCAACGCTGCGGGCTTGGATGAAACTGGACGGGCGACGGCGATTCACGACAACGGGTATCTGCTCATCGAGGCCCCGACCGGATCGGGCAAGACGCTGATGGCGGGGAACATCGTCGAGCGCATCAGCCGTGACGACAACGTCGTCTGGTTCTGGTTCGCGCCGTTCAAGGGCGTGGTGGATCAGTCGGCGGCATTCTTGCGCGAGCAGTTTCAAGGGTTACGCTTGCGCACCATGACCGAGGACCGCAACCCGATCGGCACACGCAGCGGGGACGTGTTCGTCACCACGTGGGGCCTGGTCGCCACCCGCGTGCGCGATCGGCGGAGCGTGCGGACGACCGGCGAGCAGAACGAAAGCGTGGATGATTTAATCATCTCGCTGCGCGAGCAGGGATATCGCATCGGGGTGGTGGTGGATGAAGCCCACCATACGTTCAAGGGCGAAAATCAGGCGGCCATCTTCTTCCGCACGGTGCTGAAGCCCCAATACACGATCCTCGTCACCGCGACACCGGATGATAAGGACTTGGAAGACCTCAAGACGCGGATGCAGGTCAGCAACATCCACAAGATCAGCGTCAGCCGCGCGGATGCGGTGGGAAGCAAGGACGAGGAAGGACTCATCAAGCGCGGCGTGAAGGCGATCGCGTGGCGCGTGCAGGAAGGGTCGGATGCGCTGGTGGATTTTGAGAAGACGGCACTGCGCGATGGCGCGAAGCTGCACGCGTTTCTCAAAACCGAATTGAAGCGAGCGGGCATCAATCTCACCCCACTGATGCTCGTGCAGGTGAACAGCAGCAAGGGGAGCGTGGAGCGGGCGCAGGAGACGCTCAAGACGCTCGGATTCACGGACGGGCAGATCGCGACGCACACCGCCGATGAGCCGGACCCGACGTTGCTGGCGCTGGCGAATAATGAAGCGGTCGAGGTACTGATCTTCAAGATGGCGGTGGCGCTGGGATTCGATGCGCCGCGGGCATGGACGCTGGTTTCCATGCGGGCGACGCAGAAGGAAGATTTCGGCGTGCAGTTGGTGGGCCGAATCCTGCGCGTGCATCGGCGATTGCAGGGGCGCCTGGTGCCCGATGCGCTGCGGTACGGGTACGTCATGCTGGCGGACATTGATGCGCAAGGCGGATTGGACGCCGCCGGTCAGCGGATTAACAGAATTAAAACCGCCTACGCGACTGTAAGCCCGACGACGGTCATTATGGGCGCTGGCGACAAGGTGATGGTGCAGTCGGCGGAGTCGGGCGATCAGTTGTTGATCAACCCGCCGTCGCCGGCCGGGGCGATGTTTCAGGAACCGCCGGCGGCGATTCTGGACGAGCGCGGCAACGTCGATCCGGCCCAGTTGGACTTGTTCGTGCGGCAGTGGACACCATCGGACATGCGGCCCGCACTGGCCGCGCTGCTGACATCACCGCAGCCCAAGCTCAAGCGCATCCTCTACACGCTCAAAAGGGGCGCACCACGGCGATTTAAGACGCAAGATTTGCCGGGAGAAGAGGAAGTGACAGAGGCAGAGGTGGCCGATAAGATCACGGCTGACGCTGAAGCGCTGCTGGACGCGACGCTGGCGCGGGCGGATGTGAAGGTCCTCAAGCGAACGCTGGAGATTTTCACGCAGACGATCCAGATGGATTTCACCTACGCGCCGCCGTCGCTGGAAGACAAGCAGAAGCAGGCGCAGCGGATTCTCCTGAGTTATCGCACGTTGAGCGCGAAGGTATTGCGCGACCTGCTGGCAAGCCGGCTGCAGGTGATGCTTGTCAAGCACAACTTTGAGTTCGCCAATGATCGGACGCGGCTGCACGAGTGCCTGGACGAGATGTTGTGGCACCGGCCAAGTTTGCTGCGGGATGCATACAAACGGGCGGTGGCTACCAAGGCGATCATCTATCCGGCGGAGGATTTGCCGCCGGAGCTTGGGTCGGACACGGTACTCTCGACGTCGAGGTTGAATGTCTACGGCTGCTTCCCCCCGATGGGCGGATGGGAGCGGGCGTTCGCCGAATACCTCGATGCGGACGACTCGGACAACGTGCTCTGGTGGCATCGGAACGAACCGCACAAGCCGTGGTCCATCAATGTGCTGATGGATAACGGGCAGGGGTTTTTCCCGGACTTTATCGTCGGCATTCGCGAGCGCCCGACCGAGGAAAACGGCCTGCTGGCTGATCCGAAAGAAGCGTATTCTCGGAAGAAGGAAGTTCCCAAGCTCGCGGCGGAACACACCGCGTATGGCAAAGTGCTGATTCTGACGATGGATAACGAGCAGAAGCGATGGGAAATCGCCACGTGGGACGACGAGGAAGCGAAACCGGTCATCGAAGGACCGTTCCGCATCGCCGACGCGGCCACTTACTGATTTGACCGGATTCGGGCAGTTAAAAAGGTGCATTCGCGAAAGCAGGGGCGGCGAGTCGAGCAGGGCTCGGGGGCGGCGGTCGGGGGGCGAGCCCCCGAGGTTTTTGCGGCTATGCGCCACAACCCCTAAAGGGGATTTCGAACGCTCCGGCGCAGCCTCATCGGGGGGGGGTTGGCATGCGTTGGGGGTCGGGTAAGATGAGAGCAGTCCGTTAACGAGGTTGAACCATGAAGGCTCGCGTACTGACAGGCTCGAAACAGGAGATCGCCCAGAAAGTTGCAGGGATCGACGGCGATATCCGCGAAGCGATCGTCTTCGTCGAGGAGCCGGCGACGACGGGCCAGTCGCCGGCGGGAACCTTCGCGGAAATGGAGCCGTTCACAGTCCAGCAACCCCGCGCCGATGACTCGCGCGAGGCAATTTACAGCCCGGTGGAGGGCGAGTGATCCTGCTGGATACGAACCTGCTGGTCCGTGTCACCAACTCCGCCGATCCACAATGCGCCGTTGCCCGCGCTGCCGTCCACAATCTGTTGGCTCGACGGGAGCAGTTGATCGTCGTTCCGCAGAACCTCTATGAGTTTTGGGCGGTCGCGACACGCATGCCCGGCCTGCCTCCTGCGGGGCAAAACGGGCTTGGCATGACGATCGAACAAGCGAGCCAATGGCTGGGTTTCTTTCAACGCCGTTTCACGCTCCTTCCCGACCGCGACGATCTGCCGGCGCGCTGGCACGATCTGGTGAGAGCGCTTGCGATCAGAGGGTTTCGCTCCCACGATGTGCGGCTCGTGGCCGCCATGAAGTGCTACGGCATGGGGCGCCTGCTCACGTTCAATGGCGGGGATTTCAAGGATCTGAGTGTCACCGTGATCGATCCAGCTTCGGTATGAATTCGCCGCGATGAATTCGTGCCGCGTTTAAGCGCCCTCCATCCGCCAGCACGGTTGAGGAAGTTGGGCCGAGTTGATCCTGCGGGGGATCAAGACGATCGAGTATCGCGGCCGGGGGACGAAGATCATTGGGGAGCGGTTTTGGATCTACGCGAGCAAGGGGCGAGGGGCGAGGGAATTGGTTTGCAAATTCTAAGGGGTCGGACATCGACGGGAGATATCTGCATCGCGGGGGTGGACTTCCCCACGAACGGTGGGCGCGACGCGATGATTAATTGAGGCTTGCCTCGAACGCTTCGGGGCTTTGATAGCCTATCGAACTGTGCAGCCGTTTGCGATTGTAAAACACCTCGATGTATTCAAAGATGGATTGC